>CAWBDY010000004.1:180000-577785 GCA_963787655.1 uncultured Gammaproteobacteria bacterium | reverse complement strand
CGCGGAAATGGTCGTCTGCGGAATGCCCGTCAACCCACTAAGTTGATTCTGGCTCATAGCTTCCCTGCAGCTCGCGAAGAATGCGAACGGACTCTCCTACCGAAGCTTCGACGCGCCGCTTAAGCAGGACGAAATTGACTCATATCAGCGCTTCCTATAGTCGTGTGGCGTCACCTCTACGACCTGAAACAATTGTTGGGCGGCGATCACGCGGTAAATGACCCGGTATTTTAGATTAAGCCTGGATGAGCGGTAAGGACTCCAGGTTCCCGACAGAGCTTCATCGTTAAAGCCGCGAATAGCTCTCAGTCCAGGTGGACCTGAAATCGTGGCGATGTCTTGCCATTTTTCATACCGTTTCTGAATTTCCAGCCGCGCCGAAGCAAGCTGCTTCCCGACGCGTCGTGCTCTTCAATGCGCCACATGCCATAGTATGCCTATATCAAATATGGTCTGTCAAAGAACGCTTGAGCATTAGGTCAGTGGCCTAACGGTGACCTTGAGCGGCCGTCCGCTCAATCAGATCGCGCGCCATGCGCGCACAATATTCCCGGCGCAACATGGCGCGCCACTTCAAGTGTCACGGCCGCTCCAAGCGATTGTTAGGCGCACGGTCATCGACGCGGCATCCGCGCCGAGAGAACCAAGCCGAGCGCCGCGCCGGCAACGCCCAGCACAGGGTTGGGAATTGCGTGTAAGGCCACATCACCCAGCACTGATGTCACTGACACACCTAGGCTCCCGAAAGGAGCAGCGCTCGTCAGTGGAACCACAAGCCACAATAGTTGGCGTACGACTTCGGACAGATAGGCCGCGGCCACTCCGATCCATAACCAACGAGACGGATGCAGCGCGGCCGCGACGACCGCCGGAGAGAGCACGACAACGTACAGCAGCGCAACGTCAAGCGTGCGCCCAGCGGAGACCGAACGACGCGATGGGGAGCGCGTGTCGGATCCTAAAAAGAACTAAAAAGACGAGCACCGCTCCAAATAGCGCTAGTGCAAAGGGTGCGCGGTTGTTAACGGTTGGCATGTGAATGGTCCGTGCGCCTAACGATGAGCTTGAGCGGCCGCGCCGCAGCAAAGAAAGCGCGCTGGGCGCGCAGAATAAGAATGGCGCGCACAGCGCGCCTCTTCACCCCTCACGGCCGCTCCAAGCGTTGGTTAGCCGCGCACAGCTTCGACCACGCGAAAGTATCTTCGGCAAGTTGGTCAATCTCGGATGAGTCGAAGTGGGAGAGCAGCGCGCCGAGTTTGCGCTCCTTGTGCGCCAATGCAACAACGCTTAAAGCGCTGCGCGAGGAGAGGAATCCAAGGCCGCTTCGAGATCGCGCAGCGCGAGATGCGCAATGTCCCGCCAGGCCTGAGCGTAATCCGTTTGCAGCCAGCTCGGTATTGGTGGGTTGGATGTCCGGTGGCGTTCGATTTCGATGCGGAGCGCGATCAGCGCATACACGTTCCAATCGCGTGTCGAGGCGGTAACGCCGCAATCCGAACCAGGTGCGGGACGGTGGCATAGGAGGCTTCGTCGACGTCACCCTGATGATGAAGGTTGTCCCATAACTCTTCCCGATACAACATCTTCACCTGCCTCAAGGCGCCTCAGCGGGACTGACGCGTCGAAGGACAGCCGGTAACCACCTTTCAGATTTCGCCAACGCTGATCACTTAGAGCAAGCATCGTGTACGGCTAACGATGAGCTTGAGCGGCCACGCCGCAGCAACGAAAGCGCGCTGTGGGCGCAGAATACGAATGGCGCGCACAGCCCGCCTCTTCAGCCCTCATGGCCGCTCCAAGCGTTGGTTAGGCGGCGACCTCGACGTAGTCGACACGACTAGATGCCGGGGGAATCGGAGTACCGTCCTCCCGCATTCCTTCCAGGTGAAACTCGATTGCTTCGCGAATGGAGGTTTCAGTTCCCTCATCTGTTGCGCCAGTCGCGACGCAGCCGGGCAGATCCGGAACATATGCGGGAGAAGTTTGAACCGGCGTTCTCAATGACGATTGCATATCGCATGGTCAGTTACCTTATTTCATCTCTTCAGGCCCGACTGCTTCACAATACTGTTCAGCGTGCCCGGTGCCAAATCGTCGCTCAGGTTCCCCGGAACCGTTACGCGCCCAGGCTTGGCAGTGTGCTTGAACTGGCGATGACTGCCACGCGTTGCGACCAGATACCACCCATCAGCGTGAAGCATTCCGGAGGATTTCGCCGACCTTCATTGCGTTAGAGTATCAATCCACGCCAAGGGTTGCGACGCGCCTCTTGTGCAGCCGCCTAACGATAAGCTTGAGCGGCCGCCCGCATGCGGTTCCTGCGCGACATGAGCGCAAGATAGCGTAGCGCGCTCATGGCGCGCTCTCTACTTAACATCACGGCCGCTCCAAGCGTTTGTTAGACGCCGTACGGCCAAAAACGCAATGCCCCCGATAGCACCGGCGACTCCCATCAGAATGGTCTGCCGAAGCAGGAGGAGCCACCCCGCCAATGTACGCCACCCGTCTTTCACAAGGACGGTGTCACCAAATTTGTTCAAAGGACGAGCGTACGAAAAGAAATTCCAACAGGGGAACCTACACATGCGGCACCAAAACCCGCTGCCAGGAGAGGTAGCAACTGCGTTTGCCGGGGCTGGGAAAAAAGCAGAGATGTAGATGGGCAGGGCGATCAGAACCGTGAATAGGCCCACGACGGGTAGAAACCAAACGATGAACTGCGGCGGGTAAGGCGCTAGCGTCAGGTCGATTGCGAACGGCGCCAGGCTCGCGACAACGACTACTGCGATGAGGAATGCGACGACGGTTGACACGGCGTCTAACGGTGAAGTTGAAGGGCCGCACTGAGGCGCCCCACGAGCGCCGCGGGCGCACACTGTCCCTGAGCGCCCGTGGCGCTTAACCACTCACGCTTCACGGCCCTTCGAACGATTGTTAGCTGGACGCATCGCCTTTTGGTCGAGGCGTTTGGCTTCGCAGGAGTGATATACCGTAAGCCACCGCGACAATTGAGACGAGCGCACAACCGGCACGCTACACCTGCGCACCGCGCCGGGAAGTTTCCGAAAATCGCCAGTCCGACTCCGCCGACGGCGCCAACACAGGCAAAAACACCCAGTAAGAGCTGAGGGACACGCGTCGCAATTGTCGCTGTTCGCCCAAGCCCATTACGCCTCAGCACCCGGCCGGTGTCGATCGCAACCAACAGAGCCACGGGAGCAGCTACCACGATGAACGCCACGGCGGCGACGGGGCGAAACCAAGAATCACCGCCGAAGCTCCAAACCAGAAGCAGCGCAATTGCGACCGCCACCGAAGCAGTGAGCTTCACTACGGCAACAACTGCTTGGCGATCCATGGTCCAGCTAACGGTGAAGTTGAAGGGCCGCGGCGCTGGCCCCCGACCAGAGCCGCGGGTGCACACTCGCTTCCGCACCCGCGGCGACGCTACCTTCCATCACGGCCCTTCGAACCATTCGTTAGGCGCCATATTAACGATGGTCCAGTGGTTAGCAACTGACCTGTGACCCATAAGCACATGGAGAGCACCAAGATTGGGACAGCAAAACCGAGGGAGATGCCGAACCAAAGCAGCTTGGGATTTTCAAGGCGACTGATGCGGAGTCCATTGCGGTTGATCCAGAAACCCATCTGCAGACCCCTAATCGTTTTCCATGCAGAGAAGCCGGCAATGGCAAGAAAGAGGGCGAGAACGAGCAGCACTTCAAGAGTGTCAGACATC
The DNA here is from genome assembly GCA_963787655.1 of uncultured Gammaproteobacteria bacterium. Lineage (GTDB taxonomy): Bacteria > Pseudomonadota > Gammaproteobacteria > Steroidobacterales > Steroidobacteraceae > 13-2-20CM-66-19. The sequence continues at coordinate 574,043 of CAWBDY010000004.1, read as the reverse complement.
TGGCGCCTAACGGTGAAGTTGAAGGGCCGCACAGAAGCGCCCTATCAGAGCCGCGGGCGCACACTGCCTTCCCGCGCCCGCGGCGACACTACCGAGCATCACGGCACCTTCGAACGATTGTTAGAAGTCACCCCGGCAATCATGGTAGCCGTACTTCGCTGTAGCGCATGTGGCCCAGGCTGCCCTCCGCGACCAGAAGACCTTTCTGAACGAGCATCCTAATCCGTTGAGCGTAAAACACGTCAGGGAGCCCTGGCACACGAAGGGAAGGATCATTGATAGTCAAACCAACGAGCATCGCGACCTTTCGGTTGGTTTTCCTGGCGTGTGAGAGTAAGGCAGCGTCGATCCTCCTGAGGAGGTCGACGCTCAGTGCATCTGCTGCAGCCCGGCCGTCAGGCGTCAGAGATTCGTCCGGTTCGATGTCGTGAGGGCCTGGCACAGCGGTCTTGGTGACTTCTAACGATGAGCTTGAGCGGCCGCGCCGTGGCAAAGAAAGCGCGCTGGGCGCGCAGAATCCGGCGCGCACAGCGCGCCTCCTCAGCCCTCACGGCCGCTCCAAGCGTTGGTTAGATTCCGGAAGCATTCTAGAGCAGCTGCTGTAGCTGGTCCCGAGTGAGCTTGACGTCGCGAAGAATGCTGCCCATTAAGCCGCGGCCAATCGTTTCGCCACTATGAACCGGCACTACCGTCGTGCGGCCGTCAGAATGTCGAAGGAAGTGATGGCTGCCTTTCGAGCGAACTACCGTGAATCCAGCGCGACGGAGTGCCGCGATAAGATCTTTTCCCGAGACGGCTGGGTATGAGGTTAAGCGCCGACCGAGACGCGCTGCACCCCGACAAAATCAAGCTGCTCAGGAGGAACTCCTTGTACCTCCAGGCACAATTCAATCGCTTCCTTAACCCGGGCCATCAGCTCGTCTAAGGAACGCGCTTGAGTATGGCAACCGGGAAGGGCGGGAACTGTGGCTACAAAATAGCCGTCCGCGTCTTTTGCCACGACTACGTCAAATTCACGCGCCATAGGTGCCTCCTCCTGCATCGTCACTCGGTGCCCAAAACTAGAGAAAATCGATCACTTCCGGAATCTAACGATGAGCCTGAGCGACCGGCCGCCGGCGACTATTTCCCTCGGGACTCATCCGGTCGCTCCTGGCGTTGGTTAGAGCTCGCCTCGCAATCCTAATGTGCGCGCGCGGCCTTGGGAGCCGGGCGCCCCCGAAGGTGACGGCCGTGATACCTAAGCGCGCCCGCATGCCGAACGAAGACGGCCCCGGGGCCCGATCGGCTGCACTGACTTTCCAAGAGTCGTCTTGGCGTGCCCTGGGAGATCAGCCGTGGCAACAACCTCTTCTCCGGCCGCGCGCGCCTTCAGGCGATGAACGAAGGAGGTACTCCCGTGTTTCTTCGAACATCGCAGTGACTCATCTTCAAAACCAAAATTCTCCGTTCGCGGGCTCTAACGATGAGCTTGAGCGGCCGCGCCGTGGCAAAGAAAGCGCGCTGTGCGCGCAGAATACGAATGGCGCGCACAGCGCGTCTCATAAGCTCTCACGGCCGCTCCAAGCGATTGTTAGGCGCACGGTCATCGACGCGGCATCCGCGCCGAGAGAACCAAGCCGAGCGCCGCGCCGGCAACGCCCAGCACAGCGTTGGGAATTGCGTGTAAGGCCACATCACCCAGCACTGATGTCACTGACACACCTAGGCTCCCGGAAGGAGCAGCGCTCGTCAGTGGAACCACAAGCGACAATAGTTGGCGTACGACTTCGGACAGATAGGCCGCGGCCACTCCGATCCATAACCAACGAGACGGATGCAGCGCGGCCGCGACGACCGCCGGAGAGAGCACGACAACGTACAGCAGCGCAACGTCAAGCGTGCGCCCAGTGGGTCCGAACGACTCGATGGGGAGCGCGTGTCGGATCCTAAAAAGAACTAAAAAGACGAGCACCGCTCCAAATAGCGCTAGTGCAAAGGGTGCGCGGTTGTTAACGGTTGGCATGTGATCGGTCCGTGCGCCTAACGATGAGCTTGAGCGGCCGACCGCTGCCGCATCAACGGTGACGCGGGTGCACAGTTTTTCCAAGCGCCCGCGGCGCCTACCACCCAACCCGTCACGGCCGCTCCAAGCGTTGGTTAGAGGGCAGTGCATACGACAAACCCATGCCCAAGAGCGGAGCTAGCGAGAGCAACGTGTTTACAATTCTTAGAGCGCTAATACCGGAGTTTGGGGGATAAACCGAGTCCAGAGAGAAAAAGAAAAGCCAAAGAACGGGGAATAGAAACGACGTAGCCGTAATCCAGCGCGCCGGCGCGCTGCGGCGAATCATCGCGCCTGCCCAAAGGCAGAGTGCGGCCAGTATGAGGACTGCAAAATATGTGTCGAGGCTGACGTTCAGCACGGAGAGTCTTTGTGCGTCGGGCAAGAGCGATATCAAAAGTTGCACCAGCAGCACGCCGGCCGCAATTGCGATGGCGGGACCGAAGACGCTCAGCATCGCAGCCTTCATCTCTGCTCCCCCAGCCCTCTAACGATGAGCTTGAGCGGCCACGCCGCAGCAACGAAAGCGCGCTGTGGGCGCAGAATACGAATGGCGCGCACAGCCCGCCTCTTCAGCCCTCATGGCCGCTCCAAGCGTTGGTTAGGCGGCGACCTCGACGTAGTCGACACGACTAGATGCCGGGGGAATCGGAGTACCGTCCTCCCGCATTCCTTCCAGGTGAAACTCGATTGCTTCGCGAATGGAGGTTTCAGTTTCCTCGACTGTTGCGCCAGTCGCGACGCAGCCGGGCAGATCCGGAACATATGCGGAGAAGTTTGAACCGGCGTTCTCAATGACGATTGCATATCGCATGGTCAGTTACCTTATTTCATCTCTTCAGGCCCGACTGCTTCACAATACTGTTCAGCGTGCCCGGTGCCAAATCGTCGCTGGGTTTTCCCGGAACCGTTACGCGCCCAGGCTTGGCAGTGTGCTTGAACTGGCGATGACTGCCACGCGTTGCGACCAGATACCACCCATCAGCGTGAAGCATTCGGAGGATTTCGCCGACCTTCATTGCGTTAGAGTATCAATCCACGCCAAGGGTTGCGACGCGCCTCTTGTGCAGCCGCCTAACGATCAGCTTGAGCGGCCGTCCGCCGCTTCGGATCGCGCGCTATGCGCGCACAGTAGACCCAGCGCGCATAGCGCGCTTCACTGGATCTCACGGCCGCTCCAAGCGTTGGTTAGACCGCAATCTACTCAAAATATAGACGATGAGCGGCGGCCCAACCAGGAAGGGCACAAGAAACTGCGATAGAAACGGGAGGGTCGAGCGGAGAAGCTCTGGATCACTCAACGTATCGCCTAGAGCGATCAGGATGGTCAAGGTCATGGCGACGAGCGCACAGGCAGTCGGGCGTACCTTAAAGAGTCTCACAAAGATAAAGCCCAATACGATGACGCAAGGAATCCACGCCAGAATTCTCGACGTGACGGAAACGAGCGAAAAGTCGTGGAGCCACCAGCCTCTAGGCCAAGGTGACCAAACAGCCAATAGTCCGTAGAAGTAGAGCGCAATCCACAACGCCAACGTGCCGATGACGACGCCCAAGAGCAACCGGAGAGCGATACTCATTGCGGTCTAACGATGAGCTTGAGCGGCCGACTGCCGCCGTTCAATAGGCGACGCGGGCGCATAATCTTCGAAGGCGCCAGCGACGCCCTGCCGCAAACGCTTCACGGTCCGCTCGAAGCGCTGGTTAGAGTGCCGTTTTGCATATATGTCAGTAATGACATATACTCCCGCTGTGAGCCCAAAGGATAAGCCTCTGGCGTGGCTTCATGGAGAGCTTAAGACTCCTCCCTTCAGCAAGGAAGCGCGGCTCGAGGCTGGGTTCCTGCTGCGGCGCCTCCAGAGAGGCGAGTCGCTTTCGATGCCGCAATCGCGCCCTATGCCGTCGATTGCAACGCGGTGCCATGAGCTACGGGTAAATGATGCGTCCGGCTCCTGGCGGATTATGTACCGCATTGATAAGGATGCGATCGTGATCCTTGAAGTGTTCGCCAAGAAGACCGGGCAGACGCCCGCGGCCGTTATCGCGACGTGCCGGAGGCGCCTGAAGGAGTACGACAGTGCGAGTAATTAAGCGAAAGAGGCTGGAGGTCGCGGGCTGGAAGCTGGGGAGTCCGAAGGAGCTTCTGGGGCTGTCTGCGGAAGAGCAGACGTACATTGAGCTGAGGCTAAAGCTGGCAGGCGGCCTCAAAGCCCGTCGTCAGGCCCGAGGCGTAACACAAGTTCAGCTAGCTCAGAGCATAAAATCCAGTCAATCACGGGTTGCGAAGATGGAGTCGGGCGATCCCACCGTTTCTCTGGATCTTCTCGTGAAGTCCTTACTCGCCCTGGGGGCCTCAAACCGGGAACTGGCAGCGATCATCTCCCGACGCTGAAACGGCACTCTAACGATGAGCTTGAGCGGCCAACCGACGCTGCTCAGTACGCGCCGCGAGCGCAAAATCTCTCCGCGCTCGCGGCGCAACCTGACGACCTTTCACGGCCGCTCCAAGCGTTGGTTAGACGACGCAATCAGTCTCTGAAAGAAATAGTCGCGCTCGGAGCCATCCATCAGACCCTGGCGCATGCAGCAGTTCTTGAAATCTGCGCCCGGACTTACATGGACATGGGTCATTGCGGCCGAGCTTTTCAAGCAGCTCTTTGTTGCCGCGAACGATGCGGTCACCGCGCTTAACGCGCGTCTCGGAGGGGAAACCCTTCCGCCTCTTACTTGTGGCCTCGAAAGCAGCTGGCGTCGAGGACTTCTGGTTTGAGTCGCATGGCACGGCTCCTCGTAGTGGCCCCGGGAAATGGGGCGCGGAATCGTACTCGCGTGATGAGGCGGCGGCAACATGGGCGCTGCATATGTCATAAGTCGTCTAACGATGAGCTTGAGCGGCCGACCGCCGACTTAGATTTCGCGACATGGGCGCAACATAGCGCAGCGCGTCCATGGCGCGCCTTCTACTTAACATCACGGCCGCTCGAAGCGTTGGTTAGAAGTCATGGCCTACCATTCGTGGATGGGACGCAAGGGACCGAAGCGCACGATCGCCCAGACGCCGGCGATAAGGATGGCTGCGACCAAGAAGTGCGGAAGCAGTGAGCGCCCGACTCGTCTAAATCGGGCCCAGGACGATTCGAGTACGACTTGGCCAGTTCTATCCACGGTACTTCTGCGGCCAAACGCCCGGAGTGCGCGAACTGTCGAAGCAAGATGTCTATAGCGCATAGCAACAGGACGATGGCGGCAATGATGTGCACATAGCCAAGTTGCCGATGCCGTGTCGCCATGACTTCTAACGGTGAAGCTCAGCGGCGGCCGAAGGCCGTCCGCTGCAGCTGTTAGTTAGACTGACCGGCTCCGCCGGGGAGTCGGAGTGCAACGCATCATTTGCCGACGCCGGTTCGCGAAGCCGCAAGGCGCCGACCTGAAATGCTGTTTCAACCGAAGCCGCAGAGGCGATCGATCCAAGCGCCGCGCTTGATCGGCGCCTTGCGGCTTCGTTGTAGCAGAAAATTTGAGTTCTGGTAATTCCGGATTTGACACCAGTATCGCCAGATATGAGTGTTGACTTCGAACTCACGGCTCTTCCGGGCAGACTAACTATATATAGACGACAAAAATGACGAAGTTGGGGTGATGAAACGCCCCGAATACGTCAGATATGACGCTCGACGTGCCCTCAACAAGCTGATTTCATTAAGCCAGCTGGAGGGATATGCGACATGGCGAGCCAGCCCGGCCTGTTTGCGGTGACGCGCGAACGAATGCGCACGCGTCATCTGGCGCTGCGCACGGAGCGAACATATCTGCAGTGGTTGCGGCGGTTCGTTGCGTTTCACAAACCAAGACATCCGCGTCAGCTCGGTGCAAACGACATCGAGCAATTCTTGACGCATCTGGCCGTCGACCGCAAGGTCACAGCCGCCACTCAGAACCAGGCACTGCAGGCGGTGCTGTTCCTGTACCGACACGTGCTCGAAATCGAGCTGCCGTGGCTTAACAATGTCACGCGCGCCAACGCTCCCAAACGCCTGCCGGTGGTTCTGAACCGCGCCGAAGTGCGTGCGCTGCTGGCGCAGCTTGAGGGCACGCCGTGGTTCGTGGTGAACCTCTTGTACGGCAGCGGGCTGCGGCTCACGGAAGGACTGCAGCTGCGCGTCAAGGACGTCGCCCTGGAGAGAGGGGAGCTGATCGTGCGCGAGGCGAAAGGCGGCAAGGACCGGGTCACGGTCTTGCCGTCTGCGCTGGAGCCGGCGACCCGCGACCACCTGAGCCGGCTGCGAGCCTGGTTCGAAGAAGAGCGGCGTCAGAAACGCCCCGGCGTATCGCTGCCCGCGGCGCTGGCACGCAAATACCCGAATGCCGCAACGCAATGGGGCTGGCAGTACCTCTTTCCCGCCGCCGGCCTGTGCCGCGATACGTATTCAGGTGTGCTGGTGCGGCACCACCTGCACGAGAAGATCGTGCAGCGCGCGATGCAGATCGCCGTGCGCAAGGCCGGCATCACGCAGCCGGCCAGCTGTCATACGATGCGGCACTGCTTTGCCACGCACCTGCTCGAGGATGGCTACGACATTCGCACCGTGCAGCAGCTGCTCGGGCACGCCGACGTCAAGACCACCATGATCTACACGCACGTCATGTCGAAGGGCGTCAACGGGGTGCGCAGCCCGCTCGACCGCGGCATCCCCGTCAGTGAGTGTGCGGCAGCTCCGCGTGCAGCTGCTCGCACATGATCGCAAGAAAGGCGGCAAGCCCCAGGTACACCGCTGCATAGGAGACGCGCGTCTCGATGCTCACCGCGTAGTACGCCTGCTCCTCGGGCTGTTTCAGTCCGCGCCAGGCCTTCATGACGTTCGGCAGGGCGAGCACCGCCATGAGAATGAGCAACGGACTCGGACTGTAGAAGAACAGCGCCACCAGGAGCGGCGCGCCGACGAGCCACAGGCGCGGCGAGATGGCCGCGGTGACGCGACCGCCGTCGAAGGGGGCCAGCGGAATGAGGTTGAAGAGGTTGAGAAAGAACCCGGCATAGGCGAGTGCCAGCAGCATGGCGCTGCCGGTGTTGCGCGCGAGGTAGAAGCACCCGAGGGCGGCCACCGTGCCGAGCAGTGGGCCGGCGATGCCCACATAAGCCTCGGTCTCGGCATCGTGCGGCAGATCCTTGAGCTCCACCCAGGCGCCGACGAAGGGAATGAACGTCGGCAGGCCGACCTTCAGGCCACGACGCCGGGCGGCAATGTAGTGGCCCATCTCGTGGATGGCGATGAGTGCCACGAAGCCTGCCGCGTACCACCAGCCGAACATCATGGCGTAGACGCCGACCGAGATCGCCATGGTGAGCACAGCCGGCAGGAGCTTGCCGAACTTGAGCGCCGTGAACAGCAGCAGCAGGAGTTTCATCAGCGCGTTTAGCCCGCGCGGGTGTTACGCGACTTGAACCAGCGCGAGACGGCGGCGAACACGCCGGCCGCGGCGAGGGCAATGAGCTTGGCGAACTTGACGATGGTGGCGATCAGGAGCGCCAGCAGGCCGAGCTTCTTGGCGGCGACGCCGGCCACGAGCGCGGCGAGCCCGTAGGCGGCCACCTTGTCGGTGGAGGAGTTGAAATCGCCGTAGCGCTTGCCGCCATTGAAATTCACATCGCCGAGCAGCTCGCGCGCGGCGACCTTGTCCTCGTCGATGCGCGCGGCGCTGGTGACCAGATTCAGCGATACGTAGCCTTCGCGCCCGAGCAGATAGGTGTTGTAGTTGATCGTGGGATCGGTGTCGGAACCGTCCTTGTGCCGCGCTTCCGCCGACCAGATGAGCCGGTGACTGTCGGGGCTGTACGCCGGCGGCTCGATCCAGCGCGTCACGCTCAGGGCCGGCACGCCGGCCTTGACGCGCTCGGCATTGGCCGCTTCCGTGCCGTCCTTGAGCGTCTGCAGGAGCTTGCCGGCATCCCAGTGCCTGGCATCGTCGTCCTTGATATAGCCGGACGGATCGTAGGACACGGAGATGAACCAGCCACGCTCACCGAGCGGCACGATCAGCCCGACGAAGTCATCGCTGGTGCGGTTGCCCATGGCGCGCATGAGCGCCACCGCCTGCTGATGCGGCACGAAGCCGAAATGTTCCGGCAGGGCGAGCGTCGCCTGGTCGCGCAGCGGCACGGTGGCCGGCCCGCGGGTCAGCGCGGCACGCGCCGCGGCAGCGGCATCCTGCACAGCCTGCGGCGGCGAGTCCGGCGCCGGCTGTCCGGCGGCGCAGGTCGCAATGCACAGCGCGATCCACAGCAGGTGCCGCAGCGGCCGGCGCGGTGTCAGGTTCATGTCAGCTTCCCGCCTTGGTCCGTTCGGCCGCCACTGTATCAGGGCGGCAGCTGTGCACCTGTGAACTGGTTCTGGCGCCACGCCTCGAACACCACCAGTGCCACCGAGTTGGCGAGATTGAGGCTGCGGTTGCCGGCGCGCATGGGGATGGCCAGCTGGCGTGCCGGGTCGACCTGCGCGAGCGCTGCTGCGGAAAGTCCGCGCGTCTCACAGCCGAACATGAAGGCATCGCCGGCCCGGAAACTCACCTCGCTGTAGACCTGCCCTGCGCCGGTCTCGACGCTGAAGAGCCGCGCGGAGGCGAGCGTGACCAGGCACTCGCTGAGTCCTGCATGCACCTGCACCTGCGCCAGCTCGTCGTAGTCGAGGCCGGCGCGGCGCACCTGCCTGCCGCTCAGCTCGAAGCCCAGCGGCTTCACCAGGTGCAGCGTGCAGCCGCTGTTGGCGCACAGACGGATGATATTGCCGGTGTTCGGCGGGATTTCCGGCTCGACGAGCACGATGTGGAACATGGGGCCTGTGGAAACTCGCGGCTAGTTGCGTATGCGATAATGCACGCCATGGCGACGGTCAAACCATCCGTGCCCGCAGCCCCGCTGCCGGCGGCCTCCGGCCCGGGGCCGCTGGCGCTGAAATTCTGCGGCCTGGATTTCGCCTCTCCCATCGTGCTCCTGTCCGGCTGCGTCGGGTTCGGCGAGGAATACACGCGCATCGAGGGGTTCTCCAACCGCGACGCCGGTGCGATCGTGCTGAAGGGCACGACCGGCGCGGCGCGCCTGGGCAATGCGCCGCATCGCGTCTTCGAGACCCCGGCCGGCATGCTCAACGCCATCGGGCTGCAGAACCCCGGCGTCGAGCAGGTGGTGCGCGACATCCTGCCGCAGCTGGATTTCAGCGAGACGCGCTTCATCGCCAACGTGTGCGGCTCGACCATCGAGGAGTACGTCGAGGTGACGCGGCGCTTCGACGCCTCGCCCATCGATGCGATCGAGATCAACATCTCGTGCCCGAACATCAAGGAAGGCGGCGTCGCCTTCGGCAACTATCCGGACATGTCGGCCCAGGTGGTGGCTGCCTGCCGGCGCGTCACCCGCAAACCGCTCATCACCAAGCTGTCGCCCAACCAGACCGACATCCGCGAGAACGCGCGCCGCTGCATCGAGGCGGGCTCCGATGCGCTCGCGGTGATCAACACCGTCATGGGCATGGCGATCGACGTCGAGGCGCGCCGCCCGGTGATCGGCAACGTGCAGGGCGGCCTGTCGGGACCTGCGATCAAGCCGATCGCGCTGCTCAAGGTCCACCAGGTCTACGAGGTGGCGCGCCCGCACCGCATCCCCATCATCGGCCAGGGCGGCATCATCACGGCCACCGACGCGCTCGAGTTCATCATCGCCGGCGCCACCGCGGTCGGCGTCGGCACCGCGCTGTTCTACGACCCGATGGCGTGCAAGCGCATCAACGAAGGCATCACCGCCTACCTGAGCGCGCACGGTCTTGCCACGGTGAGCGAACTGGTCGGCACGCTGCGCACCGGCAAGGATGTGTCAGACTGCGCCGTGTCGGGCTGACGGGAGTCCGTGCCCGACAGCCCTCGTTACAGGAGTTCGCATGGCCAAGACCGCGGGAATTGTGGCGCTGTCAGCGCTGGCAACGCTTGCCCTGGTCGCGGCCGCGGCCGCCTCCCAGGCGGCGAAGCTGCGGCTGTTGCCGGACGATGCCTCCCGCGGCCGCCCCGACGCGCCGGTCACGATCGTGGAGTTCACCGACTACCAGTGCCCGTTCTGCAAGCGCTTCGAGGCCGAGACCTGGCCGCAGCTCAAGCGCAATTACGTCGATACCGGCAAGGTGCGCTTCATCGTGCGCGACCTGCCGCTGGAGTTTCACGACTCGGCGCTGCCGGCGGCGGAAGCGGCGCACTGCGCCGGCGAGCAGGGCAAGTTCTGGCCCATGCACGATGCCCTGATCGCCAAGGGTTCCGACCTCAGTGCCGGCGGCCTGCAGACGCAGGCCGGGCGCCTCGCGCTCGACCTGCCGCGCTTTCAGGCGTGTGTCGCACAGCACCGGTATGCGAAGGACATACTGCGCAACGCCGCGCTCGCCAATTCGCTCGGGCTGGAGGGCACCCCGGCCTTCGTCATCGGGCGCGTGCACGACGGCGAACTCTCGGGTGTCTCCGGGATGGGCGCGCAGCCTTACGAGAACTTTGCGCAGCAGATCGAGGAAGACCTCGCGGCCGCCAGGGCCGGCAAGTAAATCCTGGCTACAGCAGCCGCTGCTGGCCGCTCGGTTCCGCCTGCTGCGCCGCCGCCCGGTGCAGGCGCACCGGCCGCGGCGCGACCGCCGAGAAAGTCACTTCCATGGCGCGGAAGCGCTCGAGGATGCGCAGATTGATGCTCTGTTGCGCATCGGCGAAGCTCTTGTAGTCGGCGCGCATCACAAAGAAGACCACCTCGAACTGCAGCGCCTTGTCGGTACAGCGCAGCAGATGACAGCGGTCGAAGCGCGTATCCGGGGTCGACTCGACGATCTCGCGCACCGCGCGCGGCACGGCGGCGAGTGTCGCCACCGGCGTCTCATAATGCACGTCCAGGAGGAACAGCGAGCGGCGCTCGTGCAGGCGGCCGTAGTTGCGCACGCGGGCGCGCAGCACGTCGCTGTTGGCGATGATGATCTGCTCGCCGGAGATGCTGCGCAGGCGCGTACTCTTCACGCCGATGTGTTCGACCGTGCCCGTGCAGTCATCCACGGTGAGGGCATCGCCGAGCCCAAACGGCTTGTCGAGGGCGATCGAGAGCGACGCGAGCAGGTCCGCCAGCACCGTCTGCACCGCCAGTGCGAGCGCGATGCCACCGATTCCTAGACCTGCCAGCAGCGGCTTGATCTCGACCCCGAGGTTGTCGAGCGCCAGCAGCCCCGCCACGCCCCACACCACGATCCCGGCGGCGAACAGGATCACCTCCATGGAGCTCTTGAGGAGCGTGTCGGGACCTGTGGAGCGCACGCGCCGCACGTCGATGGCGAAGCGCACCGTGGTCATGGCCCACAAGGCCACCTGCATCCAGAACAGCAGCACCAGCCCGACGCTGATCCAGCGCTCGAGGCGCGGCGGGAAGGTGAGGTCGCGCGAGGCCAGCCACAGGGCCACACCGAAGATGAACAGGCGGCTGGTGCGCTCGACCAGGAGCGCCGCCAGATCGATCGCGAAATGCACCTGCGGCGGGCGGCGCGCGGTGAGCCGGCGGCGCTGGGCGCTGATGAAGCGCGTGGCGATCGGCAGCAGCGTGAGAGTGACCACGAACACGAAAACCGCCAGCACCCAGGCACCGAGCTCGTTGCCCAGGAACTGGAACTGCAACACTGCCCGCCAGTCCGTCATCCACGCGCTCCCAGTCCGCGCCCGTGCGCAGGGCGCCGCGCGCACCTTACCGGGTTCTAGGGCCTGCGACTATTCGTCGGCGCTCGGCCCGTTCATGCCGTGCTCCTTGAGCTTGCGCGTCAGCGTGTTGCGTCCCCAGCCCAGAAGCTTCGCCGCCTCCTGGCGGTGACCCTGGGTGCGCTTGAGCGCGGCGCGGATCAGGACGCGCTCGAACTGCGGCTGCGCCGCATCGAGCAGCGGCTGCCGGCCGCTGTGCAGGTGGCGCTCGGCCCACCCGGCCAGCTGGCTCAGCCAGTCGCCGTCGCGCGGGCCGGTGGCAGGCCCCGTCAGCTCCGGCGGCAGGTCCGCCAGGTGCACCTCCGTCCCCGGCGCCAGCACCGACAGGCGCCGGCACAGGTTGACGAGCTCGCGCACGTTGCCCGGCCACTCATGGGCTGCCAGGCGCGACAGCGCATCGGGGGCGAGCGCCTTGGGCTCGACGCCGAGTTCGCGGGCCGCCACCAGCATGTAGTGCATGAGCAGGTCGGGGATGTCCTCGGCGCGCGCGCGCAGCGGCGGCAGCTCCATGCGGATGACGTTGAGACGGTGGAACAGGTCCTCGCGGAACAGGCCGCGGGCCACGCGCTCCTCCAGCGCCTGGTGGGTGGCGGCGATGACGCGCACGTCGACGCGGATCGGCGTCTGGCCGCCGACGCGGTAGAACTCGCCTTCCGCCAGCACGCGCAGCAGGCGCGTCTGCAGCGGCATCGACATGTCGCCGATCTCGTCCAGGAACAGAGTGCCGCCGTCGGCCTGCTCGAAGCGGCCGCGGCGCTGCGCGTCAGCGCCGGTGAAGGCACCGCGCTCGTGACCGAACAGCTCCGACTCGAGCAGGTCCGCCGGAATGGCGGCGGTGTTGAGCGCGACGAAGGTGCGCGAGGCGCGCGGGCTGTGCTGGTGCAGGGCGCGCGCCACCAGTTCCTTGCCGGTGCCCGACTCGCCGGTGATGAGCACCGTGACGGAGGAGCGCGCCAGGCGCCCGATGGCGCGGAACACCTGCTGCATGGCGGGCGCCCGGCCCAAAAGCTCCGGGATGCGCGGCGCGCCGCCGGCATCGGCGCCGCCGGGCAGCGCACCGTTGGCGGCGCGGCGCACCAGCGCCACCGCCTGGTCGATGTCGAACGGCTTCGGCAGGTACTCGAAGGCGCCGCCCTCGTAGGCGGACACGGCGCTGCCCAGATCCGAGTGCGCGGTCATGACGATGACCGGCAGCGCGGGGCTGGCATCGCGGATGCGCCGCAGCAGCTCCAGGCCCGAGGCGCCCGGCATGCGGATGTCGGTGATCAGCACGTCCGGGGTGTCGCGCCGCAGCGCATCGAGCGCCGGTTCCGCCGCCTCGAAGGCGCGCGGCGCCATGCCGTCGTTGCGCAGCGCCCGCTCCAGCACCCAGCGTATGGATGCGTCGTCGTCCACCAGCCAGACTCTCAAGCTACTCATGTGCCTCTCCCAGGGGCAGCAGCAGCGTGAACACCGTGCGTCCCAGTTCACTTTCGAATTCGATGATGCCGCCGTTGCGTCTCACCAGATCCTGGGCGACCGCAAGTCCCAGGCCCGTGCCGTTGGTGCGTCCGCTCACCAGCGGATAGAAAATCGAGCTGCGCAGGTGCGCCGGCACACCCGGGCCGTTGTCCTCCACCTGCACGCTCGCCACCAGGTGGTGCAGCACCGAGCCGATGCTGACGTTGGAGCGCGCGCGCGTGCGCAGCACGATGCGTCCGAGATCGCCCTGCGCCTGCAGCGCGTTGCGCGCGACGTTGAGCAGCGCCTGGATGAGCTGGTGGCGATCGAGCATGGCGTTGGGCAGGCTCGGGTCGTAGTCGCGCTCGATGACGAGCGTCGGCGGCGCCTCGGCGCGCAACAGATGGAACACGTGCTCACAGATCTCGTGCACGTTCATCGAGGTCTTGCTCGGCGGGCGGCCCGGGCCTGCCATGGAATCGACCAGCGCGGTGAGGCGGTCGGCCTCGCCGATGATCACCTGGGTGTATTCCCGCAGTGCTGCGGCCGGCAGCTCGCGCTCCAGCAGCTGCGCGGCGCCGCGCAGGCCGCCGAGCGGATTTTTGATCTCGTGCGCCAGCTGCCGCACCATGAGGCGGCTGCCATCCAGCCGTGCCAAGCAGATCGTTCTCGCGCGAGATGCGCTGGCGCTGCGTGGTGTCGGCGACTTCCAGCAGCAGGTGCCTGCCGGTGAGTCCGTTGAGGGGACTCACGGTCAGATCCAGCGTGCGCGCCTCGCGCGGCGCTCCGGCCGGACGCACGGCGAGCTCGCGGTCGGCGATGCTCTCGCCGCTGGCCAGCACGCGCTTCAAGATGCCGCTCAGGGAGTCCGGCTCGTGCAGCAGGTCGGTGAAGGGGCGCCCGCGCGCCAGCTTCAGACTGAAGGCGAGCAGATCCTGCGCCGCGACGTTGGCGTACATCGGGCACAGCTGCGCATCCAGCATGACGATGCCGGTGGACAGGGCATCGAGCAGTTCGGTCGGATCGAAGTGGGCGAGCGCCGAAGGGGCGGCGTGCTCAACGGCCATGAGGCCCCCGCGGCACAGCCGCGCGGGCCCGACTCAGCGCGGACGCAGCGGGTTGGCCGGATTCAGGAGCGAGGGCTGGTGCACGCTGAAGGTGATGCTCGGCGTCTGGCAGCGCACCGCGCCGTCGCTGCCGCGCACCTGCGCCTGAATCGTGTGCGAGCCGCGGTCCACCGGCGAGAGCGTCAGCTGGCCGCCGGTCGGCTGGCCGTTGTTGAGCGGCTGGCCGTCGACAGTCACGTAGATCTGGTCGCCGGGGCGCAGTACCGGATCGGTCTGCACCACGATGTTGAGCGCATCGAGATTGGCGAAGTCCTGGTTGTCGGCCGGCTGCACCACCGCGCAGCCCTGGTAGTTGCGCTGCGTATCGCCCGCGGCCGCCGGCGCTGCCGGCACGCCCGGGGTGGCGGCTACGGCGGTGTCGCCGGCGCTGGGACGATAGGTCTGCACATCGCGCACCTGCAGCTTCTGCGCATTCGGGTGCGGCTGATCGCTGTAGTGCACGACACCGTCGTCGTCCACCCACTTGTAGACGGTCGCGGCCAGCACGGCCGAGCAGGCAAGCGACATTAAGGTAAAGAGGACTATGCGCATGGCAGGCCAGCATAGCGCCCCGGACGAGCGGCGACAAAAGCGGGTAGCGGCGCACAGTTAACGCCGCTACCCGCGCCCCTTTCCCCCCACCGCCAAGCCGCGCGGCCCGGTACGGACCGGTCGCGGCAGGCGCCAGCGGGGAAATCTGTCGTTTCATCACTTAGCTGCTAGAGGCTGTAGTACAGCTCCATCTCCACCGGGTGCGTGGACATGCGGAAGCGCGTGATCTCCTGCATCTTCAGGCCCATGTACGCATCGATGACGTCGTTGGTGAACACCCCGCCGCGTGTCAGGAACTCGCGGTCCTTGTCGAGATGCTCGAGCGCCATGTCGAGCGAATGACACACGGTGGGAATGTGCTTGGCCTCTTCCGGCTCCAGGTCGTACAGATCCTTGTCGGCCGGATCGCCGGGATGGATCTTGTTCTGGATGCCGTCGAGGCCTGCCAGCATCATCGCGGCAAACGCGAAGTACGGATTGGCGCTGGAATCGGGGAAGCGCACCTCGATGCGCCGCGCCTTGGGATTGGAGACCCACGGAATGCGGATCGAGGCGGAGCGATTGCGCGCCGAGTACGCCAGCATCACCGGCGCTTCGAAGCCCGGCACCAGGCGCTTGTAGCTGTTGGTGCCGGCGTTGGTGAAGGCGTTGAGCGCCTTGGCATGCTTGATGATGCCGCCGATGTAGTAGAGCGCCGTGTCCGAAAGTCCGCCGTACTTGTCGCCGGCGAACAGCGCCCGTCCCTCCTTCTGCAGCGACTGGTGCACGTGCATGCCGCTGCCGTTGTCGCCCACCAGCGGCTTGGGCATGAAGGTCGCGGTCTTGCCGTAGCCGTGTGCCACGTTCTGCACGGCGTACTTGAGGATCTGCACCTGGTCGGCCTTGGTCACGAGCGAGCCTGCGCCGATGCCGATCTCCGACTGGCCGCCGGTCGCCACCTCGTGGTGATGCACCTCGACCACGAGTCCCATCTCCTCGCACGCCAGACACATCGCCGAGCGGATGTCCTGGAAGGCATCCACCGGCGGCACCGGGAAGTAGCCGCCCTTGATGCCGGGGCGGTGGCCCTTGTTGCCGTCCTGGTATTCCTTGGGCGAGTTCCATGCGCCCTGCACCGAGTCGATCGTGTAGAAGGCGCCGTGCATCTCGTTGCCGAAGCGCACGCTGTCGAAGATGAAGAATTCGTTTTCCGGTCCGAACAGCGCGCCGTCGGCGATGCCGGTGGATTTCAGGTAACTCTCGGCGCGCTTGGCGAGCGAGCGCGGGTCGCGCTCGTAGCCCTGCATGGTCGCAGGCTCGATCACGTCGCAGCGCAGGTTGACGGTGGTCTCCTCGAAGAACGGATCGATCACCGCGGTGCCCGCCTCGGGCATGAGGATCATGTCCGACTCGTTGATGCCCTTCCAACCGCCGATGGAGGAGCCGTCGAACATCTTGCCGTCGCGGAACAGGTCCTCATCCACCAGCCGCGCCGGGATGGTCACGTGCTGCTCCTTGCCGCGCGTGTCCGTGAAGCGCAGGTCGGCAAACTTCACCTGTTTTTCTTTGATGAGCTTCAGAACGTCGCTTACTGTCATATCGCCTCCGGGAAAGGGGTAGACCGCGCCTTGAGCCCGCGTTGATCTAAGAGTCACTGTGTGCGGGACGGCGAAGTGGGTTCATTACTGCAGGGCTTGTGCCAGAATCACGTGCCTTCAAAATCAATCGGTTACGAAGCCATTGTCACGCTCATTGCACCAGTTTGGTGCATCGCCACAGCATTATTGCACTGTTTGTGTGCATTCGTCTGTCAAGGTGCAATCTGGCGAGATCCGTCGCACGGCCGTGCGCGCTTTTGGTGCAGCGCCGCCGTGAGCCCGCCGCGCGTCTTATACTCGCGCGCTTTTGGGGTGGGGGAAGCTAGCGCATGAAACTCGGCCGCCCGCCGGGCACCTTCCAGGAGCTGATCTTCACGCTGCAGCGTTACTGGGCGGATGCCGGCTGCGTGATCCTCGAGCCGTACGACATGGAGGTGGGCGCCGGCACGTTTCACAAGGGGACGTTCCTGTCCGCGGTCGGACCTGAGCCGTGGCGGGCCGCCTACGTGCAGCCCTCGCGCCGCCCGACCGACGGCCGCTACGGCGAAAACCCGTTTCGCCTGCAGCACTACTACCAGTACCAGGTGGTGATCAAACCCTCGCCGCTTGCGATCCTGGACATGTACCTCGGCAGTCTCACGGCGCTCGGCCTCGACCCGCTGGTGCACGACGTGCGCTTCGTCGAGGACAACTGGGAGTCGCCCACGCTCGGCGCCTGGGGACTGGGCTGGGAAGTGTGGCTGAACGGCATGGAGGTCACGCAGTTCACCTACTTCCAGCAGGTCGGCGGCCTCGACTGCCGCCCCGTCACCGGCGAGATCACCTATGGGCTCGAGCGCCTGGCGATGTACCTGCAGGGAGTCGAGAGCATCTACGACATCCTCTGGAGCGAGACGCCCGAGGGTGCGATCACCTACGGCGACGTGTACCGCCAGAACGAGGTCGAGCAGTCCGCCTACAACTTCGAATACGCCGACGTGGCGGTGCTGCAGCGGCATTTCGAGGACCACGAGCGCGCCTGCCAGACCCTGCTCGAAGCCAAGCTCGCGCTGCCCGCCTACGAGCAGGTGCTGAAAGCCTCGCACACGTTCAACCTCCTCGATGCGCGGCGCGCCATCTCGGTCACCGAGCGCCAGCGCTACATCCTCAGGGTGCGCACGCTCGCCAGCGGCGTGGCGCGCGCCTACCTCGCCAGCCGCGAAGCGCTCGGCTTTCCGCTGCTGAAGAAGGCAGTGGCCGGCGCATGAGCGTGACGCATCGCGATTTCCTCATCGAGATCGGCACCGAGGAGCTGCCGCCCAAGGCGCTCGCGACGCTCTCGCAGGCCTTCGTGCAGGCGCTGCGCGCAGGCCTCGACAAGGCGCAGCTGGCGCACGGCGAGCTCGCAGGTTTCGCAACGCCGCGGCGCCTGGCGGTGCTGGTGAAACGCCTCGCGGCGCGCCAGGCCGAGCAGAATCTGAAGCGGCGCGGCCCGCCGCTCAATGCCGCCTTCGATGCGCAGGGCGCACCGACGCGCGCCGCGCTCGCCTTTGCCGAGAGCTGCGGCGCGCACGTCGAGACGCTCAGCCGCATCGAGGAGGGCAAGGGCACGTTCCTGTACTTCATCGGCAGCAAGCCCGGCGATGAGGCCACGGCTCTGCTGCCCGCCCTGGTGCAGGCCGCGCTCGATGCCTTGCCCATTCCGCGGCGCATGCACTGGGGCGCGGGCACCGCGCTGTTCGTGCGTCCGGTGCACTGGGTGGTGATGCTGTTCGGCAACGACGTGGTGCCGGCGACGCTGCTCGACACGAGCGCGGGCCGCCACACGTACGGCCATCGCTTTCACGCGCCGAAGCCGCTGGTGGTCGCAAGCCCCGGCGCCTACGAGCGCACGCTGCGCGAGCGCGGCTACGTACTCGCGGATTTCGCCATGCGGCGCGAGCGCATCCGCACGCAGGTCGTGGAAGCGGCCGCCAGCGTGAACGGTCGCGCGCTGCTGGGGGATGCGCTGCTCGATGAGGTGACTGCGCTCACCGAGTGGCCGGTGGCGCTCGCCGGGCGCTTCGAGGAACGCTTCCTCGCGCTGCCGCGCGAGGTGCTGATCTCGACGCTCGAAGACCACCAGCGCTACTTCCCGGTCGAGGATGAGGCGGGGCGCCTGCTGCCGGCGTTCATCGCCGTCAGCAACATCGAGAGTCGCGAGCCGGACAAGGTGCGCGCCGGCAACGAGCGCGTCGTGCGCCCGCGCCTGGCGGACGCCGCTTTCTTCTTCGCGCAGGACCGCAAGCAGCCGCTCGCCGCGCGCGTCGCGGCACTCGCGGCAGTCACCTATCAGGCGAAGCTCGGCTCGCTCGGCGACAAGGCGCGCCGCATCAGCGCGCTCGCCGGCGAGATCGCACCCTCGGCCGGCGCGCAGCGCGAGGATGCGCAGCGCGCCGGGATCCTGTGCAAGTGCGATCTGCTGACCGCCATGGTCGGCGAATTCCCCGAGCTGCAGGGCATCATGGGCAGCTACTACGCACTCGCAGACGGTGAGCCGGCGGAAGTTGCCAGCGCGATCCGCGAGCACTACCTGCCGCGCGCCGCCGGCGATGCGCTGCCGGCCACGCGCACCGGACTGGCACTCGCCATCGCCGACAAGCTCGATACGCTCGCCGGCATCTTCGCCATCGGCGAGAAGCCGAGCGGCACCAAGGATCCGTTCGGGCTGCGCCGCGCCGCACTCGGCGTGCAGCGCATCCTCATCGAGAAAGCGCTCGAGCTGGATATCCGCGTGTACATCGCCGCGGCCGTCGGCGCGGTGCGCAGCGACATCGAGCGCCTGCGCGCGCTGAACCCACCGGCCAGGCCGCCGCCGCCACTGGCAGCGCCGCAGGACGTGGCGCGCGACATCTATGACTTTCTCATGGAGCGCCTGCGCGCCTACTACCTGGAGGGCGCGGCAGCGGCGCCGGGGCGCGTCGCGGTCACGACCGAGATGTTCGATGCCGTGCTCGCCGCGCAGCCCGCCTCGCCGCTGGATTTCGCGGCGCGCCTCAAGGCGCTCAGCATCTTCCTCGAGCTTCCGGAAGCGGCCAGTCTCACCGCCGCCAACAAGCGCATCGCCAACATCCTGCGCAAGGCCAACGCCACCGCGCCGGCGGAGGTGGACGTGCGCGCGCTGCGCGAGCCTGCCGAGGTGCGCCTCTACGATGCCATGCACGGGCTGCGCGATTCGGTGGCGGCCAGCACCGCGCAGCGCGAATACGCCGGCGCGCTCGGGCGGCTGGCGCAGCTGCGCCCCACGGTCGATGCCTTCTTCGACCAGGTGATGGTGATGGACGAGAATCCGCTGTTGCGCGCCAATCGCTTGAGTCTCCTGGCCCAGCTGCAGGGCCTGTTCGCCGGGGTCGCGGACCTGTCGCGACTGCCCGGTTGAGTACCTCCACCCGCACCTGGCGCGTGGCGCCGGTGCAGCTCGTGGCTTCCGCGTTCTTCACCGTCTTCCTGTTCGCCTGGACGTTCCTGTACGCGATCCCGTTCACGGTCGCGTGCCTGGTCCTGCCTTTCCCGCGGCGCTTCGCGCTGGTGCGCGTGTATGCCAGCGTCGTGCTGTGGGTGCTGCGCTGGAGCTGCGGACTCACGCACAAGGTCGAGGGCGCACCGCTCCCGCCCGGCTGTCACGTGGCGCTGTGGAAGCACTCCTCCTCCTGGGAAACGATGGCCATGATGGTGATCTTCCCGCGCCAGGTGTGGGTGCTGAAGCGCGAGCTGCTGTGGATCCCGGTGGTGGGCTGGGGCCTCAGGCTCATGCACGCCATCGCCATCGACCGCAAGGCCGGCCACTCGGCCGTCGCGCAGGTGGTCGAGCAGGGCAAGGCGCGCATCGCCGAGGGCGACTGGGTCATGGTGTTCCCCGAAGGCACGCGCATGGCCGCGGGCGAGACGCGCCGCTACGGGGTGAGCGGCGCGCTCTTGGCGGCGGCCACCGACACGCTCATCGTGCCGGTCGCGCACGATGCCGGCTACTACTGGCCGCGGCGCGGCCTCATGAAGAAGCCGGGCACCATCCGCGTGGTGATCGGTCCTGCGGTGGCGCCGGCGGGGCGCGAAGTGCGCGCCGTGAACGAGGAAGTGCAGAACTGGATTGAAACGACGGTGCGCGGACTGCGATGATCACGGCAAAGAAGAACAGGGGACGCTCTCATGCCACACCTGCACCGCGCGCAGCTCGCGCTCATCACGCTCGCCTTCAGCGCCGCAGCGCTCGCGCAGCACGCTAAGGGATTCTTCGGGGTCGGACTGAAGGACGCCGCCGGCGGCGGCGGCGAAGTCGGCGTCATCGCGCCCGGCAGTCCCGCGCAAGCCGCCGGCATCCGCATCGGCGACGTGATCGTCGCGGTCGGTGGCACGCCGGCGGCCGACTCCAACGCGGTGGCCGGCGCACTCGGCGCGCTCGCGCCCGGACAGGCCACTGACCTCACCGTGGTGCGGGCCGGACGCAGGCTGCAGGTGCACGCCGTGCTCGGCAGTCAGGGCGGCGCTGCCGCGCCGGTGAGCACACCGCCCGCCGCGGCGCGCCCGGCGGCAGCCGTGCCCGTGGCGCCCCTCAAGGTGACGGGCTACCAGACCTTCACGGAACCCTCCGAGCACGCCTTCACCATGGAGGTGCCGCAGGGGTGGGTGGCGTTGGGCTCGCTCATGCGCCGCGGCGCACTCGAGATCAGCCCGTTCGTACGCACGCTCTCGCCCGACAAGATGACCTACCTGATGGTGGGCGAGCCGACGCTGCTCACCTACACCCCGCCGAACGCCACGACGCTGCGGCTCGGCTGGCGCGAGGGCTCGCTGCACAACGGCGGGCTGGGCGGCACCACCATGCTGCTGCGCTACATCCCCGGAGCGCAGTTCGCGAAGCTCTATGGCCAGACCGCGCTCGCGGGCCTGTGTCCGCAGATGCACTTCGCAGGCAGTGAGGAGCGTCCCGAGCTCGCCGCCGCCGCCGACAAGCTGATCCCGACCGTGATCCCGTCAACATCGACCGCAGGCGATGCGAGCTTCACCTGCCGGCACGGCGGCCAGGACATGGTGGTGCACGTGGACGCGGTCACCCGCGGCGACCGCAACAACATCCTGTGGAACGTGATCTTCCTGCGCGCCTTCATCGCGCCCGGGAGCGCTGGCGCCGGCGGCCGGGCAGGTGCTCGAGCACATGACACAGACCTTCCGCTACGACCCGAACTGGGTGCACCTGCAGGACGAGATCAGCCGCCGCTCGGCCGATGCGATCCGCGCCCAGGTGGCGCAGGCCGAGCGCGACGAGCAGGGTGTGATCTCCAAGCTCAACGCCACGGACGAGAGCTTCTCCAGCATCGACGACATCGTGTCCGGCTACAGCACCTACAAGGATCAGCAGACCGGCCAGACCTACAAACTGAGCAACACCAACCCGGGCAAATGGGTCGGCGATGGCGGCCGGATCCTCTCCACGCCCGACAACAACCCGCCGCCGTGGACGCCGAGCGTGCGGCCGCTCACCCGCGTCGATTAGGCCGATTGGAGCGCTATCGCGTCACGAAGTGTGCCGGAGCGCCAGCATTGACTGGCTGACGCACCAATCGCTCTGAAATCAGACGTCGAGGTTGGTGACGGTGAGCGCGTTCTTCTCGATGAACTCGCGCCGCGGCTCGACCTGGTCGCCCATGAGGGTCGTGAAGATATCGTCGACCGCCACCGCGTCCTCGATGCGCACCTGCAGCAGGCGCCGCGACTCGGGATTGATGGTGGTCTCCCACAGCTGCTCCGGGTTCATCTCGCCCAGCCCCTTGTAGCGCTGGATGGTCTGGCCCTTCTTCGCCTGGTCGAACAGCCACTTCATCGCCTCCTTGAAGGAGCCGATCTCGTGACGCTCGTTGCTGCGGGTGACGTAGGCGCCCTCGCCGATGAGGCCGGCGAGCGTGCGCGCCAGGTCGGCGATGCGCTGGTACTCGGCCGACTCGAAGAACTCGCGCGGCAGGTACTTGTGGGTCTGCGAGCCGTGCTCGCTCTTGTGCACGATGACGCGCGCCGCGTGGCCGTCGGCAGCCACGCGGGTCTCGACGCGATAGGTGCGCGTGCCGTCGGCGAGCGCGTTCAGGCGCTCATTGAGATCGCTCGCCCAGGACTTGAGCCACTCGGGGCGGTCGAAGTCCGCCGGGGTCACTTCCGGCATGTACACCAGCTGCTCGAGCAGGCGGTCGTCGTAGCGGCGTGACCAGCGGCGGATGATCGCCTGCACCTCGGTGTACTTGCGGGCCAGCAGCTCCAGGGCGGAGCCCGACACCGGCGGGGCGGCCGCATCGACATGCAGCCCCGCGCCTTCGAGGGCCGTATTGAGCAGCAGCTGGTTGAGCTCGATGTCGTCCTTGACGTAGGACTCCTGCTTGCCGCGCTTCACCTTGTAGAGCGGCGGCTGCGCGATGTACACGTGGCCGCGCTCGATGAGCTCGGGCATCTGCCGGTAGAAAAACGTGAGGAGCAGCGTGCGGATGTGGCTGCCGTCGACATCCGCATCGGTCATGAGACAGATGCGGTGATAGCGCAGCTTGTTGATGTCGAAATCGTCCTTGCCGATGCCGCAGCCGAGCGCGGTGATGAGCGTGCCGACTTCCGCCGACGACAGCATCTTGTCGAAGCGCGCGCGCTCGACGTTGAGGATCTTGCCCTTGAGCGGCAGGATCGCCTGCGTGCGCCGGTCGCGCCCCTGCTTGGCGGAGCCGCCGGCGGAATCGCCCTCGACGATGAAGATCTCCGACAGCGCCGGATCCTTCTCCTGGCAGTCGGCAAGTTTGCCCGGCAGGCCCGCGATGTCGAGCGCGCCCTTGCGGCGCGTCATCTCGCGCGCCTTGCGCGCCGCCTCGCGCGCGCGCGCCGCTTCCACCATCTTGGCGACGATGAGGCGCGCTTCCTGCGGGTGTTCGAGCAGGAATTCCTGCAGTTTCGTGCCGACCGCGGTTTCCACCACGCCCTTCACTTCCGAGGAGACGAGCTTGTCCTTGGTCTGCGAGGAGAATTTCGGATCCGGCAGCTTCACCGACAGGATCGCGGTGAGTCCCTCGCGCGCATCGTCGCCGGTCATCGGAACCTTGTCCTTCTTGCCGGACAGTTCCTTCTCGACGTAGTCGTTGAGCGTGCGCGTCAGCGCGCTGCGAAAACCCGCGAGGTGCGTGCCGCCATCCTTCTGCGGAATGTTGTTGGTGTAGCAGAACATGCTCTCCTGATAGGAGTCGTTCCACTGCAGCGCCACTTCCACCGACACCGGCCCGTCCTGGGTGCGGAACCAGAACACCGATTCGTGCACCGGCGTGCGCGCGCGGTTCAGATACTTGACGAAGGCCTGCAGGCCGCCGGCATGAGCGAACACGTCGGACTTGTTCTCGCGCTCGTCGATGAGCTCGATGCGCACGCCGGAGTTCAGGAACGACAGCTCGCGCAGGCGCTTGGCCAGGATCTCGTAGTGGAAGCTGATGTTGGTGAAGATCTGCGCGCTCGGGCGGAAGCGCAGGATGGTGCCGCGGTCCTGCGTGTCGCCGACCGCGGCCATGGGCGCCACCGGCACGCCCAGGTGGTATTCCTGGCGGTGCCGCTTGCCGTCACGGGCGATGCTGAGCAGCAGGTAGTCCGACAGCGCATTGACCACCGATACGCCCACGCCGTGCAGGCCACCGGACACCTTGTAGGAGGTATCGTCGAACTTACCGCCCGAGTGCAGCACGGTCATGATGACCTCGGCCGCCGAGCGGCCCTCCTCGGGGTGGATATCCACAGGAATTCCACGGCCGTTGTCCGAAACGGTCACCGATTCGTCGGCGTGGATGGTGACGATAATGCGGTCGCAGTAGCCGGCCAGTGACTCGTCGATGGAGTTATCGACGACCTCGAAAACCATGTGGTGGAGACCGGTCCCGTCATCGGTGTCACCGATGTACATGCCGGGGCGTTTCCGCACCGCATCAAGACCCTTTAAGACTTTGATTTTACTGGAATCGTAGACGTCGTCTGCAGCCATGAACAAGCTCAGTTTTGTGACGCGACATTATACCGGTTGGACCCTCCCCTGTCCCATCCTGAACGTGCTTTCTGGCGTGCCGAAAAGCCGCGATTCTGAGTGCAACGATGTCACAACGAGCTGACATCGCAACGTCGCTACGCGCCCGATAAAACGCTGCAGCCGCTCACCGTCGAGCTCGGCCGCCGGGTCGTCCAGGAGCAGCGTCGGGGCGAGCTGGATCGCGTCCTGCAGCAGCTTCAGCTGTGCCACGGTCATGGCGACCGCGACGAGCTTCTGCTGACCGCGGGACAGCACTTCCCGCGCCGGCCGGCCGTGCAGTCGCACCGCAACATCCGCACGGTGCGGACCGGCGTGCGTGAGCTGGCGCGACTGGTCGCGGGGCCGGGAGGCGGCGAGCGCCTCGAGCAACGAATGCTCCTGGCTCCAGCCGCGCAGGTAGTGCAGCTCGACCTCGAAACCGCACAGCGCCATCACCTCCTCCTGCCAGTACGGCAGCAGGCGCTCCATCAGGGCGCGCCGCGAGTCGGCGATCGATTCGCCGAGCCGGGCGAGCTCGGGATCCCATGCCTCGACCGCGGCCCCCTCGGTCTTGAGTGCGGCGTTGCGCTGCTTGAGCGCCCGGGCGTAACGCACCCAGTTGTCCACGAAGTTCGGTTCCACGTGGAACACTGCCCAGTCGAGCCAGCGGCGCCGTCGGTAGCCGCCTTCCTCGACCAGGCGATGTACGCCTGGATCGATCACCTGGACTGCGAAAGCCTGAGACAGCTGGGTCAGAGAGTCGGCGGCTCGGCCGCCGACCCGCGCCGTCGTTGACCCGCGTGCGACTTCGAAACCCAGCGTCTCCGCCTGCCCCTGGTCCGACGTCAGACGCCCAATGACTCTCAGGTGAGTCTGTCCATAGCGAATTAGCCTCTCACTGTTCCTAGTGCGGAACGATCGACCCCTTCCGAGCATGAAGATGGCCTCCAGGACCGAGGTCTTGCCGGAGCCGTTGTCTCCCCAGATCAGTGTCAGCCCCGCGGGAATCCGCAGCTCCGCGTGCTCGATGCAGCGGACATCCTGGATCGTGAGTTCGGCGAGACTCACGGCGGCAAGCTCCCTTGCAGCCCGTCTGAGCCTGCCTGCCGGCTGGCAACGAACCTGCTTGCCGCGCGCGCGCGGAACTTGCCGGCACCCACCCGGCGTCGTCCAGGACCGCGCTCGCGAAGGTGCAGCGCCAGGGAATGTTCCGGTGGCCAACGCACTCGCCAGATCTGAGAGCTGGCCGCCCGTCGCGCGAGGGCGATCTCGAGGGAGGTTCCACGTGGAACAATTTTGCGAGGCGCAGCTCGGGCCAACCGAGCACCGCGATACTCGCGAACTCACGGAGCCGTGCGGGGCAGGAGTCCGAACGCACCGGGCAGCAACAGCGCTGATCTGTCTGCAGGAGCTTGCACGGTCGGATCGTACTTGAGCCCGATGGGCTCCGTGCCCTCATCTCGGTGGTTGATGCGTGCGGCCCCGACGGGGTCGCGAGTCACGGTGCCGGTCTCGGCCGAGTGATCACACGCCGCACGCGCGCACCCGTGACTGATGGCCCTTCTGGGCAAGAAGACTAATTGGCTACGGTCACGTGCACCCTTGTTCGTTGGCGAGCCGTGGAACATTTGGTGTGATCGTCGACCCGGGCCTTGGCCGCCGCCTCCTTGCGGAAGGCCATGGGGCGCGCCGTCGGGACAGCGAAGGCGACAAGTCTTAAAGTAACCGACCGTCCCCGAAGTTGCGCACGTCAGAGGCGCTCGAAGGTTGAGCCGGATGTTCCACGTGGAACACTCGCGAGGGTCGCGGGATGGTTACCGGGCACCGCGTCAAGCCAACGGGTGTGACCATCAGAATGTTCCACGTGGAACATCGCTCGTGCTTGACGCTTAGGTTCCCAACCCCCCTGCTACTCAGATCGCAGGCAACCTGGGAATTTCCGGGCCTGGCAACCCAGACCGAACTTGCTCAAAGAGTCGGCACCACCGCGCAAGCCGCCTGACAGTCTGTGTTGCAATGCTGTCGCGCGAACTCGGTCGCGACCCTTCACCCGACACCTAATACATTCCACGTGGAACGTCATTCGAGACGTCCGCGCCGTTTGCACGCATGCGGCACACGCCGCTCGGGTCATTTAGGGAAGCATCAGATTCTGCGCAAGGCGCAGCGCCACTCCGTCTTCGAATCCGCGCTGCGCAAAGCGCAAGACCGCGAGTGCGTGGAACGCTCGCGGACCGATCACCGGAACCTGCAGGCGCAGGCGAATGAAGTCGGGCGGAGTAGGCCGCCGATGCGGCGTCGTCGGACTGACTGCCGCGGCGGCTTACAGCCGCATGGGCATTACGACGTAGCGTGTATGCGCCGTACCGGGCGCATGAATGAGGCAGCTGCTGTTGGAATCCGTCAGCCCGATCTCGACCTTATCGCCCTCGATCGCGGCGAGCGCGTCGAGGAGGTAATTCACGTTGAAGCCGATCTCGACTTCCTCGCCCTTGTATGACACCTCGACCTGATCCTCGGCTTCCTCCTGCTCCGGGTTGTGCGCCTGGAGTGTCAGGAGGTCGGGACGGGCGGTGAGGCGAATGCCCCGGTACTTCTCGTTGGAGAGGATCGCGGTGCGCTGCAGCGCCTGACGCAGACTCTCGCGGTCGGCTTCCACCTTGCGGGGCGGACTTGCGGGGATAACGCGGCCGTACTCCGGGAAACGACCATCGATCAGCTTCGAAGTGAAGCGAATGTCGCCGATCTGGGCGCGAACGTGATTTGTACCCACGGCAAGTTCGATATTCCCGTCCGTGGCGAGGATGCGCTGCAGCTCGAGCACGCCTTTGCGCGGAATGATCACCTGGTGGGTCGTCTTGGCCTTGCCCGGGAGCTCCATCTCGCACAGCGCCAGGCGATGACCATCGGTCGCCACGGCGCGCAGCACCTTGCCGTCGGTCTCGAGCAGAAGGCCGTTCAGGTAGTAGCGCACGTCCTGTTGCGCCATCGAAAAATGCGTCTTGTCGATCAGCCGCCGGAATTCTCCCTGCGGCACGCTCAGTGTCTGCTGCGCGTTGATTTCCTCGACCAGCGGAAACTCCGCGGCCGGAAGACTCGACAGCGTGAAGCGGCTGCGGCCTGCGCGTATCGACACGCGCTCACCTTCGGTCGCGAGCGTTACGCTGGTTTTCTCCGGCAGCGATTTGAAAATATCGAGGAGCTTGCGGCCCGGCACGGTGATATCGCCGGCCTGCTGCACGCTGAC
The DNA here is from genome assembly GCA_963787655.1 of uncultured Gammaproteobacteria bacterium. Lineage (GTDB taxonomy): Bacteria > Pseudomonadota > Gammaproteobacteria > Steroidobacterales > Steroidobacteraceae > 13-2-20CM-66-19. The sequence goes on along the minus strand of CAWBDY010000004.1, from coordinate 546,298 downwards.
GGCGCTGGTAGCCACCAGCTCCACTTCCAGATCCGTGCCGGTGATGCTCAAACGATTATCTTTCGCTGCCAGCAGCACATTCGCCAGCACCGGCATCGTCTGGCGACGCTCCACCACGCCGATGACACTTTGCAGGGGAGCGAGAACGTCTTCACGCGTGGCCGTCAGCTTCATGGGACTAACTCTCTTAAAATCTTATTTGGTGAGAAGTCTTAGTAGTTAAGACTATAGAGCCGCTTGATAACGGGCATAACAAAACTTTCCATGCCCGCTCAGATCATTGCGAGGCTTTTTGCCCAGCACAAGCTGGCGCACGAGCTGACCAACGGCTGTGTGCGGTCTGTGCATAACTTTATCCTCCGCCACGCTCACAGCAAATACACAGGCCTGTGCACATCAACCAGCCAGAGTTCTCAACAGGTTCGAATAATCTTCCTTGATGCGCTGTTCGGTGTCGCGCAGCTGCTTGATGCGCTTGCAGGCATGCAGCACGGTCGTGTGATCGCGGCCGCCGAACGCGTCGCCGATCTCCGGCAGGCTGTGAGTGGTGAGTTCCTTGGAGAGCGCCATCGCCACCTGCCGCGGGCGCGCCACCGAGCGGCTGCGGCGCTTGGATAACAGGTCCGCCATGCGCACCTTGTAGTAGTCCGCGACGGTCTTCTGGATGTTCTCCACCGTCACCAGTTTCGCCTGCAGAGACAACAGGTCCTTGAGCGCTTCCTTCGTAAATTCCAGCGTTATCGCGCGACCGGTGAAACGCGAGTTGGCGATCACGCGGCGCAGTGCGCCCTCGAGTTCGCGCACGTTGGAGCGGATGCGCTTGGCGATGAAGAACGCCACTTCCTCGGGCAATACCGTGCCGCCGGCCTGCGCCTTGGTCATGAGGATCGCGACGCACGTCTCCAGCTCGGGCGGCTCGATGGCCACGGTGAGTCCCCAGCCGAAGCGCGACTTGAGACGCTCCTCCAGTCCTTCGACTTCCTTCGGGTAGCGGTCGCAGGTGAGGATCACCTGGTGCTGGCCCTCGAGCAGCTCGTTGAAAGTGTGGAAGAACTCTTCCTGCGAGCGCTCCTTGCCGGCGAAGAACTGAATGTCGTCGATCAGGAGCGCATCGAGCGAGCGGTAGGCGGTCTTGAACTCGTTCATCGAGTTGTGCTGGAGCGCGCGCACCATGTCGCTGACGAAGCGCTCGGAGTGCACGTAGGCGATGCGCGCCTCGCCGTCGTTCTCCTTGATGAGATGCGCGATGGCGTGCATCAGGTGCGTCTTGCCCAGTCCCACACCGCCATAGAGAAACAGCGGGTTGTAGGCGCTGCCGGGATTCTCGGCCACCTGGCGCGAGGCGGCCTTGGCGAGCTGGTTGCTCTTGCCCTCGACGAAGCTCTTGAAGCTGAACTCGGGATTGAGGCGCGCGCCGACCACCAGGCCCTCGGCGCGGCGGGCGTGCGGCAGCACCGCGGCCGGCGCGCCGCGCAGCGGCAGGCTGCGCGAGCCGACTTCCACGGTCACGATCGGTGCATCGCCGGTGCTCTCATCGCGCAACAGTTCGCCGATGCGCGGCAGCAGGTTGGCGTTGATCCAGTCGACTGCAAAACGGTTGGGCGCGAGCAGCTTCAAGGCACCGTTGCCTTCCATCGCCTGCAGCGGCCGCACCCAGGTGTTGAACTGCTGCTCGGGAAGCTCTGCTTCCAACGCGCCCATGCAGCGAGTCCAAAGCGACGCTTCCACGCGCGTTGCCTCCGCGACGTTTCTTGTGAACGGTGAGGAAAAGGGCTGCGAAGTCTATACCGATCGCGGACCTTGCTGAAGATCTTCGCAACGGACGCGTATTGACACCTTGGCGCTCAACGGCTTAGCCTTGCCGCCCTTTTTTTGACAGCAGCAGATCGCCCCACGGAGCCTACGGTATGAAGCGGACCTATCAGCCGAGCAAAGTGCGGCGCAAGCGCACCCATGGGTTCCGGGCCCGCATGGCGACCAAGAACGGCCGCAAGGTGCTGGCGCGGCGGCGCGCCAAGGGCCGGCGCAAGCTGATACCCTAGCGTTCAAAGGGTGGCGCGCAGCGCTTAAAGGCGGGGCGCCGCCTCTCCAGTAAGTCTTCTCATGGCGATGCCAGGGCGGCTCACACTGCCGGCGCGACTTCGCCTGCGGCGCAAGCGCGACTTCGATGCCGTGTACGCGCGCGGGCGGCGCATAGGTGATGGATTCTTCGCAGTGACGGTGACCTCGAACCAAGCCGGCGCGCCGCGCCTGGGATTAGCCGTGGCGGTGCGCGCCGCCGGGGGCGCGGTTGCGCGTAACCGCATCCGGCGGCTCATCCGCGAGTCCTTCCGCCTGCACCAGGCGGGGATTCCCGCGGTCGACGTGGTGGTGAGCGCGCGGGCGGCGGCGCGTGCTGCCAGCGCCGCAGTGCTGCGTGCGAGCCTGGCCACGCTGTGGCGGAAAGTCGGTGAGCAATGCGCCCCGTCGCGCTCTTCCTGATCCGTGTGTACCAGTGGACGCTGAGCCCGCTTCTGGGGCCGCGCTGCCGTTTCTATCCGAGCTGCTCGCACTACGCCGCCACGGCGATCGGGCGCTACGGCGTGCTGCGCGGCGGCGCCTTGGCCGCGGTGCGCCTGGCGCGCTGCCACCCCTTCCATCCCGGCGGCTTCGATCCGGTGCCGCCGGCGACGGGCGCGCATGATCGGTAACCTCGGCAACGTGCGCCTGTACCTGTGGGCGGCGCTCGCGCTGGTGCTGTTCTACGACTACCAGGCGTGGATGCACGACTACGCGCCGCCAGTTGGGGCGCAGGTCAGCGATACGGCGCTCAAGAGCAGTCCCGCCGCGACGAGCGAGCTGGCCAACCGCGTGCCGGATGCGGCGCAGAACGGCGCGGCGAGCGCGCCGGCCGCCGCAGCGCCCGCGGCCACCGACCAGACGCCGCCGGCAGCCCCGGCCGCGGCAAACGCGGCAGTCGTGCATGTGCATACCGACGTGCTGGATGCGGACATCAGCACCCAGGGCGGCACGCTGACGCGGGTCGATCTCATCCAGTACCCCAAGATCAAGGGGGAGTCGGCCCCCGTCGAGCTGGAGAATGACGCCGATCCACAGTCCCTCTACGAGCTGCAGTCGGGACTGACCGGACCTGCCGGCGGTGTCTACCCGACGCACCTGGCGATCTTCAAGGCCACGCAGGCCAGCTATTCGCTGGATGGCAGCCGCGAGCTGTCGGTGCCGCTCACCTGGAGCGAGAACGGCGTCAGCGTCACCAAGACGTTCGTATTCCGCAAAGGCCAGTACCGCATCGATGTCGGCTACACGGTGCACAACGAGGGCAGCGCGCCATGGCTGGCGCGCCCCTACGCGCAGATCCTGCGCAACGATCCGCGCACCAAGCGCTCGTATTTCAACGTCGAGAGCAACGCCTTCCACGGCCCGGCGCTGTGGGATGGCAAGTACCGCCGCCTCGACATCGCGGATGCGCAGGACGGCCACCTGTCGGAGGAGGTGCGCGACGGCTGGGTAGCCGCGCTCCAGCATCACTTCGTCAGCGCCATCGTGCCGCCGCGCGGCGCGCCGTGGCACTTCGCGCTCGGCGTCTCGGGCGACCAGTACCTGCTGTCGGCCACCGGTCCCGAGCAGAGCGTGGCGCCGGGCGCCGCGGCGCAGTTCGACACCACGGTGTTTGCGGGACCTAAGCTGCAGGCGCAGCTCGAGGCCACCGCGCCCGAGCTCGGCCGCGTCGCCGACTACGGCCGCCTGTGGTTCCTGGCGCAGCCGCTGTTCCGCGCGCTCAGCTGGGTGCACGGACTCACCGGCAACTGGGGCGTCGCCATCATCCTGGTGACGCTGCTGCTGAAACTGCTGTTCTATCCGCTGTCGGAGGCGAGCGGCCGCTCGATGGCGAAGATGAAGACGCTGCAGCCGCGCATCAAGAACCTGCAGGAAACCTACGCCGACGACCGCGAGAAGCTCGGCCGCGCCATGATGGAGCTGTACAAGCGCGAGAAGATCAACCCGGTGGCGGGCTGCCTGCCGATCGTCATCCAGATCCCGGTGTTCCTCGCCTTCTACTGGGTGCTGCTCGAGAGCGTGGAGATGCGCCAGGCACCGTTCATGCTGTGGATCCACGACCTGTCATCGCGCGATCCGGCGTTCATCCTGCCGCTGCTCATGGCGGGCGCGATGTTCGTGCAGTACAAGCTGAATCCGGCGCCTCCCGACCCGGTGCAGGCGAAGGTGTTCATGATCATGCCGCTCGTCATGTCGGCGACCTTCGCCTTCTTCCCGGCGGGACTGGTGCTCTACTGGGTCACCAACACCGTGCTGTCGATCGCGCAGCAGTGGAACATCAACCGCCGCATCGCCACGGCGATGGCCGCCCGCAAGGCCAACGAGCGCTGAAGCGGCGCCCTGTCAGGCCGGGCACTCGTCGGGAAAGCTCTGCGGCGCGGTGGCGGGCGGCGCATCCGGCGGCGGAAAGGCCTGGCGGAAGCCGAACGCCTGCGCGTGCGGCCCGTGACGGCGCAGCGCGTCCAGGCGTGCGAGCGCCTCGCTGAGCGGCGGCCGGTGGCCGCGCGGCACCCACCACAGCACCAGGTACGCCTCGCTCATGCGCTCGAACCACTCGCGCCGGCGGCGCATGATGTCGGTGTGGGCGGAGGAGTAGACGTAGGCTCGCAGCGACTCGACGTCCCGCCACACCGACATGTTGACCAGCATCATGTCGTTGTCGAACGGGCGCAGCGCCGTGGCATCGCCTTGCTCGGTCTGCAGGCGCCACACGAAGCCTGGCGAGATTTCCGCGAGAGCATTGATGCGCTCGAGGTTGGCGGCGAACTGCGCCATCACCGGTGAGTCCATGGGACCTTTGATGATCCCGACGTTCAGCTGCGCGAGTTCGTAGGACGACATGCTCAAGGTTCCGGAAAAAACGGGTTGCTAGGATACGGAAAATGACGCACACCGACACCATCGTCGCCGCCGCCACGCCGCCCGGGCGCGGCGGCATCGGCATCGTGCGCATCTCCGGCCCCAAGGCACCCGAGCTTGCCGCCACCATGATCGGCGAGTTGCCCAGGCCGCGCCAGGCAACGCTCGCACGCTTCGTCGACGCGGCCGCACAGCCGATCGATGCGGGGCTGGCGCTGTTCTTCCCCGCGCCGCACTCGTACACGGGCGAGCACGTGCTCGAGCTGCATGGCCACGGCGGCACCGTGGTGCTGGAGGCGCTGGTGAGCCGCGCGGTCGAGCTCGGCGCGCGCCGCGCGCAGCCCGGTGAGTTCACGCAGCGCGCCTTCCTCAACGACAAGCTGGATCTGGCGCAGGCGGAGGCGATCGCCGATCTCATCGACGCCGGCTCGCGCGCGGCGCTGCGCGCGGCCATGCGCTCGCTGCAGGGCGAGTTCTCCGCCATGGTGCGCGGGCTCACCGAAGCGGTCATCGAGCTGCGCAGCTACGTCGAGGCGGCCATCGACTTCCCGGAGGAAGAGATCGACTTCCTCGCCGACCGCGAGCTCAGCGAGCGCTTCCAGGGGCTGCAGGCGCACTTCGACGCGGTGCTGGCGAGCGCCCGCCAGGGCAGGCTCCTGCGCGAAGGCATGACGGTGGTGATCGCCGGCCGCCCCAACGCCGGCAAGTCGAGCCTCATGAACCGCCTGGCCGGCTACGATGCCGCCATCGTCACGCCGCTGGCCGGCACCACGCGCGACGTGCTGCGCGAGCGCATCCATCTGGACGGCATGCCGCTGCACGTGCTCGACACCGCCGGCCTGCGCGCAGGCGGCGACCTCATCGAGGAGGAGGGCATGCGGCGCGCGCAGGCGGAGATGCAGCGCGCCGACCGCGTGCTGTTCGTGATCGATGCGGCCGATGACCCGGCCGCGCACGCCTTCGCCGCAGAGCGCGCGCGGCTGCCGGCCGACGTGCCGGTGACGCTGGTGTTCAACAAGTGCGACCTCGCGGTGGGGCTGCCGCTCGCCGACACGGTGAGCGGGCCGCCGCGCCTCATGCTGTCGGCGCTCACCGGCGAGGGCCTGCCGCAGCTGCGCACGCACCTCAAGCAAGTGATGGGCTACCAGAGCGTGGACAGCGGCACGGTGAGTGCGCGCCGCCGGCACCTCGAGGCCCTCACTCGCGCGCGGCAGTACACCGATGCGGCGCAGCGGCTGCTCACCGAGCGGCGCGCCGGCGAGCTGGTGGCCGAGGAGCTGCGCGGCGCGCAGCAGGCACTTGCGGAAGTGACCGGCGAGTTCACGAGCGACGACCTGCTGGCGCGCATCTTCGCCGGCTTCTGCATCGGCAAATAGGTTCCGCCCGGCGCCCCGCGACCGGCGACGCTGCCGTTTCGTCACAAAGAGAATGCGCGCCGTCACGCTACCGAGCACACTGCCCATCTTCGCTAAGGGGAGCGCTAAGCTTGCGAAGGACTCCCGCTTAGACAGACGCTTTTCCGCAAGAACAACTCTAAAGGAGCATTGCGGCGGATGAAGTCAGCTCGTCGCGGGGCATTGACGATGGCTGCCCTGGCCGCCGCACTGCTGGTGCTCGTTCCGGTTCGGCGCGGTGGCGCTCAAGCTGAAATGGCGCCGCCCGCGGCGGTCAGGCCTTTCAAGATTCATATTCCGGACAGCGCGCTCGCAGATCTCAGGCGCCGGGTGGCGCAGACAAAGTGGCCCGACCAGCTTGCCGGCACGAGCTGGCAATACGGCGCTGACATCGGCACAGTCCGCGAGCTCGCCGACTACTGGCAGAACGGTTACGACTGGCGCGCCCAGGAGGCGCGGATAAACCGCTTCGCTCAGTTCACAACGCAGATCGACGGCCAGACGATCCACTTCATCCACGAGCGCTCGCCGCGCGCGGACGCCATACCTTTGCTGCTGCTGCATGGCTGGCCCGGTTCGATCGTGGAATTTCTCACCGTGATCGAGCCACTCACGCATCCCAAGGACAGCCATGCGCCGGCCTTTGATGTGGTGATTCCCTCGCTGCCGGGCTTTGCGCTTTCCGGGCCCACGACCAGTCGCGGCTGGGACCCGGTGCGGATGGCCAGGGCCTTCATCGTCCTGATGGAGCGTCTGGGCTACTCCCGCTACGGAGTGCAGGGCGGAGACTGGGGGTCCGAGATCGCTCAACAGATGGCGCGTGCCGCGCCCGGCCGTGTTATCGGACTGCATTTGAACCTTATTTTTGTGTCACCTCCCAGCCCGCAGGCAAAGCAGCAGCTGTCCGCCGAGGAGCGGCGGCGCTATTTGCAATGGTGGGATGAGGAGAGAAGTGGCTTCGTTGCCCTGCAGGCGAGCGAGCCACAGACGATCGCCTACGCCCTGACCGATTCACCGGTGGGATGGATGGCCTGGGTGGCCGTGAGGTTCCAGGACCTCACCGACAATGACGGTGATTTTCTGCACACAGTGGACCGCGACACGTTCCTCACCAACGTCTCGCTTTATTGGCTAACCGGGACGGTGGGCTCCTCCATGCGCCTCTACCGCGAGGAGCGGCTCGCCGACAGCGGTGCGGTGGCGCCGCGGCTGGCGACCCCGATTGGCTACGCTATTTTCCCGAAGGACTGCTGCGTTGCCCCCGACCGCTGGCTCGCCCCGCTCTACAACATCGTGCAGGAAACCAGAATGCCGCGCGGCGGCCACTTCGCAGCCCTCGAACAGCCGGATCTGCTGGTGCAGGACATCCGCGCGTTCTTCGCCAGGATCAGGCACTAAGAATCAGCCGACAGCGGCACGTGCCGGTTCAGCGCGTCACGAGCGACAGGTCGCGGCTGTAGACGACGTTCATGACGTTGTCGTACCAGCCGACCACTTCCGGCTTCACCAGGTGCTTGTTGACGTAGAAGTACAGGGGCAGGAGCGGGTGATCGTTGAGCGCGACGCGCTCGGCCTCTTCCAGGAGCGCACTGCGCTGGATGCCCTCGTGCTGGCGCGACGCGCTCACCAGCAGCGCATCGTAGGTGGGATTACTGTAATGCGGCAGGTTGACGCCGAAGTCGCTCTTCAGGTACTGCGCGAACGTGTAGGCGTCGTTGTAGTCGCCCACCCAGCTGGAGCGGAACATCTGCACGTCGCCCCGGTCGATGTCCTGCAGCAGTGACTTGAACTCCACCTGCGTCAGGCGCACGTCCACGCCGAGCGCCTCCTTCCACATGGAGGCGACCGCGAGCGCGACCTTGGTATGCACCTCCCCCGAGTTGTAGCGCAGTTCGAAGGCGAGCGGCTGCGCCGCTGAGTAGCCGGCCTCGCGGTACAGCCGCTGCGCCTCGCTGATGCGCGCCGCGAGCGGCATGTCGTGGTAGTCGAACGACTGCGAGGTATAGCCGGCAACCCCGGGCGGCACCCAGCCCCAGGCGGGCAGCTCGCCGACGCGCAGCACCAGCTGCGCCAGCTTGTCGCGATCGATCACCATGGAGAGCGCGCGCCGCAGCTTCGGCTGATCCTTGAAGGGGGCGCGCCGGAGGTTGAAGCCGTAGTAGTAGGTGGTGAGCTGCGGGGCGATGTGCAGCTGATCCGCCAGGTGCGTCCTGATCCAGTCGAACTGGCCGCGCGGCACGACGAAGGTGACCTGCAGCTCGCCGCCGCGGTAGCGGGCCAGCTCCGCATTCTCGTCCGGGATGAGCAGGTACTTCACCCCGTCCAGGTGCGTCGCCGCGTCGTTCCAGTAATTGTGGTTGCGCAGCGCGAGGATGTGCGAGCCCTGCACCCATTCGGTCAGCGTGAAGGCGCCGTCGGACGGCATGACGCCGGCATGGGCGTAGTCGTCGGCGTGCGCCAGGAGCGTGGCGCGGTGCACCGGGCAGGTGGCCGGGTGCGACACGAGCGTCGGCAGGTAGGGCGCAGGCGTTGCGAGCGTGATCACCACGGTGCTGTCATCGGGCGCTGCGATGCCGAGCGTCGCGGGCGGCTTCTTGCCGGCGATGATGTCGGAGGCGTTGGCGAGGATGTCGATGTACTGCGCGTAGCCGGAAGCCGTGGCCGGGTCCACCAGGCGGCGAAACGCCGCCACGAAATCCGCGGCCACCACCGCATCGCCGTTCGACCAGCGCGCCGGCCGCAGGTCGAAGGTGTAGGTGAGCCCGTCGCCGCTGACGCTCCACTGCGCCGCGATGCCCGGCGCGACCGCGGCCGTGTGGTCGAGCGTGGTCAGTCCCTCGCACAGGTCGCGCAGCACGCTCTGCGCCTCGAAACCGCGTGCCTTCTGCGGATCGAGCGAGTCAGGGTCCGGTCCGCCGCCACGCACCAGGATGAGGCTGCCGCGCGCAGGTCCGGCGGTGCGCGAGCAGCTGGCGAGCACCACCAGCAGCGCGACCAGTGCGCAGGCCACGAGCACGGTCAGGAGCGCGAGGCGGTGACCTTTCATGGCCGGCGGTGCCGGCTGGCGTTGATCTGCGCGCGCAGCGTCTGCGTGGCAGCGCGCGCGGCTTCGGCGAAGTCGGCGGCGGCGGACTGGTAGAGGATGCCGCGCGACGAGCTGATGAGGAGCCCGGTGCCGGCGCGCGTCTGGCCGTGCAGCACCGCCTGCGCCACATCGCCGCCCTGCGCGCCGACGCCCGGCACCAGCAGCGGCATGTCGCCCACCAGCTCGCGCACCTCGGCGAGCTCGCGCGGGTAGGTGGCGCCCACCACCAGCAGGCAGTTGCCGTGACGGTTCCAGCGCTCGGCGGCGAGGCGCGCCACGACCTGGTAAAGCCGGCGGCCGCCGACCTCCAGATCCTGCAGGTCGCCGGCGCCCGGGTTGGAGGTGCGGCACAGCACCACGACGCCGCGGTCGGCGTGCCGGAAGAACGGCTCCAGCGCATCACCGCCGAGGTAGGGGTTCACGGTGACCGCATCCGCCGCGTAGCGCTCGAACGCCTCGATGGCGTAACGCTCGGCGGTGTTGCCGACGTCGCCACGCTTGGCATCGAGGATCACCGGGATGGCCGGGTAGCTGCGATGGATGTACTCGATGGTGCGCTCGAGCTGGTCCTCGGCCTCGTAGGCGGCGTAGTGCGCGAACTGCGGCTTGTAGGCGCACACCAGGTCCGCCGTGGCATCGATGATCGCCTTGTTGAACTGAAAGATCGGCGAGGGTTCGGCCAGGATGTGGCGCGGGAAGCGCTCGATCTCCGGATCGAGGCCCACGCACACCAGCGAGTCGTTCGCCTGCCAGGCGTGGTTGAGTTTCCCGATGAAACCGCTCATGCGCGCGCCGCCTGGCGCGCGCCCTTCTTCAGGTGCACGAGCAGTATCGACACCGCCGCCGGCGTGACGCCCGGCAGGCGTGCGGCCTGGCCGAGCGTCGCCGGGCGCGCACGGCTGAGTGTCTGGCGCACCTCGTGCGACAGGCTCGTCAGCAGCATGTAGTCGAGTTCCGGCGGCAGCTGCGTGGCTTCGTGGCGCCGCGTGCGTTCGATCTCGGCCTGCGCCCGCTCGATGTAGCCGTCGTAGCGGGCGTGCGCCTCGAGCTGCGTGCCCACCTGGGCGGGCAGCCGCTCATCCGGTGCGCCGTCCGGCCAGGAGGGGGGGCCTGCGATCTCGAGCAGCGCCGCGTAGCTCACCTGCGGGCGCCGCAGCAGCTCGAGTGCGCTCACGTCACGCGTCAACGGCGCGCCGAGGATCCGGGCGGCCCAGTCCGCGGGTACCTGGTCGGCGCGCCAGCGCAGGCGCCCGAGGCGCGTGAGCTCGCGCGCGCAGGCCTCCTGCTTGGCGAGGAACAGCTGCCAGCGCTCGGCATCGACCAGGCCCAGCGCGTGTCCGCGCGGGGTGAGGCGCGCATCGGCATTGTCCTCGCGCAGCAGCAGGCGGTGCTCGGCGCGGCTGGTGAACATGCGGTACGGCTCGCGCGTGCCGCGGGTCACGAGGTCGTCGACGAGGACTCCCAGGTAGGCCTCGCTCCGCAGCGGCGTCCAGGGCTCCTGTGCCTGCACCTGGCGGGCGGCATTGATGCCGGCGAGCAGTCCCTGCGCGGCGGCTTCCTCGTAGCCGGTGGTGCCGTTGATCTGGCCGGCGAAGTACAGGCCGGCGAGCGCCTGGGTCTCGAGCGAGGCCTTGAGGTCGCGCGGGTCGAAGTAGTCGTACTCGATCGCGTAGCCGGGGCGCGTGAGGTGGGCGTTCTCGAAGCCGCGGATGCTGCGCACCAGCTCGCACTGCACCTCAAACGGCAGGCTGGTGGAGATGCCGTTCGGGTAGACCTCGTGGGTGGTGAGCCCTTCCGGCTCGACGAAGATCTGGTGCGAGGGCTTGTCGGCGAAGCGCACGACCTTGTCCTCGACCGAGGGGCAGTAGCGCGGGCCGATCCCTTCGATGGCGCCGGTGAAGAGCGGCGAGCGGTCGGTCGCGGCGCGGATGATGTCGTGCGTGCGCTCATTAGTGCTGGTTATGAAACAGTTTACCTGTCTTGGATGCTCACTGGCTCGCCCAAGGAACGAGAACACCGGAACGGGCTCATCGCCCGGCTGCGCGGTCATCACCGACCAGTCGAGCGTGCGGCCGTCGAGGCGCGGTGGCGTGCCGGTCTTGAGTCGCGCCACGCGCAGGTTGAGTTCGCGCAGGCGGCAGGCCAGGCGGTTGGACGGCGCATCGCCGGCGCGGCCCGCGGCGTAGTTGTCGAGCCCCACGTGGATGCGGCCGCCGAGGAAGGTGCCCACCGTCAGCACCACCGCCGGTGCTGCGAACGCGATGCCGGTGACGGTGCGCACGCCGTGCACGCGGCCGTCCACGACGATGAGATCGCCGACTTCCTGCTGGAACAGCCGCAGGTTCGGCTGGTTCTCCAGGCGCCGGCGGATCGCCTGGCGGTAGAGCACGCGGTCGGCCTGTGCGCGCGTGGCGCGCACCGCCGGTCCCTTGCTGGCGTTCAGGGTGCGGAACTGGATGCCGGCCTCGTCCGCGGCGCAGGCCATGGCGCCGCCCAGGGCATCGATCTCGCGCACCAGGTGCCCCTTGCCGATGCCGCCGATGGCCGGGTTGCAGCTCATCTGGCCGAGCGTCTCGATGTTCTGCGTCAGGAGCAGCGTCCGCGCGCCCATGCGCGCGGCGGCCAGAGCGGCCTCGGTGCCGGCGTGGCCGCCGCCCACGACGATCACGTCGAGTGAGTTTGCGGTGCGATTGGCATTCATGAGGGTCGCGTATTGTAGGGCGGCGCCCCGTGCGAACAAGCCGCCCCTTTATGTCTTATCCTCTGCCGCCGCATGCAACGCCAACGGCGCACTTGAAGTTCACGCGGTCCGCACTTGCCGGGCTCGCCCTGTGGCTGCTCGCCGCCGCCGCACCGCCGCCGGGCGCCCCGCAGCTCAAGCTCGTGGCCTGCGAGCTCGAGCACCCGCTGCGCCTGAGTGTGCTGCCGGCGCAGTGCGGCGTGCTCACCGTGCCGGAGAATCCCAAGCTGCCGCAAGGCCGGCAGATCGGCCTGCACGTGGCCCGGGTCCTGGCCGTCAGCCGCCGCAAGCAGCCCGATCCGCTGTTCGTGCTGGCCGGCGGCCCGGGCGCTGCCGCCATCCCCTTCTACGTGACGGTCGCCGGCGCCTTCGGCCGCATCCAGCGCGAGCGCGACATCGTGCTCGTCGACCAGCGCGGCACCGGCAGTTCCGCCCCGCTCGAGTGCGGCGCGGACGAGGACGACCTGAGCGAGCACGCCTCGGCAGCGCAGATCGCCGCGAGCACGCGCGCCTGCCTGGCAGCGCTCGCAGCGCGTGCCGATGTCACGCAGTACACCACCAGCATCGCGGTGCAGGACCTGGAGCGCGTGCGCTCAGCCCTCGGCTACGAACGCATCAACCTCTACGGCGTTTCCTACGGCACGCGCGTCGCGCAGCTGTACCTGCGGCGCTTTCCGGCGCGCGTGCGCAGCGTGATCCTGGACGGCGTCGTGCCGGTCGCGGCGGCGCTCGGCCAGACGAGCGCGCTGGATGCGGAAGCGGCGCTCGCCGACATCTTCGCCCGCTGCGCAGCCGATGCGGCCTGCCACACCGCCTACGGTGACCCGGCGGCCGATTACCGCAGCGTGCGCGCCGCGCTCGCCGCCGCAGCGGTCGAGGTCACCGTGCCGCCGCCGGCCGGCGGGGCGCCGAAACACTTCTCCTTCGGGCCCGACGAGCTGGCGCTGGTGCTGCGGCTCGGCAGCTACGGCGCCGACTATGCCGCTCTCCTGCCGCTCCTGCTGCACCAGGCGGCGAGCGGCCACGACTATGGACCGCTCGCCTCGCAGTATCTCCTGATCACGCGCGCCACCGGCGAGCTGATTGCCACCGGCATGCACAACAGCGTCGTGTGCGCCGAGGACGTGCCGTTCTTCGCGCCTGACGTCGACCGTGCAGCGCTCGCGGCGACCTACCTCGGCACGGTGCAGCTCGACGGGCTCACCACCGTGTGCCGCATCTGGCCGCACGGCCCGGTCGATCCGGACCTGCACGCGCCGCTCACCAGCGAGGTCGCGGCGCTGCTGCTCTCGGGCGGCGCCGACCCGGTGACGCCGCCGCAGTTTGCGCAGAGCGCGGCCCGCTCCTATCCGCACGGACTGGTGCTGGCGCTGCCGGGCTTCGGGCACGGCCAGCTGACCGACCCGTGCATGGATCGCGTCATGGCGCAGTTCCTGGCGACGCGGCAGCGCGACGGGCCTGGATGTCAGCTGCACGCGACGGGCGCGGCCGCTGGCGTTCTTCACCTCCGTGAACGGACCGGCGCCATGATCGAGGCGCGCGGGCTCGCCAAGCATTTTGGGCCCGTGGTCGCGGTGCGCGAGCTGTCGCTCTGCGCGGCCGACGGCTGCATCACCGGGCTCGTGGGACCGAACGGCGCGGGCAAGTCCACCAGCCTGCGCATGCTCTACACCGTGCTGCGGCCCGACAGCGGCGATGCGCTCATCGACGGTGCGAGCGTGGTGCGCGCGCCGCTCGCGGCGGCCGCACGCTTAGGGGTGCTGGCGCACGGCGCCGGCATCTATCCGAACCTGACCGCGCGCGAGAACATTCTCTACTTCGCAGCGCTGCACGGACTGAGCACCGGGCAGGCGCGCGCGCGCGCCGCCGAGCTCATCGCTCTCCTCGACCTGCAGGACATCGCCGAGCGCCGCGCCAAGGGATTTTCCCAGGGGCAGCGCGTCAAGACCGCGCTCGCCCGCGCGCTGGTGCACCGGCCGCGCAACCTGCTGCTCGATGAGCCGACCAACGGCCTGGACGTCATGGCCGTGCGCACGCTGCGCGCGCTGTTGCGCCAGCTGCGCGGCGAGGGTCACTGCGTGCTCTTCTCCAGCCACGTGATGCAGGAGGTGAGCGAGCTGTGCGACACCGTGGTGGTGATCGCGCAGGGCACGGTGCTCGCCAGCGGCACCCCGGGCGCCATCTGCGCAGCCCATGGCGCGGCCAGCCTGGAAGAGGCCTTCGTGCGCCTCACCGGCAGCCCCTGAGGGCACCCGTGCGCGCCATCCTCATCGTGTTCGTGAAGGAGTTCCGCGAGAACCTGCGCGAGCGGCGCACGCTCTTCTCGGCGCTGATCCTGGGTCCGCTCTTGGGTCCGCTGCTGTTCGCGGCAGGACTTGCGCTGCAGCTGGAGCGCGGCGTCGCGCAGGGCGACCAGGCGGTGCCGCTCGCCGTGGCGCAGGCCGCGCGCGCGCCCAACCTCCTCAGCTTCCTGCGCCAGTACAACATCGCGGTGACGCCGGTCGAGTGCGATGACGCCGCGGCGCGCGCCGCGGTGCAGGCGCACCGCTATGCGCAGGTGCTCATCGTGCCCGCCGATTTCGGCGCACGGCTCGCCGCCGGCGAACCGGCGCCGCTGCTGCTGTATGCCGATGCTTCGGACGTGACGGCCGGGCGCGACAGCGCGCGCGTGCGCGCGGTGCTCGGCCAGTACGGCAACACGCTCGCACGGCTGCGGCTCGCCGCCCGCGGCCTCGATCCGGTGCTGACGACACCGCTCGCCGTGCAGGATATCGACGTGTCGACGCCGGCCACGCGCTCGGTGCTGGCGCTCGGCACGCTCAGCTACCTGGTGCTGCTCACCATGCTGATGGGCGGCATGTACCTCGCCATCGATGCCACCGCCGGCGAGCGCGAGCGCGGCACGCTCGAGCCGCTCCTGACAGTGCCGGTGCCGCGCGAGCGGCTGATCTACGGCAAGGTGCTGGCCACCTGCGCCTACATGACGCTGTCGCTGACTCTCACGGTGTGCGCGTTTGCGATCATGCTGCGCTTCACCGGGCTCGAGCGCCTCGGCATGAGCGTGAACTTCGGGCCGCGGGTGGCGCTGGCGGTGATCCTGTGCAGCCTGCCGCTCGTGCCGCTGGGAGCGGCCCTCATGACCATCGTCGCCGCCTACACCAAGAGCTACCGCGAGGCGCAGACCTGGCTCGGGCTGGTGCTGCTGGTGCCGACGCTGCCGCTGGCGTTCGCAGGTCTGCTGGGACTTACGCCGCGGCTGGCGCTGATGGCCGTGCCCTCGCTCAGCCAGCATTTCCTCATCACGAGCCTCTTGCGCGATGAGCGGCTGCCGCCCGCGTTCGTCGCGCTGTCGGTGCTGTCGACGCTCGCGCTCGGGGCGCTGCTCATCGCGGTCGCCGGCCGCCTCTACCGGCGCGAAGCGCTGTTAGGCTGAGGCGCGGCCCGGGCGGCGCCAGCCCCAGGAGCGCTGCCAGCTGCGCCGCGTGCGCAGCGGCGAAGGCGCGCGCCTCGACCTCGAAGCGGTTGTGCCAGTAGCCGCGCCGCAGGCACTCCCACAGGTAACGCGGCACCGTGAGGCGGCCCGGCTGCCACTGGCGGATGACGTGGCAATACTCGTGCAGCATCAGCTCCGGGTCGGCGAAGAAGCTCGCGGCGCTGCCGCGCAGATAGATGCGCTGTCGGCGGGTGGTGGCGAGCGCCCGGCCGTGCAGTCGCGCCAGGCGCGAGTGCTCGATGACCGTGACGTGCGCGATGGGCTCGCCCAGGAGCTGTTCCAGGGCGCGGCGGATCGGTTCAGGGACTGCCGCGACGCGGGCGGCGCTCATGGCGCGGCGCGCTCAGCCGCGCGTGTGCACCCAGCCCATGCTCGGCCGGAAGCGCAGCGTGCGGGCCGGGCCCTGGGCGATGTCCTCGGGCAGCAGCTCGACGCCGGCGTCCACCAGGTAGTGCTTGGCGAGCGCCACGACCTGCTCACAGGCCGGCCGGGCCTGGGGCGCCTCGGCCAGATGCACCACGATGCGCGCCTGCAGGTGGCGCGCGGCAGGGGCGGTGGCCCGCAGCGACTCGAGACAGCGGTCGAGCAGCAGCAGCTCGGTGGCCAGCGTGGTGTCGGTGACATCGGCGGGCGGGGAGGTGCGCACGATGCAGCGCAGGTGCAGCAAGGCGCCCGCCTCCACCGTGGCGTCGAACACGCACACCGCGATCGCCGACTGCAGCTGGGCGATCAGCAGTGCGCCGCCGGCGGTGACTTCGAAGCCATCCGGTGCGACGTGTATTTCCTGCTCGGCCATCCATGCGTGTATACCTGCCCGCTGCGCGCGCTGGCGTGCTCCACTGACCAAACTATGAACTACCGCACGCGGCGTGCGTAGAATATGCCGAATGCGTACTGCCGCGACGGGAACGTGAAGCGCCTGCTGCTCACCGTGCTCGCCTGCAGCGCGTGCAGCGGCGCGCTCGCCGACCCACCCGTGTCGTCAATTCGCGTCACCGGCAATGCCAAGGTGACCGTGCAACCCGATCGTGTGCAGATCGATATCGGCGTGACCACGCGCGCGCCGCACTCGCAGGAGGCGGCGGCGCAGAACGCGCGCCAGGTGGCGGCCGTGCTGGCCGCCGTGAAGAGCGCCACCGGCAACGCGGCAGTTGTGAAGACGATCGGCTACTCGCTCAGTCCGGTCTACGAGAGCCACGCGGGCAGCAGCGGCGGCGAAGGCAAGATCGTCGCCTACACGGCGGCCAACATCGTGCAGGTGACGCTCGATGACCTCGCCAGGATCGGCAGCGTCCTCGACAGCGCCACGCAGGCCGGCGCCAACCAGGTGCAGGGTATCGAGTTCACGCTGCGCGACGAATCCGTGCCGCGCGCCGCGGCGCTGCGTGCCGCCGCCGGCAAGGCGCGCGCCGAAGCCGACGTGCTGGCCCAGGCCCTCGATCTGAAGGTCGTGCGCGTGCTGAGCGTGGATGACCAGAGTCAGCGCATCGCGCCCATGTTCAGACGCGCGATGGTGGAAGGCGCGCCCAGCGCCTCGGTGGCGACCCCGGTCGAGGCCGGCACGCTCGATGTTTCGGCCGATGTCACGCTGACCGTGGAAGTCAGTCCCGCGGCGCGCTAGCCTTACAGCGACGGGGGTCCGGCGTGGTGGCCGGAAATAGTGACCAGCGCGGCTGCCATGAGCGCTCACGCGCGGCGCCAGGAGTGACACATGACCATCGTGCGACAGCTGCTCGAACGCAAGCCCGCGGCGCTGTTCAGCGTCGAGCCCGAGACCCCGGTGCTGGAGGCGATCCGCGCCATGGCGGAGCACGGCATCGGGGCGCTCCTGGTGATGACGGACCGGCGGCTGGTGGGGATCGTGTCCGAGCGCGACTACGCGCGCAAAGTCATCCTGCTCGGACGCGCCTCGGCCGATACGCCCGTCGCGGACATCATGAGTACGCCGGTGATCACCGTGCAGCCCAGCGACACGGTGCAGAAGTGCATGCAGCTCATGACCGACCGGCACGTGCGTCATCTGCCGGTCACCGACGGCGACAAGGTACTGGGCATGGTGTCGATCGGCGACCTGGTGAAGGCGGTGATCGCCGAGCAGCAGCAGCAGATCGAACAGCTCGAAAGCTATATCCACAGCTGAGCACGCGCCGCGCGCAGGCGCCGCACGAGGATCAGGACAACCATGAATGCCAGCGCGCGCCCCCTGTTTGCGCTCGGTCTTGGTCTTGCAGCGCTGGCACTCGCCGCCACCCCGGTGGCGCCGCCCGCAGCGCCGCCCGACCTCAAGGCGCAGCCGGTCGAGGAGACCTACTTCGGCACCAAGGTGACCGACCGCTTCCGCTTCATCGAGGCGAAGGATGCGCGCACGCTCGCCTGGATGAAGAGCCAGGGCGACTACGCCCGCGCGCTGTTCGATTCGATCCCGCCGCGCGCGGCCTATCTTGCCAAGATGAGCGCCTTCGGCGCGGCCTTCGGCATCGTCAACACCACCCAGGTCGGCGGCAGCCGCGTGTTTTATCTGGAGCGCAGGCCGGGCGCGGACGTGTTCAACCTGGTGGTGCGGGAAGCTTCCGGCGCCAAGCGCACGCTGATCGACACCGCCGCGCTCATCAAGGCGGCGCACGGCGTGCCGCAGGCCATCGACTACTTCACGCCCTCGCGCGACGGCGCGCGCGTGGCGGTCGGCATCTCGGCGGGCGGCTCGGAGGCCTCCAGCATCTCGGTGCTCGATGTCGGCAGCGGCCGCACCCTCGCAGGTCCCATCGACCGTGCGCAGTTCGCCAGCCCCTCCTGGCTCGATGACAACGCGCAGCTGTTCTTCCTGCGCCTGCAGCAGCCGCAAGCGGGCGCCAAGCCCAGCGACAAGTATCTCAACTCCGGCAACTGGTTCTGGGACCTGAAAAATCCGCCGCTGCAGGTGGTCGGTGCCTCGGTGGGCTTAGGCCCCATCAAGGATCCGCAGAAGTTTCCGGCGCTGGTGGTGATCCCCGGCGCCGGCAAGGCCGTGCTGTTGGGGATCAACGGCGTGCAGAACGAGTTCGAGGCGTGGCTGGCGCCGGTGGCGCAGGCGCGCAGCGGGCATGCCGCCTGGCAGCCGCTCGTCGTGACGGCCGATGCCGTGACCGGCATGGATGCCAATGCCAGCACGATCTACTTCCTGACGCACAAGGATGCGCCCACCTTCAAGGTACTGGCGCTGCCGCTGGGCAGTCCCTTGAGCGCGGCGCGCACGGTGCTGCCGGCGCGCGCGGACCGCGTGGTCGAGTCGATTCACCTCGCCGCCGATGCGCTCTACGTGGTGGTGCGCGCCGGCCTCGACGGCAAGGTGCTGCGCATCGATGCCAAGGACCACGTCTCCGAGCTGGCGCTGCCGTTTCATGGCACCGTGCAGGAAGTGGCCACCGATCCCACCCTGCCCGGCGCGATCGTGAGTGTCGTCGGCTGGGTGAACCCGGAGGCGCACTTCAGCTACGACCCGGCCGCGGCGAAGTTCACCGACCTCAAGCTGGAAACCGCGCCGCCGTTCGATGCCAGCCGCTATCAGGCCACCGAGACTTTCGCAGCGGCCGCCGACGGCACGCACGTGCCGCTGTCGGTGGTGACGGTCGCCGGTCCGCGCAAGCCGCGGCCGCTGCTGCTGACCGGCTACGGCTCCTACGGCATCTCCTCCCTGCCGGTGTTCCTGCCGCGCGTCATCGCCTTCGCCGATGCCGGCGGCAGCTACGCCGAGTGCCACGTGCGCGGCGGCGGTGAGCTGGGTGAAGCCTGGCGCCTGGGCGGCAAGGATGCCAACAAGCCCAACACCTGGCGCGACCTCATCGCCTGTGCGCAGCAGCTGATCGCCGACGGCTACACCACCGCGCAGCTGCTCACCATCAGCGGCACCTCGGCCGGCGGCATCACCGTGGGGCGCGCGGCGACCGAGCGGCCGGAGCTGTTCGCCGGCGCCATCGGCCGCGTCGGCGATCTGGACGTGATGCGCTCCGAGACCATGCCGTCGGGGCCTGCCAACGTGCCGGAGTTCGGCACCTTCAAGGACGAGCAGGGCTTCAAGAATCTGTATGCGATGGATGCCTATCAGCACGTGCGCGACGACGGCAAGTACCCGGCGTTCCTGCTCACCACCGGGCTCAACGATCCGC
This sequence comes from uncultured Gammaproteobacteria bacterium, assembly GCA_963787655.1. Classification (GTDB taxonomy): domain Bacteria; phylum Pseudomonadota; class Gammaproteobacteria; order Steroidobacterales; family Steroidobacteraceae; genus 13-2-20CM-66-19. The sequence goes on along the minus strand of CAWBDY010000004.1, from coordinate 526,527 downwards.
GCGTGGAGCCCTGGGAGCCGGCCAAGATGGCGGCACGCCTCATGGAGATACCGGGCCACCAGCCGGTGCTGCTGCGCGTGGAGGATGCCGCCGGCCACGGGCTCGGCACGACCAAGTCGACACGCGATGCCGAGGAAGCCGACATTGCGGCGTTCGTATTCTGGCGTGCCGGCGTGCCGGCGTGGCAGCCGCACCCGTAGCGGTGCGGTGACTACTTGCGCCAGTAGGCGGGCCGGAACAGCACGATCACGCTGAAGATCTCGAGTCGCCCCAGCAGCATCGCCGCCGTGCAGATCCAGATCTGCACGCTGCTCAGGTAGTGCAGGTTGTGCACCCCGCCCGGCGGCCCGAAGCCGTGCGCGGTGTTGTTGATGGAGGCGACCACCGCGTTCAGCGCCGAATCAAAATCCATGCCGGTCAAGAGCATCGCGAAGGTGAGCGAGGCGCCGGTCATGAAGTACAGGAAGATGAACGCCAGCACCGACGGGCCGACGCCGTCGGGAATCACCCGTCCGCCGATGCGCAGCGGCACGACTGCCGCCGGGTGGATGAGCAGCTTCATCTCGCGCCCCGCCTGCCGGGCCAAAAGCAGCGTGCGGAACATCTTGATGCCGCCGCCGGTCGAGCCGGTGCTGCACACGATGCACGACAGGAACAGCATCCAGTAGGGCGCGAACACCGGCCACTGCTGGTAGTCGACGGTGGTGAACCCGGTGGTGGTGGCCTGCGACACGACGCTGAAGCCGGCGTGGCGCAGCGCCGTCATGAAATCCGGATAGACGCCGTGCAGGTTCAGAAGCACCGCGATGCCGATCACGCTGACGGCGAGGATGGCGAAGATCGCCTGCGCTTCCGGGTCCTGCTTGTAGTCCTCGAGCGCCAGGCGCCGCAGCGCCATGAAGTGGCGCGCGAAGTTGAGCGAGGCGATCACCATGAGCGCCACCAGCGCGGCTTCGATGGCCGGGGAGTTGAACCAGGCGATGCTGCGGTCGTGCGTGGAGAACCCGCCCAGGCCCACCACCGAGAAGGCGTGGCAGGTGGCATCGAACCACGTCATGCCGCACACCTTGAGCGCCGTGATGCCGACGAGGGTGAGCAGCAGGTAGACGAACCACAGCTGGCTGGCGGTCTGGGTGATGCGCGGCGCGAGCCGCTCGTCCTTCACCGCCCCGGGCGCCTGGCCCTTGTAGAGCTGCATGCCGCCCACGCCCAGAAGCGGCAACACCGCGAGCGCCATGACGATGATGCCCAGGCCGCCGAGCCAGTGGAGCGAGGCGCGCCAGAAGTTGAGCGACTTCGGCAGCGCATCGATGCCGGTGAGCACCGTAGAGCCCGTGGTGGTCAGCCCCGACATGGCCTCGAAGAAGGCGCGCGTGAAGTTGAGGCCCGGCAGGATCATGAGGAACGGCAGGGACGCGGCGGCCGACAGCAGCAGCCAGCCGAGCGTCACCAGCAGGAAGCCGTCGCGCGGCTTCAGCTCGCGCCGGAAGCGCCAGGTGGCGCCCGCGAGCGCCAGGCCGGCGCCGGCGGTGAAGACGGCTGCCAGCAGGAACTGCGGCCACTGGCCGTCGAACTCGAACAGCGAGCAGGCGATCGGCAACACGTAGGTGAGCGCAAAGGTCGCGAGCAGCAATCCCAGCACATGCGCGACGGCGAACACAGCGGCAGCCCTTTGCCGTCAGCGCGTGGAGCGCAGGAACAGCCGCTCGACCGCTTCCAGGTGGCGGCGGTCGGCGAGGAACAGGATCACGTGATCGTTCGCCAGCACCAGCGTGTCGTGGTGCGCCATGATGACCTCGTCGTCGCGCACCAGCGCCCCGATGGAGGCGCCTTCCGGCAGCTGGATCTGCGCCACGGTGCGGCCGACGATGCGCGAGCTGCGCTCATCGCCGTGCACCACCGCCTCCAGCGCCTCGGCCGCGCCGCGCTTGAGCGCATGCACGCGCACCACGTCGCCGCGGCGCACGTAGGCGAGCAGCGAGCCGATGGTGATGGTCTGGGGCGAGATGGCGACGTCGATGCTGGAGGACTCCACCAGCTCGGTGTAGGAGGGCTTGTTGATGAGCGCCATGGCCTTGCGGGCGCCGAGGCGCTTGGCGAGCATGGCCGAGAGAATGTTGGCCTCTTCCGAGTTGGTGAGGGAGGCGAACACGTCGATGCTGTCGATGTTCTCCTCGATCAGCAGCTCTTCGTCCGCGGCATCGCCCTGCAGCACGATGGCGTGCTCGAGCAGCTCCGCGATCTTGCGCGCGCGCCGCGGGTCGCGCTCGATGAGCTTGACCTGATTGTGCTTCTCCAGCGTCTTCGCCAGGCGGAAGCCGATGTTGCCGCCGCCGGCGATGAGGATGCGGCGCGCCGCGGTGTCGCCGTGGCGCAACTCCGCCATGGCGCGGCGGATATCGTCGCGCGCGGCGAGGAAGAACACCTCGTCGCCGTCGGCGATGACGGTGTCACCTTCGGCCGGCACGCTGCGGCCGTCGCGGTAGATCGCCACGACCCGCAGCTCCATCTTCGGCAGGTGCGCCGGCAGTGCCTTGAGGCTCTGCCCGACCAGCAGGCCGCCGGAGCGGGCGCGCACGCCCACCAGGCGCACCCGGCCGTCGGCGAAATCCAGCACCTGCAGCGTGCCGGGATGGTGGATGAGCCGCTCGACGTACTCGGTCACCAGCTGCTCGGGGCTGATGAACACGTCGACCGACAGCCCGTCCGAGCCGAACAGCTGCGGCCGGCTGGTGTACTCGGAGGCGCGGATGCGGGCGATCTTGGTGGGCGTGCGGAACAGCGTGAACGCCACCTCGCAGGCCATCATGTTGACTTCATCGCTGGAGGTGAGCGCCACGATGATCTCGGCCTCGGCGGCGCCGGCATTTTCCAGCACGGTGGGATGCGCGGCGTTGCCGGCCACGGTGCGCACGTCCAGCCGGTCCTGCAGGTCGCGCAGGATGTCCTCGTTGGTATCCACCACCGTGACTTCGTTGGCCTCCTCGCGCGAGAGGTGGTGGGCGGCGGTGCGGCCCACCTGGCCGGCTCCCAGGATGAGTATCTTCATGTCAGTTCAGCGGCTCGAGATTGGCATATTGCACCATCAGCCACTTGGTGCCCTGGCGCTCGAAGCTCACCTGCACGCGCGCGTGCGCGCCGTTCCCCTCGACGTTGAGGATGACGCCCTCGCCGAACTTGCCGTGGCGCACGCGTCCCCCTAAGCGCACGCCGGCGACCGCCGGCTCCTCGGGGCGGAAGCGTCCCACCGCCACCGGGCGCGACACCTGCACGCGCGGGCGCACCTCCTCGATGAGCTCTTCCGGGATCTCGCGCACGAAGCGCGATACCTGGCCGTAGCTGTCGATGCCGTGCAGGCGGCGCTGCTCGGCGTAGCTCAGATAGAGGCGGCGCATGGCGCGCGTCATGCCCACATAACACAGGCGCCGCTCCTCCTCGAGCCCGTCGAGGTCGGTGAGCGAGCGCTGGTGGGGAAACAGGCCCTCCTCCATGCCGGCCAGGAACACCACCGGGAACTCCAGCCCCTTGGCGGTGTGCAGCGTCATCATCTGCACGCAGTCCTCCCAGGCATCGGCCTGGCCTTCGCCCGACTCGAGCGCGGCGTGCGCCAGGAACGCTTCCAGCGGCGGCAGCTCGCTGCCCTCCGGGGTGAAGCCGCGCGCGGCGCTCACCAGTTCGTCCAGGTTCTCCACGCGCGCCTCGCCGCGCTCGGCCTTCTCGCGGCGGTAGTGATCGATGAGGCCCGAGGCCTTCAGCACCTGGTCGACCTGCTCGTGCAGCGCCAGCGGGCGCGTCGCAAGCGAGAGCCGCTCGATGAGCGCGAGGAAGCCGTGCAGCGCGGCGGTCGCCTTGGCGCCGAGCCCATCCGCGGCGATTGCCGCGGCGGCCGCCTCCCACAGCGAGCTGCCCGCGCCGCGCGCGTGCTGCCGCACGACGTCGAGGCTCTTGGCGCCGATGCCGCGCGGCGGCAGGTTGACCACGCGCTCGAACGAGGCATCGTCGCGCCGGTTGGCGATGAGGCGCAGGTAGGCCAGTGCGTCCTTGATCTCGGCGCGCTCGAAGAAGCGCAGGCCGCCGTACACGCGGTAGGGCACGCGCGCCGAGAGGAATGCTTCCTCGAACACCCGCGACTGCGCGTTGGAGCGGTAGAGGATGGCGATCTCGCGCCGCAGGCCGCCGTGCGCGACGTGCTCGCGGATGCGGTGGGTGACGAACTCGGCCTCGTCGCGCTCGTTGAAGGCGTTGTAGAGGTGCAGCGCCTCGCCGCGCTCGCCCGCCGTCCACAGCTTCTTGCCGAGCCGGCTGGCATTGTGCGAGATGAGGCCGTTGGCGGCTTCCAGAATGGTCGAGGTCGAGCGGTAGTTCTGTTCCAGGCGAAACAGCTGCGCATCCGGATAGTCGCGCCGGAAATCCTGCAGGTTCTCGGCGCGCGCGCCGCGCCAGCCGTAGACGGCCTGGTCGTCATCGCCGACCACGAACGGGTAACTGACGCACGTGTGGTCGCGCGCCGCGGCCGCAGCGCCCGGTGCCAGCAGGCGCATCCAGGCGTACTGGATGGCGTTGGTGTCCTGGAACTCATCCACCAGCACGTGCTGGAAGCGGCGGCGGTAGTGCGCGAGCAGCCCGGCGTTGTCGCGCCACAGCTCGAAGGCGCGCAGCAGCAGCTCGGCAAAATCCACCACGCCGTTGCGCGCGCAGGTCTCCTCGTAGCTGGCGTACAGCTTGATCAGCTGCGCGCGGGTCGGGTCCTGCTCGTCCTTCAGGTGCTGCGGACGGCGTCCCGCGTCCTTGTTGTTGTTGATGAACCACTGCACCTCGCGCGGGATCCAGCGCGTCTCGTCGAGCTCGGCGGCTTTCAGGATCCTCTTGATGAGGCGCTGCTGGTCCTCCGAATCCAGGATCTGGAAGCCCTGCGCGAGCCCCGCCTCGCGGAAGTGCTGGCGCAGCAGGCGGTGCGCGATGCCGTGGAACGTGCCGATCCACAGCGCCGCGGCCGGCATCTGCAGCAGCTGCTCGACGCGGCCGCGCATCTCGCCGGCGGCCTTGTTGGTGAAGGTGACGGCCAGGATCCCCTGCGGGGAGGCGCCGAGCGCCTGGATCGCGTAGACGATGCGGTGCGTCAGCACGCGCGTCTTGCCGCTGCCGGCGCCGGCCAGCACCAGCACCGGGCCCACCGGCGCGGTGACGGCGGCGCGCTGGGCGTCGTTCAGCGGGTTGAGGATCGGGGAAAGATCCATAGGGGGGCGCATTCTACACAGAAGGCGCGCCTCTTCAGGCCTCGCTCGGCTGGCCCTCCTGCGCGAAGCGCACCAGCGCCACCACGAAGCTCAGGAGCACCGGGCCCACCACCAGGCCCAGGATGCCGAAGGCGGCCGCCCCGCCGATGGCGCCCACGAAAATCGCCAGCGTCGAGACTTCGGCGTGATGCGCGGTCAGGAGCGGCCGCAGGATGTTCTCGGCGATCCACAGCATGGCCGTCCAGAAGGCGAGGAACAGCGCCGCGCCCCAGCGGCCGCTGAAGCCCAGGTACAGCACGGCCGGCGCCAGCACGATGGCGGCGCCGGCCGGCAGGAAGGCGGCCACCGCGGCGAGCACGCCGAACACCACCGGTGAGGGCAGGCCCACGAGTGCAAAGCCGATGCCGACGATCACGCCCTGGATGAGCGCGGTGACGGTCGAGCCGAACACCACCGCGCGCGTCACATCGCCCAGGTACTTCATGAGCACGGCGCGACGCTGCGGCTCCACCGGGATGAGGCGCGTCAGCGCCACGAGCATGGCGCGGCCGTCCTGCAGGAAGAAGAACAGCAGGAACAGCATCATGAAGAAACCGACCAGCGTGCCGAACACGCCGAGGGCGACGTTGCCGCCGGTGGCTGCGGCCGTCTTCAGCAGCGACTGCACGCTGTCGGTGAGCCAGCCCTGCACCTGCTCGACATTGACCGCGGTGTTGTCGCGCAGCCAGGTGACGCCGCTGCGGATCCACGAGTACTGCCCCAGGCGGTTCAGCATCTCGGTGTAGGACATGAGGGGCGAGGTGCGCAGGTAGGCGATGAGCCTCGCCACCTGGCCGGCGAACACCACGCCCACCAGCGACAGCGGCGCCAGCACGAAGATCGGCGTGAGCCCGGTGATGAGCGTCGCTGACAGTGCGCGCCGCCCCTTGAGGCGCTTCACCAGCCGCTCGTGCAGCGGATAGAGCATGAAGGCGAGCACCGCGGCCCAGCCGATGATGCTGCGCAGCGGCTCGAGGATCGCGTACAGCGCGTACGCCAGCACGAGCGTCGTGCCGATCTGGAAACAACGGCGATAGAAGATGGAATACATACCCCGCCTAGCGTAACGATATCGGGCCTGCGCCACCCGCCAATTTGCGCTGGCGCGCCTTCAGTGCCCCGGCGGCGTGAGCGAGGACCAGTGCGCATCGCGCAGCGTCCAGCCCGCCGCGCCCCGCTCGGCCACGGCGGTGAAGTAGCCGCGGTCGGCGGTGCGCGTGCCGTCAGGATGGGTCTGCATTTCGTAGTACGAGCTTGCCACGACCGCGAACTGCGCCGTCAGTGGATCGATGCGCAGGTCATCGCCCCACTTGAGCTCGATGCTCTTGATCATGCCGGGCAGGGCTGCGATGCCGCGGCTGGCGGCGGCGCTGTCGGCAAAGGCGAGCGCCCCGTTCACCGCCATGAAGAACTGCGGCGTCGGCGAGAACTGCGCGCGCCACGCGGTCGGCCCGTGCTGCGTGATGTCGCTTGCGACCCTGAGCATGAACTGCCGCACGTCCGCGGTGACGGCGGCGCGCTCGGCCGGGGTGAGCGGGGCCTGCGCACCGGCCGTGCCGCCGGCGAGTGCGAGCACGATGAACGCCAGTGGCGCGCGCAACATGTGCTTCACCAGCGGTTGCGCAGTTCGCGCAGTTTCACGAACACGGTCTGCGGATCGGGATGCTCACCCACTTCCGGAAACTTCTCACGCAGGCGGGCGATGACCTGCGGGTTGGTGAGGCGCAGGAAGGTGTTGATGCGTTTCTCCTCGCCGAGCGTGGTGACCGTGGCTGCCGCCGGGTCATGGCCGCGGGCGAGCTCGAGCAGCTCGCCGGCTGCCTGATTGCCCGGCTCGCGATCGAGCGTGAACTCGAGGTTGCGCGCCAGGTACTCGTGCCCGGGATACACCTGCGTGTGGTCGGCAAGCTTCGCCAGCTGCGTGACGAAGGTGTCGTAGAGCGCCTGCGGGCGCCCGCCGTTGAAGCAGTTGCCGGCGCCGGCGTTGAACAGCGTGTCGCCGCAGAACAGCGCCGGCACTTGCGTGTGCGACAGCAGGCACACGTGCGTCATGGTGTGGCCGGGAGTGTCCAGGCACTCAAGCTCCACGCGTACGCCCCACCCTGATGAGGTCGCCCTGGTGCAGTCCCACGTCGACCCCGCCGATGCGCGCGGCGGCGCCGGCGTGCGCCAGCACCTTCGCGCCGGTCGCCTTCTTCAGAGGCGCGTTGCCGCCGGTGTGGTCCTCGTGCTCGTGCGTGGAGAGGATCTGCGTGATCTGCCAGCCGCGGCGCCGGGCGGCATCCAGGCACAGGCGCCACTCGAGCGGGTCGACCGCGAGCGCCTCGCCGGACTCGGGGCAGGCGATCAGATAATGAAAATTCCGTAACGAATTTCCCGACCAGATGCGTTCCGTCAGCATGGCGCGACACTTGCAGCGTGTGTTGAGCGCTGCAACGTACCCTCAAACGATGGCGCGCGCCATAATGGCCTCATGACGGCCACGCGCCATACGTTCTTGTTCGAGCCGGGGGTGTGGCATGCCACCGGCACGCTGTGGCGCGCGGACGGTGAGCCGCTGGAGGCGCTCGGCCGCACCGAGATCGCGCACCGCGCGGAGTGCTGGCTGCTGTCGGGGACGCTCAAGGTGCTCGGCGCACCGCCGACCGAGTTCGTGCAGGCCTACCTCATCGAGCCGCCCTCGGCCGACGGCACGCTGCGGTGGACCTTCGAGAACGCCATGTTCGGCAAGCTCGCCGGGCGCTTCGCCATCGTCGGTGATTCGATCCTGTCGGTGTACGGCTGCGATGCGACCGGCTACCACGGTGCCGAGCACCTGGGCCAGCTCGATGCCGACAGCTACCGCTCCAACGGCATGCTGCTGCTCAAGGACCGCGTCGTGTACTCCTGGTCGATGCACCTGAAGCGCGCGCCGTGAGTACGCTCAAGGTGCGGCGCAGCCGCGAGCGCGGCTACTTCGATCATGGCTGGCTCAAGACCTATCACACCTTCTCGTTCGGCGAGTATTTCGATCCGGCCTGGGTCGAGTTCGGGCCGCTGCGCGTCATCAACGACGATCGCGTCGAGGCGGGCCAGGGATTCGGCAAGCACGGGCATCGCGACATGGAGATCCTCACCTACCTCTTGGCCGGCGAGCTGCAGCACCAGGACTCGATGGGCAACGGCTCGCTCATCAGGGTCGGCGACGTGCAGCGCATGAGTGCCGGCACCGGCATCACCCACAGCGAATTCAATCCGTCCGCGGACCAGGCCGTGCACCTGCTGCAGATCTGGATCCAGCCGCAACAGCTGCGGCTGCCGCCCTCGTACGAGCAGAAGGCCTTTGCCGCCGCCGAGAAGCGCGGGCGCCTGCGCCTGATCGCCGCCGCCGACGGCGCCGCCGGCGCCGTGCTCATCCACCAGGACGCGCGCATCTATGCGGGCCTGTTCGCGCCGGGCGAGCGCGCGCGCTACGAGCTGCCGCCCGGGCGCCGCGCGTGGCTGCACCTCGCCCGCGGCGCGCTCAACGCCGGGGAGGTGCAGCTCTCCGGCGGCGATGGCGCCTATACGCAAGGTCCGGCGCTCCTCGACCTGCACGACGGCGCCGACGCCGAGGTGCTGCTGTTCGACCTGCCCGGCTAGGGCGCGCCTCAGCCGCCGCGCAGCGCCGGCAGGTAGTGATCCACCAGCAGTGCTGCGAACAGCCACATGAGGTAGGTGACCGAGAAGTGGAACACGCGCATCGGCAGTTCCGCGCGGGCACTGCGCTTGAGCGCCAGCGCGTAGTAGAGAAAGCCGGCGTTCAGCACCACGGCCGCCGCCAGATACACCAGTCCGCTCATGCGCGTCACGTAGGGCAGCAGCGTCACCAGCGTCAGCAGCACCGTGTAGAGCAGCACCTGCAGGCGCGTGTAGGCCAGCCCGTGCGTCACCGGCAGCATCGGCACGCCGGCGCGCGCGTACTCGTCACGGCGCGCGATGGCGAGCGCCCAGAAGTGCGGCGGCGTCCACACGAAGATGATGAGGAACAGCAGCAGCGCGTTGGGATCGATGCTGTTGGTGACGGCGGTCCAGCCCAGCACCGGGGGCGCCGCTCCCGCGGCGCCGCCGATGACGATGTTCTGCGAGGTCGCGCGCTTCAGCCACACGGTGTAGACGACCGCGTAACCGATGAGCGACAGGAAGGTGAGCAGCGCGGTCAGAAGATTCACCAGGAAGGCGAGCAGCGCCATGGCGCTGACCCCGAGCACGGCGGCAAAGGCGAGCGCGTTGCCCTCGCTCAAGTGACCGCTCGGCAGCGGCCGGGCGCGCGTGCGCGCCATCTGCTCGTCGATGCGCCGGTCGAGCACGTGATTGATGGTGGCGGCGCAGGCCGCCGCCAGCGCGATGCCGAGGTTGCCCCACACCAGCGCGCCGAGCGGCGGCCAGCCGGGGCTTGCGAGCAGCGTGCCGACGATCGCCGTGAAGGTGATGAGCGCCACCACCTTGGGCTTGGTGAGCTCGAGGTAGCGGCGCCACACGGCCGGCAACGGGGTGACGCTGCTGCTCATCGCGTGCGCAGCGAGCGCAGCAGCGCCAGCGTTGCCAGGAGCAGCAGGGCGGCGGCGGCGGTGTGCAGGCTTGCCAGCCACAGCGGGAAGGACTTGAGCACCATGCTGATGCCGACGCCGAGCTGCAGGGCGAGCGCTGCCAGCACCGCCCAGGCATTGGAGCTGGCGCCGCTCAGTCCCCGGCGCCGCAGCACGAACAGCGCCGCGACCGTGAGCGCCAGGGCCGTCACGAGCGCGCCGAGGCGGTGCGTGAGGTGGATGGCGACGCGCGCCGGGTTGTCGAGCACGCCGCCCTCATAGTTGATGTCGAGCCCGTGCCACAGCACGAAGGCGTGGCGGAAGTCGGTGGGCGGCCAGAACAGGTGCTGCTGACAGGTGGGAAAATCGGGGCAGCCGAGCGCGGCGTAGTTGCTGCTGGTCCAGCCGCCGAGCGCGATCTGCACGCACAACGCGATGAGGCCTATGAACGTGAGCTGCCAGGCGACCGCAAGCGGCCCACCGCCGCCGCCGCTCACGGCGCGGCCGGCGTGGCTGGCGCGCCAGGGGCCGCTGGGGAGCGACAGCATCAGCCAGAACAGCAGCGCGAGCGTGGTCATGCCGAAGATGAGGTGCAGCGTCACGATCAGGGGCTTCAGCTGCCAGGTGACGGTGAGCATGCCCAGGATCGCCTGCACGATGACGATGGCCACGAGGCTCAGCGCCAGCGGCAGGCTCACCGGGGAGCGCCGGCGGCTGACGAAGGCGAGCACGCCGATCGCCACGATCACCAGAGCGAGCGTGCCGGCGGCGTAGCGGTGCACCATCTCGCGCCAGGCCTTGCCGGTCTCGAGCGGGCGGTCGGCGTAGGCGGCCTGCGCGTCCGGCACTGGCGGCCGCCGCGCTCGGCGTCAGCTGGCCGTAGCAGCCCGGCCAGTCGGGACAGCCAAGGCCCGCGGCGGTGAGGCGCACATAGGCGCCGAGCACGACCACCGTGAAGCACAACAGCACGCCTGCAATCGCCAGGCGGCGTATCCAGCGGGCAACCGACATAGTCAGCCGATCTGCGACAGCCTCAGGAGTTTCTTCAGGTCCTCGAGCAACCCGCGAGGATTCCGGCGCGCATCGTAGCTCATCATGAGATTGCCGAGCGGGTCGACCACGAACAGCGTGTGGCTGCGCTGCGCGCCCGGAAATTCCTGCAGCAGCGCGGCGCCGGCGGGACCCGTGGCATCCAGCACCGTGAGCCCGGCCTGCTGCGCCAGCACAGCGCGGTCGCAGCAGGCGCTGCTGACCAGGAACACGCGCTGCACGCGCGTCATATCGGTATTGAGCGCCAGGCGCGTCTGCCGCATGACGATGAGGCTCGCGCGGCACTCCTCGCCGCACTCGCCGCCGCCGACGTACACGAGCGTCCACTTGCCGTGCCACGGCGCGGGCGCGGCGGCGGAGCCGCCGTCCGGGCTCACCTGCGGCAGCGCGCCCGGCGGCAGCGGCCGCGGCGGCTGGATCAGCTCGCCGTGATTGACGCGCGCCAGCGGGCGCCAGGCGCTGCCGTAGTAGGTGCAGAACGCGATCAGGAGCGGTGCCAGGAACAGCAACGCGAGCGCTGCCAGCGTGCGCAGGTTGCGCGCCCGCAGCTGTTTTTCCTCGCCGTTCATGGCGCGCCCGGCGCGGCGCGGCGGCTGGTCACGCCCCACACCACCAGTGCCAGCAGCGCAAAGCTCCACCACTGGATCGCGTAGCTGAAGTGGCGCAACGGCGACAGCCCCGGCATCGGCCAGTCGCGCGTGTAGCCGAACGGGGCGTCCGGGTCGAGCAGCAGGATGCGCGGCGCCAGCGGCACGCCGAGCGCGGCGCTCAGCTGTGCCATGTCCGGGAAGCTCGTCACTTTGGGCCAGGGGCCTGCGGGCGGTGCGCGCCCGAGCGCCAGCCCGGGGCTCGGCAAAAGGGCGAGGCGGCCGCTGAGCGTGACGCTGCCCGGTGCGTTGAGCGCCACGTCCGGCAGCTGCGCGCGGCTGCCGGAAAAAGGCAGCCAGCCGCGGTCCACCAGCAGGGTCGCAGCGCCGGGCCGCGTCAGCGGCGTCAGCACCTCGTAGCCGGGTCGGCCCTGCCAGCTGCGGTTGTCGAGCAGGAACTGGTGCGCGCCATCCAGTGCGCCGCGTGAGGCGCACCCGCTGGAACAGCGGCTGCTGCATGACATCGCCGCTGCCGAGGTCACGCACTTGCGCGGTGCCGCGGGCGTAGCGCGCCCACTCGGCCTGACGGTTCTCGCCGCGGTGCCACTGCCAGAACCCCAGGCGCACGCACAGCGCCGCGATCACCAGCGCCGCCAGGGTGAAGCCTGGAGTCGGGGCAAATGTGCGCCGGCCCGCGTTCAAAGGCGGCCCTCGCGGTTGCATCGGCGCGGGCGCGCAGCGCTACACTCGTGCGCTATGCAAAGTCTGGTGGGACTCCTGGTGCTGTTGTGCCTGCTCGCGATCATCGTCAGCTTAGGGTCGGGGCTGTTCCACCTGTCGCGCGGCACCCCGGAGGACTCGGCGAAGCTGGCGCGCGCCCTCACGGTGCGCATCACGCTGTCGCTCGTGCTCTTTGCGCTGCTGATGCTCGCCTGGTACTTCGGGCTCATCTCGCCCCATGCGCTGCAGGGCACGGCGCAGCCGTGAAGCTTCGCGCCCGGCGCGCCGCGCTCAGGCCTACAGCCAGTAGACGAAGATGAACAGGCCGAGCCACACCACGTCGACGAAGTGCCAGTACCAGGCCACGGCCTCGAAGGCGAAGTGACGGTTGGGCGTGAAGTGGCCGCGCAGCACGCGCAGCCAGATCACCAGCAGCATGATCGCGCCGATGGTCACGTGCAGGCCGTGGAAGCCGGTGAGCATGAAGAAGGTCGAGCCGTAGATGCCGGTCGAGAGGCGCAGGCCCAGCTCCCTGTAGGCCTCGCCGTACTCGTGCGCCTGCAGGCCCACGAAGGTGAAGCCCAGCAGGAAGGTGAGCGCCAGGAACACGGCCAGCCGGACACGGTGGCCGGCGCGCAGCGCGTGGTGCGCGATGGTGACCGTGAGGCCGCTGGTGAGCAGGATCGCGGTGTTGAGCGCCGGGATGCCGATGGCCGGGATGGTGCTGAAGGTCGAGTCGGCGTGACCGCCGACGTGCCCCGGGCCGTTGGTCGGCCAGACGCTCTCGAAGTTCGGCCACAGCACGAAGTTGGTGAAGACCTTCACGCCCTCGCCGCCGAGCCATGGCACCGACAGCACGCGCGCATAGAACAGCGCGCCGAAGAAGGCGGCGAAGAACATCACTTCGGAGAAGATGAACCACATCATCCCCATGCGGAAGGTGCGGTCGACCTGCGTGTTGAAGATGCCGTGCTGGTTCTCGCCGATGACGGTGGAGAACCAGCCGAAGAACATGTACGCGAGCAGCACCGCGCCCGGCACGAACGACCACGGGCCCGCCCAGTCGTTGAGGAAGGCGATGGCGCCGAGCATGATGGCGAACAGCGCCACCGAGCCGCGGATCGGCCACGGGCTGTCGTGCGGGATGTAGTAGGAGCCGCCGGCGGGTGCGTCGGTGTGGGCGTCGGAAGCGTGGACGTTGGCCATGGTTAGCTTTCTAGCGTCGCGAGGTGACGCGCGAGGATTCGTCGTAGAAGGTGTAGGCGAGCGTGATCAGGTCGATGTGGCTCGGCAGCGCCGGATCGACGAAGAAGCGCACCGGCATGTCGCGGCCCTCGTCGAGCTTGAAGTGCTGCGGCGAGAAGCAGAAGCATTCGGTCTTGTGGAAGTAGGCGGCCACCTCCGACGGGGCGATGTCGGGCACTGCCTGCGCCACGTGTCGCGGCCGGTGAGGTTGTGCGCGTAGAACTGCGCCGTGAACAGTTCGCCGGGGTGCACCTGCACGGTGCGCACCACCGGGCGGAATTCCCACTCGCCGGCGCTGGCGACGTTCGCCAGGAACTCGACCGTCACCGTGCGCGACAGGTCCGGATGCTCGACCGCCTGCACCTGCTTGAGGAGCTTGGTCTGGTCGCCGTAGCCGGTCACCGAGCACAGCACGTCGTAGAGCGGCACCAGTGCGAAGCCGAAGCCGAAACTGCCGGCGGCGATCGCCAGCAGCGCCCACATCATCCTGCGGCTGGCGCTCGTGGTGTCGGTCATTTGGCTGCGCGCACCAGCGTCAGGACGATGAAGCCGAAGTAGAACACCGCGGCCACCAGCAGCCACACGATGGCGCTGCGGCGTACGCGGCGGCGCTGTTGGGCGGAGTCCGGTGCCACGGCGAGGCTCATCAGTGCGCCGCGCCGCGCGCGATCACGGCATCAGAGGGCGGCGTGGTCCAGGAGTGGTACGGCGGCGGTGAGGGCAGCTCCCACTCCAGTCCATGGGCGCCTTCCCAGGCGCGGTTGCCGATGCGCTCGCCGCCGCGCACGCACTTCCAGATGATGTACGGGAACAGCAGCTGCGACAGGCCGAAGCCGAAGCCGCCGATCGAGGAGACCATGTTCCAGTCGGTGAACTGCACGGCGTAGTCCGGGATGCGGCGCGGCATGCCGGCAAGTCCCAGGAAGTGCTGCGGGAAGAACAGCACGTTGACGAAGATGGTCGACAGCCAGAAGTGCCACTTGGCGAGCTTCATGTTGTACATGTGGCCGGTCCACTTCGGCAGCCAGTAGTAGACGCCGGCCATGATGCCGAAGATGGCGCCCGGCACCAGCACGTAGTGGAAGTGCGCCACGACGAAGTAGGTGTCCTGGTACTGGTAGTCCGCCGGCACGATCGCGAGCATCAGGCCGGAGAAGCCGCCGATGCGTGAACAGGAACAGGAACGCGAGCGCGAACAGCATCGGCGGCTCGAACGACAGCGAGCCCTTCCACATGGTGGCGGTCCAGTTGAACACCTTCACGCCGGTCGGGATGGCGATCAGCATCGTGGAGAGCATGAAGAACAGCTGCGCCGCGAGCGGCATGCCGACCGTGAACATGTGGTGCGCCCAGACGATGAACGACAGGAAGGCGATCGAGGCGGTCGCGTACACCATGGCCTCGTAGCCGAACAGCGGCTTGCGCGAGAAGGTCGGGATGATCTCCGAGACGATGCCGAAGGCCGGCAGGATCAGGATGTAGACCTCGGGATGCCCGAAGAACCAGAAGATGTGCTGGAACATCACCGGGTCGCCGCCGCCGGCGGCGTTGAAGAAGGTGGTGCCGAAGAAGTGGTCGGTGAGCAGCATGGTCACCGCGCCGGCGAGCACCGGCATCACCGCGATCAGCAGGTAGGCGGTGATCAGCCAGGTCCACACGAACAGCGGCATGCGCAGCAGCGTCATGCCCGGCGCGCGCATGTTCATGATCGTCACCACGACGTTGATGGCGCCCAGGATCGAGGAGGCGCCCATCAGGTGGATCGCGAAGATCAGCATCGGGAAGGAGGCGCCGGTCTGCAGCACCAGCGGCGGATACATGGTCCAGCCGCCGGCCGGCGCGCCGCCCGGCACGAACAGCGAGGACAGCAGCAGCGTGAAGGCGAACGGCAGGATCCAGAAGCTGAAGTTGTTCAGGCGCGGCAGCGCCATGTCGGGCGCGCCGACCTGCATCGGGACCATCCAGTTCGCAAGTCCGATCCAGCGCCGGCATGACCGCGCCGAAGATCATGATCAGCGCGTGCATGGTGGTCATGGAGTTGAAGAACTGCGGATCGACGAACTGCAGTCCCGGCTTGAACAGCTCCAGGCGGATCACCATGGCCATCGCGCCGCCGATGAAGAACATGATGCAGGCGAAGACCAGGTACATCGTGCCGATGTCCTTGTGATTGGTCGCGTACACCCAGCGCCGCCAGCCGTGCGGCTTGTGGTCGTGGTCGTCGTGCGTGTCGGCGTGTGCGAGCTCGGCCATGGGATTTCTCTTTAAAAACGTCTGGGGTGTCGATCAGGGCGCCGTGCTGGCGGTGGTGAGCGCTGCGGCCGGCGCGCTCGCCGGCGGCGCCGCCGCCTGCTTCTGCTGCGGGCTCGCCTTCTCCTTCAGCCACGCGTCGAAGTCGGCCTTGGAGCGCACGTCGACCACGATCGGCATGAAGCCGTGGTCGCGGCCGCACAGCTCGGCGCACTGGCCGCGGTACAGGCCCGGCTTGTCGGCGTCGATCTTGAACCAGGCCTCGTTGACGAAGCCCGGGATCGCATCCTTCTTGACGCCGAAGGCCGGCACCCACCAGGAGTGGATGACGTCGGCGCCGGTGATCAGCAGGCGCACCTTGGTGCCGGCCGGCACCACCAGCGGGTTGTCGACGTTCAGCAGGTAGTTCGGCACGGTGTTCGGATCGATGCCGGACAGCAGCTCGCGCGCCTTGTCGCTCTGCCGGTCGAGGTGCGAGTAGTAGAGGACGCCGTTGTCGAGGTAGTCGTACTGCCAGCCCCACTGGAAGCCGGTGACCTTGATGGTCAGCTCGGTCTTGGTGGTGTCCTCGATCTCCACCAGCGTGCGCGCCGCCGGCACCGCCATGGCGATCAGGATGAGCACCGGCACGACCGTCCAGATGAACTCGACCTTGGTGTTGTGCACGAGCGTCGTATCCGGCCACCGCGCCCTGCGATTTGCGGAAGTTGACGATCGACCAGATCATCACGCCGAACACCACGACGGCGATGGCGACGCACACCCAGAAGATCAGCATGTGCAGGTCGTAGATCCTGCGGCTGATCGCCGTGACCCCCTGCGTCATGTTGAGCTGGCCCCAGCCGGACTCGGCGTGCGTCACTGCCGCGGCTGCGAGGGCGGCGGCGGCGAAGGCGTAAGAGGCGTGCTTTGCGCGAATCATCTTTCTGGTGCCTCACAGCGGCGCCCGGCGCTCAAGTCCGCGCGCGCAACTCTCCGGTTAAGCAAGATCCCACTCCCCTGAGGAACTACCCGCCGGCGCCTTCAGCGCCAGGTCGGCGACTCGTTGATGCGACCGATGAGGCGCTGCAGTCGCAGCGCCAGCCCACGCCGTTCCTCCTCCGTAAGGAAGCTGCCCAGCTCGCACTGGCGGCCGTGCGACTCGATGGTGAGCCGGCTCGGATGCAGGTTGGCTGCGGGGCGGCGCAGTTTAACCTGCGCCCAATGCCGCGGGAACACGACCTGCTCGCTGCGCAGCCGCTCGCGCGATTCGATGCTCACGTCGCGCTCGGTGAGGGTGATGGTCTGGCGGTGGAAGCGCCGCTCCATGGAGGTGTTGAGCGCCCACCCGAGCACGGCCATCTCCAGGCCTGCGAACGGCAGCACCGGCCAGAAGCCCTTGACGGCGAGGAAGCCCGCGACGCCA
This sequence comes from uncultured Gammaproteobacteria bacterium, assembly GCA_963787655.1. GTDB lineage: Bacteria > Pseudomonadota > Gammaproteobacteria > Steroidobacterales > Steroidobacteraceae > 13-2-20CM-66-19. The sequence goes on along the minus strand of CAWBDY010000004.1, from coordinate 509,447 downwards.
AACGGCACGATGCAGGCGGCCGCAAAGAACAGCCGGGCGCCGCGCAGGCTGAGCGAGCAGTTGGGGCAGATCTCGATGCGCAGCGGTTCGGCGTCCACGTGCGACGGATGGTAGCGCGCAAGGCCGGTAATTCAAGCCACTTCAGAAGCTTATCGTTGCCCGCGGCAGCCTCGACGCCACCTCGCTCAGCACCAGCGTCGCAAGCGTCTGGGGTGCATGGGGGATGATCGCCAGCGGCGGCTCGCCCAGGAGCCGTTCCAGCGCCGCCAGATTCTCATCGCCGCGCTCCATGGCGGCATCGATGCCGCTGGCGACCCAGCCGGCGAAGCTCACGCCGTGGGCCTCGATCGCCTGGCGGGTGAGGTGGGCGTGATTGAGGCAGCCGAGCTTGAGGCCCACGACCATGAGCACCGGGATGCTGAGCGCCCAGGCGAGATCCGCCATCGTCTGATGGTCATTGATCGGGGCGAACCAGCCCCCCGCCCCCTCGACCACGACGTGGTCGCATTCGGCGGCGAGAGCATCGTAGTGATGCCTGATAATGCTCGCATCCACCGCGATCGAGGCCTCTTTTGCTGCGATATGCGGTGAAATTGGCGGTTCGAAGCAATAGGGGTTCACATCCCCGTAGGGGCGCGTGGTTCCGGCAGCCTGCATGAGCGCCAGGGCATCGTCGTTGCGCAGCCCCTGGGGCGTGCGCTGGCTGCCGGAGGCCACCGGTTTCATGACCCCGACACTGAAGCCCTCGGCCCGGAAAGCCCGCACCAGGGCGCAGGCCACGACGGTCTTGCCGACGCCGGTATCGGTCCCGGTGATGAAGATGCCGCGCGCACTCATCGTCGCTGTCCCGCCTGGCGGATCGAGCCCGGCGCGATACGCGCGACCCCATCGATCGCGGCAGCGCTCGCCCGTCCGCCCGCGCCCCAGCTGGCGCCGTGCACGACCTCGTAGGTGACGGGCAGGCCCGCGGGCGTGCGCCAGGCCTCGTAGGCCGCCTGCATGCGTGCCAGGCGGGCGCGTCCGGCGAGCGCGCGTGGTCGCCCGGCCGTGACGTTGTGCGCACCGATCGCTTTCAGATCGCGCATCAGAGTCATCGCGTCCGGGTAGGCGCGGCCGATCCTGTCGACATCCAGCACCGGCTCGCTAAGTCCGGCGCGCACCAGCGCATCGCCTACCTCGTGCATGTCCGGAAAATGATTGACGTGATTATAGTCGTCCGCCGCCGCCCAGGCCGCGCGCAGCTCGTGCAGCGTGTCGGGGCCGAAGGTGCTGAAGGCGAAGAAGCCGCCGTCGTTGAGCACGCGCTGTACCTCGGCGAGCGCTGCGTGCAGCGGCTCGCACCACTGCAGCATCAGGTTGCTGCACACCAGGTCGACGCTGCGGTCCTTGAGCGGCAGGCGCAGTGCATCGCCACACACGCGCGCGAAGCGCCGCCACAGCAGCTGATGACGCTGCGCCGCCGCGAGCATGCCCGGGGCGATGTCGAGGGCGATCACGAGCGCACGCGGGTAACGGCGTTTCAGCTCGCGCGTCATGCGCCCCGTGCCCGCGCCCAGATCCAGCACCACCCGCGGTGCGAACCTGAACGCCGTCAGTCGCTCGAGCAGCTCCTCGCCCACCTGTGCCTGCAGGGCCGCCGACGACTCGTAGGCCGCGCTCGCCCGCTCGAACGAGGCGCGCACGCGCGCGCGGTCCAGGCGGAAGGCGGCGCCCGGGTCATTCATTGAGGAATTCCTGGAGGTGCCTGGCGAACTGCCGCGGATGCGACAGGAACGGCGCATGGGCGGCGCCCTTGATCTCGAGGTAACGCGCCTGCGGCAGCCGGCGCGCGAGTATGCGCGAGGCGACGGGGCGGATGATGCGGTCGCGCTGGCCGGCCACCACCAGTACCGGCACCTGCACCAGCGGCAGCGCCGGCCGCAGGTCGTTGTCGCGCAGCCGTGCCAGGCCGCTGGCGAGGGCCGCCGGGTGCGCCCAGCCGTCGCTGCGCAGTGCGCCGCGCAGTCGTGCGAGCGCGCGCTCGGCCGTGCGCGGCGCGCTGCCGCGCACCTGCAGCGCGAGAAACTCGTTCACCGCGCGGCCGCTGTCGGCGTACATGCGGTGGATCATGCGCGCGAGCAGCGGCCGCGGCGTGCCGCAGCGCCAGGTCGGCGCGGCGAGGAACCGCGGCGTGGTGGCGATGAGTGCCAGCCGCTCGATCGGTCCGGGGAGCGCCGCGGCAAGATCGAGCGCCACCTGCCCGCCGAGCGACCAGCCGAGCAGCGAGTAGCGCTCGGTGAGCCGCGCCAGCGTCTCGTGCACGCGCCACGCCTGGGCGGCCGGTGTGGCCGCCTTCGGATCCCAGTCGCTGCCGCCGTGGCCGGGCAGATCGACGCTGATGATGCGGAAGCTGTCGCCGAGGGCGCGCACCAGGCCGTCGAACACGCGCAGGTTGAGGCTCCAGCCGTGCAGCAGCACGAGATCCCGGCTGCCGCTGCCGCGCACCTCGTGATAGAGCGCGCTCACGCGGCCGCGCCCCGCGGCAGGCAGGCCTGCGCGAGCGCCTCGACCAGCTGGTCGACCTGCGCCTCGCTGTGCGCGGCCGAGAGCGTCACGCGCAGCCGCGCGCTGCGCGGCGGCACGGTCGGCGGGCGGATGGCCACCACCCAGAAGCCGCGCTCGTGCAGTTCGCGCTGCGCGGCCAGTGCCGCCGCAGCGCTCCCCAGCAGCAGCGGCTGTATGGGGGTGAGCGAGCCAGCGAGCGGCAGGCCGGCAGCGAGCGCGGCAGCACGGAAGCGGGCGGTGAGAGCGGCCACCCGCGTGCGCCGCCAGCTCTCCTGCTGGGCGAGCGCGAGCGCTGCGCGCGTGGCGGCCGCGACGGCTTGCGGCAGCGCCGTCGTATAGATGTAGGGGCGCGCCTTCTGGATGAGGTACTCGATGAGGTCCGCGCTGCCGGCGACGAAGGCGCCGAAGGAGCCGAAGGCCTTGCCGAGCGTGCCGATGAGGACGGGCACGGCTTGCGCATCGAGAGCAAAGTGCTCGAGCACGCCGCGGCCGCTCGCCCCCACGACGCCCAGGCCGTGGGCATCGTCGACCACGAGCCAGGCGCCGTGCCGCTGCGCGAGCGGCACCAGGCGCGGCAGCGGCGCGAGGTCGCCGTCCATGCTGAACACCCCGTCGGTGGCGATGAGCGTGGTGCGCGCCGGGTCATCGTCAAACGCACGGGCAGCCGCTGCCGCATCGCCGTGCGCGTAGCGTTTGAGCTGCGCACCCGAGAGGCGCGCCCCGTCGATGAGCGAGGCGTGACTGAGGCGATCGAGCAGCACGCGTTCGCCGCGCCCGGCAAGGCAGGCGAGCACCGCAAGGTTCGCCATGTAGCCGGTGGAGAACAGCAGCGCCCGCTCCCGGCCCGTGAAGGCGGCGAGCTCTTCCTCCAGCTGCGCGTGCTCGGTGCCGTGGCCGCTGACCAGGTGCGAAGCGGTGCTGCCCACGCCGCGCTTCGCGGCACACGCGCTCAGCGCTGCGGCGAGCGCCGGGTGGCGCGCCAGACCCAGGTAATCGTTGCTGCTGAAATCGATGAGCTGGCGGGCGCCGCTGCGCAGCACGGCGCCGGCCGCGCAGCTGACCTCGAGGGTGGCGCGGGCGCGCCGCAGCTGCAGCCGGGCGAGCTGCGACAGCGCGGCCTCAAGCGCCGGCGCGTTCCGTTTCATGGCCCGCCGCCGTAAGTCCGAGACGCACGAACAGTCCGCGGTCGTGTGCCACGTCGGGGTTGCCGGTGGTGAGCAGCTTCTCGCCGTAGAAGATGGAGTTGGCGCCGGCGAGGAAGCACAGCGCCTGCAGCTCATCGCTCATCGCCTCGCGCCCCGCCGACAGGCGCACCTGCGCGCCGGGCATGAGAAGGCGCGCCACCGCGATCGTGCGCACGAAGTCGAACGGGTCCACTTCCGGGACGTTTGCCAGCGGCGTGCCGGGCACGCGCACCAGGCGGTTGATCGGCACGCTCTCCGGGTGCTGCGGCAGGTTGGCGAGCGTGCGCAGCAGCTGCGCGCGGTCGGTGAGGGACTCGCCCATGCCGACGATGCCGCCGCAGCAGACCTTCAGCCCCGCGCTGCGCACCGCATCCAGCGTGTCGAGACGGTCCTGGTAGGTGCGCGTGGTGATGATCTCGCCGTAGAACTCGGGCGAGGTGTCGAGGTTGTGGTTGTAGTAGTCGAGGCCGGCGGCCTTGAGCTCATCGGCCTGCGCGGCGCTGAGCATGCCGAGCGTGGCGCAGCTCTCCAGTCCCAGCGCGCGCACCTCGCGGATCATCTGCGCGATCACCTCGAGGTCCTTCGCCTTCGGCGCGCGGTAGGCCGCGCCCATGCAGAAGCGCGTGGCGCCGGCCGCCTTGGCGCGCGCGGCGTGCTCGCGCACGGCCGCCACCTGCATGAGCGCCTCGCGCGGCAGGCCGGTGTCGTAGCGCACGCTCTGCGGGCAGTAGGCGCAGTCCTCAGGACAGGCGCCGGTCTTGATCGACAGCAGCGTGCTCATCTGCACGGTGTTGGCGGCGTGGTGCGCGCGGTGCACGCGCTGCGCGGCGAGGATCAGGTCCATGAACGGCAGCGCGAACAGCGCCTGCACCTCTGCCAGCGTCCAGTCGTGCCGCGGCGACCCGTCCAGGTCGCGCTCGAATTCACTCATGGCTGACTTATCCCTTAAGGCTGGCTTGGCCTTTGCGACCATGCCCGAGGGCGGCCGAAGGTGTCAACGAGCGCGCTGCCGCTTGGTCGACAATTGGTTAATTATTGATCATGTGGGCGATGAAGGCGGCGGCCACGCCGAGCGCGCCCAGCACCGCCAGCAGCACCGCCGCGGCGGCGCAGTCCTTGGCGATGGCGATGCGCGGATGCTCGTGCGGGTGCAGCGCATCCGCGAGCTGCTCGATGGCGGTGTTGAACAGCTCCGCTGCCAGCACCGCGGCGCAGGCGAGCGCCAGCAGCGCCCACCACTGCGCCGCCGGCCGCAGCAGCAGCAGCACCAGGAAGGCCAGCAGCCCCGCGGCGGCCTGAAACTTGAGGCTCGCCTCGCTCGACAGCGCGTGCGCGATGCCGCGCAGCGCGAAGCCGAAGCGCACGGGCAGCGGGCGGTTCTTGTGCGTCGCCACGGCTCACTCGGCGTACACGTACTGCAGCAGGATGCCTAAGAACACCGCGAGCCCGACGTACTGGTTGTTGAGGAAGGCGCGCAGGCAGCCGGCCGGGTCGCGCCGGCGGATGAGCCACTGCTGCCACACGAACAGCAGCGCCGCGGCGATCACCCCGCCGCGGTACCAGGGTCCGTAGTGCATGCTGCGGCCCACCAGCACCAGCGCGTACAGCATCATCAGCTGCATGACGCCGATCAGGAGCTTGTCCATGTCGGCGAACAGGATGGCGCTCGACTTCACGCCGATCTTGAGATCGTCCTCGCGGTCCACCATGGCGTACATGGTGTCGTAGATCGCCGCCCAGATGACGGCGGCGATGTACAGCACCCAGGCGACGCGCGGCAGTGCGCCGCTCTGCGCGGCGAACGCCATGGGCACGCTCCAGCCGCCGAAGGAGACGCCGAGGTACAGCTGCGGCATGGGGAAGAAGCGCTTCAGGAACGGATAGGAAATGGTGAGCAGCGCGCCGATGCAGGCGAGCTTCACGGTGAGCAGATCGAGCCGCGTCACCAGGTACAGCGCGGCCGCGCCGAGCAGCGCGAACAGCACCAGCGCCTCGTCCGGCGCGAGCAGGCGCGCCGCCAGCGGCCGGTCGCGGGTACGGCGCACGTACGGATCGATGTCGCGATCGGCGAAGTCGTTGATGACGCAGCCGGCGGCGCGCATCACGATCACCCCGAGCACGAACACGATGAGCACGCGCGGCGCGGGACGCCCCGCGCCGGCGATCCACAGCGCCCACAGCGCCGGCCACAGCAGCAGCCAGGTGCCGACCGGGCGGTCGAGCCGCATGAGACGCGCGTACAGGCTCACCCGCCGCCCCAGACGCGCAGACAGCGGAGCTTCAGGATACTGCGGCGCGGACTTGGGCTCCGTGGAGATGACGGCGGCCATGCGCGGAAGTTACCACGGGTGCCGGCGGGGAGGCAGGGCGCAGCGCGCGCCTCACGAGCGCAGCAGCAGCTGCACCTCGTGCGCCTGCGGCATCGCCGCGAAGGCACCGAGACGAGTGGTGGTGAGCGCACCGCAGGCGGCGGCGAAGCGCACGCTCGCCTGCAGCGCGGGACCGCGCAGCCAGGCGGTGAGGTTGCTGCGCTCGACGCCGGCGTCGACCAGCGACTTCAGCCAGCCGCCGACGAACGCATCGCCTGCGGCGGTGCTGTCGAGCACCGCGACGGTGAACGTCGCCACCGTGCCGTGCGCGAGTGGCGTGCACCAGCGCACCGGCGCGGCGCCGTCCGTGACCAGCACACAGCGGGTGCGCGCGGCGAACAGCCGCTCGAGCACCGCATCGCTGCCGCCGCAGGCACTCGCCAGAAACTCAAGTTCGCTCGCGGCGAGCTTGACCAGATCGGCCTCGCCGAGCGCCGCCCACAGGCGCGGCGTCGGATCGGTGCCGGCGGCCCACAGCGATGGACGCAGGTTGAGGTCCATGCTGACCAGCGCGCCGGCCGCGCGCGCGCGGCGCATGCCGGCCAGCGTGGCGGCCGCGATCGGTTCCTCGGTGAGACTGTTGGAACACACGTGCCACACGGCCGCGTTCGCGAAGCACTGCGCGCTCAGGTGTGTCTCGCGGAACATGAGGTCCGCGGCCGGCGGCCGGTAGAAACTGAAACTGCGCTCGCCGTGCGCATCCAGCGCCACGAACGCCAGCGCGGTTCTGGCCGCGGCGGTGCGCGGCGCGCAGCCGATGTCGACACCGGCCCGCGTGAACTCGCCGGCGAGCAGCTCCCCGAACAGATCCTCGCCCAGCATGCCGACGAAGCGCGCCGCACCGCCGAGGCGCGCCACGGCCACCGCGACGTTGGCCGGTGCGCCACCGGCAAAGGCTGCGAACTGGCGCGGCGCGGCGGCGCTCAGCGGTGGCTGCGCGAGGAAATCGATGAGCGCCTCGCCGAAGCACACGACCGCGCGCGGCGCGTGGCCTGGCGCGTGCATGTCAGCCGACGCGCCCGTAGCGCTCGCCGGCGCCCACCCAGCGCGCGGTGAGGGCGGCGACGTTGTCGGGATAGCTGGCGAGCAGCCGCTCGGCGCTGTGCTGCACCTTCGGCAGCAGGTCGGCGTCGCGCATGAGATCGGCGACCCGCAGCTGCGCCAGCCCGGTCTGGCGCGTGCCCAGCAGCTCGCCCGGGCCACGCAGCTCCAGGTCGCGCCGCGCGATCTCGAAACCGTCGCTGCTGTCGCGGATCACCTTGAGGCGCGCGCGCGCCAGCGGCGACAGCGGCGCGCGGTACAGGAGCACGCAGCTGCTCGCTGCCGTGCCGCGCCCGACCCGGCCGCGCAGCTGGTGCAGCTGCGCCAGTCCCATGCGCTCGGCATTCTCGATCACCATGAGCGTGGCATTGGGCACGTCGACGCCCACTTCGATCACCGTGGTTGCGACCAGGAGCTGGATCTTGCCGCCCTTGAAGGCGTGCATGGCCTGGTCGCGTGCCGCGCCCGGCATGCGCCCGTGCACCAGGCCGACGCGCACGCCGGGCAGCGCCGCTGCCAGGCGCGCGGCGGTTTCCTCGGCCGCCTGCGCGCGCAGTTCGTCCGACTCATCGATCAGCGGGCACACCCAGTAGACCTGCCGCCCGGCGCGACAGGCTGCCACGATGCGCGCCACCACCTCAGCGCGCCGCTGTTCGGGCAGCACCACGGTCTGTACCGGGGTGCGGCCCGGCGGCAGCTCGTCGATCACCGAGATGTCGAGGTCGGCATAGGCGGTCATCGCGAGCGTGCGCGGGATGGGGGTCGCCGTCATGATGAGCTGGTGCGGCAGGCGCCCCGCCAGCTGGCCTTTCTCCGACAGCCGCAGGCGCTGCTGTACGCCGAAGCGGTGCTGCTCGTCGACGATGACCAGTGCCAGGCGCTGGAATTCGATGCCCTGCTGGAACAGTGCATGCGTGCCGACCACCACGCGGATCTCGCCGCTGGCAATCGCCGCCAGCGCACTGCGGCGGGTGCGCGCCGGCAGGCTCCCGGACACCAGCGCGACCGTTTCGCCGAGAGGGGCGAACCAGTGGTTGAAATTGCGCCAGTGCTGCTCGGCGAGCAGTTCGGTGGGTGCCATGAGCGCTGCCTGCGCGCCGCTGCCGGCGGCGCGCGCCGCGGCGGCCGCGGCCACCACTGTCTTGCCGCAGCCGACATCGCCCTGCAGCAGGCGCACCATCGGCACGTTGCTCGCAAGGTCCGCGTCGGCATCGGCGAGCGCGCGCGCCTGCGCGCCGGTGAGGGCGAACGGCAGGGCTTTGACGAAGCGCGTGGCGAGCGCATCGCGGTCGGCAAGTTCCTCTGCCGGATCGGTCTTGAGCGCGCGCTTGCGCAGCTTGAGCGCCAGGTGATGCGCCAGCAGTTCCTCGAAGGCGAGGCGGCGCTGCGCGGGGTGACGGCCGGCGGCCAGTTCCTGCAGCTGCGCACCGCGCGGCGGCGCGTGCAGATAGCTCAGCGCTTGCGGCAGCGTCGGCAGGCCCGGCGGCAGTCCCACGTCGGGCGGCAGCCAGTCGGTAAGGCCCGCGCGCTGCGCTGCCCGCAGCGCCTCGCCGATGAGCGCGCGCAGCCGCCCCTGCGGCACGCCTTCGGTGCTCGGGTAGATGGGCGTGAGCGTCTCCTCCAGGGCGGCGGCGCCGGCGTTCAGGCGGCGGTACTCCGGATGCACCATCTCCAGTCCCAGCGGGCCGCGGCGCACCTCGCCGAAGCAGCGCACCCGCGTGCCGCGCGCCAGGTTCGCCTGCTGGCTGCCCGAGAAATAGAAGAAGCGCAGGGTGAGGAAGCCCGAGCCGTCGGAGATGCGGCACAACAGCTGGCGGCGGCCGCGGTAGGCGACTTCGCACAGCTGCACCTCGCCCTCGACCGCGGCGCGCACCCCGGGCGTGAGCGCGCCGATGGCCGTGATCTGGGTGCGGTCCTCGTAGCGCAGCGGCAGCAGGAACAGCAGGTCCGACACGCGTGTGACGCCCAGCCGCGCCAGGCGCTCGGCGAGCGCTGCGCCGACGCCGCGCAGCGTGGTGACGGCGCGCTCGGTCGCGCCGAGATCGGCGGCAGCGCCGTGCGGCGCGCTCTTCAGCCCAGCTGCAGGATGCACTCGATCTCGATCTGCGCGCCGCGCGGCAGTTGCGCAACCCCCAGGGTCGAGCGCGCCGGGTAGGGTTTGGCGCAGTACTGCGCCATCACCTCGTTGACCTTGGCGAAGTGCGACAGATCGGTGAGATAGATGGTGAACTTGACGGCGTGGGCGAGCGAGCCGCCGGCCGCTTCCGCCACCGCCTTGAGGTTGTCGAACACGCGGCGGATCTGCGTCTCGATGTCGCCGCTCACCAGCTGCATGGTGGCCGGATCGAGCGGCACCTGGCCGGACAGATAGACGGTGTCGCCGGCGCGCACCGCCTGTGAATAGGTGCCGATCGCCTGTGGCGCCTGCTCGGTATGAATGGTCTGGCGGCTCATCCCCGTGGGTCTCCTTAGGTTCGCAATGGTGGCGCAGCGCTAATCGTCGCTCTCCGTGTCGGCGTCGCTGTCGCCGTCAGCATCCCCATCGCCTTCGCTGTCCTGCTCGTCGCGGGCGTGGGCGGCGATGGTGCGCGTCACGCGCGTCACGTCGGGCATGCGGCGGATGATACGCACCAGGCGCGCCAGGTGGCGGCGGTCGCGCACCCGCAGCTCGAAGGTCAGCACCGCGGTGTCGCTGTCCTGCTCGTCGATCGAGACGTGGTCGATGTTGGTCTCGGCACTGGCGATGGCGGCGGCCACCGCCGCCAGCACGCCCGTGCGGTTGACGACGTAGACGCGGATCTCGGAGGAGAACAGCCGGTCGGAGTGGGTCTGCCAGCTGACCGGCAGCCAGTTCTCCGGGTGCTTGCGGTAGTCCTCGACGTTGACGCAGTTCTCGCGGTGGATCACCACGCCGCGGCCGGCCGAGAGGAAGGCGAAGATCGGGTCGTGCGGCACCGGGAAGCAGCAGCGCGCATACGTGACCAGCAGCCCCTCGGTGCCGGCGATGGCGAGCGGCGCGAGACCGGCCGGCCCGCTGCTGGTCGGGGTCGAGGGCAGCAGGCGCCGCGCCACCAGCGGCGCCAGGCGCTCGCCGAGGCCGACCTTCTCGTACAGCTCGTCCAGGTCCTTCATGCCGAGCTCGCCGAGGGCTGCGCCGCGCACCGCGTCGCTGACATCCTCGAGCGTCAGCCCGAATTCGCCGAGTGCCTGGCTGAGGAGCTTGGCGCCGAGCGCGATCGCCTCGCTGCGCCGCAGGCTCTTCAGGTAATGACGGATGGCGCTGCGCGCCTTGGCCGTCACCACGAAATTCACCCAGGACGGATTGGGGGTCGCGCCCTTGGCCGTGATGATCTCCACGGTCTGGCCGTTGCGCAGCACGGTGCGCAGCGGCGTCATGCGCCGGTCGATCTTGGCGGCGACGCAGCGGTTGCCGATGTCGGTGTGCACCGCGTAGGCGAAGTCGACCACGGTCGCGGCCGAGGGCAGCCGCAGGATCTCGCCCTTGGGCGTGAACACGTACACCTTGTCGGGAAACAGGTCGACCTTGACGCTCTCGAGGAATTCCTCCGAGGTGCCCGCCTCCTGCAGCGACACGAGGTTCGACAGCCACTCGCGCGTGCGCTGCTGCTGGGTCGAATCGCTGTCGCCGGTCTTGTACTTCCAGTGCGCCGCGATGCCGGCCTCCGCGACGCGGTGCATGTCGCCGGTGCGGATCTGCGACTCGATGGGCACGCCGTTGGGACCGAACAGCGTCGTGTGCAGCGACTGGTAGCCGTTGACGCGCGGGATGGCGATGTAGTCCTTGAAGCGCCCGGGCATGGGCTTGAACACCGAGTGCACGGCGCCGAGCGCGCGGTAGCAGGTGTCGGGGGTGTCGACCACGATGCGGATGCCGTAGACGTCCACGATCTCGTTGAGCATGGCGCGCTTGCGGCGCATCTTGCGGTAGACGCTGTACAAGTGCTTCTCGCGCGTCACTACGCGCGCCGGGATGCCGCTCTTCATCAGCACCGCGTTCAGCTGCTGCTCGATCTTCTTCAGGAACTCCTTCTGGTTGCCGCGCGCGCGCCGCAGGGCGCGTTCCAGCACGTGGTAGCGGCGCGGGTAGAGCGCCTTGAAGCCCAGGTCCTCGAGCTCGAGCTTCATGTTGTAGAGCCCGAGGCGCTCGGCGATCGGCGCGTAGATCTCGAGCGTCTCGCGCGCGATGGCGCGGCGCCGCGGCGCGGCCATCGCCTCGATGGTGCGCATGTTGTGCGTGCGGTCGGCGAGTTTCACCAGGATGACGCGCAGGTCGCGCACCATCGCCAGCAGCATCTTGCGGAACGACTCTGCCTGCGCCTCCTCGCGGCTCTTGAACTTGATCTGGTCGAGCTTGGTGACGCCGTCGACGATCTCGGCGACGTCGGCGCCGAAGCGCGCCGCCAGCTGATCCTTCGGCGTCGGGGTGTCCTCGATGACGTCGTGCAGGATCGCGGCGACGATGGTGTCGGCATCGAGCCGCAGATCCGCGAGGATGGCGGCCGCGGCCACCGGATGCGCGATGAACGGCTCGCCCGAGAGGCGTTTCTGACCCTGGTGGACCGAGGTGCCGAATTCGGCCGCCTCGCGGATGCGCCCGACCTGGTCGGGGGGCAGGTAGCCGTCAACCGTGCCCAGCAGTTCCTTCAGCCCGGGAGTGCGTCTTCCGCCGGGCAGCAGTCCCAGGAGCGAAGACGCATAGTCCATGGCTCACGCGTGCGCCGTCAGTCTCCGAGACCGAACTGCGGGGCGCGGAAACTCGACTGGTTGTCGGCCTCCGGGGCCACGACCTCGGGAGCCGGTTCCGGCTCGCGCAGCATCTCGGCGGTGACGTTGCCGGCGGCGATTTCGCGCAGCGCCAGCACGGTGGCTTTGTCGTTCTCGAGCGGCAGCGTTGCCTCGGCGCCGTTGGCGAGCCGGCGCGCACGCTGGGCCGCCAGCAGCACCAGCTGGAACAGGTTATCGACGTTCTGCAGACAGTCTTCTACGGTGATTCGGGCCATGATCGCTTAACTGTTGAAAGGCACCGCGAAGCGGCGCGCAGGGTCTACCACTATAAGCGAAAACCGGCCTGACGGCACGCGCCGCGCCGTATCAGGGGCTTATGCCCACGGCGCGGAAGAACAGCTGCTCGAGCTGCTCGGCTGCGCGCCTGCGGTGCGGCTCGCGGCCGTGCGCCGCCGCTTCGACGATGCCGTGCAGGCCATTAAAGAGGAACACGGCGAGCGTGCGCGGCTCGTCGATGCGCCAGGCGCGGGCGTGCGCACCGGCCAGCAGCAGCGCCAGCAGATGGTCGATGAGCGGGTTGTCGGTCATCCCCACACCGCCCGCGGGGCGCGCCGCGTAGAACAGCAGGTCGTGCAGGCGCATGGAATCGAGGTAGCCGGCGGTCGCCGCACGCGCCCAGCCGGCAAGCTTGCCCGGCCAGTCCGCAGGCGCGGCGCGCGCCACGGCGGCGTCGACGCCGGCGAGCAGCTGCGCGGCGAAGCGCTCGCGCAGTGCTTCGATCAGTGCTTCCTTGCTGGCGAACTGCAGGTAGAAGGTGCCCTTGGCGACCTGGGCGCGCTGCGTGATCTGCTCGATGGTCGTCGGGGCGACGCCCTGTTCGAGAAACAGCCGCTGCGCAGCGCTCAGCAGTTCCTCGCGTCGCACCGTGGCGGGCTTGGTGCGTGGCACCGGGGTTGCGCTGCGCATGGCGGCAGCGTCCCTCAGTGAATGGCGGTCAGTCAAGTTCTGACGAGATGGATCTTGGTTTCCTCGGGGGTCCATTTGCCCTCGTCAAAGGACTTTGCTAACTTACTGACTGGTGGTCAGTCATAGCAGCAAAACAGAGCCCGGGCCGGCACTGCGCAGCGCCGGCCTGCGCCCGTACCTGGCGGCGAATGCCCTCGCCACCCTGGCGGCCGAAATGCAGAGCGTCGCGATCGGCTGGCAGGTGTACCAGCTCACCGGCAGCTTCGCGCAGCTCGGCTTCGTCGGCCTGGCGCAGTTCGCGCCGTTCATCCTGCTGGTGCTGCCGGCCGGGCATTTTGCCGACCGGCACGATCGCGGCCGCATTGCCACGGCCTGCCTTGCCGCCCAGGCGCTCGGCAGCGCGCTGCTGTTCATGTGCGTCTACGGTGGCCTCTACCGCATGTGGCTCATCTATCTGGTGCTGGCGCTGTTCGGCAGCGCGCGCGCCTTCGCCATGCCGGCCGGCGGCGCCATGGTGGTGAACCTCGTAGCGCCGGCGGGCTTCGCGCGCGCCACGGCGGCAAGTTCCAGCATCCGCGAGGCCGCCGGCATCGCCGGCCCGGTGCTCGGCGGCGTGCTGTATCTGGTGGGCCCTGAGGTGGTGTACGGCTGCGCGTTCGCGCTGCTGTGCGCCGCGACGCTGGCGATGGCGCGCGTACATCCGCGCCGCACACACGTCAGCCCGGCCGGCGGCTTCTCCTGGCAGAACGTGCTCGCCGGACTCGATTTCATCCGCTCGCGCCCGCTGGTGCTGGGCGCGATCTCGCTCGACCTCGTCGCGGTGCTGCTCGGTGGCTGCGGCGCGGTGCTGCCGGCCTACGCCAAGGACGTGCTGCACGTCGGCCCGCAGGCACTCGGACTGCTGCGCACCGCCCCGGCCGTCGGCGCGGTCGCCTGCGGCGCGCTGCTTGCTGTGCTGCCGCTGCGCCGGCGTGTCGGCCGCTGGCTGTTCGCCGGTGTGGCCGTGTTCGGCATCGGCACGGTGGTGTTCGCGCTTTCGCAGTCGCTGTGGCTGTCGCTGCTGTGCCTCGTCGTGCTCGGAGCCGGCGACATGATCAGCGTCTACATCCGCGGCGTCCTCATCCAGGGCGCGACCCCGGATGCGCTGCGCGGCCGCGTCGGCGCGGTGAACGCCATGTTCATCGGTGCGTCGGCCGAGCTCGGCGAGTTCGAGTCGGGGATGCTGGCGAGCGCCGTGGGGCTGGTGCCCTCGGTGGTGCTGGGCGGATGCGCCACGCTCGTGGTGCTGGCGCTGTGGGCGCGCCTGTTTCCGCAACTGCGCCGCGCCGATGCATTCCCGGCGCAGCCGCTCTAGGCGCGCAGCAGTTCCTTGAGGAGCGGTGCGAGCTGGGCGCGGTCGCTGCGCAAAGCCTCACCCTTGCCGGCGACGATGCTGCGCAGCTCCGTCACCGCCTGCGCGAAGTCATCGTTCACCACCACGTAGTCGAACTCGCGGTAGTGCGCCATGTCGGCGGCAGCGTCGGCCAGGCGGCGCGCGATGACCTCGGGCGAGTCGGTGGCGCGCCGCGCCAGGCGCTGCGCCAGCGCCTGCCGGGACGGCGGCAGAATGAAGATGCTGACGCACTGCGGCATGCTGCGTCGCACCTGCTGCGCGCCCTGCCAGTCGATCTCCAGCACCACGTTGTGGCCTGCCGTCAGCTGCTGCGCGACGAAGGCGCCGGAGGTGCCGTAGTAGTTGTCGAACACGCGGGCGTGCTCGAGAAACTCGTGGTCCTTCACCCGGCGCTCGAACTGCTCCACCGTCACGAAATGATATTCGCGGCCGTCCTCCTCGGTGGGGCGCCGCTTGCGCGTGGTGTGCGACACGGACAGCTGCAGGCGCGCATCGCTGTCGAGCAGCGCCTTCACCAGCGAGGTCTTGCCGGCCCCGGAAGGTGCCGAGATGACGAAGAGCGTGCCGCGCGTCATGGAGCGCGAATATAGCCTGAGCCTTCGAGCATCGCGACGAGGGCTGCGAGCGCCTGGCCGCGGTGGCTGACCGCGTTCTTTTGCGCTTGCGTCAGCTGCGCGGCGCTGCGTTCCTCGCCGTGCGGCACGAACACCGGGTCGTAACCGAAGCCGCCCGCGCCGCGCGGCTGGCGCGCGATGCGTCCGGACCAGCTGCCGCGGGCGATGAGCGGTGCCGCATCCGCGGCGCTGCGCACCAGCACGATGACGCACTGGTAGCGCGCCTGGCGCTGTGCGTCCGGCACGTCCTTGAGCTGTGCCAGAAGCAGCTGCAGGTTCTCGGTATCGCTGGCGTTCTCACCCGCGTAGCGCGCCGATTGCACCCCGGGACGCCCATCGAGGGCGCTCACTTCCAGCCCCGAATCGTCCGCCAGCGCCGGCAGCTGCGCACGCTGCGCGGCATGGCGCGCCTTGAGGAGCGCATTGTCGAGGAAGGTGCTGCCGCTCTCGGCAGCCGAGGCGATGCCGAGCTGCTGCTGGGGAATCAGCTCGAGCGACAGCGGCGCAAGCAGCGCGGCCAGTTCGCGCAGCTTGCCGGGGTTGGCGCTGGCGAGGACGACGCGCGTCACGGTCCCTGCAGCGCCTGCTGCTGCAATGCGAACAAGGCGCCGATGCCGGTGGTCGCAAGGTTCAGAAGCGCATCCAGCTCGTGGCGCCGGAAGGCGTGACCTTCGGCGGTGCCCTGGACCTCGACGAAGGCGCCGCCGTTGTTCATCACCACGTTCATGTCGGTTTCCGCCTGCGAGTCCTCGGCGTAGTCCAGATCGAGCACCGGCACGCCGCCGACGATGCCGACGGATACGGCCGCCACCTGCCCGTGCAGCGGACTTGCGCCGATCAGGCGCCGCCGCTGCAGGTGCTCGCAGGCCTGCGACAGCGCCACGAAGCTGCCGGTGATGGCGGCGGTGCGCGTGCCGCCGTCGGCCTGCAGCACGTCGCAGTCGAGCGTGATGGTGCGCTCACCGAGCGCCTTCAGATCCACCACGCCGCGCAGCGCGCGGCCGATGAGGCGCTGGATCTCCTGCGTGCGGCCGCTCTGCTTGCCACGGGCGGCCTCGCGCGCCGTGCGCGTGTGCGTCGCGCGCGGCAGCATGCCGTACTCGGCCGTGATCCAGCCCTGGCCCTTGCCGCGCAGGAAGTGCGGCACGGTCTCCTCGACGCTCGCGGTGCACAGCACCTGCGTGTCGCCGAATTCCACCAGCACCGAGCCCTCGGCATGCTTGGCGTGACGGCGCTCGAAGCTCACCGCACGCAGCTGATCGGCGGCACGTCCTGAGGGGCGCGCCATCGCTAATCCCCCAGCCAGCGCAGCGCCGCCGCCGTGGTGTTGTCGCTCCCGGTTCCGGCGCGCTTGACCGAGCGCTCGCCGAGTTCGAGGAGCTTGTCGCGCAGCGCGCCGGCCGTGCCGAGCCCGCTGGCGATCTCGCTGTCCTGGAGCGAGCCCCACAGGCCGTCGGTGCACACCAGCAGCGTGTCGTTGGGCTTGAGCGGCCGGCGGCGGCCGAGTGCCATGTCCGGCAGTATCGGATCGCCGCCCAGGCAGCACTCCACGAAGTTGCGCATCGGATGATTGTGCGCCTGTTCGGCGTTGATGAGTCCTTCGCGCAGCAAAAGCTCCACGTGGCTGTGGTCGCGGCTGCGCGCGACGAGCGCGCCCTGGCGCACGTGGTAGAGGCGACTGTCGCCGACGTGTGCCCACCAGCAGGCACCCTGCTGCACCAGGCACAGCGCGCACGTGGCGCGCGGGCGCTGCTCCAGCGCCAGCTTTGCACCGAGCTTCACCACTTCGTGATGCGCCCGCCCGAGCGTCAGATGCAGAAAGCCCAGGGGGTCGAACAGCGGCTGCGGCGCGTTCCAGAAGGCCTCGACGATCACGTCCTGCGTCACCTGCGCAGCACGCGCGCCGTGGGCGTGTCCGCCCATGCCGTCGACCACCAGCAGGAGCGCCGCCTGTTCGGCGACGGCCGCAGTCACGCGGTCCTGATTTTCCTCGCGACCGCCGAGCAGGCTGATATCCGCGTATTCGACCCGCAAGAAGATTCCGTGTGTCTGTTAGACTTGCTGACGCTTTATATCACCTGTGACGAACTCCAGCATGATCGCAAGCATGACCGGCTTCGCGCGCCGCGAGACCACCGGATCGTGGGGGACGCTGGTGTGCGAACTGCGCAGCGTCAACCACCGTTTTCTCGAGGCCGGCTTCCGCCTGCCCGACGAGCTGCGCGCCGCGGAAGGCGAGCTGCGCACGCGACTTACGCGCCAGCTGCGTCGCGGCAAGGTCGATTGCACACTCAGCTACCGCCGGCCGCAGGGCGCCACTGCCGCACTCGAAGTGGATCCCGAGGCCCTCGCGCGCCTCCTGGCTGCGGTGCACGTGGTGAACAATGCGCTGCGTGCGCCGGCGGCGGTGACTGCGCTCGACGTATTGCGCTGGCCGGGCGTGTTGCGCGAGGACAGCGCCTCGGGCGAGCAGCTGCTGGCGGTGGCCTATGCGGTATTCGGCGCGACGCTCGAGGACCTGGTGGCTGCGCGCGGCCGCGAGGGCGCGCGTCTGCGCGAGCTGCTCGAGCAGCGCTGCACGGGACTCGAGACGCTGATTGCGGGCGTACGCGGCCGCCTGCCGGAAGTGCACGCGCGCGTGCGCACCCGGCTCGACGAGCGGCTGGCGGAGCTCGGCACCAGCGTCGAGCCCGAGCGCATCGAGCAGGAGCTGGCGCTGCTCTTGCAGCGCCTGGACGTCGACGAGGAGCTGGAGAGGCTCAGCGGCCACATCGCCGAGGTGCGCCGCGTGATCGCTGGCGGCGAGCCGGCCGGTCGCCGTCTCGATTTCCTCATGCAGGAGCTCAACCGCGAAGCCAACACACTTTCGTCCAAGTCGCAGGATCTGGAGACGACGCGCAGTGCCGTGGACATGAAGGTGTTGATTGAGCAGATGCGCGAGCAGGTGCAGAACGCGGAATAGATATCTAAAGTATTGAGGCTTTATTTAGCAGTGGCTACATCGTTGGCTCCAGTGTAGCCACAGCCAAGTCCCTGTGTTCGCGCTCTACGCGATTTCCAGCACGTCGCCTGCTTCTGACGCAATCCGGTCGTTCAATCCCCATTTAGGCGGGAACCAATAATCAATGGGTTTCGCAGAGGGAGTGTACAACCGCTTGATCCGCGTCCGGCCTCCTATGCCTAAAACATCTGGATGCGACACCCGGGTGTATTTGTCGACTTGGCAGAATGGGTTTTGAACGTCGACTGGCTGTAACGCCCGTCCCCATAGAGATTCAAGGCGCTCGCGGTAGGCACTAGAGTCGACACCCTGCCGATCTGTCACATATCTGATCACCTCCGCATCGGTGAGTCCGATTGCCGCACCAAAGCACTTCCGGATCCCGAGCGCGCTCCGGGACCAGCGACTACAAAATCCATCTCGGAGAAATTGACTACCGCGCTGTAATTGAGGACCACGCGACCGGTCGAGCGGACGGCTCGTAACCGGTGTAGCTTTACTGCCCACGCTAAGGCTCGTAATGGCGCCTGGCACAATTAAATAACAACCAGGGGACAAACATGATTCCGAAAGTGTGGAGATTGATCGCCGTTGTCACGGTTACAACTGCCCTCGGCGCGATGCCTGCGGCCGTGATGGCACAAACGGCAGAAGTGAAAGAGAAACCGCGGATGTACACCTACGATTCCTCTTGGGTCTACCCCAGGGCAAAGTGGGGTGACGTCGATAAGGACAATGCGCAGGGGAATCAGAAGATTCTCGCGCCAGCGCTCAGCGACGGCACGCTGCTTGGATACGGGGATGACGAGAGCCTCGTGCATACCGCGGACGGCCCGACCCATGACAACTGGTTCCAGGCAACCTCAATTGCTGGACTGATGAAGGTGCTCGATGCGTTCTATAAGACTGGGACCGCGACCAATTCATTAACCATCACTTCCACCAAGCACTGGGATCAGATCCTCGTCAGCCGCTTTTACAACTGGAAAGCAGGCTCATGGAAGGGAGCTTACGGACGGAGCGCCACTTACAAACTGAGAGCTGACGCGCCGCCAGATGCAGTTGAGACGCTAAGCAAAACTGCATTCGTGCCCATTCTTGAGAAGCTCCTGGCCGACGGGGCTATCGTCGAATACGAAATTGACGAGGAAACGATTCACACTCAGGATCCTGGCTCGTTCTATGTCTATATCCTTGCCCCAACGGCGGATGGACTCGACAAGCTGAACGCTGCGATCCGTGAGTTTGGATCTAAGAATCCGCTTTTCTCACCGGCGTTCAATTCGCTCGTCGATTTCACCCCGCACCGCGATCAGCTCTGGAGAGCGAACGCTACCTACAAATAGCCTGCGCGCAGCCGCGCATCCGCAAACAAATGGGGTGCGCGGCCTCTCTCGGAGATTCCCAATCAACGACAGGTAGGCCCTACGGGCCGCTTCGAGTGTTTCTTCGACACTGCGGAGTCAAGTAGCTTGCCACCTGGGCTGGCCGACTGGCCAGGGCGGAACGCGATTCAGTTTCGCGGATTGCCGTCAGGGTTCGTCATCGCGCTGCTTGATCGCTGCTTCTGAGCGGTTCGCCTTTTCGCTGTTTCTGAGAGAATGGAGGCTCCGCGCTGGACCTAACTCCTGCTGCCGTAAGGCCCGAGCCAGTTCCCGAAGCAATGGGCGTGTAGCTCCGCGATAAGCGTTTCGGGCAACTCTTCCCTTACCCTCGGATGTCTTTGGCCCCGTCGATCGCTCCCACGGCTTCCAGCGGTGGATCGTCATTGCCTGCCGTCTGCGTCGCTCCGCCGTCCATCCCTTCATTGCGTTCCTGCTCCAATAGTTTGCTTTGCTGAATTTCAGATTTTCCCGCGCGCGACGGATCGGCAGGAGGGGACGTGCCGTTGTTCACCCTGCTGCGGCCCGTGGGCAATGTTCGCCTGCTGCACAAATGCCAGCGGTTTGGGATTCTTAATCTCGGCGAGCGTTTCGGTGGTCGCGCGGCACTGGCTTTGGGCTTTCAGCGCGACCGCCGACGGGCGTGGTCCAGTTCCAGTTCATCAGGAAGATCGAGCGTGGTGCGTATGAATGTGCGTGTACGCTTTTTCTGCGGCTCAATTCGAGTCGCGCGCCCTCACCGACGCTCTGCTGCCTACAGATTCAGTCTGGTTGCAATCCCCTGCCAGAGCGTCCGCGCATGCGGGCTCCACTTGTCGTGCTGCGCCTGGTAGGCATGCGCGACCTGCGGCATCAGACCTTCGCGCGCGAGCAGGCGGGCGAGCGTCGCACGTCGATAACGCCAATGCCTCCAGGCATCCTGCGGCCAATCCTCATCGTGAGCGCGCTCGGTGGCAGCTGAGTAGTAACTGAAGGCTTGCAGCAGCAGTGCATCGCGCTTGTGTGGGTCGGCTTCCGCGATCGCATTGCTCTCGTCCCGCTCGGCGAAACGCGCAAGCGCGTTCGGTTCGCCGGCGTCTGCGCCTTTCTGATACCAGAGCCAGGCTTTCGACACATTTGTTGGACGCACAACCGTCGAGGCCGCCTCGGGGCCACGCACCCCGTTCTCGTAGAGCTGACCGAGTGCAAAGGCAGCGACCGGCACCCCGCCCTGCCACGCTTGCTCGTATAGCAACGCGGCCCGATTGGGATCGGGCATGCCGGCGGAACTATCCATTAAGAGATTTGCAAGATCGACGCGCGCGGCGCGATAGCCTTTTGACACCGCAAGCTCGAATTGGCGCTTTGCGCCTGGCACATCCTGTCCTGCCAACAGGGCGCGCCCCTTCTGATAGGCCAGTCTCGGGGAGTCTCCGCCCTTGGCAACTTGCGCGCAGGCGGAAGTGGCGACATCGGCAACGATTGTGGCTAGTGCGACCCCTGCCGTTAACCGATCTGGATCATAGAATGCAGCGGCCGCTTGATCGCACGCGGATCCATGAGTCGACCATTTTCTGACTCGCTCATCGGGCAGTAGCCCCAGCTGAGTCCGATCGACATCGGGCAGCGGATCGGTTTCCGCCGCCGCATCCCACAGGATCTGGGTTGCGATATTGCCTGGCACGCGCGCATCCCAGATGCGTGCGGTCTGGTCATCCGAAGCCGTGATGATGCGCGTGCCGTCGGGGGAGTAGGCGGCAGACTCAACGACATCACCATGGCCGGAGAGCACTGCGAGCTGCTCGCCCGTGTGCGCATCCCAGATCCGGGCGGTCTTGTCAGCCGCGGCGGTGACGATGCGCGTGCCGTCGGGCGAGTAGGCGGCGAAACTGGCGATGCCGCCATGGCCGGACAGCACCACCAGCTGAGCGCCCGTGCGCGCATCCCAGATGCGGGCGGTCTTGTCAAACGATGCGGTGACGATGCGCGTGCCGTCGGGCGAGTAGGCGGCGGACGCGACGATGCCGCCGTGACCGGACAGCACCACGCAGCTGAGCGCCCGTGCGCGCATCCCAGATGCGCGCGGTCTTGTCATTGGATACGGTGACGATGCGCGTGCCGTCGGGCGAGTAGGCGGCGGACTCGACGATGCCACCATGGCCGGACAGCACCGCCAGCTGAGCGCCCGTGCGCGCATCCCAGATCCGGGCGGTCTGGTCAAACGATGCGGTGACGATGCGCGTGCCGTCGGGCGAGTAGGCGGCGGAATTCACGAAATCGCCGTGGCCGGACAGCACCGCCAGCTGAGCGTCCGTGCGCGCGTCCCAGATCCGTGCGGTCAGGTCAAACGATGCGGTGACGATGCGCGTGCCGTCGGGCGAGTAGGCGGCGGACGCGACGATGCCGCCATGACCGGACAACACCGCCAGCTGAGCGCCGCTGCGCGCATCCCAGATCCGCGCGGTCTTGTCATCCGATGCGGTGACGATGCGCGTGCCGTCGGGCGAGTAGGCGGCGGAAGTGACGATGCCGCCATGACCGGACAGCACCGCCAGCTGAGCGTCCGTATGCGCTTCCCAGATCCGTGCGGTCTTGTCAAGCGATGCCGTGACGATGCGCGTGCCATCGGGCGAGTAGGCGGCGGAATTCACTAGATCGCCATGGCCCGACAGCACGGCGAGCTGGACGCCGGTGCGTGCATCCCAGATGCGTGCGGTCTTGTCAGCCGCGGCGGTGACGATGCGGGTGCCGTCGGGCGAGTACGCGGCAAAATTGACGTGATCGCTATGGCCCGTCAGCACGACGAGCTGGGCGCCCGTGTGCGCATCCCAGATGCGCGCGGTCTTGTCAGCCGCGGCGGTGACGATGCGGGTGCCGTCGGGCGAGTAGGCGGCGAAACTGGCGATACCGCCATGACCGGCCAGCACCGCCAGCTGAGCGCCCGTACTCGCATCCCAGATCCGGGCGGTCTTGTCATTGGATGCGGTAACGATGCGCGTGCCGTCGGGCGAGTACACGGCGGATTGGACGATGCCGGCATGGCCGGACAGCACCGCCAGCTGAATGCCGGTGCGCGCATCCCAGATCCGCGCGGTCTTGTCATTGGATGCGGTAACGATGCGCGTGCCGTCGGGCGAGTAGGCGGCGGATGCGACGATGCCGCCGTGGCCGGACAGCACCGCCAGCTGAGCGCCGCTGCGCGCATCCCAGATCCGGGCGGTCCTGTCATCCGACGCGGTGACGATGCGCGTGCCGTCGGGCGAGTAGGCGGCGGAAGTGACGATGCCGCCATGGCCGGACAGCACCGCCAGCTGAATGCCCGTGCGCGCGTCCCAGATCCGGGCGGTCTGGTCAAACGATGCGGTGACGATGCGCGTGCCGTCGGGCGAGTAGGCAGCGGAATTCACGAAATCGCCATGGCCCGACAGCACGGCAAGCTGGACGTCGGCCGCGCGGATTTCCTGAAACACACTGATGGCGGCCGGCGTACGCCCCTGCGCGAATCCAGGGTTCGTAAGCACTGCGAGGATGATCCCCTGCGCGCCCGCCACATCCGACTCACTGAGGCGCTGACCGGCAGCTTCGACGAGCAACCCCGACTGCGCTTTCAACGTCTCCGCAGCCTGATATTCCGCTTCGTGCTGCTTCTTGGACGCAATCCACCCCGCGCCCAATGCGACCACCGCGAGCAGTGTCACGACGCTCGCGACGGCGGCCAGCACTCGCACTGTGCGGGTGTGAATCCGCTGGTTATCGGCTACCGAGCGCTCGATGTAAGCAACCAAGTGAGGCTCGGTGTCCGTCCGATGCTCTTTGAGCAGGCGCCGTCCATCCGTCAGGTCAATGTCAGAGAGCAGTCCCTGCTCGCGTCCGAGGCGAGCGCGCCACGCCGCGAGCCAAGGCAAGGAGGCCGCCTGGCGATGTGTCGCCTCCCGGTCCCCCTCTTTGAGCCCGCGCCACAAGACGTAGCGCTCCTCGATCCGGTGCCGGATCTTGAGCGCCAGGGCGTTGCCCTGGACGTACTCCCGGGCTCGCGCCCAGCGGGATACAAGTGCTTCGTGCGCGACGCGAACGGTCGGGCTCCCCCCTTGTTCCGTGTCGCTGACGAGCAATCGGGCGCCCGGATCAAGCAAGGCTTCGACCAGTCGCCGTTGTGGACTGCCCGCGGGGAATGTGGAGAGCGGAACACGCCGTGCTATGGCGCGTCCGACATTGCCCTCGGCAGCGCCGATCTCCGCGAGGAAGAACAGCACGGAACCCAGTGCCTGAGCGTCTTCCGGCGCGCATCGTCCCAACACCGCTTCTGCCTGCGTCGCGATCGCTCCCTCAAGCTTGCCGAGCTTCTGGTAGGTTGCGTATGTGAGCGTCGTGCCGTGGGCTTCGAGTACATCAGCCCGATAGAGCTGATCCAGAAGATAGGAGAGAAGAGGTAGCGCCCCGGGCTCGCGCGCGACTTCCTCGGCGATCACCTCGTTGAGGGGCACGTTGGTCGTGCCATGCACTTCGAAGCTGACGCCAGCGGCCTCCGCCGGGCGCCGGATCATCTGGCTCAGTTGGGCGGGCGCGGGTGGCAGGAGTTCGAGCCGCCCCTTGCCTTCCGACATGCGTACGAGTTCGGGCGTCTCGTCGGCTCGATGCCAGAAGTCCTTGCGCATCGTGGCAACGACCCATACGCAACCCGAGCGCACCAGACCTGCCAGGAGTTCAACGAACTGCGCCCGCTCGCTCGGCGAGTGGCGCTCACCGGTGAACAGCTCTTCGAGCTGATCCACGACGAGCACGAGCTTCGCGTTCTCGTAGTCGAGCATGCGGCCCGACTGACGCGCCTGCAGCGTGAGTTGGCCGAGTGCGCTGGCGATCGGATAGGCGGGCGTGGTCGTGGCGTTGCGCAAATGGGCTGCGAGGCTTGCGGGCGACTGCCCGTGCCCGATCAGTTCCGACAAACCCTCCTGCTCACTGACCTGCGTCACCAGCCTGCGCGCCATGGCATCGAACAGATCTTCACCCTCGCGCGCATCGCTGGGCCGGAACACGACGCGTCGCAGAAACGCCGTAGCGGCGATCCGGCGCGGCACGAAGAGCTTCGGCACGACGCCCGCCTTCACGAGCGAGGACTTGCCGGAACCGCTCGCGCCCAACACGATGAGGAAGGGTGATCCGGCCTCGGCGTTGCCGGTCAGCTGCAGCATCGCCTTGGCGAGCGCCTCGTCCTGGCCGAAGAAGATTGGTGCATGCTCGAATTCGTAGGCCTCGAGTCCGCGAAATGGCGCCTGCACCCAGGCTCTGGCAGGGGCATCGCCCCGGACGCTACCGAGCGCTGCGATGCGCCTCTCGATCAGCTTGCACAGATGATTCTCGAAGGCGGACGCGAACTCGGCGTCGGTTCTGAATGCCGTATAGGCACCGATAAACTTTCCCTGATCGGCGAAGTGACGACTCCAAAACGCATCGAGTGCCTGTAGCTGCTGCAGCTGCACCTCACGACTGCGAGGATCCTCCGTGTCGAAGGCTGCTGGCTTCAGACTGCGATACACCAGAAGATCGGGAGCGCCCGTCCGTTGGGCCGCCTGCAAGGCTTCCTCGAACTCCCACTCGGAGCCGCTCACGGGTGTGCGCCCGTCGATGCCGCGATACTCGCGCAAGGCGGTGCGCTCTGGCAGCGACGTGCCAAGCCGCGACCATACGATCAGCACCACGACATCGAAGGCACTCGGCGGCTCGATCGAGTCCTGGAAGTGGCCGGAGGCGAGCATCGCCTCAAACTCCCACAGATAGGGCTCGATCTCGAAGAAGCGCGCGTAATTCTGCGCTAACCCTTCGATCGTCAGCGCCGCGATCTCCCGCGCAGCTGTAACGTCCCCGGGCGAGGAAACAAAGATGCGGAGTCTACGCGTCACGGGCGCATGATCTGTTCGTGAGGGCCTCGGCGCGCGGTAGGTACTAGCGCGGCGATGATACCGAACTTCTCAAACAGGGGTGGAGTGCGCGTAGCGCAGGTTGGCTCGCAAGGCCAATGCGTTACATCGCAGCACCGGGAATTCCTCAGTCGATGAAACGACCGCCACGCGTCAGCGACTTGCTCCCCGTGCGCGGCGCTCGCATGCGCGTCGTACAGGACGGGCGAAGTGCATCGTGCGATTTGGCTTATTACGCGCTCGTAGTCGCGTTGCCGCACTGCGTGCGAGGCTGCCAAAAACCGCCTCGCCGCCGCCTTCCTGGCGGGAAATACGATTATTCCGACAAGGGCCCCGACGGGGTGTACATTTCAGTGTCAGTCGTCCGGAAAGGGTTTGCAACCAAACCCGATCCACAGCGCATCAAGCGCATGGGAGAACGAGCTTGAAATCCGCAATCCGTGGCACGCTCCTCGCCGTATTCCTCGGCTCACTGAGCGCAGTCGCCGCAGGCGACCCGGGCAGCGTTCACCGTTATCTGGTCGAGCGCACCTTCCCGGCGGGCGCGCTTGACGGACTCGACGCGGCCCTCAAGGCCAAGGTCAACGTCAACAACTCCAAGTTCGGGGTACGCTGGATTATGTCGTACGCCAACGCCGCGAAGACCAAGACCTACTGCGTCTACGAGGGGCCGAGCGAAGCCGCTATCCGCAAGGCGGCGACCGTCAACGGCCTGCCGGTCGATTCCGTCACAGAGGTTCCGGTAACACTGCTACCGCAGTAAGCAGCACTCGCGCCCGGGTGCAGCCGCGTAGCGCGAGTTTGGTACCCGCGCGAGTGGGCGAGTCTCAATCCGCGCTAAGGCTAATCGTTCCCTCGCGCGGCGTTGTCAGCGACGCGCTCGGACTGGTTGGCAGCGACCTGCTGCGGATTCCCGGGACAGCGTGCGGCGCTCGCACTTACGTGCGCAGCGCACCACTCGTCGGACATGTCGTAGAAACCCGAACTGGCGCAGGCTGCCAACAGCGAAACGAGAAGAACGATGAATGCGATTTTCACGGGAGCCATCATGGTTATATCGGCTCAACTGCAATGTAGGACGCCGCCGGCTCTTTACGACCGTTATAAGGCGCTTGCAGGTCATCTTACGCTGACCTGACTGCGCCTGTATGGAACTATGATTTGGCTCGTTTATGTCTCATTCGATTTGACACTTTTCGTCCGCACTAATGCGCGGACGTCCCGGGCCAAGACGGCGTGGTGCGGCGCGAATCCTTGGGGACTTACGGCTTGCCTTCCTTCGGGCTCAGATCCGCAATCAGGTCATGGAATGCACGGATCCTTGCGAGGCCACGCAAACCGAGCCTGAAGCAGTGGCGGCAATCCGGGCTCGGTGCAGCAGCTCGCGGCTTTCGCCTACAGCGCAATGCCCGTCTTTGCGCCATCGTACGAGGCGGGCGCTCACGGAGGGCTCAGGAATGGATGCAGCCGCGGTCACGCGGAATTGTGACGAACTCCACGTGTGTGTAGATCACGGCCCCGGCGAGATGCCCGAGACGTTCGCTCGAGCGTTGAGCGCCGTACGCAGGTTGCGAGCAGACGCATCCTGGGGCTATCCAATAATTATCCTGGCGGAAATCGAAACCGAACTTGCGCGCTGGTTTAGCCCCGACAAGTGGCGCGGGAGTAATGACGGGCACATGGCCCGGGAAAAGCTCCTCACCCAGATCGCGAGATTGGAAGACGCCTGGGAGCAGCTGCGCGCGTAGCGCGCGAGTCCGACTCAGCTGGCCAACGCCCCGTTTGAGCAAGGAATTGCGCGACCCGGTCGCCGTCCTCCTGCTCGTTAGAAATCGGATCACAGTCTGCAAAAAAAGCGCCACACGTGCTGGCGCCGACTTGCTGCGAGTTGCGTGAGTCGCGCGGGACGGCCGTAAGACTGACATCGAAAGCCGCGGCGGCCGTGTTCGCATAACGCTTGCACTGATCAATGGCGCCGCGAGCGTGGCGCTACAACCGAGCAGCCGCGCGAGAAGAAAGTCTCACGGGTGCGCATCCTCCAGACACAGTTCAGCGCAGCTCCTGACCTGCAGCCCCCTACGACGGATCGGGGAGTCGCACCGCGGGCTCAAGGCTCCCACGGAGCGTCTGTGGCGGGCGACAACAGGTCGCATCTCGCCAGCGACGGTCAACGCGCGCCAACCCCGGCCGTTATGCGCAATAACTTAGGCATTTCTTACTTTTGCTTTCCGACAGGTGAGACTTATGAACAAACACTTAATGAGTCTGATGATTGCCTCGGGAGCGCTGCTCGCCTCGAGCGCGTTCGCACAGAATGCGCAGGAAGATCAGCAGCGCAACGTCAACCAACAAGAGCGTATCGAGCAGGGTCTGCAGTCCGGTCAGTTGTCGACCAAGGAAGCGGGCTCACTCGAGCGCGGGCAGCAGAACATCGACCGCGTGGAGTCGAAGGACCTCAGGAACGGCTCCATCAGCCCGGCCGAGCAGTCACGGCTGAACGCGATGGAGAATCGCCAGAGCAACGCCATTTACGACGACAAGCACAACGCCGTGAAAGGCAATCCCAATTCGGCATCCTCGCAGCGCATGCAGAGCGACGTGCAGCGCAATGTGAATCAGCAGCAGCGCATCGCCAACGGCATCAATAATGGCTCACTCACCAACCGCGAAGCGGGCTCACTCGAGCGCGGACAGGCACACGTCGACCGCAAGGAAGCCAACGCGGCTGCGAACGGTCATGTGGGTGCCGGCGAGCAGCGCAGGATCCAGGGCTCCGAGAACCACCAGAGCAATCGCATCTACAACAAGAAGCACAACGCGCGGACGCGCTAGGCAGACCGCGTAAGGCGGCGTAACGCGACGGCCAAGCGCCGGTGATAAACGAGGGCAGCGGAGCTGGCGCTCCGCTGCCTGCGCGTGCGGGGACGACGCGTGACGGATATCCCGAGCGCTGCCCGCGCCGGACGTGCGCCGTTGGCTCACCCCGGCCTGGGCTCGGACAACCTCCGGTCGAGCACCGTGCCGACGCGCGCCGGCATATCATTGCTGACAATCGCCTTCCCGTGATTTCGCATATACGCTTGCCGGGCGTGCCTTGCGCAGGCGCAACATCCCTCTAAAGACGAGCCCGAACATCGATGGCGAGCTGGACGCACCGCTACGCGCACATCAACGGCATCCGCATGCACTATGTCGAGCAGGGTGCCGGACCGCTGGTGGTGCTGTGCCATGGGTTCCCGCACCTGTGGTTCTCCTGGCGCCACCAGATCCCGGCGATCGCGGCGGCCGGCTGCCGGGTAGTGGCACCTGACATGCGGGGCATGGGCCAGACGGATGCCCCCGCGCAGGTCAGCGCCTACGACGTCGAGCACACGGTCGGTGATCTGACGGGACTGCTGGATGCGCTCGGCGAACGCTCGGCGGTCTTCATCGGCCTGGACTTCGGCGTGTTCGCCATCTATGACCTGGCGTTTCGTGCGCCCGAGCGCGTGCGCGCCATCATCGGCCTGGAGAATCCGGCGGCGCCGCACAACCCGGACATCTCACCGCTGCGCGAAGCGGCGCAATGGGCGCAGAAGCATTTCGTGCACATCCACTATTTCGAGCCGCCCGGACCTGCGGATGCGGCGCTCAACGCCCAGCCGCGCGAGTTCCTGACGCGCGTGTTCTACGCCCTGAGCGGCGACTACCACTACCTGGACGTGTGGCAGCACCCGCCGGGCACGAGCTACCTGGACGCCCTGCCCCAGGCGCCACCGCTCCCCTGGGCATGGCTGAGTGAGCTCGAGATGGAGTTCTTCGTCAGCGAGTATGCCCGCAGCGGCTTCACCGGTGGCCTCAACTGGTACCGCGCCATGGATCTGCGCTGGGCGCAGCGCCGGCGCTTCGAGGGGCAGAAGAACCCGGTGCCGTTCTTCTTCATCGGCAGCGAACGCGACTGCGATCTCGAGGCATGGCACGGCACCGACCCGCTCGGCGCGCTGCGCCACCAGTACCAGGACGTGCGCGGCGTGGCGATGCTCGCCAACGCCGGCCACATGATGCAGATGGAGCGGCCGCAGGAAGTGAATGAGTGGATCGTGAAGTTCCTGGGGCAGCTCTAGTGACCACCCTGCTGCAGACCCCGCCGCTGGCGCTGTACGTGCACTTCCCGTGGTGCGTGCGCAAATGCCCCTACTGCGACTTCAACTCCCACGCGCTGCAGGGTGAACTGCCGCAGGCAGCGTACCTGGCGCGCCTGACGGCCGACCTCGCGGCGCAGGCGCCGCACGTGCAGGGACGCGAAATCGTGAGCGTTTTCCTCGGCGGCGGCACGCCGAGCCTGTTTTCACCGCAGGCCATCGCCCAGCTGCTGGCGGCGGCGCGCGCGCAGCTCACGCTGGCGCCGGATGCGGAAGTGACGCTCGAGGCCAACCCCGGCACGATCGAGCGGGGCGCATTCGCCGAGTACCGCGCCGCCGGCGTCACGCGCGTCTCGCTCGGCGCGCAGAGCTTCGATGCGCAGGCGCTGCGCGCCCTCGGGCGCATTCACTCGCCCGCGGAGACGCAGCGCGCGGCCGCCGAACTGCACGCGGCGGGACTTGCGAACTTCAACCTCGATCTCATGTACGCACTGCCCGGGCAGGACGTCGCCGCGGCGGTGCGCGACGTGCGCGCCGCGCTGGCACTGCAGCCTGCGCACCTGTCCCACTACCAGCTGACCCTCGAGCCGGGCACCGTGTTCGCCGCGCGGCCGCCGCCGCTGCCGGATGAGGATAGCGCCGAGCGCATGCTGAGCGAGTGCGCCGCACAGTTCAGCGCCGCCGGCTTCGAGCGCTACGAGGTATCGGCCTACGCGCGCGCCGCTGCGCGCTGCCGGCACAACCTCAACTACTGGACCTTCGGCGACTACCTGGGGATCGGCGCCGGTGCGCACGGCAAGCTGACCTATGCCGAGCGCGGCGAGATCGTGCGCACCACGCAGCTGCGCGAGCCGCGCCGCTACCTGGCGGCTCCCGCCGGCGAGCTGTCACGACGCGTCATCGCCGCGCGCGAGCTGCCGTTCGAATTCATGCTGAATGCGCTGCGGCTGTGCGACGGATTCGCGGCGGATCTGTTCGAATCGCGCAGCGGACTTGCCTGGCAGCAGCTCGCGGCTCCGCTCGCCGCACTGGCGCAGCGCGGATTACTCGAATTCAGCGCCGCGGGCTGCCGGCCGAGCCGGCGCGGACTGCATTTTCTGAACGATCTGCTGTTGGAATTTCTGCCGGAAACGCCAAAAAAGTCCGGTGTTTACGCCATGTCAATGGCGACGCCCGAGGTTGCCGCCCAGCCCCCGGAGAGTTTATTAACAGCCCGCACCAGCTCCGTCCAAGAATGAGCTACCTACACGCCAATCTGGCCAAGCCGCTGGACATGATGCCCGTAACACATTGATGGATCAGGTGAAAATTGTCTGGTCATTTTTTGATCAAGGTAACAAATATGCAATGTGGCTGCGAAACCGGGCCCCCGCAGGCGCTGCCGTCCACAGAGTTGTCCACAGCTTCTGTGGATAAGGCGTAAGCCAAACTTGAGGCAGCCGGGCACTGCCGCTAAACTCCCGCGCCCTTTAATTATCGTGCCCGCCGCCCCATTTAGCGGGGTGCGTCAAAGTCAACCGTAAGAGTGCGCCCATGAAAGCCGCGATCCACCCCGAGTACAAAGAGATCACCGTCAGCTGCACCTGCGGCCACACGTTCAAGACGAGCTCGAC
Source organism: uncultured Gammaproteobacteria bacterium (assembly GCA_963787655.1). GTDB lineage: Bacteria > Pseudomonadota > Gammaproteobacteria > Steroidobacterales > Steroidobacteraceae > 13-2-20CM-66-19. The sequence continues at coordinate 478,579 of CAWBDY010000004.1, read as the reverse complement.
TCTCGGTCACGATCTGCAGGTCGAGGTGTGCTCGAACTGCCATCCCTTCTACACGGGCAAGCAGAAGATCGTCGACACCGCCGGGCGCGTGGACAAGTTCCGCAAGAAGTACGCGACCGCCGTGCCGACCCCCGCCGCCAAGTAGCGCGCGTCGCGCGCTGGCGCGCGCGGCGAGGATGACAGAGTTGTCATGTCGTCCGTTGTGAGGCTGTAGCGGCGCTCCTACCCGCGAGTAGACTCGCACTTGCCTTGATTCGGCACACGGACCATGTAAACCTCTTTTGCATGCGCCGTAACTGCTGGATGCGGCGCCTCGCCTCCACGCCCATAGGGAAAAGCGGCTGCGGAAATGACCGACAAGAGCGGCAAGACCTTCGAGCTGACCGACAAGGCGAGCGGCCGCAGTGCGCAGCTGCCGGTGCGCAGCGGCACCATCGGGCCGGCGGCGCTCGACATCGCCGACCTCCACAAGGATCTCGGCGTCTTCACCTACGATCCGGGTTTCGGCATGACGGCCGCGACCGAGAGCCGCATCACCTACATCGACGGCGACGCGGGCGTGCTGCTGTACCGCGGCTACCCGATCGAGCAGCTGGCCGAGCACAGCACCTTCATGGAGGTGGCGTACCTGCTGCTGTTGAGCGAACTGCCGACCGCCAAGCAGCTCAGCGAATTCGGCTCGAACATCCGCTACCACACGATGCTGAACGAGACGCTGCTGCGCTTCTTCAACGGCTTTCATCACAACGCGCATCCCATGGCGATGGTGTCCGCGGTCGTGGCGTCGATGTCGGCGTTCTATCACGACACCATGGACATCCATAACCCGCGCCACCGCGAGATCTTCGCGCACCGCATCATCGCCAAGCTGCCGACCATGGCGGCGGCGGCGCACAAGTACTCGCTCGGCCAGCCGTTCATCTACCCGCGCAACGATCTGGACTACGCCGCCAACGTGCTGCACATGCTGTTCGCGGTGCCGTGCGAAACCTACCAGGTCGACCCGGTGGCCTCCAAGGCGCTCGACCTGCTGTTCGTCCTGCACGCCGATCACGAGCAGAACGCCAGCACCTCGACCGTGCGGCTGGCCGGCAGCACCGGCGCCAACCCTTACGCCGCCATCTCGGCCGGCGTCTCGGCGCTGTGGGGGCCGGCGCACGGCGGCGCCAACGAGGCGGTGCTGGCGATGCTCGAACAGATCGGCTCGGTGGACAACATCCCCAAGTACCTGGCGATGGCCAAGGACAAGTCCAGCCACTTCCGCCTCATGGGCTTCGGCCACCGCGTCTACAAGAATTTCGATCCGCGCGCCAAGATCATCCGCGAGATGTGCCACAAGGTGCTGGCGCGGCTCGGGCGCACCGACAATCCGCTGTTCGAGCTGGCGCTGCGGCTGGAGGAAATCGCGCTGCAGGACGAGTACTTCATCGAGCGCAAGCTGTACCCCAACGTGGATTTCTACTCGGGGGTCATCTACAGCGCCATCGGCATCCCGCGCTCGATGTTCACGGTGATGTTCGCGATCGCGCGCACCGTGGGCTGGGTGGCGCACTGGCAGGAGATGATTTCCGATCCGGCCATGCGCATCGGCCGGCCGCGCCAGCTGTACACCGGACCGAAGCGGCGCGAATACCTCGCGGTCGACAAGCGCCGCTGAAGCGCGCTTACGGCTGCTGCAGCAGCGCTTCCACTTCGAAGGCGTTGGCGCGGCGCATCGGCCGCCCGTCCACCGGACTCACCGGCGCCTGGCGGATGCCGTCGGTGGGGAACACCGTCGCCTCGATCGGCTGCTCCTCCATCTCGAAGCGCACGCCCGGGAAGGCGCGTATGTGCTCGGCGTTGAACTTGACGCGCCGCTCGGTCACCTCGTGCGCCAGCCCGTCGTCGAGCAGCTTCAGCGTCACCGACTCGGCGCGCTCGGCAAACAGGTGCAGCTGCACCTGCGAGTGCTGCGTAGCGGTGCCGGACAGCACCGGGCCCACCAGCCGCGGCTCGAACTCGCGCAGATAGCGCATCGCCGACAGCGCCGCGCGACGCTGCGCCAGGAGCGCGCTGAGGTGTGACTCGCCGCCGAACAGACGCTGGTATTCGGCCAGCGCGCTTTCAATCTCGCTGTTCTTCGGCAGCAGGGCGGAGCCATCGACCACCCCTAAGCGCTCGGCGGCCTTGCGCTTGGCGATGCGGAAATCGCGGATGCCGTGCTCCGCCATGATGCGCGCGGCCTCCTGCGCCAGCGCGCGCCGCAGGTTGTCGCTGCGGGTCGGATGTCGCTTGGCTCTCATCGCCTAGAAGATCGGCTCGGCGTTCGGCTGGTTCTCCGGGGTCGGCGTCTGGTTGCCGGCTTCCTCGGCCGCGGGCAGGTGATCCAGCATGAACATCTCCGGCACACCGTCGGGATTTTCCGCGCTCACCAGCGTGCCGCTCTCGGGCGAGATGCGCAAGGTGACCAGCCCGTCGGGCATGGTGCGGTGAGCTTCGGGCACGCCCTGCAGCGCGTCCTTCATGAACTCCATCCAGATCGGCAGCGCCGTGCGTGCGCCCTCTTCGGCCTCGCCGAGCGGGCGTTCCTGGTCGAAGCCGACCCAGACGGTGGCGACCAGGTTGCGGGTGAAGCCGTTGAACCAGGTGTCCTTGGCCTCGTTGGTGGTGCCGGTCTTGCCGGCGATGTCGCCGCGATTGAGCGCCAGCGCGCGCCGGCCGGTGCCGCGCTTGATGACGTCCGCCATCATGTCGTCCATGAGATAGGCGTTCTGCGCGCTGATGACGCGCGGTGCGGCCTGCGCATCCGGCAGCGGTGCGGGCTGCACGTGGGTGCTGTCGGGGGCACCTGCGGTGTCGGCGACGCGCACCGCGCTGGCCGCAGCGCCCGGGGCGGCCGGCTCACCGTCGTCGCACTGCGTGCATACCATGCGCGGCTGCGCGCGCCACACGACCTTGCCGGCTGCATCCTCGATGCGCTCGATGAAGTACGGCGCGACGCGGTAGCCGCCGTTGGCGAACACCGCGTAGCCGGCTGCGACGTCCAGCGGCGTCGCCTCCAGGGTACCGAGCGCCAGCGTCAGGTCGTGCGGCATGCTGCGCGGATCGAAACCGAAGCGGCTGATGTAGTCGATCGCAGTCGGAATGCCGATCTCCTTCAGCACACGGATCGACACCAGGTTGCGCGAGCGCACCAGCGCCTCGCGCAGCCGCGTCGGGCCGCCGAACTCCTTGGTGGAGTTCTCCGGGCGCCACGAGTCCTCGCTGCCGTTGCCCTCGAGCACGATGGGTGCATCCAGCAGCACGCTCGCCGCCGTCAGGCCGTGCTCGAGAGCCGCCGAATAGAGGAACGGCTTGAAGCCCGAGCCGGGCAGGCGGCGCGCCTGGGTGACGCGGTTGTACTTGTTGGTGAAGTAGTCGAAGCCGCCCACGAGCGCCACGATGCTGCCGTCGTTGGGATCGAGCGCGACGAGTGCACTTTGCGCCTCGGGGATCTGGCCGAGCTGCGCATGGCCGGCGTTGTCGGCCACCACGTACACGACATCGCCGCGCGACACCACCTGGCTGGCGCTGTGCGGCGCCGGCCCGACCGTGTCGTTCTTCGCCTCGCGACGCGCCCACGACAGGCCGTCCCAGTCGATGGTCACCGCGCCGAGCGTCTTCACGTAGGCGTGCGCGCCGCGCTCTTCCACCGAGGTGACGATGGCCGGGGCGAGATTGCCGATGGCGGCGTACTCATCCACCTGCGCGTCGTAGTGCGGCTCGCCGTGCGCCGGCAGATCGACGTGGCCGGCGGGCCCGCGCCAGCCGTGGCGGCGGTCGTACTCGATGAGGCCGACGCGCACCGCGCGGTTGGCGGCGCTCTGCAGCCGCCCGTCGACGGTGGTGTACACCTTGTAGCCGGCGCTCTCGGCGGTGGGTCCGAAGCGCTGGCGCAGCTCGAGGCGCGCCATCTCCGCCACGTAGGGAGCCTCGACGTCGTACAGCGGCGCGTGCGCGCGCGCCTGCATCGGCTCCTTGTTGGCGGCCTCGGCCGCGGCGGCGTCGATGTAACCGAGCTCGCGCATGCGCCGCAGCACGTAGGCGCGCCGGCCGGTGGCGGCCTCGGGATTTACGATCGGGTTGTAGCTCGAGGGCGCTTTCGGCACGCCGGCGATGGTGGCGGCTTCGGCAACGTCGAGCTTGTCGAGCGTCTTGCCGAAGAAGGCCTCCGCGGCCGCCGCGACGCCGTAGGAGCGCTGGCCGAAGAAGATGACGTTCAGGTACAGCCCGAAGATCTCCTGCTTGTTGAATTCGTGCTCCATGCGGTAGGTGACGAAGGCCTCCTGCAGCTTGCGGCGGTAGGTCTTGTCGAGCGTCAGGAACATGTTGCGCGCCGCCTGCATGGTGATGGTGCTGGCGCCCTGCGTCTTGTGGCCGGAGACCGCATCGATCACCACGGCGCGCGCCACACCGAAGTAGTCGATGCCGTGGTGCTGGAAGAAGCGCTCGTCCTCGGCGGCGAGAAAGGCCTGCTTGACGATGTCAGGAATCTGCTCGTAGGTGACCGGGATGCGCCGCTGCTCGCCGATCTGGGCGATCAGCGCGCCGCTGCGCGTGAAGACGCGCAGTGGCACCTGCATCTCGACGTTGCGCATCGATTCGAGCGAGGGCAGGGACGGCACCAGATAGACGTAGCTGCAGGCAATTGCGTACGCGCCCAGAAGTGTGACGAGCATCACACTGCCCAGAAATAATGTCAGGAGGCGAAAGTAATTCCATTTCACGAAAAACCAACTCCGTTGCTTGCGCTCCCTGCGAGGGCTATGCATAGTAGCCGCCGTTTTTAGGCAAACTCACCGAAAGGTGGGGACGCAAAGCCTCCGGTCTACGGGACGTCGGTGCCTATGACAGCGGGGTTGCCGGTTCGAACGTTAACGCACTCCGATCCCGCGGGCCACGCGCCGCGACCGGGTTGCGACAGAACGCTCAACCGACCGATCCAGCGTTGCGCCTGGGCCTCCCGCTGCGAAGCTTTCAACGTCCCCTTGCAGGACGATTGGACACGGCGAAATCGTATTCGTTGAAGACGTGCGCAACGGGCGCACCTCACGGCCTCAGCATTGGGCAAGGCTGGCGGGAAACCAGCCGGCGGTTCCGTGAGGCCCCTCACGTTCAATTTGACTTTCCGCTGATATATAGTGTCTCCGAATATGCACAGGGCGGTCATTTTCAGGCGTAATGTCTTGAAAAGGAAATAAAAATGTTCCTTCTCCAACGCAAATACCGCCCTATCCTGGGACTTGACATAACCACTTCGTCGGTCAAGCTGATCGAGCTGGCGATGGCGGGGGGTCAATACCGGGTCGAGGCCTATGCAGCCGAACCCACCCCGCAGAACGCCATCAACGAGAAGGCGATCGTGGACGCCGAGGCGGTGGGGGAGGCGATTCGTCGCGCAGTGAAGCGCGCCGGCGCCAAGAGCGGCGAGGTGGCGGTGGCGATTTCCGGCGATGCGGCGATCACCAAGGTGATCCAGATGCCGCGCACCTTGCGCAGCGGCGACCTGGAGGGCCAGGTCGAGATGCAGGCGGATCAGTACATCCCCTTCCCGATGGACGAAGTCAGCTATGACTTCGAGGTGCTCGGGCCGAACGAGAAGGATCCCGACAGCAACGACGTGCTGCTGGTGGCAACGCGCACCGAGAACGTCGAGCAGCGCCAGGCCGCGGTCAAGGCTGCGGGACTGTCGGCGCGCATCGTCGACGTCGAAGCCTTCGCGCTCGAGAACGCCTGCAAGCTGATGACGCACCAGATGCCCGACGGCGGCATCGATCGCGCCATCGCGGTGGTCGATTTCGGCGCCAGCAGCACCACCTTCAGCGTGCTGCGCAATCTCAAAGTGGTTTACACGCGCGATTTCGCCTTCGGCGGGCAGCAGCTCACCGAGGAAATCATGCGCACCTACGGGCTGGCGATGGAAGAGGCGGGACGCGCCAAGAAAGAAGGCGGCCTGCCCGGCAACTACCAGTCGGAAGTGCTCGATCCGTTCATCGACGATATGACCCAGCAGGTGAGCCGCTCCCTGCAGTTCTATCTGGCTTCGGGTTCCGGGCGCGAGCAGCCGGAGAAGATCCTGGTGTGCGGCGGCTGCGCCAACATCCCCGGAGTGGCGGAAGTGATTTCCAGCCGCGTGGGCATTTCCGCCGAAAAAGGCGACCCGCTCGGCCAGATGAAGCTGTCCTCGCGCGCCAAGGCGCAGGCGGTGCAACGCGACGCCACGGCGCTTCTGACCGCCTGCGGACTCGCCCTGCGGAGTTTTGACTGATATGCCGCGCATAAATCTACTTCCCCACCGGGAAAGCAAACGCAAGGAGCGCAAGCTCAAGTTCCTGGTGGCAGTGGTGTCGGCCGCCGGTGTCGGCATCGTCACCGCGTTCGCCGCCTACCTCATGTACGGCTCGATGATCGATGCGCAGCAGCATCGCAACGACATGCTGCGCGCGCAGATCAAGACGCTCGACAAGCAGATCGAGGAGATCAACGACCTCGAGAGCTCGAAGCAGAAGTACATCGCGCGCATGGAGATCATCGAGAAGCTGCAGCGTTCGCGTCCGGAGATCGTGCACGTGTTCGACGAGATCGTGCGTACGCTGCCGGAAGGGGTGTACCTGACCTCCGTGAAGCAGACCAACAAGCGCCTGAAGTTCGAGGGCGTGGCGCAGTCGAGCACGCGCGTGTCCTCCTTCATGCGCAACCTCGACGGCTCGCAGTGGCTGCGCAATCCGGAACTCGAGGTGGTGCAGACCGCCAAGGTCGGCATCGGCTCCAACTTCACGCTCACCGCCGACCAGGTGACGACCTCCGGCGATGACAGTGGCGGCAGCAAGAGCAAGATGCGCAAGGCCAGCGTCGGGACTGCGGGGGCGCGGCAATGAACATTATTGAAGAACTGCGGTCACTCGATCCGCGCGACCCGGGCCGCTGGCCGCTGCCGGTGCTGGCCGCCGCAGTCGCCGCGGTGTTCGTGGCCGTGACGCTGCTCGGCGTGTATCTGCTGGTGTGGAACGAGCAGCGCCCCGAGCTGCAGCGCCGCCAGGGCGAAGAGCAGCAGCTGCGCCAGGAATTTCACGACAAGCACGCCAAGGCCGTGAACCTCGACGTCTACAAGCGTCAGCTGAAGGACATCGAGCGCTCGTTCGGCGCGCTGCTGCGGCAGCTGCCCGGCAAGACCGAGGTGCCGAGCCTGCTGGTGGATATCTCGCAGACAGGACTTGCGGCGGGACTGCAGGAAAAGCTGTTCCAGCCCGAGCCGGAAGTGCGCAAGGACTTCTATGCCGAGCTGCCCATCAAGATCCGCCTCACCGGCAGCTATCATCAGTTCGGTGAGTTCGTCAGCGGCATCGCGGCGCTGCCGCGCATCGTCACGCTGCACGACATCGACATCACTACCGACAACAAGGACGCCTACGACCAGTTGTCACTCGAACTGACGGCGAAGACCTATCGTTATCTGGACGAGGAAGAGATCGCGGCGGCGGCCGAGAGCGACAAGAAGAAGGATGTCGCACGTCGTCCGGGAACCGGTACCTGATGACCATGAATATGAATGCAAACCTGCGACGACCGGGAATGCGCCTGCTGTGCGTGGCGCTCGCCTGCGGCTACGCCGCCCTGACCGCCTGCTCCAGCGCCGACGATGAGCTGCAGCGCTTCATCGAGGACACCAAGAAGGAAGCGGGTGGCCGGGTCGAGCCGCTGCCCGAGATCAAGCCGTACGAGACCTTCGTGTACGCCGCTTCCGACCTGCGCTCGCCGTTCCTGCCCAGCAGCCCGGGATCGGGCGCGGGGCTGGCCGGTGTGCGTCCGGATCAGAAGCGCAACCGCGAGTTCCTCGAACAGTACTCGCTCGATACTTTGAAGATGGTCGGCACACTGCGCCTCGGCGGGCAGATGTACGGCCTGGTGGAAACCAAGGACGGCCTGGTGCATCGCGTCACGACTGGTAACCATCTGGGCCAGGCGGAAGGCAAGATCACCGACATAACGCCGGCCAAAATCAGTCTCGTTGAAATCGTTCCGGACAGCCTCGGCGGGTATATGGAACGCCCCGCTGCGCTGGGTCTGAATGAATAAAAGGTCCAGGGAGTCTCACGAATGCATGCCTCACGCCTGATGAATCGTCTCCTCGGCACGGCCGCCTGGCTGCTGCTCGTAGGGGCACTCGGCCTGCTCCCCGGAGCACCGGCTCGCGCCGCGGATCCGCCCGCGCTGCAGGCCATCGACGTGCAGCCTCTGCCGGGACAGCAGCTGCAGCTCACCATGCGCCTGTCGGGACCGGCACCGCAGCCCTTGTCGTTCACGATCGACAACCCGGCGCGCATCTCCTTTGACCTGCCGGGCACCACGCTGGCGCTGCCTTCGCGCCGCATCGACGTGCACTCGACCGGTCTGGACACCATCCTCGCGGCCGAGACCAAGGACCGCACGCGCCTGGTGCTGAACCTCGACAAGCTGGTGCCGTACGACACCCGCGTCGATGGCAACAACGTCATCGTCATGCTCGGCGCCGCGGGCGCCACGGTCGCTGCCGCAGCTCCGGCTGCCGGCGCCGCCACGCCCGCCGCCAGTTCCAGCGGCGCGCGTGAACTGCGCGCGATCGACTTCCGCCGCAGCGCCGACGGCGCGGGCCGCGTGATCGTCAAGCTGTCCGATCCGCATATCCACATCAACATGCACCAGGTCGGCAGCCAGGTGGTCGTGGACTTCTCGGATGCCGGGGTGCCCGCCAACCTTGCGCGCCGCTACGACGCCACCGACTACGGCACGCCGGTCAGCGGCTTCGACGTGACGCGCGTCGGCAACGGCTCGCGCATCTCCATCACCGCCAGCGGCGACTTCGACCAGCTGGCCTACCAGTCCGATGACCAGTACGTGGTCGAGGTGTCCCCGCGTCGCAAGGCGCTCAACGCGCCGGACGAGAAGCCGGTGTACACCGGTGAGCGTCTGACGCTCAACTTCCAGGACATCGAGACGCGCGCTGTGCTGCAGCTGCTGGCCGATGCCAGCGGCCAGAACATCGTGGTGAGCGACTCGGTCAGCGGCAACGTCACCCTGCGCCTGCAGAACGTGCCGTGGGATCAGGCCCTCGACATCGTGCTGCGCACCAAGGGACTGGACAAGCGCCGCGACAACAACGTCATCATCGTCGCGCCGCAGGCGGAGCTTGCGGCTCGCGAGAAGGCGGACCTCGCCGCCAAGAAGGACGCGCAGGAGCTGGCGCCGCTGCGCTCCGAGTACCTGCAGGTCAACTACGCCAAAGCGGCCGACATGGCGGCGCTCATCAAGACGTCGACCAACTCACTGCTGTCCGCGCGCGGTAGCGTGGCGGTCGATGAGCGCACCAACACCCTGCTGCTGCAGGACACCTCCGACCGGCTGACGGACATCCGCCGCCTGGTGGCGACGCTCGACATCCCGGTACGCCAGGTGCTGATCGAGGCGCGCATCGTGATCGTCGACAATGATTTCCAGCGCCAGCTGGGTGCCGTGTTCGGCTTCACCAACGTGAACCGCAACGGCCAGACCGGCATCGTCACCACGAGCGGTACGGCTGCCGGCACCGACCAGATCATCGGCTCGGCGCTCACCAACGTGCAGAGCACCAACACCCCGTATCCAGTGTCGATCCCGACCGGTAGCACGGCGGCCAACCGCTACAACGTCAACCTGCCGGTCAGCAACCCGGCTGGTGCGATTGCGCTCGGCATCCTCGGCAACAACTTCCTGGTCGACCTGGAACTGTCTGCCGCGCAGGCGGAAACCGAGGCGAACATCATCGCCTCGCCGCGCGTCATCACCGCCAACCAGAAGAAGGCGAGCATCGAGCAGGGTGTTGAAATCCCCTATCAGCAGTCGGCTTCCAGCGGCGCGACGACCATTCAGTTCAAGAAGGCCGTGCTGTCGCTGGACGTGACGCCGCAGATCACTCCCGACAACCGCATCGTGCTCGACCTCGACATCCGCGACGACGCCGTCGGCACCATCGTCGTGGCCTCGGGTGGCGTGAACGTGCCCTCCATCACCACGCGCGAGATCGCGACCCAGGTGCTGGTGAACGACGGCCAGACGGTCGTGCTCGGCGGCATCCTCACGACCACGCAGCGCGAGGACGACACCAAGGTGCCGTACCTGGGCGATATTCCGGTGCTGGGCCACCTGTTCAAGAACACCAGCCACCAGGACGACAAGGACGAGCTGATGATCTTCATCACCCCGAAGATCGTGCACGAGGGCGTGAACGTCTATAACTGATACGCCTTCGCCATAGAGACGCGACGCGGCCGCCTTTTCCGGCGGCCGCGTTCGTTTTGGGTATCCTGTCGGGCGCCATGCTCGGCAAGACCAGCGTATTCCTCATAGGCCCCATGGGCTCGGGCAAGACCGCCGTGGGGCGCCACCTGGCGCGCGCCCTGCGGCTGCCCTTCCACGACAGCGATGCCGAGATCGAGCGGCGCACCGGCGTGGACGTCTCGTTCATCTTCGAGAAGGAGGGGGAAGCCGGTTTCCGGCAGCGCGAGCGTGAGGCCATCGAGGCGCTCACCGCGCTCGAGGGCATCGTGCTCGCCACCGGCGGCGGCGCGGTGCTGCTGGCGGAGAACCGCCAGCGGCTCGCCGCGCGCGGCTGCGTGGTCTACCTGCAGACCTCCGTCGCGCAGCAGGCCGACCGAGTGCGGCATGGCCGGAATCGACCGCTGCTGGCCAGCGGCGATGCCGACACGCGGCTGGGCGAGCTGATGCACGTGCGCGCACCCCTCTACGAGGAAATTGCCGACATCGTCGTCGCCACCGACGGGCGGCGTGTCGGCAGCGTCGCCGAGCAGGTGCTGCAGCAACTCGGCGCGCCGCGCTGAAAGATGGCGTGAACGGCCCTCACGTATACTGCAAGGTGCGGTGCAGTGGCGCTTGAGCGCAGCACCGCACAGTACATGGACACCCTCAACGTCGCCCTCGGCACCCGCAGTTATCCGATCCTGATCGAGGCCGGGCTGCTCGGCCGCCCGCAACTGTTCGCGCAGCACCTGCCGGCGCGCGACGTCCTCATCGTCAGCAACACTACCGTGGCGCCGCTGTACCTGCCGGCGCTGGCGGCAAGCCTCGGCGGCCGCCGCGCGGTCGAGGTCATCCTGCCGGACGGCGAGGCGCACAAGACACTCGCCAACGCCGCACGGGTCATCGACGTGCTCGTCGCCAACCGCTTCGCGCGCGACTGCGCCGTCATCGCCTTAGGGGGCGGAGTGGTCGGCGACCTGGCCGGCTTCGCCGCCGCCACCTACCAGCGCGGCGTCGCCTTCGTGCAGGTGCCCACCACCCTGCTGGCGCAGGTGGATTCGGCGGTGGGCGGCAAGACCGGCGTCAACCACCCGGGCGGCAAGAACCTCATCGGCGCCTTCCACCAGCCGCAGCTGGTGGTCTGCGATACGGGCACGCTCAGCACGCTGCCGCAGCGCGAGCTGCGCGCCGGGCTCGCCGAGGTCATCAAGTACGGCCTGATCTGCGACGCCGAGTTCTTTGCCTGGCTGGAAGCACACCTCGCGGCGCTGCTCGCTGGCGACCCGGCCGCGCTCGCGCACGTGGTGCGCCGTTCCTGCCAGATCAAGGCCGAAATCGTCGGGCGCGACGAGCGCGAGAGCGGCGAGCGGGCACTGCTCAATCTCGGCCACAGCTTCGGGCATGCCGCGGAAAGTGCCACCGGCTACCGCGAGCTGCTGCATGGCGAGGCAGTCGGCGCAGGCCTCGTCATGGCGGCCACCATGTCGAGCCAGTGCGGCCTGCTGCCCGCGGCCGATGGCGAGCGCGTACGGCGCCTGGTGGAGCGGGCCGGCCTGCCGGTGCATATTGCCTCGGTGTCCCCGCAGGCGGCCCTCGAGCACATGCGCATCGACAAGAAGGTGCTGGCGGGCAGGCTGCGCCTGGTGCTGCTGCGCCAGATCGGTGCCGCGGTCGTCACCGCCGACTACCCGCCCGAGGCGCTGAGCCGCACGCTCGCGCAGCACTTCGGATGAGTGCCGCGAAGGAGGCAGCCGTGGACGCTGGCGGACTTGCCCCCTATGCGGCGCACGACGATGAATCGCGCGGCCGGCGCTACCCCGAGCCCAGGCCCGAGCTGCGGGGCGAATTCCAGCGCGACCGCGACCGCATCATTCACGCCAACGCGTTCCGCCGCCTGGTCTACAAGACGCAGGTGTTCGTCAATCACGAGGGCGATCTCTACCGCACCCGCGTAACGCATTCGATCGAGGTGGCGCAGATCGCGCGCTCCGTGGCGCTGGCGCTGCATCTGAACGAGGCGCTGACGGAAGCGATCTGTCTCGCGCACGACCTCGGCCACACCCCCTTTGGGCACGCCGGCCAGGATGCGCTCAACGAGTGCATGCGCGAGTACGGCGGGTTCGAGCACAACCTGCAGTCACTGCGCGTGGTGGACGAGCTCGAGGAGCGCTATGCCGAGTTCCCCGGTCTGAACCTCACGTTCGAATGCCGCGAGGGGATACTGAAGCATTGCTCCTTGCACAACGCGCGCGCACTCGGGGAGCTGGGCGAGCGGTTCATCAAGCGCCGGCAGCCGGGGCTCGAAGCGCAGATTGCCAATATTGCCGATGAGATCGCTTACAACAATCACGATGTGGATGACGGTATCCGCGCCCAATTGCTGGACGTGGCGGCGCTGCGCGAGGTGCGCATGTTCCGCCGTCAGTACGACATCGTGGTCGGGCTGTATCCGGCGTTGAACGAGCGGCGCATGGTGCACGAGGTCATCCGCCGCATGATCAACCACATCGTGCTGGACTTCATTCGCGCCACCCAGGAACAGCTCGCGCGCGTGCGACCTGCCTCCATTGACGAAGCCCGCTCACAGAGCAAACCGCTTGCAACACTGAGCGATGAATGCCGCGAGGAACATCTGGAGCTCAAGGCTTTTCTGGGCGAGCACGTCTATCGGCACTACAAGGTGCTGCGCATGACCTCGAAGGCGCGCCGCGTATTACGCGAGTTGTTCGACAGCTTTTTCAGCGACGTAAGTCTGATGCCAACCGAACATCGTGATCTCGCGCTTCAAGGAGAAGAAAAGCATGGCCCCCCCGGACGGGCCCGCGCGGTCGCTGACTACATTGCCGGCATGACAGACCGCTACGCGATACTCGAGCATCGACGCCTATTTGAGCCGGGGGAGAGAACTTAAGCTAAAGATGTGCGCGCATCTTATCTCAAGAACGCTTGCACCATTCGTCCCGACGAACTCTGAATAGAAGTGCGGCTGACATCGGCCAATGGCCGAAGACCTTGGAATCAAGCTTCATCCGAAGTTTTTCCAGGACTCGTAGGCTGGGCTGATTTTGCGGATAAACCGTAGCAACAATTGAATCAATTCCGAGTGTCGAAAATGCGGCGTCAACTGATGCGTGGGCGGCCTCAGTTGCATAGCCTAGGTTCCAGCAATCCCTTTGGAGAGCAAACGCGATTTCAAGTTCCGCGGTGTGCGCAAGTGGTCGCACGCCGCAATAGCCGATTGCGTTTGCCCTGCCACGTAAGGTGACCGCTAGTGTCCCCCATCCTCGTTCCAGAAAGGCTTTGCGCATTACTTTAACGGACGTCGCCGCGTCTTCTCGGCTCCTTACGTCGCCGATGTACTTCGTTACTTCACGGTCGGCGAGGAGCGCCGCGATGGAGTCGGTATCCCAGTCTTCAAATGGTCTCAATTCCAATCGAGTCGTCAGAATCGGAACACGAATTTCTCGCTTAACGCTCGCATCGAGAAGCAGTTCCACAGAGGAACTGGTGGAATTCATCATCTCTCCCCTTCGAGTCGGCCAATGTTCGTGCCGCTTGGCCTAGGTACGCGCGGCTCGCCAGTATAGCCATAGCAGTGGATTGCGACCTCTCGAACAGGCCCCGATTCGTCCGGTCTAGTGTGATCCTCCAGCCAGTTATCAACGCCTTCTAGGAAGGCTTGCGTGCGCTCGCGTGCAACCTCCCGCCAGAGGCCGACCCACTTTTCTGGAAGGAAAAACACGCGAGCGTCGCGATCAATATCTCGAACGTTCAAATTCGATGTGTCGGCATTTCGTAGGGAGATCTTTAGGTATTGAGGGACCAACACCGCTGCACGTTCCATGGCGGAGGTACGATGTCCGCGCAGAACAATTTGTCTTCCCATACGGATCGCGAATAGACCGCCTTTTTGCTGCCGTACGATCCCGTTGCTTTCCATCCATTCAATCGCTGCGGGAATCTTTTCGCGCGGAAAGCGCCTCCCGATCAACTTGCGAAGTTCGTTACCGTTCAACGGACGAGGCTCACCGCTTTTCCGGTGTATGTAGGCAACCTGGCGATACCAGTCATGCAATACGCCCGCAATTTCCATGAGATTCTCATGACCCTGCTTCACTACTTTAGCGGCACGCGACCGCTGAAGGCGCCCCCCGGAGCCGAGTCGTTGCGCCTCTTTTTGTAATTCGGATGCCAGGCTTTTCTTAGATAAGCCCGCAATGAGAAGAAACGCGATTGTCTCACTCAATAGAATGTGGAGAGCTGACCGAGAGACAACCTCCTTTGCCTTGGGCCCAAATTGCCTGCTTGGGGCAACCTTAGGTCGCCGCTTAGCGGCTTGTGCGACGTGTCTTGGTGCGTTTTTCATTATCTGGGCTCCTCGCAAGAGGTTCTTCAAACGTGAAGCCGCTAAGACCAACGCGGATCTTGGCGCCTTCTTGCGTATCATTGTTTTGCCAGCGTGCACTGTTTAGCTCGTCTGTCATCCACGCGAACATGGAATCCAAACGATCGCGCAGCATCTTGCGGACAAGCGGCAAATCCCGCTGCGCGATGTCGAAGCTTTGCGCAGTTCTCCATTTGTGATGTACGTCTGTCTGAAGACTTTCTCGAAATAGTGAAACCACGACGTCTCGCATAAGTTGATCGATCCCCTCCCGAGTTCCACGTTTCGGCAGAGGCTTGGAACTCGGATTGCCCTTCCATCGCAAACGCCCGTCGGCGAGAGTGGTCACATAGTCAACGCGAATCAGTTCGTCCACGATTAAACGCGGCCACACGGCGGGTGCATAACGCTGGACAAGAGTCCAAACGCTGCGACCTTTCGCGCTTGCGTCTCCGATGGGCAGATCCTTCGGCGTTCCCTTGTCCGTGTACTCAGGGTCTGACAGCCAACCGTCGATGACGCGGCTCATTGAGTCTCGTCTAGCGCTCAAACTGACGTCGGCTTCGGGCGTTGATTTGAGTAACGCGGCAACGAGGTGTCGGTCAACGCCCGTTTTGACCGAAACGCTCGAAATGTTCGGCCGCCTACCCGCCGCTGCGTACGTACTAGCCGCGGCGTGTACGCATACGGCTCGTAGCAGCGCTTCGGCTTCTGAGCTTGTGATGCCGTGCTCGACCAGAAGTGGGGCTACCCCAGTGAACGCGGCGTGCACTACCCGTAACGCGACGCCTTTTAGCGATTCACCTGACTTGGGCATTCGAAGTGGGACACCGACGCCAGTCGGTTCAAGCAGGAAAGTTGGTGTATTTACTACAACTCTTCTTACACTCTACGCCCGATTCCATCGCACGCCAACGTTCGAGCCAGATTGAAGTTGACCCAAAATTCGTAGGAGTTCCCTTCCCACTTTGCCGACCGGTAGCGAGGCAGGAGCGGATATTTGGTTCCTGCTAGATCAAGTCTAATTGGTTGTTAATTACCAAGTTCAGAGATTCGTGACTCCGAACTCTCGAAAAAGACAGCGCAGGTTAAGTCCAGAAGCGTGGCGAACCCAGATGGGCACTGTCGGCCGGAAATTGTCGTAGGTGACTTAAATCCCCAAGACATTGTTTTAACTACAAATTCACGCAGCCCCCATTCCCGAGAATGAGCTGCACTCAATGATTGAGCGCGTCTTGGTTGGCAGGCAAGAATCCTTTTTGCAACAACCACTTGTCATAACCCAGTTCTCAGGCGATCATTATGTGACATGGGTCTCAATAACCAAGATGGCGTGCCTGACGCTGAATTGAGTCAGGCACCTCTTCCGCGCGCGGTTGAGGTGCTGCTTGAGCCTATTGCTCGGATGCTTGTGCGACAGGGTATCGGTGGCAACAGCGCTGTCGAAATCGTGAAGCGCGCGTATGTCGCCGCCACGATGAATGTGCTCAAGGAGCGCAAGCAGCCAATTACGCTCGCGCGATTAAAGATTTTCACCGGGTTTCCTGGACGCGAAATCGAGCGTCTTCAAGGTCAGCTCGACAGTGCGGTAGCAGTTGAACCAAGCACATTTGATCAAGTAACGAAACTCTTAACCACTTGGCACTTGGACGATCGATATAGCCTGCAATTTGGTGGGACTCCTCGCGAGCTAAGAGTTGCTCGCGCTCGCGACGAATATACATTTGAGAGCTTGGCGGAAGAATGCGCGCCCACGATCAACGCGAAAGAGCTCTTGAAGGAGCTCGTCGCACTCGGCGCAGTGCAGTTATCCGAAGACACCAAGCGCGTGAGGCCAGTTGCTCGCGCATATCTTCCTGAGCCGCTGTCCAGGGCGGCGACCGAACGCCTCGGGCGTATGGTTAGGAATTTTACCGAGACTCTCGATTGCAACTTTCAAACGCAAGAGCCCGAGGCGCGACGGGTTGATCGACATGTTAGTGCTGACTTTGCAATCAGTTCTGAAGCAGAGAATGAATTCCGTTTAATGGCGCGAAAAGAGGGCCAGGCGCTGCTTGAATCGCTTGATAGTTGGCTACAGCAACAAGAGCCCGCGACTGAAAATGGGAAGCGAGTTGGTGTCGTAGTGTTCCAGTATGTTGAAAGTGCTATCAGCGAGTCAGTGCCCGCCGCCGCGAAGACTCCGACAATTGCGAGCACTCCGAGCAATCCGAAGGTTGTAGGGCCCTATTTCATGGGACCTATCGACAAGCCAGCAAAAGACGAAACTCCAAAGAATTTAGGTGACGCAGATGAAGGCGTCATCGATGTTTTGAATTACCGGGGACCGAAAAAATGAGCCAGAGAAAGATCGCGCGTGATGCCAAGGCATTGTTGGCACTCGCGGCCGTTTGTACCATTGCGACTGCAGGAACCGCCTGGGCGGGTGCCGGTGAGCGTGCGCCAGTAGCCTCCGGCATCGGTGGCAGCGGCGTATCCGCTAATGGCATCGGTGGCAGCGGCGTATCCGCTAACGGCATCGGTGGCAGCGGCGTATCCGCTAACGGCATCGGTGGCAGCGGCGTGTCCGCCAACGGCATCGGTGGCAGCGGCGTGTCCGCCAACGGCATCGGTGGCAGCGGCGTATCCGCTAACGGCATCGGTGGCAGCGGCGTATCCGCCAACGGCATCGGTGGCAGCGGCGTATCCGCCAACGGCATCGGTGGCAGCGGCGTATCTGCCAACGGCATCGGTGGCAGCGGCGTATCTGCCAACGGCATCGGTGGCAGCGGCGTATCTGCCAACGGCATCGGTGGCAGCGGCGTATCTGCCAACGGCATCGGTGGCAGCGGCGTATCTGCCAACGGCATCGGTGGCAGCGGCGTATCCGCCAACGGCATCGGTGGCAGCGGCGTGTCCGCCAACGGCATCGGTGGCAGCGGCGTGTCCGCCAACGGCATCGGTGGCAGCGGCGTATCCGCCAACGGCATCGGTGGCAGCGGCGTATCCGCTAACGGCATCGGTGGCAGCGGCGTGTCCGCTAACGGCATCGGTGGCAGCGGCGTGTCCGCTAACGGCATCGGTGGCAGCGGCGTGTCGATGTCGAAGCCAACCGGTGGCGCCTTGCGTGCTGCAGGAATTGGCGGCAGCGGCGCGGGGTTAGCACTCCGGCGGATGCAGCCAGCAAGCAGGCGCTAAGAGCCAATCTACCGTTTCCGAGTGGGTGAGACCTCATCTTAGGCCTCACCCACTTGTAGTTAGGACCGGCCTTAGGACAGGACCTATCCGAGCAGTTCCTGCCTTAATGCCTTCCTGAGAATCTTCCCTACATTGGTCTTCGGAAGTTCATTTCTGAAGTACACATGCTTCGGAACTTTGTAGCCGGCAAGGGACTTGCGGCAGCAATCGATTACTTCCTGCTCAGTCAGCGCAGGATTTTTTCGCACCACGAATAGCGCCACGACCTCACCGGATCGTTCGTCTGGCTGCGCGACTGCTGCTGCCTCAAGAATTCCCGGACACTCGACGGCCGCGGCCTCCACTTCGTTCGGGTACACGTTGAAGCCCGACACCAATATCATGTCTTTCTTGCGGTCTTCGATGTAGACGAAGCCGCGCTGATCCATGCGACCGATATCGCCGGTACGCAGCCACCCTCCCGGCAACATGACCTTTGCAGTCTCGTCCGGACGGTTCCAGTAACCCAGCATGACCTGCGGACCGCGTACGCAGATCTCGCCTGGCTGCTCCAGCGGCACGTCGTTGCCAGCGTCGTCCTTGATCGCAATCTCTGTGGAGGAAATGGGCAGGCCGATTGCGCCGTTGAAGTCGGCGCCGTTGGGGTTGATGCAGGCAGCGGGCGAGGTTTCCGTAAGCCCCCATGCTTGTGTGAGAACACAGCCTGTGGCCTTTTTCCATTTGTCGGCGACCGCCGCCTGTACGGCCATGCCCCCGCCAAGTGTGATTTTCAGTTTGCTGAAATCTATCTGATCAAACCCCGGCGCGTGCAGCATCGCATTGAACAAGGTGTTCACCCCGCTCAGGAAATTGCATGGATACTTCTGCATCTCCGCAATCAGCGACTTCTGATCGCGTGGATTGATGATCAGGACGTTCTTCCAGCCCAGGCGCGCGAACAGCAAGCAGTTACAGGAAAGGGCAAAGATGTGGTAGAGCGGAATCGCAGTAATCAGCACGCCTGCGGCGCCGTGGAACTCATCTCCAAGCCATGCTTCCGCCTGCAGCACGTTGGTGCTTACATTGCCGTGCGACAGCATTGCACCCTTGGCAACCCCGGTAGTGCCGCCGGTGTACTGCAAAAAGGCCAGATCCGCGGGGCCAATTTCCGCCGGCGCTAGCGGCAGATTGAGACCTTGCGCCACCGCATCCTTGAATGACTGAGCGCCAGTAATGTCCCAGGGCGGCACCTGCTTGCGTACGTGGCGCACGACGAAGTTCACGATGTGGGACTTGGGGAAATTGAGGAAGTCGCCCACGCCGGTAACGAGCACGTGCTTCACAGCCGTGTTCGGCAGCACCTTCTGCAGCACCTGTGCAAAGTTTTCCAGCACGACGATTGCCGTAGCACCCGAGTCAGCCAGCTGGTGTTCCAGTTCGGGCATGGTGTACAGCGGGTTGGTGTTGACGACCACGAGGCCGGCGCGCAGTGCGCCGAACATCGCGACCGGGTACTGCAGCGTGTTTGGCAGCATGATCGCGATGCGCTCGCCTTTCTTGAGGCCCGCATGCTGCAACCAGGCGCCGAAGGCGCGCGACAACTCATCCAGGCGCCGGTAGCTGATCTCGGTATCCATCTGCACGAACGCCACGCGCTCGGCGTGCTGCGCGCAGGTCTCTGCCAATAGCTGCGTCAGCGAGCGTAACTTCGACGGATCGACATCCGCGGGCACGTGCGGCGGATAGGATTTCAACCAGATTCTGTCCATCAGCGTCCCCCCGCGGCCCAGCTCATTTCTTAAGGAGAGGTTTCAGGTACGGCCAGATGGTATCGAGCACGAACGGTTCGCCGCTGGCATTCGGGTGCACACCGTCCGCCTGCATGTGCGCCGGATTCAGCGCGATTGGCTGCAGCAGGAACGGCACGAGCGGCAGGTGATATTGCGCGGCAAGATCCGGATACATGCGCTCGAATTCGTTCGTATAGCGCGGACCGTAGTTCGGCGGAATACGTATGCCCAGCAGCAGCACTTTTGCACCGGCGTCCTGCGACAAGCGGATCATCTGCGCGAGATTGTCGTGTGCCGGTGCAGTCGGCAGGCCCCGCAGCCCGTCGTTGGCGCCAAGCTCGAGAATCACCAGCTGCGGCTGATGCAACTGCAGGGCACGCGGCAGGCGCTCGAGGCCGCCATCGCTCGTTTCGCCACTTACGCTGGCGTTGACGATCTGGTACCCGTAACCTTGTGTCTGAAGTCGCTGCGTAAGCAGCGCAACCCATCCTTGCTCCGGTCGGATTCCATAGGCGGCACTCAGGCTGTCGCCGAATACAAGGATCGTACGGGGGGAGGCCACCGCGTCCTGGAGCGCGATGAACACCAACCCGATGCACAGCGCCGCAGCGCCGATGATCCGCCAAATCGTCCTCAAAGCCGAACACCTCTGCAAGCAGGTTAGCAGCCCCGAAGGTCCACTGACCATTGTCGACGACGTGTCGCTCGACATACTGGGCGGCGAGTCGGTGGCGGTCACCGGCGCCTCCGGGGCGGGCAAGTCGACGCTCCTGGCGCTGTTGGCAGGTCTGGACACGCCCACGCGCGGGCGCGTGCTGCTGGATGGGAACGATCTCACGCAGCTGGATGAAGACGGCCGCGCCAGGCTGCGCGCGCAGCGCGTCGGCTTCGTCTTCCAGTCGTTTCACCTGATACCGGCGCTCACCGCGCTGGAGAACGTGATGCTGCCGCTGGAACTGGCCGGGCTCGCCGATGCGCGCCGCACGGCTACGGATACGCTGAGCGGCGTCGGGCTGCGTGAGCGCACCGGTCACTATCCGCGGCAGCTCTCGGGCGGGGAGCAGCAGCGCGTCGCAATCGCGCGCGCTTTCGTGACGCGCCCCGCGGTGCTGTTCGCCGACGAGCCGACCGGCAATCTCGATACCGTTACCGGCGCGCGGGTCGGGGAGCTGCTGTTTGAACTCAACAGCAATGCCCACACGACGCTGATCCTGGTGACCCACGACCGTGAACTCGCGGCGCGCTGCGGGCGTGTGGTGCGCATGGAAGCGGGACGGGCGCTGTGAAGGCCCTGCGGCTCGCCCTGCGCACGCTGGCGCGCGAGTGGCGCTCGGGCGAGCTGGGCGTGCTGCTGCTGGCTCTCACCGTGGCCGTGGCAGCGCTCACCGGCGTCGGCTTTCTCGTCAGCCGCATCAGCGCCGCCGTGGCGCTGCAGGCGAGCGAGGTACTGGCGGCGGACATCCGCCTGGGCTCGCCGCAGCCGCTCGGTGATGCCTATTTCACGGAAGCCGCGCAGCGCGGCGTGCGCTCGGCGCGCAGCACCAACCTGCTGTCGGTGGTCTTCAACGGCGACGCCAGCCAGCTGACCAACGTCGCCGCGGTGACGGCGGGCTACCCGTTGCGCGGCCGCGTGCTTACCGCCAGCGAGCCGTTCGCCAAGGGCACGGCGGCGGCCGGGATTCCGGCGGCAGGCGAGGTATGGCCCGACTCCAAGCTGCTCGCGGCGGTCGGCGGCCACGTCGGCTCGCAGCTGTCCATCGGCGCGGCCGAGTTCCGCGTCACCCGCGTGCTCATCTCGCGACCGGACCAGAGCGGCACGTTCGCGGAACTTGCGCCGAACCTGATCATGAACGCCGCCGACCTGCCGGCGACGCATCTCATCCAGCCCGGCAGCCGCGTCAGTTATGGCGGCCTGTTCGCCGCCGATCGCGAGCGCATCGACGCCTTCAAGACCTGGCTGGTCGCCAACAAGCGTCCCGGCGAGCGCCTGCGCGACATTACCGACGCCAGCCCGCAGGTACGCAACGCGGTCGAGCGGGCCGGCCGTTTCTTGAGCCTCGCGAGCCTGGTGAGCGTGCTGCTGTGCGCGATCGCGGTCGCCATGGCGGCGCGCCGCTACGTCTCCCGTCACCTCGACACGGTTGCGCTTCTGAAAACGCTCGGGGCGACGCGCGCCTTCACCCTGGCAGTCTCGGTGCTGCAGCTGGTCGTGCTGGCGCTCCTGGCCGCTGCCGTCGGCGCAGCTGTGGGCTTCCTCGCGCAGGAGTGGCTGCTGCGCACGATCCGCAGCCTCCTTGCCGTGACCGAGCTGCCGCAGGCAAGCCTCACCCCGCTCGCCATCGGCTTCGTGACCGCGGTGGCGGTGCTCGCAGGCTTTGCGCTGCCGCCCCTGCTGCAATTGTCGCGCGTACCGGCGCTGCGGGTGCTGCGGCGTGATGTCGGACCGCCCGCGCCGCTGGTGCTGCTGGCCTTCGGGCCGGCGATCGCGGTGGTGCTGTTCCTCATCTACTGGGTGCTGCCCGAACGCCGCACCTTCCTGTATTTCACGGCCGGACTCGTGGCTTTTCTCCTGACGCTGACGCTTGCCGGACTGGCGCTGGTGGCGCTCGCCGGGCGGCTGCGCGGACGCGTGGGCGTAGCCTGGCGCTTCGGCGTGGCGAACCTGAGCCGGCGGCGCGCCGAGAGCGTCGTGCAGCTGGTGGCCTTCGGCACCGGCATCATGGTGCTGCTGCTGCTGTCGATCCTGCGCGGCGACCTCAACGGCGACTGGCAGCGGACGCTGCCGCAGAATCTGCCCAACTACTTCTTCGTCAATATTCCGCCGCAGACGCGCGACGAGTTCGTGAAGTTCCTGGAGGCGCAGGGCGCGCGCACCACGCGGGTGCTGCCCATGATCCGCGGGCGGCTCACCGGCATCAACGGCCAGCCGGTCGAGGACCCGAGGCGCGGCGGCGACCGCGACGACAACTTCGCGACCCGCGAGCAGAACCTTACCTGGGCGTCCGAGCTTGGCCCGGACAATCGCGTCATCGCCGGGCGCTGGTGGAGCGCGGCGGATTTCGGCAAGCCGCTGGTGTCGCTCGCGAGCGAGTTCCAGGAGTCGCTCAAGGTGCGGGTCGGCGACCGCCTCACCTTCGACATCGCCGGCGAAAGCCGCGAAGTGACCGTTGCCAGCATCCGCAAGGTGAAGTGGGACAGCTTTCAGCCGAACTTCTTCATCGTGTTCGCTCCCGGGGTGCTCGAGGGCACGGCCGGTACCTACATGACGAGCGCCTATTTCCCGCCCGGCGGCGCGCGCTCGCTCGCACAACTGGCGCACCGCTGGCCGAGCGTGTCGATATTCGACATCGACGAGCTGCTCGGCCAGGTGCGTGCCGTGCTGGACAAGGCGGCGCTGGCGGTGCAGAGCGTGTTCGTGTTCACCCTGTTCGCAGGTCTCACGGTGCTCCTGGCCGCCGTGCAGTCGAGCCGCGACGAGCGCCGCTACGAGAGCGCCATGCTGCGCACGCTCGGGGCGAGCCGCGGCACCGTTGTGCAGGGCGTGCTGGCGGAATTCCTGACACTCGGCAGCCTCTCCGGGCTCCTGGCGGCGGCCGGCGCATCGCTCGCGGCGTACTTTCTCACCACTCACTGGCTCGACCTGCACTACACCTTCGAGCTGCTGCCGTGCCTCGAGGGCATTGCGGGCGGGGCGCTGCTGGTGGCCGCAGGGGGCTGGCTGGCAACCCGCAGCGTGGTCAATCAGCCGCCGCTGACCTCGCTGCGGGCGTAATCCAATAGGCGCGGACTGAAATCCCCGTGTCGATCGTTCGATTCCGCCCGGGTCAACATCAAAGCAAACGCTTACGCGCCGGGCCAACAGCGGCAGTGAAACCTCGGACGGCGCGGACAACCCAGCCATTCGTTTGGGAGCAGGTCGAGGGTGGCCGCTATTCATCGGCAGCGAGGTGATTCGCGACGGGTTGCGGTTGCTAGAAGAGGAGCAGCAGCGCCGCCAGGCGGTACTTCATGGTCTTCGAGGCGAAGTAGAGAAAGGCCGGCGCAGCTCGAAACCGAAACTGGCCGCTGATGTCCTAGACCGTCTTGAGCGCAAGTACGCGAAGATAGTCAAAGGACTCCGGGAAGTGAATGCGCGCCAGCCTTACGCCACAGTGAGCTGGTACAGCCGACACAGGCGCAGTACGCTCTGCCGAAGGTGTCGAGCGTAGAGGGATCCAATGGCAATCAAACGGCCGTCCAAGAGCATGGGTACGCCTTTGCGTAAGCCGGTGGCCTCAGTTGCCGCGCTGCATGTCGACCTCAGGGCAAAGCAACAGATGGTTCCAGGAGATCGCTACCTCGGGTGGTTGTGTAAGAACCGGTCATGCGGAGTGCTCATTGCCATTGCACCTCCGGCAGGAGGCAAAGTGGCCGTGCAGAAGGTCGAGGATCAGCTCACGGCGCTCAAATGCCCGCATTGTGGGGATGAGGATCTGTATCGCTGGAGCGCTCGGAGTGAACATGAGTACGCTCCGAGAAGCGTCGCACCCTGAAATCCGGCGAGTCTTCCACGCTTCACGCCGGTTACCGAAGCAGTGGTAGTTACCCACTGGTCGACGATCCAATTTCGGCCGATGAGAAATTCGTCGGCCTGCTATGGTGGCCGACGCTATCGCGGCAGATCGCTCAACGAGGGAAGGATGTACTCGGTAAGCAGCCTGTCGGTAAGATCTCCAGCCCCCGGCACGCGAAAGTTGGTTGTAGTCACGACGACCACCAGCTGTTGCGCGGGGAACGCGTAGACCTTGTTACCGCCGGTTCCGTACATGGCGAAGCACCTGAATTCACGTCCCTTTGCCCGGAACGTGGGCAGCCACCAGAGGTAGCCGTAGTCGGTATTCTCACGCGCATTGGCATGAGGCGCGACTGAGCGCGCTACCCAGTCTGCCGAAACGACACGCCGCCCGTTCCAGGTTCCTCCGTTGAGGTACAACTGCGCGAGTTTGACAAGGTCTCGACTGCGCAGATTGAGGCCGCCGCCGGTCATCGCCGCACCGAGGGGCTGGAACTGCCATTTGACGCGCGTGATCCCGAGAGGCGCAAACAGATTGTCACGGGCGAAATCGGGCACGCTCTGCTTGGTCGCTCGCTCCAGCAGTGGCCCAAGAGTGGTGGGCCCGGCGGTGCAATAGCTCCAGCTGCGGCCATAGGGCGCGGCGGTGGGTTTTGCCACCCAGTCGGGGAAGCCTCGGATCGGCAGATCCAGCGTGAAACGCGCCCAGTCCTCGACCAGGTACATGCGCTCCTCGTTGCCGCGCGAGAACTGGTTCTCGTCGTCGCATTCCAGCAGCGAGCTCATGGTAAGGAAATCCTCGACCGTGATCCGGGCCTTGCGCGGATCGGGATTCTGCAGCGGCTGTTTGTCCGGGAAATAATCCAACACCCGCGCATCGACGCCCGGCAGCAGGTGGCGATCGATCGCAACGCCGATGAGCATTCCGGTCACGGTCTTGGTGGCCGAGCGCGTATTGCGCAAGCCCTCGACCCCATCGGTGTCGAAGTAGCGCTCGTAAGCGAGCTTTCCGCGGCGGGCCAGCAGTACGCTGGTGATCTCTTTGAAGTCGCCGGCGCGGATTGACGCCTCCATGCTTGCCAAAGCCTGCGGGGAGATACCGGCTGCAGCTGGTTCCGTAGCGGCGAAGTCCTCGGACTCGGCGGCTGACGCCGGCAGCGGCCAGCAGCAACAATATTGCGGCCGCTCCCCAAGCCCTCACTCTCACCTGCCCCTCCTCGCATTTGCACGGGCCGCCGCAGCCCTCGCGGTAAGGGTCGCCCAATGCGAGAGGCCCGTCTTGTCCATTCGCAACCTGCGCGCGCTGCCGTTGTGAGCGGTCACCATCCGGTACTCCCCCGGCGGTAGCCCGAAGCAGCCGGTGAAGGCTCGGGTGAAATGGCTTTGATCGGCAAAGCCGCTCGCGAGCGCCACATCGGCGAGCGGAAGTCGCGTGCTCGTGAGGAGGGCCAGTGAGCGCTCGAGGCGGCGGAAGCGGGCGAATTGTCCCGGGGTGCAGCCGAATTGGCGCCGAAAGGTGCGTGCCAGGTAGACGGAGTGAACTCCGACATCCGCCGCGATCTGCGCGATGGTCAGGTCATCGCGGTAGCAGTCGTGGAGCAACTCCAGCGCCGCAGCGAGCCAACCTGGGGCTCCCGTGCCTTGAGGCTGCGCGCGGCGATCGATGCTGCCGAGCAGCTCCAGCGCCAGCGCTTCCAGACTCAGACTCTCCGCACCCAAGGCACAGGCCGTCGCGATGCGCATCGCTATGCCGCGCTGACGCGCGGCCACGAGATAGAAAGGTTCATCCGGAGCGGACAGTTCCGCCAGGGCGGCCGCCGCGGCCGCAGGTTCTATCGACACGGCAAAGAAGCTGCCGCGCCCGCGCTCGAAGTGGTCCCGGTGTGTGATGCCCGGCGGGTTGTAGACCAGAACCGTATCGCCGGTCACAGGAGCTCGGCCGGCAGCAGACACGTACCGGCCGCCCGTGACCAGAATGAAATGAGCATCGTGATGGGTGTGAGGCAGTACCTCCTCGGGTGCCCCTACGGCGATGCGATGGGAAATCACGCAATTGGCGCTGGAACGCACCAGGCGAGCATCACCGAAGAACTGTCCCGGGTTCAGTCTTAGCGTCGCCGCGCTCGTCACGAGCTGCACATCCGGATGAACTGTCTGTCTGCTGCTCTGAATGATACCTTTTCAAGATCGGCGCAGGCTCACAGACCCGGTAATGTCTTCAATCGGGCCGCAATTCCGGCCAGCTTGCGATATCGAATGCTGAAGCGTCTGGCAGTGAAGCGGTCGCTCGTCTCATCGGGTAGGCTAATCGCCAACTAACCAAGAATCCCTGCATGGCCGACCCGACCGAGCCTGAAGTGCGGCAGGTACCCGCAGATGAGCCGCAGGGCGCGGGGCCTGCAGATACGCAAGCACCTGTCACCCGGGAGATCGCAGCGCCTATGCTCGACGTGCACGCTCCCCACCAGACCGTCCATACGTGGAAGGATTTTCTGGTACACATCGCCGCTATCGTCATCGGCCTGATCATCGCCGTCAGCCTTGAACAGACTGTCGAGTTCTTCCACCACCGCCACCAGCGCGAGCAGCTGGAAGCAGCTCTACTCAGAGACGGCGGCGTAAATCGCGGATATATCCAGGGCGATATTGCCAAAGCTCAAGGCATCCTGGACTGGGCACTGGAGCAGGCTGCGGCGGTGGAGCGCGCCGGGCCGGCCGGGCCGCTGCGCCTGCGCCACATGCCGCGTGGATTCATTGGTTCCCCCGACGCGGGCGTCTGGCCCTCCGCGAAAGCCAGCGGCGTAACCAACCTTCTTCCCGCCAGTGCACAGAATTGGTTTGAGTATCTGGCCGAGGAGTACAACGAGACGTTTGTCGCCACCGCCAGTGCGAGTGGACAGCTCAATCTAGCGTACGCCGCCTTGGATCAGGCGATCATCGGCCATGCAATAGAGACTCAGTCCGGCGAAATCGATGTCTCGACGCTCACCGCGGTGCAACGCGCGACAGCTATTGAGTGCCTCCGTGCCATCGCCGAACGGGCACGGACCGTCATGCTTCGTTTGCTGATCTACGATGCGGCCAACGAATACATTCTCTCGACGCCCCTCGATCAGCTCGACACGACGGAATCGGCGAAGCGCTACGCACGAATCTTCAAAGAGACACTGGAGGCTCACCCGGCTGCCAGATATGCGTTTGGTGGCTACTAGGCAGTAGCGCTTCGAAAATGAAAATCAATTCGTACAGATCGCTATTCCCGTCGCATCGTACGACGGCGCGCCTCATGTCTCAGTTGAGAAGCCCGGTCGCACGGGCTAGCGCCGCCGGCGGCGCAGCGTCGTGACCACCGAGGGCGGTGCCTCGATGTTGGGACTTGCAGTGCTGTTCGTGTCGAACTGCGCCGGATTCAGGAACATCACGCTGCACTGGCTGCAGGCATGAAACTCCGTCTCGTAACGCGTACCGTTCTTGCGCAGCACGCTGACGCGGTGAAACCGCTCGAAGCCGCAGATCCGGCAGCGCCACTGGCTCAGCGTCATGGCGCGCATCGTAGAGAGCGCACGGCACGCGCGTCCATGCAGTGGCGGCCGGTCGCCGCTACTGGATAAGGGCGCAAATCGGGGGCTGAAGACTGACTTCTTACTCGACCCCTTGCGTTCTGATCCACGGTTTGCCGAGTTGGTCGGGAAGGTCGGACTGCCGCAGTAGAGATCGTTGAGCGAGGGCGAGTGGGCCGATCCTTGCGTGATTGCTGAAGCGATCGCGGGGTGTCAAATTCGGCGAGCTGATCGGTCGCCGAGAGCCGCCGCATAGTATCGACGGCCGGGTCACGCTGAGAGGGTCATATGAGCGCTGAGGAGATTCGTGCGGCACTGGAGCGGCATTGGACTGCATCCGATGCCAGCGATTTTGAAACGGAGCACGACATCTATCTTGAGGATGCTGTGCTGGAATACCCCCAGTCAGGCGAGCGCATCCGCGGTCGGCACAACATAAAGATCACACGCACCAAGCAGCCGAGCAAAAAGCGCTTCACCGTGCGGCGGGTCATTGGCAGCGGTGATCTTTGGATCACCGAGTACGTTCTGACGTATGACGGCAAGCCGTCTTACACCGTGAGTATCATGGAGTTCAGCGGCGCCAAGGTCGCACGGGAAACGCAGTACTTTGCCGATCCGTTCGAGGCCAGCGCCTGGCGCGCTCAGTGGGTCGAACGGATGGGCTGAGCAGCGGTGCCAACGGTCCCTGAGGGTCACCGCTATCCTGCGCACTCGCTGGTCGCCGGCTGTCAACTGCCGGCTTGCGTGCAACTTCGCTGGCGCTTGCGCTGAAGGTCGCCCAAGTTCGCCGCCGACAGGTATCCTGTGTGCTGCCAGCCCGCAGAAAGTGCAAACCAGCCTATGGGATACGTCGAAGACAACGTGCTGCCGAACGAACGCGTGACCTATCGTGCGCATCTGTCGCGCATGCTGTTCATCCTGCCGGTGTCCATCGCCATCATCGGCGTGGCGCTGTGCTACTGGAGCTGGGTGGCAGGGGCCGTGGCGCTCTTCGTGGCAGCGGTGATCGGCCTACAGCGCTACATCCATTACGCCAGCTCGGAGTTTGCCGTCACTGACCGGCGCGTCATCATCAAGGTGGGCGTGCTGCGGCGGCGGACGCTCGAGATGCAGCTCGCCAAGATCGAAGCCGTGGCGGTCAACCAGGGCATCATGGGCCGCATCTTCGGCTACGGCGACATCGCCGTGACCGGCACCGGCGGCACCAACGAACGTTTTGCCGGCATCGGCGATCCGCTGGCGTTCCGCCGCGCGGTGCAGCTGGCCACCGGCTAACCGCCGGCAGCGCAGGGACGCGGTCAACATCAGCATGCTCATCCAGGTCGCGGGACGTTTCGACGCCTACGTCATCGAAAAGACTTTGCCCAAGGCGAACGATGCTCGCCAGTACCTGTGCATCCTGCTGTACCGCCTGGAGGGCTCCACCGAGACCGACAGCTTCCGCTGGCCGTGGACTTATAGCGGCGCCGACGAGGCGATCGACAAAAAGATGGGTATCGACGGCTATCACATGCGCCGCGAGCGCGCGCTGCGCGACTTTCAGCGCTACGTGGAAGGCGAACTGCACAGCCGCCGCGAGCGGCTCTATTCGGTGAGCGGTGAGGAGATGCCGGTGCTGGGAAAGCTTACCGACTGAAGCAGACGGCGGAACGCCGCGCGCACGTCAGTGCGTGATGCCGATCGTCACCCAGGAGTCCGGCTGGGGGTCGCCACGCCAGTCAAGACCCTCGAGCGTCAGCTGATAGTTTCCCGGGCCGAGCGCGGAGCTGTTGAGAGCGATGCGCAGATGCCCGTTGGAATCCTTCGCCAGGTCGCCGAGGATCGCCACGCGCCCCTGGTCGATGCGATCGATGGTGACGCGGAAGGCGTGGTAGGGCGAGCGCGATTCGTCGATGCGGATGTCCGCCAGCTGTGCGCTGCCACCGATGCCGCCGATGGTGATCGCCGGTGAGTTGGAAGCTCCTTCGCGGCTCGGCACCAGCCGTATCACACGCGTGCTGGTCGCAGGATCGAGCGCGCGCTCGGCAGATTCCTTCTGCAGCTCGGCGATGCGATGGCTCTTGCTGGCACTGCCGAGCGAGACGAAGGCGAGGGTGAGAGCGAACACCGCGACAGCGGCGGCAAGTCCGAGCGTGACCTGTACCTTCTGCCACACCGGACGGGCTGCTTCCTGCCACGGCTCGGGTTTACCGCTCGCCTCCAGCAGGCGCAGCCCGGCATTCACCCGCTCCGGCAGACCGATCTCATCCAGGATCTGCGGATTTTCGGCGCAGAAGCGTTCGAAGTCGGTCGCGCCCTTGAGCGGCAGACGGCCCGACAGATAGCGCTCGACCACCTGATTGCGGGCAATGAAGTCGCGATCCATCGGCGCGGCCGCCGCCGCTGCCGGCGTCGCAGCAGATGCCGCAGCCGCGGGGGTCGCGGCCGCAGGGGGCTTGACTGTCGCGCTCTTGGCGGGCGCCGCCGCAGGGGCCGCGGATACAACCGGCGGGCTCGGCGGTGCACTCGGCTTCGCAGCTGCAGCGGGCGGCGTGCTCTTGGGCGCCACCGCGGGAGTCTTGACTGGCGGACTCGCAGCCGCACGCGCGCTCGTCCAGCTGGCAAGGCTCGGCGCCTCGATTGCGGCCGCCTTCGGGGAGGCCGCCGGCGGCGCGGCGTCGGACCTGGCCACCGCTGCGGGCGCTGCGCGCGCGCTGGAGACCGCTGTCACCGCAGGCCTGGCGGGGACAGCTTTGGGAGGATCAACCCTGGGAGCGGCTGCGTTCGGCGGCCGTGGCCACCTTGCCGGCGGGGCTGCTCAGCGAGCCGGTCCTGGCGATCGGTACGCGCGCGCTGCGGGGCGCTTCGCTCGGGGCGGACTCCGCGGCGACCTCTTTCTTGGCGGCTGCCGCGGCGGGTGCCACGGGCGCAGCGGCCGGTGCCGGCAGCGGCGGCGTTGTCAGCATGTCGTCCACGACCGGATCTTCCAATACCAGCTCCAGTCCTGCCACAGCATCTTGCGCAGGCGGCGCGGGCGTGGCCTTCCGGCGCGGCAGGGGGCGGCTCCCCGGGCGCCAGGAACATCTCCGGATCGAGGAAATTGAGTCCGGTCTGCTCCGGGTCGCGGGGCGCCGCCGGCTTTGGTGCCGCTGCGGCTGCGGCGCCGGCACGGGCCGCGGCAGGCGGGTCCTTACGCGGTGCAGAAGAGTCCAGCGGTGCCTCGACCGGCAGATCGGGCAGCAGCTCCAGCGAAGGGCGAGACGCGGCTTCCATATAAAGACATATCTAAACAACGAGCCGACCGCGGGGCGTCGCGATGGCTCACACATCGCAGGCGGGTCCGCTCGGTTCGTGACGCAGGTCACAGTTACCGGACGCCGCGGCATCCGGGGAGAACTAGGTCACGCCCTCATCCGGCGGACCCGCTCAGGAAATACTCCACTTTGTCGCGATAGGTGCGCGACAGCTTCAGCTCGTGGCCGCCCTCGAGCATCAGAAAATACTCGCCGTTCATGTGCGCGCGCAGGCTCTTCACCAGGCGCAGATTGACGATCGTCGAGCGGTGCACGCGCTGGAACAGCTTGGGATCGAGCAGCTCCTCGAGTTCCTTCATCGTGCCACGCAGGATGTGCGTGTCGCCGTTGGCATGGATGCACATGTAGTCGCCCGCCGCGTCGACCCACTGGATCGAGGCCACCGGCACGCGCACCGTCTCACGTCCCTGACGGATGGGCAGCACTTCGGGCCGCCGTCCCTCGATCGCCTTGCGGCCGTGAGTGAGCAGCTCATCGAGCGCCAGCTGCCCGCAGCCGGTGATCTCGGCGATGATCTGCATCAGGCGGTCACGCTGCGTGGCGGCGCTCTTGGCGCGCACGTGCTCGCGCACGCGCGTCAGCGTGGCGTCGAAGCGCGCCTCGTCGATCGGCTTGAGCAGGTAGTCGATGGCGCGCGCCTCGAATGCCTGGATGGCGTACTGATCGTAGGCGGTGATGAACACCACCAGCGGCAGCGACTCCTGCGGAATATGGGCCAGCACCTCGAACCCGGACATGCCGGGCATCTGGATGTCGAGAAACACCAGGTCGGGCCGGTACTGCTGCATGGCGGCGAGTGCCTCGCGCCCGTTGGCGCACTGCGCCACGATCTCGAACTCCGGCTGATCGCGCAGGCGCAGCTCCACGCCACGTCGCGACAGCACCTCATCATCGACGATCAGCGTGCGGATCTTCATGCCGCTACGCCGCCCGAGGCGCGTGCCGCCGTTGCCGCTGACACCGGCACTGCCTGGCCGTCGGCTGCGGTTTCGAGCGGCAGGGCCATTTCGACGCGCAGCCCGGGCCGTGAATTGAGTATGGCGAAGCGGCAGGTTTCCCCGTACAGCACCGCCAGCCGCTCGCGCGTGTTGCGCAGCCCGACGCCGCGGCGCTCGCCCGGGGCGTGGCTATCGCGCAGTCCCGGGCCGTCATCGATCACGGCCAGTTCCAGAAGCCCCTCACGGGTGCGGCCCTCGATGCGCACCAGGCCCCCCTGCTCGCGCGAGGACACGGCGTATTTGAGGGCGTTCTCCAGCAGCGGCTGCAGCAGCAGGCTCGGCACCAGCGCCTCGAGCGCGGGCTCCTCGATGGCGTATTCGAGGTGCAGCCGTTCGCCGAAGCGCAGCCGCTCGGTTCCCAGATACAGATCGAGCGCTTCGATCTCCTGCCGCAGCGTGACCTTCTTCATCGGGTCCTGGTCGAGCGTATAGCGCAGGAATTCTGACAGCCGTGTCACCGCATGGTTCGCCATGCGATTCTGATTGTCGAGGATGAGGGTCGAGATGGCGTTGAGGGTGTTGAACAGGAAGTGCGGGTTCAGCTGGTAGCGCAGCATCTTCAGCTGCGCCTGCTGGGCGAGCGCCACGGCCTTCAACATCGCCTCCTCCTGCTTGCGCTGCGACTCGTAGAACTTGATGCCGAAGTACAGCACGCTCCAGCAGATCAGCAGGTAGGTCGTGGACAGGGTGCCGCCGAACAGCTCGAACAGGGTCTGTGGCTGCCAGTCCGGGTCGATGAAGGCCTTGTAGCTCAGATTGATGAGGATGCGCAGCGCCAGCCCGGTGATGTAGCAGGTGGCGAGCACCCCGATGATGCGGGTGCGGGTCGGGCGGTTCCACAGCCGCCGATAGATGAAGCGCATCGGCATCGACAGCACGAAGCCTGCGATGGCCGAGACCGCGATGACGCCGGCGTAGCTCGAGGGCTTCTCATACAGCAGCGCGCCGAAATACTGCGTGAGCCCGTAGCCGGCCCAGCCGGCCGCGTGCAGGCTCCAGAACAGCACGTTGCGGTTGGTACGGATACTTTCGAACGTCGGCATCTTCATGAGTCGCGGCACCCCATTGAAGCTTAGGGCATCTCGCGGTGCACCGGCCGGTCTGCGCACCGCGCCGGCTGCTCGGTTCGACGCACCCCTGGCGCGCCGCACGGCAGAACAACGCGGCCAGGACCTGGCCGCATTGGCTACTCAATGATTCTTAAGGAGTTTTAGGACGGACGCAGCTGCGCCATCAGCCCGGTGGGGTCGGGGGAAGCGGCGAGCGATTCGAGCGACTGAGCGCCGGCGAGCGCGGCCCCCTGCGCAAAGTCGCAGCCAATCGCGGTCAGCCACTGCAGCGCGGCCTGCGAATCGACCTTCTTGGCAGCGCAGTGGATCCCCAGCACCTTGGCGGCCTGCACCGTGGCCACGACCATGGCCTGGGAAAGTTTGTCCTTGAGCGCCGACGAGGTGAGTCGCGCGTCGAGCTTCACCAGTCGCGCGGCCTTGGAGCGCAGCAGCGGCAGCACCTGCGCGTCGAAGGAAAAGTCGTCGATGACGATCCACGCACCCACCTTCTCGCACTGGGTGATGAAGCGCTCGACCTGGGCACGGCGCTGCGTGCACAGCGCCTCGGCGATCTCGAAGCCGAAGGTCTCGCCGGCGATGCCGTGGGTGTTGAGCGCGGCGGCGATCTTCTGCGCGAAGCGCTCGTCCTCGAGCGTCGCGATGGAAAGATTGATGGTGAAGCCGGTCGGCTGCGAGTTCCAGGCAGTGCGATGCGCCGCCATCCAGCCCATCAGGCGCTGCAGCACCAGCGCATCGACCGCGGCCGGGTCACGCTGTCCCGGCGACAGACGCGGCAGCACCTGGAAGCGGCGCGTCTGGCCGCCCGCCCGCAGCTTTGCGAACGGCAGCACTTCCAGCAACAGCTTGGCATCGCTCGCGGGCGCTGAGACCGAGACGCTGACAGGAGCGGCGAGCGGCGCGGTTGTGTGTGCGGCAGCGGGCGCTGCGGCCGCGGCGGGTCGCACCGGCGCTGCCGGCGGCGCAGGCCTCGGCACGATGCGCGGCGGCGCCACGACGGGCGGCACCGGGAGGGGCTCGGCGACGGCGCGCACTGCGGGCACCGGGGCTGCGGCAGGAGCGACCGCGGCGGAATCGCCGGCGTCCTCGTCGAGAAATTCGAGTCCGACC
This sequence comes from uncultured Gammaproteobacteria bacterium, assembly GCA_963787655.1. GTDB lineage: Bacteria > Pseudomonadota > Gammaproteobacteria > Steroidobacterales > Steroidobacteraceae > 13-2-20CM-66-19. The sequence goes on along the minus strand of CAWBDY010000004.1, from coordinate 444,376 downwards.
AGTTCCGTCGCGCTGGCCCGGACGGGTGCGGGCGTGATTCTCGCGGACGGCGCGGCCGGCGCTGGGCTGGGCGGCCCTTGCGGAGGCAGCTCGAATTCAAGCAGATCATGCACTTGCACGGCTGAGATGGCCTTGGGCGCGGGCGCCTCCGCCAGCACCGGCACGGCATTGGTGTCGGCGAGCTCCAGCAGGGCGGGTACCCGTGCCGTGGCGTGCGGTGCCCGTGCCCCATCGCCACTGGGTTTGAGCAGCACCGCCAGGCGCAGCATGATGGCGCGCACGGGCGCGGCGGCCATGCGCTCGAGCGTATCGTCACCAAAGCCGGATTTGCCGTCGGCGAGAATCATGGCGATGCCCACCAGGCCCCCGCTCGGCGCACGCACCGGCAGGAACAGCGCGTAACGACCGTCCTCGAGTCCCAACTCGTGACAGGGGAGCGAGGTGTCGGCGGACAGCAGCTCGAGTGCGTCGACCACGAGGCCGTGCTCGTCAGGTCCGAGCGCGCCTTCGCTCAGCCACAGAACGTTTGCTGCGTGATCGCACAGCGAAACCGAATGCAGGCGCCGCGTGGGCAGTACATCGCGCAGCTGCCTGCCGAGCGACTCGACCGAGGGCGGCTCGCCGTCGACACGCGCGACGGGAGTCGCCACCGGTGTCAAGGCGGGTGAGCGTGCGGCGGCCGTGGCTTTCTGGCGCAAGCGAAAATTCCCCGTCCTTGCGGACTGTGCTGCCGGCAGACAGAACGTCTGCCTCATTGGGACAAGAGGGTGGCAGTGCGCCGTCCATGGCGCCGTGATTTCGCTCGCGTTCTGTTCGCAAAAAGGCGACAACTTTGTGCCGCCATTTGTCATATGCGCTCTGTTTTTACAGATCGCGTCCGCCGTTGATGAAGTCGCGCTTGCCGAGGTCGACGCCGTTGTGACGCAGGATGTCGTAGGCGGTAACGATGTGGAAAAACACGTTCGGAATCGCCCAGCGCTGCAGATAATCCAGCCCCTTGAACTCCAGCGTGCGCTCGCCCGCGGGGACTTTGACGTCGCGCGTCTCTGCTTTGTCGAAGGCGCTGGCCGGCACGCCCTTCATGTAGTCGATGGTGCGGGCGATGCGTGCGCGCAGCTGTTCGATGGTGGTCTCGTTGTCTTCGAAGCGCGGCGGTTCGACACCGGCCAGCCGTGACACGGAATTCTTCGCCAGGTCGCAGGCGATCTGGATCTGTCGCGTGAGCGGCAGCATGTCGGGCGCGAGGCGCGAGGCGAGCAGCACGCTCGCTTCGAACTTGCGCTGCGTGGCGTTGTTCGTCGCCTTCTCGAGCAGCCAGGACAGGTTGCCGAGGGCGTTCGCGAACACGTCCACGGAGAAGGCGTGCATCGATGAATTCATGGATCTTTCCTCATTGGGTGAAGCGGGGCCGTCAGGGCCCGCAGGACGGGGGCGCAGATTCTAGACCCACGAGGGTCTGGCGCGCCTGCTTCTCAGGTGAAACAATATAAGTTCCCAAGACGGGTATTGAGGCCGCCATGAACCTGATCTGGACTCCGGCGCAGCTCGCGATGCTCGCGAAGGTTGTGGATCTCAATGGGTTTTCGGCCGCAGCACGCGCGCTCGGTGTGCCGAAGGCCGCGGTCAGCCGCGCAGTCGCGGACCTGGAAAGGACCCTCGGCGTGCGGGTGCTGGAGCGCACCACGCGACGCCTGTCGCTGACCTCTGCCGGACGGCTCCTGTATCCGCACGCGCGCCGCATCGGCGAGGAATCGGATGCGGCGCGCAATGCGATTGCGAAGCTGCAGTCGCCGGAGGGGCGGCCGCTGCGCGTGGTCGCGGACCCGACCTACGGGCGCGTGCTGCTCTCGCCGCTTGTGCCGCGCTTCCTCGAAGCCTTCGCGCACGTGCCGCTGGAAGTGGCGCTCGATGCCGAGCAGCTGGCGGAAGGGTCCTGGGACGTTGCGATCCGCACGCGTCCGCCGGCCGATGCCAGCATCGCGCGGCGTCTGCTGGGGGCGCCGCCGGCGCTGTTGTGTGCCACACCCGCCTATCTGCAGCAGCACGGCACGCCCGAGCGTCCCGATGATCTGCGGCTGCACGACCTCCTCACCCCGGATGCGGCGGAGCTGCCGCAGTTGCGCCTGCAGCTGTCGCGCGGCGCGCAGCGCGCCGAGGTGCCGCTGTCACCGAAGCTCGCCGTGGACGACCCCGCGGTACTGCACGCCGCGACCGCAGCCGGCTTAGGCATCGGCCTGCTGCCCGAATTCCTGTGCCGGCAGGGACTGGCCACCGGACGGCTCAAAGCCGTGCTGCCGGAGTGGACGGTGCCGCCGGCGGCGGCGCTGTACGCGCTGTACCCGAGCGTGCTGGAGTCCGATCCGCGTGCGCAGCAGTTCGTGGACTTTCTCGCGGCCAACATCGTGCCGGCGCTGGCGCCGCCCGCGGCCGCCCGGGCGCCGGTGATCCCGCTGCGCGCCAGCGAGGCGGGCGCGCTGGATTCAGGGCGCGCGGCGACTTCTTCTTCATAGGGACTGACCATGTACCGTGCGCCCGTGCGTGAAGTGCGTTTCGTGCTCGAGGAGCTGTTGGGCGCCGGCCGCCTGGGCAAATGCGCCGAGTTCGCCGACTACTCCGACGAGCTCGGGCAGTCGGTGCTGGAGGAAGCCGCGCGCTTTGCCGAGAACGTACTCGAGCCGCTGAATCAGCCCGGCGACCGGCAGGGCGCGCGCTGGACGCCGGAGGGCGTCGTGACGGCACCGGGTTTCCGCGACGCCTACCGGCAGTTCGCGGAAGCCGGCTGGCTGGCGCTCGGCGCCCCGCCGCAGTTCGGCGGGCAAAGTGCGCCGCGGGTGCTGAGCGTGGCGGTGGGCGAGTTCTGGGGCTCGGCGAACCTCGCCTTCAAGCTCGGCCCCATGCTCACGTACGGCGCCGCGCACGCGCTCGAGCTGTGCGGCTCGGCGGCGCAGAAGGAGCTGTTCCTGCACAAGATGGTGCGCGGGGAGTGGACCGGCACCATGGTGCTCACCGAGCCGCAGGCCGGCTCGGACCTGGGGCAGGTGCGCACGCGCGCAGTGCCCGACGGCAACGACTATCGCGTGTTCGGCCAGAAGATCTTCATCACCTGGGGCGATCACGATCTCACCAGCAACACCATCCACATGGTGCTCGGCCGCATCGACGGCGCCCCGGCCGGCGTCAAGGGCATCTCGCTGTTCATCGTGCCGAAGTTTCTGGTGAATGCCGACGGCTCGCTGGGAGCGCGCAACGACGTGCGCTGCCTGTCGATCGAGCACAAGCTCGGTATCCATGCCAGCCCCACCTGCGTGCTCGCCTTCGGCGAAAAAGCGGGTGCGCTCGGGCAGCTGGTCGGCGAGCCGGGGCGCGGCCTCGAATACATGTTCATCATGATGAACAGCGCGCGGCTGTCGGTCGGCAGCGAGGGTTATGCGGTCGGCGAGCGCGCGTTTCAGCGTGCCGCGGAATGGGCGCGTACGCGCGTGCAGGGCAGGCCGCCGGTCGCATCCGCCGCACCTGCGCCGATCATCAACCACCCCGACGTCAAGCGCATGCTGCTCATGATGAAGTCGCAGACCGAAGCGGCACGGGCGCTGATCCTCTACAACGCCTTTGAGTTCGACCTCGCGCAGTGCGCCGGCGACGAGGCGGAGCGCCGCACCGCCCGGGCGCGCGGCGAGCTGCTGATACCCATTGCCAAGGGCTGGTGCACGGAGATCGGCAACGAGGTCACAGCTATCGGCGTGCAGGTGCACGGCGGTATGGGCTTCATCGAGGAAACCGGCGCCGCGCAATACGTGCGCGACGTGCGCATCACCACGATTTACGAGGGCACGACCGGCATCCAGTCGAACGATCTCATCGGCCGCAAGCTCGCCAAGGACCGCGGCGCGGCCATGGGCGCGCTGCTGGCCGACATGCAGCGCGAGCTCGAGGCCCTGCCCGGCGCCGATGCGACGCTCGCGAGCCTGCGCCAGGCGGCGCTGGAGGCGGTCGGGCAGCTGCGCAGCGCCACGCAGGCGCTGCTGCAGACGCTCGCGACGCGACCGGACGCCGGCATGGCGGTATCGGTGCCGTACCTGAAACTGTGCGGCTACGTCGTGGGCGGGTGGCTGCTCGCCAAGTCCGCGGCGCTCGCCGCCGCCCGCAGCGGCGGCAGTGAAGGTGAGTTCTATGCCGCCAAGCTGCGCACGGCCGCATTCTATGGCGCGCAGGTGCTCCCCCTCGCCGGTGCGCTCGCGAAGGTGGTGACGGCCGGCGGCGCGAGCGTCATCGAGACAGACGCCGCGCTGATCTGAAAGGCACGCCTCGGCCGCAGCGGGTCGACATGAATCGCCGCGAGCTCTTGGCCGCAGGAGTCATGATGGCTGCCAACACCACCCCGTCCGGCGCCGCCGGCGACGCGCTCCTGCAGCGCAAGATTCCCTCGAGTGGCGAGGCGCTGCCGCTCATCGGGCTGGGCACCTCGGGGCCGTTCGAGGTGGGCGCCGCTGCTGCGCAGCGCGCGCCCCTTAGCCAGGTGCTGGCGGCGTTCTTCGCCGCCGGCGGCCGGCTGATCGACACCTCGCCCATGTACTCGAGCGCCGAGCAGGTGCTCGGCGAGCTGCTGAGCGCCGGCATGCAGCAGCGCGCCTTCCTCGCCACCAAGGTGTGGACGCGCGGTGAGCGTGCCGGCATCGAGCAGATGACCCGTTCGCAGCAGCTGCTCAAGCGTCAGCAGCTCGATCTCATCCAGGTGCACAACCTCGTGGATCTCGACACGCAGCTGCGCACGCTGCGTGCCTGGCAGGAGGCCGGGCGCGTGCGTTATCTCGGCGTCACCCATTACACCGTCAGTGCGCACGCCGAACTTGCCGCCGTGCTGACGCGCGAGCGGCTCGATTTCGTGCAGTGCAACTATTCGCCGCTGACGCGCGATGCCGAACGGCGCCTGCTGCCGCTGGCCGCCGCGCGGGGTGTCGCGGTGTTGGTGAATCGTCCGTTCGAGGACGGCGCGCTGTTCCGGGCGGTGCGCGGCAAGCCGCTGCCAGCGTGGGCGGCCGATGTGGACGCCGCGAGCTGGGGCCAGCTGGCGCTCAAGTTCATCGCCGCGCACCCGGCGGTGACCTGCATCATTCCCGCGACCGGCAAGGTCGAACACCTGGAGGACAACCTGGCCGGCGGCCGTGGCCGTCTGCCGGATGCGCGCCAGCGTGAGGAGATCGCGCGCGCCTTCACGGCGACCTGAGTTCTAACAGTCGCTGCCGGCAACCATTGGGCACCCTCAGCGGCTGCGCGGCACGCGCAGTTGCAGATGCGGCGGCTCGTTGAGGTTCTGCAGGAACAGGCGCCGCGCCTGCGGGGTGAGCGCCGCCCAGTCCACCTTGAGTGCATGAGTGCGCCGCAGCTGCGCGTCGCTGATGTCGGTGCAGGCGCGGCTGGCACTTCTTGCGCGCTCCGGCAGCCGCCGCGTGGTACCGCGCCGCAGCAGGTCCACCACGGCGGCCGCCACGCGTGCATCACGTGTCAGGTCGCTGTGCGCCACGCGCGCATAGAAGGTGCGCGCACCGGCCAGCGCCGCGCTGCAGGTCGGCACCGTGCCATCGCCGGCGCGGGTGAGCCTGTAGACGAACTCATCGCGCCGGCGGCGAACCGCCGTGACCGTCTCGGCACCGATGCCGGCAATGGCGCTGCAGCGCGCATCGGCCGGTGCCAGCAGCTGCTGTGCGTCACGTGCCGCCTGCAGCAGCGCTGCGCGGGGCTTGGGGCCGCCCGCAGGCCAGACACGCGCATCGAAAAGGTCGCAGCTGGCGGCGCACGGTGCGCGCGGCAGCATCTCATAGAGGCTCGGGAAGCTGCTGAACACCTCGGTGGCGAGGCTCTCCGCCGTGCCCGCGCCGGCGATGCGCGCGACCTTGCGCACCACGGCATAGCTGCCGCGCAGCGCCTGCACGGCCGCGAACGAGCCGCTGTTGGGCGTGCCGAGCAGCACCAGGCGTTCCACGTGCGTGGTGCCCGCGTGTGCGAGCGCGGCGCGGCTCACCAGGCCCCCCATGCTGTGGGCGACCAGCGCCACACGCTGCCGGCGCAGCCCCTGCAGCCGTGCCGCGAGCGCTCGCCCCGACTCGGCCACCGGCAGCCGCCAGTCGTAGTCGTGGAATTCGACGGCGAAGCCGTGCGCGCGCAGGTACAACTTCAGCCGCAGATAGGAAAACAGCATCACGCCCAGCGACACCACCGGGGCGGCGTCGGGCAGCGTCAGCGCGGCGAGCCGGCCGTGCGCGATGTCGAGCGGATCGAGCCACACGATGTCGTGCGGCAGCGGCGCGGCGCGCTCAAGTCCCAGCTGCGACCCCATGATGCCCGGCACGACGAGCACCCGAAGCCCCGGATCGGCCGGGCGCGCTGCGCGCCGCGCGAGCGCTGCCAGCGCGCGGTATTCGGCGGCGCCGAAGTAGGCGCGCAGCTCCTGCGGATGGGCGCCGCCGGCCAGCCACTGCTCGACTTCGAGGTCGCTCCAGGCGAAGCGGTCGTAGGGCGTGACGTGCTCGTGCACGACGGCAGGAGCGGAAACGGACGTTACTCCTGGCTGAGCGGGCGCACGCGCGCCCTGACAGCGAGCGTGCTGCCGTCTTCGAGCTTCAACAGCAGCGGCACTTCATCGTCGGGCGCCAGCGTGCGCGTCAGCATCGTCAGCATGATGTGCAGGCCGTCCGGTTCGAGGTGCACCGTCGCCCCGGGGGCCACCGTCAGCCGCTCGTGCGGGCGCATGCTGGAGCTGCCCTTAGTCAGCTTGGTCTCGTGAATCATCGCCTGCCCGGCAGCCGGCGAACTTACCCCGACGATGGTCACCGGATGGGTGCCGCCGTTGTGCAGCGTCAGGTAAACGGCGGCGACGTCCACGCCGGGCGTGACGCGGATCCAGGCGTCCTGCGCACTCAGGCCCGGCGTCTGCGCGGCGACGCTGCCACTCAGTAGCAGCGCGAGCAGGGCGAAGAGTGCGGCGCAGTGTCTCAAGGGTCGGTGTCCGAAAGCGGCCCGCGGGCGCGAGAGGCCCGCGGCAATTATGCCAGACGCCCTCGTGCCGAGCGCTTATGATGCGCGGCGCGCGAGCCTAACCATGTCAGACCGCCCCGCCGCCGAAGCCCCCGCCTTGCTTGCGCTGTTCGCCGGTGCGCTGGCGATTGGCAGCTCGGGCATTTTCGTGCGCCTGTCGCAGACCGGGCCGACCGCGACCGCATTCTGGCGCGGCGCGCTGGCGCTGCCGCTGCTCGCCGTATGGGCACTGCTCGAGCGCCGCGGCGCGCGCGCACAGCGGGGCAGCTGGCGCGATCCCTTGTTCCTGTGGGCCGGCGTGTTCTTCGCCGGCGACCTGGCGCTGTGGCATTCGTCGCTGCTCCTGACCTCGATCGCCGCTTCGACGCTCGAAGCGAACTGCGCGCCCATGCTCGTGAGCCTGTTCACCTGGGCGCTGTGGCGCGAGCGGCCGCGGCCGGCGTTTCTCTTGGCCATCGTGCTGGCGTTCGCCGGCATGCTCATGATCCTGGCGCCGAAACTCGGCGGCGGCAGCCATGCCTTCCTGGGCGATGCGCTGGGACTTGGCACCGCCTGCTTCTACGCCGCCTACATCATCGCCGTGGCGCGCCTGCGCACGCGCCACGCAACCGGCATCGTCATGTTCGCCTCGACCCTGGTGTTCACGCTGCTGCTGCTGCCACTGGCGCTGCTGCAGAGGTTCCTGCCGCTCGATGCGCACGGCTGGTGGGTGCTCATCGGCTGCGCGCTGGTCGCCCAGGTCCTCGGGCAGGGCCTGATCGCCTATGCGCTTGCCCACCTGCCGGCGACCTTCGGTGCCGTCGGCCTGTACGTGCAGGTGATCGCCGCCGCAGTCTATGCGTGGCTGCTGCTCAGCGAGCGGCTGACAGCGCTGCAGCTGGCCGGCGGTGTCGTGGTGCTGGTGTCGATCGCGCTGGCACGCCGGGCGGCTCAGCCGCAGCGCGCATCGAGCCAGTCGAGTGTCGTGGCCCACAGCGATGCGCGGTGAGCCGGGTCGAAGAAGCCGTGATGGCCGATGCGGCGCACGCCCGCGGCCGCAGGCGTGATGCAGCGCCGCTCGATGCGTGCGCCGCCGTAGGCCGCGAGCAGCGCTTCGACGGCCGCAGGGGTGGCGATCGGATCATCGCTGAAGCTCAGCGCCAGGATTGGCGCGCGTACCGCGGCGAACGCCTCGTCGCTCAAGTCCGCATCGAGTGCCCGCCCGAAGGGCGCCGCGCTCTCGCACCAGCGGCGCCACTGCAGGAACACCCCGGGCGGCAGGGCCGCGCCGCGCCAGAAGAGGCCGCGCGGCACGTAACCGCGGCGGCGCAGCGCCAGCGGGCCGTACACTCGCCAGAACAGCAGCGCCTGGTAGCGAAACGGCACGCGCTGGCGGCGCCAGTAGCCGGTGGAGGTCGCGACCATCACGTGCGCGCGCGCCTGCGCCTGGTTCGGCATGCAGCCGATCAATTGTCCGCCGACGCTGTGGCCGAGCGTCATGAGCGGCAGCTGCGGAAACTCCCGGGCCAGCCACGCAAGCGCCGCCGGCATGTCGAGCCGGCCCCACTCGCTCATGCGCGCCGGCTCCTGCGCCAGTGGCCCGTGCACGGAAGCGCCGATGCCGCGGTAGTCGTAGGCGAGCGTGTGATAGCCGCGCGCCGCGCAGTAGGCGGCGAACTGGAGGTAGAACTCACGCCGAAAGCCGGTCGCGCCGTTGATGCTCAGGGCGGCGCGCGGCGCGTCGGCCCGCAGCAGCACAGCGCCGAGCGTGCGCCCGTCGCCTGCCTGCAGCGTGACGGCCTGCGCCGGCACGCCTGCGTTCACTGCGCGTGCTCCGCGAGCAGCGTGCACAGTGCATCGATGGCGGCGCGCCGCGCGCTGCTGCGGCGCCACAGGGCGCCGATGTGGCGCACCGGCGCGGGCCGGGCAAACGGGCGCAGCACCACGCCGCGCGCACTGCGATAGGCGCCCCTGCCGGACAGCTCCGGCAGCAGCGTGATGCCGGCACCGGTGGCCACCATCTGCCGCAGCGTCTCGAGGCTGGTGGCGCGGAAGTCCTGCTGCTCGCGCACGCCGACGCGGCTGCATACCTCGAGTGCCTGGTCGCGCAGGCAGTGCCCGTCCTCGAGCAGCAGCAGCGTCTCGCCCTTGAGATCGGCGACGCGCACCGTGTCGTGCGCGGCGAGCGGGTGGCGCTCGGGCAGCGCCACCAGGAAGGGCTCGCGGTACAGCTCGCGCGATTCCAGGCCCTGCATCTCGACCGGCAGGGCGAGGATGCCGACGTCCAGGTCGCCGGCGTGCAGTCGCTCCAGCATCGCAGCGGTGGTGTACTCGTACAGGCGCAGCTGCAGGCGTGGCAGGGTCTTGCGGATGAGTGGCGCGACGCGCGGCAGCAGGTACGGGCCGATCGTCGGCAGCAGCGCCACGCTCAGACGGCCGGCCAGCGGGTCGCGCTGGCTGCGGGCGAGCGTCACCACCTCGTCGCTCGCCTCGATGATGCGGCGGGCGCGTGCCACGATTTCCTCGCCGGTGGGTGTGAGCGACACGTTGTTGGGGGCGCGCTCGATCAGCTGCACGCCGAGCGACTGCTCGAGCTTCTTCAGCTGCGCCGAGAGGGTCGGCTGGCTGACGAAGCAGCGCGCCGCGGCGCGGCCGAAGTGGCGCAGGTCCGCCACCGCCACCAGGTAGCGCAGGTCTTTAAGTTTCAGCTCCATACCATATATACAGAATCTATCGAGATCATAATATCAATCGATTGGAATGATGGAAGAGGCATCCCCATGATAGCGAGCATGCAAAGCTGCCGGCCGTGCGCGCCGGTGTAACAGGAGTCAACCGCATGTCAGGTATCGGCCAGCATTTCCCGCAGTTCTCACTTACCGGCGTCGTATCCAGCCCCGACGAAGTGCTGCGCGTGCTCGATGCGCTGCAGACCGGCGAAGACACCCTCAAGGCGGCCTGATATGAAAAGCCTGGAACACATCCGTGAAGCGCTGCCCGGCTATGCGCGCGATCTGCAGCTTAATCTGGGCAGTGTACTGACACCGGCCGGGGCGCCGGGCCTGAGCGAGCGGCAGATCTGGGCGGTGGCGCTGGCCAGCGCGAGCGCCTCGCGCAACGCCGCGTTCACCCGCGATCTGCAGGCCGTCGCCGCCCAGCACCTGGACGCCGCGCACGTGAGCGCGGCGCACGCCGCGGCGGCCATCATGACCATGAACAACGTGTACTACCGCTTCCTGCACCTGGTGGAGGACGAGGAGTACGCCAAGCTCCCGGCACGCCTGCGCATGAACGTCATCGGCAGCCCGGGAATAGCCAAGGCCGACTTCGAGCTCTTGGCGTTGGCAGTCTCGGCGATCAACGGCTGCGGCAGCTGCGTCGCCGCGCACGAGCGGGCGCTGCGTGCCCACGGTCTGACGCGCGAAGCGGTGCACAGCGCGGTGCGCATTGCGGCTACCGTGCACGCGGCCGCGCGGGTGCTCGAGAGCACCGCAGGCGAACTCGACGCCAAAGCGGCCGCCTGAGGCGTTGCGGCAACTCCCCGCACGGCGGCGGCGCGGGGTATATTCGCAGCCCTACGCATCCCGGGGGCATGGGTCCAGATGAGCGATTCGACCCAGATCAAGGCCGCGCTGGCCGATCTGGCCCAGCACCTGTCAGCACAGCGCGGCAGCATCCTGCGAGCCTGGCAGCGCTCGGTCGAGGACGACCCGCAGCTGACGACCTCGTCGAGCCTGTCGCGGGCGCAGTTCAACGACCACATTCCACAGGTGCTCGATGCGTTCGAGCGGCGCCTGCAGGCGCAGGATCCGGTGGAGAAGGAGGTCGCAACCGAGGAGCAGAAGACCAGCGCCGCCGAGCACGGCCTGCACCGCTGGCAGCAGGGTTATCACCAGAGCGAGACCATCCGCGAATGGGGACACCTGCACTACTGGGTCTTGAGCGAACTCGAGGACTACGCGCAGGCGCATCCGCAGCTCGACCCGCAGGTCATGTCGGTCGCGCGGCGCTCACTGGTGCGCCTGTGCGGCGAGGGCGTGTGCGAGAGCGCCTCCAGTTACGAGCGGCTGCAGCGCACGGAGGCCGCCAGTCGCCTGCGTGAGCTCGAAGGTGCGCTGCGCCACCTGCGCACGCTCGAGCGGCAGCGCGCCGAGACCTGGCGCGAAGCCGCGCACGATCTGCGCGGCAGCGTGGGCGTGATCAGCAACGCCTCCACGCTCATCGCCCGCGACGTCGACGCCGATCCCACCCGTTCCCACAGCTACCGCATGCTCGAGCGCTCGGTCGCCTCCGTGCGCGCGCTGCTCTCCGACCTGATCGACCTGGCGCGGCTCGAGGCCGGCCAGGAACAGCGCCGTGTCGCGCCGTTCGATGTCGCCGCGATGCTGCGCGACTTCTGCGAGACGCTGCGCCCGCTCGCCGTGCAGCGCAGCCTGTTCCTCAAGGCGGAGGGGCCGCAGACCCTCGAGATCGAGGGCGACAGCGTCAAGGTGCAGCGCATCGCCCAGAACCTGGTGCTCAATGCACTCTCCGTCACGCAGCACGGCGGCGTGCGCGTGTCGTGGGCCGATCGTGAAGCGTCCGGGCTGCAGCAGTGGCTGCTGTGCGTGCAGGACACCGGGCCGGGATTCAGCAGCCGCTCGGCGGCCGCCCCCCTCGAGCAGGCGCTGCGCCAGGCGACCGCCGACTCGCACACAGCCGATGCCGGGACGCCGGCGGCCGCGACGCTGCACTCGCAGAGCGCACCGGGTGGTGCCTCGGACATCAGCGGCGAAGGGGTGGGGCTGTCGATCGTCAAACGCCTGTGCGAGCTGCTCGATGCCAGCCTGGAGCTCGAAACCGCGCCGGGCAAAGGGACGACTTTCCGCGTGGTGTTCCCGCGCGCCTACGTGCGGCCGGGCAGCCCTTAAGCGCTGCCGCGCGCATGGGCGGAGCGGGCCAGTTCCGGCTGCTGCGCCAACGGCGTTTCCTGCCCTACTTCAGCGCACAGGCACTCGGGGCCTGTAACGACAATCTCCTGCGCGGACTCGTGGTACTCGGCGCGACGTACCACGCCGCGCACTACCTGCGCCTCGAGCCGCGCCTCCTGACCAACCTCGCCGGCGGCCTGTTCATGCTGCCGTTCGTGCTGTTCTCGGGCGTGGCCGGACAGCTCGCCGACCGCTACGACCGCACGCGCGTGCTGCAGGCCACCAAGGCCGCGGAGATCGCCATCGTGGCGCTCGCCGGCGCGGGCTTGGTCCTGCACAGCCTGCCGCTGCTGCTGACGAGCCTGTTTCTCATGGGAGTGCACGCCGCCTGCTTCGCGCCCGCCAAATACGCGCTGCTGCCGCAGGTGCTGCGGCCGGCGGAACTGGTCGGCGGCAACGCGCTGGTGGCGGCGGGCACCTGTGTCGCCATCCTGCTGGGCACGCTCGCTGCAGAGGCGTTCGCGCGCGACAGCGCGCGCAGCATGGCTGCGCTGTGCGTCCTGGCGCTGGCGGGCTTTCTCGCCAGCCTCGCCATGCCGCGCGCCGCGCCCGCCGCGCCGCATCTCAAGCCCGACTGGAATCCTTGGTCGAGCAGCTGGCAGGCGCTCGCCGCCGCGCGCGCCTCGCGCGCGGTGTTCCTGTCGCTGCTCGGCGTGTCGTGGTTCTGGTTCTACGGCGCGCTGCTGCTGACGCAGCTGCCGACCTATGCGCACACGGTGATCAACGGCGATCTCAAGGTGTACGCGCTGTTCCTCGGGGTGATCGCAGCCGGCGTCGGCAGCGGTTCGCTCCTGTGCGAGCCGCTCTCGGGCCGCAGGGTCGAGATCGGTCTCGTGCCGTTCGGCTCGATCGGGCTCACGCTGTGCGGCCTGGATCTCGCCTGGATATCACCGGCCAGCGCCGCCGCCCACACGCTTGGCGTGCACGAGTTCCTGGCGCAGCGGCACGCCTGGCGCATGCTGATCGATCTTGGCGGCATCGGCTTCTTCGGCGGCGTCTACGTGGTGCCGCTGTACGCGGTGGTGCAGCAGCGCGCGCGCCGCGCATCCCTCGGGCGGGTCGTGGCCGCCAACAGCCTGCTCAACGCGCTGTTCATCCTCGCGGCGCTGCTCATCGGCGCGGCCCTCGGGGCACTCGGCGCGAGCGTGCCGCAGCTGCTGGCGGTGACCGCGCTGCTGAACGCGGCGGTCGCGCTCTACATCTACGCGCTGCTGCCGGAGTTCCTGCTGCGCCTGCTGTCGTGGCTCCTGGTGCGCATCGTCTACCGCGTCAGCGAGCGCGGGCTCAGCAACATTCCCGAGGAGGGCGCAGCGCTCTTGGTCTGCAACCACGTCAGCTTCGTGGACGGGCTGGTGATCTCCTCCGCCTGTCATAGGCCGATACGCTTCGTCATGGAGAGCGCGTTCTTCGCGACTCCCGTGATCAGTGTGCTGGCGCACGGCATGAAGGCGGTGCCGATCGCGCCGGCACGCGAGGACCCAGCCGTCTACGAGCAGGCCTTCGCGATCGTCGCCCGCGAGCTTGCCGACGGGCAGCTGGTGTGCATCTTTCCGGAAGGACGGCTCACGAGCGACGGGCGTGTCGCGGAGTTCCGTCCCGGGCTCATGCGCATCCTGGCGGAGACGCCCGTGCCGGTGGTGCCGCTGGCGCTGTCGGGACTGTGGGGCTCGGTGTTCTCGCGCCACCCGGGTCGCTGGCTGGCGCTGCTGTGGCAGGGCCGCGCGCAGCGTATCGGCATCGCGGCCGGTGCGCCGGTGCCGGCGCAGCAGGTCACGCCCGAGCTGCTGCGCGAGCGCGTGCTGGCCCTGTGTCCGGCTTAAGGTTTGGCGAGTGCGCGGGCACCCATGACGACGGCCTGGTCCAGCAGCGCTGCGATGTCCACGCCGTGATGCTCCAGCACCTTGCCGCGGGTCGCGGCGACCTGGATGACGCCGTGAGTGAAGCCCCACAGCACCGCTGCTGCCACCACCGGGTCTCCCAGGTCGGCGCGGATCGAGCCGTCGCGGACTCCGGCGCTCAGTATCCCGACCATCGTGGCGTGGATGGCGTCACCCGTCAGCTGGCAGGCCACCTCGTTGGCCGGCGCATTGAGGGTATTGACGCCGCGCAGCTCGCAGCGCGCCATGATGTCGAAGTACACCGGAAACTCCTGCGAGAAGCCGATGTACGAGCGCCCGACCGCCACCATCTGCTCCAGTCCCAGCTGATGCTGGCCGACCACCGCATCGATGCGCGTGCGCAGGAGCTGCAGGCCGCGCTCGCAGATGCCGTACATGAGGTCGATCTTGTCCTTGAAGTACACGTAGAGAAGCGCGCGCGACAGCCGCGCGCGCCGCGCGACCTGGTCCATGGTGAGCGCGTCCCAGCCGGCGCTGCCGACGACCTCCTCGGCCGCGTCGATGATCTCGGCACGCCGCCGCTCCTTCTCTTCCTGGCGGCGTTCGGCGAGGTAATTCATGATGCCGCGAGCCTAGCGGGCGCATGACATGCTGTCGATAATTAGATTGCGGGTTGTCCAATTTCTGGCAGCTATAGCGGCCGCGGCGGCAGCAGCGGCCGCAGTGCCGCCGCACGCCGTGACGGACGACCTCGGCGCCACCGTGCGGGTGAAAGCCGCGCCGCTGCGCATCATCAGTCTCGCGCCCGGCGCCACCGAGATGCTCTTTGCCGCCGGTGCCGGCGCACAGCTGGTCGCCACCGTCGAGTACTCGGATGAGCCGCGGGCGGCGCGCGCGGTGGCACGCATCGGCGACGTTGCGGCCATCGACATGGAGCGCCTGGTGGCGCTCAAGCCGGACGTGGTCATCACCTGGCCGGCCGGCGGCAATCCGGCGCAGCGCGACAAGATCGCGGCGCTCGGCATTGCGCTCTACCAGCAGCAGGTACTGAAGCTCGCCGATCTCGCCCCGTCACTGCGCCGCCTGGGAGAGCTCACGGGCACACAGGCGGTCGCGGCGCGTGCGGCGAGCGCCATCGAGGCGCGCATCGCGGCGCTGACGCGCAGCTACGCTCGTGGCAGCGCGCGGCGGCCGAGCGTGCTGCTGCAGGTGTGGAACCGGCCGATCTACACGGTCGGCGGCCAGCAGCTGATGAGCGATGCGCTGAGCCTGTGCGGCGCGCGCAATGCGTTCGCGGATCTGCCGGAGGCCGCGCCGCTCATCGACACCGAAGCGGTCATCGCCCGCAATCCCGACATCATCCTGGCGGCGGCGCCGCCCGGGGAAGGCGCCGCCTGGGTGGCGGACTGGCAGCGCTTCGGCAGCCTTGCCGCGGTGCGTGCCGGGCGCGTCGTGCCGTTCGAGGATCAGGCGCTCAGCCGGCTGGGGCCGAGCGTGCTGGATGCGACCGAGAACCTGTGCCGGACGATCGCGCGCGTCAGTCGCGGAAGTTATTGAACTGCAGCGGCACTTCGAGCTTGGCGCCGCGCAGGAGTGCCATGGCCGCCTGCAGATCGTCGCGCTGCTTGCCGGTGATGCGTACCTTGTCGCCCTGCAGGCTCGCCTGCACCTTGAGCCGGGAGTCCTTCACCAGGCGCGAGATCTTCTTGCCGTTTTCCTGATCGATGCCGTGACGCAGCACCACCTCCTGCTGCGCGGTCGCCAGCGTCGTCTGCGGATCCTTCACCTCCAGGCACACAAGATCCACGCCGCGCTTGGAGAGGCGCAGCTTCAGGATCTCGAGCATCTGCTTCAGCTGGAAGTCGACCTGCGCGCGCAGCGTGACCACGAACTCCTTCAGCTCGAAGCTGGCGCCGGTGTCCTTGAAGTCGAAGCGTTGCGACAGCTCGCGGTTCGCCTGGTCGACGGCGTTGGCCACCTCGTGTGCATTGAGCTCGGAAACGGCATCGAAAGAGGGCATGGCGGTCCCTTCAGGCGCGCTTGCCTGTCTTGGCTTTCTTCGGCGTCGCGGCCGCGCGCTTGTCGCCCGCCTCGAGCCGGCGGCGGTGCGCACGGGCGAGTTCCATGAAGCGCGGCGTGGGACCGATGTCCTCGTAGACCGGGTCGCCCTGCTCGTCGCTCGCGATCACGCGCTTGCCCGCCACATACGGCATGGCGGCGGCCAGCTGCCGCAGCGCCTCGCCCAGCAGTTCGCTGATGATCTGTTCCGGCGCGCGCCCCGGGAACATCTCGCTCAGGGCCGCCAGGCGTGCCGCGTCAGCCACCGGCAGGCGCACGGCGTAGGCTTTGGCGGTGCGTGGCGCGGCGGCATTTTCGCCCCAGCTGTCGAGCAGTTCTTTGAAACTCACCGCGGCACTCCTGCAAGGCGCGCTACCTCTGCCGCGCGCATTCTAGTACGAAGGTTGCGCTCGCGGTTGTAGGGCGGCGCGGCGCGCGCGTAGCATCTTCAGTGCGGCCCCCGCGTTGGCCTCATCACTTGATTAAGGAGCGGTCATGTTCGATCACGTCGGCTTCAGGGTGAAGGATCTGGATGCGAGCGTGCGCTTCTATAAGGAGGCCCTGGGTCCCCTCGGCTTCGAAATCACGATGCAGGATGAAGAAAACGTCGCCTTCGGTGCCAAGGGTGCCTACACGCTGTGGCTGGCCGGTGAGGCCAAACTGGCGCATGCGCCGGTGCACCTGGCCTTCAGCGCCGCCACGCGTGCCGCGGTCGCGGCCTTCCACCGCGAGGGGCTGAAGGCGGGCGGCCGCGACAACGGCGCCCCCGGGGTGCGCCCCGATTACAGCCCCGACTACTACGCCGCCTTCCTGTTCGATCCCGACGGCAACAACGTCGAGGCGGTGTGTCGCAAGTAACACTTGGGCGCGGGCGCGGCTTGACGCTGCGCGCGCCCCGCGGCCATACTCGCCCGCAAATGTCGCAGCACAGTGTCAGCAATTCCTGGTGGTGGCGCACTTCATAACGGAAGTGGGCTGACGGTAGCTGTTTCGCGCGACTTTTAACGAATTCTGACTCACCAGAAACCCATCTCCGGATGACCCCGGGATGGGTTTTTTGTTGTCCCTAAGTTTTGGAGCCGTGACCACCTTGCAACCACCACCGTTCGACATCACCGGCGACCTGGACACCCCGGTGTCGGCCTTCATGAAGCTCAAGGACTTCCGGCCGCGCTTCCTGCTCGAGAGCGTGGAGGGTGGCGAGCGCCTCGGGCGTTATTCGTTCATCGGCTTCGGTGACGGCCTGGAAGTGCGTCTCGATGACAGCGGCCTGCAGATCGGCGGCGAGCGCCAGCCGGTGCCGGCAAGCGCCGCCGAGCTGCTCGCGGCCCTGCGCCAGGCGCTCGCGCGCGCGCCGCGTCCGCAACCGGACATTCCGGGCGTGCCGCTGGCAGGAGGCCTGGTCGGTTATGCCGCCTACGACGTGGTGCGCCAGTTCGAGC
Organism: uncultured Gammaproteobacteria bacterium; assembly: GCA_963787655.1. GTDB lineage: Bacteria > Pseudomonadota > Gammaproteobacteria > Steroidobacterales > Steroidobacteraceae > 13-2-20CM-66-19. The sequence goes on along the minus strand of CAWBDY010000004.1, from coordinate 427,057 downwards.
GCCTGCCGCTTCGCTCCGGACGCGGCAGCGGCGTGCCGGCGCTGCACTACATCGCGCCGCGCTCCGTGCTGGTGTTCGATCACCTGACGCGCGGCATCGCGCTCCTGCACGCCGGCACGCAGGAGGAGCGGCGCGCACTGCGCGCGGAAGTGGTGCGGGCACTGCGCGGTGCACTGCCCAATGGCCGGCGCCCCGGGCGCTACGCCGCCCCTGCCGCCGCCTTCGCGCCCGCCGACTATCTGGCCGGCGTGCGCCGCACGCAGGAATACATCGCCGCGGGCGATGTGTATCAGCTGGTGCTCGCCAGCCGCTTCGCCGGACGCCACGAGCTCGATCCGTTCCAGGTGTATCGCGCCCTGCGGCTGATCAATCCCTCGCCCTACATGTATTACTGCGCGCTCGGCGAGGTGACGGTGGTCGGCTCCTCGCCCGAGGCGCTGGTGAAGCTCAGCGCCGGGCGCGCGCAGCTGCGCCCCATCGCCGGCACCCGGCCGCGGGCGGCGGACCCTGCCACCGACCAGGCGCGCGCGGCGGAACTGCTGGCCGATCCGAAGGAAAACGCCGAACACGTGATGCTGGTGGACCTGGCGCGCAACGATCTGGGCCGCGTGGCGCGGGCCGGCAGCGTGCGCGTGGAACCGTACCGCACCATCGAGCGCTACAGTCACGTCATGCACCTGGTGAGCGGCGTGCAGGGGGAGCTGGCTGCCGGGCGCGATGCCTTCGACCTGTTCGCGGCCGCCTTTCCGGCCGGCACGCTGGTCGGTGCGCCGAAGGTGCGCGCCATGCAGATCATCGACGAGCTGGAGCCGGTGAGCCGCGGCCTGTACGGCGGCACGGTCGGCTACTTCGGCGCGCGCGGCGACATGGACCACGCCATCACCATCCGCACGCTGGTGTTTGCCGGCGACGAATACAGCTACCAGGCCGGCGCCGGCATCGTCGCCGACAGCGTGCCGCAGAGCGAGTACGAAGAGGTGCTGGCCAAGAGTGCCGCGATGGTGCGCGCGCTGGAGCTCGCGGGGGAGGGCCTGTGAAGCCGCGCCTGCTGCTGATCGACAACTACGACTCGTTCACCTACAACCTGGTGCAGGCCTTCATGGTGCTCGGCGCCGACGTGCAGGTGTATCGCAACGATGCGCTCACCACCGCGCAGGCGCAGGCCCTTGCGCCTTCGCACCTGTGCATCTCGCCCGGCCCCGGCACCCCTTACGACGCCGGCGTGTCGATGGACATGATCCGCGCCTTCGCGGGGCGTATCCCGGTGCTCGGCGTATGTCTCGGACATCAGTCGATCGTCGAGGTGTTCGGCGGCAAGGTAGTGCGCGCCGCGCGCCTCATGCACGGCAAGACCTCGCTGGTGAACCATGACGGTCGCACCGTGTTCGCCGGCCTGCCGCAGCCGTGCGAGGTGGGCCGCTATCACTCGCTCATCGCGCAGCCGGCGAGCCTGCCGCCCGTTCTCGAAGTGAGCGCGCGTACCGCCGAAGACGAAATCATGGGCGTGCGCCATCGCTCGCTCACCGTGGAGGGCGTGCAGTTTCATCCCGAGAGCATCCTCACACCATCAGGGCCCGCGCTCATGCGCAACTTCCTCGCCGTCGAGGGCGGCGCGCGTGCGGCGGCTGGCGGAGCGGCGCGTGTCACGGGCGCGTGAGCTTCTGCAGCAGCTGCTCGAGCGGCGCGACCTGAGCGCGCCGCAGGCGCACGAGCTGCTCGCCGAGCTCACCTCGCCGCACACACCGGCGGCGCTCGCCGGTGCGCTGCTGGCGGCGCTGTCGGCCAAGGGCGTGGTGGCAGACGAGCTGCTGGGACTGGCGCAGGCGATGCGCGCGCTGGCGCGCCGCCCGCCGCTGCCGCCGCAGCTGCGGGCCATCGACATCGTCGGCACCGGCGGGGATGCCTCGGGCAGCTTCAACATCTCCACCGGCACTGCGCTCCTGACGGCCGCCTGCGGCGTGCCGGTCGTGAAGCATGGCAACCGCTCGGTCTCCAGCCGCTGTGGCAGCGCGGACGTGCTCGAGGCGCTCGGCTTGCCCGTGCCGCTCGACGGCGCGGCCGCCGCGGCGTGTCTGCGCGACACGCAGTTCACTTTTCTCTTTGCGCCGCACTATCACGCCGCGACCGCCGGGGTCGCACCGATCCGTGCCGCGCTCGGCGTGCGTACCGTGTTCAATATCTTAGGACCGCTGGTGAATCCGGCGCAGCCGCCGCTGCATCTGGTCGGCGCCTACAGCGCGCAGGTTGCGCGCCTGCTGGCCGATACCTTCAGCGGCCTGCCCATCGAGCGCACTTTCGTGATCCACGGCGCGGCCGGCTGGGACGAGCCGACGCCGATCGGTCCGTTCACCGTGTTCGACGTGCGGCCGGGCAGCGTGAGTGTCGGCGTGCGCACCCCGGCCGATTACGGTCTGCGCACCTGCAGCACGCAGGAGCTGGCGGGCGGGGATGCGCAGCACAACGCACGGGCGCTGCGCGCGGTGCTCTGCGGCGAGGAGCGCGGCGCGCACCGCGACTGCCTGCTGTTAGGCACGGCGCTCGCGCTGGAACTGGCCGGCGTCGTCGCCGAGCCGCACGCCGGCATGCAGCGCGCCGCCGCGGCCATCGATGGCGGTGCGGCGCGCCGTCTGCTCGAGGCGCTGCCGCGCCAGGGCACGCGAGTGCCGCCGTGAGCGACTTCCTCGCACAGATGGCACAGGCAAGCGCCGCACGGGCGCGCGCGGCGCGCCACGAGCTGGGTGAGGGAGAGCTCGAGGCGCGCTGCCGCAAGCTGGCGCCGCCGCCGCCGCTGCGCCTCGATGCGCGTGGCTTCGATCTCATTGCGGAAGTGAAGCTGCGTTCGCCCGCCGCAGGCTCGCTCGCACGCGCCGCGACCGATGTCGCGTCGCGCGTCGCAGCTTACGCGCGCGCCGGGGCTGCGGCGGTGTCGGTGCTCACCGAGCCCAGCCGCTTCGACGGGGAACTGGCGCACCTCGCCGCCGCGGCCGCGCAGCTCGCGCCGCTCAACGTACCGGCGATGCGCAAGGATTTCCTGGTCGAACCCTACCAGGTGCTCGAGGCGCGGGCCGCGGGCGCGGGCGGCGTGCTGCTGATCCTGCGCATGCTGTCACGGCTGCAGCTGGATGCGCTCCTGGCCTGCGCCTGCGAGCAGGGGCTGTTCGTGCTGCTCGAGGCGTTCGACGCGCACGACCTCGAGCTCATGCAGGAGCTCGTCGGCGCGCATCGCGGCGCGAATCAGCTGCTCGCGGGCGTCAACTGCCGCGATCTCACCAGCCTCAAGGTGGTGCCGGGGCGCCTGCGCCAGCTCGCGCCGCTGCTGCCGCACGGTGTGCCGGGTGTCGCGGAGAGCGGCGTGGCGACTGCGGCGGATGCCGGCGAGGTCGCCGCCGCCGGCTACGCTCTCGCGCTGGTCGGCAGCGCGCTCATGCAGGGCGCCGATCCGCAGGCGCTGGCGCAGGGTCTGCTCGCGGCCGGCCGCGCGGCGCGGGGCACCTGACCGATGTGGCTCAAGATCTGTGGCATGACGACGGCGGCAGCGGTGGAGGCGGCGCTCGCGTCCGGTGTGGATGCCATCGGCTGCGTCTTCGCCGCCTCGGTGCGGCGCGTGACGCCGCAGGCAGCGGTGCTGCTCACGCAGGCGGCGCGCGGCCGGGCGCAGTGCGTGGCGGTGATGTGTCATCCGACCCAGGCCGAGGTGGACGAGGTCGTAAAGGTTTTCCGGCCGGATCTCCTGCAGAGCGATGCGGCCGATTTCGCCGTGCTGCGCCTGCCGGCAACCCTCGGCCGGCTGCCGGTGCTGCGCAGTGCCGCCGCCGTGACCGAGCCGTTGCCGCGGCGGCTCCTGTTCGAGGGCCCGAGGAGCGGCAGCGGCGCGCTCAGCGACTGGGGCGCGGCGGCAGCGCTGGCGCGCCGCGCGCAGCTGGTGCTGGCCGGCGGTCTGCACGCGGACAACGTGGCGGCGGCGCTGGCGGCTGTGCGGCCGTACGGTGTGGACGTGTCGAGCGGCGTGGAACTCGAGCCGGGTGTCAAGGATCCGCAACTGATCGGGCGCTTCGTCGCGGCAGTGCGCCGCGCCGCTGCCGCAACTAAGAGTGAGGTCTAAACAATGAGCGCACAGGCTCCCGCGACCGCTGCCAGCGGTCTGCTTGCCGACGTACTGGCCGGTCGCTTTCCGGATGCGCGCGGCCGCTACGGCCCGTTCGGCGGGCGCTATGTCCCGGAGACTCTCATCCCGGCGCTGGAACGGCTGGAGCGCGGCGTGCGCGAACACCTGCACTCGGACGACTTCCAGGCGCAGCTGACCGGGCAGCTTTCCAGCTGGGTCGGGCGCCCCACGGCGCTCACCTTTGCCGAGCGCCTCTCGGCGCAGTGGGGCGCGAACGTCTGGCTGAAGCGCGAGGACCTGGCGCATACGGGGGCCCACAAGATCAACAACGCCATCGGCCAGGCGCTCCTGGCGCGGCGCCTCGGCGCCAAGCGTATCGTCGCCGAGACCGGCGCCGGGCAGCACGGGGTGGCAAGCGCCGCCGCCTGCGCGCGCCTCGGGCTGCCGTGCACGGTGTACATGGGCGCCATCGACATGGAGCGCCAGGCGCCCAACGTCGGGCGCATGCGGCTGCTCGGCGCCAGCGTGGTCCCCGTCACCAGCGGCGATCGCACGCTGCGCGCGGCCATCGACGAGGCGCTGCGCGACTGGGTGGCCGATCCCCTCGACACTTACTATCTGCTCGGCTCCGCGGTCGGCCCGCATCCCTATCCCTACCTGGTGCGCGAGCTGCAGGCGGTGATCGGGCGGGAGGCGCGCGCGCAGCTGCTCGCCGCCACCGGAGCTCTGCCGGATGCCCTCATCGCCTGCGTCGGCGGCGGCTCCAACGCCATCGGCGCGTTCCACGCCTTCGTGCCCGAGCGCAGCGTCGAGATCATCGGCATCGAGGCCGGCGGCCGTGGCGCAGGCCTGGGCGACAACGCCGCGACGGTCGCCCACGGGCGACCGGGCGTGCTGCACGGCACCTACTCGATGCTGTTGCAGGACGATGACGGCCAGATCCAGGAAACGCACTCGGTGTCGGCCGGCCTCGACTACCCGGGCGTGGGACCCGAGCACGCGCTGCTGCACGCGGTCGGGCGCGTGCGCTACGAGACCGCGAGCGATGCGGACGCACTGCAGGCGGTGAAAGAGCTCGGTGAGCTCGAGGGTATCCTGCCGGCGCTCGAGTCCGCGCATGCACTCGCAGGAGCTGCGCGCTGGGCGCGCGCGCATCCGCGCGGCACGATCCTGGTGTGTCTGTCCGGCAGGGGTGACAAGGACATGTCGACGCTGCAGCAGCTGATCGTGTCGGGCGCACCGTGACGCCGCACGAGCGCATCAGCAGCGCCATCCGCGCGGCATCGGGCGCCGGCGAACCGGCGCTGGTCGCCTACCTGACCGCCGGCTTCCCGGCGCGCGGCGCGTTCCGCGATCAGCTGCGCGCGCTCGACAGTGCCGCGGACGTCATCGAGGTCGGCGTGCCGTTCACCGATCCGATGGCGGACGGAGTCACCATCCAGCGCGCCTCGCTCGCGGCGCTCAAGCAGGGCGTGACGCTCAAGTGGATCCTCGCCGAGCTTGCCGCCCTCGATGGCGTGCAGGCGCCGCTCCTGCTCATGAGCTATCTCAATCCGCTGCTGGCCTTCGGCGTGGAGGCGCTGGCGCTGCAGGCGGCACGCGCAGGCGTCGCCGGCTTCATCGTGCCGGATCTGCCGCTCGATGAGAGCAGCGAGCTGCACGCCGCCTTAAGCGCGCAGCGCCTGGCACTGGTGCAGATGGTCACCCCGGTCACGCAGCCGCAGCGCCTGGCGCAGCTGTGCAGCGGCAGTCAGGGCTTCGTCTACGCCGTCACCATGACCGGCACCACCGGCAAGCGCGTCGAGGTGCCGGCGGAAGTGCTCGGTTACCTCGACCGCGTGCGCACGCTCGCCCGTGTGCCGGTGTGTGCCGGATTCGGGATCCGCAGCCGCGAGCAGGTGCTCAGGCTCAAGGGCCACGTCGATGGCGTGGTGGTGGGCTCAGCGCTGGTGGAGGTCATGGAGCGCGGCGAGGATCCGGCCGCTTTCCTGCGCGCGCTGCGCGGGCAGTAGGCGGCCCGCGTGATACCTGGGATTTATAAGTCAGTCACACGCGGGGCCCGCCAAGGGGACTCGAGCCTCAGCAAGGTCTCAGTACCGCACACGCAATCACATGCGGGCATGAAATTGGCCGGTTCAGGTCAATTTCGGCGGTTGCCGGCGGCCCTCCCCCAACCTGTCGGCAAGCCATTATTTAATCAGCGACTGACGCGTGCCGCCCATACGGCGTGCCTCCCGGTCCAGGGAGTTAACCATCCAAGCCGGGAAATCCACATTCACCCGCTTCGGGTCCGTGCCTATGCGGCGTGCCTTGGTCAGATCCAGCTGATCAATGATCTTCTCGGCCGAATCGAACTTTCGATCAAATGTCTTGGCTTTCATAAATCTCGATCTCCTCATCTCGCGATCGCCGGACCGAAATGATGCGCAGGTTTTCATTGCGCCGGGTGATCACGGGGGCAGGGCCGACGTCGCTATTGAGCCGGCTGCGTTGGCGCAATCCCGGTGCGGACGCAGTCCCTTCGCCCGCGCCGCCGCGACTTCGGCGCGCGCCGCCGCAACGTCGGCGCGGAACTCGGGCTGACTGTGCAAACTGGCAACCGTCGCTGAGGCGATCAATCGGCCCGCCTCGACGTCGCTGAGCCAGTGAACATTGCAGGCCACGCGGCTCTCGCCGAAAGCCAGCCCGCGGGCGAAGATCGCATCGGCACGCTCGGGCGCGATCTCCGCCAGAATCAGCGCCCAGCCCCAGCCAGCGGCGCTGTGGCCTGATGGATAGGAACCATTGGTGCGCAGATAGCCTTCGTCACCCGGCGTGCAGATCGGGGCAGCGTTGACCGTGAACGGCCGGGCACGCTGATATTTGGTCTTCGCCGCACGCGTCGCAGAGCCGTCGTCAACCAGCGTGCGCCGCAACAGCGCGTACAGTCGCGGCGTGTCCGCCGCGCCGATCCGGACCCCCACCGCGCATGAAAAGGTCTCGGCGGCTTGCGGGAAATTCAGGTCCGCATCCTGCGTCGCTTGTCTCCAGCGCGCACCGCCGCGGTCAGCGAGCGCCGCCGTGGCCGCCGCGTCGTCGCGCGCCTGGGCGGCCGAGCCCGGAGCCGGTGGTGGTGGCAGGAGACTAAGGCTGTCAGGCAAGGCCTTCTCGGGCAGATAGCCCGCCAAAGACTCGGGCCGGGCCTGTGACAGGGAGTTAGCGGGCGACGCTTCCGGTAGCGAGCGCACGCCCTGCGAACCACACGCGGTCGCCAGTGTGGCCAGGATTGCCAGCGCAAAGAGCCTCACCATGTTCACACTTCCTTAGGGACCGGCTCGCGTTGCTGGTGCGTTTCAGCCCGCCACCGCGCAGCTTGCATCCAGCAGCAGTTCCGCCCCGGGTACCGAAGATCCGGCCAGCATTGCAAATCCCGGGCCGTCTTTAAACTCCATCCCGGCAACCAGCAAGGTGAACTGTTCCATCGCATCCGGAGCGCCGGGCAGCCCGGCGGCGAGAAGTTCGACCGGATTGGCGGCTGCCAGCTCACGGCCGCTGATTCGCAGCACCTGGTAGTGCCGGGAGGCTCTGGGTAAGAACGGCCGGTCGGTGCTGCGCGCTACTCGGGCGCCGTCTCTGCCTGCATCAGCAGCGGCCCTGATCCCTGCGCCGACACAATATCTGCTGGATTGCGCAGCTGGCACACCTTCAGTGACAGGCAGCCGCAGCCGATGCAGCCATCGAGTTGACTGCGAAGTCTCTGCAGCAATGCAATCCGTTGGTCCAACTCCTTGCGCCACTCTACCGACAGTCGGCGCCAATCCCTGGCGGTGGGGGTGCGGCCATCGGGTAAAGAATCAATGGCGCGTTTGATCATGGCCAACGGCAGGCCGAGGCGCTGCGCGACTTTGATGATCGCAACGCGCCGCAGCACATCTCGACCGTAACGGCGCTGATTGCCGCTGCTGCGCCAGCCCCTGACTAAACCCTTCGCTTCGTAGAAGTGGATGGTTGATACAGCGACACCGCTGCGCTCGGCCAGCTGCCCAGCTGAGAGGGGCCGATCAAGTTCGGGCGGAGTACGTCTTCCCATAGGCATCTCCCCTTGACCTCAAGTGCACTTGAGGTTCTACGATGCCGATGTTTTAGAAGCAAGATTCGTCGTCTGGTCCATGCGCAGCACGATAGCTCTCTTTGCCAGTTCCCGCCGCCGCGGCAATACCGGTCAACTGATGGATCGCATTGCGTCGGAGCTGAATATCGAGGTCGTCGATCTCGCCGGCCAGCGCATGTCATCGTATGACTACGACCACCTCAACAGGAATGATGACTTCGAGCCTCTCATGCAGCGTGTGTTAGCGCACGACCAGATCATCTTCGCAACGCCCATCTATTGGTACGCAGTAAGTCCTGCAATGAAGACATTCCTCGATCGCCTATCTGATCTTCTTGAATTACCGGAGCTGCTGTCCGAGGGTCGGCGGCTGAGAGGGAAGAACGCATACGTCGTTTGCACATCGAGCAGCGACGAACCTTCCACGGCATTCATGGAGGCGTTTCGCGAGACGTTCGCTTATCTCGGCATACACTTCGGTGGTGTGGCGCACGTGAACTGTCAAAACGGATATCTGCCAGCCGTACACGATACGGAGGCGCTGAAATTTGCAGCAGTGGTGAGCAAGGCGCTCCAGGCACGTTGATCGGCCTAGCGGCGCGGCTGTGGTCTGCTCAAGGACAGGCAGGCTCGCAGCGTGCAGCTACGCTGCGGCAAACCTGCCGTGGAAATCGCGCGGCCCGTCCCAGTGCTGTAGTTCCATATCACTTTCGGACGCACGTAAGCCTCACGGGCCTTGTTGCGCCTTGCGGAATCGAAACAGCACCTGATCCGTCCTGCCGCGGATGGTCGGATTAAAAACGGCCAGCTTGTGATCATCGTCGGTATTGCGCAGCGCATCACTTTGCGATTCGAGCACGAAACCTGCCGCTTCGATCTCGTTCTTCATGCGGACCGGATCGATTCGATGCAGTGTCTCCGTATCCCGCAGTCCAGAGCCCGCCTCGGCGACATGGTCGATGACCAGAAAAACTCCTCCGGGCTTCAAAGCGTCGAAGATGGTCTTGTTGAGCGCTGCAACGTCGGCCGGCCCGAGAAAGGAGTCGTGTAGATCGTGATAGCTTTGCGACATCCAGATCAGATCAAGCTGTTGCGGCAGGCGAAAGTCAGCGAGTGAACCGGTGAGCAAGGTTACGTTTCTATAGCTGGAATCGCGAGCAATGGCCTGCGTGCCGGCGATTTCTGTTGGTGAACAATGGGCGATCTGCTCGGTGGGAATGTATGCGTACACGTGTCCGGCCGGACCCACTACCTGGCTCAGAATTCGCGTGAAGTAGCCGTTGCCAGACATCACGTCCGCAACACGGTCGCCCGCTTTCGCCTGGGAAAACAGGATCGAAATTGCGGGCTTGCGAGTCGCGTCGAGCTTGACCTGATCATCCGGTCTGCGCGGATCCGCGACGGCCGCCTCGACTGTCACGCGCATGGGCGGCACCGTGTCCGCTCCTGCTACACCGCACGCGGCTAGGGTCAGAAGACTTATTAGATACCAGCCAGCCTTGATATCCATGTGCATTTCCTCTCTGACTGAGTGACCGATCGGCCTACCACTCGTGCAGCCTACAAGTTAAAGTGCGCTTTAAGTCAAGGTGTTTTCACGGTGCGTCCGGGTCGAGGAGGGCAAGATGGCAGGCCTCATGATTGGCGAGCTGGGCCGCCAAGCAGGCGTGGCAACTTCCGCGCTGCGCTACTACGAGAAGGCCGGGCTGCTGCCATCGCCGGCACGGGCGTCCAATCGCCGGCAATACGATCCAGGCGTACTGGGTCGGATCCGGATCATTCTTCTGGCTCGCGATGCGGGCTTTTCGGTTAGCGAGACGCGCACGTTCCTCAATGGCTTCCCCATCGGTACCAGACCGGCGTTGCGATGGCGCGCGATGGCCAAACGTAAGCTCGCAGAGCTGGATGAGCTAACCGCGCGCCTCAGCCAGATGCGATCTATTCTCAATGCCAGTTTCAACTGCGAATGCCAGCGGCTGGAAGATTGTGAGCGACTCATTGCAGCCAAGGCATGTGGCACTGAATCCGGATCTCGCAGAGTGAGCACGCCGAGGAAATCGCTGGCTCGGATACCTGCGAAACGATAGGCACTCAGCTCGTGCGCAGAGTGCACCGCAGCTATGGTGCCGCAGCTGTTCTCGGAACGAAATGAGCGCACTCGATAGTTCGAGTTGCTCTTGTATCGTTGGACACCTGGTAGAGGAGGGCAGCACACCGTGATTTCAGTATCCGTCAGCGTCGACGTCCCCAGCCTGGAGGACGGGGTCCGCTTCTACGCTCAGGCGTTCGGCTTTGAGAAAGTCTCTGAGCCCTATCCCGGAGTGGCCATCATTCGCGCCGAGGGTGCACAACTGCTGCTGCTCGCAAAGGGTGCGGCACCAGCCCTTGCCCGGGCTCCCCGGCCACGCGCCACTATGACCGCCACTGGACACCCGTTCACATCGACATACACGTCGACGAATTCAAGTCTGCGCTGGCGCGAGCCATCAACGCCGGTGCAGTTCAGGAGCACCTGTTCGAGGTTACCGGTCGTCCTGCGGTTGCCTTCTGCTGTGATCCATTCGGTCACGGCTTCTGTCTCATCGAAAACAGAAAGAAGTTAGTGTGCGCAGCGCCGACGCGTGCTGCAGCCGCGGCGTGCCGGTTCATCGCCAATTGCGGTCCGGCGGCAAAACGCCCATCCTCATTCTCCTGCATGAAGACGCTGACCATCGCCGCGCGCTTTTGCGGGCCGTCGAGTTCCGCCAACGGCGGCTATTTCGCGGGCACGGTCGCCACGCTCGCCGCGCACACCGTCAGTGTGCGACTCATCAAGCCGCCGCCGCTCGATACCGAGTTCACGGTCAGCCCGCAGCCTGACGGCAGCCTGCAGATCCTCAACGGCGCTGAGCTCGTCGGCGAGGCACGGCCCACGAGCCTCATGCTCGAGGTACCGGATGCGCCCGAGTACCTGCAGACGGTGGAAGCCTCGCGTCATTACGCCGGCCTGCGCTACCACCGCTTCCCGACCTGCTTCGTGTGCGGCACGCAGCGCGCCCGCGGCGACGGCCTGCGCATCTTTGCCGGGCCTCTGGCAAGCCGTGCGCTGGTGGCGGCGCCGTGGGTGCCGGACGCCTCGCTCGATGCCGGTGACGGCAAGGTGCGTGCCGAGTTCATGTCGGCAGCGCTCGACTGCCCGGGTTACTACGCGGTCGCCGCCGACGACCGCATGATGCTCCTGGCGGAGTTCACCGCGCACGTGGACCGGCGCGTGCACATCGGTGAATCGTGCACGCTGATTGGCTGGCAGATCGACGGCAGCGGCCGCAAGCGCCATGCCGGCACTGCGCTCTTCGACGGCAGGGGGCAGCTGTGCGGACGGGCGCGCGCGCTGTGGATCGAGCCGCGCAGCGCCGCGACCGGCGGGGCTGCGGACTAAAACCCTCGCTAGGCGCGCACCATGCGCATCATGCCCTCGCCGTAGCGCGCACCCGCGCTGACGCCGACCGGGAACACCGCATCGATGGTCTTGAGTTCCTGCGCACTCAGCGTGACATTGAGAGCCGCCAGGTTTTCATCGAGATTCTTGCTGCGGCGCGTGCCGGGGATCGGCACGACGTGCTGCCACTGTGCCAGCACCCAGGCGAGTGCCAGCTGGCTGGGCGTGCAGCCCTTGTCCTTCGCCAGCTGCTCCACCTTGGCGACCAGTGCCAGGTTGCGGGCGAAGTTCTCGCCCTGGAAGCGCGGGTTGCTGCGGCGGTAGTCGTCGGCGGCGAAGTCATCGGGGCTCTTCAGACTTCCGGTGAGAAAGCCCCGTCCGAGGGGGCTGTAGGCCACCAGCGCAATGTCCAGTCGCTTGCAGGCATCGAGCACGCCGTCTTCCGGGTCACGCGTCCACAGCGAGTATTCGCTCTGCAGTGCGGTGATGCGGTGCACGCGCTGCGCACGCGCGAGCGTCTCGGGTGAGACTTCCGACAGGCCGAGATAGCGCACCTTGCCGGCCTGCACCAGCTGCGCCATGGCGCCGACGGTCTCCTCGACCGGCACGGTCGGATCCACGCGGTGCAGGTAGTACAGATCGATGTGCTCGACCTGCAGGCGCTGGAGGCTGCCCTCGCACGCCTCGCGCACGTGCGCCGGCCGGCCATCGAGGGCGCGCGCGGTCGGATCCGCGGCATTGCGCACGAAGCCGAACTTGGTGGCGAGAAAGGCCTGCGCACGCCGCCCCTTGAGCGCGCGCCCGATGAGCTCCTCGTTGGTGTACGGGCCGTACATGTCGGCGGTGTCGAGGAAGTTCACACCCAGGTCGAGCGCGTGGTGGAGCGTCGCGATCGATTCGGCGTCGTTGCGCGCGCCGTAGAACTCGCTCATGCCCATGCAGCCAAGTCCGAGCGCCGAGACGGACGGGCCGCTGCGGCCGAGAGTGCGGGTCTGCATGATCAGTGCTCCTTGCGCGATACGGAAGCTGCGATTGTGCGCTTGGCGTGCGCGGCGACCTATACGCACAATGAGGGAGGCGCGCGCGCTCTTAGGGCTGCGCCGACTCCGGCACGCTCGCCGCCGCCGGCGGCACGGTCATGTGCGCGCTGCGCCAGCCGCCGAACCTGTAATAAAGGAAGGCCATGATGGCGGACAGCAGCGAGGACACCGGAAAGCTCCACCACACCGCATCGACGTGATAGCGGCCGAGGAACACTTCCGCCAGCGGGAAGCGCACCAGGAGCAGCGACACCGTGAGCGCGACCAGGGGCGCCATGACGGCGCCGGTGGCGCGCACCACGCCGAACAGCGCCACCGAGATGCCGAAGAAGATCCATGAACCGGTGACGATGCGGTTCATGTGCGAGGCGATGGCGAGGGCTGCCGAGTCGGCCGGCAGGAACAGCCCGAACACACGGGTGTCGAGCAGCTCGATGAGCAGCACCACCGAGCCGGTGAGCAGCACGCTGTAGAGCACGCCGAAACGCGCGATGCGCGTCACGCGCTGCCACTTGCGCGCGCCGACGTTCTGCGCCGCCATCGCCGACATGCCCATGCCGACGGCGAAGGCCGGCATCTGGATGTAGTTCCACAGCTGCAGCCCGGCGCCGAAGGCGGCCGTGGTGTCCACCCCGAAGCGGTTGACGAGCGTGATCATGAGCACGGCGCTCAAGGACACCACCAGCATCTGTCCGCTCATCGGCAGGCCCTTCTTCACCAGCGTGCCGACCACGCCCCAGTCGATGCGCAGCAGCCGCAGTTCCTCCTTGTGCAGGCACAGGAAATGCTTGCGGCGGTAGAGGTGGCGGATGAGAGCTGCGAGGCTCACGCTCTGGGCGACGAAGGTGGCGAGCGCGGAGCCGGCGATGCCGAGGCGCGGGATGGGGCCGACACCGAAGATGAACACCGGGTTGAGCGCGATGTCGATGCCGACCGACAGCAGCATGAAGTAGAACGGCGTCTTGGAGTCGCCCGCGCCGCGCAGCACCGCCATGACGAAGGCGTACAGGTACAGGCAGGGGAGCGCGAGGAAGATCACGCGCATGTAGGCGACCGCCAGCGGCAGGGAATCCGCCGGCGTGCTCATGGCGATGAGCAGCGGGCGCGCCAGCAGCAGGCCCGCGATCGCCATGGTCACGGAGATGACCGCAAAGAAGGTGGCGCTGGTGCCGACCACGCGCTTGGTCTCGGGCAGGTTGTTGGCGCCGATGTTCTGGCCGATGAGGATGGTGGCGGCGAGCGCGATGCCGAAGGCGGCGCCGATGAGCAGGAACATCACCGTGTTGGCGTTCGAGGTGGCCGTGAGCGCGGCCTCGCCCAGTCCCCGTCCCACCCACACCGAGTTCACCGAGCCGTTCAGCGACTGCAGCACGTTGGCGCACAGGATCGGCAGCGAAAACTTGAACAGCCCGACCGGAATCGAGCCCTCGGTGAGCGAGCGCGGCACTATCTGTAGCGCCGTGAGGCCGTAGAGGATCTCGGCGACGCCGCCGGCCACGAGCGCCCAGCCCGGCCATGCGGGTGGCCGGGCCGCAGCGAGCCACACGACGCCGGCGAACAGGAGCGCACCTCCCAGGATCAGCGCCTCACGCCGGCGTGCGCTGCGCTGCAGCTGTGCGGCCAGCTCGCGCAGCTCCGGCGCGACCGCTGGCTGGAGGGGCGCCGCGCGTGCCCGCCGCAACAGCGTGCGCAGCGTGCCGGGCAGCTCGCGCACCGCGTCCAGCAGTTCCGGGGCCTCGGTGCGCAGCGAGCGCCACAGGCCGCGCACGCTGGTGCGCTCCTGCATCCACTCGCGCAGGATGGGGCTGGCGGTGTTCCAGATGTCGAGCTCGGGATACAGGTCGCGCCCCAGGCCCTCGACGTTCAGCAGGGTCTTCTGCAGCAGGATCAGCTGCGGCTGCACCTGCATGTTGAAGCGCCGCGAGATCTCGAACAGCCGCAGCAGGATGCGCCCGAAGGAGATGTCCTTGAGCGGCCGGTCGAAGATCGGTTCGCACACGGTGCGCACCGCCGACTCCATCTCGTCGATGCGCGTGTCCGGGGGCACCCAGCCCGATTCGACGTGCAGCTGCGCGACGCGCCGGTAGTTGCGATCGAACACCGCCAGGAAGTTCTCCGCCAGGTAGTGCTGGTCGCGCGGATCGAGCGTGCCGACGATGCCGAAGTCCACGGCCGCGTAGCGCGGCCGGCGCGGCTCGTCGATCAGCACGAAGATGTTGCCCGGGTGCATGTCGGCGTGGAAGAAGTTGTGGCGGAACACCTGCGTGAAGAAGATGCGCACGCCGTTCTCGGCGAGCTGCGCGATGTCGGTCCCGGCCGCCTTGAGGCGCGCCAGGTCGCTGATGGGCACGCCGTGGATGTGCTCCATGACCATGACGTCGTTGCGGCAGTAGTCCCAGTAGACCTCGGGCACGTACAAAAGGTCCGAGCCGGCGAAGTTGCGCTTCAGCTGCGAGGCATTGGCCGCTTCGCGCATCAGGTCGAGCTCATCGAGGATGGTCTTCTGGTACTCGTCCACGATCTCGCGCGGCCGCAGCCGCCGCCCCTCGGCCCAGTAGCGCTGCGCCAGTCCCGCCAGCGCGTGCAGCACCTCGAGGTCGCGCTGGATGACCTCGTGCATGCCGGGGCGCAGCACCTTGACCACCACCTCGGCGCCGTTCGGCAGACGTGCGGCGTGCACCTGGGCGATGGAGGCGGCCGCGAGCGGGGTCTCCTCGAAGCTGGCGAATACCTGCTCGAGCGGCTCACCGTAGGCGCGTTCCACCAGCGCCCGCGCGACGCTGCCGGGGAAGGGCGGCACGCGGTCCTGCAGCTTCGCCAGCTCGTCGGCGATGTCGGTAGGCAGAAGATCGCGGCGCGTCGAGACGGCCTGGCCGAACTTCACGAAGATCGGCCCGAGCTCTTCCAGCGCCAGGCGCAGCCGTGCGCCGCGCGCGAGCGTGCGCTGCCGCTCGAACCACACGCCGGGCAGGAGGAAAAACAGGAAGCGCAGCGGCCGGTAGAGATGCGTGGCGCGCACGTAGTCGTCGAGCCGGTGCTTGAGCAGCACGCGCTGGATCTCGAGCAGCCGCAGCACGACGCGCAGCTTCACGCTGACACCTGCCGTTTCACCGCGTGCCGCGCTGCTGCGCCACGAGCTCCAGGCGCGCCTGCAGCCGGTCGACGTCTTCGCGCAGCGCATCCACGCCGCGCAGGAACTGCTCGCCCTCGTGGCGCGGCACGAGATCGCGGCGCTCGTGTCCGAGGAAGTCTGCGAGGTTCTCGAGCGTGGTGTGCGCAGCGCGGCGCCCGAGACTTGTGCCCGCGCGCACCAGGCGCGCGAGCTGATGCGCGGCCACATCGCCGGTCACGAGCGACAGCTCCTCCTCGAAGTCCGGCCGCAGCAGGCCCAAGAGCTCCTGAAACTGCCGCGCCACTTCGGCGTCGCCGCTGATCAGGACGTCGCCGCGCCTGAGGGCCGCAGGCCCGCCCGCCCCGCTAAGCGACAGCAGTCCGAGCGGTCCGCCCGCGATGCAGGCGTCCGCAGGCTCTGCGCCTTGTGCCACGGCGAGCGTCAGCCCGTCACTCGTGATGCGCAAGGCTGCGATGTCGCGCAGCTCGATGGCGAGGCTCTTGCCGGACAGCTGCGCGCACAGGGCCTGCGCGCGCGGTGAGCGCGGCAGGCCGCGGTTCAGCAGGTTGCCGAGCGTCCCCGTCAGCACTTGTAACCGCGGTGCACGGCGACGATGCCGCCGGCGAGGTTGTGATAGCGGCAGCCCTCGAGGCCTGCCTCCTTGAGCATCGTGAGCAGCCCCTCCTGGTCCGGATGCATGCGGATCGACTCGGCGAGATAGCGGTAGCTCGACTCGTCCCCCGCCACCGTCCTGCCGAGCCACGGCAGCACGCGGAACGAGTAGGCGTCGTAGAGCGTTTTCAGGGCGGGCAGCCGCGGCTGCGAGAACTCCAGCACCAGCAGCTGCCCGCCCGGTCGCAGGGCGCGCTGCATGCTCTGCAGCGCGCGCGGCTTGTCGGTGACGTTGCGCAGGCCAAAGCCGATGGTGATGCAGTCGAAGGTGCCGTCCGGGAAGGGCAGGCGCTCGGCATCGGCCTGCACCACGGCGACGTTGCCGACGAAGCCGGCATCGAGCAGGCGGTCACGGCCGCGCGCGAGCATGGCGGCATTGATGTCGCTCAGGACCACGAGTCCCTGCGCGCCCACCTGGCGTGCGAGTCCCTCGGCCAGATCCCCGGTGCCGCCGGCGATGTCGAGCGCGCGCTGCCCGGGCCGCAGGTTGGCGAGCGCCAGGGTGAAGCGCTTCCACAGGCGGTGCGCGCCGGCGGACATGAGGTCGTTCATCAGGTCGTAGTTGCCGGCCACCGAATCGAACACGCCGCGCACGCGCCGCGCCTTGTCCTCGCGGGGCACGCGCTGGAAGCCGAAGTCGGTGGAGCGCTCGTCGGTCACGGCAGACAGGTCAGCAGTGTGAGGGCGGCTCATTCTACTTGAGGGGCCGCCGCCCGGAGGCGCAGGTCCTTAAGCTATCGCAAGCGCGGTTGCAATTTGTCGCAGTGCGCGCGCAGAATCGCGGCCGACTACGGGGGGTCTTGTAGAGTAAGCGGGCCGGGCAGCGATGTCCGGCCCGCTTTTCATTTGTGCGCCGGGCTTTGCGCAGCCGCGCCCGCGGCCTGCGCTTTGCGCTCAAGGTACCGCGCCCACTTGTGCGTGCGCTCGCGCCCGAGCTCGTGCAGGTACTTCCAGGTAAAGAGCCCGGTGTCGTGGCCGTCGTCGAACACCAGCTTCACCGCGTATTGTCCGACCGGCTCGATCGCCGCGATTCCGACCTGTTCCTTGCCCAGCACCAGCACCTCCTGGCCGGGCCCGTGGCCCTTCACTTCCGCGGACGGGGAGTGCACGCGCAGGTACTCGAACGGCAGTTCGAAGCGGCTGCCGTCGGCGAAGCTCACCTCCAGGAGGCGTGCGGCGCGGCGCAGGCGGATTTCGGTGGCAAGCGGGTCAGGCATGGGCGGACCTCAAGTATAGGCACAGGACCTCGCTGGACAGCTTCATTGGTGCGGCGCAACATGAGGCTCCGGCCCCCGTAAGCCCCTGCCAGGCCTGAACGTGCCTACCAGCCCCGATGACAATCCGGCGCACGCCTCTATACTTCCCGTCCTCTCCAGAACACCGAGGGCTCAGGCTCACCCCTGAGCAGTGAATGGAACCGACTGATACCTCGCACCCGGACTATTACCATCGAGTTGTGGATTGCCAGTGGGCCTGCCCGGCTCACACCGATGTCCCCGAATACATCCGCCTGATCGCGCAGGGTCGCTTCACCGAGGCCTACATGGTGAACCGGCACTCCAACGTCTTTCCCGGCATCCTCGGGCGGGTCTGCGACCGGCCGTGCGAGCCGGCCTGCCGCCGCGGCCGCATCGAGCAGAAGCCGGTCGCCATCTGCCGCCTGAAGCGGGTGGCCGCCGATCACCGCGACGACGTCACCAAGCTCCTGCCGAAGATCCCGCGCCTGAAGAACGGCAAGCGCATCGCCTGCGTCGGCGCCGGCTGCGCATCCCTGACGGTGGCCAACGACCTCATGCCGCTCGGCTACGAGGTCACGATCTTCGAGCAGTACGGCGAGCCCGGCGGGCTGATGCGCACCAACATCCCCTCGTTCCGCCTGCCGCACGCGGTGCTGAACGAGGAGATGGCGATGATCACCGACATGGGGGTGGACCTGCGCCTCAACACTCCGGTGCACAGCATGCGCGAGCTCCTGGGGCAGGGGTTCGATGCCGTGTTCGTCGGCTCCGGCGCGCCGAAGGGCAAGGAGCTGACGCTGCCCGGGCGCGAAGCGGGCGCGGCCAACATCCACATCGGCATCGCCTGGCTCGAGTCGGTGGCCTTCGGCCATATCGACAAGATCGGCAAGCGCGTGCTGATCATCGGCGTCGGCAACACCGCGATGGACTGCTGCCGCACGAGCCTGCGGCTCGGCGCCGTGAGCGTGAAGGTCATGGCGCGCAAGCCGCGCGGCTTCTTCAAGGCCTCCGAGTGGGAGCTGGAGGATGCCGAGGAAGAGAGCGTGCAGATCGTCGTCAACCGCTCGCCCAAGGAATTCGTGATCGAGAATGGCCGCCTTACCGGCATGAGATTCGATCGCATGGAGTACGAGTTCGATGCCCAGGGGCGCATCGTTTCCGAACACGTCAGCGGCGAGGAGTTCCTGCCGGCCGACGATGTGATCCTCGCCATCGGCCAGGAGAACGCCTTCCCCTGGATCGAGCGCGACCTCGGCATCCAGTTCGACAAGTGGAACGTGCCGCTGGTCGACAAGACCACCTTCCAGTCGACGCTGCCTGCCGTGTTCTTCGGCGGCGATGCCGCCTTTGGACCGAAGAACATCATCTGGGCGGTCGAGCACGGCCATCAGGCGGCCATCTCCATTCACCGCCACGCGCAGGGCGAGGCGGTCGCCGAGCGCCTGGCGCCGGGGATAAACCTGCAGAGCCGCAAGATGGGCATGCACGAGTGGAGTTACGCCAACGACTACACGCCCGTCGAGCGGCGCCTCATGCCGCACGTCTCGCTCAAGGAACGCTTCAAGAAGCTCAACATCGAGGTCGAGCTGGGCTTCACCGCCGAGCAGGTGCAGCAGGAAGTGCAGCGCTGCCTCAACTGTGACGTGCAGACGGTGTTCAGCGCCAAGCTGTGCATCGAGTGCGACGCCTGCATCGACATCTGCCCGGTGGACTGTCTCACCATCACCCACAACGGCGAGGAGGCCGAGCTGCGCACGCGCCTCAAGGCGCCGGCGAAGAACCTGACGCAGCTGCTGTACGTGTCGGCGGGGCTGCCGCAGACCGGGCGCGTCATGGTGAAGGACGAGGACCTGTGCGTGCACTGCGGCCTGTGCGCCGAGCGCTGCCCGACCGCCGCCTGGGACATGCAGAAGTCCGAGCTGCACTGGCCGCACGCCGATGACGAAGCGCACGCGCTCACCGCGCAGCAACCCAAGATCGCCTGAAGAACCACCATGCCGCCTGCCACGCCCGCCCGCGTCAACGACTTCTCCATCAAGATCGCCACGGTGAACGGCACCGGCTCGGCGAGTGCCAATACGCTGCTCATGAAGTCGATCTTCAGGAGCGGCATCCCGGTGATGGGCAAGAACTACTTCCCCTCCAACATCCAGGGCCTGCCGACCTGGTACGAGATCCGCGTCACGCACGACGGTTACGTGGCGCGCTCCGGGCGCATCGACATCATGGTCGCCATGAACGCCGAGACCTACGCGCGCGACGTCAAGGAGGTCGCCCCGGGCGGCTACCTGGTGTACGACTCCACCTGGCCGCGGCCCTCGCTCCTGAAGCGCGAAGACATCACGGTGCTGGGCGTGCCGCTGGCGAAACTGTGCAACGAGAACTTCAACGGGGTGCGCACGCGCATCCTCATGAAGAACATCTGCTACGCCGGGGTGCTGGCAGCCCTGCTGGACCTGGACCTTACGCGCATCCGCGAGCTGCTGGCCGAGACCTACGCCAAGAAGCCGCAGCTGGTCGACAGCAACATGCAGGCCATCCAGCTCGGCTACGACTACGCGCGCGCCAACTTCACCTGCCCGCTGCCGCTGCACGTGCAGAAGATGGAGGCCGACCGCCGGCCACCTGATGATCGACGGCAACACCGCCGCCGCACTGGGGTGCGTGTTCGCGGGCGCCACCGTGGCGGCCTGGTATCCGATCACGCCGTCGACCTCGCTGATGGATGCCTACAAGATGTTTGCCGACCGCATGCGCCTCGACAAGGAGAGCGGCCGCAAGAACTTCGCCTTCATCCAGGCGGAAGACGAGCTGGCGGCGATCGGCATGGTGATCGGCGCGATGTGGAACGGCGCGCGCGCCTTCACCGCCACCTCCGGCCCCGGCATCTCGCTCATGAACGAGTTCCTCGGGCTCGCCTACTACGCCGAGGTGCCCGCGGTGATCTTCGACATCCAGCGCGTCGGGCCCTCCACCGGCATGCCGACGCGCACGCAGCAGTGCGATCTCATGGAGTGCGCCTACGCCTCCCACGGCGACACGCGCCACGTCTGCCTGTACCCGGCCAACCCCGAGGAATGCTTCTACATGGCGGTGCAGGCCTTCGATCTGGCCGAACGCCTGCAGACCCCGGTGATGGTGCTGTCGGACATCGACATCGGCATGAACGACTGGATGTGCCGCGAGCTCAAGTGGGACGACAGCTACCGTCCCGACCGCGGCAAGATGCTGAGCCGCGAGGAAGTGCTCAAGCTCGAGAAGTTCTATCGCTTCGTCGACAAGGACGGCGACGGCATCACCTACCGCACGCTCCCCGGCGTGCACCCGAAGGCCGCCTACTTCACGCGCGGCTCCGGGCACACGCAGTTCGGCACCTACACCGAGGACTCGAGCGAGTACCAGCTGGTGCTCGACCGGCTGCTGGTGAAGTGGGCCACCGCCAAGAAGCTGGTGCCGCGCGCCGTCATCGATGCCACCGCCAACAGCAAGGTCGGCATCGTCTCGCTCGGCAGCTGCGACGGCGCCATCCACGAGGCCATCGATCTGCTGAAAACCCAGGGCGTGGGGCTCGATTACATGCGCGTGCGCGCTTTCCCCTTCAGCGAGGACGTGGAGCGGTTCCTGGCCGCGCACGAGCTGCTGTTCGTGGTGGAGCAGAACCGCGACGCGCAGTTCCGCGCGCTGCTGACGCTCGAGAGCGCGGTCGAGAAGGCCAAGCTGCGCTCGCTGCTGCACTACGACGGCCTGCCGATCTCGTCGGCCTTCATCGTCGAAGGGGTGCTCGCCGAGCTCAAGCCGCGCGCCCAGGCCCCAGCCAAGGGGGCGGCGCATGGCTGAGCTACTCGAGCAGGAACCGACATGACCTTCATCGCCAAGCCGAAAGTCGCCCACCCGTCGCTGCCGAAGAACGCGCTCGGCTTCACGCGCCGCGATTACGAGGGGGCGCTGTCGACCCTGTGCGCCGGCTGCGGCCACGACTCCATCACCGCGGCGATCGTGGAAGCCAGCTGGGGGCTCGCGCTCGAGCCGCAGAACGTGGTGAAGCTGTCCGGCATCGGCTGCTCGTCCAAGACCACCGCCTACTTCGTGGCCGGCGGCCACGGCTTCAACTCGGTGCACGGCCGCATGCCGTCCATCGCCATGGGCGCCAACGCCGCCAACCGCCGCCTCACCTACATCGGCGTATCCGGCGACGGCGATACCCTGTCGATCGGACTCGGGCAGTTCTGCCACGCCATCCGCCGCAACCTCAACATGCTGTACATCATCGAGAACAACGGCGTGTACGGGCTCACCAAGGGGCAGTTCTCCGCATCCGCCGACATCGGCAGCAAGGCGAAGAAGGGCGAGACCAATTTCCAGCCGCCGATCGATCCGGTGCTGCTGGCGATGACCCTGGGGGCTTCCTTCGTGGCGCGCTCCTTCTCCGGCGATAAGGCGCAGCTGGTGCCGCTGATCCAGGCGGGCCTGCGGCACGAGGGCTTCGCGCTCATCGACGTGCTGTCCCCGTGCGTCACTTTCAACGATCACGAGGGCTCGACCAAGAGCTACGCCTACACGCGCGAGCACTACGAGCCGGCGGTGCACGCCGACTTCGTGCCGCTCGAGCGCGAGATCACGGCCGAATACCGCGAGGGCGAGACGCTGCCGCTGGTGATGCACGACGGCAGCCGCATCGTGCTGCGCAAGCTCGACTCCGCCTACGACCCGACCAACCGCACCACGGCTGCCGCCCAGATCCAGGAGCGCATGAAGTCGGGCGAGTACCTGACGGGGCTTTTGTACGTGGAGCGCTCGCAGAACGAGTTCCACCAGGCGAACGCCACCCCCGATCAGCCGCTCAACAGCCTGAGCTACGAGACGCTGTCACCCGGTGCCAAGGGGCTGGAGAAGGCGCTGGCGCGCTACCGCTGACGGGTCAGTAACCGGCGCGCGAGCCGAGCGCGTAGCGCACCGCCAGCTGCACCTGCGTTTCGCTCAGCAGCGGCGGTCCCCCCAGATCGTCGCGGTTGTAGGAGCTCGAGATCACCTGCAGCCACTCGAGCGTAATGCGCCAGTGGGCATCGGCGTTGAACACGTAAGCCGCCGTCCAGGCATGGCCGCTCTGCGCACCGTCGCCCTCGGCGCCCGCCGTGTTGACCTCGAAGCGGTCGTAACGCGCACTGAAGCTGCTGCGCCCGAAACGCTTCGCCACCAAGAGGTACGCGGCCTTGAACGGCCAGCTGCCGGCCTCACCATCCGGGGCGCTGCGGGTCTCGCCGTCGAGCCATTGTGCGATGCCGGTCCAGCCATGATCGCCTTCGATGCGCACGCCGGCGCTGGTGAAGTGCGTCTGCCAGGCGTAGGCGTCCGCCACCTCATCGGCATCGTTGGGATTGACGCGGTTGTCATAGTGCAGCACGCGCACGACGACGCGGTCCAGCCAGCGCGCCTCGAGCCCGCCGTAGATGCCGGCGTGATGATTGAACTGCAGGAACGGCTCCGCGCCCTCGAGCGGCTCGTCGGCCGGCTGGCCGACGCGGCCGAACACCGGCGTCTGGCGGTCGGTGAGCGCGAAGCCGTCGTTGGCGATGACGTTACCCGCGCCCTGGTTCCAGCCGAACACTCCGCCGGTGACGCCGAAGTCGAACGCATGGCCGAGACGTGTGCCCAGCCAGTCGAGCGTGCCTTCGACGCCCAGGGTGCGCACTTCGAGCGCGAGCCAGCTGTCGATGGCCGAGAACGACTGCGTGTAGGGCGACTCCCAGCCGGACTCGCGGTTCTCCAGTGACAGCGGCGCGTAGAACGCGCCGGCCTTGACGCGCAGCCGCAGGCCGTCGAACGGGTAGGGGCGGAACAGCAGGTAGGCTTCCGTGACGCCCACCGGACTTCGGTCCTGGTCGTCGTACATCGAGACATCGAGGTGGGCGCTGAACAGGTCGCCGAGCGGCTGCGTGACGGCCAGGCGTGCCCGGCCCAGCTGCAGCCCGTCATCACCGCTGCCGTAGCGCACCGTGCCGAGGCCGCCCTCCATGAAGGAGGGCTCGGCATTCGAAGTCACAAGGCGCGCATCCACACTCAGCTCCCAGTCCGTGGCGTGCGCCGGCAGCGCCGCGCAGGCGGCGAGCGTGGCGAGCAGCAGGCGGCAGCGCGAGGTGGGGCGCGGTGCGGTGCGCACGGTGTTAGTCCCAGGAATGCGGACGGTCGGTCAGGCGCGCCGGCTCGAGCGCCTTGCCGAGGCGCACGGTCAGATCGGCACGGTCGCCTTCGCCCACCATGAGCTCGCGCGTGAGCTCGCTGGGCTCGTCGCGCGCGCGCGGATGCCACAGCTCCACGCGGTAGTGACCGCGCGGCACCTCGACCGTCCACGAGCCGGCCGCCTCGGTGCGCCCGAACCAGGGCGCATCGGTCACGACCAGATAGGCGAGCATGTCGTCGTGGATGTTGCAGCCGAGCGTGACCAGGCCTGCCTGGTCGAAATGCGTCGGCGGGTAGGGCTTGCCGCGATACAGCGGCAGTTGGAAACGCTTCGCCGGCGAGAAGGAGTAGATCTGGTGGCTGGTCGCGTCGCTGTTGGGGAACTCCACCGTCGAGCCGACCGGGATCACCAGCAGGTCGGGCGCGAACGCGCGGTTGACCTGGTCCATCACCGCGTGCAGCGGGCTTGCCTGGCGCGGGGGCCCGTCGAGCGGCCGCACCGTCACGACCGCACCGGCCAGGGGCAGGCCGTCGGCGGTCTGTACGTTGATGACGAGCACCGCGGCTGAGGCGGCGAGCGGGGTCAAAAGGGCGCCAGCGACGGCCATGAGCACCGCAGCAAAGCGACGGGCGCCCATCCAAGTGCGACGGGCTCGTGCCGGAGGTCTCATTCCCGCACTTGAATCCTCGCGGGATATGCCGCGCGGCTCTTACGATGGGCAACATTTTCAGGCGAATACATGGGTAGTTTCCGCAAACGGCTTCTCGTGCTGATCATCGGCCTGGTGATCGTCACGCAAACTGTGACGCTGGCCGCAGTGCTGGCGAGCACGCGCAGCACCGTGGAGGCGCGCGCCGCCGAGCAGCTGCGTTCCGGGGGAACCCTCGCCGAGCAGCTGATCCGCTTCCGCGCCGCGCAGCTGGCCAGCGGCGTGGCGGTGCTGGCGGCCGATTTCGGCTTCCGCGAGGCGGTGGCCAGCGGCCATACGCCCACCATCCTGTCCGCGGCGCGTAACAACGCGCAGCGCATCGGTGCCGACATGGTGCTGCTGCTCGATACGCACGGGCGGGTGCTGGCCTCGACCGCGCCGGCGGCCGGCGACGGCGGGTCGCTGGCGAATCTCATCGAGGATGCCGCGAGCGTGCGCGAGCAACCCAACTTCCGCATCTTCGGCACGCACGCCTACCAGGTGTTCGTGGCCCCGGTGCGCACCCCCGAAACCATCGCCTGGGTGGCGATGGGCTTCGTGGCGGATGAGGCGCTCGCCGCGCGCATCCACGAGCTGGTCGACTCCGAGGTCGCCATCGCCATCCACGGCGCGGCCGGCAACACGCGCATCGCCACGACGCTCGGCGCGACGGTGCCGGTGAGCGCCCTGCCGGTGGCCGGCCGCATCGCCCACATCGTGCGCATCGGTGAGGTCGAATACCTGAGCTCGGCGCGCCGCCTGGAGGCGCGCGGCGATCCGGTCGAGGTGATCCTGCTGAAGCCGCTCGAGGACGTGCTGCTGCCCTACCGCGAGCTGCGCGACGCCATGCTGTTCATCGACGGCGCGGCGCTGCTGGTGGCCGCGCTCATCGGTGCGGTGCTCGGTCGCAGTGCCACGCGCCCGATCGGTGAGCTGATGCGGGCGGCGCAGCGCATCGAGCGCGGCCAGTACGGCACGGCGGTCGACGTGGCCGGCGGCGAGGAGTTCCAGCGGCTCGCGGCCACCTTCAACGCCATGCAGAGCAACATCGCGGCGCGCGAGGCCGACATCACCTACCACGCCTATCACGATCCGCTCACGCAGCTGCCCAACCGCGCGCTGGTGAAGCGCGGGCTGGAGAGCCTGGTCGGCGGCAGCGAGCGCCAGTCGAGCGCCGCGCTGCTGCTGCTCGAGCTGCGCAACCTGCGCGACATCAACGCCTCGCT
This sequence comes from uncultured Gammaproteobacteria bacterium, assembly GCA_963787655.1. Taxonomy (GTDB): domain Bacteria; phylum Pseudomonadota; class Gammaproteobacteria; order Steroidobacterales; family Steroidobacteraceae; genus 13-2-20CM-66-19. Next base: position 401,290 of record CAWBDY010000004.1, on the reverse strand, counting down.
CGGCCTGCAGGTGGGCGATGAGGTGCTGCGCGAGGCGGCGCGCCGCCTGCGCCAGGCGGTCGCCAGTGACGACACCGTTGCGCGGCTGGGCGAGACGCAGTTCCTGGTGGTGGTGCCGGGGTGTTCGGCGGAGCGCTCGCTGCTCTACGCCGAGCAGCTGCTGGCCGCCATCCGCAGCGGCTTCCACCTGGCCGCCGTGAGCCTCGATCTGCGCCTGGCGTGCGGGGTATGCCTGTTTCCGGCGCACGGCCGCAGCGCCGACGAACTGCTGCAGCGCGTCCAGGTGGCGCTCGAGGATGCCGACGAGACCCGCGGCCGCGTCGGCATGTACCGCCTCGGCCAGGACGAGCAGCATCGCCGCCGCCTCGCCCTGATCACGGATCTGCGCAGCGCCATCGACCAGGACCAGCTGACGCTGGTGTATCAGCCGAAGGTGGCGATGGCGAGCCGCTCGGTGCGCAGCCTCGAGGCGCTGGTGCGCTGGACGCATCCGCAGCTCGGCCCCGTCTCGCCGGGGGAATTCGTGCCGCTCGCCGAGCGCACCGGCGGTTCGCGCCATCTCACCAACTGGGTGCTCGCGGCCGCCATACGCCAGCTGGGCGAATGGCGCCAGGAGGGCCTGGAGATCGATCTGGCGGTCAACCTGTCGGCATCGGACATTCTCGACCCGGACCTGAGCGATGAGATCCTGCGGCTGCTGTCGCGCCATCGGGTCGAGTCGACGTCGCTCCTGCTCGAGATCACCGAGAGCGCGGTCATGCGCGACCCGCAGCTCGCGGCGCGCAACATGCAGCTGCTGCGCATCGCCGGGGTGCGCTTCGCCATCGACGACTTCGGCACCGGCCACTCCTCGCTGTCGCAGCTGAGCGCGCTGCCGGTCGACGAACTGAAGATCGATCGCTCCTTCATCTCCGACCCCGGCCCGGGAGCTGTGACCATCGTCACCTCCACTATCGAGCTCGGCCACAGCATGGGACTGAAGGTCGTCGCCGAGGGCGTTGAGGAAGCGAGCGCCTGGAATCTGCTGCGGCGGCTGGGCTGCGACTTCGCGCAGGGCTTCCTCATCAGCCCGCCCATGCCGGCGGCGGAGGTGCCCGGCTTCGTGCGTCGCGCCAACCAACTGCTGCCGGACGCGGACGCGACGCAGATGCAGATCCGCGCCCTCGATCAGCTCACCGGCCGTTCCCGCGGCGGCTGAAGCGCCCCTCAGGTCGGCAGTGCGATGAGCGCGTCGACGCGCTCGCGGTACTGGCGCAGCAGCTCCGCGGCGAAATCGGCGAACACGCGGACCTTGGGCTGATCGCGCAGCGCCCGCCGGCACACGATCGACAGCGACGAGCCGGCTGCGGACCATTCCGGCAGCACCACGGCGAGCTTGCCGCTGGCGAGCGCCTCGGCCACCATCAGATCCATGCTCTGCACGATGCCCGCGCCGCGGATCGCGGCGCTCACCTGCGCTTCGACCGAGTTGAAGGCGACGCTGCACGGCAGCTGCAGCTGCCGGCGCTGCGCGCCGCGCTGGAACAGCCAGCGCCGCGGCCGGCGGTTGCCCGCGCCGAGGTGGCCGACGAGGCGGTGACGGCGCAGCTCTTCCGGTTGTGACGGCGCGCCGTGCTCGCGCAGGTAGTCGGGCGCGGCGCAGGTCAGCAGGCGCGTGCTGAGCACGCGGCGCGCGATCAGGTGCGGCTCGCGCACCGGGCCTACGCGCACCACCAGGTCGATCTCGTCAGCGATCAGATCCACGATGCGGTCGTTGAACTGCACCTCCAGCTGCAGCTCCGGATAGCGGGCGGTGAAGCGCGCGAGCGCCGGCAACAGCAGCGCGCGCCCGAACGTCACCGGCACGTCGACCCGCAGACGCCCCTGCACGGTGAGGCGCGTGCGTTGCACCGCCTCGTCCGCCGCGGCCAGTTCCGCGAGGATGCGCTGGCAGCGCGTCAGGTACTCGTGGCCATCGCCGGTCAGCCCGACGCGGCGCGTGGTGCGGTGGAACAGCTGGCAGCGCAGGTGCTTCTCCAGCTCCGCCACGTGCGTGCTCACCACCGCGCGCGACAGGCCGAGCGCCTCTGCCGCCTTGGTGAAGGAGTGCAGGTCGGCGACCCGCACGAAGCTGCGCATGCATACCAGCTGATCCATGGCTTCGCGGATTGTAAGGCAATCACGAACAATAATTTCGTGATTAGCTTGTTTTTCTGCAGCGGCCGGTGCCGCTACGGTGGCGGCACTGCCGGGCGCGTCCCGGCGCGGCGGGCGTTGCGCCCCTGAGGGAACGCGATGTTCATCTTCACGCGACCGCTGTCGGCGGTGCTGGCGGGCCTGGCGGTAGCGCTCACGATCGTGGCGCTGGATCGCTTATGTCAGGAGCCGGCGGCGGCGGCTCCTGAACTTGTGCCGCGCCGGGAGACTGGGTTATCGTCCGCGCCGGTTCGTGACCTTTCCCTTTCCTGCCGCCTGCCGCCCGCCTCGTTTCGCGAGTTGGCTTCCGAGTCTGAAAAGCCGAATCGTTCCCGACCAGGTGGCAGTGTGTGTGCGCCGTGCAATCGCCAAATTACCGGCATGCGCTCCTGCTAGTACTCGTTTGTCTCAGGAGTTCGATTGCATGACGAAGATCTATGTTGGCAACCTGCCGTTTTCCGCCACCGACGCCGAGATCCGTGAGCTGTTCGCACAGCACGGCACCGTCGAGTCGGTAAGCATCATCACCGACCGTGACACCGGCCGCCCGCGCGGCTTCGGTTTCGTGGAAATGTCGCGTGCCGATGCTTCGAAGGCGATCCAGAGTCTCAATGGCAAGGAGCTGGGCGGTCGCCCGCTGCGCGTCAATGAGGCCCAGGAACGCACCGGCGGCGGCGGCGGCAACCGTGGTGGCGGCGCTCCGAAGCGCTGGTAACACTCAAGGCTGCCAAGGGCCGGTCGTCACTGCCAGATGGCATGGGCGGCCGGCCCTTTTCATTGAACACAGCGAATCGGAGTTGTTTCTCATGGGTAAAGGCGATCACAGAACGCGCCGCGGCAAGATCTATCAGGGCTCTTTCGGCAAGTCACGAGCCAAGGACCCGGCCAAGAAAAAGAAGAAGGCGGCCGCGGCCGCCAAGCGCTGACAGGCGCAGCCGGTGCGCGGGCCTGACGCCCGCGCTCACTTCACAGTAGCGGCGAACGGGTCGGCGGCGGGCGGCGCGGCACGCAGCTTGCGCTCGTGCAGTTCGGCCAGGAGCTGCAACGCCGGCTTGTCGTTGGCGGGCAGCACCGCGGTGCTTGCCGCGAGCGGTGTGACGCGCTCGCCCCAGCGCACCAGGTGCGCGCAGTAGGAAAGGCCGCCACCGAATCCCGGCAGCAGCAACAGCGCGCCGGGGCGCACGCGCCCCTCTTCCAGCGCCTCGCACAGTGCCACCGCCACGGTGGCCGCCGACATGTTGCCGTAGCGTTCGATGTTGACGAACACGCGCTCCCTGGGCACGTGCGCGCGCCGCGCGACCGCCTCGATGATGCGCAGGTTGGCCTGGTGCGGTACCAGCAGATCGACATCGGCGGCGCTGAGCTGCGCGCGCGCCAGGGCGCTTTCGCAGGCGCTGCCCATGCCCTGCACCGCGCGCCGGAAGATCTCCTGTCCTTCGAACTGCCAGCGCGTCACGCCGTAGAGCACGCCGCGGTTGGCGTAGCTGCCGCCCATGCCCTGCACGCGCAGGATCTCGCGCGCCTCGCCGTAGCAGCCGAGCTTTTCGGCGAGTAACCCTTCCGGCCGCTCGCACGCTTCCAGCACCACCGCCGCGGCGCCGTCGCCGAACAGCACCGCGACGTCGCGATCCGTCCAGTCCATGAAGGGCGAGATCAGCTCCGCGCCGATCACCAGCGCGTTGCGCACCACGCCGCTCTTGATGAGCGCGCTGGCGGTGGACAGTCCGTAGAGGAAGCTGGTGCAGGCGGTATTGATGTCGTAGGCCGCGGCGGCGTGGGCGCCGATGCGCGCCTGGATGGCCGAGGCCATGTTGGGCACCTGGTCTTCGTGGCTGCAGGTGCCGAACACGATCAGTTCGATCTCGCTGCCGGCGCGACCGGCGGCGGCGAGCGCGTGCGCCGCCGCGACGTAGGCGAGTTCCGCAAGTCCCACGTGCGAGATGCGCCGCTCGCGGATGCCGGTGCGGCTCACGATCCACTCGTCGCTGGTGTCGAGCATGCTCGACAGGTCGTGGTTGGTCAGTACCGCCGGCGGCAGGCACTTGCCCCAGCCGGTGATCGCCGCATGCGTGGCGCTGGCACTCATGGCACGACTTTAGCGCCGCCGGTCGTCCGGTGCGTAGTCGAATGAGTCGAAGTACAGCCGCTCGGGCGCGAGCCCGTGCTGCGGGAAGCTGCTGCGGATCGCCTCGATCATGGCCGGCGGCCCGGCCGCGTACACCTCGTAGGCGCTCAGGTTCGCATGATCTGCCAGCACCGCCTCGTGCACCCAGCCGACGCGCGTGTGGGCAGCCTCGCCGGCACTGGCCTGCGACAGCACGGCGCTGAAGCGCAGCTGCGGGAAGCGGCTCGCCCACTGCAGCACCTGCGCCTCCTCGTACAGGTCCGGCGCGTGCCGCGCTCCCCAGTAGAGGTGGAGCGGGCGCGCCAGTCCGTTCTCGAGCACGTGCCGCAGCATCGATTTCAGCGGCGCGAAGCCGGTGCCGCCGGCGATCATCAGCACAGGACCCGCGCCGTCCCGGTAACTGAACTGGCCGAGCGGCCCCTCGATGCGCAGCAGCGAACCGGCGTGCAGCGTGGGGTGCGCGCCGAACAGCTGGTCGGTGAAGCCGCCGCCGGCGACGCGGCGCACGTGCAGCTCGAGGACCTCGCTGTCGTGCGGCGGGCTCGCGATCGAGAAGCTGCGCCGCCGCCCGCCCTCCAGCAGCACGTCCAGATACTGCCCGGCATGAAAGCGCAGCCGCTCGACGGCCGGCAGCCGCAGCAGCACCTGCATGACGTCCGCGCTCAGGGGCCGCAGCTGCGCGATGCGGCAGGGCAGGGTCTTGATCTCGACGTCCGCCACCGCGGCGATGAAACGGGCTTCGACCGTCAGGTCGCTGCGGGGCTGCGCCTGGCACAGGAGGATGTGGCCGGCACGGGTTTCCTCCTGGAGTGATGCCGAGCGGCGCAGCTACGCTGTACGCGGTCTCGCCGCGCAGCAGGCGCGCGCGGCACGAGCCGCAGTGCCCGGACTTGCAGCTGTGCGGCAGGTTGAGGCCGGCCGCAAGCGCCGCATCGAGCAGCGTCTGCGTGGCAGGCACGCGCAGCATGCGTGCCTGCGGCTCGATGCGTACCAGGTAATCGTGCTGGCTCAAAGTCTAAAGACCACCGTGAGCGTGGGTGAAGGCAGCGGCTAGACTAGACGCCCCGGATCGTGAAGGCCAAGGAGCCATGTTCGCAAACCCCACGGCGCAGGAGATCGCCCGCGTGCTGCGTGCCGCGCACACCATCGCGGTCGTCGGGCTGTCGGCCGATCAGACGCGCCCGAGTTACCGGGTCGCACAGTCCCTGCAGGGCTTCGGCTACCGCATCGTGCCGGTGAACCCCGCCGGCGCAACGATCCTGGGCGAGCAGGCGGTGCCGAGCCTCGACCAGCTGAGCGAGGTGCTGGGGGCCGACACGCGGGTCGACCTGGTCGATGTGTTCCGCCGCTCCGAGCACGTCGCGGCGATCGTCGCGGACTGCATCCGCCTGAAGCTCCCGGCGCTGTGGCTGCAGGAGGGCGTCATTGACGAGGCCGCCGCCACGCGCGCGGTGAGCGCCGGCATCTTCACCGTCATGGACCGCTGCATCTACAAGGCACGCGCGGCTATGGGCTGAGCGGGTGCCCGCGCCGCCTGGCAGGGCTGGCGCGGTGACTTTCGGCTATGCTGCATGGCGATGCGCCTGGAGTTCACGAAGATGCACGGGGTCGGCAACGATTTCGTGGTATTCGATGCGCCGCCCGCCGCAGCGCTCATCCCGGAGCGGCTGCGGGCACTGGCCGAGCGCCGCACCGGCATCGGCTTCGACCAGGCGCTCGTGCTCGAGCCGCCGCAGCGGGCCGACAGCGCGGTCTTCTACCGCATCTTCAACAGCGACGGCGACGAGGTCGAGCAGTGCGGCAACGGTGCGCGCTGCATCGCCGCGCTGCTGCATCACCGCGGACTCACCCGCAACGGCACGGTGACGCTCGACAGCCCGGCCGGCCCGATCGTCGCCCGCATCGAGAGCGGCAACGGCGTGGCCGTCGACATGGGCATCCCCAACTTCGATCCGCGCGCCCTGCCGTTCGAGGCGCGCGTCGAGGCCGACAGCTACGCGCTGGCGGTGGACGGCGCGACGCTCGAGATCGGTGCGGTATCGCTCGGCAACCCGCACGCGGTGCTGAAGGTGGAGTCGGTGGAGCGCGCGCCGGTGGCACGGCTCGGGCCCATCATCGAGCGTCACACGCGCTTCCCGAAGCGCGTGAATGCCGGGTTCCTGGAAGTCGTGGCGCGTGACGAGGTGCGTTTGCGCGTCTACGAGCGCGGCGCCGGCGAGACGCTCAGCTGCGGCACCGGCGCCTGCGCTGCCGTGGCGGTCGGGCGGCGGCGCGGCTGGCTCGATGCCCAGGTGCGCGTGGGCGTGCGCGGCGGCGAGTTGCGCGTAAACTGGGGGGGTGCCGGGGAGCACATCTGGCTGAGCGGCCCGACACAGATTTCATTCCAAGGTCACGTCGAGGTGTAGTGCACTATGACCACACGAGAGGCTCGCGGTATTGCCGCGGCGGATAGCGAAGAGGAATCCGTCGCCAGCTACCTGCAGCGCAATCCCGAGTTCTTCGAGCGTCACCAGGCGGTGCTGGCGCGGCTTACGCCTGCCGCACGCGCGCGGCGGCGCCACCATCTCGCTGGTCGAGCGCCAGATCGAGGTGCTGCGCGAGAAGCAGGCCGTGCTCGAGGGCAAGCTTGCCGAACTGGTGCGCGTGGCGCGCGCCAACGATGCCATCGCCGAGCGGCTGCACCGCTTCACCCGCCGGCTGCTCGGCGCGGTGCCGCGCGAGGCGGCCATTGCCCGCATCGAGACGGGCCTGCGCGAGGACTTCGACGCCTTTCACGCAGCGCTGCTCCTGATCGGTACACCCGACGCCGATAGCACGCCGCGCTTCCTGCGCACCGTCGCGGCCGCCGATCCCAACCTCAAGTCGTTCGAATCGCTGTTCGCCAGCGGCAAGCCGCGCTGCGGCCAGGCGCGCGACTCGCAGCGCGAGTTCCTGTTCGGTCCGGAAGGCCAGGAGATGGGCTCGGTGGCGCTGGTGCCGCTCGGCGACAAGGGCGCACTCGGACTGCTCGCGCTCGCCAGTGCCGATCGTGACCGCTTTCATCCGGGCATGAGCACCGAGTTCCTGGCGCGCATGGCGGACCTCATCACCGATGCCCTGAGCGGTACGCCGGCACGCTGACGGCGCGGTGCGGCCATGACCCCCGCGGCGCTCGAGTGGCTGGTGCGCTTCCGGCGCTATATGACCTCCGAGCGGCGCCTGTCGGCGCACACCGATGTCAGCTACGCGCGCGACCTCGCCGCCCTCGTTAAATTCTGCGACAAGCAGGGACTCAAGACCTGGAGTGAGCTCGACACGCAGCACGTGCGCAGCTTCGCCGCGCACGCGCACGCTGCGGGCCTGAGCCCCAAGAGCATCCAGCGCCGCCTCTCGGCGGTGCGCAGCTTCTACAACTTCCTGCTGCGCGAGCGCCCGGCGGCAGCTGCCACCACCAAGGCGCGCGAGCGCATCACCCACAATCCCGCCAACGAGGTACGCGCGCCGAAATCGGCGCGGCGCCTGCCGCAGACCCTCGATGCCGACCAGATGGCACGCCTGCTGGAGATCCCGGCGGGCGACAACATCACCTGCCGCGACCGCGCCATGATGGAGCTTCTGTATTCCTCGGGGCTGCGGCTGGCGGAGCTTACCGGGCTGGATCTGGCCAGCATCGATCTCAAGGACAAGGTGGTGCAGGTGCTCGGCAAGGGCCGCAAGAGCCGCATCGTGCCGGTGGGCCGCGCCGCAGCACAGGCGCTGCGCGGCTGGCTCAAAGAGCGCGGCACGCTCGCCCGCCCGCAGGAGACCGCGCTGTTCGTGGGCATCAACGGCCGGCGCCTCGGCGCCCGCGCGGTGCAGCTGCGGGTGGCGCACTGGGCGCGCCGGCAGGGGCTGAACCGCCACGTGCACCCGCACCTGTTCCGCCACTCCTTCGCCTCGCACCTGCTGGAATCGAGCGGCGAGCTGCGCGGTGTGCAGGAACTGCTGGGCCATGCCGACATCTCGACCACCCAGATCTACACCCACCTTGACTTCCAGCACCTGGCCCGCATTTACGACGCTACCCACCCCCGGGCGCGCCGCAAGCCCTGAAGCTCTAGGCCCAGGCGGCACGGCGCGCAGGACGGGGACGGTTTTGTGCAAGCCACGGATACCCCATGAGCGACACCTTCAGCTTCAATCCCCACGGCACGACCATCCTGGGCGTGCGCCGCAACGGCGCCATCGCGCTCGGCGGCGACGGCCAGGTCACCCTCGGCAGCACGGTCATGAAGGGCAATGCCCGCAAGGTGCGCCGGCTGGCCAACGACAAGGTCATCGCCGGCTTTGCCGGCGGCACGGCCGATGCCTTCACGCTGTTCGAGCGTTTCGAGGGCAAGCTCGAGAAGTACGGCAACCTGACGCGCGCGGCCATCGAGCTTGCCAAGGACTGGCGCTCCGACCGCTACCTGCGGCGCCTCGAGGCGCTGCTCCTGGTCGGCGACCCGGAGAAGCTGTTCGTGATCTCCGGCAACGGTGACGTCATCGAGCCCGACCACGACGTTGCGGCCATCGGCTCGGGCGGCCAATACGCACTCGCCGCGGCGCGGGCGCTGCTGGAAGGCTCGCAGCTCAGCGCCAAGGGCATCGTCGAGCGCTCGCTGAACATCGCCGCCGACATCTGCATCTACACCAACCGCAACATCATCATCGAGGAGCTGAACGCGTCCCCGGGCGCGCAGGTCTAAACCCACATGTCAGCCCTTACTCCCCGCCAGATCGTCATCGAGCTCGACAAGCACATCATCGGCCAGGACGCCGCCAAGCGCGCCGTGGCCATCGCGCTGCGCAACCGCTGGCGCCGCATGCAGGTCGAGGAACCGCTGCGCCAGGAGATCACGCCGAAGAACATTCTCATGATCGGACCGACCGGCGTCGGCAAGACCGAGATCGCGCGCCGGCTGGCGAAGCTCGCCAACGCGCCGTTCGTCAAGGTCGAGGCCACCAAGTTCACGGAAGTCGGCTACGTCGGCCGTGACGTCGATTCGATCGTCAAGGAACTCGCCGACGTCGCGGTGAAGATGACGCGCGAGCAGGAGATGGCCAAGGTGCGCGAGCGCGCCCTCGATGCCGCCGAGGAGCGCGTGCTCGATACGCTCCTGCCCAAGCCGCGCATGATGGGCTTCTCGACCGATGAGCCCGCGCACGCGCGCGATTCCGAGACGCGCCAGAAATTCCGCAAGATGCTGCGCGAGCACGAGCTCGACGAGCGCGACGTCGAGATCGAGCTGCGCGCCATGGCGCAGGGCGTGGAGATCATGGCGCCGCCCGGCATGGAGGAGATGCAGCAGCAGCTGCAGTCCATGTTCCAGAACCTGAACGGCAACCGCACGCGCACGCGCAAGGTCAAGGTGCGCGAAGCGCTGAAGCTGCTCACCGACGAGGAGGCCGGCAAGCTCATCAACGAGGACGAGCTCAAGATCCAGGCGCTGGCGAATGCCGAGCAGAACGGCATCGTGTTCATCGACGAGATCGACAAGGTGACCCGCCGCCAGGAGACCATCGGTGCCGACGTGTCACGCGAGGGCGTGCAGCGCGACCTGTTGCCGCTGGTCGAGGGATCCACGGTGGCCACCAAGTACGGACCGGTGAAGACCGACCACGTGCTGTTCATCGCCTCCGGCGCGTTCAGTCTCTCCAAGCCCTCGGATCTCATCCCGGAGCTGCAGGGGCGTCTGCCGATCCGCGTGGAGCTCGACTCGCTGAAAGTGGGCGACTTCGTGCGCATCCTCACCGAGCCGGATGCCTCGCTCACCGCGCAGTACCGCGCGCTCATGGCCACCGAAGGCATGGCGGTGGAGTTTACGGCCGACGGCGTGCGCCGCATCGCCGAGATCGCCTTCCAGGTGAACGAGCGCACCGAGAACATCGGCGCGCGCCGGCTGCACACGGTGATGGAGCGCCTGCTGGAGACCGTGTCGTACGAGGCGACCGAGCTCGAGAGAAAACGGCAACGGCCACGCGGGCACGCAGGTGACGATGGACGCCAGATACGTCGACGATCACCTGGGCAAGCTCGTCCAGGACGAGGACCTGACGCGCTACATCCTGTAGCGGGCGCGGGACACGCTCTCACGCGTGTCGGGCCCTTGAAGGAATGCGCCATTTGTATGCCTGGCGCTACACGAAAGATGCGCGAGCCGCTGCGAGCCCGAGCGGGCAGCGCGGCGCCTGCTGCGCGGGCCCGTAAGCTGCTGTAGCATCACTCCCACGGCGGTATTTCGCTTGATACGCCGCATATCGGGGAGACAACATGATGCGACGCGGATGGGTGTTACTGATTCCGGTCCTGGGGCTCGTGGGCGCGGCTGACGTTCGCGCGCAACAGGAAAACGCGGCCAATCAGCTGCAGGAAGTGGTGGTGACGGCCGAGAAGCGCGTCTCGACGGTGCAGACCACGCCCATCAGCATCACGGCGATCACCGGACAGGACCTGCAGGATCGCGGCATCGGTGACATCACCGGCATCGTGCAGGCGGTGCCCGGCGTGTCGATGCGCTCCTCGGGTCCGGGTCAGACCGAGCTCGAGATGCGCGGCATGACCTCTGCCGGCGGCAACTCCTCCACGGTCGGTTTCTATCTGGACGACACACCGCTCACCTCGCCCGCGTCCGCGCAGAACGGCAAGGTGGTCATCGACCCCGATCTCTACGACCTCAACCGCGTCGAGGTGCTGCGCGGACCGCAGGGCACGCTGTACGGATCGGGCTCGATGGGCGGCACGATCAAGCTGGTGCCGAACGCTCCCAATCCCAAGGCTTTCGATCTGTCGGGCGAGCTGGTCCTCGGTGGCACCGACGGCGGCGGCTTCAATCACGGCGAGAACGGCATGATCAACCTGCCGATGGGCGACAGCGCGGCGCTGCGCCTGGTGGGCACGCAGGAGCACCTGTCGGGCTGGATCGACCGCATCGTGGTCGCAGCGCCGAACTGGCCGTTCCAGAACAACGTGGCCGGCGGTCGCGGCGACCTCGCGGCCTTGCCGGTGGCACACGACTACAGGGGCGTGAACGATGAGGACCTGACGAGCTTCCGCGCGGCGCTGCTGCTGCAGCCCACCGACCGGCTGAGCATCACGCCGGCGTTCATGTATCAGCGCATCACCTCCGAGGGCCTGAGCCTCATCGACAGCGATCCGGGCACCAACACGCAGTTCCAGCCGTACGACTCACCCGAGCCGTTCTCTGATCGCATCGACATCGCCAGCCTCAACATCCAGTACCACTTCGATGCGTTCGACTTCACGTCGGCCACTTCCTACTGGACGCGCGATGAGGATCTGCGCCAGGACGGCACCGAGGAAATCGCCACGGTCATCGGTGTGCCGGTTTATCCGAATCCCAACCCGGCGCTGAGCGGCTTCGGACCCACGACCCCGACCTCGCTGGAGAACGACATCTCCAAGCAGACCACCGAGGAGGTGCGCCTGACCTCTGCCGGCGACACCGCCTTCAAGTGGCTGATCGGCTACTTCTATCAGGACTTCGAGGCGGACTGGGACCTGTACGTGCCGACGCCCGATGCGGTGCCGCTGGTCGGTACGGCGGACGGCTTCACGCAGATCCAGCCGACCAAGATCATCCAGAACTCGTTCTTCGGCGAGATCTCCTACACGTTCGTGCCGGGGCTGACCGGCACCGCCGGGCTGCGGCGCTTCGACTACACCGGCACCGTCAACACCGCGGTATCGGGCTGGCTGAGCAGTTCCGGCGGCCCCAACTTCGTGTTCTTCCACACCGACGAGCGTGACCAGGGCATCACGCCCAAGTTCAACCTCTCCTACGACCTCGACAAGGACTTCATGGTGTACGCGACCGCCGCCAAGGGCTTCCGGCCGGGCGGCGGCAACCAGCCGATCCCGACCACCGGCCAGCTCGGCACCGAGTGCGCGGCGAACCTTGCCGCTATCGGCGTCAGCAGCGGGGAGTCGTTGCTGCGCTTCGATCCGGACCACGTGTGGAGTTATGAGCTCGGTGAGAAGTGGCGCAGCGAGGACGGTCGCGTGACCTTCAATTCCGCGGCGTTCTTCGAGAACTGGAGCGACGTGCAGCAGAACGTGCCGCTCAACTGCGGCTTCCCGTTCTCGGGCAATCTCGGCGATGCGCACATCTACGGCGGCGAGGTGGAGCTCAACGCCATCCTCGTGCCGGGCCTGACGCTCGGCGTCAACGCCGGCTACTCGCATGCGCGCTTCGTCACCAACCCGGTGCAGGCCACCACCACGATCGGCGATCGCGTGCAGGATGTGCCGGACTGGACCTCGGCCGCCTCGCTGTCCTACAAGCAGCCGATCACGCAGGGACTGTCGTTCCTGGCGCGCGTCGATAACACCTACGTCGGCTCGCGGGTGGATGTGACCGACCAGCCGAACTACCTGCCGAGCTACGACCTCACGAACCTGCGCGCCGGGCTCGAGGGCGACAAGTGGACGGCCGCGCTGTTCGTGACCAACGTGGCCAACAAGGTGGCGCTGCTCAGCAACTCACCGGCCATCAACGTCAACGTGCACACCTTCAACCGCACGTCCGTGTCGCAGCCGCTGACGTTCGGCGTGGATCTGAGCTACAAGTTCAAGTAATGGCGCAGCTGCGGGCGCGGCACTTCTGAAACTGCCGCGCCCGCACTCCGCAGGCCTAGATCCTGAAGCGCTCCTTGAGCTCGCCGGCCATGCGCCGGCTCACCGGCACGGGCGCCGCGCAGCCGCGCAGGTGCACGAAATACTGACCGTCGCTTAAGCGCTCGATGCGCTCGAGGTGCTTCACGCCCACGAGCGCATTGCGGTGGATGCGCACGAAGGTGCTGCCGAACTCGCTCTCGAGCAGCCGCAGCGAATCCTCGATCAGGTCCTCGCCGCCCGCATGACGCACGGTGGTGTATTTCTGGTCGGCAAGGAAGCACTGCACGTCCTCGAGCGGTATCAGCGCCACGCCGTCGCGGCGGCGCGCAGCGATGTGCGTGCGGCGCGCGTCCCCCTGGGCGAGCTTCTGCAGCTGCGCGCGCGTCAGGCGCCCGGCGCGCGTCAGCGCCGCCGCCAGCTGCTCCTTGCGCACCGGCTTGAGCAGGTAGCCGACGGCGTGGGCCTCGAAAGCCTCGACCGCATACTCATCGAAGGCGGTGGTGAAGATCACCGCCGGCGGTTCTTCCAGTACGTTCAGGTGCCGCGCGGTCTGCAGCCCGTCCATGCCCGGCATGCGCACGTCCAGCAGCACCACCTCGGGGACGAGCACGTGGCTTGCATTGAGCGCCTCGTGGCCGTTGGCCGCCTCACCCACCACCTCCACGTCGGCGATCTCGGCCAGAATGCTGCGCAGCCGTTCACGCGCCGGTGGCTCGTCATCGACGATCAGCACTTTGAGCGGAGCTGCCGGCACGGCCGTCCTCAAGCGCGCTGCGCGGTACGCAGCTCGGCCGCCCGCTCGATGAGCGGGAAGCGCAGCGTCACGATGTATTCCGCATCGAAGTGGCCCGCCTTGAGCAGCGCCCGCTCGCCGTACATGAGCGCGAGGCGCTCGCGGATGTTGGCCAGTGCCAGGCGATTGCCGTCACGCTCGCCGGGCTGCGGATCGAGCGGGTTGCGCACCACGATGGTGACGAGACCGCCGGCCACCTCGCCGGTGATGCTCACCGTGCCGCCTTCGGGGCGCGGCTCGATGCCGTGGTAGATCGCATTCTCCAAAAGCGGCTGCAGCACCAGCCCGGGCACGAGCGCGTTGGCCGGCAGCGCATCGGTGTGCCACGCCACCTGCAGGCGGCTGCCCAGCCGCAGCTGCTCGATGCGCTGGTAGGTGCGCGCCACTTCCAGCTCTTCCGCGAGCGTGATGGTGTCGCGCTTGTCGCTCAGGCTGGCGCGAAACAGGTCGGCGAGGTCCTGCACCGCGCTCTCGGCGCGCGCCGGGTTGCTGCGCGTCAGCGCCGCGATGGTGTTCATGCTGTTGAAGAGGAAATGCGGGCGGATGCGCGCCTGCAGGGCGTGCACGCGCGCGCTGGCGCGCAGCTCGACGCTGCGGCGCCACTGGTGCGCGACGTAGAAGTAGCGCAGCGCCATGCCGGTGACCAGGAGCGCGATCCACAGGTTGCGCACCACGAAGCTGCCCGGCTCGGGTGGAAAGAGCGAGGCGCCGCTCCACTCGAGCACCGTGCGCGTGCGCCCGATGAGATAGACGCTGACCGAAACGGCGCTCACCACCAGCCCCATGAGCGCCAGCACCGCGGCCGAGCCCGCCGCCACCGACAGACGTGCCAGCCGCGTACGCAGCCCGCACAGAAGCGCAGCCCCTGCCAGTCCGATCCACAAGAGGAACAGCGAGGTGCGCGCCAGGTCCGTCCACAGATCGACCCTGGCGCTGTCGCGTGCCAGGGCCAGCACCAGCGCGGTGAGCTCCACGATCAGCACGATGCCAAGGGTTGCGCGCGAGGCGCAGAAATCCGGCACGTAGAAGCTGTTGCTGCGGCCGGCGTCGCTGCTCATGGCGGGGCGGGCGGCGGGCTCATGATGTTGGTGCGCTCGAACAGCTCCGCCTTGAGACGGTAGGTGGCGGAGATGTCCTCATCGCCGAAGCCGCGCGCGACGAGCTCCGCGTACTCGCCCAGCATGCGCTCGACCACGGGCAGCTCGACGCCGAAGCGTGCGGCCATGTCGTGGCAGATGCGCAGGTCCTTGGCGTGCAGCCGCACGCGGAAACCGGCCGGATAGGCGCCGCGCGCCATGTTCGGTGCGCGGTGCACGAAGTACCAGCTGGAGCCGGCGCCCTTGCCGAGGGTATCGATGACCTTGTCGAGCGGCAGCCCCTCGGCACGCGCGAAGGCCATCGCTTCCGCCACCGCATCGATGATGCCGGCGCACATGATCTGGTTGGTGGCCTTGGCAGCCTGGCCGCTGCCGGTCGGGCCGAACAGCGTGACGGTGCGGCCGAGCGCCTTGAGTATCGGCTGCGCGCGCTCGAAGGCGCCTGCGTCGCCGCCGGCCATGATGGCCAGCGTGCCATCGCGCGCTCCTTCCGTGCCGCCGCTCACCGGGCAGTCGAGAAAATCCACATCACGAGGTGCAGCGAGCTGCGCCGCCTGGCGCGCAGTCTCGGCGCCCACGGTGGAGCAGTCGATGAGCAGCGCACCGGCGCGCAGGCCGGGCACCAGTGCACGCGTGACCTCCAGTACGTCCGCGTCCGCCGAGACGCACGACACCACGGCGTCACAGGCGGCTGCCAGCTCGGCAAGCGTGGGAGGTGCGGTCACGCGCAGTTCCATGGCGAGCGCGCGGGCCTTGTCGGGGGTGCGGTTCCAGACCGCCTGCAGCAGGCCGGCGCGATGAAGGTTGCGCGCCATGTGGGCTCCCATGGCGCCTAAGCCGACGAAACCTGTGCGCATGGGTTGTGGTCCGCTGCCTGCGGCCTTGAGCGGCCGCGGCCGCCACTATATGCCTGTACCGCGCGGCCCCAAACCTTAAGGCGGGCCGGTGAGCGCGCCCGTGCGGGTCAGTTGGACGTAGCGTCCGCCGGGTTGACCTTGGGCTCAGGGACAGGCTGCGGCTCGGGGATCGGTGCATTGGGATCGAACTGCGGCACGCTGCCGCACAGCTCCTGCACACTCTTGCGCAGCGTCTCGCGGTAGGCATCCGCATCCGCATCCGACATGTAGCTGCGGTCGCCGCCCTTGTCTGTCTGGTAGACGCGGCGCGCCGTGATGGCGCGCGTGTACTCGTCCTTGGCCTGCTTGCAGCGCACGTCGCGGCTCTTGGCCACGTCCTGCTGCACGGCACGCGCGTTCTCCGCGGTGGCGATCTGGGCTGCGGCCTGACTGTTGGCGGCCGCCAGCGCCTTGCTGTCGGTCGCATGGGGCGGTGCGCCGGAAGAGCCCGGGCGCGTCTTGTCGGTCTTGATCACCTCGGAGCCCGGCACCCACTGATCGCTGTAGTGGGGTTCGCCGTGCTCGTCGACCCAGCGATAGACGTCCGCCTGCGCGCAGGTGAGCGCGGCAGTGAAAATCAGGGTGGTGAGGGCAACTCGTCGCAGCATAGGTAGCCTCCGGCGCAGCAGTATCGCCGCTCCCGGCTCGCGTGACCTTTGAACTCCGTCACACCTGGCGGCGGGTCGCGCCCCGGGCACCCTCACACGATACAAAGAAGAGGGCCCGCAGCGCCAGTTGCGCACCCGCGGAGCCTATACGCCCGAGGTTACAGATCGTAGGCCCGCTCGCCGTGGGAGGTGATATCGAGGCCCTCGCGCTCGTCCTCTTCCGGCACGCGCAGCCCAACCAGCCATTTCACGAGCAGCAGGGCGAGGAAAGCCACGGTCGCGGTCCAGGCCACCACCAGGGACACCGCCTGCAGCTGGATGCGGAACTGGGTCCACACCCCGGGGTAGCCGCTGGCACCGGTGACCCAGTCGCTGGTCGAGCCCGGGCCGCCGAGAAACGGGGCGTTGAAGATCCCGGTCATGAGCGCACCGAAGACGCCGCCGACGGCATGCACGCCGAACACGTCGAGCGAATCGTCGGCGCGGATGAGTTTCTTCAGGCCCGTCACGCCCCACAGGCACACCACCCCGACCATGAGGCCGATGGCGAACGCGCCGGGGATGCCGACGTTGCCGGCCGCCGGCGTGATGGCCACAAGTCCCGCGACCGCGCCGGAGGCAGCGCCGAGCATCGAGGGCTTGCCCTTGAGGAACCACTCGGCCCCTATCCACGAGAGCACGGCGCAGGCGGTGGCGAGGTAGGTGTTCATGAAGGCGAGCGCGGCGGAGCCGTTGGCCTCCAGCGCCGAGCCCGCGTTGAAGCCGAACCAGCCGAACCACAGGAGCGAGGCGCCGATCATGGTCATGGTGAGGCTGTGCGGCGCCATCGGTTCCTTGCGGAAACCGATGCGCGGCCCGAGCATCAGGGCGCCCACCAGTCCCGCCACGCCCGCATTGATGTGCACGACCGTGCCGCCGGCGAAGTCCAGCGCGCCCCACTGCCAGATGAGGCCCGCGCTGGAGTTCACCGCCGCGCTCTGCGCGGCGGAGGTGTAGGCGTCGGGTCCTGCCCAGTACCACACCATGTGCGCGATGGGGCAGTAGCTGAAGGTGAACCACAGGACGAGGAACAGCAGCACCGCGGAGAACTTGATGCGCTCCACGATCGAACCCAGGATCAGACAGCAGGTGATCGCGGCGAACGTCCCCTGGAAGGCCACGTACACCAGCTCGTACAGCGGCGTCTTCTTGCTGAAGGTCGAAGCCATGGAGTAGGCGCCGCTATGCGCATCGAAGGTGCCGTTGAGGAACAGCCGCGACAGGCCGCCGATGAAGGCGTTGCCCTGGGTGAAGGCGAGCGAGTAGCCGTACACGCACCACAGCACCGTGATGAGCGAGAAGCCGACGAACACCTGCATCAGCACCGACAGCATGTTCTTGGTGCGCACCAGGCCGCCATAGAAAAGCGCCAGCGCCGGCACCGACATGAGCAGCACGAACGCGGTGGAGGTGAGCATCCAGGCGGTGTCGCCCTTGGCAGGCACCGGCGCATCGGCGGCGATGGCGAGGGCGGGGACGAGGGCGGCAAGAGCCGCGAGCCAGCGGCCGGGGCGCAGCACGGTCTGGGCAATGGACATGATCTCTCCCGCTCCGGTGTTCTTGTGGGCCGCGCGTCAGGCGCGTCCTTAACAGACACGGCTGCACGCGCCGCGTAAGCTAGCGCAGCGCGCTGAAACGGTGCAGCTTCCGTGCCATGCCGATTACGGTGCGGAGGCGCAGCACTGGCACGCGCCGCCGCACCGGCGTCGCACCAATCTGGAGCGCTACGGCGCAACCGTGCCCCACTGCGGGGCAGACACTCGCAAGGCGCAGACATGGATTCATTCCGCATCGACGATATCGCCCGCAAACTCCTGGAGCGGGTGCCTCCGGCACTGCGCAGCATGCAGACGGACCTGGAGAGCAATTTTCGCGCGGTGCTGCGCGAACGCCTGAGCAAGCTCGATCTGGTGAGCCGCGACGAGTTCGATGCGCAGGCGCGGGTGCTGGAGCGCACGCGCGCGAAGCTCGAAGCGCTGGAGGCGAGGCTGGCGGCGCTGGAAGGACACGACCGGGGCGGCGCCTGAGCCGTCCGGGTGGATAGGCGGGTTGGCGGCGGCGCTACTGCGCCATCTGCACCATGTGATCGACGGCCTGCTTCACCAGGTCATCCGGCAGATCGGTGCGTCCACCCTTGGCAGGCATCATGCCGGAGCTGCCGGTGAAGCCGTTGAGGGCGTGCTGATAGAGCAGCGCCTTGCCTTTGGCGATGCGCGGTCCCCACGCCGCCTTGTCGCCCGCCTTCGGGGCTCCCGCGATGCCCTGCCCGTGGCAGGCGCTGCACACCTGGTCGAACAGTTGCGTCCCGTTTTGTGGCAGGACTGCGGCGGTGCCGGCAGCCCCTGCCGCCGGCCCTTCCGGCTTGATGGCCAACGCCGAATTGTCCTGACCGGACACGGCCTCGGCACTCGGCGGCTGCAGCCGCGCGGCGACCGCCCGGCCGTAATCGATTTCGCTCAGCACCTGCAGGTCCTGGGTGTGACTCGCCACCGTGCGGGCAAGCGCGAACAGCGCGATCGCTACGGTCACTAAGAGGCCGATCACCATGCTGAAAACGTTGAAGAAATGCGTGTCCTGTTTGCTCACGATGTGATCCGCCGCGGCAGGCGCCGATTAGCTCCAAAGTATAGCTGTTCGACGGCCCGGGCCGTAAAGGCCATACGCGGCAACGGCCCGATGCATTCGTCCGCGAGGCGGTGGGCCTTTTCTATTACACCGGTCACGGGGTGCAGGCGGACGGCATCAACTATCTGATTCCGGTCGATGCCCAGCTCGAGGCCAATGCCATCGACGTCAGCCGCGTGCTGCGTGCCATGCGGCTGGCGCAGAACGAGATGAACATCGTGATCCTGGATGCCTGCCGGGACAATCCGCTGCCGCACACGCGCGGAATGGGACGAGGAATGGCGCGCATGGACGCGCCCGACGGGAGAATCTCATGGGCAGCCGCACAAATAGACCGTTCCGGCGCCCGCGCGTATCATCGCCCGCCCCAACGCGCCCGTAGCTCAGTTGGATAGAGTGGCAGCCTCCGAAGCTGCAGGTCGCTGGTTCGAATCCAGTCGGGCGCGCCAATTCTCATAGGGTCCATTCCGATTGTCTCAACGCAGCGCCGACTGTGCTTGCAGTCCGCCTTAGCGGGGGCCCGGGTACATTACTTCCGCCGTCCACTCGGCGATTGGCTGAGAATGCAGGTGCCAAAAAAGCTCGGCCACAGCTTCGGCCGCCTCGGAGTCGGGGGCAACAGCGGTCGAAACTGTCACGGTGGCGACGTGGATGCCTTTCCGCTTGAGACTCTCAAAAGTGCCGAGTGTCAGCGCTCGGATACCCGCCTTGCCGATGCTGAGGGAGATGAGCTCCGAATCGGGCGCCAGCGAGAGACTTCCTCCTGTCAGGAGGATTGTCCCTGAGCGGCGTTCGCTCATTTGCTGAGTCACCGCTTGTGTCGCTACAAGTGCTCCGCCGATATTAACGGCCAGGTCTTGGACAAAAGTGGCTCGTGGCTGCTCCGAAAGTGTCGCCTTCCGTATCGAAGCCGCGTTGTAGTGAAGTACATCGATGGACCCGAACTGCTTCTCTACCTCGGCAATCAGGGCGGCGACACTGTCCGGATCAGCCGAATTGACGATACGCACCTCGGCACGGTAACCCTTCGCTTTCAGCCGATCGGCTAACTCCCGCGTGTTTGTAGGAGTGCGAGCGCTCAGTACGATCTGGAAGCCCTCCCTGGCGAAGCGTGCCGCGGTCGCATAACCCATTCCAGGTCCGGAGCCAATGCTAAGAAATGTCTTCACCGTCTTGCCTCTTGATTGTCAGTGTTCATTCCGCACTGGTCGAAATTCGTGAAGGACGTCAGACGAGGGCCTGGAGCATGTTGAGTGAAGCGGGGTTTTTTTGAGCGCACCACAAAGACCATTACAGGGAGCGCGGCTCGATGCTCGCGCCGTCGTGCCGCCGCAGCAGCTTCATGATTCTGCCGAATCCGTGCTCGCGGGCGGTGTTTTCGATCTGGGCACGCAGCGCGTCCGCCGCGCCGGCATCACGCACCCGCATCAGCTCCCAGGCGGCGAGCTTTGCCTCCAGCGCCCACCCGATGAAATGGCGGCGTTCGGCGTCGCCCGCCAGTGCCAGCAGGTTCTTCGCGGCGACGCTCGTGTCGGACTGCGCTGGGTCACCGAGGCGCGCCAGCGCGATATCGACGACATAGACTTCCTGGCGCGAGGTGATGGATTGGCGCAGCAGGCGCGCGCGCTGCAGGGCTTGGTTGCGTCCTGCGGCGTTGCCGAGGGCCTGTTCGCACAGTGCCAGCATCGCCTCGGCATCGGCCTCGCCGGTGCGCTCCTCCGCCGCAGCAAAACCGCGGCTCGCCTTTTGCAGCCGCTCGCGGGCGGCGCTCCAGCGCCCGTCATCCATGTCCAGCTGCGCGAGCATCATCAGCGAGTTGTCGCGGTAGCTCATGTCTCCGCCGCTCCCCACGCGACGGATCACCTCTGCAAAGCCGGCACGTGCCGCATCGGCATTGCCGCGGTCCGACTCGATGAGCGCGCACGTAAATCCGCTGAATACCGCGAACTGCGGATCGGTGAGCGACGCGGCCTGCGCCTGTGCGCGCGCGCACGTGGCGCGCGCGGCATCGAGCTCACCGCGCATGCGCTGCACGTCGGCGACGTTGGTCAGGGGCCAGGCGGTCTGATGCCCGGCGCGCTCGTACAGAGCGACGACCTCGCGGTACTCGCTCAGCACCTCTTCGCTCGCCTCGTCGTCGCTGACAATCGTGGCCAGCGCCTGCAGCGACCAGGACTGCATCCCTAAGTCGCCCGTCTCGCGGCCGAGCTCGAGCGCATGATGTGCAGCCGTCTGCGCACCGTCGCGATCACCCTGCAGCCACAACATGCTGGACAGGTTGCGGTAGACGCCCGCGGTTCCCGCCAGGTCGCCGATGCTTTGATCGAGCGACATCGCACGCTGGTACTCCTCGCGCGCCTCGTCATTGCGGTTGAGGTTCCCCAGGGTCTGCGCCAAGTCCGTGCGCGCGGCCGCCTCGCCGCGCGGATTGCGGATCGCGCGATAAGCGGCGATCGAAGCAAGGAGACCGGTTCGTGCCTCTTCGCTCTTGTGCAGGTGCGTGCGGGCGCCGCCGAGCGCCAGCTGTGCATCCGCGATGAGACCGACGGCGTCGTGTTGTTGTGCCAGCTGCAGCGCGTTGGCGGCGTGCTGTTCGGCAGCCCTTGGCATCATCGAGCGCTCCCGCAACACGCGAAGCCGCCAGTTCCACCCGTGGGTCCGTGGCCGCGCCGGGGAGGCGCTGCAGCTCGCGCAGGGTTGCCTGCGCCGCGCCCGTTCCGCCCGCGGCGACCTGTGCGTCGATGCTCTGCAGGCGGTACTCGGCATTGAGGGGCTTGATCCGGATGAGCGCCTGCCAGGCCGCGGCCGCCTTCCCCCAGTCTGCGTGCTCGGCATCGACCACGGCGTCGGTCTGCAGGCGTTGCTCAGGCGGGAGATTCGCCGCGTGCTGTGCCGCCTGCTCAGCGGCGGCCAGTGCCTTGTCGCGGTAGCCAAGTGCCGACCACGCCTGGGCGAGGTAAGTGTAGGCAGGGGCATAGCCGGGGGCTTCGGCCACCGCTTCGAGCAGCTCGTCGCGGGCGCGCGCGGCGTCATAGTGCTGCAGGGCATCCAGCGCGAAGCCGAGACGCCGGGCCACGTCGACGCTCGGGGGTTGCGCGTTGGCCACGAGCCTTAAGGTTTCCGTGTCCGCAGAACGGGCACCGAGCTTGCTGCGCAGCGTCGCGCCCGCGCGCCTCACGAGTGCGACCAGACCTGGGATTTCCGACTCGTTCGAGACGGAGGCCACCAGGGCGCCGGTGCGCGTGTCCTGCAGCGCGACGTCGACCCGCAAGGGAGCGTCCTCAGCAGTGCCGCTGATCAGGTAGCTGCCGGAGATCACGTAGTCGGCATCGAGCCGCTGGTGCAGTCGCGCGAGTGTCTGCGCCGAATAGCCGCCCGTAGCGGGCGGGGGCAGGTCCGAGCCGGCATCACGCACCAGCTCATCCGGGACCACCTGCAGGTTATCCGCCACGCTCAGCTCGGCACCGAGCATTTCGCTCAGAGCCGGCGCGAGCCATGCGTCCTTGGGATTGCGGGACAGATTGCTGAAGCCGACGAACGCCACGGTGCGGCCCTGATGGGCCGTCAGCCCTGCGGACTTCGTGGCGCTGACCAGCCACCATCCCAAGGCGAGCGCCACCAGTGCGGCGGCGAGCGCCGCCGTGATCCAGCGGACCTGCCTGGCCTTGCGGCTCAGCGGGCGCGGCAGTGGGGGGCGGCACGAGAGCGCCAGGCTCCTGCGCGGCGAGCTCCGCCGGCACATCTGTCGATGGGAGTGTTGGCCCAGGCTGGATGGCGCCCCCGGCCACAGCGGCGAGCGGCGGTGGGGGGCGGAGCGCGCGCGCTGGCGCGTGTCACGGGGGCGATGAAGCGGTAGCCGAGTTTCGGCACGGTCTCGATGAACCTCGAGTCGTGCTCGCCGTCGCCGAGCGCGCGGCGTATGAACCAGATGTGCTTGGTGAGGTTGGACTCGTCCACGTAGCCGCGCGGCCACAGAACCTTCATCAGCTCGTCCTTGCTGACCAGGTGCCCCGCGCGCTCAACGAGCAGCACCAGGGTGTCGAACACCTTGGGGGTGAGCGCAATGGACTTGCCCGCTTCGGACAGCCGCCGTTCGGCAGGCTCGAGCTCGAAGCTGCCGAATCGATAGACCGGGTTTTCTAAGGCAGACATGGTCTTAGGTCAATTCGTCCGGCAGCAACAAGTTTGCCAGAAAACTGCCACCTGAACGGCAACGACGCGGTGCCCCTGTAGGACCACCGTAGCGCCATGGCACGGCATGTATCGAACCCTCCGCTGCGCAGGCATTGGAGAGGCGGGCGCAGATGAGGCGTGAGGCCTGGCACGGGCTCCTGCGGCAGCCCGCTCTGGCGCTCGCCGCCCTGGTGTGCGTCGTGCCGCTGGCCGCGGCGACGCTCGCGCCGGCGCCCGCGGTGCACGAGGTCGACTGGCGCACCAGTCCTTTGGATCTGAATCTGCGCGGCCTCAACGGCGAGCGTTTCAGCTTTCCGCTGCCCCACCGGCAAGGCCGCGACCGGGCAGGTCATCGGCAGCGGTCCGTACACCGACGGCTCGTCGATCTGCGCCGCCGGCGTGCACGCGGGAGTCATCCGCGCCGCGAGCGGCGGCCTCGTGACCATCGAGATGCGCCCCGGGGAGGCGCACTACGCCGCATCGCTCAGTCATTACGTGCAGAGCGAAGCGTACGACAGGTTCTGGAGCGGCAGCTTCCTGGTGATCTCACCGGAGCCTGCCGAGTTACCGCCCTGAAGCGCGACCAGGCCACCAAGCACGCGCAACCACAACACACTGGGAGACACACCATGAAGATCGCATTGCTTACCTGCTCACTGCTGGCACTGTCCGCAGGCGCCGCGTCCGCCTCCGACAGCCCCTGGAACGGGACGTGGAAGCTCGACGAGGCAAAGAGTCATTTCACCGGCCAAACCATGACCTTCTCCAAGGGCGCGGGCGACATGCTGCACTTCTCCGACGGCAGTACGGCGGAGTTCGACTTCGCCGTCGACGGCAAGGAGCGCAAGGCGTGGGCGAACCGCACGTCGGTGTGGACCGCGCCCGCCAAGAACACCTGGGACACGGTCTATAAGCTCGATGGCAAGGAGCTCGCCAAGGGTCACCGGGTGCTATCCGATGACGGCAAGACGCTGAGCGAGACGTGGACTGGCACGCGACCCGACGGCAGCTCCTTCCACGAGGAGGACGTCTTTACGCGGGTCTCGGGCGGCGACGGACTTGTCGGCACCTGGCGCTCTTCCAAGGTCAAGGGTGGCGGCGGACCGCAGCAATTCGTGATCAGCGTACCTGCCGCGGGCATGGTGCATTACAACGTGCCGGACATGCAGGTGAACGTCGAGGGTCGCACCGATGGCAGCGACATTCCGCTCACCGGTCCCACGGTCCCCCCTGGCTCGACCATCTCGTTCAAGGCGCTCACGCCGACCAAGACGCGGTATGTGATGAAGATCGGCGGCAAGATCGACAACAGCGGCGAGCAGACGCTGGCAGCAGACGGGCGCTCGTTCACCGATGTCAATTGGAACGTGGGCAAGGAGGACGAGAAGACGACCGGCGTCTACGTCAAGCAGTAATCCGCAGCGCAGGTCACCAACCTGTGATGCAAGGCTTGAGAATTTGGTACGCCATGGCCGTTCTGTGTGTCGCGTCTGGCCGCCTGCAGGGGGGCCGGCAACGCCGGGCCTTCTGCAGGCCGCGGCCACTTAAGGCGACCGCCGCGCGCCAGCAAAGTACCGCAGATTCAGCGGCCGCTAAGTGCCGTCAAGACACGTCGCTAACGGTGACTTCATGAGGACGCAATTGCGCCGAGTAGATCGCAGAGAGGCGCTTGGACTGCTTGCGGCTGGCGCGATGACTGCCGCGTGGCGCCCTGCAGAATCGGCTGCCGGTCTGCTGACGCCTTCGCAACCTTTCGTGAGGAGCGACGTCGCCCGCCTGCGGCGCGTCATCATGTGCCCTCCCGGAACAGGCGTATTTACACCCTCCAGCAACGATGACGACGTCATGCCCATGGCGGATTGGGATGATCAGGCCGTCCTCAGTGAGCATGCTGCCCTGGTGGCCGCTATTCGCTCGAGCGGTGCTGAGGTCCTCTCGATCCCGGACCTGCTCAGCTCTGCAATTGACGCTGCGCGTTCTCGTGGAGCGTGGGAGACGTGGCTGCGTGCGACCCACCCGAAGCTTGCCGGCGATCCCAAGAGCGTGACCGCCCAGACACTGCTTGGCCGCGATCCTGCGACGCAATATCGCACCTGGCCAGACGGTACTTATAGACACCTCGTCGACGAACCCGACGGATTGATCTTTTGCCGCGATACGGCCGTCATGCTGCCACGCGGGGCCATGCTCTTAAATGTGGGGTCCGCGCGCCGAACGCGTGAGCAGCTAATAGTGCGTTTTGTATTTGACTACGCACCGCAGCTGTCCCGCTATCCGGTACTCCTCGATGCGCAGCAAGAGGGCCTGCTGGCGGAAGGCGGTGACTTCCAGGTTGCGGACGAACATACCTTGTTCCTGGGCGTAGGCAATCGCACGGATCCGCGCATTGCGCCGCTACTTGCCCGTCGCCTGCAGATGGACGTGTTGACCGTGCGGACGCGAAAAGCCGACTGGCTGCGACGGGGGGATAAGGGGTTCCGCCTGCGCACGGCATTCTTGCACCTCGACAGCTATTTCACGCACGTCGCGGATAAGCAGGCTTTGACGCTACCCTGGTTCCTAGAGGCGGCACATGTTGGCAAGGATCCCTACACGCAATTCCTCAAAGGAATGGCTGCGGACGGCGCGATCAGCGACGACGATCTGACGACGGCACGGGAGTTCATCAGCGACTTCGGCTCAGTGCGCCTGTTCAGGGCGGGATCCGGTGACGAAGACACAGCCGTCAAGGAAATGAAGCTTGTCGACTACGTGCGCAGCCGCGGATATACGGTGCATTTTGTTGGCGGTGAGCCCCCCGATACCGACACGATCCGGCATCTCTTCACGACGGTCCTGTACGAACACGAGCGTCAAGGTGCCAACGTGGTGGCCACCTCGCCGGGAAATGTGATTGCGTACGAGGGCGCCACGCATACCCATGCCGCCCTGCGTCGCACGGGTATCAAGGTGACGACATTTCCGGGACGTGAGCTATGGCCTTGGGATGGCGGTCCGCATTGCCTCACGATGCCGCTCGAGCGTGGCTAAGGCTGCGTCGCTACTCCGTGTGATCGATCGCCGCTAGCTTGCCGCGAATCGCCGTGCCGACGGCACGGCTTGCCAGCTAGCGGGCACCCGCCACAGTCAGCGGGTCGCGCAGCGCCTGCTCGTGAATGTCGGCTTCCGCATTCTTACGACTTACGCTTGCCGCGAGTCCTACGGTGCTTTAGGACATCAACACCTATAAGGAGCCAAGGCACGCAGCTACTCTCAGTCTCATCCACTCAAGGAGGGTTCCATGACTAGCAATGCGATCTTGAGCGCCGACGTCATCTCTTCGGACAAGGTAGAAGGTACGTCCGTCTACAACCTGAACGGTGACAAGCTGGGCTCGATTGATGACCTGATGATTGACAAGACCTCGGGCCAGATCCGTTACGCGGTAATGGAGTTCGGCGGCTTTTTGGGTATGGGCACGGACCGCTATCCCATTCCGTGGACCATGCTCAAGTACGATCAACAGAAGGATGGGTACATCGTGCCTCTCGATAAGTCCAAGCTCGAGAACGCGCCAAGGTACAGTGATGAGGATGCACCTGCGTATGACCGAACCTACTCGGATCGCGTCAATACGTATTACAACACCCGCTGGTAACGCCGCAGCAGTTAGCCTGCCCCTGGGGGCAGGCTAACGCTCTGCATACCCCGGGCAGCGGAGCTGCCGCGAGCCGCCTGAGCCGCGCTCCGCAGCTTCCCGAAGTGTGGCCTGGGTCTAACCGCTCTGTAGGACAAAGCGTACATAGCCCATAGTTGACGCCCGCGTCACAACGCGAACGCCTGCGGAAACGCTACAAAGAGACGGTCTTCTCTTGAGCGTTATGAGGCGTGGCCAGACGT
This sequence comes from uncultured Gammaproteobacteria bacterium, assembly GCA_963787655.1. Classification (GTDB taxonomy): domain Bacteria; phylum Pseudomonadota; class Gammaproteobacteria; order Steroidobacterales; family Steroidobacteraceae; genus 13-2-20CM-66-19. The sequence goes on along the minus strand of CAWBDY010000004.1, from coordinate 374,245 downwards.
GCGGATTTGGCGATCGGCGGCTCTGCAAAGAGCGCTGACCAACACATGGACGAGTGCCCGGGCGGGACTGCCCGCGCGCCTGAGCATTTCCGAGCGGCTGGGCATTGCCTTTGCAGCCGTCACCTTTCTTGCCATCGCCGCCAACCTGATGGTCGAGCATGGCCGCACCGCGCTGCTGATCGCCACCCGCCGCGTGCCCTACGCGGTGCGCGTGCCTGTGCCGGTGCCGGTGATGGCCCCGGCACCCGCAGCCAGTCCGAATCAGCACGCCGGAAGAGCCCGAGCCCGAGCAACGTCCTGACGAGCGTGCGACTGTCCAGGCATTGCGCGAACTCGAACACGAGGTCACGCGGCAGGCGACGCTACAGGCTCCGGAAAACCGCACCTCGCTGCAGAATGCAGCCAGGCAACTGGACTCCCAGGCCGAAGCCTTCGGCGCGCACGCTACGCGCAATGCGCCGGACATGCGCAGACGACTGGCCTCGATTGAGGCGGACGGCAGCGCCCTCGTGGCCTTCGTGCAGGCCCGGCACGCGCTCAGCACCTCATTCGCCGGGCATCTGGATGCACTCGACTCGCAGGTAAAGACGGCGCTCGACGGCAGCTGGAAGATTTTCGGCCGTGTCATCGCCCGGCAGTCGCTGATCTCCCTGAACCGTGCCCTCGATGGCCTGCGGCGTAGCGCCTCCAGCGTGGCCGCGAGCGGCAACAATGCTCCCTCCCCGGAGAACCTCGACGCGGTCGCGCTGGCGCAGAAGCGATTCGCCACCGAAGTCGAAAACAACGTGGCGAGCCTCGAGCGGTCACAGGGCGCCCCCTGGGTCGCGCAGCTGCGGCAGAACCTTGAGCAGCTGCAGTCGGACACGGAGCAGATCGCAGCACTCTACAAAACGGCCGTACCCACGCTCAGTGGCTTCCAGGGGAGCGTCGAGGACCTGGCAACGGCCCTGCATCAGGCGGCGGCCGCCGCTGTGCCACGGCATCCGGCTGCCGCAGCGTCACCGGTTGCCGCAGCTCCAGCGGCTGTCGTGACGCCCCCGCCGGAGCCGCTGCTGGCAGACCTGTCATCCGCCACGACTCCCCCGCCGGTAGTGCCAGCGGCGCCGCCGCCGCCACCCGAAGATCACCTGCAGCTGATCATCGGCGTGATCAGCGGCGCGGTGCTGCTCTTGGTGTTCGTCATCTCCGCAGCCACGGTGCGCAGCATCGCCAGGCCGATCCGGGCCTTCCTGCTGACCACCGAGCAGCTGTCCGCCGGTGAGCTGCAGGCACGCTTTGCGCCGACCGGGGTGCGTGAGCTCGACGTGCTCGCGACGGCCTTCAATCGCATGGCCGAAAAGCTGGCGGCCGCGCAGGAGGTGACGCGCGAGCATCAGGCGCATCTCGAACTGCGTGTCGATGAGCGCACGCGGCAGCTGCAGCATCTGGCCGAGCACGATCCTCTCACCGGACTCCCCAATCGCCGGCAACTGATGTCGCACCTCGAGGCGTCACTGCGCGTGGCGGGCGGCGAGGGCTCGCAGGTCGCCGTGTTCTTCCTGGACCTGGATAACTTCAAGAACATCAACGACAGCATGGATCACGCCTTCGGCGACCTGGTGCTGAAGGCGGTGGCGCAGCGCCTGCGCGATACGACGGCCGGCACGGCCTTTGCGGCGCGGCTCGGCGGCGACGAGTTCACCGTGATCCACCGCAGCGCCGCCGGCCTTGCGGCGCTGACCGAGCTCGGGGAGCAGCTGGTGACCGCGTTCCAGCGGCCGCTGCTGATCGAAGGACGCGAGCTGCTGGTGAGTGCCAGCGTCGGCGCCAGCATCTATCCCAATCACGAGGCAGAGCCGGATGCGCTGCTGCGCGCCGCGGATGCGGCCCTGTTCGAAGCCAAGAGCCATGGCCGCAGCCGGCTCAGCCTCTTCAGCCAGGATCTGCTCGCCAATGCCTCGCTGAAATTCCGCACCGAACAGAGCCTGCGGCGCGCGGTCGATCGCGGCGACTGGGAGCTGCTGTTTCAGCCCGAGGTCCGGTTTGACTCCCTCAGCGTCAAGCTCGCCGAGGCACTGCTGCGCTGGCGCCTGCCGGACGGGCGCCTCGTCTCGCCGCCCGAATTCCTCACCGTCGCCGAGGATTCCGGTCTGATCACCAGCATCAATGAATGGGTGCTGCGTTCCGCCATCGAGCACACCGCGCACTGGCATCACGGCGCGTGGCCCGAGGCGCGCATTGCCGTGAACGTCACCGCGCGACAGCTGCTCGATCTGCGCTTCGTCGACCGGGTCGTCGAGCTGCTTGAGGAGTACAAGGTTCCGCCGCGCTGCATGGAGATCGAACTGACCGAGACGGTGCTGCAGACCGGGCAGGGCACCATCGAGACGCTGCGCCGGCTGCGCGAGCTGGGCATCAGCGTCGCGCTGGATGATTTCGGTGCGGGCTACTCATCGCTCGCCTCGCTCGAGCAGCTGCCGCTCACACGGGTGAAACTGGACCGCAGTCTGATCGCAACGATCGACAGCAGTGCCCGCTCGCTGGCCATCGCCCGTTCCATCATCGGTCTGTGCGCCAGTCTCGAGCTGGAGGTTACCGCCGAGGGCATCGAGCGGCGCGAACAGCTGGCGCTGCTGCTGGCGTATCCGCAGCTGTCGCTGCAGGGATTTCTGCTTTCGCATCCCCTGACCGGCGCAGCATTGCCGGCCTTCATCGCCGATGTGTCGCCGCACCTGCAGGGGCTGCTGCTGGACGTGCCGGCCGTGGCGGCCACCAAGACCACGCCCGCAGAACGGCAGCGCGAGTACGCGGGCTGAGATCTTCGCGAGGCTGGGGTCTCGCGGCTGTGGTCAGCTCGACGCTGCAGTACTTGCCCCGTGGGTTGTCGCGCCGCCGCGGGTTGCGAGCCACGAGCCAAGCAGGATAAGCCCAAATGCCGCAAAGCCGCCGACCCCGAGATGCTCGTGCAGCAGCCAGACCCCGAGGAGTGTCGCTACCGCCGGGTTGATGTACGTGATGACGGACGCACGTGAGGCGCCCGCGTGGCTGACGAGATAGAACATTAAAAGCATCGCCAGCGCGGTGCAGACCACGCCGAGGATCGCAATCGAGGAAAGCGCGACCGCCGAGGGCAGATGGCGGGGAAGGCTCAGCATCGCGGGCACCAGCAACACGATGCTGGCGATGAGCAGACTCGCCGCAAGCGGGGCAATCGCATCCAGACTGCCAAGATAGCGCTGAATGATCAGCGGTCCGATCGCATAGCCGAGGGTTGCAAGCAGCATACAGGCGACGCCCAGCCAGCCGAGCAGACCGGAAATCGTGCCGAAGCCGACCAATGCCACGACACCGCACAAGCCCAGCGCCAGGCCCACTATACGTGCGGTCCCCAGTCGTTCATGCACGCCGAAGAAGCGCGAGATCAGGGTAATGGTCAGCGGCACTGCGGCGATGAGAATGCCGGTGACCGATGAATCAATCCACCGCTCACCGATCGAGATGACTGAAAACGGGATGATGAACTCAACCAGTGCAAAGCAGCTGATGGCTACCTTATGCGCGCCCAGCGAACGCAACGTGCCCCGATGCCAGGCTATCGGCAACAGGATGAGCGTCGCCAACACGATACGACCCCAGGCAACGACAAAGGGCGAGCATTCCTGGACCGCCAGCTTGATGAAGAAGTAGGGCACCCCCCAGATGACGCCCAGCGCCGCAAAGGCAAACCATGCTCGCCAACTCACAAAAGTTGTTCCTTAAAGGGCAATGGGGAAGTGGATCCGAAGAATGCTAGCAGTAAACTGCGCCTGCCACGAAGCACGGATGTCGTGGCCATCTGCTCAGGTATTGTCACGATCGATCCCCACAGGAGATGCCATGGCGATCAAAGTTCTCTACACCGCGCATGCCACCGCCGTCGGCGGCCGCAACGGCCACACGCAGTCGGCGGACGGGCTGGTAAGCGTCGATCTGTCCATCCCGAAGGCGATGGGTGGTCCCGGACGTCCCAATACCACGACCCCGGAGGACCTGTTTGCCGCCGGCTACGCGGCGTGTTTCGGCAGCGCCTGCGAATTCGTCTCGCGGCAGATGAAGCTGCATCCGGGCTCGATCACGGTGAACGCTGAGGTGAGCATCGGCGAGGCCAGTGGCGGCGGCTTCGGGCTGAGCGTGGCACTCGTGGCGCAGATCGCGGGCGTGTCGCAGGCCGATGCCGAGCGTCTGGTGGCGGCCGGGCACGAGGTGTGCCCGTACTCGCGGGCGGTGCGCGGCAACGTCGACGTCAGCGTCAAGGCGCAGGCCGTCTAGCTACAGCCAGCCCCAGCGCCTGAAATAGACCAACGGGATCACACCGCCCGCGCGCCGGTCGCGGGCTCGCTGCGCACCAGTGCCGCGGCGCCGGCACCACAGCACCTTGACGGGGGGATCGCAGGTAGCACCGCTAGTGGCCGTGCTCGGATGCGGCGAGTTCGTTGATGAGCTCGATGAGCCTGGCATCGCCGCCGGCCCGGTCCAGGTCGGTGGTATAGCGCCCGTTCACCACCAGGAGCGGCACTCCCTTGACGTGATAGCGCTGCGTGATCTCTTCCGCCTGCGCGACGTTGGCAGCCACCGCAGCGGAGTTGTAGGCCCGCGCAAAGTCAGCGCCGCTGACGCCGTTCTGCACCGCGAACTGCTGCTGCAGGCGAAAGGTCTCGTCGGCGTTGTCCGTGTAGAGAGGCGGCTGGTGGTTGGTGACTTCATCGTGGATGGTGGCGAAGGCCTTGGCGATGAGGTCCGGACGGGCGAGCTCCTCGAGCGTGTAGTAGAGGCGCGCGTGTGCCCCATAGATCGACTGCCAGTTGACGGGCACGCGCACGAACTCGATGTAGGAGGGCTTGGTTCTGAGCCAGCCCTGCAGGTACGGCTCGAGCGTGTAGCAGTGCGGACAGGCCAGCCAGAATATCTCCAGCACCTCTACCTTGCCGGCCGCGACGCTGGTCGGTTGTGCCGGCACGAGCGGATCGTAATTGACGCCCGCCTGCCACTTGCCGGACGGCAGCTGCGCGCCGGAGCCGGCGATCTGCTCGAGTGAGGCATCGCTCTTGGCCTGCTCGGTGTCACCGTCCGCAGATTCCTGCGAGGCGGTGGCCTGTTCGGTCTCGCTCTGGGTTTGTGGGCGCGGAACCGGAGGCGCCGGGCTTTCGCTGCGGGCCGCGGGCGCAGCCGCAGGCGGCGGCGGGGTATGGCGGGCACACGCCGCCAGCACGATGGCAGCCGTGAGCGCGCTCAGGCGCAACATGTGCGGGCTGCGGCTCAGCGCATTCCCTGCAGGTAGGAGGCCACGTCGCGCATCTGCTCGGGCGAGAGCCGCTTGGCGATGGTGAACATCATGACGCCGTTGCGGCTGGCGGCGCTCGGCTTGCTGCCGACGTAGCGTGCGCCGCTGGCGTAGTCACCCAGCTGCTTCACGACATAGACCGATTCCTGTGCGCGCAGAGCCGGGTAGCCTGCGGCGAGGTTGCCGCGCCCCGCAGGTCCGTGGCAGGCGACGCAGGCGGGAATCTCGTGGGCGCGGTCGCCGCGCTCGTAGAGTGTCTGGCCGCTTTGCCAGTAGGACGGGTCGGCCTCGAGCCCCTGTACGGTCTGGGCCTCGTAGTACACCGCGATGTCGTCGATGTCGTGGTCGCTGAGGGACGTGGCCATCGGCATCATCACCGGGTTGGCGCGAGCGCCGGAGCGGAACAGGCGCAGCTGCTCGGCCAGGTACACCGCGCTTTGACCGGCAAGACGCGGCCAGGCGGGATTGGCGCTGTTGCCGTTCGGGCCGTGGCAGGCGGCGCACACGGCCGCCTTGGTGGCGCCGGCCTCCGCCTTGCCGTCCGCGAACGGGTCAAGTGGCGCGGCCGGTGCTGCGGCGGCAGTCGGCGCCGCGGCAGCGGCGTGCGCGCTGTTTGCGGCCGTTGGCGCCGGTGCGGTCTGCGCCGCGGTGAGGGCGGGTGTCAGGAAGCAGAACACGGCGGACGCGAGGGTCAGGCAACTCGGCAACTGCGGCATTGTGTTGTCTTTCGGTCCGTGACGGGGGCGCCGAATTGTACACTACGGCACCGTCACGGCTTTCTTACCCCTTGAAAACATGAGCCGCTTTAACGATGTGCGGTTTCTCATCAGTGCCGCCGCACCGGCTCAGTTCCCCGCCGACATCGGCGCGGAGGTGGCTTTTGCCGGCCGCTCCAATGCCGGCAAGTCCAGCGCCATCAACGCCATCGCGCAGCGGCAGGGCCTGGCTCACACCAGCAAGACCCCGGGGCGTACCCGGCTGCTCAACTTCTTTGAGCTGCTGCCGTCGCGGCGGCTGGTCGATCTGCCCGGTTACGGCTATGCCAAGGGACCGGCCGCCGAGCGTGCCGCGTGGCAACCGCTGATCGATGCCCTGCGCACGCGCACCTCGCTGAAAGGCCTGTTCGTGATCGTGGACGCACGCCGCGGCATCACGGATGCCGATGTGGGTCTGTTCGACTGGGCAGGCACGCCGCTCGCCGTGCACGTGCTGCTCGCCAAGGCCGACAAGCTCAACCGGGCCGAGAGCACCGCGGCGCTACGCGAGGCCTTGCAGCGCCTGGCTGGTCGTGGCACGGCGCAGCTGTTTTCGGCTTTGCGCGGCATCGGGGTGAAAGAGGCCCAGGACCGGCTCGTGGCCTGGCTTTCGTGAGGGGCAAATAAAAGAGCCCCGGCGGTTTGTGCCGCCGGGGCCAGACTAACCCGGTACAGGTCTCATGAACCGGGTCGACCCGCTCAGGGAGGGAAGCGGGGAGTGCTATGCACTCAGTAAGTTGGATGCGGGCGCCTGCGGCAAGTTCCGAAATTCCGCAGAAAAAATATCTTTGCAAATCATAAGTTTGATTAACAAGTTGTATCGTCCATACCACAACTTGTGCTGGGCTTCTGCACGGGCCTGCGAGGCCAAAAACGCGAAAAAATGCGGGCACTTACAGGCTATGCGGAGGGAGTCTGCAGGCGTCGGTTGAGGGCGCGCCGCCGCTATGGCGGATCTGCAGCGTGGCCTTTGCCGTATCTGAGAGCTACCGCGACCTGGGGCTGTGCTTAAGGGCAGCGCCTCGGGTGCTGCTCGATCCTAGGGGAGCGCCAGGATCGCCGACAGGGAGAGGATGCCGGCGCCGTTGGTGTGCGTGATGTTGAAATTCTCGTACTCGAGCCGTGCGCCGATCATGCCCAGGTGCACCTGCGCGCCGGCGCCATAGGCGAAGGCGGTGCCGGTGGTCGAGAAGTAGAACAGCTGCGAGTCGGAGCCATCGAGCTTCCAGCGCGACAGGCCGGCCTTGGCGAACAGATCGAGGTAGGGCAGCGGCACCGGCAGGTAACCGACGGCGTAGCCGGCGAACGCCTTGGCGTCCGAGTGCACGACGCGGTCGCCGAAGAAGGTGCTGGTCTCGCCGCCGAGATTCAGATAGTCGGCTTCGACGGCGAAGAAGCTGATCGGGCGGAATCCGGCGAGTGCCTTCCAGGAGGTCGTGTGGATGTCGGAGAACGCCAGGTTGTCGTTGCTGATGTTCGTGAGCGCGCTGCGGGTGACGCCGGCGCCCAGGTAGAAGAGGGCGTCATCGGCCTGGGCGGCTGTGGTGCCCAAGAGCAGCACGGCGAGGAGCAGTCTTCGCATGGTTCGCATTTCCTTGAATTCCCCTCGAAGCCTTTGGCTCTAACGCAACCGCGTCACTGCAGTTGACCTACGAGGACGAGCTTAGTGCGCCTCGTCCCAGTTTGCACCCGAGCCGACATCCACGCGCAGCGGCACGCTCAAGGTGGCCGCAGCGACCATGTGCTCGCGCACCGCGGCACTGACTGCCGCCAGTGCCTCGCTGCGCACCTCCAGCACCAGCTCATCGTGCACCTGCATGATGAGTCGGGCAGGGGCGCCCGCCTGCCGGCACCAGGCGTCCACGCTGATCATGGCGCGCTTGATGATGTCGGCGGCGGTGCCCTGCATCGGCGCATTGATGGCGCTGCGTTCGGCGTACTGGCGCATCTGCGCGTTGCCGGAGCGGATGTCGGGCAGGTACAGACGCCGGCCGAACACCGTTTCGACGTAGCCGGCTCTCGCGCGCCTGCGCGCGCGTGTTGTCCATGAAGCGCCTCACCCCGGGGTAGCGCTCGAAATAGCGCTCGACGTAGCGCGCCGCCGCGCCGCGCTCGATGCCGAGATTGCGCGCCAGGCCGAACGCCGACATGCCGTAGATGAGACCGAAGTTGATGACCTTGGCGGTGCGCCGCTGGTCGGCCGTCACGGCGGTGAGCTCGACCGCGAACACTTCGGCGGCGGTGGCCTGGTGCACGTCGCGGTCGGCGGCGAAGGCATCGCGCAGGCTCTCATCGCCCGACAGGTGCGCCATGATGCGCAGCTCGATCTGCGAGTAGTCGGCCGCCAGCAGCACGTGTCCGGGAGGTGCGATGAAGGCCTGGCGGATGCGTCGCCCCTCCGGCCGGCGTATCGGGATGTTCTGCAGGTTCGGCTCGATGGAGGACAGGCGCCCGGTGGCGGCCACCGCCTGCGCGTAGTTGGTGTGGATGCGCCCGGTGCGCCCGTGCACCAGCTCCGGCAGCTTGTCGGTGTAGGTCGACTTCAGTTTGGCGAGCGCGCGGTACTCGAGGACGATGCGCGGCAGCGGGTAGTCCGCGGCCAGCTCCTCCAGCACGTCTTCGGCGGTCGAGGGCTGGCCGGTGGGCGTGCGGCGCTTCACCGGCAGCTGCAGCCGCTCGAACAGTATCTGCTGCAGCTGGCGCGGCGACTCGATGTTGAATTCGTGGCCGGCCTCGCGGTGCGCCTGCAGCAGCAGTTCCTGCAGCGCGCGCGCGAACTCGCGGCTCTGCGCGCGCAACAGGTCACGATCGACCAGCACGCCGCAGTGCTCCATCGTGAACAGCACCGGCACCAGCGGCTGCTCGCATTCCGCGTAGAGGCGTGCGAGCGCCGGCACCCCCTGAAGCTGCGGCCACAGCGCCGCGTGCAGGCGCAGCGCCATGTCGGCGCGCTCGGCGGCAAAGACGCTGGCGCGCTCCACCGGCACCTGGTCGAAGCTGAGCTGCTTGGCGCCCTTGCCCGCCACCTCCTCGAGACGGGTGGTGCGCACGCCCAGGTAGCGCTGCACGTCGGCGTCGAGCTCGTGATCGGTGGCGACACTGTTCCACACGTACGACTCGAGCATGGTGTCGAAGCGCAGCCCGCTGAGCGCAATGCCGGCGTGGGCGAGCACGTGCAGGTCGTGCTTGAGGTGCGCACCGACCTTGCCGCGCGCGGCATCCTCCAGCAGCGGCTTGAGCGCTGCGAGCACGCGCGCGCGCTCCAGCTGCTCGGGTGCGCCGGCGTAGCTGTGGCCGATGGGCAGGTAGGCAGCCTTGCCCGGCTCCATCGCGAACGACATGCCGACGATCTCGGCCTGCATGTAGTCGGGGCTGCTGGTCAGGGTGGCAAAGGCGAACAGCGGCGCCTGCGCCAGCAGAGCCAGCCAGCGCTGCAACTCCTCCCAGCTGCTGAGCGTTACGTAGTCGCGCGGCAGCGTGTCGGCCGCGGCCGCCGCGGCGGCGACGGGTGCCGGCGCGGCATCGCCCGGCGCGGCCGCAGTGGCGGAGTCCCCGGCCAGCGCCCGCTCGTAGGCGCGCAGCTCGTAACGCGCGTACAGCTCGCGCAGCGCCGCGGTGTCGGGCGCGGCCGGCGCGAGCTCGTCGACCTTGAGCGGCAGGTCGAGATCGGTGCGGATGGTGGCCAGCCGCCGCGACAGCTCGAGCGTCGCCAGTCCGTTGCGCAGGTTTTCGCCCACCTTGCCGGGCACCTCGGCGAGGCGCCCGATGAGTTCGTCCAGGCCGCCGTACTGCTGCAGCAGTTTCGCGGCGGTTTTGGCGCCCACCTTGTCGATGCCGGGAATGTTGTCGGAGCTGTCGCCCACCAGCGCCAGGAAGTCGATGATCTGCTCGGGGTAGACGTCGAACTTCGCCTTGACGCCGTCGCGATCGAGCACGGTGTCGGTCATGGTGTTGACGAGCGTGATCGAGCCGTCGACCAGCTGCGCCATGTCCTTGTCGCCGGTGGAGATGAGCACCGTCTGCCCGACCTGCGCGGCGCGGCGCGCCAGCGTGCCGATGACGTCGTCGGCCTCCACGCCCGGCACACGCAGCAGCGGCAGGCCCTGCGCCTGGATGATTTTGAGCAGCGGCTCGATCTGCGCGCGCAGGTCATCGGGCATGCCGGGTCGCTGCGCCTTGTATTGCGCGAACAGCTCGTCGCGGAAGGTCTTGCCCGGCGCATCGAACACCACGGCGATGCGCTCGGGCTGGTAGTCCTTGCGCAGCTTCTGCAGCATGTTGAGAACGACCAGCATGGCGCCGGTCGGCTCGCCGCGCGAGGTCGAGAGCTCCACCCGCAGGGCGTGAAAGCCGCGGTAGACATAAGAGGAGCCGTCGACGAGAACCAGGTCCGGTTTGCGCGCCATGGACAGTGAAACCTCAAGCGGGCCGCGAGTATAACGGACATAAGCACGCCGACCCGCAGGTGCCGCGGTCAACCACGCGGCCGGCGGCGCGCTATAGCAGACAGCTGTCTTTGCAGGAAAGCGCGTGCAGGACATTCACGTCCGCCATTGCCGTCAACCGCTTCGGGCTCGGCGCCCGGCCGGGCGAGCTCGACGCCGTCGGCGGCGATCCGCGCGCCTGGCTCGCGGCGCAGCTGCGCGGCGCGGCGCCGCTGCTCGCCGGCAGTGAGCTGCGCTCCTGCGAGCAGATTCTGGGCAATGCGCTGTCGCTGCGGCGCGAGATCCAGGAGGCCAAGCGCTCCGGCGCCGACAAGGCGCAGGTCGTCACGGAGAAACTGCCGCAGTTCCTGCGGCCCATCTACGTCAGTGAAGTCACCGCGCGGCTGTCGCAGGCGGTGCTCAGCGAGCGCCCGTTCGTCGAGCGGCTGACGCAGTTCTGGACCAATCATTTCGCGGTATCGATCGACAAGCAGTTCCTCGCCGGCCTTGCCGGCAGCTTCGAACGCGAGGCCATCCGCCCGCACGTGCTCGGCAACTTCACCGACCTGCTGCTCGCGGTCGAGACCCATCCGGCGATGCTGCTGTATCTGGACAATCACCTGTCGGTAGGGCCGCACTCGCAGCTGGCGCTGCGCGCGCAGGCGTTCCAGGCGAAGCGCAAGATCGGCATCAATGAGAATCTCGCCCGCGAGATTCTCGAGCTGCACACGCTCGGGGTCGGCGGCGGCTACACGCAGACCGACGTCACCACCTTCGCCGAGGTGATCACCGGCTGGTCGATCGGCGGTGACGGCGGCCGCTTCGCCAGCGGCCCACCGGGCAGATTCGTGTTTCGCGACGAGCTGCACGAGCCCGGCAGCAAGCTCGTGCTGGGACGACGTTACGCCGACCACGGCTTCGAGCAGGGCGTGGCGGTGCTGCGCGACGTCGCGCAGCAGCGCGCCACCGCGCGTTTCATCGCCACCAAGCTGACGCGCCACTTCGTCGCCGACGATCCGCCCGCGCCGCTGGTCGAGCGGCTGAGCGAGGTCTTTGTGCACAGCGGCGGCGATCTCCCGAGCGTCTATCGTGCCCTCATCGAGGCGCACGAGAGCTGGCAGCAGCCGCTGGCCAAGTACAAGACGCCGTCCGACTACGTCGTCTCCAGCTATCGCGGCCTGTCGGTGCCTGTCGAAGAGAACCGCGGGCTGCTCACCTCTTTCGACCTGCTCGGCCAGCGTACCTGGCAGCCCGGTTCGCCCGCCGGCTGGCCGGACCGCAGCGCCGACTGGGACGGCGCGTCCGCGCTCATCAAGCGCATCCAGTGGGCGGATGCGCTGGGCGGTCGGCTCGGCAGCGCCCGCGATGCGGCGCAGCTGGCACCACAGCTGCTGGGCGCCAACCTCTCGAGCGCGACGCGCAGCGCCGTGGCGCGCGCGGCGAGCGCAGCGCAGGCCGTGACGCTGCTGATGGCAGCGCCGGAGTTCATGCGGCGCTGACAGCGCCGCGCGGAGAAGCACATGGGCATGCGGCGACGCGACTTTCTCAACCTGGGTGCACTGGCCGCCGGCGGTGCGCTCATCACCACGCGCCTCGCGTTCGCGCACACGAGCGCGCGCAAGTCGCGCTTCGTGGTGGTCATCATGCGCGGCGCCCTGGATGGACTTGCAGCCGTGCCACCCTATGGCGACCGCGACTACGGTGAGCTGCGTCGTGAGGTCGCGCTGCGCCCGCCCGGGGAAGCCAACGGTGCGCTGCCGCTCAACGGCTTTTTCGGGCTGCACCCGGCTCTCGCCTTCATGAGCCAGTGCTACGCGGCGCGCGAGCTCGTCGTGCTGCACGCGGTGGCGAGTCCCTACCGCGAGCGTTCGCACTTCGACGGCCAGGACGTGCTGGAGAACGGCTCGCCCAGGGCGCACGCCCTGCAAAGCGGCTGGCTGAATCGCGCGCTGGCGAAGCTGCCGGCGGGCTCGCAGCGCGAGGCGGGCGTGGCGCTCGGCCAGAACGTGCCGCTGCTGATGCGCGGTCCGGCGGCGGTGACCTCCTGGTCACCCTCCAGGCTCACCGCGCTGGATGACGACACGCTGGCGCGGCTCACCGACCTGTATGCCGGCGACCCGCTGCTGTCGACGCGGCTGGCGGACGCACTGGCGGCGAACGCCATCGCCGCCGAAGACGGCAGCGCCATGACCCTGACCGCGGCTGCGGGCAACAACGCCGCGGGCGCGAAGGCGAACAACGCGCGCTATGCGGAAGTGGTGCGCGCCGCGGCCGGCTTCCTGCGTCAGGAGGACGGTCCGAAGGTCGCAGTGTTCGACACCACCGGCTGGGACACGCACGCCAACGAGGGCGGCGCGCAGGGCCAGCTCGCCGGGCGCCTGGGCGCGCTCGACCAGGGACTGGCGACGCTCAAGGAAGAGCTCGGACCGATCTGGAGCGACACGGCGGTGCTGCTGATTACCGAATTCGGGCGCACCGCCGCCATCAACGGCACGCGCGGCACCGACCACGGCACCGCGACGGCCGCCTTCCTCGTGGGCGGCGCGGTGGCCGGCGGGCGCGTCGTCAGCGACTGGCCGGGACTTGCCGCACACAACCTCTACCAGGGACGCGACCTGGCAGCGACGCTCGATCTGCGCTCGGTGCTCAAGGGCATCCTCGATGAGCACCTGCAGGTGCCGGCGCGCGCACTCGATGAGGTCTTCCCGGACAGTGCCGCCGCCCGAGCGCTGCGCGGTCTGGTGCGCGCCTGAGCCCTCACGCAGCCCTAAGTCGCGCTAACCGGCAGCGCTACTTGGGCTGCGTATCGTCGTCCTGCGTCTTTTTGTCCGCGGGCGGCGTCGCCGCCGGCGTGGCCGGCTGTGCCGCAGGGCTCGCCGGAGCGCTCACCACGGTGCCGTGCTTGTCGGGCAGATAAAGCGCCCCTTTCTGGCCGCAGCCAGCGAGCAGCAGCGCGCCGGCCAGGAACACCCAGCATGCCGTCGTACTCATACGTACATCGGGCGCCGGTCCTTCAGCGCCAGCCAGCCGCGGATCACGCGATAGGCGATCCAGATGCCGGTGGCCAAGAGGCCCGGCAGGCCGAGCAATGCGCCCACCACCGTGACGATGAGCAGCCCGCACACGCAGGCCCACAGGAACGCGAACCAGAAGGTGCGGATCTGCCAGCGGAAATGCGATTCGAGATAGGTGCCGCGCGTGGCCGAGCGGCGCGCGTAGTTCATGATGACGGCGATGATCGAGGGCAGGCTGCCGACGAAGCTGAAGACGATCGTGTGAAAGGTGGTCAGCCCGATCAGCACCGCCAGCGCATGCAGTCCATAGATCACGTGCGTGTAGGTGACCAGGGATTCGTCGACGTGGGGTGCCGGGACGGTCGCCACCGGATTCGGATCTGACATTTCGGTCCTCTCCTTATGTTCTGGCTTTTATCTCGTGGCGCGCCGCTCGATGACCGCCATGGTCAGACGCGAGACGCACACCAGGCGCTCCTGCTCGTCGCGGATCTCGATGTGCCACACCTGGCTGCGGCCGCCGAGGTGAAACGGGCGCGCGGTCGCGGTGACGGTGCCCGCGGACATCCCGCGCACGTGATTGGCATTGATCTCCTGGCCGACGCACATGTACCGCTCCTGATCGACGCACAGCATCGAGGCGACGCTGCCTACCGTCTCGGCGAGCGCCACGGAGGCACCGCCGTGCAGCAGGCCGAAGGGCTGGTGCGTGCGCTCGTTCACCGGCATGCTCGCGCGCAGGTAATCCGGCCCGATTTCGGTGAAGCGCATGCCCAGAAATCCCGGCATGCTGCGGCTGCCGCGGGCGGTGAGTTCCTCCGGGGTCGGGGCTGCGCGCCAGATGCTCATCGCCGCTAGTCTAGCGGTTTGCACGGTGGCAATCTCCCTCAGCGCACGACACCCTTCGAAAGCGAGCCGCCATGAGTGAGTACTTCTTTGCGCCGCAGGCGCCCGCGAGCGTTGCCGTGGCCGGCAGCCACCGGCGCTTCGCGGTGCATCGCATCTACTGCGTCGGCCTCAACTACGCCGACCACGTGCGCGAGCTCGGCTCCGATCCCGACAGCCCGCCGGTGTTCTTCATGAAGCCCGCCGATGCGCTGGTGGAGAACGGCGCTGCCGTGCCGTACCCCTCCGCCACCCACAACCTGCATCACGAGATCGAGCTGGTGGTCGCACTCGGCCGGGGCGGCCGCGACATCGCGCCGCAACACGCGCTCGAGCACGTCTTCGGTTACGGCGCCGGCAACGATCTGACGCGGCGCGACCTGCAGAAGGCCGCCAAGGATCGCGGCCAGCCGTGGGACACCGCCAAAGGCTTCGACCACTCGGCGCCGCTCGCGCCGCTGCGGCCGGTGAGCGAAGGTCACCTCACGCGCGGGCGCATCTGGCTTAAGGTCAACGGCGAGACTCGCCAGGACGCCGATGTCAGTGAGCTCATCTTCGACGTGCCGCACGTCATCGCAGCATTGTCGCAGCTGTACGAGCTGCGCCCGGGCGATCTGATCTTCACCGGCACGCCGGCAGGGGTCGGAGCGCTCAAAGTCGGCGACCGCGTGGAAGGCGGCATCGAGGGGCTGGCGGTCCTCAGCCACAGCATCGTGGCGCCGCAGGGAGCGCACTCATGAAATTCTATGGCTACGTGCGCAGCTCTGCCGCCTACCGCGTGCGCATTGCACTGAACCTCAAGGGCATCGTCTGCGAGGAAATCCCGGTCGACCTGCGCGCGCCGACGAGCGCGCAGCGCACGCCGCAGTTTCTCGAGCTGAACCCGCAGGGCCTGGTGCCGGTACTGGTGCACGAAGGGCGCACCATCACGCAGTCACTGGCGATCATCGAGTACCTGGAGGAGACGCAGCCGCAGCCGCCACTGCTGCCGCGCGCGCCGGCCGAGCGTGCGCAGGTGCGTGCCCTGGCGCTGGCGGTGGCCTGCGACATTCACCCGCTCAACAACACGCGCGTGCTCAGCTACCTGCGCACCGCGCTCGGCCAGGCAGAGCCTCACGTGGATGCCTGGTACGCGCACTGGATTGCAGTGGGGCTGACGGCGCTGGAGAGCGAGGTCGCAACGCGTCAGCGGCGATGGCCGCCACATGTTCGGCACGCAGGTGACGCTGGCCGATGTGCTGATCGTGCCGCAGATGTACAACGCGCGGCGCTTCAAGTGCGATACGGCGCCATTCCCGACGCTGCGCGGCATCTGCGCGTACCTGGAGACGCTGCCGCCGTTTGCGGCCGCCGCACCCGAGGCCCAGCCGGCCGCAGAGCTGACGCGCGCTGCCCGCGCCGCGGCCAGTGCGGGAGATTAACTTTCCCGCGCGACGATATTGCGATTGAGAAACGCCACGTAGCCGGCCAGGAACAGTTTCAGCTGCTCCTCGACGGCCGCATCCTTCAGCGCGCCGCTCTCGTCGAACACGTTGCCGGCGCGCGCAATCGCCACCCGGCCGCCGAACCACACCTGCGTGCCGAGCGTGCGCATCACCGGCAGCCAGGCCGCCTGGCTGAGCACCGTGCCGAAAGCGCCGGGCGAGGTGCCGATGATGGCGAAGCTGCGGCCGCCGAACACGCGCCGGATATCGGCCGGCGGCCGCGACAGCCAGTCGATCGCATTCTTGAACACCCCGGGAATGCCGTTGTTGTATTCGGGCGTCGCCAGCAGCACCCCGTCGGCGGACACGATCGCCTCTTTCAGCGCGCTGACGGTGGGCGGGATGCCCTGCGCCTCGACGTCGCCGTCGTAGAGCGGGATGCCGCGGATGCTGGCGATCTCGAGCGTCGCATCCGCCGGCATGAGCTTGGTCGCGGCGCGCAGCAGCGCCGCATTGTACGAGCCGCGCCGCAGGCTGCCCGAGATTCCCAGCACCTTGGTCATGACACCTCCATGTTCCAGCCTGCACGGCGCGCGCCGCGCGTGCAATCGGCAAGGGCGCCTCGCCTATTTCTTGAGTTTTGCGGCCACGCGCTGGTAGGCCTCGCGGAACGGGATCCCTTGGGTGACCACCAGCCGGTTGGCCTCCTCGGCGGCGTGGATGGCCGGATCGAGGCGGATGGCGGCGCGGTTGAAGCGCAGCGCGGCGATGGCGGGCGGCACGATGGCGAGCGTCGCCGCTGGCCAGGTCGATGCCGCGAAACAGCGGAAACTTGATGAGCTGCAGGTCGCGCTGGTAGCCGGAAGGCAGCTTCGCGCACACGCTCAACACCTCCAGCAGGCACGCCTGGGCGGTGGCCGAGCGGCCGCGGATGAGCTCGAACACGTCCGGGTTGCGCTTCTGCGGCATGATCGAGGAGCCGGTGGTGAAGGCATCGGGCAGCGTGACGAACCCGAATTCCTGCGTCGCGAACAGCAGCACGTCAGCCGCGAAACGCCCGAGATCCTGCAGCAGCAGCGTGATCTCGAACAAGAGCTGCGCCTCGGCCTTGCCGCGCGACAGCTGCACCGCCGTCACCGGCTGGTGGACGCCGGCGAAGCCGAGCGCTTGCGCGGTGGCGTCGCGATCGATCGGCAGCCCCGGGGTACCGTAGCCGGCCGCAGACCCGAGCGGGTTGCGCTCGCTCCGGCGCAGCACCGCGCTAAGGCCCGCCGCATCGTCGCGGATCTCTGCGGCAAAGCCGCCCGCCCACAGCGGCACCGAGCTCGGCATGGCCTGCTGCATGTGTGTGTAGCCCGGCAGCGCCGTGGCTGACTCGCGCTGCGCCAGCTCGTCGAACGCTTGCGCCACCTCCAGCGCTGCGGCCGCGAGCGCTGCGACGCTGTCGCGCAGATACAGACGGATGGCGGCGAGCACCTGGTCGTTGCGCGAGCGGCCGAGGTGGATGCGGCCCCCGGCCGCGCCCAGGCGTGCGGTCAGGTGGCGCTCGAGCGCGGTGTGCACGTCCTCGTCGGCGAGCTCGATGTGCCAGCCACCGCGGGCGTGCTCGGCGGCCAGCTCGTCGAGCGTCGCGCGCACGCCGGCGAGCTCGTCCGCGCCGAGCAGGCGCTGCGCGTGCAGCATCTCGGCGTGCGCCAGCGAGGCGCGCACATCGTAGGGCACGAGACGCTCATCGAGCGCGAAGTCCTCGCCCGCGCTGTAGCTGAGCACCTGCGCATCGAGCGGCATGCCCTTGTCCCACAGCCGCGTCACGGCGGACTCTGCTGCTCGGCGGGACTCAGCGCGTTGATGTCGGCCACGATCATGGTGCCGGTCCCCTCGTTGGTGAACACCTCGCCGAGAATGCCTTCCGGGGCGCGATAGGAGACGACGTGCACGCGGCGCACGCCGCCGCGCAGCGCTTCCTCGATCGCCTTGGCCTTCGGCAGCATGCCGTCGGCGATGCGGCCTTCCTCGCGCAGGCGCTTGAGCCCCCGCAGGTCCGTGTAGGAGATGAGCGAACCGGGATCGTCGACGCTGCCGAGGATGCCGGGCGCCCCGGTGCACAGGATCAGCTTCTCGGCGCCGAGGGCGGCGCCGATGGCGGCTGCCACCGTGTCGGCGTTGATGTTGAGGAGCGTGCCGGACTGGTCCGCCGACAGCGGACTCACCACCGGCATCAGGCCGTTGTCGAGCAGTTTCTTCAGCACCGTGGGGTCGACCGCGTCGATGTCGCCGACGAAGCCGAAATCGATCAGCTCGCCGCCGGCGCCGCTGACCGAGACCGGCGGACGCTTGTGCGCGCGCACCAGGCCCGCATCCACGCCGCTGATGCCGACCGCATCGAGGTTGAGGTCGCGGCAGATGCCGAGCACGCGCGTGTTGATCAGGCCGTTCAGCACCATCGCGGTCACGTCGATGGAGCGCTGATCGGTGACGCGCCGCCCTTCCACCATGCGCGTCGGCACGCCGAGCGCGGTGGACAGCTCGGTGAGCTGCGGGCCGCCGCCATGCACCAGCACCACGCGCACGCCGAAGTAGTGCAGGATCGCGATCTGCTCCACCAGCACGCGCGTGGAGGCCATGTCGCCGAACACCCCGCCGCCGGCTTTGACGATGAAGGTCTTGCCCTTGTACATGCGGATGTAGGGAGCTGCGCTCTTGAGGGCGTGAATCGCCAGGGTCTGATCGCCACGATGCATGATCATGAGTCGTCCTTGGTTGCTGTCACGAGCCGAGCATGCGGTGCAGCACGGCCATCTGCGCCGGCAGCCGGTTGTAGGCCTCGCGCTGCACGATGCTGCGCGGACTGTCGAGCACCTCGTCGGCGATGGCGCTGTTGCGCCGCACCGGCAGGCAGTGCATGACGCGACAGTGCGGGGCGGCTGCGAACCAGTCGTTGCGCACGCACCAGCCCGTGAGGTCGGCGCGCAGGCGCGCATCGCCCGCCGCATCGCCGTAGCACGACGTCGCACCCCACTCCTTGACGTACAGCACGTCGGCGCCGGGCAGCGCATCCGCGCGCTCGCTGGTCTCGCGCACCGAGCCGCCTGAGTGGCGCGCCGCAGCCGCGGCGCGCTGCATGAGCGCCGCTGGCAGCGCGAAACCCTCCGGCCGCAGCACGATGACCTCCATGCCGCGCAGGGCCGCCATGTGCACGGCGGCGGCCGGCACCGCCAGCGGCAGGGCGCGCGGATGCCACGCCCAGGACAGCACGAAGCGGCCGTGGCGCGCGACGGCGAGATCGTCCAGCGTCTTCCAGTCCGCCAGCGCCTGGCACGGATGATTCATCGCCGACTCGAGATTGATGAGCGGCTTGTCGCTGAGCGCGGCGAGGGCAGCTGAAATGGGTTTCGGCCAGATCGCTCGCCAGATCCTTGCCGTGCGCGAAGGCGCGGATGCCGAGCGCGTCGCAATAGGAGGCGAGCACCGGGATCCCCTCGCGCACGTGCTCGGCGGCGGCGCCGTCCATCACCACCCCGCTGCGCGTCTCCAGCTGCCAGCTGCCCTGGCCCGGGTTGATGACGAACGAGCTGCCGCCGAGGCGCGCCATGGCCGCCTGGCAGGAGGCGAGCGTGCGCAGCGACGGGTTGAAGAACAGCAGGCCGAGTATCTTGCCCGCCAGCGCGCGCGGTTCCGGCTGCCGCTCGAGGCGCCGCGCCAGCTCCAGAAGCGTCAGCAGCTCTTCGCGGCTGAAATCCGCAAGGTCGAGGAAGCGCTTCATGGCCCAAGGTCGCGCAGCGTGTCGCGCAGCATGTCGACGTGCTGTTCTTCGAGGATGTAGGGCGGCAGCAGGCGCAGCACCTGCGGGTCACTGGCGGTGCCGGTGAGGATGCCGCCCTCGAGCAGCTCCGCCTGGATTTCCCTGGCGGGGCGCGTCGTGGTCAGCCCGACCAGCAGCCCCGCGCCCTGGTGGCCGCTGACCGGACCCACGACGCAGTTCTCGCGGATGTAGCTGCCGATGTGCCGCACGCGCTCGAGCAGCTGCTGCGATTCGATGGCCTCGATCACCGCCTCGATGGCGGCGCAGGCCATCGGTCCGCCGCCGAAGGTCGTGCCGAGCGACTCGGGCTTGAGAGCCGCGGTGATTTCTTGCGCCAGCAGCACGGCGGCGCAGGGGAAGCCGTTGCCGAGCGCCTTGGCGGTGGTCAGAAGGTCCGGCATCACCTCGTAGAGGTTGGCGGCGAAGGGCTGGCCGGTGCGTCCCATGCCGCACTGCACCTCGTCGAAGATCAGGAGCGCGCCGACCGCATCGCAGCGGCGCCGCAGCGCCGTCAAGGTATGGCGCGCCCAGGTCGACTGCCCCTGCCAGTCCCTGCACCGGCTCGACGATCACCGCGGCGGTCGCCTGTGTGACGTGCGCCTCGATGGCGCCGGTATCGCGCCGCGGCATGAAGCTGACATCGAACGGCGTGCGCGGGAAGCCGTACCACTTCGCCTGCGCGCCCCAGGTGACGGCGCCGGCAGCCGCGGTGCGGCCGTGAAAGCCGCCTTCGACGGCGGCCACGTGCGCCCGGCCGGTGTGGCGCAGCGCGATCTTGAGCGCGTTCTCGTTGGCCTCGGCGCCGCTGTTGACCAGGAACACGCTCGTCATGGGCAACTGCGAGAAACGCACCAGCCGCGCGGCGGCGCGCGCGCGCACCTGCATCGCCACGGCATTCGTCTGGAAGTTGCACGAGGCTGCCTGCTGCGCCAGCGCCGCGGTCCAGGCCGGGTGAGCGTAGCCCAGGCCCGCGACCGCATGGCCGCCGTACAGATCGAGCACGCGCTCGCCGCGCGCGTTGCGCAGCCACACGCCTTCGGCCGACACCACCTCCAGCGGGTACTGCGCGAACACCGGCGCCAGGTAGTCGTGCGCCGGTGCCGCGCTCACATCGCTCTCAGGCATGGGTCCGCTCACGTCCAGCCAGGGGCTGCGGCGGTGAGACCTTGCGTCTCGGGCAGAGCGAACAGCCGGTTCATCCATTGCACGGCGCCGCCGGCGGCGCCCTTGGTGAGGTTGTCGATGGCGCACAGCACCGCCACCGTGCCCCCGCGCACCACGCCCGACAGCTGCGCGTAGTTGCTGGCGACGACTTCCTTGATGCGCGGCGCCTGCGGGCCGACGCGCACGAAGGGCGCGTCGGCGTAGAAGTCGCGCAGCGCGGCGAGCAGCTGCGCCGTGTCGAGCGGGCGGCGCAGGCGCGCCTGCAGCGTCACATGGATGCCGCGCGCGAACGGACCCGAGTGCGGCACGAAGGCGAACTCGGCCGCAACGCCGGTGGCCGCCTGCGCGCACAGCGCCACCTCCGGCACGTGCCGGTGGTGGAGCGCGCCGTAGCTGTAGAGATCGCCGTGCCGCAGCGGATGATGCGTCGCCTCCTGAGGCTTGCGGCCCGAGCCGGTGCTGCCGGTGATGCCGCTGACGAACAAGAGCGGTTCGACGAGCCCGCCGGCCAGCAGCGGCACGCTGGCGAGCAGCATGGCGGTCGCAAAACAGCCCGGGTGGCCGATGTGCGGCGTGCTCACTTCCCGCAGGTGTTCGGGCAGGCCGCAGCTGAACTGCGCCAGCCGCGCAGGCGCTGCGTGCTCGTGGCCGTAGGTTTGTGCGTAGGCGGCGGCGCTTGGGTAGCGGAAGTCCGCCGAGATGTCGACGCTGCGCACCGTCGTGCCGGCGCGCTCGCTGGCAGTGAGCAGGCGGTCGAGGAGCCCGGCCGACACCCCGTGCGGCGCCGCCGAGAACAGCGCGCTGCGGGGCGCCTCGCACAGGAGCTTCTGCGCCTCCGCCTCGGACTTGAAGCGCGCCGTGGGATAAGCGCTGCCCAGGTGCGGAAAGGCGGCGGCCACAGGCTCGCCCGGCTGGCTGTCGGACATGATGGCGGCAAGCTGGAACTGCGGATGCGCGCTCAGCAGGCGCAGCAGCTCGCCGGCGACATAGCCGGTGCCGCCGAGCACCACGGCCGGAATCGGCGCGCTCATGGCGTGGCCGCGCCAGCGGGCCTCAGGCCCAGCGAGTCGAGCACGCGGTCGCCGAGGGCGGCGCCGTTGCCGAGCGCGTTGCAGGCGGCGACGCCCATCTGGCTGGTGATGATCTCGATCCCGACCGCGTTGTCGGTGGCGGGACCGGTCACCACGCACGGCTCGATCTGGAAGCGCTCGCGCAGCAGCTTCACGCCGCCCCAGGCGGCCACCGGATCGTTGGCCGACAGGATCACCGCGTTCAGCGCGCTGCGAATATCGCCGCACTCGAGGATGGCATCCACGCCGTAGGTGCCGAGAATGCCGTCGCCGAGTTCGAAGACGATGACGTCGGGCTTACCGGCGGACAGCTCCGTGAGCATGGTGCGGGTGAGGGCAGGCCCGTTGAGGCGCGTCGTGGTGACGACGCCCAAGTCGGTGAAGATGGCGCAGCGGCGCGCGCCGGCATCTTCCATGGCGAGGATGTCACGGCGCAGCGACACGCCAGTGGCCTTGAAGGCGTCCACGGTGAGTCCGCGGTGGCGCATGCGCGCGATCACCGCGCACGCCGCGGCAGTCTTGCCGGCCTCCATGCAGGTACCGGCGAGCGCCACCACCGGCACGCCGTGCGTATCGAGCGGCGCTTCGCTGTTGAGCCGCTGGTAGCCGACGCGCGCCGGCACGCCGATGCGCTCGCCCAGGTAGGGGAAGTTGAGCGCCACGCCCAGCACGCGGCAGTCGAACGGCTGGCCCTTGTCCGGGTTGATGGAATCGCACACACCGAGCACGCCGCCGATGTTCAGCATCTGGATGATGTCGCCGGGCTGCGACCTGCGGCGGCACGTGGCCCGAGTAACCGAACAGCGCCTTGCGGTGCCCGAGTGCGCCCGCCACCACGTCGCCCTTGCCGAGCTTGGCCATGCGCCCGCTGGTCAGCTCGAGCGTGTTGTAGGTGGACTTGTTGTTGAGCACCTCGACCACCACCACCACGCCTTCCTCGGCCGGGATCTCCGGCGCGATGCGCACCTCGTGCGACAGCCCGCACGCCTGGGTGACGGAGGCGAGCTTGTCCACGACCACGCTGCGCATGCCGGTGACCATGTCAGGAGCCCGCCGCAAGCTGCGCGCGCTCGCCGGCGCGCGTATAGAAGACTCCGGGGAGCGCTGCGATGCGCGAGAAGCCGAGCGCATCGACCGCCGACCACTCGCCGGCCGCCTCGCCGTACACGCCCCTGGAGGCGGCCATCAGCGAGTAGGGCGACTCGACCCCCTCGATGAACACGGCGCCGCTGTGCAGGAGCAGGTGCACGTCCCCGCTGACGCGCTGCTGCGATGACACGAGCAGCGCCTCGATGTCGCGGCACACCGGATCCAGCAGCTGGCCCTCGTGCACCAGCTCGCCGTAAGTTTGCGCCACGCTCTCCTTGATGCGCTGCTGGCGCTGCGTCAGTACCAGCTTCTCCAGCTCGCGGTGCGCGGTGAGCAGCACTTCGGCCGCGGGCGCTTCGAAGGCGACGCGCCCCTTGGTGCCGATGATGGTGTCGCCCAGGTGAATGCCGCGGCCGATGCCGAAGGGCGCAGCGAGCGCCTCAAGCGCCTCGATGATCGCCACGGGGGCGGTGGCCGTGCCATCGAGCGCGACCGGCCGGCCGGCGCGAAAGCTGAGCACGTGGCGCTCGCGCTCGCGCGGGTGCGTGAAGGCCTCGCGCGTCAGCTGCCAGGCATCGTCCGGGATGCTGCCGGCCGAGGTCAGCGTCTCGCGCCCGCCGATGGTGACGCCCCACAGGCCGCGGTTGATCGAGTAGCGCGCCCCGCTGGGCGGCAGCGGCAGGCCCCGCTCCTGCAGGTAGTCCAGCTCGTCCTGGCGCTTGAACGCCTGGTCGCGCACCGGCGCCAGCACCTTGAGATCCGGGGCGAGCGTGCGCAGCGCGACCTCGAAGCGCACCTGGTCGTTGCCGGCGGCGGTGCAGCCGTGCGCCACGGTGTCCGATTGCAGCTCGCGCGCCATGCGCGCGATGGTCTGCGCCTGCATGACGCGCTCGGCGCCGACGCACAGCGGATAGAGCTGGCCGCGGCGCACGTTGCCCATGATGAGGAAGCGCAGCACCTGCTCGAAGTAGTCGGCGCGCGCATCCACCTGGTGGTGGGCGACGGCGCCGAGCGCGCGCGAGCGCTCGGCGAGCGCGCGCGCTGCGCCCGTATCGATGCCGCCGGTGTCCACGGTGACGGTGATCACCGGGCGCTGCTGCTGCTCGGCCAGCCACGGCACCAGAAAGGAGGTGTCGAGGCCGCCGGAATAGGCGAGCACGATGGGGGTGAGCGGGGGTGAAGTGGCCATGGCTTAGATCCGGAACAGCGTGCGCAGCCGCGCGACCAGCTCGAGCTGCGCGCGGGCGTTGGCGGTGGCGATGAAGATGGTGTCGTCGCCGGAGATGGTGCCGGCGACTTCCGGCCAGGCGGCCTTGTCGATGGCCACGGCGACGCTCTGCGCCGCGCCGATGGTGGTGCGCAGTACGGTGATGGCGGGCCCTGCGCGCCGCAGCTGGCGCACGAACTGCGCCAGCATGGCGAAGTCGCCGTTGGTGTGCGTCACCTCATCGGGCGGCAGCACGTAACGGCCGCTCGCCTTGGACACGCCGAGGTCGCGCAGGTCGCGGCTGATGGAGGACTGCGTCGCCTCCACGCCCGACTTCTTCAGCAGCCGCACCAGGTCCTGCTGCTTGCGCACCAGGCCGTCGCGCAGGATGCGTACGATCGCGCCGCGCCGCTGCAGCTGCTGCGCATCGGTCAGCACGGCTAAGCCTGTCTTTGCATAAACATGCGCGCATTGTGCATTTTAATGCACCGGCGTCAAGGGCAGGCGCGGCAACGCTACAATTGCCACGCCCGGCACACCCCGCACGGGCGCGCTGTCACCGGAGGAACCGCCATGCACTCTTCACGCCCGGCACGCGGCCGCCTGCTCGCCACCTGCGCCGTCGCCGCCCTGGCCTCGGGCCTCATCTATGCGCAGGCGGTCAACATCCGCCCGGGCAAGTACGAGGTGGTCGCGCAGGTGAACCTGGTACTGCCGCCGGAGGCCGCAGCCCACCTGCCGCCCGACCTGCTCGCCAAGCTGCAGCAGCCGCAGGTGAGTGAGCAGTGCATCACGGATGCCGATGCGGCCTCCGCCAGCCGGCACCTGGCGCAGGCGCGTCAGCAGCAGCCGGACAGCGACTGCAAGGTCACTGCACAGAGCGTGACGGGGAGCGAGATCAAGATCACCACGCGGTGCGGCGCCAGCACGACCAACATCGACATGGTGTTCGCCGGCGATTCGTTCCACGGCACGATCGTCACGGACGCCGGCAACGCAGCGCCCTCGACTGTCAAGCTGCAGGCGCATCGCCTCGGCGAGTGCAGCAAGTAGCCTCCCTGCGAGGGCTACTTCAGGATCGAGAACACGAGGTCCGCGCCGCGCGCCTGGCCGAGCTCGGTGCGGATGGTCCAGTGGTCGCCCAGGGTGTAGCGCAGCTTGAAGGTGTTCAGCTGCTCGGTGAGGCTCACCCCGTAGCTGACATACAGACGCGGTGACAGATAGCGGCCCAGCACCAGGGAGGTCTCGTTGGCGAGCGGGTCGGTCTCGAGGCTCACGTCCGGGACGAAGACGTGCGGGCCGAGTTCGGCAGCCAGGAGCGCCGCTCCCTGGCCGATCGCGGCGTTGTTGGGGTTGCCAGCGGACTGCAGCGAGCCGCCGGCGAGGATCAGCGACACGATCTGCGACTGCGGCAGCGACGGGTCGGAGAAGAACGACAGGAAGGGATGGGTGAGCGTGCCGCGCACGTTGATGCCCGCGGTCACGTCCGGGAACTGCTTCTGCGCCTTCACGTCGATGCCTGGGTCGTCGATCGGACCGCCGTTGAAGATGAGGCGGCCGCGCTCGATGTCGAGTTTGCGCGCGTAGGCCGTGTACTTGCCTTCGGCGACCGACAGCTCGCCGGTGCCACGGGTGATGGCGTCGTAGCCGCTGCGCACCGTGACGCTGCCGGTGAGACGCGCGCTCAGTCCCATGGCGTCCAGGTTCACCTTGTCGCCGAGTTCCAGGGTGATGGTGCTCACCACCTCGAAGCGCTTGCTGGGATCGTCCGGCTCGCTGCCGACGATGATCTCGTCGGCGGAGGTGCGCACCGCGTTGGTGATGTCCTTGGGCTGGATCTTGGCGTACGGCACGACCACCTTGCCGGTGACCTCGATCTTGCGTCCGGCGAGGCTGAAGTCGAGGTTCGGCGAGGCATCGATCTGGGCCTCCGGCACGTCGGCGACCCGCAGGTTGCTGCCTTCCAGGTGGAACTTGCCGTAGGGCAGGAGGTTGCGCCATTCGACGTGCCCGCTGGCGCTGACTTCGCCGGCGCCCGCGTGCGCGCCGCCGCTGAAGTCGATGCCGGTATCGCCGAGCTTGACCTGCAGGTTGATCTGCCGCAGCCCGAGATTGACCTGGTAGACGTCGACCTCGCCGTTCGTCAGCTGCGCGACGCCCGTGAGGGTCGGGGTGCCCACCGTGCCGGCGACGGTGATGTCGGCCGTCAGCTGGCCGGAGGCGCGGTCGATGTCGGGCACGTACAGCGACACAAGCCCGAGCTCGGAAGTGCGCGCGTGCAGCTCGCCGTTGACCGGCCAGTCCTGCCATTGCAGCGTGCTGCGCTGGATCTGCACCTTGCCCCGCACGCTGCCGGCCTGCTGGTCGCCGAGCGCCAGCTGCGCACTGATCTGCGTGGGAGTCGCCGTGGCACTGATGTCGCCCGAGCCGATCTTGGTGTGTTCGATCTTGTGGCTGGCGAGCTTGTGGTCGATCTCGGCATCGGCCAGCTGCGCGCGCAGCCCGCCCGTTACCGGCATCGTGGCGCCGCCGGTGAGGTGCGCCAGCGCGCTCATGGTGCCGAGATATTCCACCGACGGCGTGCGGCCGGCGGTGAATGTGTTGAGGGGCAGCTGGTTCGCCATCACCGTGCTCGACCAGGAGGCCTCCGTCCAGTCACCGTCGGCGCACATGCTGCCCGGCGAGCCCACCAGACACATCCAGGCGATGCGCGCGTGCGCCAGCGAGACCGTCAGATCCGTCGGCCGCTCGAGCGAGAGGTGCAGCTGCTCGCTGCCGCTGATGGTGAGCGCCTGCAGCTCGCCTGTGAATACCCCGTGCGCGTAGGGCCCGCTCGCCTGCGCGCTCACGGCCAGGCCGCTCGCGCTGGCCGCCAGATGTAGGTGATAGGCCGACGGCGGACCGTTGAGCGTCAGCGCCACGCTGTCGAGCGTGCGCTGCTGATAGCTGAGCTTGCGCAGGCGCGCGTCGATGCGCGACTCCTGCTGCGCCGCGCCGGGATTGAAATTGACGTCGGCATCGAAGCCTTCGAGCTTGATGCCCTGGTATTCGACGTCACCGCCATGCGCGCTCGCCACCACCGCAGGATCTGCGAGCGTGCCGCTGATGCTGCCCGAGGCCTTCACCGTGCCGCGGCTGCCGGGCGAGAGCAGACCTAAGTCGGAGGCGGCCAGCGCGAAGCGCAGGTCGAGTCGATCGTTGATCGAGCCGTCGAGCGCGAGGCTGGTCGAGCCGAGCGCCACGCGCACGTTGCTGAACGCCCAGGTGGCGTTGGCATGCGTGATGGCGCCGGCGCCGCTGGCGGTGAGGCCCCGCAACTTGCCGCTCAGGTCCTTGAACGAGGCCGTGAGCCGGCCCTGCGGCTCGAAGCCCTCGCCGGAGGCGTCGAGCATGAAACTGATGCTGCCGGGCAGGTCAGCACGCAGCGCCGCCGGGTTGATGTCGGTGAAGCGCCCGGCGAGGGTCCAGGTGTCCTTCGGCGACCACGTCACCCGACCTGCGACGCTCGCGTGGCCGCCGAACAGGTCGACTTCCGCCGGATCGAAGCTGAAGCTGTCCTTGTCGAGCGTGCCGTGCAGATCCACCGGCATCACCGGCAGCGCTGCGGCGCGGGCGCTGCCGGCGAGGTGCACCTTGTAAGGCAGCACCCCGCTCAAGGTAAAAGAGCCCGCCGCGCTGCGCACCGCCGGCTCGCGCCCCGTCAGCGGCCAGCGGAAATCGTCCCAGTCGCCGCTCAGGTCCAGACGCGGCCCCTTGTCGACGATGGCGATCGTGCCGGCGGCGGCGGCGCGCGCGCCGGAGGCGCGATGACGCGCCTCCATGCGCGTGGCGCTCAGCACGCCGTTGGCCCAGTTGCCGATGAACTTCGCGTCGAACTCACCGGCCTTGAGGCCGGTCGGATTCACCGGCCCCTGCGCGTGGAAGCCGTGCGCGTCGCCGCCGGCCGTGAGATGTCCGGTGATGCTCCCCAAAGGTCCGGCATTACCCCAGGCGCGCAGGTTGAAGTCCTGCACCTGCGCATCCGCGCTCCAGTGCCAGTGGCCGGTGAGATCGCGCATGAGCCCGGCGACGTCGGCGCGGAACGGGCTCACGGCGCGCGCCGTGATGCTGAGCAGGTTGAGATCGCCGCGCGCGCTGCCGTCCACGGTCCAGGTCGGCTGCCCGGCCGGGGTCCAGTCGAGGTGCACCTGGACATCGAGCCCGAGCGGGTCGTGGGCGCGCAGCTCGCCGATGGCGGAAAGGTGCGCGTCCTGCACGCGCCCGTCGGCCTGAAAGAACTTGATGTAGCTGTGCCGCACCACCGCGGCGCCCGACAGATCGTGCACTTCCAGGTGGAAGCCGTTGTAGACGCTCAGCGTCGCGGTGCGCAGGTGCGCAGCCTCCGCGCTGACGATCAGCCAGCGCGGCAGGAACGTCGGCGCCCCGGGGGTGGAGGGCTTGGTGCGCCGCTTCACCGTCACGGCGGCGCTGCCGACCGAGCCGCTGATGACGCGCACGGTCTGCAGCATGAGCGGCGCGAGTGCCACGTGCCCCTCGATGTCCTGGAAGCTCAGGTGGACCAGCTCATGATCGACATCCACGCGCTCGACGTGCAGGCCACGCGCCACTGTGCCGCTGACGCCCCGGATTTCCAGGCGCACGCCGCCGAGCTGCTGCGGCACGTGCCGCACCAGGAACTGCAGGCCGCTCTCGGTGAACAGCGCCGACCACAAGAGCGCCGCCGGCCCCAGCAGCAGGAGGACGACCAGCAGGCAGGCGAGCGTGAGCAGCAGGCGGCGGCGCATGGCTTACAGCTTCGGCGAGAAGTTGATGTGCAGGCGCGGGCCGGCATTCAGCGACAGCGGCTGGGCGATGTCGATGCCGAGGGTCAGCACCGGCAGGCGCACGCGCAGGCCGATGCCGACGGCATATTCCAGCTGCGGCCCGAAGCCGTTGAAGGCGTTGCCGTAGTCGACGAAGGTGGCGATGCCGAGGTTGCGCGGCAGGTCGCGGATCACTTCGACGGTGCCGGTGACCAGGTCCTTGCCGCCGACCTTGATGTAGCCGGCCACGCTCTGGCAGCGTGCCGGCGGCGGTCTTGAGGCACTGGCCGTCTGCGGGTTGACGGTGCACACCGGCTCGGTGGGCGACAGCTCGTTGTAGGCGAAGCCGCGCACGCTGTTGTCGCCGCCGGCGAAGAAGCGGTACACCGCCGGCAGGCTGCTGAAGCGCGACACCAGCGTCGCGCCGATCTCATCGCGCAGCAGCAGGTGCCACTTCGGTGCGAGGCGGAATACCCGCTCGGCCTGCATGTGCAGCTGCAGGAAGTTGGCATCCGAGCCCAAGGCCGCCTCCGAGCCCTTGAGCTCGGCGAAGAAGGGATGCTCGAACAGGGCTTCACCCAGGTAGTTCTTGGGCACCGAGGCCAGGTCGATCTCCGGCACCAGCAGCCGGTCGGTTTGCGAGCCGTTGAGGTCCGAGCTCGTGGTGTGCACCGCGTTCACCTGGAACACCGTCTGAAAGGCGCCATGCACCTGCGTGAAGCTCGGACCGAGTGACTGCGTGGTGGCGGTGACGTCGGCGAGCGTCTGCTGCTCGATGCTGGCATTGAGCGAGACGTTTTCGAGCGCAGGATCGCCGACCGGCATGCGGTAGTGGCTCTGCACGTAGTAGCGGGTCACCTGCGCGGCCTGGATCTCGACCGCGAAGCTGTGGCCGAGCGTGTTGACATGGCGGTCTTCGAAGCCCAGCGTGCCGCGCACGCCGGTGTCGGTGGCATAGCCGGCGCCGATCGAGTAGCGATGCCGGCGGCTGGCATCGGCGCGGATCTTCACCGGCACGGTGAGCGTCTGGCGGTCCGGATCGCCGGGCAGCACCTCGAGGTTGACGAAGTACTGCGAGTCATCGAGCGCGAACTGGGTGCGCAGCACCTGGGTGAGGTCGTAAGGGTCGCCCTCGTGGTAGCGCAGGTAGCGGCGCACCAGCTTGTCGCGCACCACGTGCTGCTCGATGGTGGTCGGGCCGAAGTGATAGCGCCGGCCGGTATCCAGTTCGAGGGCGATGTTGGCCTTGTGGTTGGGCGGATCGACGACCAGCTCGTTGCGCACGAGCTTCGCGTCGAGATAGCCGAAGGTCGCAGCGGTGCGCTGCAGCTCGTTCTTGATGCCCTCGTAGGCGGCGTGGCTCAGGCGGTCGCCGGCATGCAGCGGCAGGCGCCCGAGGATGCGCGTGAACAGCGGGTCGGTCTCGCCCGGGCCGTCCACGTGCACGTCGATGTGCTCGACCAGCACCGGGGTCCCGGGCGTGATGTCGATCACCACCTTCCAGTCACCCTTGCCGGACTCGGTGACGGTCGACTCCACCTTGGGCTCGTAGTAGCCGAACGGCCGCAGCGCATCGTCCACTTCGCGCTCGACCCGGTTGTGCAGCCGCTCGACCGTGTCGGCGCTCAGCTCGGCGCCGCCCTTGCGGTAACGCTCGAAACTCAGGTAGGCGAGGACGTTGGCGCGCAGCGCCTCATCTACCCCGCGCACGTCGACATCCACGCCGGCGGCATGCGCGAGCGGACAGGCCATGAGGCACGCGGCGAGCCAGCGAGCCCGTCTGTACCGTCCACGAGCCCGCGGCAGGAAATTGCGCTGCGCCATCTCAAGGTTTGACCGAACGAAAGTCCTTTGAATTCTAGAGCGTTGCGGGGGAGACCGGTTAAGGGCTTTCACTCTAGAGTGCGGACCTGGGGCATCGGTTCCGCGTGCCCGGACGGCCAGGCAGCGGCATTCAGCTGGAATTCAGTTTCGCCGCTGCGCTCGCCGCGCGCATCGAAGCGCCGCTCGGCCAGGTACAGCGCGCCATCGGGCTCGAGCAGGACCAGCGTCGAGCAGCGCGTGCCGTACTGTGGATGCAGCACGAAGGGCGCGGACAGGGCCTGCGCCCAGTCAGGCGGCAGCGTACCGCCGCCACGCTCGGCGGGCGCCGCCGGCGTGCGATCGCCGAGCAGCGCGAACAGTTCCGCGGGCGAGGCAGCGGCGCTCTGCAGCCAGGCCTCGAAGCCGCGGCGCACCCGCTGCAGTTTCGGCCAGGGTGTGTCGAGCAGCTCGTTGGACAGGCCGTATACACCCTTCGGCAGGCGGCGCGCGAACTGCGGCGCGCGGTTCGAGCCGTACCACAGCGCCTCGCGGTCGCTCAGCAGCAGGTTGAATCCGGCGTAGTCGGCGGCGCGCGGCGCGAGCGCTGCGAAATAGCCCGCGGCGCTCACCTGCGCGGGGCCTTGGAGATATTCGGGGATCAGCTCACCGCGCGACGGAGCACCCGCACGGGCGGGCGCGAGCTCGCGGAAGTTGGTGACCACGCCGAAGCGGCGCAGGCGGTCGATGCCGAGCCAGGTGCCCTGCGCCTTGAGGTCGCGCCCGGCGATGAGCTGCGCCGGCGGCGGCCACAGCGCCATGGGCGCGGCCGCGCGGGCGTGGAACTCGTCGCGATTGGCCGCCACCACCAGGCGGTAGCGCGGGTGAACCTGCCAGGCGAGCACCAGCAGGCACATCGGCTCAGCCGCAGCCTTTCAGCCAGCTCTCGATCAGCCGCCAGGAAATCGACTGGGTGGGCGGCGCCAGCGCCTCACCGGAGTTGACCTGGGCGCGCGTGAACCAGCGCGCGTCCTCGAGCTCGCCACTGACCCGTACGGCGGCCCCGGCCGCGGCCCGGGCGGTGAAGCCGAGCATCACGGAAGAGGGGAACGGCCACGGTTGCGAGGAGTGATAGCGCACATCGTTCACCGTGACGCCGGTTTCCTCGGCGACCTCGCGCCGCACGGCGTCCTCCAGGCTCTCGCCCGGTTCGACGAAGCCGGCGATGGTCGAGTAGCGTCGCGGCGGCCAGGTTGCCTGACGCCCGAGCAGCGCCCGCTCGCCGTCACTCACCAGCACGATGATGGCCGGGTCGATGCGCGGGAAGAACTCATTGCCGCAGGCCGGGTTGGTGCAGCGCAGACAGTGGCCGGCGTGTGTCGCTGCGGTGGGCGCACCACACACGCCGCAGTGGCGCTGGCGGGCGCGCCAGATAGTGAGCGCGCGCGCATAGGCCAAGAGCCCCGCCTCGTCTGCGGGCAGCACCGCGGTCAGGGGGCGCAGCTCCTCGAACTGCGTGCCCGGCGGCGCCGCCACGTCCGCTGCACTGCTCAGGTCAGCCAAAAGACAGCGCGCACCGCGATACCAGCCGAGCAGCACGAAGTCGGCATCGCTCGCCGCGACCAGGAGCGGCGCGCCGTTGGCGAGCAGCGCCAGGCGCGGAGCTGCGCCCGCCTCAAGCAGCTGCGTGGTGCCGCGCACCACCAGGTAGACCGTGCCGGCATCGGCGCGCGCGGCGGCCAGCCAGTGCGGATCCTCGCGCGCCTCGGCGCGCCGTTCGATGTAGGGGCCTGCGAAGAAATTCGGCCGCTCGTCTGCCATCAGCGCGGTTCCGGTGCCATGAAGCAATGGCGGCGGATTCTAGCAGCGCGGGTGTGCCGGCCCCGCACAATGATGGCAGCGCGCGCCGCGCAGCGAAAAACGCTCGGTGACCAGGAGCGCGCCGCAGTCGCTGCAACCGCCGAGGCGCAGCTGTCCGCCGCTCGCCAGCGCGCTGGTGAGGAACACGGTGTGTTCGAAGGAGATGTGCGCGCCGGGCAGCAGCAGCCGGAACGCCTCGAACGCCTGGCACAGCAGCTCGCCGCGCTGCAACCCGGGCGGGGCCTGCGTCTCGCCAGGCGGCAGCACGCCGAGCAGCGACAGCAGGCTGGCGAGCGCGGCGGTCTCCTCCTGCATGCGCAGCGAGCGGGTGAAGAAGGCGACCTGATGCGGCGACTTGCCGCGGTGGCGTGGCAGATAGCGGCGTGCATGGCTCAGGTAGGAGCGATACAGCTTGCGGATGCGATCGTCGGACAGTCCCGTCCAGGCGCGGATCGTCTGCGTGCGCGCCTCGTGACGCAGGAAGCGCAGCGCCAGCTCCATGCGGGCGCGCTCGCGCTGATAGCGATCGTCGGAGATGCGCACGGCGGCTCCTGCGGGATGAGTGTTCATTCTGGGGAAAATCGTACAAAAGGCAATCTGAAAAATTGGTTAAAAAACACCAATTATTATCTGGCAAATCGCGGCCGCTCGGCTAGCATGGCTGACCTGCGCGAGGGGCGTGACACCCGGAGATGCCATGCTGCAGTACTGCGATTGCGATGAGGATGCCGCGCTGGCGCAAGGCTGGCTGCGCGACGATACGCTGGCATCGCTGCGCGAGCTGAACGAGCGCTGCCTGGAGCTGCTCGCCGAGCAGGCGGCGGTACGCAGCAGCGGCGGGGGCCAGCTGCTGCGCCAAGTGGCTGATTTATGGCGTATCCTCGATGCCGGCGCGCGCCGCCGCGCCGCCGCCTGCCCTTACCTGCTGCTCGATGCCGGCTTCGCCGATGCCGCCCGCTGGCGCGCCCCGCATGCCCCGCAGGTGGGCGACGGCGAGCACGAGGGCTATACCGCCTGGTTCACGGTGCCGGCAGCGCCGGAGGTGGCGCGCCAGGTATTCACCTACGCCTGGTACCTGGCGCGCTCGCAGCCCGCCGCCGCGCGCCTGCTACTTGGCATGCCCGCACCAAGTGCGCTGCTGCTCGCGCAGCACACGCTCGGCCAGATCCAGGCGCTCGGCGCCTGCCGCGCGGCCTGGCTGCGACCGCGCTGGCCGGCACACATCGAGGCGTGGCGTGAGCTGCTGCTGGCGGCCGCCGCCGGCGAGACGCAGGGGCTCGAGCGCGCCCGGCTGCACGGGCTGACGCTCCTGGCCGGCGAGGTGCGCCGCGCCGCCGGCGAACGTCACGCGCCGTAGCTTGCGCTGCTAGCGCAGGCGCCGCAGCCAGCGGCGAATGCGCCGCTTGCCGAGCAGATTCGCGGCGAACGACAGCGTGATGAGCTGCACATCCAGGCCGAGGCTCTGGCGCTGCAGATACAGCCGGTCGAGCCGCAGGCTGGTGCGCGCACCGCGGCCGGCCAAGAGCTGCGCGATGCCGGTGACGCCGGGCGGCACCGCAAAGCGCCAGTCGTGCGCCTTGCCGTGCCAGCCGAGCCTCATGACGTCGGCCGGTGTCAGCGGCCGCGGACCCACCATGCTCATCTCGCCGCGCCACACGTTGATGAACTGCGGCAGCTCATCGAGGCCGGTACGCCGCAGCACCGCGCCGACGCGGGTGACGCGCTGCTGCGCCATGGTGCGGAACTTCACCACCGTGAACGGCCGGCGTCCGCAGCCGACGCGCGTCTGCAGGAACAGCGGCGCGCCGCCGTCTTCCGCCCAGGTGGCAATGGCGATCCCGACGACGAACGGCGCGAGCGTGACGCAGGCGGCGCAGGCGGCCACCAGATCCAGCGTGCGTTTTCCCGGGTAGGGCATCAGACCCACGGAGTGACGCAGGCACCGCCGCCGTGAGCGGCCGCATGTTCGCGCGCCGCATCGTTGGCCGCGGCGATGCGGCCGAAGCGTCGCTGACGGCCGGCGTAGTCGGCGAGCGCCTGTGCGAACGCCGCCTCGTCGAAATCCGGCCACAGGCAGTCGACGAAATGCAGCTCGGCGTAGGCACACTCCCACAGCAGGAAATCGCTCAGTCGCCGCTCGCCGCCGGTGCGGATCAGGAGGTCGACGGCCGGTGCCGGCGGTGCCGAGTGGCTCACCTCGCCCAGCAGGCGCAGGTAGTCGGCCGGCTGCGCCGCGGCGGCGCCGGCCAGGCGCCGGCCGGCCTGCATGATGCTGTGGCGCGCCGAGTAATCGACCGCGATGCGCACGTGCATGCGCGTGCAGTCCGCGGTCAGCGCCTCGCTGTGCTCGATCTGGCGACGCAGCCCGGCACTGAGGCGGTCGCGACGGCCAATGACGTTGAGGCGCAGCGACTGCGCGAGGCAGCGCTCGGTCTGCGTCATGAGGTAACGACGCAGGAGGCCGAACAGCGCCTCGACCTCGGCGCGCGGCCGGAACCAGTTGTCGCTGGAGAAGGCGTACAGCGTCAGCGTCGTGACGCCGTGGCGGGCCGCGGCGCGGATCACCGCGTCGACCGCGCGCGCGCCGGCGCGGTGGCCGGCTTCACGCCGCAGGTTGCGCGCGCGCGCCCAGCGGCCGTTGCCATCCATGATGATCGCGGTATGCATCGGTAGAGTACTCTGGGTTACAAAGTTATCAGGCAAAAAAAAGCTACCCCGGCCGCGTCGCCTTGATCACCGCCTCGACGTGATCGAGGTAACGGTTGAGCGCTGCGCGCCCGATGACGGTGAGACGGTAGATGGATTTGGGGCGGCGTCCCTCGAATGACTTGGTGCAGGTGACGTAGCCGGCTTCCTCGAGCTTGCGTGCATGCGCGCTCAGGTTGCCGTCGCTCACCTCGAACAGCGCCTTCAGTTCGCTGAAGGTGAGTTCCTCGCGCACCGCCAGCGCACTCATCATGCCGAGGCGCACGCGCTCGTACACCAGGCGCTCGAAGCGCGCCTCCGTCGCGGCCGGCGCCGGCCACCCCGGCAAGCTTCGCGCGCTGCGCTGCGGGGGCGGGGCTGCGCACGCGCGGGCTAGCTCTGGTTGCCATGCCGCTCTCGGGCGATGAGCACGCCGAAGGTCAGGTGCAGGCCGCCGAAGCCGGCGGCCAGCGCAAGATTGTGCCAGCGGTCGGGCAGCAGCAGCGCCGCCATACCGAGCAGCACGAACAGTGCGCCGAGGACTGCGACGATGCGTTCCGTGGGGGCGCTGGCGGAGATGAGCGCGCAGCCGTACAGCAGCAGCCAGGTGCCGGGTATGGCGTGCAGGTTGCCTGCCTGCCAGTGTACGGCGGTGATGATGGCGCCTGCGAACAGACTCGGCAGCAGGCATAGCAGCAGCTTGCGCACCGGTGCGCCCCACACCGAGCCCTGCAGCGCGAACTGGCGCGCCATGATGATGGCGCCGCCGAGCGCGGCGACGGGCGCGGTCGCGAGCCACACGAGCAGTGCATGCGCGCGCAGCGTCGTCATGGATGCGGCCACTGCGGCGCCTAGTCCGATGAGGCCCATGACGACGCCGGCGAAACCCGGTACCGCCACCGAGCCGGCGCGCTCCATGCTGGCGCGGATATAACGCAGCGTCGCGGCGGCGTGCGCATCGATGGTTACGGTGTTGGAGCGCGGCACGGCAGCAACATACGGCTGGTGCTGTAGATCGTCAAGTACTCTGCAATACAGAGTGAATGATTGACATATTCAGGGGCCCGGGCGCCGCTCGTCACCAATGTCCGTTTCTGACCGGTGTGCGTCTGCTGCAGCCATAGCGCTGCGGCTGCGGCTGCCAGATGATGTTGCCGATTCGTAACCTTAAGGAAGTGCTGCAACATGTCCCAGGCGCTGATCGTTGTTGATGTGCAGGAGTCTTTCCGCCACCGCGAGTATTTCCGGGACGAGGATCTGCCGCGCTTCCTGCGCAACCTGCAGTCGCTCATCGAGCGCTGCGAGTCACGCGCCATACCCATCGTGCAGGTGCTGCATCGTGAGATGCCGGATGACCCGGCCAACCCGTTTGCCGCAGCTTCGGGGCTGGTGCGCCCGATGCCCGAGCTGTCGCTGCAGGCCGCCGTGGTCGTCTACAAGCAGGTGCACTCGGCCATGTTCGGCCAGTGTCCCGATGGCGCGACGCTCGAGCAGTGGCTGCGGCGCCGTGGCATCACTGAGCTGCTGATCACCGGCATCCGCACCGAGCAGTGCTGCGAGACCACCACGCGCCACGCCTCGGATCTGGGATTCGCGGTGCGCTACGTGAGCGACGCCACCCTCACTTTTCCGATGCAGACGCGCGCCGGGCGCGCGGTCTCGCCGGCCCAGATCGTGGAGCACACCGAGATGGTGCTCGACGGCCGCTTCGCGCGCATCGTCAGCAGCGCCAGCGCCGTGTAGCGCTGCGCGCAGGAGCGTAGCCGTGCAGACCAGGGAAGTGGTGTTCGTCATCCTGCCGGACGTGGTGCTGCTGGATCTGGCAGGCCCGGTAGATGCGTTTCGCAACGCCAACGACCGCGCGCCCGGCAGCTATCGCCTGCGCTTCGTCGGCGCGGAGCCGAGTGCGCCGACCGCGGCGGGCCTGTGCTTCAGCGGGCTCGAGCCGTTGCCGCCGCGACTGGCGCCCGGAACCATCCTGGTGCTGACCGGCATCGCCGGCGCCGCCATCGATACGCAGCAGAGCGCCACCCGCCAGGTGATCGAGTGGCTGCGCGGCACCGCCAACCCGACGCAGCTGCTGTGCGTGTGTGCCGGCAGTGTGCTGGCCGCGCGCGCCGGGCTGCTGGCCGGGCGCGAGTGCACCACGCACCACGCGCACCTGGAGGAGCTGCGGCGCGCCGAGCCGCGCGCGCGCGTGCTCGACAACCGCGTGTTCGTCGAGGACGGCCCGGTCTTCACCAGCGCCGGCGTCACCGCAGGCCTTGACCTGGCACTGCACGTCATCGGCCGGCAGCTGGGCCCGCGGGTCGCCGCCGAGATCGCGCGCGAGCTGGTGGTGTATCTGCGCCGCGCCGGCACCGATCCGGCGCTCTCACCCTGGGTGATGCACCGCAATCACCTGCACCCGGCGGTGCATCGCGTCCAGGATGCCGTGACGCGCGACCCGGCGGCGCGCTGGAGCTCGGCGCAGCTTTCGGCGGTCGCCTGTACCAGTGCGCGCAACCTGTCGCGGCTGTTTGCCGAGCACGCCCACTGCTCGCCGCTCGACTACGTGCAGCTGATCCGCTTCGCCTTTGCCAAGCAGCTCGTCATGCAGAGTCGCCTCGACCTGGAGCACGTCGCCAGCCGCGCCGGGTTCCGCTCGGCACAGCACCTGCGGCGCGTCTGGTCGCGCTGGGAAGTGCGGCCGCCGAGCGCGTTCCGCGACCGCGACAGCCACGCGGCCTGACGGCGGGGCGGGCAGGCCCGTCAGCCGCTGCTGTCCTTGGCGATGAGAAACTTGACCAGCTCGATGAGCTGATCGGTGCTCGGACCCAGCGCGTCGCGGTTCACCCGGTACTTGCCGTTGACGATGAGGCAGGGGGTGGAGGGCACCTGCATGGCGGTGATCTGCGTATCCGCGGCGCGCATCTTGCTGTCCACGCCGAACGATTTGGCCATCGCCACGAAGTCGCCGCTCTTGATACCTGCGACCCGCTCGTAGAGGCGCGCGGCATCCTCGATCGTGGGCTGCGGTCTCTTCAGTTGCGCGGTGCCGGGCACGATCGTCTGCAGCTCGCCGGTTTTCCAGACGGCGTCGTACATCGCCTGGTGGGCGCGCTCGCCGATCCCCAGCATCTGCGCGGCAAAGAAGGCGCGCTGGAACATGGGCCAGTCTTCCGCCGCGTTGAAGGCCGCCGGCAGGTACACCAGCTGCGCATTCGGCGGCAGCGCCAGGCGCAGCTTCGTCATCACCGGCTGATAGGCGTTGCAGGCCGGGCAGCCGTAGGAGAACACCTCCATCACCTCGATCTTGCCGGCCGGCACCGTGGTCTGCTGCGGCGGGGTCAGCCGTATGTACTCCTTGCCCTCGGTCCAGGGGGCCGCGTCCGCCGCGAGAGGCAGCGCCAGGGCCAGCAGGCAGAGCAGGGCGGCAACGATGCGTGTCATGCGGATCTCCGATGGCAACATATATATAGAGTGCGCAGTGCGCGGCGGCGTTCGCTAGTAGATGGCGATTTCGCGCCGCCCGTCCGCGGCGCGGGCACCGCGGAACATGCCCTCGGTGCTGAAGTCCAGCACCAGGGCGCCGTTCTTGTCGACCGCGATCAGGCCGCCGTCGCCGCCCAGCCCGCGCAGCACCTGGTGCAGCATCTCGTCGACCGCCTGCGCCAGCGTCAGGCCGCGGTACTCGACCGCCGCGCAGACGTGATGCGCCGCGACCGCGCGGATGAAGTATTCGCCGTGACCGGTCGCCGACACCGCACACACGCCGTTCTTGGCGTAGGTGCCGGCGCCGATGATGGGCGAGTCGCCGACGCGCCCCGGCCGCTTGTTGGTCAGGCCGCCGGTGGAGGTGGCGGCGGCGAGGTTGCCGTGCGCATCGCGCGCCACCGCGCCCACGGTTCCCTGCGGGGCCGGCGGCACGAGGTCCGAGACGCGCTCGCCGCGCTGCTCGAACTGCAGCTGCTCCAGGCGTTCGGCGGTGCGGAAGTAGTGGTTCGGCACCAGCACGAACTGCTCCTCGAGCGCGAACTCCTCGGCGCCGGCGCCGACCAGCAGCACGTGGCGCGACTTCTCCATCACGCGCCGCGCCAGGTCGATCGGATTCTTGACGTGGCGCACCGAGGCGACCGCCCCGGCACGCATCTGCCGGCCGTCCATGATGGCCGCGTCGAGCTCGGCGGCGCCGTCGCGGGTGAGCGCCGCGCCGTGGCCGGCATTGAATACCGGGTCGTCCTCGAGCATGCGCACGGCGGCCGCGACCGCATCGAGGCTGGTGCCGCCCTGCTCGAGCAGCGCGTAGCCGGCGTCGAGCGCTGCTTCCAGCCCGTCGCGGTAGCGGCGCTCGCGTTCGGCCGAGAGCGTGGCGCGCGGCATCGCGCCCGCGCCGCCGTGAATGGCGATGGCGTACATAGCGTTTCCTTACGGCAGGTGTTGTGTGTCGCGGTACATGCCGACTTCGCGCCGCCCGCGCGAGTCGCGTGCGCCGCGGAACATACCGACGCTGTTGAACTCCATGGCGATCTCGCCTGCCGGGTCCATGGCGATGATGCCGCCTTCGCCGCCGCGGCGCCGCAGTTCCTCAATCACCTCGTGCACCGCGCGCGCCAGCTTGTAATGGCGGTAGCGCACCAGCGCGCAGACCTCGTAGGCGACCACCTGGCGGATGAAGAACTCGCCCTGGCCGGTGCCGGACACGGCGCAGGACTCATTGCTGGCATAGGTGCCGGCGCCGATGATGGGCGAGTCGCCCACCCGGCCCAGCATCTTGTTGGTCAGCCCGCCGGTCGAGGTCGCCGCGGCCAGATTCCCGGCGCGATCGAGCGCCACCGCGCCGACCGTGCCCATGCTGCCCTGTTCCGCCGAGCTGCTCGCGCGGGGTGGCAGCTGCGGAGGCCGACTGCGGCGCGTGCCGCGCCTGTTCGAGTTCCTGTTCGCGCTGGGGAGTCAAGAAGTAGCTGCGCGGCACCAGCACCACGCCCTGCTCGAGGGCGAACTCTTCGGCGCCGTCGCCGACCAGCAGCACGTGCGGGCTCTTTTCCATGACCAGGCGCGCCAGCTCCACCGGGTTCTTGACGTGGCGCACGCCTGCGACCGCGCCGGCGCGGCCGGCGCCGCCGTCCATGATGGCCGCATCCAGTTCCGCGAAGCCCTCGTGGTTCAGCACCGCCCCGCGCCCGGCATTGAACTGCGGATCGTCCTCCATCAGGCGCACGGCCGCCGTCACCGCATCCAGGCTGCTGCCGCCCTTCTCCAGCACGGCATAGCCGGCATCGAGCGCCGCGCCGAGGCCTGCGCGGAAGGACGCGGCCTTTTCCGGGCTCATGCGGGCAGGCTCGATGACGCCTGCGCCGCCGTGAATGACGATGGCGATCGGCCGCGGGCCGCACAGCGCCGCGTGCGGCAGGAGGCAGCCGGCGAGCACCAAAAGTGGGCACAGAACGGCAGGCAGTTTCGGGCGCGACATCAGTTCCTCTCGGCTATCATCGAAGCCGCTCCAGGCACGCGCGCGTGCCGGCGGGGCGTCCCCTGAAGACCTCACGGCCAAATCTTAAAGTGAAACCCGCGAGCCCGCAGCGGATCCGCAGTGTTCTGGTCGCCAACCGCGGCGAGATCGCCATCCGCGTCATGCGCGCGGCCAGCGAACTCGGGCTGCGCACGGTGGCGGTGTACTCGCAGGAAGACCGCTTTTCACTGCACCGGACCAAGGCCGACGAATCCTACCTCGTGGGGCGCGACAAAGGTCCGGTGGAGGCCTACCTCGACATCGCCGACATCCTGCGCGTGGCCCGCGAGGCGGGCGTCGAGGCGATCCACCCCGGCTACGGCTTTCTCGCCGAGAACCCGGCGTTCGGCGCGGCCTGCGCCAGCGCGGGCGTGACCTTCATCGGGCCGACGCCTGCGACCATGGCGCTGCTCGGCAACAAGGTCAGCGCGCGCAACCTCGCCGTCCAGGCAGGCGTCGCGGTGATGCCGGCGACGCCGCCGCTGCCGCCGGATGAGTCCGCCTGCCTGGCGGCGGCGCACGGCATCGGCTATCCGCTGATGCTGAAAGCGAGCTGGGGCGGCGGCGGGCGCGGCATGCGCGTGGTGGACAGCGATGCGCAGCTGCGCGAGGCGCTGCCGGTGGCGCGCCGCGAGGCGCAGGCCGCCTTCGGCAACGACGAGGTGTACCTGGAAAAGCTGGTGCGCCGCGCGCGCCACGTCGAGGTGCAGATCCTGGGCGACAGCCACGGCAACCTCGTGCACCTGTTCGAGCGCGACTGCACCGTGCAGCGCCGCAATCAGAAGGTGATCGAGCGCGCCCCGGCGGTTTTCCTGAGCGACGCGCAGCGCGAGGCGCTGTGCGCGGCCGCGCTCGCCATCGGCCGCGCCGCGCAGTACCTCAACGCCGGCACGGTGGAGTTCCTGCAGGATGCCGACAGCGGGCAGTTCTACTTCATCGAGGTGAATCCGCGCATCCAGGTGGAACACACCGTCACCGAGTGCGCCACCGGCATCGATCTGGTGAAGGCGCAGATCCGCATCGCCGAAGGCGCGCGCATCGGCACCCCGGAAAGTGGCGTGCCGGTACAGGCCGAGATCCGCATCAGTGCGCACGCCCTGCAGTGCCGCATCACCACCGAGGACCCGGAAAACAACTTCATCCCCGACTACGGCCAGATCTCCGCCTACCGCAGCCCGGCAGGCTTCGGCGTGCGCCTGGATGCCGGCACCGCCTATACCGGCGCCATCATCACGCGCTCCTACGACTCGCTGCTGGTCAAGGTGACCGCCTGGTCGCCGACGCCGCAGGAGACCATCGCGCGCATGCACCGCGCGCTGTGGGAGTTCCGCATCCGCGGCGTGGTGAGCAATCTGCGCTTCCTCGATCAGCTCATCATGCATCCGCGCTTTGCCGCCGGCGACTACACCACGCGCTTCATCGAGGAGAGCCCCGAGCTGTTCACCTGGCCGCGCAAGCGCGACCGCGCCACGCGCATCCTGGCCTTCATCGGCAGCACCATCGTGAACGGCAACGCCCAGGTCAAGGGCCGCGCCCGCCCGGCGCATTTCAACCCGGCAGTGCTGCCGCCCGGGCCGCTGCCCGCGCCCGCCGCCGGCAGCAAGCAGAAATTCGATGCGCTCGGCGCGGACGGCTTCGCCCGCTGGATGCTGGGCGAACAGCGCGTGCTGCTCACCGACACCACCATGCGCGATGCGCACCAGTCGCTCCTGGCCACGCGGCTGCGCACCATCGACCTCACGGCCATCGCGCCGTACTACGCAGCGCTCCTGCCGCAGCTGT
This sequence comes from uncultured Gammaproteobacteria bacterium, assembly GCA_963787655.1. Lineage (GTDB taxonomy): Bacteria > Pseudomonadota > Gammaproteobacteria > Steroidobacterales > Steroidobacteraceae > 13-2-20CM-66-19. The sequence continues at coordinate 331,692 of CAWBDY010000004.1, read as the reverse complement.
TCTCGCTCGAGTGCTGGGGCGGGGCGACCTTCGATGTGGCGATGCGCTTCCTGCGCGAGGACCCGTGGCAGCGCCTGCGGCAGCTGCGCGAGCGCGTGCCCAACGTGCTGCTGCAGATGCTGCTGCGCGGCGCCAATGCGGTCGGCTACACCAACTATCCCGACAACGTGGTGCGCTTCTTCGTGCAGCGCGCCGCCGCCAACGGCGTCGACGTGTTCCGCGTGTTCGACTCGCTCAACTGGGTCGAGAACATGCGCGTCGCGATGGACGCGGTGCGCGAGTGCGGCAAGCTGTGCGAGGCGGCCATCTGCTACTCGGGGAACCTGAGCGATCCGCAGGAGCGCAAGTACACGCTCGACTACTACCTGGAGCTCGCGCGTGCACTCAAGGCCGCCGGCGCACACGTGCTCGGCATCAAGGACATGGCGGGCCTGGCGCGGCCGCGCGCCGCCTACACCCTCGTCAAGGCGCTCAAGGACGAGATCGGCCTGCCGGTGCATTTCCACACGCACGACACCAGCGGCATCGCCGCCGCCAGCGTGCTGGCGGCCATCGAGGCGGGTGCAGATGCCGTCGACGGCGCCATCGATGCCATGAGCGGACTCACCTCGCAGCCGAACCTGGGTTCGCTCATCGAGGCGCTGCGCCACGGACCGCGCGACACGGGCATCGATCCTGACAAGCTGCGCCTCATCTCCGCGTACTGGGAGCAGGTGCGCCGCCAGTACGTCGCCTTCGAAAGCGACATCCGCGCCGGCGCCTCCGAGGTGTACGTGCACGGCATGCCCGGCGGCCAGTACACCAACCTGCGCGAGCAGGCGCGCGCGCTCGGCATCGAGGAGGCGCGCTGGCCGGAAGTGGCGCGCACCTACGCCGACGTCAACGCCATGCTCGGCGACATCATCAAGGTCACGCCCACTTCCAAGGTGGTGGGCGACCTCGCGCTGCTCATGGTGACCTCCGGCATGAGCCGCGCGCAGGTGGAGGATCCGCACACGCAGGTCGCATTTCCCGAGTCGGTGGTGCAGCTGCTGCGCGGCGACCTGGGCCAGCCGTACGGCGGCTTCCCGCCCGCGCTGCAGAGGAAGGTGCTGAAAGGCGCCGCCGCGCGCAGTACGCGTCCCGGCGCCGCCCTGCCGCCGGTGGATCTGGCGACCGAGCGCGCGCGCATCCAGGTCGCGGTGCCCTGGCCGGTGAGCGAGGAGGATCTCGCCTGCGCGCTCATGTACCCGCGCGTGTGGCGCGAGTACGCGGAAGCGCGGGTGCAGTACGGCGATCCGGCGATCCTGCCGAGCGCGGTGTTCTTCTACGGCATGGAGCCGGGCCAGGAGATCAGCGTCGCGCTCGAGCGCGGCAAGACGCTCATCGTGCGTTACGTCGCCACCAGCGAGCCGCACGAGGACGGCACGCGCACCGTGTTCTTCGAACTCAACGGCCAGCCGCGCTCGGTGCGTGTCGCGGACACCAGCCAGGTGGCGCGCCGGCCGCCGGCGCGCCAGGCGCAGGGCGGCAACCTGCTGCACGTCGGCGCGCCCATGCCGGGCGTGGTCGCGAGCATCGCCGTGGCGCGCGGTGCGCGCGTGCAGCGCGGCGCGGTGCTCCTGACACTCGAGGCGATGAAGATGGAGACCGCGGTGCGCGCCGAGAGCGATGGCGAAGTGGCCGAGGTGCTGGTGCAGGCGGGCCAGGCCGTGGACGTCAAGGAGCTGCTGATGGTGCTGCGCTGAAGCGCGCCGCTTACAGGGTGTCCTTGAGTGCGATGCCGGGATCGGCGAGTTTGTCGGGATTGGGCCGGGCGTGCTGCGCGATCAGCTTGCGTGCCGCCATCTGGTCCCGCGGCGAATTGATGGCGTCGATGGCGATCAGCTCGCCGCGCGCAGATAACAGGCGCTGAAGCTGCGCGCCGCCGGCGTGCCGCGCAGTATCACCGTGTCGTAGCCTTGCGCCACGCCGACGATGATGAGTTTCAGGTCGTACTGATCGGACCAGAACCACGGCAGCTTGTCGTGCGGCGTCGGCGTGCCCAAGAGGTTCAGCGCCACCGTCGTGCCCTGCTCGAAGGCGTTGTCCACCGACTCCAGCCGCAGGTGCCGCCCGTACTGGCGGTTCAGATGGCTCGCGCAGTCGCCGGCAGCAAAGATGGCCGCGTGCGAGGTGCGGCAGTGCACATCCGTGACGACGCCGTTGGCACACTCAAGCCCTGCGGCCTTGGCGAGCTCATCGGCCGGCACCACGCCCACTCCCACGACCACGACGTCGGCGGCAAACGTGCCGCCCTCCTCAGTAAGCACGGTGCTGACGCGCCCGCTGCCGGCCGCGCCGTGCAGCGCGCGCACCGTCGCGTGGCAGTGGATGCGCACGCCCTGGCGCGCATGCTCGGCCGCGTAGAACTGCGAAACTTCAGGGCAGGTGACGCGGTTCAGCACGCGCTCGGTCATCTCGAGCACGCTGACCTCCATGCCGAGCTCGCGTGCGGTTGCGGCGACTTCCAGGCCGATGTAGCCGCCGCCGATGATCACCATGTGGCCGCCGGCGTGGCAGGCGGCGCGAATGCGATCGGCATCGGCGATGGTGCGCAGGTAGAAGACACCGCCCAGCTCGCTCCCGGGAATCGGCAGGCGGCGCGGCCGGCTGCCGGTGGCGAGCACCAGTGCGTCGAAGGGCAGCACCAGGCCGTCATCCAGACGCACGTGCTGCGCCTGCGGGGCGATGTCGGCCACCGTGCGGCCGAGGTGTGCGGTGACCTGGTGGTCGGCGAAGAACTGCGCCGGACGGATCAGCAGACGCTCACGCTCGAGCGCGCCGGCCAGATACTTCTTGGACAGCGGCGGGCGCTGATAGGGAAGCCACGGCTCATCCCCCACCAGCGTGAGTGCGCCCGTGAAGCCCCGGCGGCGCAGCGTATCGACGGTCTGCACGGCGGCCTGTCCGCCCCCGGCGATCACGATCTGCTGGTACATTGTCAGGAAGGATAGCCTAAGGAGGTGCGCAGGCGTGGCTGCACCGCTGCGGGGCGCAGCCGCCCCGGATTGGTGCACCAAGGCGGCCCACGGGTGCCTGCTGCCGCGCCAGTTCCGCGATTTATCCTGCTTTCACGGCGTGGCATGAAAGCTGCAAAATCGTAGGCGCCGTCGTAGATCCAAGGCGCCCTGAAGAAGAGCCGGAGACCCCATGAAACTTGTTACCGCGATCATCAAGCCGTTCAAGCTGGACGACGTGCGCGCCGCGCTCTCGGACATCGGCGTCTCGGGCATGACGGTCACGGAGGTCAAGGGCTTCGGCCGGCAGCGCGGGCATACCGAGCTGTACCGCGGCGCCGAATACGTGGTCGATTTCGTTCCCAAGACGCGCATCGAGGTCGCCGTGCGCGGCGAGCTGGTGGATCAGGTCATCGAGGCGATCCTCAAGGCGGCCAAGACCGGCAAGGTGGGCGACGGCAAGATCTTCATCACCGACATCGAGCGCGTCATCCGCATCCGCACCGGTGAGACCGACGACGCGGCGCTGTAGCCGCGCCCCCTGACATCGCGCCGGCACCAAGCGATATGCTTGGCGCCATGTCCCAAGCGATCCGTTTCTACGCCTACGGCGGTCCGGAAGTGTTGCGTCTCGAGGAGGCGCAGCTGCCCAAGCCCGCCGCACACGAGGTGCAGGTGCGTCACACGGCCATCGGCGTCAACTACATCGACGTCTATGACCGCACCGGGCTGTATCCCTGCAACCTGCCGAGCGGACTCGGCCGCGAAGCGGCCGGCGTCATCACCGCGCTCGGGCGCGGCGTGCGCGGCCTCAAGGTCGGCGAGCGCGTCGCGTACGTGTATTCCACGCCCGGCGCCTACAGCGAGCTGCGCAACGTCGCCGCCGAGCGCGTGGTGAAGCTGCCGCGCGGGATTTCGGACGAGCAGGCAGCGGCGCTCATGCTGAAAGGGCTGACGGCGCATTTTCTCCTGCGGCGCACCTACAAGGTCGCGCGCGGTGACACGATCCTGGTGCACGCCGCCGCCGGCGGCGTGGGCCTGATCCTGTGCCAGTGGGCCAAGGCGCTCGGGGCGAAGGTCATCGGCGTGGTGGGGAGCGAAGCCAAGGCGGAAATCGCCCGCCAGCACGGCTGCAAGCACGTGCTGATCTCCGGGCGCGACGCGCTGGTCGCCTCCGTCAGGGCCCTCACCAAGGACATGGGCGTCGCGGTGGTCTACGACGCGGTCGGCAAGGACACCTTCATGGACTCGCTCGACTGCATCCGGCGGCTCGGCATGATGGTCAGTTACGGCAACGCCTCGGGACCCCCGCCGGCCATCAGCCCGCTCGAGCTCACCAAGCGCGGCTCGCTCTATCTGACCCGCCCCACGCTGTTCAACTACATCGTGTCGCGCGAGGAACTGGCGCTGGGTGCGCGCGAGCTGTTCGCGGCCGTGCGTGCCGGCAAGGTGAAGGTGCTGATCGGCCAGAAATACCCGCTGAGCCGCGCCGCCGACGCCCACCGCGACCTCGAAGGGCGGCGCACCACCGGCTCGACGGTGCTGGCGCCTTAGCAGCGTTCAGCCGGCCGGCACGGCCGGCCGCGCGCGCAGCGGCCGCGCGCTGCGGCTGATGCCCAGCGCGCCGCTGCGCACCACCTCGAGGAGCTCGGCACGCTGGCCGAGCTCGGCGATGAAGGTGTTGATCTCGGCCTCGCTCGCGGTGAGCTCGACGATGAAGCCGTCGACGGCCGGATCCAGGACCCGGCCGCCGCTGCGCACCACCTGGCCCCGCACCGTATCGGTGTGCGTCGCCGCCACCCTCAGCTTCAGCAGCACCAGCTCGCGCTCCAGGTGCTCACCGCGCGTCATGTCCAGCACGCTCACCACGTCCACCAGCTTGTTCAGCTGGTTCACGATCTGCTGGATCACCGCATCCGATCCCTTGGTGACCAGCGTCAGGCGCGAGACGGTGGCATCGTCGGTGGGCGCGACCGAGAGCGACTCGATGTTGTAGCCGCGCGTGGAGAACAGGCCCGCCACGCGCGTCAGCGCGCCGGCTTCGTTCTGCAGCAGGATGGCAATGACGTGACGCATAGGGGACGCGGAAAGCGGCGGCGGCGCCGGTGTTGGCGCTCAGCCAGAATAAAGGATGGCGCGAAGTTTGCACCATGGAACCAAGCTGTTAGGCTCGGTCGTTCCCCCGAGCCTTTAGCACCTTCCATGAGTGACACGGTGATCCAGCCACGCAGCCGCGCGGGCCATCCGCTTGCCGGCCAGCGCATGAGCGGCGCCCGCATGATCATGCAGGTGCTGGCCGATGAGGGCGTGAGCGCCATCTTCGGCTACAGCGGCGGCGCCATCCTGCCGACCTACGACGCGGTCTTCCTCTATAACGAGCAGGCGGTGCGCGCCGGCGAGGCGCCGATCCCGCTGATCGTTCCGGCCAACGAGCAGGGCGCAGGCTTCATGGCGGCCGGCTACGCCCGCGCAAGCGGTCGGGTCGGGGTGTGCCTGGTGACTTCCGGCCCGGGTGCCACGAACACTGTTACACCAGTGCGCGATTGCATGGCAGATTCGATACCGATTGTCGTGATTTGTGGCCAAGTGTCCACCGCCGCCATCGGCACCGACGCATTCCAGGAGGCTCCGGTCCCGACCATGATGGGCGCGGTCGCCAAGCACATCTTCCTCGTGACCGATCCGGTAAAGCTCGAAAGCACGGTCCGCACCGCCTTCGAGATCGCCCGCAGCGGTCGCCCGGGACCGGTGGTGGTCGACATCCCCAAGGACGTGCAGAACTGGGAAGGGGTCTTCCAGGGCGCCGGCGTGCTGCCGATCCCCGGGTTCCGGCGGCGCGCCCAGGAACTGGAGCAGGCGCTGCTGGATCCTGCCGCCGCGGCGCGCTTCCTCGCCATGCTCGAGGCCTCCTCCCGGCCGCTCATCTACGCCGGCGGCGGCGTGATCAACGGCAACGCGGCCGAGGCGCTGGCGCAGTTCGCGCGCGAGTGGCAGATCCCGGTCGTGACCACCCTCATGGGCATCGGCGCGGTCGACACCACGCAGCCGCTCGCGATGCGCATGCTCGGCATGCATGGCGCGGCGTTCGCCAACTATGCCGTCGACGACTGCGACTTCCTCATCGCGGTCGGCGCGCGCTTCGATGACCGCGTCGCCGGCGTGCCGGAGCAGTTTGCCCGCAATGCGCAGCGCGTCGCGCACCTGGACGTCGATCGCGCCGAGGTCAACAAGGTGAAGCGCGCGCACTGGAGCCACGTCGGGCTGCTGGCGCCGGCGCTGCAGGCGCTCAGCGCGCACGCCCGCCAGCAGGGCCTGCGCTGCGACTTCACGCCCTGGCACCAGGAACTCGCGGAACTGAAGCGCGTCTACGCGATGAACTACGACCGCGCCAGCACGCTGATCCAGCCGTACTACGTCATCGAGGAGATCAACCGCCACACGCGCGGCGCCGCCATCATCACCACCGGGGTCGGCCAGCACCAGATGTGGGCGGCGCAGTACTGCGACTTCATCGCCCCGCGGCTGTGGCTCACCTCCGGCAGCATGGGCACGATGGGCTTCGGCCTGCCGGCGGCGATCGGCGCGCAGATCGCCTGCCCGCAGCGCCTGGTGATCGACATCGACGGCGACTCCAGCATCCGCATGAACATCGGCGAGCTCGAGACCGTGACCACCTACGACCTGCCGGTGAAGGTGGTGGTGCTCAACAACTTCGGCGACGGCATGGTGAAGCAGTGGCAGAAGCTGTTCTTCAAGGGGCGCCTGTCGGCGAGCGACCGCTCGCTGCACAAGAAGGACTTCGTCAAGGCGGCGCAGGCCGACGGCTTCCGCTACGCGGTGCGCCTGGACAAGAAGGCGGACGTGCCGCGCGTGGTGGCCGAGTTCCTCGCATTCCCCGGTCCGGCGTTTCTCGAGGTTATGATCGACCCGGACGCCGGGGTCTACCCGATGGTGGGCCCCGGGCAGAGCTACGCGGAGATGATCACCGGCGAGTTCATCCCCTCGCGCCACAAGGTCGACATCAAGACGCCGGGTCCGTCGGAGATGTTTTAGGAAATCACGCGATGAAGTATCTGCACACCATGGTGCGCGTCACCGACGTCGAGGCGTCGCTGAAGTTCTATCGCGACGCCCTCGGGCTGGCGCTGCTGTCACGCCGCGACTACCCGCAGGGGCGTTTCTCGCTGCTGTTCCTGGCAGCCCCCGGCGACGAGGAGGCGCAGGTGGAGCTCACCTACAACTGGGATCCGGAAAGCTACGGCGTCGGCCGCAACTTCGGCCACCTGGCGTATGCGGTGGACGACATCTACGCCGCCTGCCAGCGCCTCGCCGAGCACGGCGTGACGATCCTGCGGCCGCCGCGCGACGGGCACATGGCGTTCGTGCGCTCGCCCGACAACATTTCCGTCGAGCTGCTGCAGAAAGGGGCGGCGCTCGCCCCGGCCGAACCCTGGAAGTCGATGCCCAACACCGGCAGCTGGTAGGCGCACCGCGCCGCAATGAAAAGCATCCCGAGCCTGCTGATCCTGGCGCTGTTCGCCACGCTGACCTTTGCGGTGTGGGCCTTCCTCAACCGCCCGACACGCGAGCCGCCCTGGCCGGCACGCATCCAGGGCTTCGCCTTCTCGCCGTTTCGTGCCAACGAGGATCCGACCCACGGGCAGATGCCCACCGATGAGGAGATCGACGCGGACCTGGCGCTGCTCGAGGGCCACGTCAACGCGGTGCGCACCTACTCGGTGGAGCGCACGCTCGCCGACGTGCCGGAGCTGGCCGAGAAGCACGACCTGAACGTGGCGCTCGGCGTGTGGCTCGACAGCCACCTGGACAAGAACGAGGAGCAGCTGCAGACCGCGATCGATCTGGCCAACAATCACCAGAACGTGGTGCGCGTCATCGTCGGCAACGAGGTGCTGCTGCGCGGCGATCTGCGGATCGAGCAGCTGGAGGCGTACCTGGATCGCGCGCGCACCGCCATCGGGCCGCCGGTCGGCACCGCCGAGACCTGGGCCGCCTGGCTTGCGCACCCGGATCTGGCGCAGCACGTCGACTTCATCGGCGTGCACCTCCTGCCCTACTGGGAGGGCGTCGACGTCGAGCACGCGGTCGACTATTCGCTCGCGCAGCTCAAGCGCCTGCAGAAGGCCTTCCCGCACAAACCCATCGTGGTGGCCGAGATCGGCTGGCCGAGCCGCGGCCGCACGCGCGAGAGCGCGGTCGCCTCCGATGCCAACGAAGCCCTGTTCCTGCGCCGCTTCCTGCACCGCGCCGAGAAGGACGAGATCCTCTATTACGTCATGGAGGCGTTCGACCAGCCGTGGAAGGCGTACATGGAAGGGGCGGTGGGCTCGTACTGGGGCGTGTACGACGTCAACCGCCGGCCCAAGTTCGAATTCACCGCGCCCATCGTGCGGGTGCCGGAGTGGCACATCCTCGCCGCCGTGTCGGTGGCGGTGGCGCTCGCCGTGCTCGGCCTCATGTACCTGACCAGCAACACGCTGCGCAACCGCGGCCGCAGTTTCCTCGCCTTCGTCGTGTGTTCCGCATCGGCCATCGCGGTGTGGGTCATCTACGACTTCACGCAGCAGTACATGACGGTGTCGAGCGTCATCGCCGGCGTGCTGCTGCTGCTCGGCATGCTCGGCGTCATGCTGGTGCTGCTCGCCGAGGCGCACGAGTGGGCGGAAGCCCACTGGGTCGAGTACCGGCGCCGGCTCGGCGCGCCGCTGCTCAAGCACAGCCTGCGGCCCGCCAAGGTGTCGGTGCACGTGCCGGCCTACAACGAGCCGCCGGCCATGGTGATCGAGACGCTCGATGCGCTCGCCCGCCTCGATTACGCGAATTTCGAAGTACTGGTGATCGACAACAACACGCGCGACGAGGCCGTGTGGCGCCCGCTGGAGGCGCACTGCGCGCAGCTCGGCGAGCGTTTCCGCTTCTTCCACGTCGCGCCGCTCGCCGGCTTCAAGGCCGGCGCACTCAACTTCGCGCTGGAGCGCATGGCGGCCGACACCGAGATCGTGGCGGTGATCGACAGCGACTACGTGGTGGAGGCGGCGTGGCTGCGCGACCTGACGCCGGCGTTCCAGGACCAGCGCATCGCCATCGTGCAGTCGCCGCAGGACTACCGTGACGCCGGCCAGAGCGCCTTCAAGGCCATGTGCTATGCCGAGTACCGCGGCTTCTTCCACATCGGCATGGTGACGCGCAACGAACGCAACGCCATCATCCAGCACGGCACCATGACGATGGTGCGCCGTGCGCAGCTGGAGCGCTGTCGCTGGGCGGAGTGGTGCATCACCGAGGATGCGGAGCTCGGCCTGCGCATCTTCGAGGCCGGCTACGACGCCAGCTACGTGCCCGCCAGCTACGGGCGCGGCCTGATGCCCGACACCTTCATCGACTTCAAGAAGCAGCGCTTCCGCTGGGCCTACGGCGCCATGCAGATCATCAAGGCGCACGCGCGGCCGCTGTTCCTCGAGGGCGGGCCGCTGTCGGCCGGGCAGCGCTACCACTTCGTCGCCGGCTGGCTGCCGTGGGTCGCCGACGGCTGCAACCTGCTGTTCAACCTGGCAGCGCTCGGCTGGTCGGCCGCCATGGTGTGGGCGCCGGGCAATATCGACCCGCCGCTCGTCATGTATTCGGTGCTGCCGCTGTCACTGTTCACCTTCAAGCTTGCGAAGCTTGTGCACCTGTACCGCGTGCGCGTCGGCGCCAACGTACGCCAGACCGTCGCCGCGGCGATCGCAGGACTTGCGCTCACGCACACCATCGGTACGGCGGCGGTGAAGGGCCTGGTCACGAAGGGCGAGCCGTTCTTCCGCACGCCCAAGCGCGGCGCGAGCTCGGGCCTGCTGCACGCACTGGCCGCGGCGCGCGAGGAGACCCTCATGATGTTCGGTCTGATGCTGTCGGCGTGGGCCGTGGCGCACACCGGGCTGCCCGAGAGCGCAGGTCCGGACCGGCTGGCGTGGATCGTGGTGCTGCTCGTGCAGTCGGTGCCGTACGCCTCCGCGCTGGTGGTGTCGCTGATTAGCGCGTTCCGGCTGCCGGCGCGCCTGCTCGGCACGCACTACCGCACCACGGCACCGCATGGCGGACGCCCGGAAGCCGATCCGGCCGGCTGACATAGCGTGCAGGCGGGGAGAGTTCAGGCGATCGGCGCCATGATCGTCGCGGTGGCGGCTTTCTCGTTCATGGACGCGCTCATGAAGATGTTCGCCGCCCACTACCCGCCGATGCAGGTGGCGGTGCTGCGCGGCGCCGCCTCGCTCCCCTTCACGGTGCTGCCGCTGCTCCTGGCCGGGCGCCTTGGCGAGCTGCGGCCGCGGCGCTGGCGGGTGCACCTGCTGCGCGGACTCCTGACGGTGGTGGTGCTCGGCGGCTTCATCTATGCGCTGCGCACGCTGTCGCTCGCCAATGCCTACTCGGTGTTCCTGTCCGCGCCGCTGATCGTGGCGGCACTGTCGGTGCCGCTGCTGCGCGAGCGGCTGCGCATCGGCAACTGGCTCGCGATCCTGGTGGGGCTGGCAGGAGTCCTGGTGATGCTGCGCCCGACCAGCGCCGGACTTGCCAGCCTCGGGGCGCTCGCCGCTGTGGTCGCCGCCATCGCCTACGCGCTCGGCGCCATCGCCGTGCGCGTGCTGACGCGCACCGACAGCACCGCGAGCGTCGTGTTCTGGACCATCAGCCTCATGACCGTGTTCGCCGCGGCGCTGGCCGCGCCGCACTGGGTCGCGCTCGCGCCGGCCCACTGGAAGTGGCTGGCGGCGATGGGGCTGCTCGCCGCCATCGGCCAGCACTTCCTCACCGAGGCGTTCCGTTCCGCGCCGCCGGCCACCGTCGCGCCGTTCGAGTACACGGCGCTCCTGTGGGGTATCGCCATCGACCGGGTGTTCTGGCACGTGCTGCCGTCGGCGCGGGTGTGCCTGGGCGGCGGCATCGTCATCGCCAGCGGGCTGTACCTCTTGTGGCACGAGCGGACGCGCCCGCCCGGTGCAGCGCCGCGACTGCCATGGCAGCCAGCAGCGGAGCAGGGCAGAATGTCGCGCCCGTCGTCGCCAGTGGACGATGTCGAGCGCCAACAAGAGGAAGAGTCACCATGAGCAACGCCGAAGTCCTGGGACGATTTGTCTGGCACGAACTGATGACGCCCGATCCGGCCGGCGCCGCCGCGTTTTACCCCAAGGTGCTGCCGTGGCGCACCGCGCCGTCGAGCCTGCCCGGCTATACCATCTTCATGGCGGGCCAGACCCAGATCGGCGGTCTCATGGCGTCGCCGAGCGACTCCAGTGCCGCCACCCCGCACTGGCTCATCTACATCGGCACGCCCAACGTCGACTCGACCTGCACGCAGGCGCAGGGACTGGGTGCCCGCCTCGTCAAGGCGCCGGCCGACATTCCCAACGTCGGGCGTTTCGCGGTGCTCGCCGATCCGCAGGGCGCCACGTTTGCGGTGTTCACCCCGGGGGCAGGTCCCACTCCGGCAGAGCCGGCGCAGGGCGGCTTCAGCTGGCACGAGCTGCAGACCACCGACACCGCCGCCGCGCTGCGCTTCTATGGCGCTGTATTCGGCTGGAAAGCGGGCCGGGCACACGACATGGGCGCGATGGGCGTCTACCAGATCATCACGCGCGCTGGCAAAGACGTCGGCGGCATGGTCGGACTTGCGGCACCGTCCGCGGCACCCTCGTGGCTGAGCTATGTGCACGTGGCCGATTCCACTCGGGCGGTCGCGGCTGCCAAGGGCGCCGGTGGACGGCTGCTGCATGGACCGATGGAGGTTCCCGGCGGCACCTGGATCGCGCTCATGCTGGACCCGCAGGGCGGGGCGTTTGCGGTGCAGGAAGCGCCGCGCACGACGACTCAGCCCAAGCCGGCTGCTGCACCAGCCGCAGCACCCAAGGCCAAGCCCGCACCGGCAGCAGCAGCGCCGGCAGCCAAGGCAGGAGCAGCGAAGCCCGCAGCGGCCAAACCTGCCCGCAAGAGGCCCGCCAAGAAGGCCGTGAAGAAAGCGGCCAGGAAGGCCAGGAAGGCCAGGAAGCCTTCGAAAAAGAAGGCGGCGAAGCGGCCCGCGAAGAAGAAGGCGGCGAAAAGAAAGCCGGCGCGCAAGCGCGCCCGCCGCCCGGCCAGACGCGCGCGCCGGCGCTAGCCTAAGGATCGGCACCTGCCCGGCCGCAGGCGCCTGCCAAGGCGCCACGGCCGGCGCCGGCCCGCGCGCATCTGCGCAGGGGGCGCGCCGTGCAATGAGTACCAGTTCTCTTGCGCGTTGCCCGGCGGCGGGTAGATTGGAAGCACATTTCGGCGCCTGAGGTTTGGATATGGCACGGGCATGGACGTTGACGGCGCTGCTGGTGCTGCCGCTGGCCGGCTGCGGACTCATCGACACGGGAGGCTCCGCGGCGGCTGCCGCGAGCGCCGCAGCGCAACAGGCGCAGCAGGCCAGGCAGGCCGAGCAACAGGTGCGGCAGGGAATCAGCGCGGCCACGCAGCAGGCCGCTGACCAGCGCGCCGCGGCCGAGCAGGACGCCCGCTAGTTCGCTGCCGATGGCGAAGATCAGCCGGACCCGCCTGCCCGCGAGCCCCGAAGCGCGCGTGCGCCGGGGCTACTTCGAGAGCCGCTACGGGCAGCTGCATGTGCATCACGCCATGCCGCCGGGCGGCGGTTTCGAGGAAGGCACGCCGCTGCTGTGCGTGCACGACCTGTGCGGTTCCGGCCGTGCCTTCGCGCGGTTCCTGGCGCTCGCCGGTGCGGAGCGCTCCGTGTACGCACCCGACCTGCCCGGCTTCGGCGAGTCCGACGGGCCGGCGACGCGCCCTGCACTTGGCGACTATGCCGCCGCACTTGCGGATTTTGTCGACACCATGCGCCTGCGCAAGCTTGCGGTGCTTGGCCTGCGCGGCGGCGCGCTGCTCGCGAGCGAGCTCGCGCTCACCCGGCCGACGCAGATTACCCGCGTGATCCTCGTATCGGTGCCGCTGCTGAGCGAGGCCGAGCAGCGCTCCAGCGTTCCCGCGCCGGCCGCAACGGACGAGGCGTTGCGGCCGATCGAGTGGCAGCGCTGGGCCGCGGAAGCTGCCGCGCAGTACCCGGTGCGCGAGCGTCTGGCGAAGCTCACGCAGCGCGTACTGGTGCTGCGGCCGCGCGATGATCTGTGGGAGGCGACCGGGCGGGTCCGGGAAATACTGCCGGGGGCCCGTCTCATGGAACTCGAGCTGCCGGCCGGTCAGCTGCTGGCGGGTGCCCCGCAGCCGCTCGCGGACGCGGTGCGAGCGTTCCTGAGCACGTGAAAACAGACTTTTTTCGCGATTCCTTTCACATAATTGGGACGCACTACGCGGCACTGACACACTTAGGCGCTACACTTTTCTCCAAAAGGATGAGGAGAAAAAAATAATGAGTCCGCGTCCCATGCCGCCGCCCGTAAAAGTCCACGCCGACCCCGACCTGGAGAGCACAGCCGAGCTGCCCGTGCTCGATGCGGCCGGGGCTGCCGGCGCACTGGCGGCCGCCGACGAACAGCACTCGGGTACCGATACCTGGAGCGTGCCGCCGGTGGCGCGCGCGCTCGCCGAAGCCGCCGCCGAGCACGGCGAGCAGCTGCAGGCGCTGTCCGTGCAGCTGCGCGAGACCCAGGAACTGCTCACCAACAAGGGCGAGCGGCTGACGCAGCTCGAAGCGGCACGCGACGAAGCCCAGGCGGCGCACGCCGCCGCCGAACAGCGCTCGGCCAGCTTGAATCTCGAACTGGAGCAGCGCCAGGAAGAAGCGGCGCGGCTGAACCTCGAACTGCAGCAGCGCCAGGAAGAGCTCGCGCGGCAGGCCACGCAGCTGCAGGACGCGGCGCAGGCGCGCGCTGGCGCCGAGGCGCGCGCCAACGCACTCGCCAGCGAACTGTCCGTACACCAGGCGAACGCGGCGCAGCAGGCCGACCAGCTGGACGAGGCGACGCGCACCTTCACCACCGCCGAACAGCGTGCGGCGGCGGCCGAACAGCGCGCCGCCAGCCTCGACAGCCTGCAGGCGCAGCTGGTCGCGGCCGCACAGCAGATAACGCAGCTCACCACGCAGCTCGATGAGGCGATGCGCACGCGCGCCGCCGCCGAGCAGCGCGCTGCCGCCCTGGTCGATGAACTCGCCCAGGTGCGGGTGCAGATCCGCACGCAGGCCGGTGCCGCCCAGGAACTGGCGGCGCTGCACGAACGCCGCATCGCAGCCTACGAGCAGGAAAGCACAGCGAAGCGCCGCCGCGACAAGGAACAGCATCAGCTGGAACTGGCGCGCAGCCAGGCCCAGACCGCCAGCGTCACTGCCGACCTCGAGGACGAGCGCCGCCGCAGTGCCGCCCATCAGGAATCGACGCGCAGCCTCGAGGGACGCCGCCGCATCGTCGAAGAGCTGGTGGTGGATCTGCACCATGAGGCCGACAGCCACGCCGCCAGCCTCGAGCGCCAGACACGCGCGCTCGGCAGCCATGAGGCTCAGGTGCGCGAGAAGGACACCGAGCTTGCGGCGCGCGCCGAGCGCATCAAGCGCTTCGAGCAGCAGCTGAGCTCACTGACCGCGACGCTCGCACAGCGCGACGGCCAGCTGCAGGACACCCGCCAGGAGACGCAGGGGCTGCACGCCAGCATCACGCGCCTGCAAGGCGAGGCTAACACCGCAACCGAGCGCGTGCGAGCGCTCGAGACCCTCGCCACCGCGCACCAGGAGAGCGCCGCCCAGCAGCTCGCCGAGCTGCAGCGTCTGCGCAGCGAGCACGGCGAACTTACGAGCGCCCTCGAGGCGGCGCGCGCCAGCGCGGCTGCCGCCAGCGCGCATGCCGCCGCGCTCGAGGGCGAACTGCCGCGGGAGCGGCAGCAGGTCAGCGAGCTGCAGAGCGCACTGGCGAGCGCGCGCGCACGCGTCACACAAACCGAGAGCGAGCTGACGACGCTGCGCAGCGAAATGGAGGACTGGGGCGAAGTGCTGCGTGCGGCGCAGGAGGAGCGCAACGGCAATCAGGCCGGCATCAGCGCCGCCGAGACGCGCGCGCGCGAAGCCGCGCGCGAGGCGCAGGAACAGCGCGAGTCGGCCATCGCCGCGCGCACCGAGGCGGACAGCGCGCTCACCCGGGTGCGCGAGCTGGAAAATGACCTGCGCGCCGCCGAGGACACGGTGCACCGGCTCGAGTCGGAGGCCCGCAACCGCAGCGCGCGTCTTGAGGAGCTGGAAAAGTCCGCCCAGAGCGTGCGTGCGGTGAGCGAGGAGCCGCCCGCGGCCACGAGCGACACCGGCAGCAACACAGCGCTGCGCGAGGCGGCGCGCCAGGCGGCCGGCGGCGAGAGCCAGGGCGAGGGCGAGACACCGGTTCCCGAAGGCGCCACCCGCCTGCTGATCCACAGCGAGGGTGGCAGCGAGATCGTGCACGTGCTCGGCCGCAAGACCAGCATCGGCCGTACGCCCGACAACGACCTGCAGATCGATGCCAAGTACGTCAGCCGCCATCACGCGGTGATCCTGGTGGGTCCGGTGCACACGATCATCGAGGATCTGAACAGCACCAACGGCGTGCTGGTCAACAATCGCCGCATCACGCGCCAAACGCTCAAGGACGGCGATCAGGTCGCCGTGGGGCGCTCGCTGTACCGCTTCGCGGTACGCCGGAGCGCCGACAAGCGCTGACACCGCGCGCGCGCGCCGCTAAGCTCTGACGCAATGCGCCTTCCGGCGGCGCGGCGGATGTGAGCGCGGTGGCGAGTCCCTACATCGAGCGGATCCTCAAGGCGCGCGTCTACGACGTCGCGATCGAATCGCCGCTGGAGCTGGCGCCGCGCCTGTCGCGCCGTCTTGGCTGCGAGGTGCTGCTGAAGCGCGAGGATCTGCAGCCGGTGTTCTCGTTCAAGCTGCGCGGCGCCTACAACCGCATCGCGCAACTGTCCGACAGCCACGCGCGCCGCGGCGTGGTGTGCGCCTCGGCCGGCAACCACGCCCAGGGCGTGGCGCTGGCGGCGCAGCGCCGCGGCATCGAAGCCGTCGTCGTCATGCCGCAGACCACCCCGCTCATCAAGCTGCAGGCGGTCAACGACCTGGGCGCCGAGGTGCTGCTGCACGGCGATGACTACGACAGCGCTTTCGAACAGGCGCTGCAGCTGGCGCGCGAGCGCCACCTCACCTTCGTGCACCCGTTCGATGATCCCGACGTCATCGCCGGCCAGGGCACCATCGCGGTGGAGATCCTGCGCCAGAGCGGCGGGCGGCTGGATGCGGTGTTCGTGCCGGTCGGCGGCGGCGGGCTGCTCGCCGGCATCGCGGTGTACGTGAAGTATCTCTATCCCGGCGTGAAGGTCATCGGCGTCGAGCCGCACGATGCGGCCGGCATGCACGCATCGCTCAGGGCCGGCCGGCGCGTGACGCTGGAGCGCGTCGGCATCTTCGCCGACGGGGTCGCCGTGCGCCGCGTCGGCGAGGAGACCTTCGCACTGTGCCGCGGACTGGTGGACGAGGTGCTGCTGGTGAGCACCGACGAGATCTGCGCCGCCATCCAGGATGTGTTCGAGGACACCCGCTCCATCGTCGAGCCGGCCGGCGCGCTGGCGGTGGCGGGCCTGAAGAAGTACGCAGCGCGCGCCGGCCTCACGGGTAAGCGCCTGGTCGCGATCAACAGCGGCGCCAACATGAACTTCGACCGCCTGCGCCATGTCGCCGAGCGCGCCGACCTGGGCGGCGAGCGCGAAGCGCTGCTGGCGGTGGTGATACCGGAGCAGCCCGGCAGTTTCCTGCGTTTCTGCGAGGCGCTGGGGCAGCGCAGCGTCACCGAGTTCAACTATCGCTACGCCGCCGCTGCCAGCGCGCAGATCTTCGCCGGCATCGCGCTCGGGGCCGGCCGCAGCGAGAAGGATGCGCTGGTGGCGGGGCTGCGCACGGCCGGCTTCCAGGTCACCGACATGAGCGACGACGAGATGGCGAAGCTGCACGTGCGCTACATGGTCGGCGGCCACGCCGGGGGCTTAAGCGACGAGCTGCTGTACCGCTTCGAGTTCCCGGAGCGGCCAGGCGCGCTCCTCAAGTTCCTGCAGGCGATCGGGGCGCGCTGGAATATCAGCCTGTTCCACTACCGCAATCACGGCTCGGACTACGGGCGCGTGCTGGCCGGCATCCAGGTGCCCGCCGCCGAGCGCGCCGAGTTCCTCACGCACCTGAACGAGCTGCACTACGGTTACGTCGAGGAAACCGCCAACCCCGCCTACCGCATGTTCCTCGGCGCCTGAGGCTCGGCGGGCGGGGCCGCCGGCTGGCTCGGCTGGCCGCTCTCGTGCAGCCACTCGCGCCAGATCGCCAGCAGCACGGCGAGGATCACCGGACCTATGAAAAGTCCCACCAGGCCGAATGCGGCAAGGCCGCCGAGCACGCCGAACATCACCAGCAGGAACGGGATCTGCGCCTCGCGGCTGATGAGGAACGGCCGCACCATGTGATCGGTCCAGCCCACCACGATGCCGCCCCACACCCCGAGCGAGATCGCCGCCACGGTGTGACCGATCATCACGAGGTACAGCACCACGCCGGTGAGGAGCGCCGGCACGGCGAACGGGATCAGGCCGCACACCGTGGTGAGGGCGGCCAGGAACACCGGCGCGCCGGCGCCGGCCACCCAGTAGCCTAAGCCCACCAGCACGCCCTGCACCGCGGCCGCCAGCACCAGGCCGTAAACCACCGCCTTGACGGTCGTGCCGATGGCGTTCAGGTAGTTGTCGACGCGCGGGCCGAGCACATAGCCGAGCGCGCGCGACAGTTGCGCGGCGAACACTTCGCCGCCGCGATACACGAAGAACAAACTCACCACGGCCAGCAGCAGCTTCACCGCGTTGCGGCTGATGCCGCCGACCACGTGCGCGATCTGGTCGAAGGAATGGTCGGTGACCTTGCGCAGTTCCAGGCCGAGCGCGTGCGGATCCTGCGCCGCGCGCGTCACCAGGTCGTGCAGCTGGTCACCGATCCACGGCAGCCGCAGGATGGAAGGCGGCAGCTGCAGTCCGCCCGCCAGCAGTTCCTGCGTCTTGTGGTAGGCGTGCACCACCTCCAGGCGCAGCACCACCGCGAGCCAGGCGAGCGGCACGATGACCGCGAGTGACACCACCGTGGTCATGATGAGCGCGGCGACGATGCCGCGCCCGTGACACACGCGCAGCAGCCACACGTACCCCGGCCAGCTGACAAAGCCGAGGATCGCCGCCCACACCAGCGGCACGATGAACGGATCCATGACGCGTTCGCCGAGCAGCACCAGACCTGCCAGCAGCACCACCGTGATCAGGCGGCGCAGCCAGGTCGCGGAGCCGAAGTCTTCCATCATGGGCGTCACGCTCCTTCAGCTCAGCCCGGCGGCGTCCGACACGAACACGGTGAGCGCGAGCAGCACGCAGGTGGCGAACGCCAGCTGGCGGCGCAGGTTCAGGTACGCCGCCGGCAGAGCGCTCCCGAGCACGCGGTGCTCGTACAGCCACAGCCCGCCGTGACCGACCACGAGCAGTGCGAGCGCGCGCTGGCCGCCGATGAGCAGCGCCGCCGCGGCGATGACCGGCGGCACGGCGGCGGCGCTCAGGCGCGTGCGCGTAGCAGCCGTCCCCGCGGCGAGCGCCAGACCGAAGTGCGCCGCAGCATAGAACGCCAGCAGCACCGCGCCCCAGGCGATGGCGCCGCGCTGCGCGAGCGCCCGTGCGTCGTAGCCGGGCAGAAGTGCCACCCCGGCGAAGCACAGCACCAGCGGTACCACGCCCGCGTAGCCCAAGCGCGCGGCGAACGTATCGAGGCGCCACGGGGCGCTGCTGTTTTGTGCTGATGCCACGGCGGGCGATCATGCCACGGCAGCGCAGTGCGGCGGCACTTGAGGGGCGCCCGGCAGTGATACTCTTGGCGCAGCCATGAGCGAGACCGCCGACAAGCCTGGCGCCGCGCCGACCGAGAACGAGCGCACCTGGGGGATGCTCGCGCATCTGTCGGCGTTCGCAGGCCTCATCATGCCGCTCGCCGGCATCGTGGTCGGGCCGCTGGTGGTATGGCTGACACGGCGCGACGACTCGCCGTTCGTCGCGGCGCACGCCAAGGAAGCGCTGAATTTCAACATCTCGGTGCTGCTCGGCGCGCTCGTGTGCCTGGTCCTGACGCTCATGTTCGTCGGCATCCTGCTCGGGCTGGCACTGTTCATCGCCTGGCTCGTCCTGACCCTGATCGCCGCCATCAAGGCGAGCGAAGGGGAGACCTACCGCTACCCGTTCTCGCTGCGCCTGCTGAAATAGGGCGCGCCGCGGACGGCCGCGCGCCTTTACCGCCTTACTGTATGGGCGTACAGTATATTGCATGCCCCGTACGCTCATCGGCCCACAGGCCTTTACCGGCCGCGGCGCACTGTCCAACCCCGCCGGTCGCTTCGAGCGCCAGGTACTCGCCGCGGTCGATGACGGCTGGTATGTGGAGGAGGCACCGGAGAGCATCGCCACGACGCTCGCGCCGGAGCGGGCGCGCGAGCTGATCACCCGCAACGACTCGCCCGACATCCCGTTCGAGCAGTCGATCAATCCCTATCGCGGCTGTGAGCATGCGTGCATCTACTGCTACGCGCGGCCCAGCCACGCCTACATGGGACTGTCCCCGGGTCTGGATTTTGAGACCCGGCTTTTCTACAAGGAGGACGCCGCCGCTGTCCTCGAGAAGCAGCTGGCGCGGCCCGGCTACGTGTGCAAGCCCATCATGCTCGGCGCCAACACCGATCCGTACCAGCCGGTCGAGCGGCGCATGCGCGTGACGCGCTCGATCCTCGAGGTGCTGACGCGCACGCGCCATCCGGTGACGGTCATCACCAAGAGCGCGCTGGTGCTGCGCGATCTGGACCTGCTCACGCAGCTGGCGCAGCAGGGCCTCGGAAGCGTCGCGATCAGCATCACCACCCAGGACGCGGAGCTGAAGCGCACCATGGAGCCGCGCGCCGCATCGCCGCAGGCGCGACTGCGGACGCTGGCGGCGCTGGCGGCGGCGGGCGTGCCGTGCGGCGTCATGGTGGCACCGGTCATCCCGGCGCTCACCGATCACGAGCTGGAAGCGATCCTGGCGGCGGCGGCCGCCGCCGGCGCCGGCTGGGCCGGCTACGTGCTGCTGCGCCTGCCGTACGAGATCAAGGACCTGTTCAGGGAATGGCTCGAGGCGCACTTTCCGCAGCGCGCCGCGCACGTGATGGCGGTGGTGCGCGACATGCGCGGCGGGCGGGACAACGATCCGCGTTTCGGCACGCGCATGCGCGGCACGGGCCCCTACGCGCAGCTGTTGCGCGAGCGCTTCAGGATCGCCTGCCAGCGGCTGGGATTATGTGGCCAGGGCCGTAAATCCCTCAGCACGGCCCTTTTCTGCCCACCCACCGGGGCTTGCGGCCAGCTGCGCCTGAGTCTCTAGCGTTGCCGCCGGCGTAGCGCGAAAACGTCGGCAAAGACGCACAGTCTGGCACCCCCAAGGGTGGCATACTTCCGGCATAAGATTAGGCCGGAAGATCCTCATGAACGGCCAGGAACCTCAGTTGTCATCTTCCGGCACGTGGCAACGTTGCGCGATAGGCCGCGCACACTGACTAAGGACATGAACGAGACCGCGACCGTCAATCCCGGGCGTCCTCTGAAGGCCCGTTACGTGCTGCATGAACGGCTGGGCGCCGGCGGCCAGGGCGAGGTGTGGCGTGCTCACGACCCCAATCTCGGCAGCGACATCGCGCTGAAGATCCTGCGCCCGGGTCCGGGACGCAGCGCGACGGCCTGGATCGTGCTCGTGCACGAGTACGACAGTGCCTCGCGCCTCGACCACCCTCACATCCTCAACGTCTTTCCGCCCGAGCGCCACGGCGACACGTTCATCCTGCCGATGGAGCTGGCCACCGGCGGTGACCTGCGTCGGCTGCGCGGCGCGGGGTATCTCACCATCGTGCCGGTGCTCCTTGAAGTGGCGCAGGCGCTCGAGCATGCCCACGAGCGCGGCGTCATCCACCGTGACCTCAAGCCCGGCAACGTGCTGTTCGACGGGCGCGGCTGCGTGAAGCTCGCCGATTTCGGCGTCTCGGCGCATGCGCCGGATCCGGGCGAGGACGCCATGATCCGTGGCCTGTCGCCCTTCACGGCAAGTCCCGAGCAGCTGCGCGGCGAGCCGCCGACTCCGGCCGACGACATTTACGGCCTGGGCGCGCTCGCCTACGAGCTGCTGTCAGGCCACCCGCCGTATTTCCCGCACTTCGACGCGCGCCGCGTGCAGGAGGAGCCGGTGCCGCCCCTGGTGCCGACCGAGCAGATTCCGCCGCGGCTCGATGCGCTGATCATGCGCATGCTCTCCAAGGACGCGCAGGCACGGCAGGCCTCGATGCACGTCGTCATCGAGGAGCTGGCCGCCGCGCTCAACGACACGCTCACCTTCGTGGTCGACCCGGCGCAGTCCGGGCGGGTGCGGCCGCTGCTGCCGAAGGCGCAGTCCGACGACATGTTTCCGACGCTGCCGCCCGGCCAGATTCCCGGGCTCGCCGCGGCGGGCGCCGACCCGCTGCCCGTCGCGCCGCAGCCGGACGTGCCATTGATCGCCGCGGTGCGGCCGCCGCCGGTGCCGCCGCCGCTCTCGCCGGGAGCTGCGCGCCGCGCGGCATTGCAGGCAGTGCCGGGACCGATGCTGCGTAAGGTGCCCGGTGCGGACACGGCGGCCAACGAAGCCGATCTGCCGCTGCCGCCGCTCATCCCGACGCCGCCGCTCACACCGGCGCCGCTGCTCACACCGGCGCCGCTGCTCACCCCGCCGCCGCGCTGGCAGCAGGTGGGCGCGAGCCCGGTGCTGGAACGTCGCTTTCAACCGATGCGCAGCAATGCGCCGCGCGTGCTGTTCGTCCTGAGCGGCATCGCCGCCGCCGCGGCGGCGGCCTACATTTTTCTGCCGCGCCAACTGAGCCCGCTGCCCGTGCCGCCACCGCTGCCGAGCGTGAGCAGCCCGAGTGCCGCGGCGCCGGCGCCTGCCGCAGACAGCAAGCCTGCGAGCGCCGCGCTGGCCCCGCCGCCCGTGCCCGCCGCGGCCCCCGCCAGCCAGGCCGCGGTCGGCAACGACGGCTACGCTGCGGCCGCCGGCGAAGGTTACGCGGCGCTCGGTGCCGGACGCCTGGACGAAGCGCGCGCGGCGTTTCAGCGCGCGCATGCGGCGCGGCCGGACGGAGCCGAGGCGGCTGAAGGCCTGCGGCGCGTCGCGGCCGCCAGCGTCGGGCGCGGACCGGGCACGGTGAGCCGCGGTCATGCCGAACAGCTCGAAGCGCAGGAGCGCTGGGGCGATGCGCTGACCGCTTATTCATATCTGCTGCGCCGTGACGGCGGCGACTCGTATGCGCAGATGGGCAAGGCGCACGCACAGGCGCGCCTCGAATTGGATGACGAGCTGCAGGGCTTCATCGATCATCCCGACCGCCTCGGCGCGGCGGTGGCGCGCGACCAGGCGGCGGCGCTGCTGCAGAGTGCGCAGGAGGAGCCCTCACCCGGCCCGATCCTGCGCTCACAGATTGCCCGCCTCGCGGCGCTGCTGCCGGGACTGGACACGCCGGTGAGCCTGTCCCTGCTCTCGGACAGCCAGACGCAGGTGGCGATTCCGAGCATCGGCAGCTTCGGCACCTTCGCCGAGCGCGACATCCAGCTCAAACCCGGCCACTACACGGTCATCGGTACGCGCGATGGCTACCACGAAGTGCGCCGCGACATCACGGTAAGCCCCGGACAGAACAGTCAGACCGTGACCGTGCGCTGCGACCAACCGATCTGAAGTCCATGGCCGAGGTGCTCATCGTCGGCGCGGGACCCACCGGCCTGGTGCTGGCGCTGTGGCTCGCGAAATTCGGTGTGCACGTTCGCATCATCGACAAGACGTCCGAACCGGGCACCACCTCGCGGGCGCTTGCGGTCCAGGCGCGCACGCTCGAGCTCTATCGCCAGCTCGATCTCGCCGATGCCGTCGTGCAGCGCGGCCACCGCACGCCGGCGGTGAACCTGTGGGCACGCGGCAAGCATGCCGCGCGGCTCGGATTCGAGACCGTCGGCGAACAGCTCACTCCTTTTCCATTCCTGCACATCTTCCCGCAGGACGAGCACGAGCGGCTGCTGATCGAGCGGCTGGCAGAGCGCGGCGTCAGCGTCGAGCGGCGCACGGAGCTGGCAGCCTTTGAGGAGGACGGTGAGTCGGTGCACGCGCGCCTGCGCCGGCCGGACGGCAGCGAAGAGCTCGCGCAGGTGCGCTACATCGCCGGCTGCGACGGTGCGCGCTCGCTGGTGCGCGAAACACTGGGTACCGGTTTTCCGGGCGGCACGTACCGGCAGGTGTTCTACGTCGCCGACATCGCCGCGGCCGGTGCGCCGGTGAACGGCGAGCTGCACGTCGATCTCGACGAGGCGGACTTTCTCGCGGTGTTCCCGCTGGCGCAGGCCGGCCACGTGCGCCTGGTGGGCACGGTGCGCGATGCGCGCGCCGAGCATCCCGAGAGCCTGCGGTTCGAGGACGTGAGCGGCCGTGCGATCGAAAATCTGCAGCTCAAGGTCACCGCGGTCAACTGGTTCTCCAGCTACCGGGTGCACCACCGGGTCGCCGCGCATTTCGCGCACGGCCGCGCATTTCTGCTGGGCGATGCGGCGCACATCCACAGCCCGGCCGGCGGGCAGGGGATGAACACCGGCATCGGCGATGCCATCAATCTGGCCTGGAAGCTGGCCACCGTGCTCAGGGGCCAGGGCGATGCGCGGCTCCTGGACAGCTACGAGG
This sequence comes from uncultured Gammaproteobacteria bacterium, assembly GCA_963787655.1. GTDB lineage: Bacteria > Pseudomonadota > Gammaproteobacteria > Steroidobacterales > Steroidobacteraceae > 13-2-20CM-66-19. The sequence continues at coordinate 307,926 of CAWBDY010000004.1, read as the reverse complement.
CCGAGCGCATCGTGTTCGCGCGCCGCCTGGTGGCCACCACCGATCGCGGCTTCAGCTTCGCCACCTCCGACGGCCCGATCGCCAACGTCGTGCGCACGCGTCTTGCGCCGCTGGTGCTGTCGCGGGCCATCGCGATCGAGTCGGTGCGGGAATTCATCTTCCGCACCGTCTCGCAGATCATGCTCAACTACCGCGACGCGCCGCTGTCGGCCGGGGCTGCCGGGCACGTGCATGGCGGGGACCGCCTGCCCTGGGTATTCGGGGCTGCGCCGGACAACTTCGCCTCCCTGAACGCCATGTGCTGGCAGGTACACGTGTACGGGCAGGCGACGCCGGCGCTGCGCACGGCCTGCGCCGCCGCCGGCCTGCCGCTCAACGTGTTCGCCTGGAATTCCGGCTGCGAGGCGGCGGGATTCAGGCGCGATGCGCTGTATCTGGTGCGCCCCGACAGCTACGTGGCGCTGGCTGATCCGGCCGCCGACCCGGCCGGCCTGCAGCGTTACTTTGCAGCGCACGGCCTGCGGCCCGGGCTTGCGCCCGCCGCGGGCTGAAAGAGCGCGCCGCTTGCCGCAGGACAGGCGCACTCCTAAGCTTTCATGACAAGAACTGCGCCGAAGGCGGCAACGGTGGCGGCGATGGAGGCGGACAGCGCTATTGCATTGCTCGCGGGCGCGAGCGGCCTGACCGGCGGCTATGCGCTGGAGGCGCTGCTGGCGGCTCCGGACATCGGGCGCGTCATCGCGGTGTCGCGTCGACCGCTGCTCGGCCGCGAGCATCCGCGGCTCGCCAATCGCATCGTGCAGTTCGACCACCTCGAGTCGCAGCTGAAGGGCCTCACGGCGGACGTGGCCTTCTGCTGCCTCGGCACGACGCTGCGCAAGGCGGGCTCGCAGCAGGGCTTCCGCGCGGTCGACGTCGACTGCGTGCTGGCTTTCGCGCGCGCGGCAAGACAGGCCAATGCGCGCCGCTTCGTGGTGATCTCGAGCGCCGGCGCCAACCCGGGCGCGCGCAACTTCTATCTGCGCACCAAGGGCCAGATGGAAGAGGGGCTGCAGACGATCGGCTTCGAATCGCTCGACATCCTGCAGCCCTCGCTGCTGCTGAGCTGGCGCGGCGAGATGCGTCCGATGGAGCTCATCGCCTCGGCCCTGATGCCGCTGGTGAACCCCCTGCTGCGCGGCAACTACCTGCAGTTCCGCGGAATCTCCGCGCGCACCGTGGCGCGCGCCATGCTCGGGGCGAGCCGCTCCGGGCGCCGCGGCGTGCAGCGCTACACCTACGAGGGCATCGAGGCGCTGGCGCGCGTCAACTCCCGTACGCCGCCGCTTGTGTCGCCGAAGGCACCCGCCCGCGCGCGCTAGCACCGCGCGGCGCTGGGCATCCTGCTGGGCGCTGGCGCTGCTGCTGAGCTCGTGCGCCGGCTTGCGCGCACCTGCGCCGCCGCCCACGGCGCCCGGCGGTGCCCGCATCGCGGCGCTGGCCGCCGGGCTCATCGGCACTCCCTACCATTTCGGCGGGGCCGATGCCGGCGGCTTCGATTGCAGCGGCCTGGCGCTGTACGTGCACGAGCAGGTGGGCCTGACCATCCCGCGCACGGCGGCCGCGCAGCAGCGCGCCGCGCGGGCGGTGCCCTTGAGCCAGCTCTTACCCGGCGATCTGGTGTTTTTCCGCATTCGCTCCGCCTCGATCAATCACGTCGGCATCTACAGCGGCGCGGGCCGCTTCGTGCACGCCCCGCGCGCCGGCCAGGCGGTGACCTACGGCGAACTTGGCCGCGGCTTTTACGCCCGGCACCTGGTGAGCGCGGGGCGCTTTTGGTAAACGCGGGGGGTAAGACATAAAGGTGCCGGCAGGGCGCGTGTCTCCGATATGTGACACCGATGAGAGTCGCGACACGTTTTAAGGCCTTGACTGCGATCCGCGACGCTTTGACACTAGCCGCAGTGAAAAGGGCAAACCCGTCGAAAGACGGGGACGCAAAGCCACCGGTCTAAAGGACGAGTTCCTACGACGGCGGGGCTGCCGCGATCGTGTCAGCCACGATTCGTAAGCATCCCCAGCGTGCACTCGCGCCGGACCGCGGCCCTTGAAGTGTTCGGTCTCGGGGAAGTTATGACAGCATCTCCCAACTACGCTTCCGACTCCGTCGCGGGCATGGCCGTCACGGCTGCGGCTGCGGCAAATGCAGGGCCGTTCGTGCTCAATCTGTGTTCGTCATCCACGCCGATGGCGCTGGCGCAGACCGAACTGCCGGAGCTGAAGCGCTTTACGTTTTTCGTCAGCCGGCGCTTCGAGGAAGGCCGCGAGCGCTTCCGTCTGCACATGGGTTATTTCGCCACCCTCGCCGAAGCCGAGGAATGGCTGAACGTCGTGCGCGAGATCTATCCGGGCGCCTGGGCCGGCGAGGCTCCGGGTCGCAAGCTGCGCGAGCGCGCCGCGGCCGCGCAGGCCGCGCAGGCGCAGCACGCCGCCGGCCCGCCGCCCAGGGCCTCTGCCATCAGCGCGCGTCCGGCCGCCGCCCCGCCGGCGCCGCAGCGCACGGCCGTGCCGCCGAACCTGCACGTGCCGGTCGTGCACGCCGCCCCGCCGCTGCCCCAGCGCGCAGCCCCCGTGAACAGCGCCGCGCGTGCGGCTGTGCCGGTTGTCCCGGCGCGCCCGTCAGCGCCCCAGTCCCGAATCCCCGCCGTGGCGGCACCGCCCGCCCGTGCGCCGCTCACCCAGGCGAGAGCTCCGGCCATGGCCGCAGCGCCCCCGCGCCCGCAGCCTGCCGCGCCCTGCGCGCGCGCCGCTGCCGCCGGCGGCACCTGCTGCCCGGGCGCTGCCGCCAGCGACGGCCAGAGCGCCAGCGCCGGTCCCGCCGCAGGTGGCCGCCAAGCCCGTCAGCCCGCCGGCGGCACCGGCCGCTGCCATGCCGCGCATGGCGAAGGTGAGCGCCAAGCCGGTGTTCGAGGATTCCAACGTCCGCGAGGTGCTCAAGGCGCTCGGCGATGCCAGCGCCACCGGCGAGACGCGCCAGATGCAGGCACCGGTGCTGCCGCGCGAGGCCACCGCCGAGCACTCCGGTCTCAGTGACACGCAGGTGCTGCGGCTGCTCGAGACGCGCCGCGCCGGCACGGGCGAGGCGGGCGCCGCCGAGGCACTGGACGGCAACATTCCGCTGCTCAAGCCCGATGACACCGGCACGCGTCGCGCCCTGAAGGAGGCGGTCGTCAACAACAGTGCGGTGGCGTTTGCCGTGCAGCTGCAGTGGTCGGTGCAGCCGGTCGAACTCGACAAGGTGCCACCGCTGGCGATCTTCAGCGCCTACACGCTGTACACCGTCGAGGGCAGCCGCGACGGTCGCAAGTGGTACGGGCTGCGCCTGGGATTTTTCAGCGACGCGATCTCTGCCAAGCAGGTCGCACACTACGTGCGCTCGGAGTTCGCCTCGGTCGCAGTCCTGCCGGTGAGCCCGCAGGAAAAGGCGCGTGCCACCGACCAGGAGCTGGCGGCGACCCTGACCGCGCCGGTGAGCCCGCGCTCCGACCCGATGGACGAGTTCAAGCTGATCGACGAGGCGAGCGTCAAGCCGCTGCCCCCGGCGGCGCCGGCCAAGGCGCCCGCGCGCAAGCTGGCCGTGGGCCGGGCGCTGCGCGAGATAGGGCCGCAGCCGAAGCCTGCGCCGAAGCGCGGAGGCGGCAAGGTCGGGGCCCGCGATCACCGCAACCCGCACACGCTCGAGGAAACCCTCGAGATCCTCGGCGCCAGCCAGCTGTCGATCGACGTCGGCACCGGCGAGACGCTCAACGACTCGGGCGTGCGGCACCTGCAGGTCGAGGTGCAGAAGAACTCGCCGTTCTCGAAGCTCCTCGAGCGCCTCAGCGAGCGGCTGAAGAAGCCGTAGCGGGCGCCTCGAACTCCGCCAGCATCCAGCGTTTGTAGGCGTCCAGGTTCGGTTCGCGACCCAGAAAGTCGTGGACCAGCTGCGCTGCGGGCCGGGTGGCGCCGGGGGCGAGCACGCTGCGCCGGTAGCGCATGCCGGCCGGTCCGCCGAGCAGGTCCCGGCCGTCGAACTGCGCGAAGAAATCCAGCGCGATGATCTTGTCGATCACGTAGGTGTAATAGTTCGAGCTGTAGCCGTTCAGGTGCGTGAAGCTCGCCCACAGGTGATCGCCCGGCGCGAACGCGGCCGTGTTGTAGCGCGTGAAGTCCTGCTGGTAGGTGCCGTCGAAGTCCAGCTGCTGTGGCGGCTGGCTGTGGAAGTCCAGCGAGATGGCCGTGTACATCAGCTGGCGCTGCTGGGCGCTCGCGCGCCCGTAGGCATCGGCGCGCGTCATGCGCGCATACAGCTCCTGCGGCAGCACCGCGCCCGTCTGGTAGTGGTGCGCGAACGAGCGCAGCACGCCGTAGTCGTGGAAGAACTCCTCGAGCATCTGCGAGGGCGCCTCGACGAAGTCGCCCTCGACGTTGAAGCCGCCCTCGCCGGCGTACGGGTTGTGGCCGCCGATGACGTGGTGCATCAGGTGCCCGAACTCGTGCAGGAAGATCACGACGTCGCTGTACTGCAGCAGGCCCGGGTCGGCGCCGCTGCCACCGGGGAAGTTGCACACCAGCGTGCCTTCCGGCAGCTGGCGGCCGGCGATGCCCGCGCTCAGCAGCTGCGTCGAGAACCACTTGTCCTTGCCCGCGCGCGGATGCATGTCCAGATAGATGCGTCCGAGCCGGCTGCCGCCGTCGTAGACGTCGTAGGTGGTGACGGACGGGTGCCAGGTGCGCACGCCCGCCACCGCGCGGATGTCGAGGTGGAAGAGCCTCGCGGCGGTGGCGATGACGCCGCGCTCGACCGCCGCGTACGGGAAGTAGGGGCGCACGCTCTGCGAGTCGAAGCTGAACTTGGCGCGGCGGTACTGCTCCTGCCAGTAGCGCACGTCGGGCGCGGCGATCCGCGTGAGCGTCGGGTCGCGCTCGTGCGCGAACGCCACGAGCGCCGCATCTTCGCGCGCCCCGGGTTCGCGCGAGGCTGCGTCCACCCTGGCGAGGTAGGCTTGGAGCTTGGCCGGCGAGCCGATCATCTGGTCGGCCATGGCGAAGTCCGCCCAGCTGCGATAGCCCAGGAGCTGCGCCAGATCGGCGCGCGCCTGCAGCAGTCCCCGCAGCGTCGCGGTGTTGGCGGGGTAGGCGACCGAGTTGGCCGCCAGATACAGCTTGTGGCGCAGGTCGGCGTCGTTGCCGAACTTCTGCGCGGGCCAGGCGTCCGGCGGGTCGGTGGTGATCGTGACGTGTCCCTGCGCATCGGCCGGATGCGCCGCGAGGTAGTCCGGCGGCAGGCCGTCGAGCTGCGCCCGCGCGACGACCACCGTGCGCACGTCATCGTGCACGGCACGCTCGAATGCGAGTCCGAGCTCGGTGATCTTGTCCTGCAGCGCCTTGATGCGGGCGCGCGTGGCGTCATCCTTGTCGACGCCGGCGAGCCGGTACTCGAGCAGCGTGCGCTCCAGGTAGTGCCGGGTGCCGGCATCGCCCGGTGCGGGCAGCCCCGACAGCCCCTGGTAGACGGCGCGGTTGAGCGACAGCTCGGTGAGCGCAGCGTTGGCGGTCCGGGTGAGTGCCTGGGCCTTGTCGCGCAGCGCCTTGGTCGCACCCACGCCGTACAGCACCTGCGACTGCTGCGCCGCGAAGGTCAGCTCGTTGATCGCATCGTCGTAGGGGCGCAGCGTGTTGTCGAGCGTGCGCGCGCCCTTGACGCCGGTGAGTCTGGCGATCGCGGCATCGGCGCGCTGCAGGTGCTCCTGCACCCAGCTCGTCAGCGCCGCCGGGTCATCCCCGCCTGCCCAGGCGTGCAGCTCGTCGGGCAGCGCGCGCGCCAGGCCCGCGCCGGCCAGTGCCGGTGCGAGCAGGGTCAGGGCCGGCAGCAGTCGTAAGGTTGCGCAGCGGACGGCCATGGCGTAACTCCGTGAACAGTGCCTCGAGCGGCAGGTCACTCGCGGCGCACAAGTCTAGCGCGAAGGCTGCCGGCGGCCCGCGGCGCATGCCTCTTCAGGCGCTCGTGGCGCGCGCTCTGGCGGGGGCGAGTTTCAGGAGGCCGATCTCGAGGAAACGGCCGGCGAGCGACAGGCGGATGTCGTCGCCGACCTCGCCCGGGATGTCGCGCACGCGGAAGCGCGCGGTGTTGACCATGTACTCGACGCACGGCTGCACGCCGCGGTGGATATAAACGTGTCCGCCGGGATAGCTGAGGTCGATGCGCTCGGCCGTCGCCGTCAGGTGGCAGAACGCCAGCTCGCCCTGCGCCAGCTCGCTGTCCAGGGTCAGGGCCGGGGCGCCGTCGTGCGCAGGCAGCGGCGCGAGCGCGGCGATGGCGCGCGACGAGCGCCACTGCAGCGCACTCACCAGGAACCCCGGCGTGCGGCAGGCATTGGCGAGATTGACGGTCGCTTCCGCCACCGCCTGGGCGATGCGGTCCACTGCCGGGCCGCGCAGCTGGTAGGGCAGCCGGTTGCCGATCGTCGTGCGCCAGCCGCGATCGAGGTCGGCGAGGTGATCGACGGCGGCGATCACCGCGGCGCGCACCGTAAGAGGGGTGAAGCCGATCGACAGGTGCAGCGAGTTGTTGTCCGAGTCGACGCTGTGCCAGGTGCCGCGTGGCAGGTAGAGCAGGTCGCCGGGGGCCACGTCGACGGTGTGGTGCGGCCCAAGTTCGGGCGGCCGCTCGGGGATCGCCGCCCAGGTGTTGTTGAGCTCGGAGACACGGCTGGAAACGTACCAGCGCTTGGTGCCGCGCAGCTGCACGACCAGCAGGTCGTGGTCATCGTAGTGCACCGGTGCCTTCATGCCGCCGCGGCTCCAGAAGGCCGAAGCCGTCACCTGCTGATGCAGCAGCACTTCCAGCGCGCGTCCCAGGCGATCCAGCTGCGCGGACAGCGGCCGCAGCTCCGGGAAGCGCACCGAGAAGTTGCGGGCATGGAACTGCGCGATGCGCTGCTGGAAGTCGGCCGCGCCCGCAATGTTCGCCAGGCTCGGCGCAGGCCCGGTGGCGTTGGCGGAATGAAATGTCAGCTTCGGCGCCAGCTGCCAGGCACCCAGCAGCACGCTCTCGGGGTCCGCGCCCAGAAGGCCGGTGCGCGAGGTGCCGGCATCGCCGTCGATCTTGCGGAAACCGCCGAGCAGCATGCCGTCGAGGAACTCATCGAGCGTGAGGGGCGCCAGAAACTCCTCGAGCAGGCGTTGCGCATCGGTAAACATCATGCGGGCGGATCCTTGAGCTATTTCCGGCCGAACAGCTTGTCGAGCTCACTGCGCGAGCGGTCGACCTCGGCGGTGTTGGGTGGCACGAAGGCCGCCGCACGCGGCTTGAAGTGATCGCAGAAATTGGCATGCGTCTTGTCGCTCACCTCCTCGGCGGTCGGCTCGCGGCAATGCTTGGCGACGTGCGTGTCGTACTCCTGGCACATGCGGCACACGTGCAGCTCGGCGCGGCAGCTGGCGCACTCCTCGCGCCGCAGCAGCGGCAGGCTCAGGTGCGCAAGGCTCGCGCCGCATTTCCAGCAGACCAGGTCGTGGGCCATGAGGACTTAAGATTACTGCACGCCGGGCGCGGCTGCCGCCGGCGAGGGCAGGCGGTGGATACGCAGCAGGCGGTAGCGGGCGAAATTCGTCCAGCGGCCGTCGGCGCCCTGGCTCTCCATGACGAGCGTGCCGGAATTGCCGTCCGGCGCGAGCGTCAGGGTGTCGCGGAAGGCCCCGTCGGGGTAGGGGAACAGCAGCACCAGCGTCCGGCCGTCGCGGTGACCGGTCGCCACCACGCGCGCGCCGGCCGCGCCGAACTGGTCGAGCCAGTGGGCGATGTAGTCGCCCTGCTTCACATCGTGCCCGAGGTACACGTCGGCCTGGTAAGTGCTCGGCGCACCCAGATCGAGGAGCGACAGGCACAGCCAGGCGTTCTTCAGCAGCCAGCGTCCCGTGCCGCGGTAATGCACCGTCTTGCCGCCGAGCGTGCCCGGCATGTCCCAGTCGCCGACCAGCTGCGCGAGGAAGGCATCCGGCTGCGGTGTGCTGGGCGCGGCTGCGCCTGCGGCAGCGCTCAGCGCCAGCAGGGCCGCCGTGACGGGCGCCCGCAGCCAGGCGTTCATGGCGCAGGCACCGGTGTTTGCGGGCGCGTGCGCTCGCGCAGGAAGTCAGCGAGCACCCGCCCGGTGTGCGAGTGCCGCGCGCGCCGTGCGATCTGGGAAGGCGCGCCCTGGGCGACGATGCGGCCGCCGCCGGCGCCGGCTTCCGGACCCATGTCGAGGATCCAGTCCGCTTCCGCCATGATGTCGAGGTTGTGCTCGACCACGACCGCGGTGTTGCCGGCGGCCACCAGCCGATGCAGCACCACGATCAGTTTCTCCACGTCCGCCATGTGCAGCCCCACGGTCGGCTCATCCAGCACGTAGAGCGTGTGCTTGGGTGTCTGGCGCGGACCGCGCCTGACATCCTCGCGCACTTTGGACAGTTCCGTCACCAGCTTGATGCGCTGCGCCTCGCCGCCGGACAGCGTCGGGCTCGGCTGCCCGAGCGTCAGGTAGCCGAGGCCCACGTCCTGCAGCAGCTTCAGCGCGTGATGCACGCGCACGTGCGCGGCGAAGAAGTCCACCGCGTCATCGACGTCCATCGCCAGCACGTCGCCGATGCTCGCGCCGCGCCACAGCACCGCGAGCGTCTCGGCGTTGAAGCGCCGCCCGCCGCACACGTCGCACAGCACCTTCACATCGGGCAGGAAGCTCATCTCGATGGTCTTGACGCCCTGGCCCTCGCACGCCTCGCAGCGTCCGCCGGCGGTATTGAAGGAGAAGCGGCTGGTGGTGTAGCCGCGGATGCGCGCCTCGGTGGTGCCGGCGTAGATGCGGCGGATCTCGTCCCAGAAGCCGATGTAGGTCGCCGGGCACGAGCGCGGCGTCTTGCCGATCGGCGTCTGGTCGACCTCCAGCACGCGGTCGAGGTGCTCAAGACCGCGCAGCCGCCGGCAGCCGAGCAGCGGCGGGGCACGGCCGCGACGCTTGCCGCCGTGCGCGCTACCTGCCAGCAGGTGGCGCAGGTTGGCGTACAGGACGTCGCGGGCCACGGTCGACTTGCCCGAACCGGAGACGCCGGTGATCACGACCAGGCGACCGAGCGGAATGCGCACCTCGGCGCCCTTGATGTTGTGCAGCGTGACGTGCTCGAGCGCCAGGTGCGCGGTCGCGGCGGTGACGGGGCGGTGCGGCTGCGCCGGGTGCAGGAGTGGGGCGCGCAGGAAGCGGCCGGTGGTCGAGCGCGGGTTGGCGATGAGGTCGGCGACCGTGCCGGCGCCGACCAGCTCGCCGCCGCGCACGCCCGCCTGCGGTCCCAGGTCGAGCACGTGATCGGCACGGCGGATGGTTTCCTCGTCGTGCTCGACCACCACCAGCGTGTTGCGGTTGCCGGCCAGCTCGCTTAAGGCGGCGAGCAGGATTTCGTTGTCGCGCGGGTGCAGCCCGATGGTCGGCTCATCGAGCACGTAGCACACGCCCTGCAGGTTGGAGCCGAGCTGGGCTGCCAGGCGGATGCGCTGCGCCTCGCCGCCCGAGAGCGTCGGCGCGGCGCGATCCAGCTGCAGGTAGCCAAGCCCCACGCGCTCCAGGAACTTCAAACGCGCGCGGATCTCCGCGAGCAGATCGCGGGCGATCTCGCGCTCGCGCGTGCCGAGCCGCAGGCGCGCGAAGAACTGCGTGCACTGCGTCACCGTGGCGCCGGCGAGCGCTGCGATCGAGCGTTCGCGGAAGCGCACGCTGAGGGCGGTGGCATTGAGGCGCGCTCCGGCGCAGGCGCTGCACGGCTGCACCTGCTGCGCGTACCACTCGTTCCACCAGACCTCCTCGCCGCTTTGCTCCTCATCGAAACCGGGCATCTCCATGCCGGTGCCGAAGCAGCTGCCGCACCAGCCGTGGCGCGAGTTGAAGGAGAACAGGCGCGGATCCAGTTCCGCGAAGCTCTTGCCGCAGGCAGGGCAGGCGCGCTTGGTGGAGAACACGGTGACCTGCTTGGCCTTCGGCGGCAGCACATGTACCACGCCCTTGCCGAAATCAAGTGCGCGCGCGAGCGCCTGGCGCAGCGCCGCCTCGCCCTTGACGCTCACGTCGATCTCGGCCACCGGCAGCTCGATGGTGTGCTCGTGGAAGCGCGACAGGCGCGGCCACGGTGCGGTCGGCGTGAGCTCGCCGTCGACGCGCAGCGTGCGGAAGCCCTTCTTGCCCGCCCACTTGGCAAGATCGGTGTAGTAGCCCTTGCGCGCCAGCACCAGGGGCGCCAGCAGCGCGATGCGCTGGCCTTTGTACTCGCGCAGCAGGCGCGCCGCGATCGAGGCCGGGCTCTGCGGCTCGATGGCGACGTCGCAGTCCGGGCAGAACTGGGTCGCGAGCTTCACGTACAGCAGGCGCAGGAAATGGTAGATCTCGGTGAGCGTTGCGACCGTGCTCTTCCTGCCGCCGCGGCTGGTGCGCTGCTCGATCGCCACGGTCGGCGGAATGCCGAAGATGGCATCCACGTCCGGGCGCGCCGCCGGCTGCACGAACTGGCGCGCATAGGCGTTGAGCGATTCCAGGTAGCGGCGCTGGCCCTCGTTGAAGAGGATGTCGAACGCCAGCGTCGATTTGCCCGAGCCGGACACGCCGGTGATGACGGTGAAGCGGTCGCGCGGGATCGTGACGTCGATGTTCTTGAGGTTGTGCTCGCGCGCGTTGTGGATCACCACCGCGTTGCGGTCGTGGCCGTTGCCGCGCAGGTACGGGGCGGCAGGCTCTGCGACCGCGGCGCGCTGCGCCTGCGCCGCCGGCGACAGCGCCGTCTCGTAGGACTTCAGTGCCTGACCGGTGAACGAGCCGCTCACCGCGCGCACCTGCGCCGGCGTGCCGGCGCACACGATGTGTCCGCCGGCATCCCCGCCTTCGGGACCCAAGTCGATGATCCAGTCCGCGGCACGGATGACGTCGAGGTTGTGCTCGATGACCAGCAGCGAGTGCCCGGCGGCGAGCAGCTTGCGAAAGGCGCGCAACAGCTTCGCCACGTCCTCGAAGTGCAGCCCCGTGGTCGGCTCATCGAACAGGAACAGCTTGCCGCGGTGCGTGGTGCTGGAGGCGACGGAGGCGGCCTGCGCCAGGTGCCCGGCGAGCTTCAGGCGCTGCGCCTCCCCGCCGGAGAGCGTCGGCACCGGCTGCCCGAGCTTGACGTATTCGAGGCCGACGTCGGCCAGGGGACTCAAGCGCGCGGCCACCTCGGGCGCATCGGCGAAGAAGGCGCGCGCCTCGCTGACGGTGAGCTCCAGCACCTGCGGCGATGCTGCAGCGCCGGCCATCGGCCCCCTCGCGGCGGATGTCGAGCACCTCGTCGCGATAGCGCCGCCCGTTGCAGTCCGGGCATCGCAGGTACACGTCCGAGAGGAACTGCATCTCGACGTGTTCGAAGCCGTTGCCGCTGCAGGTCGGGCAGCGGCCGTTGCCGGAGTTGAAGCTGAAGGTGCCGGCGGTGTACTTGCGCTCCTGCGCCGCAGGCTCGGCGGCGAACAGCGCGCGGATGGCATCGAAGGCGCCGACGTAGCTGGCGGGATTGGAGCGCGTGGTGCGGCCGATCGGGTTCTGGTCGACCATGACCACGTCATCGATGAGCTCCGCGCCGGCAAGACCTGCGAACTGGCCCGGCGCCTCCGTCGGCTTGCCGCGGTACTTGAGCAGCGCCGGGTAGAGCACGTCCTCGACCAGCGTGGACTTGCCCGACCCCGACACCCCGGTCACGCACACCAGACGCTTGAGCGGGATGCGCACGTCGATGTTCTTCAGGTTGTGCTCGGTGGCACCCTTGAGTTCCAGCCAGCGGTTGGCGCGCGCCTCCGCCACCACCGCGCCACCGCTTGCGGGCCTGGGCCGCGCCTGCGCCGCGCCCCACGGCGTGACGGTGCGCTTACCGGCCAGGTACTCGCCGGTGAGCGAGCCGCAGCCGCGCAGCTGCGCCGGGCTGCCGAAGAACACCACTTCGCCGCCGCGCTCGCCGGCGCCGGGGCCTAGGTCCAGGACGCGATCGGCCTCGAGCATGATCTGCGGATCGTGCTCGACGACCAGGAGCGAGTTGCCGGCGTCGCGCAGGCGCTTCATGACGCCGATGACGCGCAGCATGTCGCGCGGGTGCAGGCCGATGGACGGCTCATCCAGCACGAACAGCGTGTTGACGAGCGAGGTGCCGAGCGCGGTGGTGAGATTAATGCGCTGCACCTCCCCGCCCGACAGGGTGCGCGACTGGCGATCGAGCGTCAGGTAGCCGAGGCCGACGTCGACCAGGTAGCGGAAGCGCCCGCGGATCTCGCCGAGCAGCAGCTCGGTGGCCTCATCGAGCGGCGCCGGCAGGCTCAGCCGCTGAAAGAATTCATAGGAGCGCTCGAGCGGCAGGAGCACCACGTCGTGCAGCGAAAGACCGGGGAGCGCTGCCAGCGTGTCAGCGCTCCACGCGACGCCCTGCGGGCGAAAGCGCGGCGTGGTGCCGAGCGCTGCGGCGGCGAGCTCGTGGCTGCCGAGTCGCCACAGCAGCCCCTCGGTCTTCAGGCGCGCGCCGTCGCAGCTGCCGCAGGGCGTGTAGGCGCGGTAGCGCGACAGCAGCACGCGCACGTGCATCTTGTAGGCGCGCGTCTCGAGCCACGCGAAGAAGCGCTTGACCCCGTACCAGACCTTCCTGCTCCAGGCGCCCTCGCCCTCGATCACCCACTTGCGCGCCTCCGCCGGCAGCTCGCGCCACGGCGTATCGAGCGGGATGCCGCGCAGCTTCGCGAACTTCTCCAGGTCCTCCTGGCACTCGGTGTAGGACTTGGTCTGCCACGGCTTGATCGCACCGCCGCGCAGCGAGCGCGTCTCATCGGGGATCACCAGGCCGTAGTCGATGCCGATGGTGCGGCCGAAGCCGCGGCAGCTGTCGCAGGCGCCGAGCGGGGAATTGAAGGAGAAGTGGCTGGGCGCCGGCTCGTGGTAGGCGAGATCGCATTCGGCGCAGTGCAGCTCGCTCGAATAGCGCCAGGTATCGATGGGGTGCGGCGGCTCGGCCGCATCGACCACCTGGATGTTGACGCGGCCACGGCCGACGCGCAGCGCGGCCTCCAGCGACTCGAGCACCCGGCCGCGCTCGGCGCTGCCCATGCGCAGCCGATCCTGCACCACATGCAGCACGATGGCCGGCGCCGCAGGCGCTGCGGCGCGCTGCTTTTTCCTGCCGCGGCTCGCCGGCGGCGGCGCCGCGGGCGCGGAGTCGGCCACGGCATCCGGCGGCTCGAAGAAGCGCGTATAGCCCTGGCGGCCGAGGAGCTCGCGCACCTCGGCGGCGGTGAAGTTCGCCGGCACGGGCACCGGGAACGTCATGAGCAGCCGCGGGTCGGCGCCGGCGGCGGCGCGCGCACTCATGTCCGCGTAGATCGCTTCCGCGCTGTCGCGCCGCACCGCATGGCCGCAGCGCTGGCAGTAGAGTGCGGCGGCGCGCGCAAACAGCAGCTTCAGGTGGTCGTTGAGCTCGGTCATGGTGCCGACGGTGGAGCGGGAGGTGCGCACCGGGTTGGTCTGGTCGATGGCGATCGCCGGCGGGATGCCGCTGATCGAATCCACCTGCGGCTTGTCCATGCGATCGAGGAACTGCCGCGCGTAGGGCGAGAAGGTCTCGACGTAGCGGCGCTGGCCTTCGGCGTACAGCGTGTCGAACACCAGTGACGACTTGCCCGAGCCCGACACCCCGGTCACCACGATCAGCTCGTTGAGCGGCAGGTCCAGGTCAAGGTTCTTGAGATTGTTCTGACGCGCGCCACGCACGGAGATGGCATCGCGGGAGGCATCGGTCATTCCGTTACCGTTGGTGGAATCACAAGTGGGGAGCGCCTTACGACGCGAAGGGCATACGCCGGCCAAATTGTAATGGATCCAAAGGATGCAGTGCGTCAAACGGCAGACCGTTATGGGGCCGCGACCGGCACATTGCAATTCAGTACGCGTTTAGCCGGTCTACTGTATAAAGCCGCCTGCGTGTGGCTTTTTTGTCGTGCACGCGCGACGACACGCCGAGGTTCAGCCGCCCGGCGTTACAATCGGCGGCCCCTAACGTATTGACGGAAGGAGAATGTCGAATGAGTTCAAGAATACTCTCTGGTGTTGCCCTGGCTGCGGCTGCTGCGGTCATGTTCTCGACTGTTGCGGTGAGCACCGCGGTCGCTGACGAAGCCAAGGTGAAGTGCGAAGGCGTGAACTCCTGCAAGGGCCACTCGGCCTGCAAGAGCGCTAACAACGCCTGCAAGGGTCAGAATTCCTGCAAGGGCAAGGGATTTATGGAAATGACGCAGGCGCAGTGCGACGCTGCGAAGGCCAAGGCCGGCAAGTGATCGCTCGCGGGCCGGGGTGCTGACAGCCCGGCCCGCCTCTTCACGCTCATGCTGACCTATCCCGCGCTCGGCTTCGGCTTAGGCTTGCGCGTCGAGCACTACGACGCGATCCTCGCCGAGCGGCCGGCGATCGACTGGCTCGAAGTCCTCACCGAGAACTACCTGGTGGGCGGCGGCAAGCCGCTCAGCTACCTGATGCGCATGCGCGAGCACTACCCGCTCGTGATGCACGGCGTGTCGCTGTCGATCGGCAGCACCGCGCCGCTTGACCTGGAGTACCTGCGGCAGGTGAAGGCGCTGGCCGCGCGCGTCGAGCCCGCCTGGATTTCCGACCACCTGTGCTGGACCGGGGTGGCGGGCCGCAACACCCACGACCTGCTGCCGCTGCCCTACACGGAAGAGGCGCTCGCCAACGTGGTCGAGCGCGTACGCACCGTGCAGGACATCCTCGGCCGGCGCATCCTGCTCGAGAACGTCTCCAGCTACGTGGCGTTCCGCGACTCCGCGCTGACGGAGTGGCAGTTCCTGGCCGAGATCGCCGCGCGCGCCGACTGCCTGATCCTGCTCGACGTCAACAACATCTATGTCAGCTCGGTGAACCACGAGTTCGACGCGCTCGAGTATCTGCACGCGCTGCCGGCCGCGCGCGTGCAGCAGATCCATCTCGCCGGTCACGAAGATCACGGCGACTACCTGGTGGACACGCACGATCATCCGGTGCCGGACCCGGTGTGGCAGCTGTACACGGCGGCGCTGCGCCATTGCGGCGCGGTCTCGACCATGATCGAGCGCGACGATCACATCCCGCCGCTGGCAGAGCTCGTCGCGGAACTGGCGCAGGCGCGCACCCTGGCAGAACGCACCCTCGGCAGCAGCGCGCTGACGCACGCCGGCGCTGCAGGTTGCGGCGCGCGCGCCGGCCCAGGTGCAGCGCGGCGCCGCGTGAGCACGCTCGCGCGCCTGCAGGACGACTTCCAGCATTACCTGCTTAAGGGTGAGGCGGCCGCGATCGAGCCGCACGTGCTCGGCAGCACGCGCGTGCCGGTCGCCACAAGGCTCGGCATCTACGGCGGCGCGTACCGCAGTCGCCTGGCCGAGGCGCTCGGCAACAACTTTCCCGCCCTGGCGACGCTTCTGGGCGAGGGCGATTTCCACACGCTGGCCGCGGCCTACATCGCCGCACACGACTCGCCGTACTTCTCGATCCGCTACTACGGCGACCAGCTGGCGCAGTTCTTGGGCAGCCATGCCGATTACGCCGCTGCTCCGGTGCTGGCGGAGCTGGCGCGCTGGGAGTGGGCGATGACCTGCGTGTTCGATGCGGCCGATGCGCAGCCGCTGCCGCACCAGGCGCTGGCGCGCGTGCTGCCCGAGCACTGGGCACAGCTGCGCTTCACCTGGCACCCGAGCGTGCAGCGGCTCGAGCTGGAGTGGAACGTGCCGCAGCTGTGGCAGGCGCTCACCAGCGAAGGCGAGCGGCCGGAACTGGCGGTGGCGGCCACGGCGCTGCCGTGGCTTCTGTGGCGCAGCGAGCTCACGACTTATTTCCGCTCGCTGTCGGCGAGCGAGGCGCAGGTGCTCGATGCGGCGCGCCGCGGCTGGCCGTTCGGCGAGCTGTGCGAGCTGTTGTGTGCAGAGGTCGGCGCGGAGGCTGCGCCGGCGCAGGCCGCGGGCTTGCTGCGCGGCTGGATCGACTCCGGCCTCATCGTCAGCGCTGCCTGAAGCGGCGCGCGCGTGCGCCGTGGCGCGCACGCGATCGCGTACAATTGCCGCCATGCACCCGGCGACCCACAGCAACGTGCTGCAGATGATCGGCAACACGCCGCTCATGGCCGTGCGCCGGCTCGATACCGGGCCGTGCGAGCTGTTCCTCAAGCTCGAGAATCAGAATCCCGGCGGCTCCATCAAGGACCGCGTCGGCCTGTACCTGATCGAGGCGGCCGAGAAGAGCGGCGCGCTCAAACCGGGCGGCACGCTCATCGAGGCCACCGCCGGCAACACCGGTCTCGGGCTGGCGCTGGTGGCGGCGCAGAAAGGCTACCGGCTGCTGCTGGTCATCCCCGACAAGATGAGCCAGGAGAAGATCTTCCACCTCAAGGCCATGGGCGCGGACGTGATGATGACGCGCTCGGACGTCAGCAAGGGCCACCCGGAGTACTACCGCGATGTCGCCGAGCGCCTGGCCGGCGAGATGCCCAACTCCTATTTCGTCAACCAGTTCGGCAACCCCGCCAACGCCAAGGCGCACGAGGAGACGACCGCGCCGGAGATCTGGGAACAGATGGGCCACCGGCTCGACACGGTCGTGTGCGGCGCCGGCACCGGCGGCACGCTCGCCGGGCTCACGCATTATTTCGCGCGCACCGCGCCGCAGGTCGACATGGTGCTCGCCGATCCGGTCGGCTCAGGCCTGGCGCAGTTCGCCACCACCGGCTCGCTGCCGGCGAAAATGACGCCGTGGCTGGTGGAAGGCATCGGCGGCGACACCGTGCCGCCGGTGGGGGATTTCTCGCGCGTCACCGCCGCCTACAGCATCGCCGATGCCGAGGCCTTCCGCACCTGCCGCGAGCTGCTCGCCCGCGAGGGCATCATCGCCGGCACCTCCACCGGCACGCTGCTCGCGGCAGCGCTGCGCTACTGCCGCGAACAGCGCAGTGCCAAGCGCGTCGTGAGCTTCGTGTGCGACAGCGGCAACAAGTACCTGTCCAAGGTCTACAACGACTACTGGATGCTGGACCAGGGCTTCATCGAGCGCGCGCACCGCGGCGACCTGCGCGACCTCATCGCCCGCCCGCACTCCGAGCACGCCGCGGTGACGGTGAATTCCACCGAGACCGTGATGGCCGCCTACCGGCGCATGAAGCTGTACGACGTCTCGCAGGTGCCGGTGATGCAGGACGGGCGCATCGTCGGCATCGTCGACGAGGAAGACATCCTGGTGGAAGTGGTCGACAACCCCGCGCACTTCAACGAGCTGGTCACGCGCGCCATGGCGAGCGGACTGGTGACCGTGGCTGCGGATGCACCGATTGCGCAGCTGATGGAGATCTTCAAGCGCGGCATGGTGGCGATCGTCATGCAGGGCAGCGAATTCCAGGGACTCATCACCCGCATCGATCTGCTCAACTGGCTGCGCCGCCGGCTGTGAGAGGCAATTCATGAGCGACGACGGTTCCGCGCAGCGCTTCGCGACGCGCGTCATCCACGGCGGCCAGCATCCCGACCCGCTGACCGGTGCGGTGATGCCGCCGATCTATGCGACCTCGACCTACGTACAGAAAAGTCCCGGCGTGCACCAGGGCTTCGAGTACTCGCGCACCCGCAATCCGACGCGCGATGCGCTGCAGGCGGCCGTCGCCAATCTCGAAGGTGGCGCCGCAGGCTTCGCCTTCGCTTCCGGCATGGCAGCGAGCGCCACGCTGCTCGAGCTGCTCGATGCCGGCTCGCACATCATCGCCATGCACGATCTGTACGGCGGCACTTACCGGCTGCTGGAGAACGTGCGCAGGCGCTCGGCCGGGCACAGCGTCTCGTTCGTCGATCTGTCGGATCCGGCGGCGCTGACGGCGGCGCTGCGGCCCGAGACGCGCATGGTGTGGGTCGAGACGCCCACCAATCCGCTGCTGAAGCTGGTCGATCTCGCCGCGGTGGCGCACACCGCCAAGCAGCGCGGCCTGCTGGCGGTGTGCGACAACACCTTCGCCACGCCCTACCTGCAGCGCCCGCTCGAGCACGGCTTCGACATCGTCGTGCACTCGACCACCAAGTACCTGAACGGCCACTCCGACGCCATCGGCGGTGCTGCCGTGGTGCGTGCCGATGCCGAGCTGGAAGAGCGCATCGCGTATCTGCAGAACGCGGTGGGCGGGGTGCCCGGACCGTTCGACTCCTTTCTCACGCTGCGCGGCATCAAGACGCTGGCGCTGCGCATGGAACGTCACTGCGCCAACGCGCTCGCCGTGGCGCGCTTCCTGGAAGGGCATGCGGCCATCGAGCGCGTCTTCTACCCCGGGCTTGCAAGTCACCCGCAGCACGCCCTGGCGCAGCGCCAGATGCACGGCGGCTACGGCGGCATCGTCACCGCGGTGCTGCGCGGCGGGCTGGCCGCGGCGCGGCGCACGCTGGAGCGCTGCCGGCTGTTTGCGCTCGCCGAGAGTCTCGGGGGCGTCGAAAGTCTCATCGAGCACCCGGCCCTCATGACGCACTCATCGCTCCCGGCGGCGCTGCGCCAGTCGCTCGGCATCAGCGACGGGCTGATCCGGCTGTCCGTCGGTGTCGAGGATCTCGAGGATCTGCTGGGCGAGCTTACCCAGGCACTGGCTTAGCAGGCGGCGCGCCTGCCTAGGGTGTGCTGAGACCGGCGCTGGCTGGTCAGATACACCGCGAAAGTTCCCAGCCAGTGGCCGCCCTCGTAGTGCTCGCCGGTGACCGCCGGGAGCGAGGCGGCGGCGTGCTCGGCGGCGCTCGCCAGCAGCGCCGCGCGCCGCGCATCGTGCGGCGGCAGGCCCTGCGCGATGCCCTCGAGCATCCAGGCGCGGCTGAGGTTCAGCCCGTCGAGGTGCGCCAGCTTCGGATCGGCACGATCGGTGACCACCCCGGGCACCAGCCAGCTGTGCGGGCCACGCGCGCCGCGGGCCCGCAGCGGGATCTGCGGCAGGAAGTCGCTGAGCCAGGTGGCGAACGCGGGCGGCTTGAGCACGCGCCGCATGAAATCCGCCTCCGCCAGGCACGGCGACAGGAAATCCTCACCCGAAGGCTCGTAGGCGAGCGGGCAGTTGCGGTCGTGGGCGTAGAAGCGCAGCGCCGCATCCTTCAATAGCGCCAGCAGCTGCGGGTCCTGCGCATCGATCGCCCAGTCCCACGCGAGCCCGAAGGAGAACGCCGTCTGGTCGTGCTCGCCGATGCGGATCGGGTAGTGGAGCTTGGGCAGCCAGCTGGCAAGCCGTGCCGTGACCTCGGTGGTGAGCGGCGCGAGCGTCGCCGCCCAGCGGCGCGCATCGGGGTCGTCGAAGTCATGCAGCTCCTGGGACAGGCGCAGCAACCAGGCAAGTCCGTAGGGGCGCTCGAACGAGGCGCGCCCGGCGCCGCGCAGGTAGGCCGCTTCCGCGCCGATGTTCTGCACCGTGAAACTGCGCGCCAGCTCCGCGCGCGCCGGCGCGGCGAACGGCGCGTCCGGGAACAGACGCAGCAGGCGCACCAGCAGCCAGTGGCCGTGCACGTCGGAGTGCCAGTCGAGACAGCCGTAGAAGGCGGGCGTCAGCTCGTGCGGCGGGCGCGCATCGGCGGCGCTGTTGAGCGTGTGACTGATGTGGTTAGGGTATTCCTGGTGCAGGCACTTGAGCGCGAGGGCCGCAAAGCGCGCCGCGGCGGCGGCATCGAGCGGCGCTGCAGCGTCGTGCGCGTCCGCCGCGGCGACCGGCGCACCCGGCAGCAGCGCTGCGCAGGCGAGAAGGATGGCTGCCATGAGCGGCAGTGCGCTGCGACCTCGCATGGCCTCATGTTACGCTGCGCGCGTGGTCGCTGCTCCACCGCTCGTGTTGGTCCCGGGTCTTCTGTGCTCGGCGCGCCTGTATGCGCCGCAGCTGCCGGCACTGTGGCGTCACGGTGCCGTCATGATCGCCGATCACACCCGCGATGAGGACATGCCGAGCATGGCGGCGCGCGTGCTGGAGAGCGCCCCGCCGCGCTTCGCGCTCGTCGGCCTGTCGATGGGCGGCTACCTGTCCTTCGAGATCGTGCGCCAGGCGCCGCAGCGGGTGCTGAAACTGGCGCTGCTGGACACGATGGCGCGGCCCGACACCGCGGAAACGAGTGCCGCGCGGCGCACGCAGATGGAGCTGGCGGTGCAGGGGCGCTTCCAGGAGGTGGTCGATGCGCTGTTCCCGCGGCTGGTGCATCCTGCGCGCCACGGCGATGCGCAGCTGCGTGCGCTCATCGACGAGATGGCAGACGAGGTCGGCGTCGCAGCCTACGTGCGTCAGCAGCGCGCCAACATCGGCCGCGCCGACTCCACTGCGACGCTCGCCCAGATCCGCTGTCCGACGCTGGTGCTGGTGGGCGATGCCGATGCGCTGACGCCGCCGCCGCGCGCCGCCGAGATGGCCGCCGGCATCGCCGGCGCGCAGCTGGTCACCGTGGCGCAATGCGGCCACCTCTCGACGCTCGAGCGACCGCAAGAAGTGACGCAGGCGCTGTGCACATGGCTGCAGACCTGAAGCCGCCCGACAGCGTGCAGGTGGCGCAGCGGGCGCTGCTCTACCCACACCCCGACGCCGCCGGCGAGTCGGTGTGGAGCATCGCCGGGGAGGCGCAGTTCACGCCCGGCATGAGCCTTGCGTGCCGCTACTCGCTGCACGGCGAGATCGCGCGCGTGCTGGTGCCGCGCCTGGGCGGCGGACACCGCGCCGACGGACTGTGGAAGCACACCTGCTTCGAGGCGTTCGTCGCCGCCGACGATGCGCCCGGTTATTTCGAATTCAACTTCTCGCCGGCGCTCGACTGGGCCGCCTATCGCTTCGACTACTACCGCGCCGGCATGACCGCGGCGACGCTGGCGCAGGCGCCGGGGCTGACGGTGCGCCGTACCGGCGGGCAGCTGGATCTCACCGCCACGGTGTATCTGGCGGGGTTGCCGCGGCTGTGCCACGCGCGCGCGCTGCGGGTGGCGCTCGCCGCGGTGGTCGAGGAGGAGGGCGGCCGCCTGTCGTACTGGGCGCTGCGCCATGCCGCCGGCAATCCGGATTTTCATCACCCCGAGGGTTTTGCGCTGGAGCTGCGCCCGACATGAAGGCGGGCATCGACCGGCTGATCGCGGAGCCGGCGCTGCGCCGGCCGCTCGCCGGGCGGCGCGTGGCGCTGCTGGCGCATCCGGCCTCGGTGACCGCAACGCTTTCGCATTCGCTCGATGCGCTGGCGGCGCTCGGCGATGTGCGACTCACGGCAGCGCTCGGCCCGCAGCACGGTCTGCGCGGCGACAAGCAATACAACATGGCGGAGTCGGACGACTACCTCGATCCGCTGCACGGCATCCCGGTGTTCAGTCTGTACGGCTCGGTGCGCCGGCCGACCGCGCAGATGCTCGACGCCTTCGACGTGCTGCTGGTGGACCTGCAGGATCTCGGCTGCCGCATCTATACCTTCTGCACGACGCTGCGTTACGTGCTGGAGGCGGCAGCCAGCACCGGCAAGTCGGTGTGGATCCTGGATCGTCCCAACCCGGTCGGCCGGCCGATCGAGGGGCTGACCCTGCGGCCGGGCTGGGAGAGCTTCGTCGGCGCGGGCGCGCTGCCGATGCGTCACGGACTGACACTCGGCGAGCTGGCGCGCTGGTTCGTGAGCACGCTCAGGCTGGAGGTGGACTGCCAGGTCGTGACGATGCAGGGCTGGCAGCCGCAGGAGGCGCCGGGCTTCGGCTGGCCGCGCGAGCGCACCTGGGTAAACCCCAGCCCCAATGCGCCGAACCTGTGGATGGCGCGCTGCTACGCCGGCAGCGTGATGCTCGAAGGCACGAGCCTGTCGGAAGGGCGCGGCACCACGCGCCCGCTGGAGGTACTGGGCGCGCCGCAGCTGGACGTGAGCGCGCTCATCCAGGCGATGCAGCGCATGGCGCCGCAATGGCTCGCGGGCTGCCGGCTGCGGCCCTGCTGGTTCGAGCCGACCTTCAACAAGCACGTCGGATCCCTGTGCGCTGGACTGCAGGTGCACGTCGAGGACGGCGCCTACTACGATCATCGCGCCTTCAAACCCTGGCGCCTGTTCGCGCTGGTGTTCAAGGCGCTGCGCACGCTCCGGGCCGACTATCCGCTGTGGGCGGACTTTCCCTACGAATACGAGTTCAAGCGCCGGCCCATCGACGTCATCAACGGCAGCGAGCTGTTGCGCCAGTGGGTGGACGATGCCGCGGCCGCGCCCGGGGACCTGGAGGCGCTGGCGGGCGCGGACGAGTCGGCCTGGGCGCTCGAGCGTCAGCCGTTCCTGCTCTACTGATCCGCTCGCATCAGCCGCGGCAACTCGGGAACGGCGGCGCTTCGCCTGCCACGATCGGGCACAGCCTGATGGGCTGCAGCAGGTGCAGCTGCTGCGTCCAGTACTTGGTATCGAGCGACGGCGCGCGCTTCGAGTCCGCGCCGTGGCGCGCCCACTGGATCGCGTAGTAGTCCTTCGCTCCCTTGAGCGCGAGGATGATGGCCGTCTCGCTGTAGGCATCGCTGTTGCCCTGCACGTGGCCGCAGCTGGCAATCACCGCGAAGCCGTCGAAGCCGCTGACCGACTGTGGCCCGAGTTCGTCGCTGACGAAGGTATCCGGGCAGTGCCGGCGAAAGCCGGCCGCCAGGCGGCTCACCAGGGCGCGCGGCGTGGCATCGGGATTGGTGGCGAGATCCTGGGTGCCGGTGAGCTCGATCATCTGCGTCCAGTGATCGAGGCTCTCCCCCTGCGGCACGTACTCGCGGCTGTAGAACGCGCCGTTGGCGCGCTCGGAGACCGAGTTGCCGGACTTGAACTCCGGCGGCAGCGTGAACAGCACCAGCTGGTGGAACACCGGACCGCCGGCGATTGCCGGGGAAGCGCCGGACTGCGCCGCGCTGAGGCTGGCGGTCAGGATCATGACGGCTGCGAACAGAGCACAACGCATTGCGGTACCTCCCTATGCCTGGATCGAAGCGCGCTGCAATCCGCTGCGAGTGTAGCCGATGCCGCGCGAGCGACCAGCAGGTCCGTGTCGCGGTGCTGTGAGGTCAGGTCGGCGCCGCGCCGGGCGCACGCAGCGCCCGGCCCATGACGACGATGAGCAGGGTGCTGGCCGCGTACTGCAGGAACTGCGTGGGCCAGTGCCCGCTCCGTGCCGACAGCACCTGCGCGAGGGCAAAGACTGCCAGGAGCACGCAGGCACCGGCGATCTGCGTGCGCGGCCACAGCAGCGCCAGCGCGCCGGCCATCTCGGCCATGGCAAGTGCCGCGACCGCGTGTCCGCCCTCGTGGCCCAAGAGCGCCGTCTGCACGCTCGCCAGCATCAGCAGCGCCACGAAGCAGGCGCGGTAGACGCGCAGGACCGCCTCAGCCCTCATGGCAGCGGTCCGGCAAGAGAAAGGTGTTGTGCGCGGCGGCGCTGGCGAGTCGCTGCGGCCCGTACCAGCGCCTGAGTGTGCCCTTGTCGAGCAGCTGCGGGCAGGCGCGCACCAGGGCGCCATAGTCCGCCGTCGCGTGCCGCTCCATGCATTCGGCGATCAGTGACAGGAAGGCGATGGTCACCGTCTGATTGAAGGCTTGCGGCCTGCCGGCGTTGGCCGTCATCGTGCGCAGCGCCCGCGAGTAGAGGAGCGCGCTGCTGGGGAAGTCGTGGCGGCGCAGCATCTCGAATGCCATGCGCACGTGCTCGTGGTGGGGAAAGTCACGCGCATCGACCTCGCCACGCGTGAAGCGCTCGAGCTCGGGGCAGTCAGCCGCCATCAGCGCCGGCCTCCTGCAGCTGGTGCGAGTCGCGCGCACCGAGGTCCAGTCCGTAGACCGTCTTCAGCGCCCTGATCTTCTTGAGCGTCGCCGCCGAGAACGGCGCCTTGCCCTCGAAGGCGTGCAGCACGATGCCCTCGAGCAGGTCGCCGAGCGACAGGTCCAGGTCGGTGGCGAGTGCCTTCAGCACTTTGAGCAACCGGCTTTCCAGGCGTACGCCAGTCTGCGTGCGGGTGATCTGTTTCATGGCACATATGTTACCAAGGTAACAAGGTACCATCAAGCGTGCCCGTGAGCGGCCCCTGAGCGGGTCCGCTGGTGCCCCTTGCGCCACGCCTGGCGGGGGCAGGACCTGCCGGCGTGACCATGCTGCGGCGCTTCTGTTCTAATTCACGGTTCCATGCACGGCGCACGCGACATAACGGCTTACCGCAAGCACTGGGCGGCGCGCTTCGGCACGGCGCCGTTCCTGCCCATGTCGCGCGCCGAGATGGAGCTGCTCGGCTGGGACAGCTGCGACGTCATCATCGTGACCGGCGATGCCTACGTCGATCACCCGAGCTTCGGCATGGCCATCATCGGCCGGGTGCTCGAGGCCCAGGGCTTCCGCGTCGGCATCATCGCGCAGCCCGACTGGCGCGACGCCGAGGCGTTGACGGCGCTGGGGCGGCCCAACCTGTTCTTCGGCATCACCGCCGGCAACATGGACTCGATGGTCAACCGCTACACCGCCGAGCGGCGCATCCGCAGCGACGATGCCTACACGCCGGACGGCGCCGGCGGGCAGCGCCCGGATCGCTCGGTGATCGTGTACGCGCAGCGCGCCCGCGAGGCCTACCGCGACGTGCCGGTCGTCATCGGCGGCATCGAGGCGTCGCTGCGCCGCATCGCGCACTTCGACTACTGGTCGGAGAAGGTGCGCCGCTCGGTGCTGCTCGATGCCAAGGCCGACCTGCTGGTCTACGGCAACGGCGAGCGGCAGATCGTCGAGCTCGCGCATCGGCTCGCCGCGGGCGAGTCGATCCGCGACATCACCGATCTGCGCGGCACGGCCTTCACGCGCCGCGCGCGCCCTGCCGACTGGATCGAAATCGACTCGACGCACCTGGATGCGCCGGGCCCGCTCAATCCGCCCATCGATCCGTATGCGCTGGCGAGCGCGACGGCGGCGAGCGCGGCTGCCGCGCCGGCACCGGCCTGCGCCGCCGGCGCGGCGCCGGCTGAGAAGGTCGTGCGCTTCGTGCGCCGCGTCAAGAACGCCGACCGCGAGCGCAGCGTGATCCGCCTGCCGGCCCACGAGGCGGTGGCGGCCGACCCGGTGCTGTACGCGCACGCCTCGCGCATCCTGCACCTGGAGTCCAATCCGGGTAACGCGCGCGCGCTGGTGCAGCGCCACGGCGACACGGATGTGTGGCTGAATCCGCCGCCGATCCCGCTCACCACCGCGGAGATGGACTGGGTCTACGAGCGCCCCTACGCCCGCGCACCGCATCCGCTCTACGGCGCGGCCAACATCCCCGCCTACAAGATGATCCGCTTCTCGGTGGCGATCCAGCGCGGCTGCTTCGGCGGCTGCACCTTCTGCTCGATCACCGAGCACGAGGGACGCATCATCCAGAGCCGCTCGGAAGACTCGGTCGTGCGCGAGATCGAGGCAGGTGCGCGACAAGGTGCCGGGCTTCACCGGCGTGATCTCCGACCTCGGCGGCCCGACCGCCAACATGTACCGCCTCGCCTGCAAGAGCGCTGCGATCGAGAGCGCCTGCCGCCGGCCGTCGTGCGTGTATCCGGGTATCTGCCCGAACCTCAACACCGATCACGCACCGCTGATCCGCCTGTACCGCAAGGCGCGCGCGCTGCCGGGCATCAAGAAGGTGCTGATTGCCTCGGGCGTGCGCTATGACCTCGCGGTCGAATCGCCGGACTACGTGAAGGAGCTTGCCCAGCATCACGTCGGCGGCTACCTCAAGATCGCGCCGGAGGCGCTCGCCGAAGGGCCGCTGTCGAAGATGATGAAGCCGGGCGTCGGCGCCTACGACCGCTTCAAGGAGCTGTTCGAGCGCTACTCGAAGGAGGCGGGCAAGGAGCAGTACCTGATCCCGTATTTCATCGCGGCGCACCCGGGCACCTCCGACCAGGACATGCTGGAGCTGGCGCTGTGGCTGAAGAAGAACGGCTTCCGCGCCGACCAGGTGCAGGCGTTTCTGCCCTCGCCGATGGCGACCGCCACCGCCATGTACCACTCGGGCAAGAATCCGCTGAAGCGCGTCACGCACACGAGCGAGCCAGTGCTGATCCCCAAGGGCCTCAAGGTGCGCCGCCTGCACAAGGCGTTCCTGCGCTATCACGATCCCAACAACTGGCCGCTGCTGCGTGAAGCGCTGCGCCGCATGGGGCGCGCCGATCTGATCGGCAGCGCCCGCCGGCAGCTCGTGCCCGCCTACCAGCCGGCCGGTACCGGCGGCGCGGCGGCGCGCGGCGCGCCCAACCGCCCGTTCCGAACCCAGCACACAGGTCTCCCGTCGACACCGCGCCCGCACGGCCGCGCGCGTCGCCCCGCGGCCAAGCCGCGATGAGCTCCTTCGTCGGCCTGCTGCAGCAGGGCGATTCGTGGTGGTTCGTGCCGAGCGCGGTGCTGCTCGGCGCGCTGCACGGGCTCGAGCCCGGTCATTCCAAGACCATGATGGCGGCGTTCATCATCGCCATCCGCGGCACGGTGACGCAGGCGGTGCTGCTGGGACTTGCCGCCACCGTGTCGCACACCGCGGTCGTGTGGCTGGTCGCACTCGGCGGGCTGTATTTCGGCCGGCAGTGGAGCGCCGAGACCAGCGCGCCGTACTTCCAGGTGGCCTCGGCGCTGCTGATCATCGCCGTCGGCCTGTGGATGCTGGCGCGCACCTGGCGCGCCGCCAGCGCCGGCGCCGTCGAAGACCCTCATCACCGGCACGGTCACGATGCGCAGCACGCGCCCGCCGCCGGGCGCCGCATCGATACGGCCGAAGGCCAGGTGCGGCTCGAGATCTACGAGACGGGCACGCCGCCGCGCTTTCGGCTCACCTGGGACGGCGCCGGCGGCTGGCCGGCCGATGCGGCCCAGGTGGAGACCGAGCGCAGCGACGGCAGTCGCGAAGTGTTCAACTTTCGGGCGCACGGCGACTATCTCGAATCGGTGCAGACGATTCCCGAGCCGCACGAGTTCGTGGCGCGGCTGCGCCTGCAGTACGGCGGCCACACGCACGACTACGACGTGGAGTTCGTCGAGCAGGCGCACCACCACGCCATCGGCGCGTACGCGCAGCTCGACGCCGCAGCGCCCGGCTACCACGATCCGCACGAGCTGGCGCACGCCAACGACATCCGCCACCGCTTTGCCGACAGCCAGGTGACCACCGGTCAGATCGTGATGTTCGGGCTGACCGGCGGGCTCATCCCGTGTCCGGCCTCGGTGACCGTGCTGCTGCTGTGCCTGCAGCTGCAGAAGGTGAGCCTCG
Source organism: uncultured Gammaproteobacteria bacterium (assembly GCA_963787655.1). GTDB lineage: Bacteria > Pseudomonadota > Gammaproteobacteria > Steroidobacterales > Steroidobacteraceae > 13-2-20CM-66-19. The sequence goes on along the minus strand of CAWBDY010000004.1, from coordinate 280,617 downwards.
GGGCGATCCTGGTGCTGTGTTTCAGCATCGGACTGGCGCTCACCCTGGTGAGCGTCGGTGCGATCGCCGCGCTCGGCGTGCGCCAGGCGTCGCGCCGCTTCGCAGGCTTCGGCATGCTGGCGCGCCGCGCGCCTTATGTCTCGGGCGCACTGATCGTGCTGGTGGGGCTGTACCTGGGATGGCAGGGAGTGCGGGGCCTTTAGCTGAACGCAGCACAGCGCCCGCGGGCGCGATTGCGGATGCGGCCGGCGCGAGAGTAGGGTGTCCGCATGAACACCTTCGCACGCTGGGCATCCTCGCTCGGGCTTGTCCTGAGTGCGCTCGCGAACGCGGCGCCGGCAGACAGCGGCAGCGCCGCCGTGCTGGAGATCAACGGCGCCATCGGGCCTGCGACTTCGCGCTACGTGGTGCACGGCCTGGAAACGGCGCAGCAGAACGGCAGCCGCATCGTGGTGCTGCAGCTGGATACGCCGGGCGGTCTGGACAGCTCGATGCGCGACATCATCCGCGCGATCCTCGCCTCGCCCGTGCCGGTGGTGAGTTACGTCAGCCCCTCCGGGGCGCGCGCGGCCAGTGCCGGGACGTACATTCTCTATGCCAGCCACATCGCCGCCATGGCGCCGGCGACCAACCTCGGCGCCGCAACGCCGGTCGCCATCGGCGGTGACTCGCAGGCACCGGTCCCGCCGCAGGTGCCGGCGGCGCCGCAGCGGCACGATGAGGGCGGCACTGCCCAGCGCGCCGACAAGGACAAGGACGACGACGCACCCGCGGCGCTCCCCGGCAGCGCCATGGAGCGCAAGGTGGTCAACGATGCCGTCGCCTACATCCGCGGCCTGGCGGAGCTGCGCGGCCGCAATGCCGAGTGGGCCGAGCAGGCGGTGCGCGGCGCTGCCAGCCTCTCGGCCAATGCCGCGCTCGATGCCAAGGTGATCGATGTCGTCGCCCGCGACCTGCCGGACCTGCTGGCACGCATCGACGGCCGCGAGGTGCACATCGACAACCGCACCGTGAAGCTCGCCACGCGCGATCTCGCGCTCGTGCACATGAAGCCGGACTGGCGCACCGAGCTGCTGGCGGTCATCACCAACCCCACGGTGGCTTACGGCCTCATGGTGATCGGCATCTGGGGGCTGCTGCTCGAGGGCTACAACCCGGGAGCGGTGCTGCCGGGCGTCACCGGCGCGATCTGCCTGCTGATCGCGCTGTTCGCGTTCCAGATCCTGTCGGTGAACTACGCCGGGCTGGCACTGGTGGCGGTGGGTACCGGCATGATCATCGCGGAGTTCTTCTTCCCCGCCTACGGCTCGCTCGGCATCGGCGGCCTGATCGCCTTCGTGGTGGGCTCGCTCATCCTGTTCGACTCCGATGTGCCGGGTCTGAACGTGGTCAAGCCGGTGATCGCGGCGTGTGCCACGGCCGGGGCACTCGTGATCGCCGGGATCGTCTACCTGGCGACGCGCGCCATGCGTTCTCCGGTCGTCACCGGTGCGCAGGCCATGATCGGCGACAGCGCCGAGGTGTTGGCCGACTTCAGCGGTCGCGGCCGCGTGCGCTACGGCGGCGAGCTGTGGAACGCGCGCAGCCAGGGTGCGCTGCGCGCCGGCGAGCAGGCGCGCATAGTGAAGGTGGAAGGACTAACATTGTGGGTCGAGCCGCGCTGAACGCGGCCGCCGGAGAGTCGCATGCCGTTCCTGCTCGCATTCGTCGTCCTGATCGTCATGCTGATCTTCAGCGCGCTGAACGTGCTGAACGAATACGAGCGTGCCGTGGTGTTCTCCCTCGGGCGCTTCACCGGCATCAAGGGCCCGGGCGTGGTGCTGATCTTCCCGGTGCTCCAGCGCATGCGGCGCGTGGACCTGCGCGTCATCGTGCTGAACGTGCCCAAGCAGGACGTGATCACCCGCGACAACGTCTCGGTGAAGGTCAACGCCGTCGTCTACTTCCGCATCGTCGATCCCGGCAAGTCGATCATCCAGGTGGCGAACGCCTTCGATGCCACGAGCCAGGTGGCGCAGACCACGCTGCGCTCGGTGGTGGGTCAGCACGAGATGGACGACCTGCTGTCGCAGCGCGACAAGCTCAACGTCGACCTGCAGCGCATCCTCGATCAGAACACCGAAGCCTGGGGCATCAAGGTGTCGAACGTCGAAATCAAGGACGTCGATCTCGACGAAAGCATGATCCGCGCCATGGCCAAGCAGGCGGAAGCCGAGCGCACGCGGCGCGCCAAGATCATCCATGCCGAGGGCGAGGCCCAGGCCGCGCAGCAGCTGGTGGCCGCGGCGCAGTCGCTGGCCCGCGAGCCGAGCGCCCTGCAGCTGCGTTATCTGCAGACGCTCGCCGACATCGCCCACGAGCGCACGCAGCTGATCGTCTTCCCGCTGCCGATCGACCTGATCAAGCCGTTCCTCGGCAAGCCGGGTGAATAGCAGCCGGGCGCTGGCCGCCGCCGGCGTGCTGCTGGCGCTGGCCACCGTGTGCGGCGCCTTCGCAGCGCACACGCTGCGCGGACAGCTGCCGCCGGAGCGCCTGCAGCTGTGGGAGACGGCGGTGCGCTACCAGTTCTTCCAGAGCCTCGGACTGATCGGCGTGGGCGTTGCCATGCGCACGCTCGACGGCTACCTCATGCACTGGGCGGCGAGCCTGCTGGTCGTCGGCGTGCTGCTGTTCTCGGGCAGTCTCTACGCGCTCAGTCTCGGCGCGCCGCGCGCGGTGGGCCTGCTCACCCCGCTGGGAGGCCTCGTGTGGATCGCGGCGTGGCTGATGTTTGCGTTCGCGGTATGGCGTCACTGAAACGAAAGGACCGAAGGCCATGATGGCAAGAACGATGGTGGCGGCCGTGCTGGCCGCCGTGGCGGTGGCAGGCGCGGCCGCGCATGGCGCCGGTCATGCACAGATCGGCGCCTGGGGCGTCGACCTCGGCGGGCGCGACCTGAGCGTCAAGCCGGGCGATGACTTCTACACTTATGCCAACGGTCACTGGCAGCAAACCACCGAGATTCCGCCGGATCGCGCCTCGTGGGGCTCCTTCCAGATCCTGCGCGAGCGCTCGCTGCAGCAGCTGCGCGAGATCCTCGAGGCGCTGCCGGCGAACCCGGAAGCCGGCAGCAACGCGCAGAAGCTCAACGATTTCTATCGCTCCTATCTGGACAGCGGCGCCATCGACGCACTGGGACTGAAGCCGGCGCAGCCGGGACTTGCCGCGATCGCCGCCGCCAACAACCACGAGGAGCTGGCACGTCTGGTGGGCCGGCCGGAGCTGCAGCTGACCGCACCGCTGGCCATGGATGTGCGCATCGACGAGAAGGATCCCGACCACTACATGGTGATCGTGACGCAGAGCGGACTCGGCCTGCCCGACCGCGACTACTACCTCAAGGACGAGCCGGTGTACACGCAGCTGCGCGAGAAGTACGCGGCACACATCGAGCGGCTGCTGAAGCTCGCCGGCCAGCCGGACGCGGCGCCCGCCGCCAAGGCCATCGTCGAGCTCGAGACGCAGATCGCCCGCGCCCAGTGGCCGCGCGCCAAACGGCGCGAAAAGGATCTCACCTACAACCCCGTGAACCGCGAGGAGCTGGCAAGCTACGCGCCGGGCTTTCCCTGGCCGCAGCTGCTGGCGGGCGCGGGGCTGGATGCGCAGCCGCGCTTCATCGTGCGCGAATCCGACGCGGTGCAGGCGCTCGCGGCGCTGTTCGGCAAAGTGCCGGTGGAGCGCTGGCGCAGCTACTTCACCTATCACTACCTGGTCGAGCACGCCCCGGTGCTGCCGAAGGCCTTCGATGACGAGGTGTTCGACTTCTACGGCCGCGCCCTGCACGGCCAGGAGCAGCAGCAGGCGCGCTGGAAGCGCGCCGTCAGCGCCGTCGACGTGGGGCTGGGCGAGGCGGTCGGCCAGCTGTACGTGCAGCGCTACTTTCCGCCCTCCTCGAAGAAGCAGGTGCTCGAGCTGGTCGAGAACCTGCGCGCCGCCTATCGTGCGCGCATTGAGATCCTGCCGTGGATGACGCCGGCGACGCGCAAGCTCGCGCTGGAGAAGCTGGCGGCGTTCCATCCCAAGATCGGTTATCCGGACAAGTGGCGCGACTACACGGCGCTGCAGGTCATGGCCGGCGATGCCTTCGGCAACGACGACCGCGCCGTGGCCTTCGAGTGGCAGCGCCAGGTGCAGCGCCTCGGCGGCCTCACCGATCGCGGCGAATGGGGCATGACGCCGCAGACCATCAACGCCTACTACAACTCGACCTTCAACGAGGTGGTGTTCCCGGCGGCCATCCTGCAGCCGCCGTTCTTCGATCCCAACGCGGATGCGGCGGTCAACTACGGCGGCGTGGGCGGCGTCATCGGCCACGAGATGGGGCACGGCTTCGACGATCAGGGCGCCAAGTCCGACGCTGCCGGCGTGCTGCGCAACTGGTGGCAGCCGGCGGACGAGCTGGCGTTCCACCAGCGGGTCGACCATCTGGACGCGCAGTACTCCTCGTTCGAGGCGCTGCCGGGACTGAAGCTCAACGGCCGCCTGACGCTCGGCGAGAACATCGGCGACCTCGGCGGGCTTTCGGTCGCCAATGCCGCCTATCACCGCTCGCTGCACGGCGCGGCGGCGCCGGTGCTCGACGGACTGTCCGGCGACCAGCGCTTCTTCCTCTCCTGGGCGCAGGTGTGGCGCACCAAGCAGCGCGACGAGGACCTGCGCTCGCAGGTCACCAGCAATCCGCACAGCCCGGGCAAGTTCCGGGTCAACGGCGTGGTGCGCAACGTCGATGCCTGGTACCCGGCCTTCAAGGTGCAGCCGGGCGACAAGCTGTACGTGCCGCCGGACGAGCGCGTCCACATCTGGTGATCTCGGGGCTGCCCATCGATGCAGCGCTGCCGGCGCTTGCGGCAGCCCTGAGGACGCATCATGCGGCGGTGCTGCAGGCGCCACCGGGCGCCGGCAAGAGCACGGTGGTGCCGCTGGCGCTGCTCGAGGAGGGCTGGGCGCACGGCCAGCGTCTCATCGTGCTCGAGCCGCGCCGGCTCGCGGCGCGCGCCATCGCCGCGCGCATGGCACACACCCTGGGCGAGAGCGTCGGCGACACGGTCGGCTACCGCATGCGCCTGGATACGCGCGTCTCGCGCCGCACCCGCATCGAGGTGGTCACCGAGGGCGTGCTCACGCGCCTGCTGCAGGACGACCCGGCGCTGGAAGGCGTCGCGGCGGTCATCTTCGATGAGTTCCACGAGCGCAGCCTGCAGGCGGATCTGGGACTGGCGCTGTGTATCGATGCGCGCGCCACGCTCAGCGCTTCGCTGCGCATCCTGGTCATGTCGGCAACGCTCGACGGCGCCGCCGTCGCGCAGCTGCTGGCCGATGCGCCGCTGGTGAGCTCTCCCGGCCAGTCCTTCGAGGTCGTCACGCACTACGCCGGCCGCGGCCTGCCGCTCCTGCCCGCCGCGGCCGCAGGCCCGCGACCTGTGACGACGCCGGAGCAGCAGGTGGCACAGCTGGTGCAGCGCGCGCTGCGCGCGGAAGCCGGCGACCTGCTGGTGTTCCTGCCCGGCGCACGCGAGATCCGCCGCGTGCAGGGGCTGCTGACGCAAGCCGCCGCCGAGCACGGCGCGGTGCTTCTGCCGCTGTACGGCGATCTGCCGGCCGCGGCGCAGGACGCGGCGCTCGCGCCGGCGGTGGCCGGTGCGCGCAAGATCGTGCTCGCCACCAACATCGCCGAGACCAGTCTCACCATCGCCGGCGTGCGCGTGGTGGTGGACTCGGGCCTGATGCGCCGCGCGCGCTTCGATCCGGTCACCGGCATGAGCCGCCTGACGACGCAGCGCATCTCGCGTGCCTCGGCGGTGCAGCGCCAGGGACGCGCCGGTCGCACCGCTCCCGGCGCCTGCTATCGCGCCTGGAGCGAGGGCGCGCACGCCAGCCTCGCCGCCTTCACTCCCCCTGAGATCATGGAAGCAGATCTCGCGCCGCTGGCGCTGGAACTTGCCAGCTGGGGCGCGCGCGATGCGGCCGAGCTGCGCTGGCTGGATGCCCCGCCCGCGGCGCAGCTGGCGAGTGCGCGTGAGCTGCTGCGCCGCCTGGGTGCGCTGGATGAAGGCGGCCGCATCAGCGCGCACGGACGCGAGCTGGCACGCCTCGGCGTGCACCCGCGGCTGGCACACATGCTGCTGCGGGCGCGCGCGCTGGGCGCGCTGCCGCTCGCGGCGCAGCTCGCAGCACTCCTGTCGGAGCGCGATCTGCTGCGCGGCGGCGCAGCGGCCGATGCGGACGTGCGCACGCGCCTGGACCTCCTGCACGGCGAGGGCGCTGCCGGCGGCGAGCGCGGTGCCCTGGAGCGTGCGCGGCGCGCAGCGCGTGAGCTGCAACGCCAGCTGTCCGGCGGCGCGGGCGCAGCAACCGCAGGGGCCGACACGATCGATGCGGGCGTGCTGCTCGCCTTTGCCTATCCGGATCGCATCGCGCGCCGGCGGCCCTCGGGCGAGGGGCGTTTCACGCTCGCCAACGGCCGCGGCGCCTACTTCGCCACCCCGCAGGGACTTGGCAGCCAGGAGTTCATCGTCGCGGTCGATGTCGATGACGCCGAGCGCGAAGCCCGCATCCTCCTGGCAGCTCCGCTGACACGCGCAGCGCTCATGGAGCACTTCGCCGACCGCATCCTGGCGCGCGACACGGTGGAATGGCAGCCGCGCGAGCAGGCGGTGCTGGCGCGCCATACGCTCGAGCTCGATGCGCTGGTGCTGGAGGACAAGCCGCTCACCCCGCTCCCCGAGGAGCAGGCGCTGGCGGCGATGGTGAGCGGCGTGCGCCAGCTCGGCATCGAGGCGCTGCCCTGGGATCGCGACACGCGCGAACTGCAGGCGCGCATCGCCTTCGTGCGCGCGCAACTGCCGGTGGCCGACGGCGAGGCGCAGGCATGGCCGGACCTCTGCGACGCAGCGCTGCTGCGCTCGCTCGAGGCGTGGCTGCCGCCGTGGCTTGCCGGCATGACCCGGCGCGAGCACCTGGCGCGCCTTGAGCTGGCGGATGCGCTGCGGGCGCAACTCAACTTCGAGCAGCAGCGGCAGCTGGCCTCCTGGGCGCCGACCCACCTCACGGTGCCGAGCGGCTCGCACATCCGTGTCGACTACCAGGACGACAGCGCGCCCCTGGTGGCGGTGCGGCTGCAGGAGGTGTTCGGGCTCGCCGCCACGCCGCTTCTGGGACCTAAGCAGGTGCCGGTCACCTTCCGCCTGCTGTCACCGGCGCAGCGCCCGGTGCAGGTGACGCGCGACCTGGCGAGCTTCTGGCGCAACGCTTACCTCGAGGTGCGCAAGGACCTGCGCGGCCGCTACCCGAAGCATCACTGGCCGGAGGATCCGCTGCAGGCGCAGGCGAGCCGCGGTGCGCGGCGCCGGCGCTGAGCGCTGAGCGCTGAGCGGCTGAGCGGTGAGCGTGATCGGGTATATTGCGATCTGACAACCGGCGGGAGGATCGATGGCGGTAATTTCGGCGCGCGCCGCGCTGCAGGCGCTACGCGAAGGCAACCGCCGGTTCGTCAGCGAGCTCGGCCTGGATGCGGAATCCACGCTGCCGCGGCGCCGCGCCCTGCCGGCCGGGAGACAGGAGCCGTTTGCCATCGTGCTCGGCTGCTCCGATGCACGGGTGCCGGCGGAGATCGTGTTCGATCAGGGCCTGGGCGACCTGTTCGTCATCCGCGTGGCCGGCAACATCGTGGCGCCATCACAGGTGGGCAGCGTGGAATTCGCGGCCGAAGCGTTCGGCACGCGCCTGGTGGTGGTGCTCGGCCATTCCAACTGCGGCGCCATCCATGCAACGCTGCAGCAGCTGGCGCGCCCGTCGCGCGAACAGTCGCGCAATCTGCGCACCATCGTCGATCGCATCCGCCCGGCGGTGCAGGACCTCGTGGAGCGCGGCGCGGCGGGCGATCCAAAGGCGCTGGAGGAGCAGGCGGTGCGCGCCAACATCCGCATGTCGGCCGCTCACCTGCGGCACGGCTCGGAGGTGCTCGAGCAACTCATCCAGAGCGCAGGCCTTGTGGTGGTGGGCGCGGAGTACTCGGTCGATACCGGCGTGGTGGATTTCTTCGACGGCGTGCCGGCGGGCCCTGAGAGATAAAAAAGCGCTGCAGCGGCGGTAAACGCCACTGCAGCGCTCGAGGATCGCGCCGCTAGCTGTGGCGGCGCGGTGGGGGTTACTTGCCGTCGCCGCTCTTCATCTTGTCCTGCGCAGCCTTGCAGTCCGCCTTGCTCATCTCCAGGAACCCCTGGCCCTTGCAGGCGTTCTGACCTTTACAGGCATTGTTGGCGCTCTTGCAGGCCGACTGGCCCTTGCAGGCATTGACGCCGGTGCAGTGCGTGGTGGTGTCGGTCCCCGCCATCGCGGTGCTGATGAAGCCGGTGCCGAACAGTACGGCGGCAGCGGTCGCAACGGCGATGCCGGAGGTGTTTTTCAATCGCATGGTGCATTCCTCGTTGGTTAATGTGTCCGGCCAAGAGCCCGGCCCCCTACAAGACCGGGCCGCAGGCCGGATTGTCACGGCCGCTCAGCTCTGCAGCGCGGGCGCGGCGCGCCGGCCGTCGTACCAGCGCTGCAGCAAGTGGTCGACGGACAGCGCCCCCGCTCCGGCAATGGCGAGCCACACGAACAGCGCCAGGTACTCGAACTCGTCGAAGCCGAGCAGGGTCTCGAGCGAGTCGACGTCGGCCCACTTGGCCGAGCGTATGGCGACGATCATGGTGATGCCGAGCGCGCCGGCGGAGATGCGGGTCAGCAGGCCCACCAGGAGGAACAGGCCCCCGAAAAACTCCACCCCCGAGACGAACGGTGCCAGCAGATGCGGCGCGGGGATGCCCCAGCCGACGAAGTTCTGCGTCACGGCCGGCAGGTCTGTGAGCTTGCCCCAGCCGCTCAGCAGGAACACCCAGCCGACGGTGATGCGCGCAAACAGCGGCGCGAGCCAGGTGAAGTGTCCGGCGAGCTGCCGGGGCCAGTCGATCAGCCATTTGATGAGGAAGTTCACGAAGGCTCCTGTGTGTGGCAGCGGAAACGAACGGGGCTGGGCGATAAGACCGGCGGCCCGCACGCGATATTGCCGGAGTGGCCGCCGCCCATGCGTATAATCGCCCGCTCCGGCAAGTCGGCAGCCATGCGCAATTCCCAGCCTGATTCCCCGGTCTCCTCCAGTACGGATCAGCTCGCAGGTGCGCCGGCGGCGCTGACGCAACTGTTTGAATCGCTGCGCCCTGACCTGCTGCGCTTCGCGCAGTGGCTGGCGCGCGACCGGGCAATCGCGGAGGACATCGTGCAGGAGTCGCTCTTGCGGGCGTGGCGCTCCCGGGACGCGCTCAAGGACCCGGCCGCCGCGCGCCCCTGGCTCCTGACCATCGTGCGGCGCGAGCACGCGCGCCTGTACGAGCGCAAGCGCCTGGAGCTGGTGTCGCTCGACGACGTGGTCGAGACCCAGGCCTTCCCGAAGGTGGCGGAGCCGGACGATGACCTCTTCACGTTGCGCCACGCGATCATGAAATTGCCCATCGAGTATCGTGAACCACTGGTTCTGCAGATCCTGGGCGGGTACACCGCAGAGGAGATCGCGCACGAGCTCGAGCTGTCCGCCACCGCGGTGCTGACGCGCCTGTTCCGCGCCCGTAACAAGCTGCGCGTCCTGTGCGGCATGACTGCGGCCCCCGACGTGGCCGGCGATGAGGCGGCGCCGTGAACTGCCAGGAGGCCCGCCTGCAGATCGGCGCCGACCCGCTGGCGCACAGCGCCGAGCTGCAGGAACACCTGAGCGGCTGTGCGGACTGCCGGCGCTTCCAAGCGGAGATGGGGGCCTTCGAGGCAGACATCCGCCGTGCCCTGGCGCGACCGCCGCAGCTGCAGCGGCGCGCGCGCGCAGCGCCGCCCCTGTGGCGCCAGCTGGCGCTGGCGGCGAGCGTCGCCGCCGCGGCCGTGCTGCTGGCGGGGGTGTGGCTGCTGCGGCCGACCGACAGCCTGGCACACGAGGTCGTCGCCCACGTGCAGGGCGAGCCCAACAGCTGGTTCGCCGCCGAGCACATCAGTAGCGCCGACATCGATGCCAAGCTGCGCCGGGCCGGCGTGGTGCTCGATATCAATTCCGACCAGATCATGTACGCGCAGAGCTGCTGGTTCCGCGGTCACTACGTGCCGCACCTCGTGGTGCAGACCACGCACGGGCCAGCCACCGTCATTATTCTCAAGCACGAACAGGTGCGCACGCGCCAGGCGTTCCACGAGAGCGGCCTGTCAGGCGAGCTGGTGCCGGTCGGTGCGGGCAGCATCGCCGTCCTGACCCGCGGCGACGGCCGAGTCGATGACATCGCCGCGCGGATGCAGCAGGACGTACACTGGATGCCGGACGCGCACTGACCAACAGGCGCCGCAGCGCGCCGAAGCACAGCGCCGGGGCTTTCAGGATGACCGCCAAGCAGCACCGTACCGTGCTCGAAGAGCTCAAACGCCGCGAGCCCATTTTCCACCGTCCTGAATTCGCAGGCTCGCGCGCCCAGGTCGAGGCGATGACGGCCGAGGACTTCCGCGAGGTGGGCGCATCGGGGCGGCGCTACAGCCGTGCTTACGTGCTCGAGACCCTCGAGGCGCGCCAGGAAAATACCGTCGACGATGAGTGGCAGGCGAGCGAGTTCCACTGCCGCGAACTTGCGACCGATCTTTACCTCCTGACCTACACGCTGCTGCAGGGCGAGCGGCTCACGCGCCGCGCGACCATCTGGCAGCGCAGCCACGGGCAGTGGAAGATCATCTTTCACCAGGGCACGGTGGTGCAGGAACCCGGAGAAGGCTGAATGAGAAGTATCAATCGCCGCGAGCTGGTGGTCGGCGCCAGCGGCGTCTGCGCCGCTCTCCTGACACGACGCGGGGACACCCATGGCGGCGGCGCCGCTGCCATCCCGCCGGCCCCGGTGGCCCGGGTCGAGGTCGTGAAGGACAACTATTTCGGCGAGACGCTCAGCGATCCGTACCGCTGGATGGAGAACGACAAGGACGCCGACTGGCGGCCGTTCCTCAAAGGCCAGAACGCGCACACGCGCGCGCTGCTCGAGCGCATCCCGGGCCGCGCGCAGCTTCTCCAGCGCATCCAGCAGCTGTCGGGCGATGCGACGCTGACGCGCGTGGCACGCCGCGCCGGCGGCAAGCTGTTTTTCGAGCAGCGCCCGGCAGGCGCCGACAACTACAAGCTGTTCGTGCGCGACGCGGGCATCGACCGCGTCCTCATCGATCCGACGGCGCTCGATGCCGGTGGCGGGCACCTGTCGCTCGACTGGTGGCAGCCTTCACCGAACGGTGCGCACATCGTCTATGGCCTGTCCCGGGACGGCAGCGAGGACTCGGTGCTGCACATCATGGAGGTCGCCACCGGCCGCGATCTGGCCGAGCAGATTCCCGACACCGAGAACGCGCAGCCGTCGTGGCTCGATAACGGCACCGGGTTCTTCTACAACCAGCTGACCGGCGCGGTCGACACCCCCGAACGCTACCTGGACAGCCAGGCACGCTTTCACCTGTTGGGCGCGGACCCGGCGTCCGACCCGATCCTGATGAAACGCGGCCTGGATCCGCACGTGCAGTTCGAAAAGATCCAGATGCCCAACATCTACTGCGAGCTCGGCTGCGACCACGCGCTGCTGTTGCTGAGCGATGTGCGCCAGGAAAGCCGCATTCTGGTCGCACCGCTCGCGGACGTGCTGGCGGGCCACGCGCACTGGACGGCGGTGGCGGATTTCGATGACGAGGTCACCGCGGTGGCGATCGACAGCGACACGCTGCTGCTGCTGGCGAACAAGGGGCATCCGCGCGGCCGCATCCTCTCGACGCCGGTGGCGAACCCGTCGCTGGCCAGCGCCGTCGAGATCCTGCCGCAGGGCGACACGGTCATCGAGGGTTTCGAGCGCGCCATGGACGGCATCTACCTGGACATGCTGAACGGTGGCATCAGCGAGCTGCGGCGGCTGGGGCGCGACGGCAAGGTGACGCCGATCCGGCTGCCGTTCGAAGGCGCGCTGCGCGCCATGACGTGCGATCCGACCGAAACCGGCGCGCTCTTCTCCTACGCCGGCTGGCTGACGCCCGCTGACATCTGGGCGGTCGCGGCCGACGGCACGGTCACGGCGGCCGGTCTTATGCCCAGGCCTGCGATCGACGTCAGCGCCTACGAGACCCAGCACCTGTTTGCCACAGGCCAAGGACGGCACGCGCATTCCCTACTCGCTCATCTATCGCAAGGGTCTGAAGCTCGACGGCCGCAGTCCCGCCTGGATTTCCGCCTATGGCTCCTACGGCGAGGTCGGCTATCCGCCGAGCTTCGCGGCGCGCACGCTGGCGCTGGTGGATGCCGGCTTCATCGTCGGCTATGCGGGCGTGCGCGGCGGCGGCGAATACGGGCGCGACTGGCACCGGGCGGGTCAGCTCTTCAACAAGGCCAACACCTGGCGCGACCTGATCGCGGTCTGCGAGGACCTGATCGCGCAGAAATTTACCTCGCACTCACGGCTCGCGATCGGCGGCCGCTCGGCCGGCGGCATCACGGTGGGGCGCGCCATGACCGAGCGCCCGGAGCTGTTCGCCGCCGTCATCGATGGCGTCGGCTGGTCCAATCCGCTGCGCTACGTGGCGGAGTCGAACAGCTACGGCGAGGAGCCGGAGTGGGGCGCGATCGCCGAGGAGTCCGGCTACCGCACGCTCAAGCTCATCGACAGCTACCAGGCGGTCAGAAACGGGGTGCGTTACCCCGCCGTGCTGCTGACGACCGGTGTGACCGACCCGCGCGTCGGGCCGTTCCACGTCGCCAAGATGACCGCGCGCCTGCAGGCCGCGAGTGCCTCCGGCAAGCCGATCCTGCTGCGCGTCGACTTCGATGCCGGCCACGGCGTCGGTTCGACGCGCGTACAGCAGGATCGCGAAGCGCTCGACACTTACGCGTTCCTGCTGTGGCAGACGGGCGTCGCGCAGTATCCAGCCCAAGGCGCACGCCTGAGGCGCTGGCAGTTTCGCAAGTGCTTGCACATAAGAATAAGGGGGACGATGTGCGAATCACGATCGGCAGGCGTAGTTCCCGGACCGGGCGGTCACCGCGCGGTCCTTACAGGATGGGCAACCTTGCCGTCATCGTTCCTTTTCTGGCATCGCTGACGACGTTCGCAACGGCGCCGGCCGCCGCTGCCGACAGCGCGCCCAAGACCGTCGTCTATCTGGGCGCCACGCTGATCGATGGCGATCCCACCGCGGTTCGCAAGGCCATGGCCGTCGTTACCCGCGGCGACCGGATCGTCAGCGTTGCGCCGGCTGACGGTTTTCATCCTGAATCGACCTGGCAGACCGTCGATGTCGGCGGCAAGTTCGTCATTCCCGGACTCATCAACACGCATGTGCACCTGGCGACCGAAGCCGACCCGCCGGCAGCGCGAACCTACCTGAGGCGCGAACTCTTCAGCGGCGTCACGACCGTGCGCGACATGGCCGGCGATTCACGCTTGCTGGTCGAACTCAAGCGCGAAGCGGAATTCGACGAGATCGTCGCGCCCGACATCTTCTTCGTGGCGTTGTTCGCCGGCCCCGACTTCTTTGCAGATCCGCGCACGCACCAGGCGGCGCGCGGCCGCACTGCCGGTGAGGTGCCGTGGATGCGCGCCATCACCCGCGACACGGACCTGCGGCAGGCGGTGGCCGAGGCGCGCGGCACCGGGGCCAGCGCCATCAAGATCTATGCGGATCTGCCGGCCGAGCTGGTCAGCGCGATCACGCTCGAGGCACACCGTCAGAACATGCTGGTGTGGGCCCACGCGACGGTCTTTCCCGCCCGCCCGAGCGAAGTCGTCGATGCGGGAGTCGACGTCATCAGCCACTCCTGTCTGCTCGGCTACGAGATTTCCGAGCCCGCTGTCCCTGCGTATCAACACCGAGTGCCGGTTGCGACGGTCGCGACGCTGAAGGCGAACCCGAAGCTCGAGGCATTGATGACGCACATCAGGCAGCGCGGCACCATTCTCGATGCCACCGCCTACGTGTTCGACTCGAATCCCTCGCCCAGCTGTCCTGCCGGCGCGGAGGACTACCTGACCCGGCTCGCTTATAAAGCCGGTATCCCGATCTCGGTCGGCACCGACGATGATCCCGGCGGCAAGAGTGCCTTCAGCGAGATGGACGATGAGGTCGCCGTGCTGGTCAAGAACGTCGGCATGTCCACCGCCGATGTCATTCGGTCCGCCACGATCATCGGCGCGCGCACGCTGCACCTTGAGAAGGAGCTCGGTACGATCGAGGCCGGCAAGAGCGCAGATTTCGTGGTGCTCGACAAAAACCCGCTGGACGACATCGACAACATCCGCGCCGTCGCGACGGTCGTCAAGCACGGCATCCCTCATCAGCGCAGCGACTTCAAGTCCGGTTCCGCAGAATAAATCAGCGCCACAACTTCCCGCCGTCGCGCGCGGGGAATGGTTTGCACGCCTCAGCGCGGTGCGCCCGGGTCCGCGGGCGGGCCGGGGCTGGCAGCGGCCGCCGGCGGCTGGAACAGCGGGCTGCCGAGATAGGTGAAATACATGCGTCCCTGGCTCCTGGCGATGTAGACGCGGTGCGCAGCGAAGAAGTCGGCCCCCAGGATCATGTCGGGCTCGGTGAACGAGCTGCGCTTGATGTAGGAGCCGAGCGGCACCTCGCGCTGCGCGCCGAACACGTCGGCGATGGCGAGGAAGGGATTCTTGATGGTTTCCTGGCCGATGGTGAGTGCGCTGAAGCGCGCGAGCGACATCTGCACCGACTGCGGCCCGACGCCGTGCATCGTCTGACCCGGACCGTCCGCCGCCACACCGGTGCGCCGGGCGGCGTGCGTCATCACCGTCGAGACCGAGGCGCCGGTGTCGAACACCGCCACGGCGTCGTGGCCGTTGAGGCTCACGTGCGCCTGCAGCCAGCGGGTGCCGGGCGGCGCGGCGGCGAGTTCCACCATGAAATAGGCCGGTGCCCAGTACACCACCTGGTCACCGTTGCAGCCCTGTGGCTGGAAGAGGCGCACCCGACCGGCCGCCAGGTCGAACTCGACGTCCATGCTGGACAGGAAATCCTCGCCGAGCAGACCTGCGACGCTGCCGGCCGCGAACGGCTGTGCGCCCAGGCCGCCGACGGCGAGGAAGCGCAGGTCGTGCACCGCGTAGTCGGCGAGAGCGAAGTCGCGCACGCTCACGAGCTCGGTCTGGTCGGTGCCGCCGGCGCCTGCGACGCGGCCGCCGGACAGCCCGAGACGGCGGATGTTGAAGGCCGCCACCGCTGCGCGCCACAGGAGGCTGCTGTAGGCGCCGGTATCGACGATCAGCTGCGCGGGATGACCGTCGAGCGAGACCGGCGCCACCGGCACCCCGCGCAGCGTCACGGGGATGTCGCCGACCTTGACGAGCCTGCAGGCAGCGTGCGCAGCTGCGCTCGCGGCCGCCAGCACCAGCAGGGCGGTCGCGGCGAGGCGCGGGGTGCGTGTCGCGGGCGTCATCAGGATGTGACCACAGCCGCGCATTATGTATCCCGGCAACGGCCTGCGCCGCGTCGCCATCGAGTTTCGGCGATCGGCCAGCGCCGCTGCGGTATGGTATTGCAAAATGAACGAAGCACCCGCCGCCGAACTGTTAAGGGGAGCCGCCCGCCGATGACCATCTGCCGTATCGCAGCCACCGTATCTTTGCTGGCCTTGAGCGTTGCGCTCGCGCCGTGCCGCGCCGACACACCGGCCGCGACGCCGCAGGCCGCGGCCAAGTCCACCGCCCGTGCAGGCCTCATCCAGGGCGAGAAATTCGTCAAGCGCCCGATCGTCGATCAGCAGCAGAACGGCATGACCGCGGCGTGGGTGTACATGCCGGAAAAATGGCAGCTGCAGAGCAAGATCGAGTGGCACTACGACTGGTTCGATAACCCGGTGGTGTTCTCCTGCCAGATCCAGGATCCGGCCAACTCCATGGCCATGCTGGTCTTTCCGCAGGTGAAACTTGAGTCCCTGCAGGTGCCGCAGAACCTGCAGCGCTACACCAAGCCGACCCCGCCCGGCCAAGAGATGGGCAACGGTGTGATTTACCTGCAGCCGATGCAGCCACTCGCAGTCCTCGAGTTGTTCGTGAAGCGGCTGCGCGCCAAGGAAGCAAACGTCAAGGCGCTGGGGCAGAAGAGTCTGCCCGATCTGCCGAAGGCGCTGGGGCTGACGGATTTCCCCAACGCGCAGGGCGTCGGACTTAAGATCAGCTACGACCTCGACGGCAAGCCGGTGGAGGAGGCGTTCTTCGCGGTCTACTACCTGGAGACCGCGCATGGCCCGGGCCAGGCCGCCGCCATCACGCAGACCAACTGGGGCCTGACGCACGTCCACAGCTTCCGCGCGCCGGCCGGTGCACTGGACGGCCATATGCCGGTATTTGCCGCGATGCAGAAGTCGCTGCGTCCGGACCCGGCCTGGACGCTGCGCGCCCAGGCGATCCAGCAGCTGCTGCGCAACAAGGTCGAGGAGAAAATCAAACAGGGCTACCAGCAGCTGGCAGCCGCTCAGCAGATCGAGCAGCAGACCATGGCCAACATGGCGCAGTTCGACAAGCAGGTCGCGCAGCAGACGGCCTACCTGCGCACTAGCTCCGGCGGCGACAGCGGCGGCGGAGGCGGCGGGCGCAGTGTCAACGACAAGTTCGACGACAACATCCGCGGAGTCGACACCACCGACGATCCGTTCTGGGGACAGTCGCAGCACTCGAATCTCGAGAGCTATCACTGGACCGACGGCTACGGCAACTACCGCGACAGCAACGATCCCAACTACAACCCCAGCCAGTACGAGTCCGGCGACTGGCAGCAGATGCAGCTATCCAAGTAGGCGCGCTGCGCGTGTTACCTGTCAGGGATCGAGCGAGGCTGCGTACGGGACCGCTGTCTAGCGTGGACTGGCGTGCGGCGGGGGACGTGTTCGACAGCGTCGGCCGCGCGCCGGCGAGTCGGTGCATGAACAGTAGCGACACCATTCCCCGCGACTATCCGTCGCAGTGGCCGCTCGCGGCGCCGCGCACGGCTTAGCGCGATGCCTGCGGGCGCGCGGGAATGTTGACACCGCGCACCACGGCTGGGCGTGCGACGAAGGTCTGCAGGGTACGGGTGACCTGCGGAAAGTCCTTGATGCCGACGAGCTCGCCCGCCTCGTAGAAGCCGAGCAGATTGCGCACCCACGGGAACACCGCGATGTCGGCGATGGTGTAACTGTCGCCCATGAGCCAGGCGCGCTGCGTCAGGCGTGCATCCAGCACCGCGAGCACACGCCGCGCCTCGCCGACGTAGCGATCACGCGGGCGCTTGTCCTCGAAGTCCTTGCCGGCGAATTTGTTGAAGAAGCCCACCTGGCCGAACATCGGGCCGATGTTGCCGACCTGGAACATGAGCCACTGCAGCGTCTCGTAGCGCGGCGCCGGCTCGCGCGGCAGCAACTGGCCGCTCTTGTCGGCAAGGTAGATGAGGATCGCGCCGGACTCGAACAGTGGCAGCGGCAGGCCGTCCGGGCCGTTGGGGTCGATGATCGCCGGGATCTTGCCGTACGGATTGAGTGAGCGGAACTCAGGCGTTGCCTGGTCGTTTTTGTCGAAGTCGACCAGGTGCGCCTCGTACGGCAGACCGGTCTCCTCCAGCATGACCGACACCTTGACGCCGTTCGGCGTCGGCAGCCCGTAGTACTGCAGCCGCTGCGGGTGGCGCGGCGGCCACTTGCGGGTGATGGGGAAACTGGCGAGGTCGGACACCGGCACTCCTCGGCACAAACAAGCACGGGCGGTCAGTGAGCATACCTCCGAAGCTGCCGGCGCTGCAGGGCCAAGCCCGGGCGCAAACTTGGCGCTTGACTAATGGTAAGTAGTCACTTACCGTAAGTAATGGCTTACGGTAAAGCACTGCAGTGCCTGAGCGATACCACCCGCCGTCGCGTGTTCGAGAAGCTGCGCGCCGGCCCGCAGGCGGTGGGCGTACTGGCACGCGGCCTGCCGGTGAGTCGCCCGGCAGTGTCGCAGCATCTCAAAGCGCTCAAGGAGGCGGGGCTGGTGGCCGATCGCGCCGAGGGTACGCGCCGCGTCTACTACATCGACCCCGATGGCTTAGGCGAGCTGCGGCGCTGGTTCGATCAGTTCTGGGACGACGCGCTCTTGTCCTTCAAGAACGAGGTGGCGCGCAGCAACCTGAGCCGCACGAGGAAAAAGACGTGAACAAGACCATCAGCATTGCACCGGTGCGCAAGTCGGTCGTGGTGGCTGCCACACCGCAGCAGGCCTTCGAGGTATTCACCAGCGGCATCGACCGCTGGTGGCCCAAGACCCACGGCATCGGCGCCACGCCGCCCACGCAATCGATCATCGAGCCATTCGCCGGTGGGCGCTGGTACACCCGCAACGAGGACGGCAGTGATGTGACGATCGGCCACGTGCGCGTGTGGCAGCCCGGCGAGCGGCTCGTGGTCAGCTGGGAGATCAGTCCGCAGTGGAAGCCCGAGGCGCGGGTGGAGCTCGCCTCCGAGGTCGAAGTGCGCTTCTCGCCGGAGGGCGCCGGCAGCACGCGGGTCGACCTCGAGCACCGCAACTTCGAGCGCATGGGGGAGGCGGGCGGCGAAAAGATGCGCAACGACGTCAACAACGGCTGGCCGACGCTCATGGATCTGTTTGCGAAGGAAGTCGCAAAGGGAGCCCACACATGACGGCAGACGATCACGGTTTACGGCGTGCCGGGCAGCCCGTATGGGCGCGCGGTGCTCAGCACGCTCGAGGAGAAGCGCGCGCGCTGCCAGTTCATCGCCGTGCCGCCGGGCGGCATGCGCAGCGCCGCCCATCTGGCGCGCCACCCGTTCGGCCGCGTGCCGGTGCTGCAGCACGGCGACTTCTCTCTCTACGAAACGCAGGCGATCCTGCGCTATATCGACCGCGCCCTGCCGGGCGTAGCGCTCACGCCGGCCGCAGCCCAGGCGGCCGCGCGCATGGACCAGCTGCTCAACGTGAATGACTGGTATCTGTTCCAGGGCGTCGCCAGCGTGATCGGGTTTCAGCGCATCGTCGGCCCGCGCCTCCTGGGCACGGCCCCCGACGAGGCGAAGATCGCCGCGGCCATGCCGCGTGCTCATCAGGTGATCGACGCGCTGGCGCGGCAGCTGGGATCTCAGACGTTCTTCGTCGGCGAGGAGCTGACGCTTGCCGACCTGATGCTCGCGCCGCAACTGGATTTCCTCGCCATAACTCCCGAGTGGGAGCCGCTCACGGAAACCCATGCAAACCTGCAGCAGTGGCTGGCGCGCATCATGGCCCGGCCAAGCATGCGGGCCACCACCTGGGAGCGGGTGAGCGCGATGGCGCAGGCCGCCTGAATTGGGCTTTCAGGTGAATTCGGTTAAGTGCAAATAGCCTACGGGTGCCCCGGACTTTCAGTCAGCTTCTTCCTGTTTCGCGGCGCTTCCGACTCTCAGCCAGCGTCTTTCGCGCGTCAAAGTCCATGGCAACATCGGCGAGAATTCGTTCTCGCACTTCTTTGTTAACGGAGGTCTGATCAAGCAAGGCGACCAATCGCTCGCGTGTAACGATCCCGCGGCTTGCGAGTTCACGTGTAAAGATCCGATCTTTCTCCCGGCCGGCGACATACTTTGCGATCGCGAGGTCGTGAGGTTCCAGACACAGCCCCCTCACGCCTTCTGTATCCCCGGGAGGCAGGTTCACCAGCCGTCCCTTCCAGCCTTTCGGCAATATCGCAGTGTTCTCGTCGACGGGATCTGCGTAATACCCGAATTGCTCGTGGAACGGAGAGTCCTGTCCGATCACATTTAGCCACTCAGTCCGCCTGGGTTCTCGTTTCGTGATCAGGTCCACTTCAGCGGATCGAACAATGTCATCGGCAAGATCAGGGTATGACCCATGCAGCGACTGGCTGCCGATAATCACGAACTGCTTTTCGCCCGTGATTCGGCCGGCCGCTTGCAAGACGTGATCAAGCTGTTGCTTCTTCATTGAGCTTTCTCACCTCCTCACGCGGTAGCAAGCCAACGTAGGGAGGCGACTGGCGCAGGCGATTGGAACGTTCGTCACGCCCCAATAGGATGGCAAAGAGCTCGCCGTCGTCTGCGCTCCTAAGGATCTTCTGCCACTCTTCGTACGCAGACACCCATGCACCGTTCTTCTTCCATCGATGCAGGTTGGCGAGACTCTGCGCTCGGATGTGATTGGCCGTGAAGCGCGCAGCCACGGCGGCGGCAAGTTTTCGCTTGTGCTCATCCAATACCCCGTGCGAAGAACCCGCACGCGCGACGGGGTAGATGCCACGCTCAGTAAGCTCTAAATGATCACCCTCGCCGACACCCCATGCTTCAAGCGCAGGTTTCGGGAGGATGATCCCCAGGGAGTTCCCGATGCGTCGGATGGTCGTTTTCACCATTGTAGTTATAACATGTTATAACATCGAATATGGCAGTTGTCGTGTTAGCAAATAACCCTTTGAATTCTATAGAACGCCGCCTTTATGCACTTGATAGCGGTCTATTGTTTCGCCTACGCGCGACCGTGTTTCGTACGCAGGTCGCGGCGAACGCGGCTGTGTTTTCTTTCTACGGGCGTTTATTGAAGTCCACTGCGAGAAACCAACAGGTCGCGTCCTCGAGGAGGATTCCCATTTGTTCGAGCACGCGGGAGCGTGGCCGGGTTTCTCCGGGGTTTCTTACTGACGAACCGGAACGCCGTATCTGCCGGCCGGGCACCGGGCGCACGACGCGCAGTCGCGCGCGACTACGACGAAAATCACGTTCTTCCGGAACGTCCTGAACCTTCCAGGATCGTTCTGAAAACTGGGCCCGGTAGGATTCGAACCTACGACCAAGGGATTCACTCGACCCCGACGTTTCCGCCGGGAGTGGACTATCTCTTCACCCGTGCACGACGGCGTGCGTGGGGGTGCGGGACGCTCCAGCCTGTTATCAAGGGCGCTCAAGCCCTCAGGTAGTCTCTGCACCTTCCGCCGGTGTACCGGCGGCTTGGCTCAGGGTTGCCATGGGATCAACACCCGAAGGTTTCCCTGAATTCATCCCGTCCACTTCGCGCGTTTCCACGCGAAGGCACCGTGTTGATGAGTCCCCTGCACTAACCGCTGTGCTACAGGCCCAACCGCGCTGGATTGTAGCAGCCGCCCTCGTACTCAGTAGCGAAACAGCGCGCGGCTCGGACAGGTGCGCCGCGAGAACGCTTCCTCCAGAGTTCCCTGGAACCAGGAGATCTCGCCCACCTCGCGATGCTGCGCCGCATGGGGGCCGGGCAAATGCCGCGGCATGACGGCCGTTTTCGGGGCTGGAATGGGTTCGGGTTTCTTGTTCTGACAGCCGCCGAGCAGCAATGCCGCACCGACCAGCGCTGCCGTGATCAAAAGCGACTTCATGGCCGACCCTCTTGCCATCGCCGGAGACAACGTTAGCATGGCGTCCCCGCCGCGCATATGCCGGTAAGGAGTGCTGTTGATGAAGCTGTACCATTTCCCCGGTGCCTGTTCGCAGGCCTCTGACATCGCGCTGCGCGAAGCCGGGCTGAAATTTGACTTAGTCAAAATCGACCGCTACACCAAAAAGACCGCCGACGGGCGCGACTTCAACGAGATCAATCCCAAGGGCTACGTGCCGGCCCTGGAACTGGACAACGGCCAGGTACTGACCGAGAACGTCGCGGTGCTGCAGTACATCGCCGATCGTGCGCCGGCCTCCAAGCTGGCACCGGCGGCGGGCACCATGGAGCGCTACCGGCTGATGGAGTGGCTCAGCTACATCAACTCGGAAGTGCACAAGAATTTCTCGCCGCTGTTTTATGACGACACCCCCGAGGCAACCCGACAAACCGCCGTCAAGAACCTGAGCCTGCGCATCGGCTACATCGAGCACGCCATCGCCGGCAAGACCTTCCTGATGGGGGAACAGTTCACCGTTGCCGATGCTTACCTGTTCGTCGTGCTGGGCTGGGCGCGCCACGTGAAGCTGGATATGGCGCCATGGCCGAAGCTCAAGGCCTACCTCGAGCGCATCCGTGCGCGCCCGCACGTAGTCGAGGCGCTCAAACACAAGGATTAATGAAGTAATTCAGCGGTTCCCGGCACTGCCGCGGTCGCGCTGGCGGCCGGGCAGCCGGCCCGTTTACTGTTACCATCAACAACGCGTGCAGAGGTTGCACGTGAGAGGACGCAATGGCTACCAAACTCAATAAGCAACTGAAGCGCGAGATCGAAGTCGACGGTAAGCCCTATATGGTCACGCTCTCGCCCGAGGGAGTGAAGCTCACCGAGAAGGGCAAGCGCCTGGGGCGCGAGCACACCTGGAAGGAGCTGGTCGGCGGCGAAGGCCACCACCACGCGCCGCCGCCGGCGAGCTCACCGTTCGGCTCATAACTGAAAGGCAGCTTAGGCGCCTGAGGCCATGAGCGAGGAAAAGCTGCAGCAGCTGCTCGCCCGGGTGCGCGAGCGCCTGGGCACGGGCAGCGCGCTCGATGGCGAAGCGCATCAGCAGCTGGGCGGTGTGGTGGGCGACATCGAGCGCTCACTCAGTGCCGGTGAAGCGGCCGCGCCGGCGGCAAGTCACGCCCCCAGGCTCGCCTCCCTGGCGGTGAAATTCGAAGCGGGCCATCCGGCGCTGGCCGAGACTCTGCGCGAGCTCATGGACGCACTCGTCAAGGCCGGCATCTAGCCGCAAGCGCCAAAAACAAAGGCCCGGCGTTGGCAGCAACGCCGGGCCTTGTGTTTCTAAAGCGCAGGTGCGCGCTCGGGTCAGTCATCCATCAGGAAACTGCGCAGCTGCTCGCTGCGGCTCGGATGGCGCAGCTTGCGCAGCGCCTTCGCCTCGATCTGACGAATGCGCTCGCGCGTGACGTCGAACTGCTTGCCGACCTCTTCGAGCGTGTGGTCGGTATTCATGTCGATGCCGAAGCGCATGCGCAGCACCTTGGCCTCGCGCGGCGTCAGCTGCGCCAGTACCGCATGCGTGGTCTCGCGCAGCGACTCCATGGTGGCCTGATCGATCGGTGAGGCAACCGAGGTGTCCTCGATGAAATCCCCGAGGTGCGAGTCCTCGTCATCGCCGATGGGCGTCTCCATCGAGATCGGCTCCTTGGCGATCTTCAGCACCTTGCGCACCTTGTCCTCGGGCATTTCCATGCGCACCGCCAGCTCTTCCGGCGTCGGCTCGCGGCCCATCTCCTGCAGCATCTGCCGCGAGATGCGGTTCAGCTTGTTGATGGTCTCGATCATGTGCACCGGGATGCGGATGGTGCGCGCCTGGTCGGCGATCGAGCGCGTGATGGCCTGGCGGATCCACCAGGTCGCATAGGTGCTGAACTTGTAGCCGCGGCGGTATTCGAACTTGTCGACCGCCTTCATGAGTCCGATGTTGCCTTCCTGGATCAGGTCCAGGAACTGCAGGCCGCGGTTGGTGTACTTCTTGGCGATGGAGATCACCAGGCGCAGGTTCGCCTCCACCATCTCCTTCTTGGCGCGCCGCGCCTTGGCCTCGCCGATCGAGACCTCGCGGTTCACTTCCTTGATGTCGTTGATGGTGAGGTGATACGCGACCTCGAGCTGCTCGAGCTTCTTCTGCCGGCGCTCGATCTCGTCCTTGAAGCGCGCCAGCGGCGCGGAATACTTCTTGCCGCCCTTGACGTGCTTGCCGAGCCAGCGCGGGTTGGTTTCGTTCTTCGGGAAGGAGGCGATGAAGTCCTTGCGCGGCATGCCCGCATCGCGCACGGCGATGACCATGATCTCCTTCTCGAGCTGACGCACCTCGGAGACGTGCGAGCGCAGGTTGAGGATCAGGGCATCGAACATGCGCGGCGACAGCCGCAGCTCCATGAACTCGTCCGCCAGCTTCTTGCGCTGGCGCAGCGTCTTCACGTCCTTGGCGCCGAGCTTGGCGATGGAGCCGAGCACCTGCGCGTGGATCTTGGCGAGCGAGCCAAAGCGCGTGGCCGCTTCCACCGGATCCGGACCGGTATCGACCGCTTCCTCTTCTTCGCTCTCGGCGTTCTCTTCGCCTTCTTCCTCTTCGTCCGCCTTCTCATCGGCCGCGACGACTTCCACCTTGGTGGGGTTCTGCGGCTGGGCGATGACGTCCGGCGCGTTGGGGTCGATGAAGCCGACGATCACGTCCACCAGGCGTGCCTGACCGGCCTTCACCGGCTCGTAGGCGCGCAGCAGGTAGTCGAAGGTGGCGGGGTACATGGCGAGCGCGCTGCGCACCGCGTCCAGCCCCTCTTCGATGCGCTTGGCGATGCGGATCTCGCCCTCGCGCGTCAGCAGCTCAACCGTGCCCATCTCGCGCATGTACATGCGCACCGGGTCGGTGGTGCGGCCGAGCTCGGCATCGAGCGCGGCGAGCGCGGCGGCCGCTTCCTCGATGGCCTCTTCGTCGGCAGGCGCCGAGGGCTCGGTGGCGAGCAGCGACTCGGTATCCGGTGCCTTCTCGTACACCGGGATGCCCATGTCGTTAATGGTGTTGACGATATCTTCGATCTGCTCCGGATCGACGATCTCGGACGGCAGGTGATCGTTCACCTGCGCGTAAGTGAGGTAGCCCTGGTCCTTGCCGCGCGCAATCAGCAGTTTCAGCTGCGACTGGCGGTCCTCCGGCATCGCCGGCACGCGCCGCTCGATCCCTAAGGGACGCTTGTCGGCGGCCGCCTTGGCATTCTTGCCATCGACGGCTTTGCTCTGCGGCGCATGGGCGGCGTGGCCCGCCGCTGCGCGCGCACCCGGAAGTGGTTTCTTGGCGAGTGCGGCGTTCTTGCCGCGGTCCTTATCGCGCAGGCCGGTCACTGCGACCGCCGGCTTCTCGGCAACGAGCGATTTCACCGGCTTGCCCGGCTTAATTTCGGGGCGCTTCTTATGCGTAGTCTGTGGCTTATGCTTGCGTGTCATTGTGTCGGGCGCGAAAGGAGGGCGAGGCTTGGATTCCCTATGTGCTGTCCCGGGCCGGGCAGCTCAAGGGGGCCGAAGGCAAAGCGCGGAATTTTATTTGAGTCGGCGGCTTTCACCAAATCGAACTTAACCTCCGTGAGCGTCGCGGCGGCTCATTTTTTCGATAAGTCGTTGAAATTCCTCAATTTCGCCATTTACGAGATTTCCTTCACGACTCTTGGCCTCAAGCGCGGCAAGACGCTGCCCGGCCGCCTGGTCGGCCAGCTTCACCAGCGCCGCCTTCAGTTCCGCGGCGGCGGCGGCCGCCCCTGTAACGACCTCTTCGCGCTGCAGGAGTTTCTGCAGGGCCTCGCCACCGTCCTTTTCGGCCCAGCGCTCGATGACCTGGGCCGGGATCTGTGCCGGGTGCGCCTTGAGGTTGTCGATCAGCTCGCGCAGCAGCGTGACACCGGCCTCGCTGCTCGCATCAAGCCCGGCGCGCTCGGTGAGGCTGATCTCGGCGGCGATCGCCGGGTAGTGCACCAGCCGCAGGATCGCCTGGCGCACGAGGCTCCCGCGCCCGGCGTTGCCGCGTGCGCCGCGGGCCGGCGCACGGCGCGGCGCGGCCGGCGCCGGCACTGCCGGCGCGCTGCCGGCGCGCCCCGCCCACAGCTCCTCGAGGCGCGCCGCGCTCAGGCCGACCGCCTGCGCCAGGCGCTCGAGCAGCAGTTCGCGGAAGACACCCGCGGGCACCTTGGCGAACAGCGGCCGGGCGGCTTCCGCAAAGCGCGCGCGCCCGTCGGCGTGCGTCATCTCGCTCTGCTCCGAGAGCTCGCGCACCAGGTATTCCGACAGCGGCACGGCGTCCGCCAGGCGCGCTTCGAAGGCGGCCGCGCCTTCCGCGGCGACGAGCGTGTCCGGATCGTGGCCCTGCGGCAGGAACAGGAAGCGGATCTCGCGCCCCTCGCGCGCCTCGGGCAGCGCCTGCTGCAGCGCGCGCCAGGCGGCCGCGCGTCCGGCGCGGTCGCCGTCGAAGGCGAATACGACGGCCGGCACCAGGCGGAACAGGCGCCGGAAATGGTCGGCGGTCGTGGCCGTGCCGAGCGTTGCCACGGCATAGTCGATGCCGGACTGATGCAGCCGCACCGTATCCATATAACCTTCGACGACGATGAGGCGCGAAAGGTTGGGACGCGCGCGGCGCACCTCGTACAGGCCGTACAGCTCGCGGCCCTTGTGAAACAACACCGTCTCGGGCGAGTTCAGGTACTTCGGCTCGCCGGCATCGATGATGCGGCCGCCGAAGGCGATCACGCGGCCGCGGCTATCGCGGATGGGAAACATGAGGCGGTCGCGGAAGCGGTCGTAGTAGCGCTCGCCGCCGTGTGACTGGCCGCGCTCGCGCTCGACGATGAGGCCCGCATCGGCGAGGCGCTTGCGCTCGCTGTCGTCGCCGCCAAAGCGCCGCAGCACGTCGTTCCAGGAATTCGGCGCGTAGCCGATGGCGAAGCGCTCGACGCGTCGCCTCAGTAAGCCCGCGCTGCGCGACGTAGTCGCGCGCGCGCGGCTCGTGCGCGAGCGCCTCGCGATAGAAGGCCGCCACCCGCGCCATCAGCTCGTACAGCGGTTCATCGGCACGCTTGGGCGCGTTCTGCGCCGGGCCCTCGTGCGGCACCTCGAGGCCTAAGCGCGTGGCGAGCTCCTCCACCGCCTCCGGGAAGGCCATGTGATCGTGGTCCATGAGAAAGCCGAGCGCGGTGCCGTGCTTGCCGCAGCCGAAGCAGTGATAGAACTGCTTGTCCGGGCTTACCCAGAAGGAGGGGGTCTTTTCGTTGTGAAACGGGCAGCAGGCCTTGTATTCGCGGCCCGATTTCTTCAGCTGCACGCGCGCGCCGATGATCTCCACGATATCGGCACGTGCGATGAGTTCGTCGATGAAATGCTGGGGGATGCGGCCCAAATGCGCGCCCCTAAAAAAGAATCAGCCCAGTTTCTGCTTGATCCGCGCACTGACCGCGCCCATGTCGGCACGGCCCTGCACCTTCGGTTTCACTGCCGCCATCACCTTACCCATGTCCTTGACCGAAGTCGCGCCGCTTGCGGCGATCGCCTCGCTGATCAGGCTATCGAGTTCGGCCTCGCCAAGCTGCGCCGGCAGATAGCCCTGGATGACAACGATCTCGGAGTTTTCCTTGGCCACCAGGTCCGGACGCTTGCCGGCTGCGAACTGGGTGATGGCCTCGCGCCGCTGCTTGATCATCTTCTCGAGGACGGCCAGCACCTGGGTGTCGTCGAGGCTGATGCGCTCGTCGATCTCGCGCTGCTTGATCGCGGCGAGCGCCAGACGAATCGTTGCGAGCCGCTCTTTTTCGCCGGCGCGCATCGCATTCTTCATGTCTTCGGTGAGGCGGTCCTTCAGCGCCATGCGCGCCTGGATCCCTAGCGGGAAGTGCGCAGGCCGTCGCGGGAGACGCGCTTCATGTGCCGCTTGATGGCTGCGGCCTTCTTGCGCTTGCGCTCCTGCGTGGGCTTTTCGTAGAACTCGCGCCGCCGCAGCTCGGTGAGAATGCCGGCCTTCTCGCAGGCGCGCTTGAAACGCCGCAGGGCGGCATCGAAGTACTCATTCTCACGCACACGGACGCTCGGCATCGAAACCTCAAGTCATTGATCAGAATGGAAATCCGCACCCGCAGCCCCGTCGCCACGCGCCGTGCGGCCAAATCGGGGGCGGGGGATTCTAAAGGAGGGCCGGTGCAAAGGCAAAGACGCAGACAGGGGTCGCCGGGCCTGCGCTGAGCCGCGGCGCGGCTATGATGCGCCCCTCGTACGACTTGGAAACCGCAAGCGATGAGGCCCGTCCCGCCCCGCCCGCTCCGTGCCGCATCCCTGGCCCTCGGGATGACGCTGGCGCTCGCCTGCGGCACAGCCGCGCTGGCAGCCACCGACGCCGTCCCTGCGGTGCGCGCCTGGCGCGCGGCGCATGAGAAGGAGATTCTCGGGCAGTTCGTCACGCTCCTGTCGCTGCCCAACGTCGCCACCAATGTGGCGGACATCGAAGCGAACGCGCAGCTGATCACCCGCGAGCTCAAGGCGCGCGGCTTCGCCACCCAGCTCCTGGCGGCAGCTGCGGGCACGCCACCGGCCGTCTTCGGCGAGCTCAGGAGTCCCGGCGCGCACCGCACGCTCGTTTTCTATGCGCACTACGACGGTCAGCCGGTGGCGCAGCCGCAGTGGCGCTCCGCGCCCTTCACACCGGTGGTGCGCGCCGGCACCCATGCCAGCGATGCGCGCGAGGTCGACTGGCAGGCCGCCGCCAGGCTCGACCCGGAGTGGCGCATCTATGCCCGTTCGGCGAGCGACGACAAGCTGCCGATCCAGGCGATGCTGACGGCGCTCGATGCGCTCAAGGCCGCAGGCCGCCGCCCGACGGTGAACGTCAAAGTCTTCTACGAGGGCGAGGAGGAGCAGGGCTCGCGCCACCTCGGCGACATCCTCAGCGCCAGCCACGAGCTGCTCGGCGGCGACGTCTTCATCCTCAGCGACGGGCCGCGCCACCCGTCCGGCGGCATGCAGGTGTTCTTCGGGGCGCGCGGCGTCGCCGGCCTCGAGCTCACCGTCTACGGCCCGCTGCGCCCGCTGCACAGCGGCCACTACGGCAACTGGGCGCCCAATCCGGCGGTGCTGCTCACGCACCTGCTCGACAGCCTGCGCGACGAGGAGGGCCACATCCTCATCCCCGGCTTCTACGACGACGTGCGCGCGCTGACGCCTGCGGAACAAAGCGCGCTCGCAGCCCTGCCGGACGTCGAGACCGGGCTGAAGGAGGAGCTGGCGCTCGGGCGCACCGAGGGCACGGAGCGGCTGGCCAATTCCATCGCGCGTCCGGCGCTCAACGTGCGCGGCATCCGCGTCGGCGATGTGGGCGCTGCGGCGGCCAACGCCATCGCCACCGAGGCGCGCGCTTCGCTCGATTTTCGCCTGGTGCCCGACCAGACGCCGCAGCGCGTGCGCGAGCGCACCGAGGCGTTCCTGCGCGCGCAGGGCTGGCAGGTGGTCGAGAGCGAGCCGGATGCGGCGCTGCGCCGGGCGCACCCGAAAGTGGTGAGGCTCGAGTGGGACCTCGATTACCCCGGCTACCGCGCCGACATGAATGCGCCGGCGGCGCGCGCGGTGGTGGCCGCCATCGAGCGCGCCACCGGCAGCCCCGTATTGCGCCTGCCGATGCTGGGCGGCAGCGTGCCCATGCGCACCTTCGCCGATGCCCTCAAGCTGCCGATCATCGGCGTGCCGCTCGCCAACTACGACAACAACCAGCACGCGGCGAACGAGAACCTGCGGCTGCAGAACCTGTGGGACGGCATCGACATCTATGCCGGGCTGCTGACCGACGTGCGCTGGTGAGGCGCCTGCCGCCAGCCATCGCCTAGAATTTCGCGCATGCGTGTCCTCGCCTTCGAATCCTCCTGCGACGAGAGCGCCGTGGCCGTGCTGGATGCGCGTGCGGGACTGCTGGCGCACGAGCTGTTCAGCCAGGTGCAGCTGCACCGCGCCTACGGCGGGGTGGTGCCCGAGCTCGCCTCGCGCGATCACGTGCGGCGCCTGCTGCCGCTGACGCAGCGGGCGCTGCAGCACGCCAACACCACGGCCACCGACCTCGACGGCGTCGCCTACACGGCAGGTCCGGGCCTCATCGGCGCACTCCTGACGGGCGCGGCGCTGGCCCGCTCGCTCGCCTTTGCCTGGAACGTGCCGGCGATCGGCGTGCACCACCTGGAAGGGCACCTGCTGGCGCCGCTCCTGGAGAGTGAGCCGCCGCCATTCCCGCACCTGGCGCTGCTGGTATCCGGCGGCCACACGCTGCTCATCGAGGTGGCCGCGGTGGGCTCGTACCACGTGCTCGGCGCGAGCCGCGACGATGCGGCGGGCGAGGCGTTCGACAAGACCGCGAAGCTTTTGGGGCTGCCGTATCCGGGCGGGCCGCAGCTGGCGCAGCTGGCAGAGCAGGGCAGAGCGGGCAAGTTCAGCTTTCCGCGCCCGATGCTGGACCGCGCCGGACTCGAGTTCAGCTTCTCGGGACTGAAGACCGCCGTGCTGCAGACGGTGCGCGGCCGCGAGCTCACCGCGCAGGTGCGCGCGGACGTTGCCTACGCGGTGCAGGAAGCCATCGTCGAGACGCTCACCGCCAAGGCGCTGCGCGCGCTCGAGTACACCGGTCTCACCGCGCTCGTGGTGTCGGGCGGGGTCAGCGCCAACCGCGCGCTGCGCGAGCGCCTCAGCTCGGCCGCCGGCAGCCGCGGCGTGCGCGTGTACTATCCGCGCATCGAGTTCTCCACCGACAACGCTGCCATGATCGCGGTCGCGGGACTGAAGCGCCTGGAGGCCGGCCAGCACGACGGGCTCGCCATCCAGGGGCGCGCGCAATGGCCGCTGGAATCCCTGCCCGGCATCAACACATGAGCGACGTAAGCGCCGATCGCATCTTCCTGCACGGGCTCACGACCGAGTGCATCATCGGCTTCATCGACTGGGAGCGCCGCGTCAAGCAGACCGTGGTGCTGGACCTGGAGCTGCCGGTCGACTGCCGCCGCGCGGCGCGCACGGACGAGGTGGCCGACACGCTCGACTACAAGAAGGTCGCCAAGCGCGTGCTCGCTTACGTCGCCGCCTCCGAGTGCAAGCTGGTCGAGACCCTCGCGCACCGCCTGGCGCTCATGATCCTCGCGGAGTTCGGCCTGCCGTGGGTGCGCATCTCGCTCAACAAGCCGGGCGCCATCCGTAACTCGCGCGACGTCGGCGTCGTCATCGAGCGCACGCGCGCGGACCTCGCCGCGCCGCCGCCGGGTGCGGGCTGAAGCCCAGTGCCCGCCGTCTACGTTGCCGCCGGCAGCAACGTCGCGCCACGCGAGAACCTGGCGCGCGCCGTGGCGGCGCTGCGCCACGAGTTCCCGGGCGTTCGCTTCTCGAGCTGGTACCGCAACCGGGCCGTGGGCTTCGAAGGCGAGGACTTCATCAACCTCGTGGCAGCCTTCGACACCGAGCTGCCGCTGCCGCAGCTGCTCGCGCGGCTGCACGCGATCGAGGAGCTGTGCGGGCGGCCGCGCGCATCTCCCCGCTGGGCGCCGCGCTCGATGGATCTCGACGTGCTCCTCTACGGAGATCTCGTCTGCGACGAGCCGACGGTCAAACTGCCGCGCCCGGACCTCTTGAAGCGCGCCTACATGCTGGGACCTCTGGCGCAGCTCGCCCCGCAGCTGATGCACCCGACCGAGCACACGAGCATCGGCGAGCTGTGGCAGCGCTTCGACCGCGCCGCCCACCCGCTCGAGCCGGTCACGCCGCCGGCGGCGACACACGCTTAGAAGGTCAGCTCCGTGCTACCAGCCGATGCTGCGCCCGCCGTCGACCGCGAGGATCTGCCCGGTGACGTAGGGCGCTTCGGCGGCAAAGAACAGGCAGGCGCGCGCGACATCCTCGGCCGAGCCGATGCGCTTCAGCGCCGTGCGCTGCGTGATCTTGAGCTGCAGGGCCGGATCGAGCCCGTCTTCCGGCCACATCACCGGTCCCGGCGCCACGGCGTTGACGCGCACGTGCGGCGCGAGCTCGCGCGCCAGCGACTTGGTGAGCATGATGAGGCCGGCCTTGGCGACGCTGTAGACCGGATAGCGGCGCAGGGGCTTCAGTCCATGGATGTCGGCGAGGTTCACGATCAGGCCGCGCGCGGCATGCAGGAGCGGTGCTGCGGCCTGCGACAGAAACAGCGGCGCCTTGAGGTTGGTGCCGATGAGATCGTCCCAGTCGAGCGCCGTGATGTCGCCGACCGGGGTCGGATAGAAGCTCGAGGCGTTGTTCACCAGGATGTCCAGACCGCCGAAGGTGTCGGCGGCCACCTGCGCGAGCGCCGGCAGGTGCGGCACGTCCAGGAGGTCGCACTGCGCGCGGCAGGCGGAACCTGCGCGCAGCCCGTTCAGTTCCTGCTCGAGCGCTGCGGCATCCTCGCCGGAGCTGCGGTAGTGCAGCACCACCTGTGCACCGCTCGCGTGCAGCGCTCGTGCGATGGCGGCCCCGACGCGGCGCGCCGCGCCCGTCACCAGCGCGGTCTTGCCCTTGAGCGCTCCCGCTCCACCCGTGTCCAAGGTCATGGGGGGCGATTATGACGACATCGGCCGCGCACTCAATGCTGCCGCCCCTGTCAGCGGACGAGCGGCAGCACGGCGAGCAGCTCCTGGCGCTGCTGCGCTCCGAGTTGCGCGCGGCCGGCGGCTGGCTGTCGTTCGAGCGCTTCATGGATCTCGCCCTCTATGCACCGGGGCTCGGCTACTACAGCGCCGGCAGCGTCAAGCTGGGCGCGGGCGGGGATTTCGTCACGGCCCCGGAGATGTCGGACCTGTTCGGCCGCTGTCTGGCGCGTCAGTGCGCGGACGTGCTGCGCGTCACCGGCGGTGACATCCTCGAATTCGGCGCCGGCAGCGGGCGCCTTGCCGGCGTGCTGCTGCGCGAGCTTGCGGCCCGCAACCAGCTGCCCGAGCGCTACGCCATCCTGGAAGTCAGTGCGGATCTGGCCGCGCGCCAGCGCGCCACCTTAAGCGGGCTGCCGCCGCCGCTGCGCGAGCGCCTCGTGTGGCTGCAGCGACTGCCGGCGCAGCCGCTGCGCGGCGTGCTGCTCGCGAACGAGGTGGCGGACGCACTGCCGGTGCGGCGCTTCGCGCGCCGCGGCGCAGCGCTCGTCGAGCTCGGCGTTACCGCGGGCACAGATGCCGACCATCCCCTCACCGAGGAGGCCGTCGCCATCCCGCAGGACCTGCACGAGGCCTGCCTGGAGATCGAGGCCGCCGTGGGCGAGCCGTTCGCGGACGGCTACACATCGGAGGTCTGCCTGCGCCTGAACCCGTGGCTCGCCTCCGTGAGCGAGTGCCTGGAGTGCGGACTCATGCTCCTGAGTGACTACGGCCTGCCGCGCCGGCACTACTACCATCCGCAGCGCATGGCGGGCACGCTGCGCTGTCATTTCCGGCAGCGCGCGCACGATGACCCCTACATCAACCTCGGGGTGCAGGACATCACCGCCTGGGTCGATTTCACGCGCGTCGCGGAGGCTGCGCTCGAGGCGGGGCTGACGGTCAGCGGCTTTGCCACGCAGGCGGCGTTCCTCGTGGGCCTGGGCCTGGAGACGCTGGTGGCAGAGGCTGCAACCCCGCTGCAGCGCGCGCGGCTTGCGGGCGAGGCGCGCCGCCTCGTCATGCCCGAAGAGATGGGCGAGGCGTTCAAGATGATGGCCCTGACGCGCGGGCTGGAGGTGCCGCTGGCAGGCTTCGCGCTCCAGGATCTGCGCCACCAGCTGTGAGTTCTCAGCCCGGCTGCAGGGTGCTGGCGGAGGCCTTCACGATATCGACCGCCGCCAGACGGCGTTTGCGGATGGCATCCCCGATCGCCGGTCCGGACAGGCCCTGGCGCTCCTCCTCGGTCATCGTCACGGCGGCGGCAGCCGTACAGGCCCGCCGCAGATAGTGCGCCTGCGGGTAGGGCTCGCGCTCCCGGCCGGCGCGCCCGCGCGCATCGGCCTCGCAGGCCTCAAGGAACTCTGCGAAGCGGGCGGGGCGGCGGAACGCATCGCAGTCCTCGAGCAGTGTCAGCAGGGTGGTGGACTTGAGCTCCAGCGCGCGGTGCACCAGCGTGTGGTAACGCGCGGCGAGCAGCGCGAGCTCGCGGTGGCTCGCCGGAACCTTGAGGCGCTCGCACAGCGCCTCGATCGGGGCGACGCCTGCCTCCTCATGGCCGTGATGGCTCGGCCACAGCTCGCGCGGCGTGCGCGCCTTGCCGAGGTCATGCACCAGCACGGCGAAGCGCACGCTGTTGGCAGCGCCGACGCTTGCGGCGTAACGCAGTGCCAGCATCACGTGCACCCCGGTATCCACTTCCGGGTGCCAGCGCGGCGGCTGCGGTACGCCGAACAGCGCGTCGATCTCCGGGAAGACGATGGCGAGTGCGCCGCAGGCGCGCAGCGTCTCGAAGAACACCTGCGGCTCGCTCTCGCCCAGCGCACGCTCGGTTTCCTGCCAGACGCGCTCGGGCACCAGCGCATCGACTTCGCCGGCAGCCGTCATGCGCCGCATGAGCTCGAGCGTGTCGGGTGCGATGTGAAAGCCGAGCGCGGCGAAGCGCGCCGCGAAGCGCGCGACGCGCAGGATGCGCACCGGGTCCTCGACGAACGCCGCCGACACGTGCCGCAGCAGGCGTGCCGCCAGATCCTTCTGCCCGCCATGCGGATCGATGATCGCGCCGTCCGCGCCCTGCGCCATCGCGTTGATGGTCAGATCGCGGCGCTTGAGATCGTCCTCGAGCGTCACGTCGGGCGAGAACTGCGTGGTGAAGCCGCGATAGCCCGGCGCCACCTTGCGCTCGAGCCGCGCGAGCGCGTGTTCCTCGTGCGTGGCCGGATGCAGGAATACCGGGAACTCGCGGCCGACGCTCTTGTAGCCGGCCGCGGCCAGCTCTTCCGGAGTTGCGCCGACGACGACCCAGTCGCGCTCGCGCACCGGTAACCCAAGCAGGCGGTCCCGTACCGCGCCGCCGACCAAGTAGACTTGCATGGTGCTCATGTTAACCGAGACGCCGCGGCGCGGCCTCGCCGCGGCTGCGCGCTGCCTGCTGCTCAGCGTCCTGTGCGCGCTCGTGTCCGCCTGCGGCACGCCCTATCTTTTCCAGGCAGCCGACGGCCAGTGGCACGTGCTGCGGGCGCGCGTACCGATCGAGCAGCTGCTGGCGGACCCCGGCACGCCGCCGCAGCTGCGCGCGCGCCTTACGCAGGTGCAGGCGGCCCGCGCCTTCGCCTCGCGAGAGCTCGGCCTGCCGGACAACAAGAGCTACCGCAGCTACGCCGACATCAGGCGCAGCTTCGTGGTGTGGAACGTGGTCGCGACGCCGGAGTTCTCCGTGACGCCGCGGCACTGGTGCTTCCCGATCGCCGGCTGCGTCTCGTACCGCGGCTACTTCCACGAAAGTCAGGCGCGCGCCTTCGCCAACGAACTGGCGGTGCGCGGTGACGACGTCGCCGTCGACGGCGTGCCGGCCTACTCGACGCTCGGCAAGTTCGCAGATCCGGTGCTGTCGAGCATGCTGCCGTACGGCGACGATGACGTGGCGGCCACGATCTTCCACGAGCTGGCGCATCAGCTGCTGTACGTGCGCGATGACACGGAGTTCAACGAGGCGTTCGCCACGGCGGTGGAGGAGACGGGCCTGGAGCGCTGGCTGCAGTACCAGGGCGAGACCGCGCGCATGCAGGAGTTCCGCACCAACCAGGCAAGCGATGCGGCGTTCGAGGACCTGCTCGGGCGCACCCGCGCGCGGCTGGCGCACCTCTACGCCAGCGGCCTGCCGCGCGACGAGATGCGCATGCGCAAGGCGGGCGTATTTGCGCAGCTGGCGCAGGACATGCGCGCCCTGGAGCGCGCCGCCGGGGTGACTTATCCCTTATATGAGGAGTGGATCGATGCGGGGCTGAACAACGCGCGGCTGGCATCGGTCGCCACCTACTTTGACTGCGTGCCGGGGTTCCTGCGGCTCTTGCAGCACGAGGACAATGATCTGCCGCGCTTCTATGCGGCCGCGCGCGCACTCGCCAAGCTGCCGCGCGCTGCGCGCCACGCGCAGCTGTGCACGAGCGCCTACGCGCCGCGCGAGTGATGGGCGGAGCGGCCTGTTCGCCTTCCCAATAGCGGGCGGTGAGAGGCAAAGAGCGGACGAACACCCCCACGTTGCCTAGGACCTGCTGCTCAGGGCATTCTCGCTCGGCCCGGACAAGCAAGAGAGCGAGAATGCAGGGGGAATCGCCCATCCAGGCGAGCGCACCGGTTGGGGCCGTATTTTTGAGCTACGCCTCGCAGGATACGGAGGCGGCCGAAAGGATTTGCGAGGTCCTGCGCGCCGCCGGCATCGAGGTGTGGTTCGATCAGAGTGAGCTGCGCGGCGGCGACGCCTGGGATCAGAAGATCCGGCGTGAACTTCACGACTGCGCGCTGTTCATGCCCGTCATCTCCGCGCACACAGCGGCGCGGCATGAAGGCTACTTCCGGCTCGAATGGGATCTCGCAGATCAGCGAACCCACATGATCGCGCGCAACCGTGCGTTCATTCTGCCGGTGTGCGTCGACGCGACTCCCGAGACGAGCGCGGACACACCGGAGTCGTTTCAGCGAGTGCAGTGGACGCGCCTGCCTGGCGGGGAGACGCCCCCGGCCTTTGTTGAGCGTGTGCAGCGGCTGTTGTCGGGCGAGACCTCGACCACGGCGCGGGCGCGCGCAGCATCAGGTGGACCCGCAATCGGGAGGCGAGCGCCCGCATTCGGGTGGTCGAGGCGCGTGCTGCGGGTGGCCGCCGTGATGGTGGTCTTGGGGGCGGTGTCCTATCTCGGCATCGAGAGGCCCTGGATCTCGAAACCTGTGGCGTCGACTGCCTTCGCGCCGCCGCCGCACTCGCTTGCGGTGCTGCCGTTCATGAATATGAGCGGTGACAAGGAGCAGGAGTACTTCTCCGAGGGATTGACCGAGGAACTGCTCAACTCACTTTCGCGGATCAACGAGCTACAGGTTGCGGCACGCACCTCTTCGTTCTCATTCCAGGGCGAGCACCCGGACATTGAGACCGTTGCGCACAAGCTAAACGTCGGCGCGGTGCTGGAAGGCAGCGTACGGCGGGGCGCCAATACCGTGCGCATCACCACGCAGTTAGTCAATGGCGTTACGGGCTTCCATCTCTGGTCAGAAACTTATGACCGGAATCTGGGAGACATACTGAAACTCCAGACCGAGATCGCTACCGCGGTGGCGAGCGCTCTCAAAGTGACCCTGCTCGGCGACGAGGCGGCGAAGATCCAGATAGGTGGGACGCACATTCCGAACGCTTTCGATGCTTATCTGCGAGGCTCTAAGGATTATCAGAACCGGCACGGAGCGGAGGAGGTGCGGGCCGCGATCGCCGCGTACACCGAGGCAATCCGACTTGATCCCAACTACGCCCTGGCGTTCGCTGCTCGGTCTCTGGCTTTCTTTGAGCTTGGGGACTGGTGGACGGCGGAGTCGGCGGCGTGGCATGAAGCCTATGACGAGGCGCAAGCCGATGCTCAAAAAGCGATCGCATTGGCGCCTGCTCTGGGCGAGGGCCATCTGGCCTTGGCCGAGGCTTACGAGGCACGGCTTGAGTTCGCACACGCTCTTGAGGAGTACGAGCGAGCTGTCGCGTTAGCGCCTGGCAAAGCTCAGGTATTCGAGGAATACAGCGACTTCGCAGGAGCAATGGGCCGCTTCGACGCTGGAATTGCGGCGGCCCGCCGTACGGTGCTGCTCGACCCGCTGAATCCCCACAGTCACGCCGCGCTCGCCACCGCATTTTCCTGGGCGCGCCGAGACGCCCAGGCGAAGGCAGCCTTTCAGGACGCTCTGGCTCTCGATCCCGAATATTCGCATCCGTATGCCTGGTGGTTGTACTTCGCTCTCGGTGAGTACCAGGACGCTCGGACCTGGTGCGAGAAGAGACCCAACGATTGGGGAAGTCATGTTTGCTTAGCCATTGTCTATGACAAGCTCGGCCGTCATGCCGACGCTGAAGCTGAGCTGGCGAGATACAAGGCTGGGAATCCCGCCGCGGACGACTGGTACCAATACGCCCAGATCTATGCGGAGTGGGGCGATCCCGCCAGGGCCCTCAGTTACCTGGAAAAGCGCTCTCTATGCGAAGCCCTGCCTTGTATGCCCTAAAAACCGAACCGTTCTTCGATCCGCTCCGGAAGGAGCCGCGCTTCCAGGTGATCGAGCGGGCTCTGAACTTCCCGACGGACTGAGCGGCAAGGCGATTTCACACGTCCACGGTTCTTCGAGAGGCCGATTCAATGGCCGCTCTGCGGAAATCAAAGCGGTGATAGCAGACGACCGCTTCTGCCGTCGGTTGCTGCCGCCGCGTAGCGCGACACGGAACCACGCGCAATCACCCGAAGGTAAGAAAATAGCGATAGCCCGGTCATGACCTCATCGCCCTACGACAGGGCGTGCACCGGCTGCGGCCCGAGGTAGCCGGGCAGCACTGCCAGCATGCTCTCAGGCTTGATGCCGAGCGCGGCCAGTCCGTTCTCGCGGCAGACACTGTCGACGGTCAGCGAGCGGAAGTTATCCAGCGAGAAGGGCTTGCCGGGCAAGAGGCCGAGCAGCACGCCCTGCAGGCGCGCCAGCACGTCCGGCAGCGGCAGGATATGGCAGGGGAGCTGCGCCACGCGCGCCGTGAGGCGCACCAGTTCCGCGAGCGTCATGACCTCCGGCCCGCACAGCTCGTAGGTGGCGCCGTGACTCCTGTGCGTGGCGAGCGCGCGCAGGAACGCCTCCGCGACGTCGCCGACACTCACCGGTGCAAAACGCGCCGTGGCGCGCGCCAGCGGCAGCACGCCGGCACTCAGGCGCAAGAGTCCCGCGAAGCGGTTGGTGAGCGAGTCGGCGGGTCCGAAGATCACGGACGGGCGCATGATCGTGACCGCGGGGTGCGGACTTTCCGGATGCGGCACGGCGCGCACCACCGCTTCCGCGGCCGCCTTGGAGCGCAGGTAGCGGCTCGGGGCCCGTTCATCTGCGCCCAGCGAGCTCATGTGCAGCACGCGGCGCACGCCGGCGGTGCGGGCGGCGGCCATGACCTTGGCGGCCAGCTGCACGTGCACGGTGTCGAAGGTGTCGCTGCCGGACGGGTTCAAGATGCCGATGAGATTGATGACCGCGTGGCAGTCGCGGAACAGCTGGCTCAGGATCCGCGGCTCGTGCACGTTGACGACGCGCAGTTCCGCGGTGTCGAGCACCCGCAGGCGGGCGGCGTGGCTGAGATTGCGGGTCGGCACGCGCACCCAGTAACCGGCGTGCACCAGCTTTGTGACCAGCTCAGTGCCGACGAAGCCGCTGCCTCCGAGCACACAGACGTTCAGCATCCTGTCCCTCGCCGCACCGCGCCTTAAGGGGGCCCTAAAGGGCCTTAGCGCAGCGGGATCAGCAGCACGGTGTTACCGCGCCGCACTTCCAGTACCACGACCGCCGCGCCCTTGGCGCGCTCGCGCAGCTCGCGCAGGCTAGTGACGTGGCCGCGGTTGGCGCCCACGATCACATCGTCCGCCCGCAGTCCCGCCTGCGCGGCGGCGCTGCCCGGCTCGACGCTCTTGACCTGGGCGCCGCCGGCATCCGGCGCGTCCGTGAGCACGGCGCCCTCGAAACCCTTGTGGATCATCACCGGGCCGCCCGTGACCTCGGTCGCGGTGTCGGCGATGACCGCGGTCACGCGCAGCGGCTTGCCGTCGCGCACCAGGCCGATGTCGACCTTGTCACCCACGCGCAGCAGCCCGATGCTGTTGCGCAGCTCGCTGTTGGATTTCACCGGCAGACCGTTGACCGAGGTGATGACGTCGCCGGTGCGGATGCCGGCGCGCTCGGCCGGGGACCCTTCCACCACCTGCGACACCAGTGCGCCGACCGCGCTCGGCAGTCCCAGCGAGTGCGCGATGTCGGGCGTGACGGTGTACATGCTGACGCCGAGCTGGCCGCGCTTCACCGAGCCGTACTTGATCAGCTGTTCCATGACGCTGTGCGCCATGTTCACCGGAATGGCGAAGCCGATGCCGATGTTGCCGCCGCTGCGCGAGAGGATGGCGGTATTGATGCCGATCAGTTCGCCGCGCAGATTGACGAGTGCGCCCCCCGAATTGCCGGGATTGATGGAGGCGTCCGTCTGGATGAAGTCCTCGTAGCCATCGGGGTTGATGCCGGAGCGCGACAGGCCGCTGATGATTCCCGAGGTGACGGTGTGCTGCAGCCCGAAGGGGTTGCCGATGGCCACGACGAAATCGCCGACCTCCGACTTGGCCGAGTCGCCGAGCGAGATCTGCGCAAGGCCGTCGGGCTTCACCTTGACGACGGCCACGTCCGAGGGCGCATCGCTCCCCAGGACCTCGCCCTTGAGATCGCGGCCGTCCTGCAGCGTCACCGTGATCTCGGTGGCGTTCTCCACCACGTGCGCGTTGGTCACGATGTAGCCGTTCTTGGCGTCGAAGATCACGCCGGAGCCGGCGCTCTGGAACGGCCGGTCGCGCGGACCTGTGTCCGGCGGCACGTCGAAGAAGCGGCGGAAAAAGGGATCATCGAGCAGCGGATTCTGTGCGCCGCGCTCGTGCACGGTGCCGCGCGTGGCGATGTTCACCACCGCCGGGGACACTTTCTTGATCATCGGCGCGAGCGTCGGCAGCGGCGTATCGCCGACCGTCGGCGGCACGCCGGCGAACAGCGTCGCGGCGGGCAGTGCCAGGATCAGGCCAAGGGCAAGGGGGGCTGCTCTCATGTCACCGGGAATTCTAGCCGGAAGCGCTTGCCATGGCTGGCAGCGCAGGCGCGAGAACGCGAACTGGACGTGGCCGACGCCCGTCCGCCGGCTGATTTAAGAGGGGAAAAGTGAGCAGCCGGTGGCGTTATGCCACCGGCTGCCTGACGCGAACCGCCTTAGGCGGCCTGGACGGAAATGCGCCGCGGCTGTTCCTGCGCGCGCTTGGGGATGGCAACTTCCAGCACCCCGTTGACGTGCGTGGCCTTGATGGCTTCCGCATCGGCAGTCTCGGGCAGCGTGAAGCGGCGCAGGAACGTGCCGGAAGCACGCTCGACGCGCTCGAAGCCGTCCTTGGAAGACTTCTTCTCCGAGCGGCGCTCACCCTTGATGGTCAGCACGCCTTTCTCGGCGGTGATCTCGATGTCCTTGCCTTCAACGCCCGGCACATCGGCAACCACGAGGAAGCGCTGGTCCTCTTCGTGAATATCGACATGCGGGATCCAGCTGACGCTTGCGCTGTCAGCACTCTCGCCCTGGGTACGATCGAGATGCCGCGCGAAGCGGCTCACGAGCGCCCACGGCTCGTAACTAACGATGGTCATAAAAAAGCTCCTCTTGGATATGGTTCAAAACATCAGGCGCTGTGGCGCGCTCATGGAACCGGATGTGCGGATAGCACCTTCCGCTTTCAAGTGCGCGATGGCCTGTGCGGGTGCAAAAGGCTTCAGCGGCCCGCTGCTCAAAAAATGATCACGGGGCTCTTGTCGCGGCCGCAAAGGCGCCCCACCGCCGCGCTCGCGGTGCTCTCTTTTGGGGACTTCCTGTGCAGAACCTGTGCTTGTCCTGAGCACAATATATGGGGGTGACGACGTTTGTGCCCAAGGTGTGCAGATATGGAAAAATTATCGTGGAATTTACGGCCAATAAATGCGTAAGCTAATGAAATAGCGTAAAAAAAATGACTGAAAAAAACGCATAAATGAATCTTGACGCACCCCGCCCTCGTCATTAGGCTCTTGACCCCGACACAAGATCTTGTGTTCGCGCGGAGCGAAAAAAGGTCACGCGGTCGGGGGGAGG
The DNA here is from genome assembly GCA_963787655.1 of uncultured Gammaproteobacteria bacterium. GTDB lineage: Bacteria > Pseudomonadota > Gammaproteobacteria > Steroidobacterales > Steroidobacteraceae > 13-2-20CM-66-19. The sequence continues at coordinate 239,282 of CAWBDY010000004.1, read as the reverse complement.
TTTCAGGGACCTGACTGTCTATATAAGACAGCGGGTTGCCGGTCAGGCGCGCGGGGCTTCAAGCACAGCTCGCTGTCTGCGTTGGCCGGATTTTCCCTGCAATCCGTTGAACAGGCGTCAGCACATTCGGAGCGCCGCGGATTAATGAACACTGTCGTGAAGTTTGAACCCAAGGATCTCGATATCGACGCCATCCCGTTCCAGGAGGCCTCGCTCGATATCTGGGACAAGAAGTACCGTCTCACCGCCAAGGACGGCTCGCCCATCGATCAGTCGATGGACGATACCTACAAGCGCGTCGCGCGCGCGCTGTCCGAGGTCGAGCGCGAGGATGCGCGCGACCACTGGTACGAGCGCTTCCTGTGGGCACTGCGGCGCGGGGCGATTCCTGCCGGACGCGTGACCTCCAATGCCGGAGCGCTCGAGCACAAGCCGGCGACCTCCACGATCAACTGCACGGTGTCGGGCACCATCCACGACTCGATGGACGACATCCTGAAGAAGGTCCACGAGGCGGGACTGACGCTCAAGGCCGGCTGCGGCATCGGCTACGAGCACTCGACGCTGCGGCCGCGCGGCGCGTACGTCTCGGGCGCGGGCGCCTACACCTCCGGCCCGCTGTCGTTCATGGATATCTTCGACAAGATGTGCTTCACCGTCTCGTCTGCCGGCGGACGCCGCGGCGCACAGATGGGCACCTTCGACGTCGGCCACCCGGATGCCATGGAGTTCATCCGCGCCAAGCGCGAGGGCGGTCGCCTGCGCCAGTTCAATCTGTCGCTCCTGATCACCGACGAGTTCATGCAGGCGGTGCGTGAGGACCGCGAGTGGAAGCTCGCCTTCCCGCTGTCGCAGCGCGAATACCAGGCCGACCAGCCCGATCTCAAGGACGAGACGAAGTTCGTGTGGCGCGAGTGGCCGGTACACACCGGCTACGTGGTCAACGACGAGGGCCTGGTCGCCTGCAAGATCTACAAGACGCTGCCGGCGCGGCGCATGTGGGACGTCATCATGACGTCCACCTACGATTTCGCCGAGCCGGGGTTCATCCTCATCGACCGCGTCAACGAGATGAACAACAACTGGTGGTGCGAGAACATCCGCGCCACCAACCCCTGCGTGACCGCCGACACGCGCCTCGCCACACGCTACGGCCTGGTGCGCATCGGTGATCTGTACGACGCCCGTGTGGACATTCAGGCCACCGTCGACCGGCGCGCGCTTGGTGAGGAGGGCCTGGGAACGGACGTTCGCCCGGCCGTGCCCGCCTTTATGACCTCACCGTCCGCCGACGTGTATCGCGTCACGACCCGCGATGGCTACGAGATCAAAGCCACCGAGTGGCACGACTTCTACACCACCCGCGGCAAGATCAAGCTGAAGGATCTGAAGCCCGGCGATGAGCTCCTGGTGCAATCGGGCAAGGGTCAGTTCGGCGGCTGTGGCGAGGAAGAGCTCGGCGTGCTCCTCGGACTCATCACCGGCGACGGGCACTTCACGAATCGCGGCAAAGGACAGACCGCGGCCGTCAGTCAACCTGTGGGGCGCAGGATCGCGATCTACGCAGCAGGAGCTTGTCGAGTACGTCAACTCGATGACTCGCCGGCTGGCAGCGCAGGTCCCGCCAGTATCGCTGTTAGCGCGGTCGCGGTGCCGGAGCGCAACCTCGTGCATGATCCGTCGTCGATCCTGGCTCGCAAGGATGCTCGAGTATTACGGCTTCACGGCGCAAGGCGAAGACCCACGTGCCGGAAATCATCTGGCGCGGCAACGAAGGTTGCGTGCGCGGCTACCTGCGGGCGCTCTTCCAGGCCGACGGTACCGTGCAGCGTGACGACCAGAACTCCTACTGCACGATTCGCCTCGCATCCAGCCATCCTTCGCTCCTCAAGGATGTGCAGATGCTGCTGGCCAACTTCGGCATCTTCTGCCGCGTGATGCGGCGCCGCGATGCGGGACAGCGCCTCATGCCCGATGGCCGGGGCGGCAAGCGGCTATACGACTGCAAGGCCGACCACGAGCTCATCATCGGCTCCGCATCGCGTGACCGTTTCATGGAGGAGATCGGCTTCATCACGCAGTCGAAGAATCAGAAGTACGACGAGTGGAAGGCACAGCATCCTAAGTCCTACGCCGAGAAGTTCGTGAGTGCGATCGCGAGCATCGAGCACCTCGGGCGCGAGGCGGTGTTCGATACCACGCAGCCTGACCAGAACAATCTCATCTTCAACGGAATCGTAACTGGGCAACTGCGGCGAACAGCCGCTTCCGCCGTATGGCTCGTGCCTGTTGGGCTCGGTGAACCTGACACGCTTCGTCAAGCATCCGTTCGGCGACTTCGCCGAGTTCGACTGGAGCGAATACCGCGAGGTGGTGAAGGTCTTCACGCGCATGCTCGACAACGTCGTCGAGGTCAACGGCCTGCCGCTCGAGAAGCAGCGCGAGGAGATCCTGCGCAAGCGCCGCCACGGCATGGGGTTCCTAGGCCTCGGCAGCACCATGACGCTCCTGCGCATGAAGTACGGCTCGCCCGAGGCGGTGCAGTTCACCGAGGACGTCTCGCGCGAGATGGCGGTGGCCGGCTGGGAGGCGGCGCTCGAGCTGGCGCGCGAGAAGGGTCCGGCGCCGATCATGAACGAGGAGTTCACGGTCACGAAGGAGATGCTGCGCAAGCGCCCGGAGATGGCGCGCGATGGCTGGCGTCCCGGTTCGAAGATTGCAGGGCGGCTGCTGCATGCCAAGTACAGCCGCTACATGCAGCGCGTGGCGCAGGTGGCGCCGCAGCTGGTGCACGAGCTGGCCGAGAGTGGCGCGCGCTTCACGCACCACACCTCGATTGCGCCCACCGGCACGATCTCGCTGTCGCTGGCCAACAATGCGTCCAACGGCATCGAGCCGTCGTTCGCGCACCACTACTTCAGGAATGTCATTCGCGAGGGCAAGAAGTCCAAGGAGAAGATCGACGTCCTTTCGTTCGAGTTGCTGGCCTACCGCGAGCTGGTCAACGCGAATGCCAAACCTGGAGCCACGAGCGATGCTGAGAGACTGCCGGACTACTTCATCTCCTCCGAGGACGTCACCCCCAAAGAGCATGTCGAGGTGCAGGCTGCGGCCCAGAAGTGGGTCGATTCATCGATTTCTAAGACGGCGAACGTGCCTACGGATTTCCCCTACGAGAAGTTCAAGGACATCTATCTGTATGCACACGAGCAGGGCCTGAAGGGCTGCACCACGTTCCGCTTCAACCCGGAGGCCTTCCAGGGCGTGCTGGTGAAGGAGCAGGACCTGAAGAACACGCTCTACAAATTCACCCTCGAGGATGGCTCGGTGGTCGAAGTGCGTGGCGACGAGGAGATCGACTACGACGGCGAGATCCATACCGCCGCCAATCTGTTTGATGCGATGCGGGAGGGCTATTACGGGCGCTTCTGAAGAGCCCTTGAAAAGCAGCCCGCGAGAAACCAGGAACCGTTGTATGACCATCAAGATCGAGCGAAAAATCGTCAAGTACCAGGTGCAGAAGCCGGAAGACAAGGCGGCCGACAAGGCCGCCGAGGCGCGCGCGGCAGCGCTGGCCGACCCCGATACCGTGCGCGACAAGAATGGCCGTACCGCCAAGGTCATTCGCATGCACGAGCGGCTCGAGCGGCCGGAGATGCTGGTCGGCTCGACCTACAAGATCAAGACGCCGATCTCCGATCACGCCATGTACGTGACCATCAACGACATCGTGCTGAACGAGGGCACCGAGTACGAGCAGCGCCGCCCCTTCGAGATCTTCATCAATTCGAAGAACCTCGATCACTTCCAGTGGATCGTGGCGCTGACGCGCATCATCTCGGCGGTGTTCCGCAAGGGCGGCGACGTCACCTTCCTGGTCGATGAGCTCAAGGCGGTCTTCGACCCGCGCGGCGGCTACTGGCAGCCGGGCGGCAAGTTCATGCCCTCGATCATTGCCGAACTTGGCCACGTGATCGAGAAGCACCTGCAGCTCATCGGGCTGATCCGCAAGTCCAAGCTCGACGTGCACCAGCAGCGCCTGGTGGACGAGAAGCGCGCCGAGTTCGAGGCGCGCACCAAGCAGACCGACGCCTTCGCCAAGGGCCACTTCCCGGAAGGCGCGCAGCTGTGCGGCCGCTGCAGCACCGCCGCGGTGGTGATGATGGACGGCTGCATGACGTGCCTGAACTGCGGCGATTCCAAGTGCGGCTGAGCTGAAGTTTTTTTGCGTTTATTGCGACGACCAACTCCAACTGACAGGTTCTGGTCGATTTGCGGGGCAGCCGGAGCGCTGCCTCGTTTGTTTGCGGCCCCCGCGCGCCGTTCAGTGCAGCGCCGACCACAGCGCCAGGCTGCGCGGCGCGGCAAGGCCTGCGAAGCGGCGGTCGATCTCGAGCAGCAGCTTCTGTGCCGCATCGCGTTGCCCGCCATCCAGCAGCGAGCCCACCTCCTTGAGCTGCGCATCGAGCGTGCGCTCGAGGTCGGCGCGGCACGCGGCCAGCTTCGCCTGCGGTGGCTCGCGGTGCCGGCCGAGCACCTGCAGCGCGCCCGACAGCGCGCTGGGGCTCGCCAGCTGATGGGCGGCCCCGGGCGTCTCGGTGGCCTCAACGCCGAACACGCACCACTGCCGCAGCGACTGCAGGCTCTCGGTGTCCATCGACAGGTGCACCGCGTCGCGCTCGCCGGTGACCAGCGCCAGCTGCGAGGACTCCTGGAAGCGCTGCCACAGCGGGTTCTGCGGGATCGGCGGCACGAGCGTGCCGAGCGGATCGCTGCCGGCGTTGAGGAACGCGCCGCTGAAGAGGTCGGGATAGCCGAGCGCCAGGCGCAGCGCAATGCGCGAACCGCCCGAGAAGCCGCCGACGTACAGGCGCGAGGGATCGACCGGGTAGCGCTTGAGGACGTTGTAGGCCGCCAGCAGCGCCAGCGGCTCGCGCCGCGCCATGACGTTCGCCTCGTTCCCCGAGTGCGCAGCGCTCACATAGATGACGCCGGCGCGGTCCAGCACCTGCGCCCACCCGGGCGGCAGGCGCGCCTCCTCCCAGGGCGGCACGAACACCAGAGGCCATAGCCGTGCGGCGGGGCCTGCGGCGGCACGTACAGCACGAACTTCTCGGCGCTGAGATCGACCGACTGCTCGATGAGCTTTTCGTGCGATTGCGCAAGCGTCGCCTGCACCTGTGCGGCGGCGAGCGGACTGAGCATGCGGCGCACCAGCTCCGCGTTGGCCGCCAGCGGGGTGTACTCGCTGAACACCACGTCTTCGCGCAGCCCCGTCGGCTCATCCGCCGGCGCGCCCGCGGCGCAGACGGCGGTAAGGAGCAGCAGGCAGAGCTGCGCGAGCGGCGTTGAGGGCTGGCGCCTGGATCGCATGGGACGGTGAGTGTGCCAGCAGCGCGGGCCGGACGTTTCGCCGGCCGGCGCACGGTTCGTTCGGGCGGCGCGGGTCAAAAAAAACCCCGCCTCGTGGCGGGGTGTCGGTCGCTTGCTTGTGTGTGGAGGAGTGTCTTTTTGTTGTTATGAGGTCAGGCGCGGTATGCGACGAGCAATCTGGCTACATTCCGCATCCGAGCTTTCTTCGGTTATCCCGTGGCGTTGCGTTTCCCCGGCTTTTGCCTTGATGGTTAATAGATGAGCAACACTCGTGCCAATGCCGTCCCGTGCCGGGCTGATGCACCCGGAAGTGCCCCTGATGCGTCCTAAATGTGACGTAGTGCACGTTGCGGGGCCTTCCGGGCGCATTCGCGCCGCCCGCGCGCTACGGTCGCAGCAGGCACTGTGTGGGGCGCCAGACACCAAAGTGTCAAATTACTCGACGCATTGGAGCTACGTGCGGGTTGCGCCGGCAGGGCGTGCGCACCTGCAAGCCCTTGAACACACATCGGAAGCTGCCTTCCTGCAGGGGTGTAAATGAACTCGACACCGGCCCTTGGGGCATCAGCAGGCCGCGCGGCGCTCGCGCTCGTGTGGAGCCTGCTCGCCGCCGGCGCGCTGCTCGCGGGCGCCCCGGCGCGCGCCGACGATCCGATGCCGCGCCCGCCGGCGCTCGAGCGCGACGTGCAGTTCTGGATCCGCGTGTATTCGCAGATCGACACCAACGCCGGTTTCCTGCACGACCAGTACAACCTGGGCGTCGTGTACGACACGCTGCATTTTGCGCCCGGCGCCTCCACCGCCGAGCGCCAGCGCCAGGTGGACGAGGCGCGCGCGCGCATCGCCGCAGCGCTGCGGCGCATTGCCGATGCGGCCGACGGCGCCACGCTCGCCAGCGACGATCAGCGCATCAAGGAGCTGTGGGGCGCGGAAGGCACCCCTTCCCGGCTGCGCACGGCGGTGGACGACATCCGTTTCCAGCTCGGCCAGGCGGACCGCTTTCGCGGCGGCCTGATCCGTTCGGGCGCCTGGGAGACCCATATCGCCGAGACGCTCGCCAATCTCGGCCTGCCGGCGGAGCTGGCAGTCCTGCCGCACGTGGAGTCCTCCTTCAACCCGAGCGCCTATTCCAAGGTGGGCGCGGCGGGGCTGTGGCAGTTCATGCGCTCGACCGGACGGCGCTACATGCGCATCGATGGCGCGGTCGATGACCGTCTCGACCCGTTCCGCTCCACCGAGGCTGCCGCGCAGCTGCTCGCCTACAACTACCGCGTGCTCGGCACCTGGCCGCTGGCGCTGACCGCCTACAACCACGGCACCGAGGGCGTGCGGCGCGCCAAGGAACAGCTCGGCACCGACGACATCGCGCGCATCGTGCGCACCTATTCGAGCCGCACCTTCGGCTTCGCCTCGCGCAACTTCTATGTGTCGTTCCTCGCCGCGCTCGAGATCGACCGCAACCCCGAGAAATATTTCGGCGCGCTGCAGAAAAGCAGCGAGGCACATTTCCAGGAGCTGCAGCTGCCGGCCTACATCTCCGCCAGCGCGCTCGAGCGCACCCTCAAGATCGATGCCACCCGCCTGCGCGAGCTGAACCCGGCGCTGCTGCCGTCGGTGTGGAACGGCGCGCAGCGCATTCCGAAGGCGTACCGCCTGCGCCTGCCGCAGGACGGCACGCAGTGGAGCGGCCAGCTGCTGGCGCAGCGCCTGTCGGCCGATGAGATGTTCAGCGGGCAGCGCGGCCCGCGCCGCTACAAGGTGGCGCAGGGCGACACGCTCGCAGCGCTCGCCGAGCGTTACGGCGTGCCGATCGAGACGCTCGCCCGCCTGAACCGGCTGCGCACCAGCGCCCACCTGACGCCAGGGCATGTGCTCAGCGTGCCGGAGACGACCCCGACGCTCGTCGCCGCGGCGCCCGCGCCGCCCCCGCCGCCGGCGGTCCCGGCAGCCCCCGCGCCGGCGGCCTCGGCCGCCATCGTCGCCGCCGTCGCACCGCCTTCACCGGGCGGAGCGGTGTCACCGGACGTCGCGCAGCGCGAGAGCGCCGAGGATGCCGCAGCGGCCGCGGCCGCCACCGCCGCGGCGAGCGCCAAGCCGCACGCCGCCGCGGCCCTGTCGCAGCCGGTGTCGGCGGCGCAGGCGGAAGCACTCGGGCCTGCGCTCGGACCTGCTGCGGAGAGCGAGCAGAACGCCGATCCGACCGACTACAGCGTGGCCAAGGACGACACCATCCGCGTGGCCGCGGTGGAGACGCTCGGGCACTACGCCGACTGGCTCGGCATCACGTCGGCGCGGCTGCGCGAGATCAACCACCTGAAATTCAAGACGCCGGTGCGCATCGGCCAGCGCATCAAGCTGGATTTCGCCGCCGTGACGCCGGAAGTGTTCGAGACGCTGCGCCATGAGTATCACCGCGAGCTGCAGGCGGCCTTCTTCGCCGGCCACCGCATCGTCGGCACGGAGGTCTACATCGCCCGTTCCGGGGACTCGGGCTGGACGCTGACGGCGCACGCGGTGGGCGTGCCGCTGTGGCTCCTGCAGCAGTACAACCCGGACCTGGACCTCGCAGCGCTCCACCCGGGCACACAGATCGTGATGCCGCGGGTGGAAGAGGTCGGCGCCGGTGGCTAGCACGCGTCCTCACGTCCTGGCCGCGGCGGCGTTGTGACGGCCGTACATGGCGCCACAACAGCCGTGCCTTATAATCCCAATACCATGAGTTTCAGGGTCTTAGCCGGGATACTGCTGGCGTGCTGCACGATCGGGGCGGCGCGCGCGGACACCTGGCCGCAGGGCGAGCAGGTGATGCTGCGGCCGGCCACCGGCGAGAGCCTGCCGCCGGTCGACCGGGTGGTGGTGCGCAAGGGCGAGCGGCGGCTGCTCCTCATGCACGGCGGCAACGTCGTGCGCTCCTATCACGTGGCGCTCGGCCTCAACCCGGTCGGGCAGAAAGAGCGTTCCGGCGACTTCCGCACGCCCGAGGGCAGCTATAGGCTCGAGCGGCGCAACCCGCGCAGCGACTACTTCCTGTCGATCAAGGTGTCCTACCCCAACGACACGGACCTGCGCCGCGCGCATGCGCGTCACTGGGACACCGGCGGCTCGATCATGATCCACGGCCTGCCGAACTTCCTGAAGCACGATCCGGACTATTACGAGCGGCACGACTGGACCGATGGCTGCATCGCCGTGTCGAACGCCGACATGGTGGAGATCTGGATGCTGACCCCCGACGAAGTGCCGATCGATATCCTGCCGTAATCTTAGTGAGCAGCGACTTTTCAGAGTTCGTCGACGCGCGCGTCGGCCCGCGCGGCAGTCTCGAGAACCTGTCCCAGGGCGAGATCGAGAAGCTGCTGAGCGGCGGCCAGGGGGGCCTCTATCCGCTGTTCCGGCGCTGCGCGCTGGCGGTGCTGAACTCCGGCGCCCCCACCGACAACGCCAAGGAGATCTTCGACCGCTACCGCGACTTCGAGATCCAGATCGTGCGCCATCCCTGGGGCGTCAAGCTGGAGATGCAGAACGCCCCGGCGGCAGCCTTCGTCGACGGGCAGATGATCCGCGGCATCAAGGAGCACCTGTTCGCCGTGCTGCGCGACGTGGTGTTCATCTCCAACGAGATCATCGAGAGCGGCCGCTTCGACCTCACCGACTCGGCCTCCATCACCAATGCCGTGTTCCACGTGCTGCGCAATGCGCGCCTGCTCGACTACAAGGCGCGCCCGAACCTCGTGGTGTGCTGGGGCGGGCACTCGATCGGCGCGGCGGAGTACCAGTACACCAAGAACGTCGGCTACGAGCTCGGGCTGCGCGGGCTGGACGTGTGCACCGGGTGCGGACCTGGGGCCATGAAGGGGCCGATGAAGGGCGCCACCATCGGCCATGCCAAGCAGCGCATCGAGCACGGCCGCTACATCGGCATCACCGAGCCCGGCATCATCGCCGCCGAGCCCCCCAACCCCATCGTCACGCAGCTGGCGATCATGCCGGACATCGAGAAGCGCCTGGAGGCCTTCGTGCGCGTGGCCCACGGCATCGTGGTGTTCCCGGGCGGGGCGGGCACGGCCGAGGAGATCCTCTACCTGGTCGGCATCCTGCTCGATCCCGCCAACTGCGAGCAGCCGTTCCCGATCGTGCTCACCGGCCCCGCGCAGAGCGCCCCGTATTTCGAGCACATCAGCCGCTTCCTGGCAGGGACCTTAGGGTCGCAGGCCGCGCAGCGCCTGAGCATCATCATCGACGACCCCCCGGAAGTGGCGCGGCGCATGGTGCGCGGCATGAAGGCGGTGCGCGAGTTCCGCCGCCAGCACAGCGACTCCTACAATTTCAACTGGCTGCTGTCGATCCCGCAGCAGTTCCAGCGCCCCTTCGAGGTGACGCATGCGGCCATGCGCGCGCTCGAGCTCAAGCGCGGGCAGCCGGTGCACGAGCTGGCCGCGAACCTGCGGCGCGCCTTCTCCGGCATCGTCACCGGCAACGTCAAGGAGTACGGCATCCAGGCGATCGAGCGCGAGGGGCCGTACGAGCTCTCCGGCGATGCCTCGATCATGAGCCTGCTCGATGAGCTGCTCGCCGCCTTCGTGGAGCAGAAGCGCATGCGGCTGCCGGGCAGCATCTACCGGCCGGTGTATCGGCTGGTGGCGTGACGCGCGCGACGCGCGCGCATTATTTTAACGCCCCGTTACATAACGCTTTGCGTGCCGCACAGTTCGCGCACGACGCGCGAGAGTTGCGTCGCAGCGTATGCGCATGGCGACATGCTTGTGAACCAGTTCCTGCGGTCGCGGCGGTGAACACGTACGCTCGCCATCACATCTTCAGGAGCTTCGCAATGAGCTCGAGTGACAGGGGGCGAGACGGTACGCCCGGCACGCAGCGCGAGCCGGCACCGACCAATGCCACCGGCGCAGACGCCTACGCGAACTGGCTGGACCGCATGCAGCGCGCCCGCGCACGCCAGGCGGCGATCACCCGCAACCTGTACACCTGGTCGAACTACAAGAACTGGGCGGACCAGGTGCGTGACTCCTGGGCGGCCACCGACGGCACCAACGCTCCCGGCGCCGGCAAGCCCAAGAAGTAGATTCGCGCTGCGCCCGCAAGGCGCGGCCGTACGCCAAACCCCTTCAGCCGATAGCGAACGCCGCCGACAGCGGCGTGCAGTCGTTTTCCCCACCCTCCGGCCCCGGCGCCTCCTCGGCGCTGGCGAGCGGGCTCACCGCGGCCGGCAGCGCGTCCTGCGCGCCGTCGCCGGCGGGCGGCGGCGGGGGCTGGCGGCCGCGCGGGCGCTTGAGCCACTCCACCAGCGGCAGCCACTGCTCGACGTCGTCCTGGGCGACGTAGCTCTTCATCTCGTGCACGCCGACCCCGAGCTCGGCGGCCCGCACGTAGTTCTGCGAGTCGCGGATGGTGGCCACGATGGGGATGCCGAGCGTGTGCAGGAAGCGGATGAGCGACTGGTAGGTGAGGGTATTGCGGCGGATGCGGTTGGCGATCACGCCGATGCGGTTGTCGTCGCGGCGGATCTTCGCCACCAGCAGCAGGTCGCGGATGATGCGCGAGCAGGCGTTGATGTCGATGTCGGAGGGCAGCACCGGCACGATCACCTTGTCGGCATCGCGGGTCATCTCCGGCAGCAGGCGCGCCTCCAGCGCCGCCGGCGTGTCGATGACGACGTGCGTGCACCCCTCCGGCACCCGCAGCTGGAAGGAGCGCGTGGTGCGCGTGTCGTTCTCGAAGGCGGCGATCACGTGCACCGGCGCCTGTGTGGGTTTGCGTTTTCTCACCCAGCGGAGCGAGGAGCCCTGCGGGTCGAAGTCCATGAGCACGGGTTTGTGGCCTTGGGCGGCCAGGTAGCTCACCAGATTGATCGCGATGGTCGTCTTGCCGGACCCGCCCTTGGGGTTCAGGACGACGATTCGCTGCATGATGTTCTGTCACATCCTGTGGTGACGCGGTTCGCCGACAAGCGTACGCACGCCTCAGATCTCCTGCAAGCCACGCGCGCGGCGCGCTGTTTGTGAGCGCGCGCACGTCGCGCCGACGCGCGCCCTGCGTACAGTGCGCACGCCAATGGAAGAGTCATTTCTGCACCTGTGGGACGAGCTGGACGACGCCGTCCACACCACGCGCCACCTGGCCGCCGCCGCTGCGGTCGAACTGGTCGGCGCCGCGGTGCCGCTGCTCTTGGCTGCCGCCACGGCGCTCGCCGGCGGGGCTGCGACCCTGGTCCTGGTGCATCGCCCGCTGCTCAGCCTGAGCGCCTGACGCCCTCAAGGTAAGGCCGCGCCCGCGGTCGACCCCCGCCGTGCACGCACGCGGCGCTTGAAAAATCCGTGGTAACTCCCAAGATCGCACGCTGGCGCGGCCAACACGCGCGCGGACGTACATCCCATGGCAGCCGAAACCCCGCAACAACCCGCATCCCCGGATCCCGGCAGTGGCCGGCAGACGCACGGCTTCCAGGCCGAGGTGCGCGAGCTCCTGCAGCTCATGATCCACTCCCTCTACAGCCACCGCGACATCTTCCTGCGGGAGCTGATCTCCAACGCCTCGGACGCCTGCGACCGGCTGCGCTTCGCCGCCATCGCCGATGCGGCGCTCACGCAGGACGACCCGGAGCTCGGCATCCGCATCGACGCGGATCCGGTGGCCGGCACCCTCACCGTCACCGACAACGGCATCGGCATGACGCGCGCCGAGGCGGTCGCCAACCTCGGCACCATCGCGCGCTCGGGGACGGCCGAGTTCTTCCGCTCGCTGTCGGGGGATGCGCAGAAGACCTCCGCGCTCATCGGCCAGTTCGGTGTCGGCTTCTACTCGGCCTTCATCGTCGCCAGCCGCGTCGAGGTGCACTCGCGCCGCGCCGGCACACCGGCAGAAGAGGGCGTGCACTGGGAGTCCGGCGCCGACGGCGAATTCACCGTGGAGACGGTGACGCGCGCGGCGCGCGGCACGGCCGTGACGCTGCACCTGAAGGAGGAGGCCCGCGAGTTCGCCGACGGCTTGCGCCTGCGCGCCCTCATCCGCCGCTATTCGGATCACATCGGCTTCCCGGTGCGCATGCGCAAGGAGGGCGAGGCGAGCCTCGAGTACGAGGTCGTCAACCAGGCGAAGGCGCTGTGGACCCTGCCGCGCACCCAGATCAGCGACGAGGAGTACCGCCAGTTCTACCAGTACGTGGCGCACGACTTCACCGACCCGCTCACCTGGAGCCACAACAAGGTCGAGGGCAAGCGCGAGTACACGAGCCTCCTCTACGTGCCGGGACGTGCGCCCTTCGACCTGTGGCAGCGCGAGGCGGCGCGGGGACTGAAGCTGTACGTGCGGCGCGTGTTCATCATGGACGACGCCGAGCAGTTCCTGCCCCTGTACCTGCGCTTCATCAAGGGCGTGGTGGACTCGAGCGACCTGCCGCTGAACGTGTCGCGCGAGCTCCTGCAGCAGGAGCCCGAGGTCGAGGCCATCAGGAGCGGCCTCACCAAGCGCGTGCTGGAGATGCTGACGCGCCTTGCCAAGGACGAGGGCGAGAAGTACGCCACCTTCTGGAAGGAGTTCGGCGCGGTGCTGAAGGAGGGCATCGCCCAGGACCACGCCAGCCAGCCGGCGATCCTGCCGCTGCTGCGCTTTGCCAGCACCCACGAGTCGCACGACAACCCGACGGTGAGCCTCGCCGACTACGTCGGCCGCATGCAGGCCGGCCAGGAGCGCATCTACTACGTCATCGCCGAGAGCGTGGCGGCGGCGCGCGGCAGCCCGGCCATCGAGCGCCTCAAGGCGCGTGGACTGGAGGTGCTGCTGCTCGGTGAGCGCATCGACGAGTGGGTCATGGGCCAGATCGAGGGCTTCGAGGGCAAACGCTTCAAGGACGCCACGCGCGGCGACCTGGACTTGGGCGGGCTGGCCAGCGCGGCCGACCGCGCGCAGCACGACGCGGAGCTCAAGGAGAGCAAGGGGCTGCTCAAGCGCATCAAGGACGCCCTCGGCGAGCGCGTCACCGAGGTGCGCATCAGCGACCGGCTCACCGACTCTGCGGCCTGCCTGGTGCTCGGCGAGCACGATCTCACCGAACAGATGCGCCGCATGCTCGCGGCGGCCGGCCAGAAGGTGCCCGAGGTGCGTCCGCTGCTCGAAGTGAACGTCGGCCACCCGCTGGTGAAGTACCTGGAGGCGCGCAGCGATGCCGCAGAGTTCGCAGAGCTCGCGCAGCTGCTGTACGACCAGGCAGCGCTCGCGGAAGGGGCGCTGCTCGGCAACGCCCCGCAGTTCGTGCAGCGCCTCAATCGCCTGCTGGTGCGGCTCACGGCAGCCCCTGCGGCGTCCTGACATGGTGCAGCCGAGCGCCGCGCGCCGAGCGAGTGACGATTGCAGGCCCGGCAGGCGCACTCGAGGCGCTCATCGAGACCCCGGTGGGCGAGGGCGAGAGCGACCCGCCCTTAGCCTTCGGCGTCGTGTGCCATCCCCATCCCCTGCACGGCGGCACGCTCGACAACAAGGTGACCTGGACGCTGGCGCGCGCCTTCCAGCAGCTCGGCGCGCCGGCCATCCGCTTCAACTTCCGCGGCGTGGGCCACAGTGCCGGCAGCTACGACGACGGTCGCGGTGAGACCGAGGATGCGCTCGCGGTGGTCGAGTTCGGCCGCCGGCGCTGGCCGGGCGCGGCGCTGTGGCTGGCGGGCTTCTCCTTCGGCGGCGTGGTGGCGGTGCGCGCGGCGCGCAGCGCGCAGCCGCAGCGCCTGGTGCTGGTGGCGCCCGGCATCACCCGGATCGATGTCGGGTTTCAACCCGAGCCTGCCTGCCCGTGGCTGATCGTGCAGGGCGATGCCGACGATGTGGTGCCGGCGGCGACCGTGCTGGAGTGGGCGCGCACGCTCAGGCCTGCCCCGCAGTTAAGCGTGCTGGCAGGTGCCGGGCACTTCTTTCACGGCCGCATCAACGAGCTGCGCGATGCGGTGGTGGAGTTCATGCAGCGCGTCGCGGCGGGCGCTTAAGCCCTGCGCAGCAATAAAAAAGCCCGGCAGTGCAGCTGCCGGGCTTTGCTTCCGCTGCGAAGCGGAAAGCCGGAAATTACGTGTTGACCATGCCCTTGAGGCTCTTGAGCGGCATCACGCGGACCTTCTTGCTGGCCGGCTTGGCCTTGAACATCATCTTCTCGCCGGTGAAGGGGTTGACGCCTTCGCGCGCCTTGGTGGCCGGCTTCTTCACGACCTTCATCTTGAGAAGGCCGGGCATCGTGAACAGACCGTTGCCGCGCAGGCTCTTCTTGATAACGCCGCCGAGCGAATCGAAGACGCTGCCGACTTGCTTGCGGGACAGCCCCGTGTCTTTGGAGATGTGTGTCAGGACTTCCGACTTCGTCGGTGCGCCACCCTTTTTCGCCATTTTGCGCTACTCCTCGAGGAATTAGTGTTGCCAATCGCAGCCACGGCGTGGCTGCGCGATGAGAATCGGCGCGAAAAATAGCACATGCGCGCGCTTTGGCAAGCGCTTTTTTGTCAGCGGGGTGTCGCGAAAAAGCCTTTTTTCACAGGGTTTCACGCAGCACAACGGTTGCGACGTGGCGCAGGAGCAGCTCCCTTGAGGCGCATTTCATGCTGTGATTCTCGGTGCGAAGTCGGCGCTAAGCGTGTGTTCCGGCAGCGCAAGATGCGGCAGGCGCGGCTCGCGCGGCGCGCGTGCGCGCGCCTGACTTTCAGAACATGGGCAGGTGCAGCAACGCCAGCAGAATGAGTGTTGCCCAAAGTGGCGACAGATCAAGTCCCGCCACCGCCGGAATGAAGCGCCGGATCGGGCGCAGCACCGGTTCGCACAGCGAGGACAGCACCGACTGCAGCGGTGAGTAGCCGCCGGGCGCGATCAGCGACAGGAGCGCATAGAGGAAGATCGCGTACAGGTAGGTCCACAAGAGCGTGCGCGCGATCTCGGTGAGCACGGCGCGCACCCACACCAGCGGCCCGGGCAAGGTCACCCCGTGCAGCGCGAAGATCGCGCCCACGTCCACCGCCGCCACCAGGATCACCGCGAGCACCGAGGCCGTATCGATCTTGCCGATCGGCGGCAGCACGCGCCGCAGCGGCAGGATCAGCGGGTTGGACAGCTTCACCACCGCCTGGCAGACGGGATTGCGGAAGTCCGCGCGCGTCCACTGCAAGAGCAGTCGCGCCAGCACCACGAACAGCGCGATCGACAGCAGCGACTCGACGATGAAGATGATCGCGCCCATGCCGTGCTATCCGCTTGCCCGCGCTTAAGCCTGCGCCGCCAGTTCGCGGCTGCGGCTCGTGGCGGCCCTGAGCGCGCGCGCCACCGCGCCGCCGAGGTCTGCCGACTCGAGCGCGGCGAGTGCGGCCTGCGTGGTGCCGCCCGGGGAGGTGACGCTGGCGCGCAGCTGCGCAAGATCCGCCGTGCCCGACTGCGCCATGAGACCCGCCCCGTAGAGCGTCACCCTCGCCAGGCGCTGCGCGCTCACCGCCTCGAGTCCCAGCTCGGTGCCGGCGCGCGCCATGAGCTCGGCGAGCAGGAAGAAGTAGGCAGGTCCGCTGCCCGAGAGCGCCGTCACCACATCGAGCGCCGGCTCATCCTCCACCCACACCACCTCGCCAACCGCGCGCAGCACCGCCTCGGCGCTCGCGCGGGCCGCAGCATCCACCTGCGGCGGGGCATACGCGCCGGTGGCGCCCGCGCCCAGCAGCGCCGGACGGTTGGGCATGGCACGCAGCAGCGGCACGCCCGGGCACCACTGGCGAAGCGACGCGATACGCACGCCTGCGATCACCGAGATGAGGAGCGGCCGGGTCGTGCCGCCAGGGTCGCGGCGAGCGGCTGCAGCACGCCGGCTGCCTCCTGCGGCTTGACCGCCAGCACCACGATGGCGGCGCCGGCGATGGCGGCGGCATTGTCGGGGCTGGCGCTGACCGCGAGCTCGCGCGCGAGCTCCTCGCGCGCCGCGCGGCTCGACTCGCCGACGCTCAGGTGCTCGGGGCGCGTACCGGCGCGCAGCAGGCCGCTGATCAGCGCACGGCCCATGTTGCCGGCTCCGAGAATGCACACGCGCCTGTTGGTCATGGGGTGGCGATTGTACTAGCTGGCGCAGCCGCAGGTGGCCGCCCGCGTGGGGCCTTGCGCGTGCGGGTCGGGATTGTTCAACGCTGCGGCGCTTCAGCCGGGCGGCGCCGCCGTGCGTGCACCAAAGAGGATCGTGCCGAGCCGCACCAGGGTCGCGCCTTCTGCGATCGCCGCCTCGAAGTCGCCGCTCATGCCCATCGACAGCGTGTCGAGGGCGGCCCCCTGGGCGTTGAGTTGCCCCTGCAGGGCTGCGACCTTGGCGAACCAGGCGCGCTGGCGCAGCCGGTTCGCTCTCCTGCGGCGGGATGCACATGAGGCCGCGCAGCTTGAGGCGCGGCAGCTGCGCCACGGCGGCCGCGAGCGCGGGCAGCTCGGCCGGTTCCACGCCGCCCTTGCTGAGCTCGCCGGCCACGTTCACCTGCAGGCACACGTTCAGGGGCGGGGCGTGGTAGGGCCGCTGCGCCGCAAGACGCGCGGCGATCTTCACACGATCCACCGCGTGCACCCAGGCGAAGGACTCGGCGATCGCACGCGTCTTGTTGGCCTGCACCCGGCCGATGAAGTGCCAGGTGAGCGCGTAGTCGTGCAGTGCCGCAATCTTCTCCAGCCCTTCCTGCAGGTAGCTCTCGCCGAAATCCTTGAGGCCCAGGCGGGCCGCGGCGGCCAGCGTTTCCGCCGGCTGCGCCTTGCCGACGGCCAGGACTGTGACCGACTGCGCACTCCGCCCGCAGGCTGCGGCGGCCCGGGCTACGCGTTCGCGGACTTCAGTGATGCGCAACGGCAAATTCTGCGGACCCATTAACATATTGGACGTGTGACCCCTCCGTTATACTGCCGGCGCGCTCGAGACGCAGGCTTGCACGTCGCTCTTTCCTGCCCCTCCAGCTCACGTTCCAGGGAGCATTCATGGCCGTCGATATCGCGCAACTCTTGGCATTCGCCGTCAAGAACAATGCCTCGGATTTGCATCTGTCCTCGGGTGTGCCGCCGATGATCCGAGTCGACGGCGACATCAAGCGCATCAACATGCCGCCGCTGTCGCACAAGGAAGTGCACTCCATGGTGTACGACATCATGAACGACAAGCAGCGCAAGGCCTACGAAGAATTCTTCGAGACGGACTTCTCCTTCGAGATCCCGAAGCTGGCGCGCTTCCGCGTCAACGCCTTCAACCAGAACCGCGGCGCGGGGGCGGTGTTCCGCAACATCCCGTCCGCCATCCTGTCGCTCGATGACCTGAACTGCCCGAAGATCTTCCGCGACCTGTGCATGCTGCCGCGCGGCCTGGTGCTGGTCACCGGCCCCACCGGCTCGGGCAAGTCGACGACGCTCGCCGGCATGATCAACCACTGCAACGACAACCGTCCCGACCACGTCCTCACCATCGAGGACCCCATCGAGTTCGTGCACGAGTCCAAGCGCTGCCTCGTCAACCAGCGCGAGGTGCACCGCGACACCCTCGGCTTCAGCGAGGCGCTGCGCTCGGCGCTGCGCGAGGACCCCGACGTCATCCTGGTCGGCGAAATGCGTGACCTCGAGACCATCCGCCTGGCGCTCACCGCCGCCGAGACCGGGCATCTGGTGTTCGGCACGCTGCACACCTCGTCGGCCGCCAAGACCATCGACCGTATCGTCGACGTCTTCCCGGGCGAGGAGAAGGACATGGTGCGCTCGATGCTGTCCGAGTCGCTGCGCGCGGTGATCTCGCAGACGCTCATGAAGAAGAACGGCGGCGGCCGCGTCGCCGCGCACGAGATCATGATCGGCACGCCGGCGATCCGTAACCTCATCCGCGAGGGCAAGATCGCGCAGATGTATTCGTCCATCCAGACCGGCGGGTCGGTCGGCATGCAGACCCTCGACCAGTGCCTCGCCGAGCTCGTGGCCAAAGGCACGGTCAGCAAGGAAGAGGCGCGCTACAAGGCGGCAAACAAGGACGCCCTGTAAGGCGCATCTTAAGGACCAACAACCATGGATCGCGATCAAGCAATCAAGCTGATGCAGGACCTGCTGCGGCGGGTCACCGAGAAGAAGGCCTCGGACCTGTTCATCACCGCAGGCTTCCCGCCGGCCATCAAGATCGACGGCGAGATCCGCCCGCAGTCCGAGCGCGCCCTCACCGCCGAGCAGTCGGCAACCCTGGTGCGCGCCATCATGAACGACCGCCAGACCAAGGAATTCGACGCCACCAAGGAGTGCAACTTCGCGATCGCGCCGCCGGGCATCGGCCGCTTCCGCGTCAGCGCCTTCGTGCAGCAGGGCGCCATCGGCTGCGTCATCCGCCTCATCAACGCCAAGATCCCCACCTTCGAGGAGCTCGAGCTGCCGCCGGTCCTCAAGGAAGTGGTGCTGTCCAAGCGCGGCCTGGTGGTGCTGGTCGGCGGCACCGGCTCCGGCAAGTCGACGTCGCTGGCCGCCATGGTCGGTTACCGCAACGAGAAGACGCGCGGCCACATCGTCACGATCGAGGACCCGATCGAGTACGTGCACACGCACAAGGGCTGCGTGATCACGCACCGCGAGGTGGGGGTCGATACCGACTCGTGGATGGCCGCCCTCAAGAACACCCTGCGCCAGGCCCCCGACGTGATCCTCATCGGTGAGATCCGCGACCGCGAGACCATGGAGTACGGCATCCAGTTCTCCGAGACCGGTCACCTGGTGCTCGCCACCCTGCACGCCAACAGCGCCAACCAGGCGCTCGACCGCATCATCAACTTCTTCCCGGACGAGCGCCGCGACCAGCTGCTGATGGACCTGTCGCTCAACATCCGCGCGCTGGTGTCGCAGCGGCTGATTCCGCGCGAGTCGGGCGCCGGGCGCATCGCCGCGATGGAAATCATGCTCAACTCGCCGCTCATCCAGGACCTGATCTTCAAAGGCGAGGTGGCCAAGATCAAGGAAGTCATGGCCCGCTCGACGCGGCTGGGCATGAAGACCTTCGACCAGTCATTGTTCGAACTGTACGAGACCGGGTACATTTCCTACGAAGACGCCCTGCGCAACGCCGACTCCAAGAACGAGCTGCGGCTGCGCATCAAGCTCGACAGCAAGCGCGAGGCCAAGACCATCGATGACGGTGGCTCACTCAAGATCGTCGAGGAAGAGGAAGGCCGCAGCCTGTGATGGCCGCGAAGGATGCCAAGGTGCGTGAGGACCTGGAGATCACCGGGCCGAGCCCCTCCCTGACCTCGGAGGCCGTGGCGGCCGCCGTGGGCGGGCGCCACCCGACGCTCAATACCAAGCCGCTGTTCAAGCTGATGGTGGAGAAGAAGGCCTCGGACCTGTTCTTCACCTCCAATGCGCCCATCAAGATCAAGATCGAGGGCCAGATCCTGCCCGTCAACAAGCAGGTCCTGACCCCCGAGACGGTGCGCCAGACCGCCTACGCGCTCATGTCGAACGAGCAGCGCGAGCATTTCCAGAGCGAGTGGGAGCTCGACTTCGCCGTCTCCGAGCCGGGCCTGGGCCGCTTCCGCGTCAACGTCTTCATGCAGCGCGGCTACCCGGCCATGGTGATGCGCTACATCACCGCCGACATGCCGCGGCTGGAGACCCTGTCGCTGCCGGACGCGATGGGCGAGCTGATCCTGCTGAAGCGCGGCCTGATCCTCATGGTGGGCGCCACCGGCTCGGGCAAGTCGACCACGCTCGCGGCGATGATCAACCACCGCAACGAGTGCTCCTCCGACCACATCGTCACCATCGAGGATCCGATCGAGTTCCTGCACACCAACAAGCGCTCGCTGGTCAACCAGCGCGAGGTGGGCCTGGACACCAAGAGCTACGCGCGCGCGCTGCGCGGCGTGGTGCGCGCCGCCCCCGACGTCATCCTCATCGGCGAGGTGCGCGACAGGGACGGCATGGAGGCGGCCATCAACCTGTCCGGCACCGGTCACCTGGTGCTCGCCACCATGCACGCCAACAACTGCGCCGAGTCGCTCGACCGCATGATCAACATGTTCCCGCGCGAGCAGCACGCGCAGATCTTCCTCGACCTGTCGCAGTACCTGCGCGCCATCATGGCGCAGCGCCTGGTGATGGGTAAGGACGGCCGCCGCTGTCGCCGCGGTGGAGATCATGATCAACACCCCGCACATCGGGACCCTCGTGAAGAAGGGCGACGTGGTGTCGATCAAGGAAGCCATCAGCTCCAGCAGCGACAAGAACATCCAGAGCTTCGACGTGGCCTTGTACGGGCTGTACAAGGCCGGGCGCATCACCCTGGAAGAGGCGCTCGACAACGCCGACTCGCGCGCCAACCTCGAAGCCAAGATCAACTTCGGCTGAGCCACCCGCGCGCCGCGCAGCGCGCGCTCCTACCGCAGTACTGTCAGGTGTCTGACAGCGTCCGCTTGCCGCTGCCGCGTTAACATCCGCCGTGGTCTCACCCCGATACCCCGACGACGGTGACAGCGGCGGCAGCTCGCGCGCGGCGCGGCTGCGCGCGGTGCTCGGGCCCGGGCTCATCACCGGCGCCTCCGACGACGACCCGAGCGGCATCGCCACCTACGCCCAGGCCGGCGCACGCTTCGGCTTCCAGCTCGGCTGGACGCTGCTCATCACCTTTCCGCTCATGGTCGTGATCCAGGCGATCAGCGCCCGCATCGGCCGCACCACCGGCCGGGGCCTGGCCGCGAACCTGCGCGGCCACTACCCGGGCTCGATTCTGAAGGGCGCCGCAGCACTGCTGGTGCTCGCCAACACCATCAACATCGGTGCGGACTTAGGCGCCATGGCGGCCGCCACGCGCCTGCTCCTGCCGGCACTGCCCGCAGGCCTGTGGGTGCTGCTGTTCGGTGTGGCCCTGAGCGTCGCGCCGATCCTCGTCGACTACGTGCGCTACGTGCGCATCCTGAGGTGGCTGACGCTGTCGCTGTTCGCCTATTTCGCGGTGCTGTGCACGATCCACGTGCCCTGGGGCCAGGTGCTGCAGGGCCTGCTGTGGCCGCGCGGTCCGGCCAATGGCGCGTTCTGGCAGATGGTGGTGGCGATCTTCGGCACCACCATCAGCCCGTACCTGCTGTTCTGGCAGGCCTCCCAGGAGGTCGAGGACACGCGCATGGACGCCGGGCGCGTGCCGCTGCTGCGCGCGCCGCGGCAGGGGCCGGCAGCGCTGGCGCGCATCCGCGTCGACACCATCATCGGCATGGGGCTGTCGAACCTCGTGGGGCTCGCCATCCTCGTCACGACCGCCGCGACGCTGCGCGGCAGCGGCATCCGCGAGATCACCAGCGCCGCGCAGGCGGCGCAGGCGCTGCGGCCGCTGGCCGGCGAGTTCGCCTTCGCGCTGTTCGCCGCCGGCATCGTCGGCACCGGACTCCTCGCCGTGCCGGTGCTGGCAGGCTCGGCCGCCTATGCCTTGGGGGAAACGCTGCACTGGAAGGTCGGGCTGTCGCGCAAATGGCACGAGGCGCGCGGCTTCTACGGCACGCTCATCGCCACCACGCTCATCGGCGCGGCGCTGAATGGCGCCGGCGTCAATCCCATCAGCGCGCTGGTGTGGGCCGCGGTGGTCAACGGCGTGGTGGCAGTGCCGGTGATGACGCTCCTGATGCTGATGGCGCGCAACGCCAAGATCATGGGCAACTTCACCATCGCGGGCGCGTGGCTGGCGCTCGGCTGGCTGGCCACCGCCGTCATGGCGCTCGCGGCCGCGGCTCTGCTCGTCACCACGCTCTGGGGTGGCAGCTGAGGCGTGCTTTTTCAGAACACCGTGTAGGCGTCGAACACCGGGCCGTCCACGCACACCCGCTTCATCGCAGGTCCGGAGTCCAAGCGCACCTCGACCGTGCAGCCGGCGCAGCCGCCCACCGCGCACGCCATGAATTCCTCCAGCGACACCTGCGCCGGCACCCTGAAGCGCCGTGCCAGGGCTGCGCAGGCTTTCAGCATCGGCGTCGGACCGCAGGCGAA
This sequence comes from uncultured Gammaproteobacteria bacterium, assembly GCA_963787655.1. GTDB lineage: Bacteria > Pseudomonadota > Gammaproteobacteria > Steroidobacterales > Steroidobacteraceae > 13-2-20CM-66-19. The sequence continues at coordinate 216,929 of CAWBDY010000004.1, read as the reverse complement.
GATCTCCACCTGCGCAAGCTCGCTGGCCGAGAGCGAGGCGAGCCAGGTGTCGGCAAGCTCGGTGACGAAGCCTGCGAAGCAGCCGGGGAGGTCCGCGCGGCTGGCAAGCCTGCTCGGCACGCCCCATTCCTCGAGCAGCGGCATGCAGGCGATGCTGGCAGCGGGCATGCCGGCGACGATCAGCGCCGAGGGGCGGGCACGGAACGGGAACGGCACCTCCGACCCCATCAGCACCAGCGGCTTCCAGGCCGCAGCGGGGTCTGCGCGCAGGCGCTCGGCGAGGAAGATCATCGGCGGGATGCCGACGCCGCCGCCGATGAGCAGCGTGCGCGGCCTTGCCGGGTGCGCGCTGAAGCCGCGGCCGATGGGCCCGAGCACGCTCACGCTGTCGCCCGCCTTGCGCGCCGCGAGCGCCTGCAGGCCCGGCCCCACCACCTTGTAGAGCACCTCGATCCAGCCCGCGCGCGCATCGGCACGCATGATCGACAGCGGGCGGCGCATGGGGATGGCGGGGTCGCAGGTGATGTGCGCGAAACTGCCCGGCGTGGCGCTGGCGGCGCACTTGGGCGCCGCCACGCGCAGCACGAACTGCAGCGCGTCGTAGGCGAGCTGCGACAGCACGCGCGCCTCCTCGAGGAAGATGGTGCCGCGGTGAGTTGAGCTCACGGGCGCGTGCCGAGCGCGTCGGCCAGTACCGCCATGCGCACGGCGACGCCGTTGCGCACCTGGTCGCGGATGACCGACTGCGGCCCGTCGGCGACGTCGGCGGCGATCTCGATGCCGCGATTCATGGGCTGCGGATGCATGACGATGGCATCGGGGCGCGCCAGCTTCAGGCGCTCGGCGGTGAGCCCCCAGGCGGCGAAGTACTGCGCGGCATCCGGCAGCTGCGCCTCACTCATGCGTTCTTTCTGGATGCGCAGCATCATGACGACGTCGGCATCCTTGAGGGCGCCGGTGAGGCTCGTGTGGCGCACGCAGCCTGCGAACTCGCCCTCGTCCGGCATCAGCGCCGCGGGCGCGGCGATGCGCACCTGCGGCACGCCGAGCTTGGTGAGCGCATGCCAGGCCGAGCGCGCCACGCGCGAGTGGCGGATGTCGCCGACGATGGCGACGCTGAGCTCCTCGAAGCGCGGCTTGCGCTGGCGGATGGTGAGCGCATCGAGCAGCCCCTGGGTCGGGTGCGAGACGCTGGCTTCGCCTGCCGACAGCACGCTCACGTGCGGGGCCACCGCTGCGGCCACCGTGCCCGGGACGCCGGCTTCCGCGTCGCGGATGACGAAGGCATCCACGTGCAGCGCCTCGAGGGTGTACACGGTGTCGAGCATGCTCTCGCCCTTGACGCGCGATGACAGCTGCACTTCGAGGTTGACGACCTGCGCGCCCAAGCGCTTGGCGGCCAGCTCGAAGCTGACACGGGTGCGCGTGGAGGGCTCGGTGAAGAGGTTGGCGACGGTGGCCCACCCCAGCGCCTGGCTCATCGCCGGCCGCCCGCCCAGGGGCCGCACGAAGCTCTGGGCGTGCTCCAGCAGGCGCTCCAGCACGGCGCGCGGCAGCGTCTCGAGCGTCAGCAGGTGGCGGAGCGACCCGTCCTCGCGCAGCTGAGAAGTCATGCCGTGTCTTTCCCTTCCCCTTCGAGGTAGCGCGCGAGGATCACCGCGGCGGCCGCGCTGTCGATGGCGGCGCGGTCGAGGCGCCGGCGGCGCTGGCCGCTGGCGCGCTGCGCCTTCAGCGCCGCGTGCGCCTCGAGCGATGAGAAGCGCTCATCGATGAGCTGCACCGGCAGGCTGAAGCGGCGTTCGAGTTCGGCGGCGAAGCGCTGCGCCGCCGCCAACATGGCGCCCGCGCTGCCGTCGGCATTATACGGCGCGCCGACCACGAGCATGGCCGGGCCGAGCGCGCGTACCTCGCGCTCGATGAGCTGCCAGTCCGGGCCTTGCGCGCTTACCCGGGCGGCGCTGCGCGGCGCCGCGCTCCGGGTGAGCGTGTCGCCGCTGGCGATACCAATGCGTTTGAGTCCGAAGTCGAAGGCGAGAACGGTCGCAGCGCGCCTCATGCCCTGGGAGCAGCGAGGCTAGGCATGCCCGGCCTCGGGGGAGAGGCGCTCCACGTCCACCCCCAGCAGGCGCCAGGCACCGGCCCAGCGCTCCTCGAACGGCAGGTCGAACACCACGCGCGGGTCGACCGGCATGGCGGCCCAGGCGTTGTCCTTCATCTCGCGCTCGAGCTGGCCCGACTCCCAGCCGGCGTAACCGAGCGCGATGAACGCATCGGAGGGTCCCTCGCCGCGGGCCATGGCGGCCAGTACGTCGCGCGAGGTGGTGACCTGGAGGGTCTCGGAGACCTTGTGGGTGTGGTCCCACTGGCCGCCGGGGCGGTGCAGCACGAAGCCGCGGTCGGTGTGCACCGGGCCGCCGCGCAGCACCGGCTGGGCGGCGATGGATTCGGTGGACGGCTCGAGCTTCATCTGCGACAGCACGTCGGAGAGCTTCATCGGCAGGGGCTTGTTGAGCACGATGCCGAGTGCCCCCTTGTCGGTGTGCTCGCAGATGATCGCGACCGTCTGTGCGAAGTTGGGATCGGACAGCTGCGGCATGGCGATCAGCAGGTGATTGGTGAGGCTCCCCGGCTCGCTGTCGCCGAACTTCGGCGCATCGTCATCCGCGAGCTCGCCGCCGCTGATCGAGCTGTGCTTGCCGGCCATACCTACGAGTATGGGCATGGCTCTGGAGAGTCTCAAGGCGCGGTTGACAGGGTGCCGTGGGCGCCGCGGCCACCTGTGAACTGCCACTCGTATTTGAAGTGCAACACCCGGTACTGGGCCGCCATGTCCGGCGGGAACGGGTCGAAGGGACTGGCAAGCTTGAGCGTGGTGAGGGCCGCATCGTCCAGCTCCGGGTCACCGCTCGAACGGCGGATCACGGCCTCGTTGATCTTGCCGTCGGCGCTGATCGCGACCTCCACCAGGGGACTGTTGCGCGCCCCGGTGGTGCGGGCGACGTTCGGGAAATTGATCGTGCCGATGCGCTCGACCTTGCTGCGCCAGCGATCCAGATACGGCGCCACGAGCGTCGCCTGGGTGTCCGGGGTGATCCACAGCTCGTCGCGCTGCGGACCGCGCAGCTGCGCCTGGTCCTGGTCGTCCTCCTGGCCGGGCTGGGCGGGCGGGGGCGTGTCCACCAGCAGCGGACGGTTCTGCACCGTGCCGCTGCTGCCTTCGTCCACCGGCAGGTAGCGCACTTCGGTGCTCCAGGCGCTGGTGGCGAGCACGCGCTCGTCGCGGCTGCCGGCCATGTCGCCGGAGTCGGCGAGCGAGTCGCCGGCGCTGGTGCCGGCGTGCTGCGGCAGGGGCACGGCGGAGGCGCGGTTGTGCGGCGCAACGGCCTGGCGCGTGTTGCCCGAGCCCACCTGCGTGCGCTGCGCCAGGTAGGTCGCGGAAGGGTTCTGGTCGGACTCGGGCAGCTCGTCCGACACCAGCAGCACGTCCAGGCCCGGCGCGCTGCCCTTGTCGGAGGCCGAGGCGTTGAAGGTGATGCCGAGGATGACGAGCCCGTGCAGCAGTCCCACGAGAAACAATGTCGTGATGAGCCGGTCCCACACCGGGGCACGGCCTTCCCGCAGCATCAGTGCACGGCGCGGCATGGTTGAGTTCCCTTTGAGCCCTCAGCGCGCGCGCGGCGCTGCGGCCAGGCGCCGCTCGATGGCGGCCATCAGCAGCTCGCCGATGTTGAGGCCGAACTGCTTGTCCAGCTCGCGCACCCCGGTGGGGCTCGTGACGTTGATCTCGGTGACGAAGCCGCCGATCACGTCGAGGCCGACGAACAGCATGCCCTTGGCCGCAAGTGCCGGCCCGATCTGGGCGGCGAGCCAGCGATCGCGCTCGTTCAGCGGCCGGCCGACGCCCTTGGCGCCGGCGGCGAGGTTGCCGCGGTGATCCTCGCTCGTCGGGATGCGCGCCAGCGCATAGGGCACCGGCTCGCCGTCGATGAGCAGCACGCGCGCATCGCCGGAGGTCGCGATGTCGGGCAGGTAGCGCTGGCCGATGGCGAAGCGCCGGCCGTAGTCGGTGAGGGTCTCGAACACCACGTGCGCGTTCAGGTCGTGCTGTTCCAGCACGAAGATCGAGCGCCCGCCCATGCCATCCAGGGGCTTGACGACGATCTTGCCGTGGTCGGCGAGGAAGGCGGCCAGCATCCCCATGTCGCGCGTGATGAGGGTGGGGGCGCAGCACTGCGGGAACCAGGCCGTGTACACCTTCTCGTTCATGTCGCGCAGGCCCTGCGCTCGGTTGACCACCAGCAGTCCCTCGCCCTCGGCGCGCTCCAGGATGTAGGTGCTGTAGATGTACTCGGTGTCGAAGGGCGGGTCCTTGCGCATCAACAGGCAGTCGAGGCCGGCCAGCGGGGCGACGCCCGGCTCACCGAGCGTGTACCAGTTCCTGGGGTCGGCGCGCACTTCGAGCGGACGCATGCGCCCGAGCGCCACGCCGTCGCGCAGCAGCAGGTCGCGCTGCTCGAGGTAGGCGATCTCGAAGCCGCGCGCCTGCGCCGCGAGCAGCATCGCCAGCGTCGTGTCCTTCGCGTAGCTGATGGCGCCGATCGGATCCATCACCACGCCCAGTCGCTTAACTGAGCTCACGGCGGCGATTATGCCCGCCGGCAGCGCGAATATGTCTGCCCGCATCCCTGCCGGCATTCAGGTGAGCGTTGCGACCTTCGAAAAACGTGACGTGCATGGCATAGCTAGGGGTGTACCGATATGTTAAAACCCGCGTTGCGCTTGCCCGCAAGGGAAGGAGTCCTCTGACCGTGAACGGCAGCAATACCAAGCTCCAGGGCCTCAAAGTACTCGTCATCGACGACAGCAAGACCATCCGTCGCACTGCCGAGACGCTGCTGGCGAAGGAGGGCTGCGAGGTGTTCACCGCCATCGACGGTTTCGATGCGCTGGCGAAGATCGCCGACCATCAGCCGGACATCGTGTTCGTCGACATCATGATGCCGCGCCTGGACGGCTACCAGACCTGCTCGCTGATCAAGCACAACAAGGTGTTTCGCGCCATTCCGGTGATCATGCTGTCCTCCAAGGACGGACTGTTCGACCGGGCGCGCGGCCGCATCGTCGGCTCGGAGCACTACCTCACCAAGCCCTTTACCAAGGACGAGCTGCTCTCCGCGATTGAGACCCATATCGGGAGATGATGGTCATGCCCCTGATCCTGATCGTCGACGACTCACCCACCGAGCTGCACGTGATGCAGAAGGCGCTCGAGAAGCACGGCTTCCGCACCGCCGCAGCCGCCGACGGCGCCGAAGGGGTGCGGCTGGCGCGCGAGATGGCGCCGGACCTGATCTTCATGGACATCGTCATGCCGGGCATGAACGGCTACCAGGCCACGCGCGCGCTCGCCAATGACCCGCGCACGCGCACCATTCCTATAATCATGGTGACGTCCAAGGGCCAGGAGACCGATCGCATCTGGGGCTTGCGCCAGGGCGCGATCGATTACATGGTAAAGCCCGTATCCCCGGATCAACTGGTCGCCAAGGCACAGGCGACCCTGTCCGCGTGAGCGCCGCCGCCCCGGCGCGACGCGATGCGAACATCTAGAGCATGAGCGACCCGACCGCCCCGCCCGAGGTTGAGCTGAAGTCCCTGCGGGACCGGCCTTTCGAGCTCCTGGCCGAGCTCGAACGGCGCAGCCGCGCCGTGTCCGCGCAACTGAACCAGGAAGCGGCCGGCGGCCGCGAATGGGTCGGGGTGGCGCTGCGCATGGCCGGCGACCTGTACCTGGTGGCACGCGAGGAAACCCGCGAGGTGCTGGGGGTGCCGACCGGCACCACACGTGTGCCCGGCGCCAAGGCCTGGATCAAGGGGCTCGCCAACGTGCGCGGGCAGCTGCTGCCGGTGATCGACCTGCGCCACTTCCTCGGCAGCGGCATCACCCCGATCACGCGCAACACGCGCGTGGTGGTGGTCAACCACCGCGAGATCCCGGCCGGGCTCCTGGTCGATGAGGTGCTGGGGTTCCGCCGCTTCGCGGAGAACGAGTTCTCCGGGGACGCACCGCCCACCGTGGCGCGCTGCGAGCGCTTCCTGGCCGGCGCCTTCCGCCGCGCCCATGAGCAATGGCCGGTCTTGAGCCTGCGCGCGGTGCTGGAAAGCCCCTCATTCGCGGAAGCCGCCGCATGAGCTCGCCGCGCGCACCCGCAGCCCTGCCGCTGCTGCTGTCGCTGGCGGCGGTGCTGCTGATCGGCAGCGGCGTCAGCTACTACCTGCTGCAGACGCGCCTGGCGACGCCTGCGCATGCCCTGCCGAGCGATGCCCTGTACCGCCTGGCGCTCGATGTGGGGCCGGCGCTCGGCGGCGATGCGGCAGCGCTCGCCCGCTTCGAACAGAGCCAGAAGATGCTCGAGGAGTCGGCGGCACGCGATGCCGGTGCGCCGTACGCCACCGACCCGCGCTTCACGCGCCTGGTCAACAATGCCGGCGCGGTGGTGCGCGCGCGCACCGCGCTCACCGATGCCGGCAGCGCTGCCCGCGACACTGCCGGCCTGGTGCCGCGCCTGAGCGCGGAGGCTGCAGCGCTCGGGGCGAGCCTGCCGCCGGGCAACGCGACGGCGAGCGCCGCGCTCGAGCGCTTCGATGCGCGTGCGCAGCGGCTCGGCGCCGATGTCGCAGCGCTCACCCAGGGCACGAGCGACCCCTCGCAGGCGGCGCAGCGCATCGCCGAAGGCAGCGATTACCTGAGCCAGGTGATCGCAGGCTTCGCCGGCGGCAGCACGACGCTCGGACTGCCGCACCTCACGAGCGCAGAGTCGCTCAAGCACCTGAAGACGCTCGACGCGCTCTACAGCGAGCTGGCCACGGCGCTGAAGCGCGCGGTGGCGGCAGCTCCCGCCCTGCCGGCAGCGCAGAGCGCGGCGCGCTCCATCGCCACCGATGCGCGCGACATCGCCGGCAGCGCGACGCCGAACGCGCCGGTGGCGGGCGGCCTGCTCACCTGGCTGCCGCTGCTGCTGCTGGTGGCAGGCCTGGCCCTGTTGCTCGCGGCGCTGGCGGCGACGCTGCGCATGCGGCGCGCCGTCGAGGAGCAGCGCCTGACCGCGGATGCGCAGCGCAAGGAGACCGACCGCAACCAGCAGGCGATCCTGCGCCTGCTCGATGAGCTGTCGAGTCTCGCCGACGGCGATCTCACCGTGCAGGCGACCGTCACCGAGGACATCACCGGCGCGATCGCCGACTCCATCAACTACGCGGTGGATGCGCTGCGCGGGCTCGTCACCACCATCAACGGCTCGGCGATCCAGCTCGACTCCGCCACCCGCCAGACGCAGGCGCTGTCGCAGCACCTGGCCAAGGCGAGCGGCGCGCAGTCCAAGCAGATCGCCTCTGCCACGGAGTCGGCGGCCAGCATGGCAGGCTCGGTGGAAGAGGTGTCCGGCAACGCCGAGCGCGCCTCCGATGTGGCGCGTCACTCGGTCGAGGTGGCGCACAAGGGCGGCGATGCCGTGCGGCGCACCATCGACGGCATGAACACCATCCGCGAGACCATCCAGGAGACCTCCAAGCGCATCAAGCGGCTCGGCGAGAGCTCGCAGGAGATCGGCAACATCGTCGAGCTCATCAACGACATCGCCGAGCAGACCAACATCCTGGCGCTCAACGCCTCGATCCAGTCCTCCATGGCGGGCGAGGCCGGCCGCGGCTTCGCGGTGGTGGCGGACGAGGTGCAGCGCCTGGCCGAGCGCGCCGCCAACGCCACCAAGCAGATCGAGGTGCTGGTGCGCACCATCCAGACCGACACCAACGAAGCGGTCGTGTCGATGGAGCGCAGCACCACGGACGTGGTGGGAGGGGCGCTGCTGGCGGAGAATGCCGGCGCGGCGCTGGAAGAGATCGAGCAGGTCTCCAATCAGATCGCGAGCCTGGTGCAGAATATCTCCGGCAGCGCCCGCCAGCAGACCGGCGCTGCGCAGAACATCGCGCGCAACATGCAGGTACTCAAGGACATCAGTGCCCAGACCGCCGAATCCACCCACGCCACCTCGATCGCCATCGCCAAGCTCGCCGAACTTTCGGCCGGGCTGCGCAAGTCCGCCGCCGGCTTCCGCCTGCCCGGCAGCGGCGCGGACCGCACCGGCCAGAGCGGCCCGGTGCGGCGCCTCGAGGACGCCACGCTGACGACCGCCAAGGTGCGGCAGATCTCCGCACTCGGCGGCACGTGATCCTGCGAAAGCCACGCAATGCCTGAAGTCGCCTCCCAGACATTCGATGTCGTCGGCCGTGAGATCAACGCCACCCTGAGCGAGGCGCGTGCCGCGCTCGAGGCTTATGTCGAGCAGCCCGACAACGCCTCGCTCCTCGAGAAGTGCGCGCAGGACCTGCACCAGGTGCAGGGCGTGCTGCGGCTGCTCGAGATCTACGGTGCGGCGCTGCTCGCCGAGGAGATGGAGCACGTCGCGCAGTACCTGCTGGCAACCCATGCCGAGCGCAAGAGCCAGGCGGAGAGCCTGGATGCGCTCATGCGCGCCATGGTGCAGCTGCCGTCCTACCTCGAGCGCGTGCTCGCCGGCGGGCGCGACCTCGCGCTGGTGCTGCTGCCGCTCCTCAACGACCTGCGCGCGGTGCGCGGCAACTCGCTGTTGTCGGAAGGCACGCTGCTGCTGCTGAACCTCAAGTCCGACAAGCAGGCGCAGCCGGTGGCGGCCACCGCCGGCGAGCCGCCGATGACGGTCGAGCAGTGGGCACGGCGCCTGCGGGCGCGCTACCAGGTGGGCCTGATCGGCTGGATCCGCGGCGAGCGCCCCGAGCAGAACCTCGAGATCCTCGCCGCCGTGGCGCGCAAGCTCGAGCAGATCGCCACCCGCCAGCCGGTGTTCCAGCTGTGGTGGGTGGTGGGCGCGGTCATCGAGTCGCTGCAGGAGGGGGGCCTGGAGAACGGCCAGTCGGTGAAGCGCCTGCTGGGCCTGGGCGATCGCGAGATACGCCGCCTGTACGAGCTCGGCGAGGCGCGCTACTCGCAGTCACCCGCGGTCGAGCTGCTCAACAACCTGCTGTATTACGTCGGCCGCTCCGAATCCTCGGGCGGGCGGGTGACCGCGGTGCGTGCCTCGTTCCGCCTGTCGGAGCTCTTGCCGGTCGATGAGAGCATCGAGCAGGAGCGCGAGAACCTCTCGGCCCCTTCCGTCAAGCTCATGCAGACCGTGGCCGCGGCGATCCGCGAGGATCTCGCCAAGGTCAAGGACGTACTGGATATCTTCGTGCGCCGCGGCGCCGGTCAGCCGCAGGAACTCGCCTCGCAGGTCGAGCTGCTGCGCAAGATCGGCGACACGCTCGGCGTCCTGGGCCTGGGCGAGCTGCGCGCCAAGGTGCAGGGCGAGACCGAGCGGCTCGGCAAGATCGTCAACGGCACGCTGCGCGCGGACGAGGCGACGCTGGTCGAGATCGCCGCCAGCCTGATCGGCGTCGAGGACCGCCTCGATGACCAGCTGGTCGGCATGATCCTGCCGCCCAAGGACGCCGGCATGTCGCAGGCCTCCGAGGACAGCGAGTTCCAGCAGGTGCAGTCGGCGGTGCTGCGCGAGTGCATCGTCAACCTCGCACGCATCAAGGAGGCCGTGACGCAGAGCGTCGGCGGCACGCTCGATGCGGCCGGCCTCGACAGCTGGCAGGACCTGATGCGCGGCATGAAGGCGGGCCTGCTGCTGCTCGGCAAGTCGCGCGCCGTGGAGATCATCGAGGCGATCACCGGCCAGCTCAAGCGCGTCATGCAGCCCGGCGTGCACGTGCTGCCGCCCGGCTTCGTCGACCGCCTGGCGGATGCGATCGTGAGCGTCGAGTACTACATGGAGACGCTGCAGGCCGGGCGTGCCGATCCCTGGTACATGCTCGACAACGCGCAGACCTGCGTGCATGCACTCGAGCAGCAGGAGACCCCGGCGCCGCCCACGGTCCCGCCGCTGGAGCCGGAGGCCTACGCGCGGACCGTGCAGATCCCCAGGGGCGCCGCGGTGCCGCCGACGCCGTCGCGCTCGGACATGCAGGCGGTGGGGGAGGCGGCCCCGACGCTGGCCGTGTCGCCCGCGCCGCGCGTGCCCGTACCGGTCGAGTACGCCGACCCCGAGCTCCTGAAGCTCTTCAACGAAGAGGCGCACGAGGAGCTGGTCAAGATCCAGCACGGCTTCCCGGTGTGGGACCAGAACCCGCTCGAGCGCGACGCGCTGGTGGCCGTGCGGCGCTCGTTCCATACGCTCAAGGGCAGCGGCCGCATGGTGGGCGCGCGCGAGCTCGGCGAGTTCGCCTGGTCGATCGAGAATCTGGTCAACCGCCTGCTCGACAACACGCTGGTGCGCTCACCGCCCATCCTCGAGACGCTGCGCAGCGCCGTCGCCGCGCTCCCCGAGATCATCGCCCAGCTGGAGAGCGGCGCGCCGGTCAGGACCGACGTCGGCGCCATTTCCTCGCGCGCGCACGCACTCGCCGCCGGCCGCAGTGCACCCGCGGCGCGCGCCGAAACCGCCGAGGACGAGGCGGCCTCGGTCGCGAGGGCTGCGCCCCCGCCGCCGCCGTCATCGAGCTCGACCACCACCATCTCGCGGCGGCTGACGCTGCCGCCGACCGCCGCCGCCGACAACGTGCCGCTGCCGCGTCCGCCGCCACCGGCAAGGCCGCCTGCAGGGCTTGCGCCGGCAGCGCTCCCCGATGACACGCTGCGCGACATCTACGCGCGCGAAACCTCCGCGCACGTGGCGACGGTGCGGGCGTATCTGGCGCGCGAGTCGCAGCTGCCCGAGCCGCACGCGCTGCCCGAAGACGTCTACCGTGCCTGCCATACGCTGTCGGGCAGCTCGAAGATGGCGCAGGCCCGTCACGGCATCCGCCTGGCAGAGCCGCTGGACCACTGGCTGCGGCGCGCCTTCAGCAGCGGCGCCGGCGTCGGCACGGCGGACCTGACGCTCCTGGAAGACTGCATGGTGGCGATGGAGGCAGTCGCCACGCACCTGGATGAGCCCACCGGCTACTTCGTCAATCACTGGGCGCTGCTCGAGCGCATCGAGCAGGCCGACAAGAGTCTCGACCAGCGCATCACCGCGGCGGCCGCGCATGCCGAGGCGAGCGCCGCGGCCGCATCGCCTGAATCCGCGGAAGCCGCCGCCGACGGCGCCGGCGAGGAAGCCGTCGACTTCGACCCGGAAGTGGCGGCGATCTTCACCGACGAGGCGACCGAGCTCATCGAGGCCTCCGAGCAGGCGCTGTCGGAGTGGCGTTCGCAGCCCGCCAGCGCCGACTACCGCCTGAACCTCAAGCGCCCGCTGCACACGCTCAAGGGCGGCGCGCGCATGGCCGGCATCACGCCGATGGGCGACTTGAGCCACGAGCTCGAGTCGCTGGTGCTGCTGGTCGAGACCGGCAAGCTCACCGCCGACGAGGCGCTGTTCGATGCCATCCAGGCCAGTCTCGACGAGCTGGCGCGCATGCGCGAGCAGGTAGCGAACGGCCGGCGGGTGGCCCCGGCGCGCGCCATCGCGCGCCTGCAGGCACTGTCGCGCGGCGAGGCGGTCGAGCCTGAGCCTGCCCCGGCCGCCGCAGCGGAAGAGCCCGCGGCGCCGCCCGCACGCCCGCCGCCCTCCGCGCCCGTGACGCTGGTCGCTCCGCCCGCGGTGCGCGAAGCCTTCGCGACGCCTGCCGAACCGCACGTGCCGCTGCAGCTGGCCGACTCCTCCTTACCCGACCTCGACACGGCGCTGGCGAAGCTCAATGCCGAGCTGCGCCTCGCCGCGCAGGAAGAGTCGGTCAAGGTCGAAATCGAGGAAGAGCCGGCAAGCCCCGCCGCCACGCCGCGCCAGCAGCGGCACCTGCCGCAGCGGCCGAGAAACCTGCGCCGGCTGTGTCCGCCGCAGCCGCAGCGGCGGCCGCTTCGCGTTCACGCGCCGCGCCACCGATGCGCCGGCCGAGGAGCACGCGGCCCTGGCCGTGCCGCCGGGCCGCGAGCCGGTGCCCACCGGCGAGCGCCAGGAGATGGCGCGCGTCGATGCCGACCTCCTGGATCAGCTGCTCAACATCTCGGGCGAGGCGAGCATCGCGCGCGCCCGTCTCGAGCAGCAGCTCGGCTCGTTCGATTTCAACCTGGGCGAGCTGTCGCGCACGGTGACGCGCCTCAAGGAGCAGCTGCGCAGCCTCGAGATCGAGACCGAGGCGCAGATCCTGCACAAGCACGAGGACGAGGGTCCGCATCGCAGCGAGTTCGATCCGCTCGAGCTCGACCGCTACTCCTCCATCCAGCAGTACTCGCGCGCGCTCGCCGAGACCGCCAACGACGTGGCCAGCATCCAGCAGCTCTTGGAGAACCTCGCCAAGGACACGCAGAACCTGCTGCAGCAGCAGGCGCGCACCATCACCGAGCTGCAGAACGGCCTCATGCGCACGCGCATGGTGCCGTTCCAGCGCCACGTGCAGCGCCTGGCGCGCATCGTGCGCCAGGCCGCCGCCGACACCGGCAAGCGCGCCGAGCTCACCGTGGAGGGCGCAGCCGGCGAGCTGGACCGGCAGGTGCTCGAGCGCATGCTGCCGCCGTTCGAGCACATGCTGCGCAACGCCGTGGTGCACGGCATCGAGAAGCCCGACGAGCGCGTCAAGCGCGGCAAGCCCGACACCGGGCGGATCCTGCTCGAGCTGCACCGCGAGGGCGCCGAGGTCATGGTGCGCCTCACCGACGATGGCGGCGGCATGAACCTGCGCGCGATCCGCGAGAAGGCGCACACCCTCGGCCTCATCGGCGAGGGCCAGACCCTGAGCGACGAAGACGCGATGCAGATGATCCTCGAGCCGGGTTTCTCCACCGCCGGCGCCATCACCCAGCAGGCCGGCCGCGGCGTCGGCATGGACGTGGTGGCCACCGAGATCAAGCGCCTGGGCGGCGCGCTGCACATGGAGACCAAGGCGGGCGAGGGCACGGTATTCACGATCCGCCTGCCACTCACGCTCGCCATCAGCCACGCGCTCGTGGTGCGCACCGACGAGGAGTACTACGCGCTGCCGCTGCCCACCGTCGAAGGCGTGCTGCGCCTGTCCAAATCCGAAGTCGCGGCCCACCTGGGGCGCGAGGCCGCCGCCTTCGACTACGGCGGCCAGAAGTATCGCTTCCAGCACCTGGCAGCGTTCGTCGGGCTGCCCCCTTCCGAGCTCCCCGGGCAGGATGTGACCATTCCGGTGGTGCTGGTGCGCGCCGGTGAGCATTCCACGGGACTCGTGGCGGACGAGCTGGTCGGCAGCCGCGAGATCGTGGTGAAGTCGGTCGGCCCGCAGATCTCCAGCATCCGCGGCATCTCCGGGGCGACCATCCTCGGCGATGGCCGCATCGTCATCATTCTCGACATCGGCGCGCTGGTGCGCGCCGAGTGGCGGGCGCGGGCGCTGGCGCCGGCACCGCCGCCGAAGGAACGCAGCGGCGATCGCCGCACCTTCGCCATGGTGGTCGACGACTCGATCACCGTACGGCGCGTGACGCAGCGGCTGCTCGAGCGCAACGGCATGCGCGTGCTGACCGCGCGCGACGGCATGGACGCGGTGGCGCTGCTGCAGGACAACGTGCCCGACGTCATCCTGCTCGACATCGAGATGCCGCGCATGGACGGCTACGAGGTCGCCGCGCACGTGCGCAACGATGCGCGCCTCAAGGACGTGCCGATCATCATGGTGACTTCGCGCGTCGGCGAGAAGCACCGCGCGCGCGCCATCGAGCTCGGCGTCGATGACTACCTCGGCAAGCCGTACCAGGAGGCGCAGCTGCTGGATGCCATTGCGCCCCTGGTCGAGCGCCGTCGCGCCCGCATCGCGCAGTACGGGAGCTAGCGAGTTGGCCGAACGCGTCGCCGAGATCTACAGCCTGCTCGTGCCCCTGGTGGATGGCCGCCTCATCATCCCGCGCGCCTGTGTCGCGGAAGTGGTCGGGTTCCAGACCCCGTCGGAGATGACCGGGGCGCCGCCCTGGTACATCGGCACGGTGCCGTGGAACGGCAAGGCGGTGCCGCTCGTGTCCTTCGAGGGCGCCTGCGGGCAGATGATCCCGCCGGCCAGCGGCCGCACGCGCATCGTGGTCCTGCATGCGCTCGGCACCAAGGTCGAAGGCGGCCATTTTGCACTCGTGTCGCAGGGCTTCCCGCAGCTGGTGCGGGTGAGCTCGGACGTGGTGCGCCCCGACAACTCGCGCGTCTTCCCCGACCGCACGCCGGTCATCTGCCAGATCCGCATGGTGAACGAGACCCCGCTGGTCCCGGACCTCGAGCGGCTGGAAGAAATGATCGCGGACGAGACCAGCATCGGCACCAACTAGGCTCGTGCGGCGCGGCCGCACTCGAGGGCTGAGGCGGATTGCCGGGCGGGAAGATCGACCCGCCGGCAGCTGTGCCAACCACCATCGCGCCACTTTTTTGCCAGATTTGCCTTGCATCATGGTCGGTAGCGCGGAGCGTTAGTTCGTACCGGACTCACAGCGCTCTCTAGAGAGAGCACCTCGGATTCGTCATGCAGCAAAGCTCAACGTCGTACCGCGAGAGTCTCCCGGTCATTCTGGCCGCCGCGGTCATTCAGGGCTGGGCGCTGTTCGGTCTGCATCACTCCATCACGACTCATGCCTGGCCCGCCACCAATCTGGCGTGGCTGTTGGCGCTGTATGCGGTGGTCGTGCTGATCCCACTGACGACCCAGTTGCTGGCAGATCAGCTTCGCAACCGCGCCAGTTGGGTAATTCTCGCGCTCATGACGGTGGCGTTCTTCTACTTCGGCTGGCATCACGGCGGCTCGGTCGCAAGCTTCTGGGACAGGCGCTTTGCCGAATCCGGCGAATGCTTCCCGCTCGCGATCGTACTTAGCGTGCTCTGGCTGCTGCTGATGCCATTTGTGCAAGTGAGACTTGCCCTCGGCAGGTGGGCCGCTGACTACCGGCAGCTCTTCGAGCACGCGTGGCGAAATGCCATTACGCTCGCCGAAGCCGTCGTCTTCACCGGCCTCTTCTGGCTGCTGCTGTTTCTGTGGCAGTCCCTGTTCCACATGCTGCAGATCGACTTCTTTCGCGATCTGTTTGAAGAGCCGATATTCGTCTACCCGGTCAGCTCACTGGTATTCGGCTGTGCGCTGCATCTGATCGGTTCGATCGAGCGTCTTGTCTCGACCGTGCTCGACCAGATTCTCAACGTCTTCAAGTGGCTGGGAACCGTTACGGGTGTGCTGCTGGCACTCTTTACGCTGGCGCTCATATCCCGGTTGCCGAGTCTGCTCTTTACCGGCCAGAAAGCGATCGGCGCGAGTTGGCTGCTCTGGCTGGTCGCCGTTGTGGTCCTGTTCCTCAATGCCGCCTTCAGAGACGGTACCGTCGGCAAACCCTATCCGAAGTGGATTGCGGTCTGCCTCAGGGCCGTGATTCCGCTGACGGTCGTCGTCTCCCTCACTGCGATCTACGCGCTATGCGTTCGCACGGGCGAGTACGGCCTCAGTGTTGACCGCGTGTGGGGGTTTGTCGTCGCGGGCGCTGCACTGATTTATTCGGTGGGGTACTCGGCCGCCGCCCTCAGGAAGGGGACGTGGTTCGGCGGCATCTCGCAAGTCAACGTCGTGGTCGCGATCACGCTGATTTGTGTCATTTCCCTGGCGCTTACGCCTGTCTTGTCTCCCTATCGCCTGTCGGCTGATAGCCAGTACGCAATGGTGCTTAAAGGGCGCTTCAAGACCAGTGACAAGCCGTACGATCACGGCGGTCCATTCCACTACCTGAGATTCAGCTCTGGCGCCTACGGCCGGCACAAGCTCGAGGAATTGGCGCACCTGCAGAACCATACCGATGCGGACCGTATCCGAAACCTCGCGGCCGCATCGATAGGCCTGACAAGTCCCTGGCAGTCGGCTCCGACGGAAACGGTATCTGAAGCGCTCGCCAAGATGGTCATTTATCCGAACGGCCGGACGCTGGACGCGGATCTCGCGCAACGAATCACTGCTGAAATGAATGACCCGAAACGGCGATACCTCTGGGTGCAGACGCCAGACTTCCCATTGGCCGGCCTTTTCGTTGACTTGAGCACCGATGGCTCGGGCTCAGAAGAGTTCGTGCTGCTGCAGGGCTCCGGCGGGTGGGTCTACCGGAAAGACGCGGGTGGTTGGCGCCAGGTGGCGGAGGTGTATGCGTCCGGCCCACCGGCAACTCAAAAGGACCTGCTCGCGAAGCTCGCCCGTGGCGACGTGTCGATCAAGGACCCCGCATGGAAGGAGCTATGGATTGGCACTCATCACCTCCGGGTCCAATAGCGCTCCTGACCGCCGACGCATTACTAACAGGTTCATGGACGACGTGAGGACAGTTCCCGGCGCAGCGCAGAACGCCGTACTTGCACTGCTTTGGTGAAGGGAGTCAGATATAATGTCCAAAACTCTCCGATCGAGGGAGGAGACTTCAATGAGAAAATCAATTCATGTGGCCGGGGCCAGCCTTGCACTGTTGGGTTTGAGCGGACCACTGTGGGCTGCGGACGCGCCGCCCGCAGACGCCACTGCGATGCACCATGCCGCGACCGCCGCAGGCGCCAAGACGCTGACGGATGAGGAACTGGTGGCGAGCGCCATGAAGGCAGCACCCAAGGATGTCGCCGAGAAGGCCACCATCGTGGCTCCCGACGCCGAAAGGCGGGATGCGTACGCTGCGCCAAGGGACCAATGGCTTCACGTGTATGCCCGACAATCCCGCAACACCGGGTCCCGATCCGATGTGCTGGGACAAGAATGCCGGGGGCTGGGTTGATGCGTATATGAATCACAAAACGCCGCCAGCGGGAAAGGTTGGATTGATGTACATGGTGGCGGGAGGCACGGATGCCAGCAATACGGATCCCTACGCTACGAAACCGACTGCCAGCAACCATTGGATCAGGACCGGACCGCACGTCATGATCGTCGGAGCCGATGCCAGTTTCTATGACAGCTATCCGAAAAGCGCGGACCCTGACACCAAGAGCCCCTACGTGATGTGGGCGGGCACGCCCTATCAGCACCTGATGGCACCGATCCGCTAGAGGCCGACCGGCACGAGGCGGCACGAGGGCCGAGGGATCTCCATGCGAGATTCACTCGCCCTTGTGCCGCGGACGCGGTGCGCCTGTGGGTCAAACCCGGACGCCGCTGCGACCGCGTCGAGGTCTGCGAGCCCGTCCAGTTAACCGCGACGGCCTCCAACCCGTCAGAGGTCCCCAAACCGCTGCTGCAGCAGCGCCAGGGCGGCGATCGCGGCAGTCTCGGTGCGCAGCACCCGCGGTCCTAAGCGCACGGCGGTAAAGCGCGCAGCCAAGGCCTCATCTATCTCCGCAGGCGTCAGGCCGCCTTCCGGCCCGATCAGCACGGACACCTTGGTGAGCGGCCCGGCCAGATCCTGCACGCGCTGTTCGCCTGCGGGTGACAGCAGCAGGCGGGCTGCACCGTCGCCGGGCGCGGGCAGATCAATCGCCTCGCCGCGCAGCAGCGCTGCCAGTGTCAGCGGTGTGTCGATCTGCGGCACGTGAGTGCGTGCGCTCTGCTCGCACGCCGCCACCGCGATCGCCTGCCAGTGCGTGAGCTTGCGCTGTGCCTGCACGCCGTCGAGCCTGACCACGCTGCGCTCGGTGAGCACGGGGATGAGTCCGTGCGACCCCCAGCTCGGTCGCCTTCTGCACCACGAGATCCATGCGCTCACCGCGCGAGATGCCCTGGGCAAGCGTGATCGCAAGCGGCGACTCGCGCTCGGTGCGGTGCTGCTCGCCGACCACGACCGTGACCGCATCGTCGTGTACCGCATGGATGCCGGCGGCGTACTCACCGCCCTGGCCGTTGAAGACGATGAGCGCATCGCCGACCCGCAGGCGCAGCACGCGCATCACGTGGCCGGCAGCGCTGCCGGTGAGCTTGATGCGCGCCTGCGGGGCGAGCGGCGCTTCGACGTAGACGCGCGTCAGTCGCACGTGGCGCGCTCGATGCCTTCGCGCGCGACCTCGGCCATGAGGTCGATCTCCTGCGGGGTGACCACGTACGGCGGCATGAAATACACGACGTTGCCGATCGGCCGCAGCAGCACCCCGCGCGTCAGCGCGTGACGGTAGATGATGAGGCCGCGCCGCTCCTGCCAGGGGTAGGGCGTGCGGCTCGCCTTGTCGGCGGCGAGCTCGATGGCGAGGATCATGCCGCGCTGGCGGATCTCGGCGACGTGTGGATGGTCGGCAAGCGCCGCGGTGCGTGCGCCCATGTGCGCGGCCAGCGTGCGGTTGCGCTCGAGCGTGCGGTCTTCCCTGAAGATGGCAAGGCTCGCCAGCGCTGCGGCGCAGGCGAGCGGATTGCCGGTGAAGCTGTGCGAGTGCAGGAAGGCATTGAGCTTGACGTACTCGTCGTAGAAGGCCGCATACACCTCGTCCGTGGTCAGCACCGCCGACAGCGGCAGGTAGCCGCCGGTGAGACCCTTGGACAGACACATGAAGTCCGGGCGGATGCCGGCCTGCTCGCAGGCGAACATCGTGCCGGTGCGGCCGAAGCCCACGGCGATCTCATCCGCGATGAGGTGCACGCGGTGGCGAGTGCAGGCCTCGCGCAGCAGCGACAGATAGACCGGGTCGTACATGCGCATGCCGCCGGCGCACTGCACCAGGGGCTCGACGATCACCGCGCAGGCCTCGTGCGCGTGCGCGGCAAGGGTGGCCTCCATGTCGGCGAAGCGGCGCTGCGAGTACTGCTGCCAGCTCTCCCCGGAGGTGCGCTGGTAGCAGTCGGGCGAGGGCACGGTGATGACGTCCATGAGCAGCGGCTGGTAGATCTCCTTGTAGAGATCGACGTTGCCGACCGCGAGCGCCCCGAGTGTCTCGCCGTGATAGCTGTTGGAGAGCGTGATGAAGCGGCGCTTGGCGCTGAAGCCACTGTTGCGCCAGTAGTGGAAGCTCATCTTCACGGCCACTTCGACCGCGGACGAGCCATTGTCGGCAAAGAAGCAGCGGTTGAGACCTTTGGGGCAGATGGCGGTGAGCGCCTCGGCAAGCTCGATGACCGGCTCGTGGGTGAAGCCGGCGAGGATCACCTGCTCGAGCTTCTCCAGCTGCGCGCGCACCGCCGCGTTGATGCGCGGATTGGCATGGCCGAACAGCGTCACCCACCAGGAGCTGATGGCGTCCAGGTAGCGCTGGCCGTCGAAGTCTTCGAGCCAGGCGCCCGCGCCGCGGCGGATCGGGATGAGCGGCAGCTCACTCTCGTGATCCTTCATCTGCGTGCACGGGTGCCAGACATGGGCGAGGTCGCGCGCGACGTAGGCGGCGTTGGCGGAGCTGGCGGCAGTCATGTGGGCGATTGTGGCATGATCATCGCGACTGACGTCAGCGATGCCTAACCCCACAGCGCCTCTTCAGATCAATCTCGCCACCGGCCTTCTGGTCGCGGTGCGCCAGGTGCTGTCGCCGCACTGCGATGCGCGCCCGGCCGGCGTGCACCCCGACCTCCTGGTGGTGCACGGCATCAGCCTGCCGCCGGGCGAGTTCGGCGGCCCGTGGATCGATCGACTGTTCACCGGCGGGCTGCCGAGCGAGGCGCATCCGTACTTCAAGGAGATTGAGGGGCTGCGTGCCTCGGCCCATGCGCTGATCCGCCGCGACGGCGCGATCGTGCAGTACGTACCGTTCACCGCGCGCGCCTGGCACGCGGGCAGGTCCGAGTACCGCGGCCGCGCGCAGTGCAACGATTTCTCGATCGGGGTGGAGCTGGAGGGCACCGACGATGTGCCCTACACCGATGCGCAGTACGAAAGCCTCGCAGCGCTCGCAACGCTGCTGCTCGCGAGCTACCCCACGCTCTCGGCGCAGGCCATCGTCGGGCACAGCGATATCGCGCCGGGACGCAAGACCGATCCCGGCCCGTCGTTCGACTGGCCGCGCCTGCGCAGGTTACTCGGCGGCCTGAGACGTCAGCTCTGCTTGCCGCGGTCGTGCCGCCACAGCACTTCCGTGCCGCGCTCGTGCCGCGCCAGCACGCGCGCCATCACGAACAGCAGGTCCGACAGCCGGTTCAGGTACTTGGGCACTTCCGCGCTGACCGGCTCCGCCTTGGCGAGCGTCCACACGTGCCGCTCGGCGCGGCGCGCGATGGTGCGCGCCAGGTGACAGGCGGCCGCCGCAGGACCCCCGCCGGGCAGGATGAACTCCTTGAGCGGCGGCAGCGTGTCGTTGAAGCCATCGAGCGCGTGCTCCAGCCGCGTCACATGCTCGGCCGTGATGGCCGTGTGCCCCGGGATGCACAGCTCACCGCCCATGTCGAACAGCTCGTGCTGCACCTCGATGAGGCAGGCGCTCACATCCTTCGGCAGCTCGGGCACCGCCAGCAGTACGCCGATGGAGCTGTTGAGCTCATCGAGTTCGCCGTAGGCTTCAACGCGCAGGCTGTCCTTGGCGACGCGGCTGCCGTCGCCGAGTCCCGTGGTGCCGTCATCGCCGGTGCGCGTATAGATCTTGCTCAGACGGTTTCCCATGGTCGTATCCTAAGCGAATATGGCATCGAAAGAACTCACCGCCGCGATCGCCGCGGCACACGCTGCGGCCGAGGTGATCCGCCGCTACTACCGCAATAACCCGAGCGTGCGCATCAAGCCCGACGCCTCGCCGGTGACGGAAGCCGACGTGCAGGCGGAGGAGGTGATCCACCGCACGCTCAGCCGCGAGTTTCCCGGCTACGGCTTCTACGGCGAGGAAACCGGCCAGCACGCCATGGACCAGGAGAACGTCTGGCTGGTCGATCCCATCGACGGCACCAAGTCGTTCGTGCGCGAGAGCCCGTTCTTTTCCACGCAGATCGCGCTCATGCGCGCCGGCACTCTGGTGCTCGGGGTATCCAGCGCCCCGGCCTACGACGAGTTCGCGTGGGCGGAACAAGGGAGCGGCGCGTTCCTCAACGGCCAGGCCGTGCGCGTCAGCTCCATTGCAGAGCTCAGCGAGGCCAGCGTCTCCACCGGCAACATGGAGAGCCTGACGCAGCCGCCGCTGTGGCAGCGCTTCGGCGAGCTGGTGCGGCGCGTCAGCCGCACCCGCGGCTATGGCGACTTCGTGCACTACCACCTGCTGGCGCGCGGCTCGCTCGACGTGGTGATCGAGACGGATGTGAACATCCTGGACATCGCAGCCCTCACGGTACTGGTGCGCGAGGCGGGCGGCACGTTCACGGATCTTGAGGGCGCGCCGATCGGACTTGCCAGCCGCAGCGTGCTCGCAACCAACGGCGTGCTGCACGCGCAGCTGCTGGCAGCCCTTACGCGCTGACGAACACGCGCCGGCCCTCGTGCGCGAGCTCCAGCATGGGTGCGAGGTACAGCTCGCTCAAGCTCGCCGCGGTCGAGGGTGGTGGCCACCGGACCTAACGCCCAGCGCCCGTCCCCGAACAGCAGCAGCACGCGGTCGGCGAAGCGCGCCGCGAGCGTCGGGTCGTGCAGCGTCGTCACGACCGTGCTGCCGGCGCTGGCCAGCCTGCGGAAGATGCTTAAGACCGCCAGCTGGTGATGCGGATCGAGATGGTTGGTCGGCTCATCCAGCAGATACATCGAGGGCTGCTGCGCCAGCAGCGCCGCGACGGCCACGCGGCGCTGCTCACCGCCGGACAGGGTATCGGTGCGCCGCGCCGCAAAACCCGCCATGTCCACGGCGGCGAGCGCCGCGCGCGCCAGTTCCTCGTCCTGCGCCGTCTCCCATTGCCACAGCGCCAGGTGCGGATGGCGGCCGATCAACACCGTCTCGAGCGCGGTGCTGACGAAGGCATCCTCCAGATCCTGCGGCAGGAGGCCGACCCGCAGCGCGATCGCGCGGCGGCGCAGCTGCGCGAGCGGCGTGCCGGCGAGCATCACCGTGCCGCCGGCCGGCGCGCGCAGGCCTGCGAGCGTGTGCAGCGTGAGGGTCTTGCCGGAACCGTTGCGGCCCAGGATCGCCACGACCTCGCCCGGCGCGAACTCCACCGACAGATCGCGCACCAGCGCCCGCGCGCCGGCCTGCACACAGACGGATGCTGCGGCGAGGCTCCCCGCCTGCGTCAGTGCGTCCAACGGATCTCCAGCGCCGTCTCCGGGCCGATCACGACGCGGCGCAGGCTCGCCGGCATCTCCCATTCCTGCGCCGACAGCGCGCGCCTGCCGGCCATGACTTCGGCTTCGTCCTGGGGATAGCGCGGCTCGCGCTCGCGGTCGGCGTAGCCACTCGGGAAGAGCGGCGCGCCGTCGGCGGGATTGTACTTGTCGCTGGCGCCGAGGGTGTGCAGCAGCTCGTGCGCGATGACGATGTTGTTGCTGCCGTTCGCGGAGCGCTCGGCGAACACGTGCACGACACCGATCAGCCCTTTTTGCAGGCCGTGCGAATCGGGGGCCTGATCGAGCGTTGAAGGGTCGTGGTAGAGCACGAACAGGCGGATGCGCGGCGGCGCCCGGCCCGGGACGCTCGCGGCATGCGCGGCATACCAGCGCAGCTTCAGGCTCCACCAGGCGATCCCCAACATGCTGGCGTGCGGATCGAGCGGCGGCGGCAGCTCCTGCACCTGCGGATAGAGCTCGATGTGGATCGGCTGCTGCAGCTTCACGCCGTAGCGCTGCGCCTCGCGCGCGAAGAACTCCTCGATGTCGGCGTAGTCACGCGGCGTCAGCGCCGCGACGTACTGCTGCGCGGCCGCCGTGCCATCGCCGTTCAGCGGATAGATGCCGACCCACAGCGTCTGCTCCCAGCTCTGGGTGGCGCGCCGGTCGAGCCAGGCGTGCAGCGCGACGCCTGCCAGCACCAGGAGCAGCAGCAGGATGCGTAGGTTCTTCCACATGGGCGCGGCGGCGGGCGCGGCGAGCGGCTTACGGCTGCAGGCGCGTGGCCGACCAGGCACCGCCGCGGTAGCCATCGCCCGCCGGCGTCAGCGTGCGCGTCCACGCGGCCCGGTCGTGCACGCGGGAAGCGCCCTCGACCCACAGCTCCACGCGCTCAACCCACAGGCGGTAGCCGCCCCAGTGCGGCGGCCGCGGAATCGTGACCTTCATCGAGTCGTCCGCGCCGGGTGAGCCCGGGGTCGGTGCGCCGAAGCGCCGCGCCGCGTTCTGCACCGCCTCCAGCAGCTGGGCGCGCGAGGCGACCGGCTCGCTCTGTTCGCTCGCCCAGGCACTCACGCGGCTCTGCCAGGCGCGCGAGGCGAAGTAGCGGTCGCTGTCGGACTCGGGCGCGCGCGTCACCGGGCCCTCGATGCGCACCTGGCGGTGCAGTGCGTCCCAGTGGATGACCGCCGCGGCGCGCGGGTTGTCCTTCAGCTGCCGCCCCTTGGACGACAGGTAGTTGGTATAGAACACCACGAACCCGGGCTGCGGCACGATGTCCTTGCACAGCACCACGCGCGCGCTCGGCTCACCGTCGGCGGTGGCGGTCGCCAGCACCATGGCGTTCGGATTGGGCTGACTGCGCACCGACCACGCCTGCGCCAGCCACTCACTGACGAGCGCCAGCGGGTCGGCCGGCAGCGGCTCGGGCAGGACTTCGGTGTGCGGCGTCATGGGGGCGTCATGGTAGCGTTTGGCGGCCCTGTGTCGCACGCCTGAACGGCCCGTTTGCGCCGTCCCCTTGCACCCCCCGTCATGGCCCGATAGAAAGGATGAGGACAGTCCAGGAGCCACTTGCATGACGGGCGAGACCGTGACGCTGGAGGACCTGCGCCAGCGGGTCACCGAGATCGACCGCCAGCTGATCGCGCTGGTCGGCGAGCGCAAGGCCGTGAGCGAGGAGGTGGCGCGCGTGAAGCGCGCCACCGGCAAGCCGACCCGCGACTACGAGCGCGAGCGCGACGTGATCATGGGGGTACGCGCCATGGCCGATGAGCGCGGCGTGTCGCCGGCACTGGCCGAGCAGCTGCTGCGACTTCTGATCCGCTCGTCCCTGACCACGCAGGAGCAGGCGAGCGTGGTGGCGCGCGGCACCGGCAGCGGCCGGCGCGCACTCGTCATCGGCGGCGCCGGCAAGATGGGCGCCTGGTTCGTGAGCTTCTTAGGCTCACAGGGCTTCAGCGTCGAGGTGGCGGATCCGGCGGCCGGGCCGCCCGGCGTAAGCCACGTCGCTGACTGGCGCAGCACCGACCTCAAGCACGACTTCATCGTGCTGGCGACTCCGCTCGGCACGACCGATGCGATCCTGCGCGACCTCGCGCTGCGCCGGCCCGCGGGAGTGATCTTCGATGTGGGGTCGCTGAAGTCGCCGCTGCGCGCGGGACTGGTGGCGCTCAAATCCCACGGCTGCAAGGTGACTTCCGTACACCCGATGTTCGGGCCCGACACCGAGCTTCTGTCCGGGCGCCACGTGGTGTTCGTGGACGTGGGCCACGCGGCGGCGCTGGCGGCTGCGCGCGAGCTGTTCGCGCCCACCATGGCCGAACAGGTGGTCATGAGCCTGGATGACCACGACCGGCTCATCGCCTACGTGCTCGGCCTGTCGCACGCCCTCAACATCGCCTTTTTCACCGCTCTGGCCGAGAGCGGCGAGGCGGCCCCGAAGCTGGCACGCATGTCGAGCACCACCTTCGATGCACAGCTCGAGGTTGCCAGCCGCGTCGCCCAGGAGAGTCCCGACCTGTATTATGAAATACAGAGCCTCAACGACTACGGCGCCGAGTCCCTGGAGGCACTCTCCCAGGCCGTCGAGCGCCTGCGGACCGCGGTGCTGACGCAGGATTACGACGCTTTCGTTGCTTTGATGCGTCGCGGGCGCGATTATCTGGAGGACCGGCGCAGCGTGGCTGAGCGCCGCGCCTGAGGCATCCAGGAGGATCCTGCCGCAATGCGCCAACCGGGAAGCGAGACGCAGGCGGACGACGCACTGTTCACCTACACCATGGCTCTGGAGCAGGAAATCCGCCTGCTGCAGGCACGCCTGGCGTCGCTCAACGTCGAAGTCAGCCGCAACGACTCGCTGCTGCGCAAGACGCAGGAACGCGAGCTCGAGCTGCTGCGCGCCAACTCCCTGCCGCAGCTGTTTGAGCGCCTGATCGAGGGCCTGCGCAACTCCTACCAGCTGGAAGAGGTGGCGCTGATCCTGCACGACCCGCAGCACGAGATCCGGCACATGCTCTCGGGCGACGGCGTCACGATCACCGAGCCCCCCGGCGTGTGCTTCGTGGACGCACTCGTCACCGTCGCGCCGCAGATCGCCAACCTCGAGCGGCCCTGGCTCGGACCCTTTCGCAAGGCAGACCACGAGCTCCTGGTGCCGGGACTCAAGCCCGCCGGCAGCCTGGCGCTCATCCCGCTGCGCCGCAACGAGCAGCTGGAGGGCGTGCTGGTGTTCTCCAGCAGCGATCCGTTCCGTTTCAGCCAGGATCTGGCGAGCGACTTCCTCGCGCACCTGGGACTGGTGGCGGCGATCTGCGTCGAGAACGCCGTCAACCGCTCGCGCCTGCTGCGCAGCGGACTCACTGACTTCCTCACCGGCTTCCACAACCGCCGCTACCTGCATGCGCGCCTGAAAGAGGATCTGGCGCTGGCGCAGCGCCGCCGCCAGTCGGTCGCCTGCCTGATGATCGACATCGACCATTTCAAGCGCATCAACGACCAGTACGGGCACCTGGCCGGCGATGCGGTGCTGCGCGAGGTGGCGCACCGCATCGATGCCGAGATGCGCATCAGCGATACCGGCGCCCGTTTCGGCGGCGACGAATTCGCGATGGTGCTGGTCGAAGCCGCCATCAGCGACGGCGAGAAGGTGGCGGCGCGCGTGCTGCACGCGGTGCGCCACCAGCCGCTCCTCATTACGAAGGACGTGAGTGAGACGGTGACGCTGTCGATCGGCGTGGCCGCCGCGCATCCCGGCCCCGGCACGCGCGACTACAAGGTGCTGGCGGAGCGTCTGATCGCCGAGGCGGATGCCGCGCTGTACCGCGCCAAGAGCGCCGGCCGCAACCGCATCGCGAGCTCGCCGAACGTCGTCGCATAACTCCGCAAAGCGACCCGTCGTGAGGAAGCAATCCTCTTCCAAAGCCTCAAAGACTGAGTGGCCCAGGATCCGCTCCATGAAGGACAGAGATGTCGTTTTGATTCCCGAGCATCCTGAGGCCGACTTACGCCACATCATGCGCGGTGTAGTGCGTCGCGGCCTCCGCCCAATCGCCCCAAAAGGCATCAGTTTCACTGCGCGTTGATGCCGACGTTCTCGCTTGGTTCAAAGGGCAGGGGCGTGGGTATCAGACGCGAATGAATGCAGTGTTGCGGGCATTTAAAGACGCGGCTCTCTAACCAGCGCTTGGAGCGGCCGTGAGAGCTTATGAGGCGCGCTGCGCGCGCCAGCAACACTGTGCGCGCACAGCACTTAATCTGAGGCGGCAGCCATAGATGACGGATTAGCGTCTTGACGTTATGACGTCTTAACGTCATACTTGTGCAGTGGAAAAACCTAAGCGGGCTACCGTGTATTTCAGTGCCGACGTGCACAAGGCTCTGCGCCTTCGCGCAGCTGCCTCGGATCGGTCCATCTCAGACATGGTCAATGACGCCGTACGCGGCGCCTTGGCCGAGGACGCTTCAGATCTTGAAGTCTTTGCGGAGCGTCGTGGCGAAAAGAGCGTGTCCTTCGAGAGCTTCGTTAGCGGCCTGAAGCGCCGTGGCCGGATATAGGATTCTTGTAAAGCCCTCGGCAGCTAAGGAAATCGAGGCCGTCGATTCTAAGGAAGACCGCCGCCGAATCGTGGAGAAGATTTCAGCCCTGGCCTCGGATCCCCGTTCACCCAAGACCGAGAAACTCGCCGGATATGGTGATCGCTATCGAGTCCGTCAGGGCCGATACCGAGTCGTTTATCTCATTGATGATTCCCTCCGCGAGATCACGATCTTTAAGGTCGGACATCGGAAGGATGTCTATCGCTAGGTCATCCAACTAGCACTCGAGAGTCGTGAGACCTCAAGAGCTTCGGTGTGGGCCAGTCGTATTCTGCGAGTGCAGCGCGCTTTGTTTGCTGCGGCGCGGCCGCACGCTTCGACCGTCGATCACACGTGCATTACGGATAAGTGACACGCTTGCCCTCAAACTGACCCGGGGCAGTGGGACCATCGGTCAGAATGCCGTTCGCATCGTACGAACGCGCAGACTCCGTGCCGGTAAACGTATTTCCGTGCACCGCGATATCAAAGGATATTTCCGTGCGGCCCGTGAACTTATGCGTGGCGCGATCTGCCACGACCTCGACCCACTTGCCCTTGATCCGGTCGCCGTCGGTTATCCAGACACCCTTGCCGTCGCTGTCACTCGTCTTCGGATCGCCCGCATCCGGGTTCGCCTGTTGCATCGTTCCATCGCCGTTGAAGACGTACATGTGGTACGGAAACGGCGCATCGCTGTCCTTGACGAACCATGTGCCGACGACAGGATTGGACATGCGGGTGCTGCTCGGTGAGGCGCTGCAGGCCTCAAGTGCCAGCAGGCACAGCATCAGTGCGAGCGGTCGTGCCGATCCGTTCATGTCATCTAACCGCGCGCGCGCTGGCGCAGCAGCAGCACGAACAGCGGCGCACCGACCAGGGCCATGATGGCGCCGACCGGCAGCTGGCGCGGCGCTGCAATGGTGCGCGCCACCAGGTCTGCCGCCGCCAGCAGCATGCCGCCGCCGAGCGCTGCGGCCGGCGCGACGATGCGGTGGTCGCTGGTGCGAAAGGCCAGGCGCACCGCGTGCGGGGTGATGAGACCGACGAACCCGACCGTGCCGGCGCTCACCACCGCAAGCGCCGTGAGCGTGGCGCAGGCGATGAAGAGCGCCGTGCGCCACCCCTCGAGCGCCAGCCCCACGGTGCGCGCGCGCAGCTCGCCGCTCGCCAGCACATTCAGCGGCCGCGCCACCAGCACCGCCACGCTGACCGCGACGAGTGCTGCGACGCCGGAGGCCCAAGGATTCACCGCCCACTCCAGATCCCCTGCCAGCCAGAACACCATGCCGCGCACGCGCGAGGTGTCGGCCAGCGCCAAGAGCACGCTCACCAGCGCACCGCAGGCGCTCGCCAGCACCACGCCGGTGAGCAGCAGCCGCGGCGTGCCGCCGCCGCGGGCCAGGAGGTACACCACCGCGACCGCGCCGAGGGCGCCTAAGATCGCCGCCGACTGCACCACGATGGCCGCGGCGCCCACGATCATGGCGAGCAGTGCCCCGACCGCAGCCCCGCCGGACACGCCGAGCACGTAAGGGTCGGCCAGCGGGTTGCGGAACAGCGCCTGCAGCAGCACGCCGGAAAAGGCGAGCAGGCTCCCGACGCCGAACGCGGCCAAGACGCGCGGCAGGCGCACCGCGAGCAGCACGTTGCGGGCGGCCTCATCGCCCCCGCCGCCGAGCACGGCGAGCGTCTGCCGTAAACCGATCCCGGAACTGCCGGTGGTCAGGGCGATGAGGAACACCGCCAGCGCGAGAGCTGCCAGGAGCGCCAGGCCCGGCAGCGCACGGGGTGCCAGTGTGGATACCGCCATTAACTTAAGTCGCCGCGGAGGTGGGCGTAAGAGTCATCGAATTTGTTGGAAAACGCCATCCTGGAGCTTGCGCGTGCATGGCTCACGCCCGCTGTGGGCACCTTGTGGCAGACTCGCGTGCATCCTCATGGGCGACATAATCGACGCCGACGGTTTTCGGGCCAACGTGGGCATCGTCCTGATGCACCGCGGCCAGGTGTTTCTCGGCCGCCGCACGGGGGGCCGCGGCTGGCAGTTTCCGCAGGGCGGCGTACGCCTCGGCGAGGCCCTCGAAGAGGCCGTGTTCCGCGAGCTGGAAGAGGAGATCGGGATCGGCAAGTCCGCGGTCACACTCCTGGGCCAGACCGAGCGCTGGCTGCGCTACCGCCTGCCGGCGCGCTACGTGCGCCGTCACCAGACCCCGCGCTGCATCGGCCAGAAACAGCGCTGGTTCCTGCTGCGCCTGAACGGCGACGACGTCAAATTCGATTTCGCCCGCACCAGCGAGCCGGAGTTCGACCAGTGGCGCTGGTCGGACTACTGGGAGCCGGTGCAGGAAGTCATCTATTTCAAGCGGGCGGTCTATGCCCGGGCGCTCACGGAGCTGGCCGCGATTGCCTTCCCGCCCGGTGAGCAGCCGCCCCTGCCGCAGTGGTGGGACCAGCTCGCCGGCGAGGACCGCGAGGCGGCGCCCGGGGCCTGAAGGGAAGTCGTGCGCGCGCTGCAGGACCTCTTCAGGAGAAATCACGGGCCGCCGCAGGTGGTGCGCCCGCACGCGCCCGTGCTGCGCCAGACACTGCACGCCGCGGCCGTCCTCATCGGCGTGTTTGCGCTCTACGTGATGTACGAGCTCGGTCGCTACAACGCCGGCTACGACCGCCAGGCCGCCGCGCAGCACCGCACCGAGCTGCAGGTGCAGATCGACCACCTGGAGAAGTCCAACCGTGAGATGCGCACGCAGCTGGCCGAACTCGACACGGTGCGCGTCGGCCGCTCGCACGAGCAGGCCGAAGAGTCGCGCGCGATCGGTGAGCTGCAGGCCCAGGTGGCGCGCCAGTCGCAGGAGCTGGCCTTCTACCGCGGCGTCGTGGCGCAGAGCGCCGCCTCGCTGGGCGTCAAGATCGAGCAGCTGCACATCACCGCAGGCCCAAAGCCTGCCACCTTCATCGTGCACCTGTCGCTGGTGCGCTCCGGGCGCGCGGACGCGGATGCCGCCGGCACCATCCAGATGACGCTCGATGGCTCTTCCTACGACGGCCCGAAGTCACTCGAGCTGCCGGTGCTGACCGGCGGCCACGTGCGCGAGCTGCGTTACAGCTTCCGCTACCTGCAGACGCTCGAGCAGGAGATCAGCGTGCCGCTCGCGCTGAAACCCACGCAGCTGCAGGTGGATGTGCAGTCGACCCACAAGGACCTGGCGCCCCTGTCGCAGACGTTCCTGTGGACGGTCGAGGCTGCACCCTGAACCGTATTCCTTTGGTACTGGAGTGTTCCGCATGTTCACCCGAGATTCCCGAGCGCAGCGCATCGACACGCTGATCGGCAAGGCCGTGCGCGTGCAGGGCGATGTCGAGTTCCAGGGGGGCCTGCACCTGGACGGCAAGATCCAGGGCAACGTGCGCTGCGGCGATACGCCCGGCGCCACCCTGTCCGTGAGCGAGACCGGCTCCATCCAGGGCGCGGTGGAGGCGCCCAACGTGGTGCTCAAGGGCACCGTACGGGGCGATATCCATGCGCGCGAGCGCGTGGTGCTGGAGGCCACCGCACGCGTCGAAGGCAATGTCTATTACGGTGTCATTGAAATGACACTCGGGGCCCAGATCATGGGAAAGCTGGTGCGGCTGCCCCCGGAAGCCCCCGCAGCGCTGCCGCTGCCAAGTCCGGCCTGATATCAAGGGGTTGCGGACTGCTGCTTTGACCTGGTGACACTTAGGCCTCTAGACTGGCCGCAAGGTATGGAAATCATGGAAAGCGTCGAAACGTTGCAGGAAACACCCCTGGTGTTCACCGATGCCGCGGCCAAGAAGGTCGGCGACCTCATTCGCGGCGAGGGCAATCCGGCGCTCATGCTGCGCGTGTTCGTGCAGGGCGGCGGCTGCTCGGGGCTGCAGTACGGCTTCGAGTTCGACGAGCAGCTGCAGGACGGCGATACCTGCATCGAGAACCAGGGCGTGAAGCTCATCGTCGACCCGATGAGCGTGCAGTACCTCACCGGCGCCGAGATCGACTATCGCGACGGCCTCGAGGGGGCGCAGTTCGTGATCCGCAATCCCAACGCTGCCACCACCTGTGGCTGCGGCTCCTCCTTCACGCCTGCCTGAACTGCCGCGCGCGCGTGCCTTCCGCTGTCACGGCCCGCTCCTCCGAAACCCGCGAAACCCGTCCCGCTGCCCGCACCCCGCGCCCGGTACCGGATGTACTGGCGGCGGTCGACCTGGGCTCCAACAGCTTCCACATGGTGGTCGCGCGCTACTCGCACGGCCAGCTGGTCATCATCGACCGCCTGCGCGAGATGGTGCGCCTGGCCGCAGGCGTCGCCGAGAACGGCCGCATCGACAAGGACGTGGCCGCCCGCGCGCTCGCCTGCCTGCAGCGCTTCGGCCAGCGCCTGCGTGACATGCACGCCGACAGCGTGCGCGTGGTCGGCACCAACGCGCTGCGGCTGGCGCACAAGAAGCAGGCGTTCCTCGAGCGGGCGCGCGAGGCGCTCGGCCATCCGATCGAAATCATCGCCGGCATGGAAGAGGCGCGCCTCATCTACTGCGGCGTCGCCCACACCATGCCGAACGAGGCGGGCAAGCGCCTGGTCGCCGACATCGGCGGCGGCAGCACCGAGCTGATCATCGGCGAGGGGCTTGCACCTCTGGAGCTCGAGAGCCTGCAGATGGGCTGCGTCTCCTTAAGCGAGCGCTTCTTCCGCGACGGCAAGATGTCGCCCAAGCGCTTCGAGCGCGCCCGCCTGGCCTGCCGCCTGGAGCTCGAGCCGGTGCAGGCGGCGTTCCGCCGCCGCGGCTGGGAAACGGCCGCCGGCAGCTCCGGCACGGTGCGCGCCATCGGGGAAGCGATCCGCGCGCTCGATCCGGCCGCGCCCGCCATCACACCGGAAGGGCTCGAAGCGCGCGATCGAGTACTGCACCGATGCCGGCCACGTGCGCGAGCTCAAACTCGAGCCGATCACGGAAGACCGCCGCCCGGTATTCCCGGGGGGACTGGCGATCCTCGCCGAGCTCTTCAGCGCGCTCGACATCAAGGAGATGCGCATCGCGGAAGGGGCCATGCGCGAGGGCCTGCTGTACGACATGCTCGGCCGCTTCCGGCGCGAGGATGCGCGCGAGCGCACCGTGCGCGGCATGCAGCAGCGCTATCACGTCGATGTCGAGCAGGCCGAGCGGGTCGAGGCCACGGTGCGCAACTTCCTCGAGCAGACACGCGAGACCTGGCGCCTGGAAGAGCCGCTGGCGCACCTGGCGCTGAAGTGGGCGGCGCGCCTGCACGAGATCGGGCTCGACGTCTCGCACAGCGGCTACCACCGCCACGGCGCGTATCTGCTGGAGAACGCCGACATGCCCGGGTTCCCGCGCGAGGAGCAGCGCCTGCTCGCGCGCCTGGTGGGCGCGCACCGCCGCAAGCTCACCACGGAAGGGCTCGAAGAGCTGGTGCCGCCGTGGGATCGCGGCGCGCTCTATCTCATCGTGCTGTTGCGCCTGGCGGTGCTGCTGCACCGCGGCCGCAGCACCACGGCGCTGCCGCAGATCGATCTGGCGGCGACGCCGCGCTCACTGGAGGTGCGCTTCCCGGGACGCTGGCTGAAGGACCATCCGCTGACCTCTGCCGACCTGCAGCAGGAAGTGGATTACCTGCGGCTCGCCGGGGGTTTTCGCCTGCGGGTCTTCAGCCGGCGCAGCTAGTCACACGACCGCCGCGGGGCCTGCCGCGTAGGCGGCGAGCAGCTCCGACTGCGCGTTGCTAGGCGCGGTCGCGGCCGTGCTTGATGCGGTGGTAGTGGCCGTCGGGCCGCAGCGACCAGGCCTGGCAGTTGTCCTGCAGGCAGAAGTTCAGGTCGCGCAGGATGCGCGCGGCATGCTCGGGACGGCGCACGGGGAAGGCCACCTCGACGCGGCGGAAGAAGTTGCGCTCCATCCAGTCGGCGCTGGCGCAGAACATGTCCGGCTCGCCGCCGTTCTCGAAATAGAACACCCGCGAATGCTCGAGGAAGCGCCCGACGATCGAGCGCACCTTGATGTTCTCCGATACGCCGGGCACGCCCGGGCGCAGCGCGCACACCCCGCGCACGATCAGGTCGATCTTCACCCCGGCGCCGGAGGCGCGGTACAGCGCCTCGATGGCCTGCGGCTCCACCAGCGCGTTCATCTTGGCGATGATGCGCGCCGGGCGGCCGGCGCGCGCGTGCTCGGCCTCGCGCGCGATCTTGGCGAGCACCATCTCGTGCATGCCGAACGGCGACTGGGTGAGGCGCTGCAGCTTCGGGGTCTGCGTGAGGCTGGTCAGCTGCAGGAACAGCTCGTGCACGTCGTGCCCGATCTCCTCGTCGCAGGTGAACAGGCCGTAGTCGGTGTAGGCGCGCGCGGTGCGCGGATGGTAGTTGCCGGTGCCGAGGTGACAGTAGCGGCGGATGCCGCCGGCCTCGCGCCGCACCACCAGCGCAAGTTTGGCGTGGGTCTTGTAGCCGACCACGCCGTACATGACGTGGGCGCCGGCCTCCTGCAGGCGGTTGGACAGCTCGATGTTCGCTTCCTCGTCGAAGCGCGCGCGCAGCTCGACGATCACGGTCACGTCCTTGCCGGCATTGGCCGCCGCCACCAGCGCATCCACCAGCGGCGATTCGTGGCCGGCGCGGTAGAGCGTCTGCTTGATCGCCAGCACCTGCGGGTCGGCCGCCGCCTGGCGCAGGAAATCCATCACCGGCGCAAAGCTCTGGTAGGGATGGTGCAGCAGCACGTCCTTCTGGCGGATGCAGGCGAACAGGTCCGTGGCACCGACCAGGCGCTTCGGGGTGCCGGGCGTGAAGATCGGGTACTTGAGATCGGGGCGCTGCACCAGGTCGTACACCGCCGACAGGCGGTTGAGGTTCACAGGACCGGTGACCGGATAGGTGTCCAGGCCGTTGGAGGCGAACTGCGCCTCGAGGAACTTCACCATGTCCTCGGGACAGTCGTTGGAGGTCTCGAGGCGCACCGCGGCGCCGTAGCGGCGGTGCGCCAGCTCGCCTTCGAGCGCGCGCCGCAGGTCGTCGATTTCCTCGTCGTCGACGAACAGGTCGCTGTTGCGCGTGACGCGGAACTGGTAGCAGCCGATCACCTTGATGCCGGTGAACAGCTTCGGCACGAAGGTCTGCACGATGGTGGACAGCAGCACGCAGCCGCGGCTGGCGCCCGCGCCGGGCAGCGGCACCACGCGCGGCAGCGAGCGCGGCGCCTGCACGATGGCGAGCTCACTGTCGCGGTTGAAGGCATCCTTGCCCTCCAGGCGCACGATGAAGTTCAGGCTCTTGTTCTGGATGCGCGGGAAGGGCCGCGCGGGATCGAGGCCGAGCGGCGAGAGCACCGGCTCGATCTCGCGCTCGAAGTACTGCTCCAGCCACTCGTGCGCCTGCGGGGTCCATTCGCTTTCGCCCAAGAGCGGCACGCCTTCGGCCGCCAGCTGCGGCAGCAGCAGCTCGTTGAGGCAGCGGTACTGGTCGGTGACCAGCCGCGTGGCCCGCTCGTGGATCGCCGCCAGCTGCTCGGGGATCGACATGTGGTCGGCGGCCAGCGGGCCGCCGCCCAGCTCCTGCAGCTGCTTCAAGCCCGCGACGCGGATCTCGAAGAACTCGTCGAGGTTGCTGCAGGAGATGCACAGGAACTTCAGCCGCTCGAGCAGCGGCACCGACTCATCGAACGCCTGGTCGAGCACGCGCTGGTTGAACTCCAGGAACGACAGTTCCCGGTTGATGTAGTGGTGGGGTGCCTTTAAGTCCGGTGCGTCCATCGGCTCGCCAAAGTCTTGACCGCACTGCGGCGGCTCAGCGCTTCAGCATACCAGCGCGGCGCGGCGGAACCGTGAAGAAGGGATGACGGACTTTGGAAATGCCGCGGCTGCAGCTTGAGTTCAGCGCGATACGAGCATGGGGCCGAGCGGCGGGTCGAGGGTCGCCAGAAGCGGAGCGGCGTGGCTGCGGAAGTCGTCGCGCCAGCGCGCATCGATGGGTGCGGCACCGGGCAGGTCCACGGTCTGGGGGTTCTTGAACACGCCGTTCACCCGGTACTCGTAGTGCAGGTGGGGGCCGGTGGCCAGTCCCGTCATGCCGACGAAGGCGATGACCGTACCCTGCGTCACGTGGGCGCCGACGTGGGTGTCGTGGGCAAAGCGGGACAGGTGGCCGTAGACGGTCACGACGCTGGATGAGTGCTCGATCTCGACCACGTTGCCGTAACCGCCCTTGACGCCGGCGAAGCGGATGCGGCCATCGCCGGCGGCGTGCACCGGGGTGCCGATGGGGGCGGCATAGTCCACGCCCTTGTGGGCGCGGATGGTGTTCAGGATCGGGTGCAGGCGGGCCGAGTTGAAGCGCGAGCTGACGCGCGTGAACTCGACCGGGGCGCGCAGGAATGCCCGGTGGAGGCTCTTGCCGTCCGGGGTGTAGTAGTGCGAACCGCCGTCCGGGTCGGTATAGCGCACCGCGCGGAAGGTGCGGCCCTGGTTGACGAACTCGGCCGCCTCGATCGGGCCGTCCTTGACGTAGGTGCCGTCGCGCCAGATTTCCTGGTAGGTGACCGTGAAGGCATCGCCAGGGCGCACATCCAGCACGAAGTCGATGTCCCAGCCGAAGATGTCGGCGAGCGACACCGCGGTCTGGTCATGGGCGCCGGCGCTCTCGACCGCCTCGAACAGCGAGCTGTCGATGACGCCGTGCACGGTGCGCGGCTGCATCTGCAGCTCGTTCTGCAGCACGTCCGCCTTGAGATTGTCGCCGTCGCGCGAGACCTTGAGGGTCTGGCTCTCGTTCAGGCGCCGCTCGAGGCCGAACAGCGACCCGTCCTTGTGGGTCAGGTGCAGCGATTCACCGGGACGCAGGCTGTCCAGGCTCGCGCGCACGTTCGGCAGGCTGCGCATGGAGGCGAGGTCGGCGAGATTGAGCTTGAGGCGGCGGAAGATCCGGTCGAGGGTGTCGTTGCGGGTGACGATCACGTCGATGCTGGACAGGGCGCCCGCGAGCGTCGGTGCCGCGGCGAGCGTCGGCGCCGGCATGTCGACGACGGCGCTGGCAGGGGCCGGCGCGTCCGGCTTTGCCGTGACCAGGGGATCTGCCGCCGGCGGCGGCTCGGCGTTGGTCAGGCTCCCGTGCCACAGCGACCAGGCGACCACCAGACAGGCGCCCGCCTGCAGACAGAAGGCGGCCGAGGGCACGCGGCTGAGCATCCCGATTCTTGTTTTTCCGGCTGCAGGGATGTTGGGTGCCATCGACAACACGTATCCGGATGATTTAAAAGGGCGCACCGTACTCCGGCATGACCCTTGGGTCAATGTATGTTAAACGCCGGTGGCGGTACTCAAAGGCTAACTTACATGCGGGACCGCACACCTTCCGGACCGGTTTCACGGGAAGCGGCATGAATTTCGAGGACCAGATCGCAGAGCTCGAGCGCGGCGCACACGAAGTGCTCACCGCCCCCGACCTTGTTAAGAAGCTCAGGCGCGGCGTGCCGCTGCGCGTGAAGGCAGGCTTCGATCCGACCGCGCCGGACCTGCATCTGGGCCACACGGTGCTGCTCACGAAGATGCGCCGCTTCCAGGATCTGGGCCACGAGGTCACCTTCCTCATCGGCGACTTCACCTCCCTCATCGGGGATCCGTCGGGGCGCAACGTCACGCGCCCGGCGCTCACGCCGGCGGAGATCCAGGCGAACGCGCGCACCTACGAGTCGCAGGTGTACAAGGTGCTCGACCGCGCGCGCACCCGGATCGATTTCAACTCGCGCTGGCTGTCGAAGCTGTCGGCCGAGGACATCGTGCGCCTGAGCGCGCATTACACCGTCGCCCGCATGCTGGAACGCGACGATTTCTCCAAGCGCTACAAGGGCGGCGTGCCGATCTCCATCCACGAGTTTCTCTATCCGCTCGCGCAGGGCTACGACTCGGTGGCGATGCGCGCCGACGTGGAGCTCGGCGGCACCGACCAGAAGTTCAACCTGCTGGTCGGGCGCACGCTGCAGGAGGCCTACCACCAGGAGCCGCAGGTCGTCATGACCATGCCGCTGCTCGAGGGCACCGACGGCGTCAACAAGATGTCGAAGTCGCTCGGCAACTACATCGGCATCTCCGAGGATCCGGACAGCATGTTCGGCAAGATCATGTCGGTCTCGGATGAGCTCATGTGGCGCTACTTCGAGCTCCTGTCGCTGCGGCCGCTCGCCGAGATTGCAGCATTGCGGCGCGCGGCGGCCGAGGGCCGCAACCCGCGCGACA
>CAWBDY010000004.1:0-177500 GCA_963787655.1 uncultured Gammaproteobacteria bacterium | reverse complement strand
GCCATAGCTCAGCTGGGAGAGCGTCTGGTTTGCAACCAGAAGGTCGCCGGTTCGATCCCGGCTGGCTCCACCAGCTTCCCGCCCCGCCTGCAAGGCGTATCGCGCGTGATGACGCGAGCTCATGCGAACCAACACCAGGTTCCAACATGTGCTGGCGTGATCACGCGATTGATCGTGTGGTCAAAAGGCGATGCCTAGCGCATCGTTTGCTCTTTAACAATCTGGAAAGTTTTTGTTTTGACGCTAAGTTTTCAAGCGAAAGACAATTGTTTTGTTTTGTTTCTCAAGCTTGAGAATGTCGCGTTCGCATGTATGTGAATCAGCTCCATATCCCCAAACTCCTTGGGGTTATATGGTCAAGCGAGTAAGCGCATATGGTGGATGCCTTGGCGGTAGAAGGCGATGAAGGACGTGGTAGCCTGCGATAAGTGTCGGCGAGCTGGCAAACAAGCTTTGACCCGGCAATTTCCGAATGGGGAAACCCACCTCGTAAGAGGTACCGTGCACTGAATAAATAGGTGTACGGAGCGAACCCGGTGAATTGAAACATCTCAGTAACCGGAGGAAAAGAAATCAACCGAGATTCCCTTAGTAGTGGCGAGCGAAAGGGGAACAGCCCAGTCGTGGTAATCGGGTGAGTGCTAGTGGAACAGTCTGGAAAGTCTGGCCAAAGAAGGTGATAGCCCTGTATACGAAAGCACAATCCCGTGAGCGACAAAGAGTAGGACGAGACACGTGAAATCTTGTCTGAACATCGGGGGACCATCCTCGAAGGCTAAATACTCTCTACCGACCGATAGTGAACTAGTACCGTGAGGGAAAGGCGAAAAGAACCCCGGAGAGGGGAGTGAAATAGAACCTGAAACCGTATGCGTACAAGCAGTCGGAGCCTCCGCAAGGGGGTGACGGCGTACCTTTTGTATAATGGGTCAGCGAGTTATTTTCAGTGGCAAGGCTAACCGCATAGGGGAGCCGTAGGGAAACCGAGTCTTAAATGGGCGCCACAGTCGCTGGGAATAGACCCGAAGCCAGTCGATCTATCCATGACCAGGATGAAGACCAGGTAACACTGGTTGGAGGTCCGAACGAACCACTGTTGCAATAGTGCGTCGATGAGTTGTGGATAGGAGTGAAAGGCTAATCAAGGCTGGCGATAGCTGGTTCTCCCCGAAAGCTATTTAGGTAGTGCCTCGAGTGAACACTCAGGGGGGTAGAGCACTGTTTGGAGAAGGGGGCCATCTCGGCCTACCAACTCCATGCAAACTCCGAATACCCTGAAGTGATACTCGGGAGACACACAGCGGGTGCTAACGTCCGTTGTGAAAAGGGCAACAACCCAGACCATCAGCTAAGGTCCCAAAGTTTCGGCTAAGTGGTAAACGATGTGAGAAGGCATAGACAGCCAGGAGGTTGGCTTAGAAGCAGCCATCCTTTAAAGAAAGCGTAATAGCTCACTGGTCTAGTCGGCTCGCGCGGAAGATTTAACGGGGCTAAGCCGAGCACCGAAGCTATGGGTGTAGATGACCTTCGGGTCGTTTACGCGGTAGGGGAGCGTTCTCTAAGCCTGCGAAGGTGTGCTGCGAGGCATGCTGGAGGTATGAGAAGTGCGAATGCTGACATGAGTAACGTTAAAGCGGGTGAAAAACCCGCTCGCCGAAAACCCAAGGTTTCCTGAGCTACGTTAATCGGCTGAGGGTGAGTCGGTTCCTAAGGCGAGACCGAAAGGTGTAGTCGATGGAAAGCAGGTTAACATTCCTGCACCGATTCCAACTGCGATGGGGTGACGGAGAAGGCTAGATCAGCGGCAGCAGTGCCGTTCAAGGCCGTAGGTGGATCTTCCTGGCAAATCCGGAAGGTTATTCAAACACCGAGAACTGAGTACGAGGAGACTTCGGTCTCCGAAGTGATCGACGCCACGCTTCCGGGAAAAGCCTCTAAGCTTCAGGTTGGAATTGACCGTACCGTAAACCGACACTGGTGGGTGAGGAGATAATCTCCTAAGGCGCTTGAGAGAACTCGGGTTAAGGAACTCTGCAAGTTGATACCGTAACTTCGGGAGAAGGTATGCCTCCTGTAGTGATTGGATTTACTCCATGAGCTATAGAAGGTCACAGGTAATCGGGGGCTGCGACTGTTTACCAAAAACACAGGACTCTGCTAACACGTAAGTGGATGTATAGGGTCTGACGCCTGCCCGGTGCCGGAAGGTTAATTGATGGGGTCAGCCGCAAGGCGAAGCTCCTGATCGAAGCCCCGGTAAACGGCGGCCGTAACTATAGAAGTGACAAGCAACTCTCGAGTAATGCAGAGTGTGCCAGGACCAAATGTTGTAGTTACGTAAATAAACCTGGCTATATGCTGGAAACTCCGAGAATCCTCCAGTACTCGCCGCTGCAAGCGGCAGTGAAAATCTGAGGGGTGCGGACAATCAGCAGGAAAGGCCGATCGAATCGTGATCGGAATCCTCAGAGACTATACGCCAGGCTCTTCGTACTGAAGAGATGAGATAGTCCGAACTGCATGGCGACATGCAGAAGTAGTGCGCAATGCATTACTTCATTAACACGGCAGATATGCGTGTTGATGTAACGGTCAGAACGGTCCTAAGGTGGAATAGCTGCCTTAGTAAAATTTGGCTATATGCTGGAATAACCGTGTATTCGGCGGTACTCGTTCGGTAAACAACATCTAACGGTGTGAATGAGCCGGGCAGTGACAATCCGTCGGATGCGGACAATCAGCAGGAAAGGCTGATCAAAATCGGATGGATTACCGGTTTCGTCGACGGAGAAGGTTGTTTCTCAATCAACTGTCATTCGACAGCCTCACCGAGAGAATCGGCGAGGTTACAAAACCGGCTTCCAAGTGGCGCATGAGTTTGCGGTGACGCAAGGTGCTAAGAGCCTTGATTGTCTCTACATGCTGCATGGAGTTCTTTGGTGTTGGAGACGTCTATATCAATAGGCGGTATGACAACCACAAAGAACATCTGTATCGGTACTGCGTACGAAAGCGGAGTGATCTAGTTCAGACGATCGTTCCGTTCTTCAAGCGGTATCCGCTGCGAACTTCTAAGCAAGGTGACTTCTTAAAGTTCGCGGAGT
This sequence comes from uncultured Gammaproteobacteria bacterium, assembly GCA_963787655.1. Classification (GTDB taxonomy): domain Bacteria; phylum Pseudomonadota; class Gammaproteobacteria; order Steroidobacterales; family Steroidobacteraceae; genus 13-2-20CM-66-19. The sequence goes on along the minus strand of CAWBDY010000004.1, from coordinate 174,396 downwards.
GTTTGAGGCTGATGGAGGCAACTCGCATCTCACCCGTGTGGGTTGATCGAGATGGTCAAGATCGCCGAGACCATGAATCACTGTAAGCCACGCACCGAAATGATCAGAATCCTCAGAGACTACATGCCGAACACTGACGACGACTAACTTCGTCGGTGAAGATATAGTCCGATCTGCATGGCGACATGCAGGAGTGAGCTGAAGATCTCACCTTGGTTTATGAAGGAAAATTCCTTAGAAATCAATAACATGACCGAGCGAAATTCCTTGTCGGGTAAGTAACATTGCCCAGGACGGTGGCAACACCGCTCCAACAACCGGCTCAAATCGGTGAAGCCCACACGATGTCTGCAGGGACGTCACGGGTAATACCGAGGGTAAGACCAACGCAAGTTGGATCCCGTAACGACTCAGGGGTGAGATCCCTGGATGGCAGACGAAGCCATAAGACGCCGGCCCTGACTGCAAAAAGCGATGAGGTCCACTCAACTCGTCGTAGTCAGGTGAACGTATAGTCTGTGCCACAGGAAACTGTGGAAGTACATGAAGTTCCGACCTGCACGAAAGGCGTAACGCTGGCCCCACTGTCTCGACCCGAGACTCAGTGAAGTTGAAATCGCTGTGAAGATGCGGCGTAGCTGCGGAAAGACGGAAAGACCCCGTGAACCTTTACTACAGCTTTACACTGAACTTTGACCTTGTCTGTGTAGGATAGGTGGGAGCCTTTGAAGCAGGGGCGCTAGCTCTTGTGGAGGCAACGTTGAAATACCACCCTGATAATGTCGGAGTTCTAACCTTGGTCCGTAATCCGGATCGGGGACACTGTATGGTGGGTAGTTTGACTGGGGCGGTCTCCTCCTAAAGAGTAACGGAGGAGTGCAATGGTACCCTCAGCGCGGTCGGTCATCGCGCATTAGAGTGCAATGGCATAAGGGTGCTTGACTGCGAGACTGACAAGTCGAGCAGGTGCGAAAGCAGGTCATAGTGATCCGGTGGTTCTGTATGGAAGGGCCATCGCTCAACGGATAAAAGGTACTCCGGGGATAACAGGCTTATTCCTCCCAAGAGTCCACATCGACGGAGGAGTTTGGCACCTCGATGTCGGCTCATCACATCCTGGGGCTGTAGCAGGTCCCAAGGGTTCGGCTGTTCGCCGATTAAAGTGGTACGCGAGCTGGGTTCAAAACGTCGTGAGACAGTTTGGTCCCTATCTTCCGTAGCCGTTGGAGATTTGAGGGTGAGCTGTCCTTAGTACGAGAGGACCGGGATGGACGCACCTCTGGTGTTCCGGTTGTCACGCCAGTGGCACTGCCGGGTAGCTATGTGCGGACGGGATAACCGCTGAAAGCATCTAAGCGGGAAGCCCCCCCCAAGATTAGATCTCCCTGGGAGCTCGACTCCCCTAAAGGGCCCACGAAGACTACGTGGTTGATAGGCTGGGTGTGTAAGGCCAGTAATGGCTTCAGCTAACCAGTACTAATTGCCCGTGAGGCTTGACCATATAACCTCAAGTGGTTTGCGATCCACGAGAGGATTGATGCTGATGGAGTGATTCCATCATTGAACGCGACAAGCGTCGAAGCAGAAACTAACCGGATTGGAGGCGTGTGAAGCCGCACCGCAAGGTGCGGCTTCATAAACCTCAAACAGTTTGCCTGGCGGCCATAGCGAGTGGGAACCACCCGATCCCATTCCGAACTCGGAAGTGAAAACGCTCTGCGCCGATGGTAGTGTGCCTTTCAGGCATGCCAGAGTAGGTCACCGCCAGGCTTCAAATAAAAAGCCCCTGAGGTCGCAAGATCTCAGGGGCTTTTTCCTTTTGCGCGACTGTCGCGCGCTGTCAGCGTGCGATGAACGTCAGAAACACCCGCAGGTTGCCTTCGCTCATGGTGTTGGTGATGCCGTGGGCGACACCGAGGGGCGTGTGGATGTGGTCACCCGCCTTCACCTGCAGGATCTGGCCATCGATCGGCATCTCGCCTTCCCCTTCGATGATGTAGTAGTACTCATCGAACGGGCCCTGCACGTTGTCGCCCAGATGGTGCGTGTGCACGCCCTCGCTGGCGCCGGGCGGAATCTCGTAGATGACGAAATGGGCCGGCATGGGCTGCTGGTCGAAGGGGAAGTAGCGCACGCTGATCGTGCCATCGCCACCGTGTATGTTCGGGTAGGGACGCGCGACCGCGGCTTCGCTCTCGACGCTGACGCCGGGCGCGGCGCTGTTCACCGCGACTGCTGCAGGCGGCGGCAGCGCACCGCCTGCGACCACGCCCCAGCGAATCGCCTGGCGTCGTGACAGGAGGTGAGTTTCTGCCCAGGCGTCGAACTGGCTCGGCGGAGTCCAGTCATTTCGAATCGATCCCATGATGGAAACGTCCGCTTGTTGTTCTTCTGCCGACGATTATGGCACGGCAGTACGCCGGCTGGAAAAGCGCGGGTTGCGCCTGTAACAAGGTCGTCATGATGGTGGCAGGGGGGCGTCAAGGCGCACCTCGCGCAGCGGACGGGAACCCAAGACGGAGCCGCTAGGCGTCGGGACCTGTGGCCGGCAGGCCCGGCGGCGGACGCCGCGCTTCGTCGCGCGGCTGCCCGGGTGCGCCAAGCCAGGCGCGCGCGGGTGAAGTAGGCGATGATCAGTCCGAACAGCAGCATGGCTGTGCCGTCCTCGAGCACCTTCAGCGGCGTGAAATGCGGGAAGCGGTGCCAGGCCGAAAGGGGCACGACCACGAAGTTCATGACCCCGAAGATCACGACGCCGTAGGCGATACCGGCGCCGATCCAGCGCTGACGCAGTGCCGGGATCACGCAGCTCGCGCTCACGTAGATAGCCGCGATCAGGATCCCCATGCCTTCCTGCAGCAACAGGCCAATGAGCGCGGTGCGCGCACCACCGTCGAAAGAGGCTTTCGCGAACAGGCCGCCGGCGATCGAGTGCAGTATGAAGGGAATGTCGCGGCCGTTGATCAGGCAGGCCGCGCCGATATCGATGGTGCCCGCGACGATGCCACCCAGGAGAGTCGCAACAAGCAGTGCGCGGGTGCGTGGGTTCATGAGCCGCTCGGCCGGGTAAATCCTTCGGGGGCGACAATATAGCGCGCGCCGCGGGCGCGTTTGACTTAGTGCGCGCAGGCGGCACTGTCTGCGCAAGTCCGGCCTGCCGCTCAAGCCATCTGGAGCCCCGCTGGGACCCAGCGGCTGGCCTTCCGCGCCTGCGGGCACTTAGACTCTTAGGCGTGTCCGCCACCCTTCCCTACGCGCACGCGCTGACCGCGAACAAGCCCTTCTCCCGGGCGTATGTGGAAGCGCCACTCGCGGCCGCCGCGCCGCCCCTGGAGCCGAGTCCGTGGGGAGTCATCTGGAGAGTGGGGGGCCTGAGTTGGACCGGCGCCACGGTGCTTGCGCTGTTGTGGTTTATGCCCTGGGCGGGCACCCACATGGGCGGCGAGTATGTGGCGTCAATACCCGCGCACATCATCCAGGACGTCTTCGTGTTCCTGCTTGCTGCGGTGGCTTATCGCGCCGCATTCGCGCTCGGCTGGCCTGCAAATCCGGCGGGGCGCGTGCGCGTGGTGCTGATCAACGCGGTGCTCGCGCTCAGCGTGGCAGCCTTCGCCGATTTCGCCAATGCGCTGGTGACGGGATTCGTCGATGGGCACTACGATGACATGTACGAAACGTTGCGCAAAATGAGCCATCTCCCCTCGCACTGGGTGGTGGCCGAATGGCTGCGCTTCTATGTACCGCCGTACCTGCTCGGTCTGTGTGCCATCGCGCTCGTGCTGGTGGCGCGCCGCCACCAACGCGCGGCGCTGCGTGCGGTGGAGCTCTCGCGTGCCTATGCCGATGCACGCATGACGATGCTCTCGGCGCAGCTGCAGCCTCATTTCCTGTTCAATTCCCTGCACGCGATCATGGGGCTGATCGATGAAAGTCCGCGGCAGGCATCGACCATGCTGGCGCGGCTCGGCGATTTCCTGCGTCACGCGCTCGAGACCAGCCACTCGCCGTGGGTGGACCTGGCCACCGAGCTTGCCGGGCTCGAGGCGTACTTCGCCGTGCAGGAGGTGCGCTTCTCCGGCGGCCTGAACGTCGCCATCGATGTGAGTCCGCAGGCGCTCGAGCTGTACGTGCCGGCGCTGCTGCTGCAGCCGCTCGCCGAGAACGCCATCGAGCATGGCCGCACCGGCAGCGGTGCGACGCTTGCGGTGCGGGTCGCGGTCACGGTGCTGAATGAGCGGCTGTGCATTGCCGTGCACAACAGCAGCTCGCCGTTGCGGGCGGAGCTGGCACCGGCCGACTACGGGCGCGGACTGGCCAATGTCAGCCTGCGACTGCGGGTCGCCTACGGGGAGGACGCGCATCTGCGCATCGCTCCGGACCTGAAAGGCGGCACCACGGCCGTGCTGGACCTGCCGGTGCGCCGCAGTGCCCAGCTGGCGGCCGTCGCTTCATGAACGCCGCCATGGCGATCCCGACGCTGGTGGTGGATGACGAGCCGCTGGCGCGCCGGCGGCTCCTGCACCTGCTGCGCAAGGTTCCCGATATCAACGTGGTCGGCGCTTATGGGTCGGCGACGGAGGCGGCCGCCAACGCGCGCGAGCTCGCACCGCAGCTGCTGCTGCTCGACATTCGCATGCCACAGCTGGACGGGTTCGAGCTGCTGCAGTCGCTCGCCGGCCAGGGTCTCAAGCCTTATGTAATATTCGTGACCGCGCACTCGGACCGATCGATGGACGCCTTCGGCGTCGGTGCGGTCGACTACCTGCTCAAGCCCTTTGACGATGAACGCTTCGCACGCGCCATCGAGCGCGCCCGGGCCCTGATCGCCTCCGGCGCGCCGCCGAAGAGCCCCTCTGCCGCACCGCCAGCCCCGGCTGCCGCGGCGCGCCAGCGGCTGCTCTTGTCCCAGCAGGGCAAGGTGGTGGTGCTGGCGATGAGTGACATCGAGTTCGTCCAGACCGCGGCGAAGCATGTGAAGATCTTCGCGGACGGCCGCTGCTATACCTATCGCCAGCCGCTGCGCGAACTGGAAAGCCGGCTGGACCCGGCCTGCTTCGTGCGCGTGCACCGCTCGGCGATCGTCAATGTCGAGTACATCGCCGAGATTCATCCGCTGATCCACGGCGATTGCGAGCTGATTTTGCGGCGCGGCACGCGCCTCACGCTCAGCCGCCGGTTCCGCGACCGCCTCGCGCCTTTCCTGGTCGCCTGAGCCCCAAGCCGAGCCGATCATCACCTTAAGGCCCGGACCGCAATTCCTGCGGGCCGGCGCGGGGACGTAAGCGGGCTATCGAGCCAGACGCTTTGTGAATCGCTAACGAGCGAACGCGAGGCGGGCGCCGAGTGCGATGAATAAAGCGCCGGCCGCACGATCAATCAGCGTGCGCGCCGCAGGATTTTCCGCGAAAAAGCGGCTGAGCCGTGCCGCGGCGAAGGCGAGGATCAGGCACCAGATCGTACCCGTGGTGACGAAAGTCGCTCCAAGTGCCAGAAAATCCAGTGTTTTGGACGTGCTCGCGGGACTGATGAACTGCGGCAGGAACGCCAGGAAGAACAGCGCAACCTTCGGGTTCAGCACATTGCTGAGGATCCCCTGGGCGAACGCCGACCAGTCGCCCCGCCCCGACGGGCGCGGCGCCGCAAGCGCCCGGGGCCTGAAAAACAGCAGTTTTGCGCCGAGAAACACCAGATAGGCAGCGCCGCACAGCTTCACGGTCATGAAAGCGGTGGGCGATGCGGCCAGGACGACCGAAAGACCGAGCGCGGCCGCGACCGTGTGGATGAGGCTGCCCACACCGATCCCGAGCGCTGCGGCAATGCCGGCGCGCAGACCCCCGCTCAGGCTGCGTCCCAGCACGTACAGGGTGTCCTGCCCCGGGGTCAGGTTGAGGAGGATCCCGGCGAGGATGAACAGGAGGTAGTGATGCATGAATTCTTATTGATTCCGTAGCATGACCTTAACGGGGCAAAATCAGCATTCGCCGATTGCGGAGTGCCCGCGTTGCGCGGACACTTGAGACGCCGCGTGAAGGGAATACGCCTTATATAAATAAGGGACTGGGGATTCGACGGGGGGATATTGCACTTCCAAGCCTATAAGCATGCTCGACTCATGGAGGAGTCGGAGACGCGATTGGGGATGGCCGCCTATCTGCAGTCGCCGGCGGACACGGTTGCCAGCCGCATTCTGGAAAGTAAGGAGGCCTATCGCCGCTGGGAGGCTGAGCACGATCGTCTGATGCGGGCGGTCTCCGACCAGACGCATTTCGACGGTCAGATCGGTGCGCTGCGCAATACCGTCTTCGGCCTCGTGCATCGCCGCGCCCTGTTCGAATACCTGCGCTGCCGCCACCTGAGCGGGCGCAAGCGCCGCCACCTGCTCTCGATCTACTACGGCTATCGCGACTACGCCAACGCGATGGTTGCCGAGCACGGCAATTACGTGCGCTGGAGCTCGAGCTACCTGTGCACCCACCACCTGGGTGAGCACCTCATGCAGGACGCCGCCTTCACCGAGCCGCTGCAGCTCTATGAAGAGTGGTACATGGATTATTTCCGCACCTACTGCGATGTCGAGCTGGCCGACACGGACGAAGAGCGGCAGGCCCTGATTCCCCTGGGCGAACTGCGGCCGCTGCTCAAGCACCGCTTGAGTGAAGCCCGCCAGGCGATCCTTGCCATGCCGCGCGAGGTCGAGAAGGACTGGCGCGAGGTCGAGATCAGAAAGCCCAACGGCGACACGCAACGCATGAAGGCGCTCTTCGGCGATCACTGAGTGCGCCGCGCCGCCCGCCGCGGCACTCCCAAGCTCCGGCATCTACGTTTCCCGCTGCCCTCGGGTCTTAAGCGCGCTTGCGCTGTGTGCTCTTGCCATGGCGTGCAGTGCGCGCGGCGGCGCTGCGTGCCCGGCACGCTTGGAGCCGCGCTCATCGAGGCTGCGTCGCAGCACGGCCATGAGATCGACGACCTTGTCGGAAGCCTGCGCGCTTTCCGGCTGCGGCTTCTCGATGCGCGAGCCCTTGTGGCGCATGCGCTCCTCGATGACCTTGGAAAGTTTGGCGCGGAACTCGTCGCGATACTCCTTCGGCTGCCACTCCCCGGTCATCGATTCGACCAGCTGCCGGGCCATGTCGACTTCGCGCTTGCCGAGCTTGTAGTCGGCGAGTGAGCCGTCGGGGAAGGAGTATTCGTCCACCGGCACGATCTCCTGCGGGTAGCGCAGCACCATCAGCATGAGCGCCTCGGCACGCGGCATGACCAGTGCCAGATACTCGCGCGTGCGAATGACGACGCGCGCCAGGCCGACGCGCTTTAACTGCTTGAGCGTCTCGCGCAGCAGCACGTAGCTCTTGGCGGCTTTCTTCGGCGGCACGAGGTAATAAGGGCGCTCGAAATACTCCAGCGGCACAGCATCGGCCGGAATGAAGCTCTCGATATCCACCGACTCGCTGCTCTGCGGCGCCGCGGCCTTCAGGTCGGACGCCTCCAGCACCACGTAGTCGCCCTTCTTGTACTCGAAGGCCTTGACGATGTCGTGCCAGGGCACTTCTTCGCCGGTCTCGGCGTTGATGCGCTCGTAGCGCACGCGCGCCTTGTTGCGCGTGTCCATGAGGTGAAAGCGCAGATCGGTGCGCTTCTCGCCGGACATGAGCTGCACCGGGATATTGAGCAGGCCGAAGGAAATGCTGCCGGACCAGAGTGCTCGTGCCATGCGCCTTCAACTCCATTTTGCTGATCGTTGCGACTGTAGCGCCGCACGGGCAGAAAGTGGTGAACGCGCGCGGCCGCGCGTGGCTGCGACCGAGCTCAAGCCTTACGCGGCGCCGACGACTCGCCTCACCAGCCGATGCCGTAGTCCTCGCCGTGATTGCTCGAGCCGCCCCACAGCGTCCCGTGCGCGCGGTCGACCATGATGGCGTTGATCGGACCTGAGCTGCGCTCCTCGAACTCGAGCGCGTAGCCCATGCTGCCAAGCTCCTTGCGCACCCAGGGCGGCGTGGCGGTGTTCACCGTCAGCCGCCCGGGGAAGGAGGGGTGATCGCCGAACGAATCGCGCATCTGGTAGCTGGTGATGTTGGCCGCTTCCGTGGCCTCCTGCACCGTCATGCCGAACTCGACGACGTCGAGGAAGAACTGCAGCAGGTTCTGGTCCTGGGTATCGCCCCCCTGCACGGAAAAGATCAGGAACGGCTTGCCGTCTTTCAGCGCCAGCGTCGGGGTGAGGGTGGCGCGCGGGCGCTTGCCGGGCTCCAGCACGTTGTAGGGGTTGTCCTTAGGATCCAGCACGAAGCTCTGCATGCGCTGGCTGAGGCCGATACCGGTGTGGCCGGCGATGACCGCCGGCGTCCAGCCGCCGCTCGGGGTCACCGACACGGCCCAGCCTTTCTCATCGGCCGCTTCCACGCTCGTGGTCCCTAAGCGGAAGGTGCGGTCGAACTCGTTCATCGTGATGGGCGCCTGTGCCGGCATGCGGCTGTGCCAGTTCTCAAGATAGGAAAGATAGGGGTTCTTCTCGCCCTGGAACGGGTACGGGATCGCCCGGCCGCACGTCGGGATCGTTGTGATCGGGACGGATGAGTCTTCGCGCGCTCGCGCGCGTAGTCCTTGGAGAGGAGTCCCCGCACGGGAGGCGCCGGGGTGAAGCTCGTGTCGCCGTAATAGAAGTCGCGGTCGGCGTAGGCGAGGTTCATCGCCTGGTAGAGCGTGTGGATGTAGCGCGTGCTGTCGTAGCCCATCGATTTCACATCGAGGTTCTCCAGGATGTTGAGGGTCTGCAGCATGACCGGACCCTGCACCCAGGCGTTGAGCTTGTAGACCTCGATGCCCTTGTAGCTCACGTGCACCGGTTCCTCGATGCGCACCTTCCAGTTGGCGAGGTCCTGGGTCGTGAAGAGCCCGCCGAGCTCGTGCACGGCCTGCACCAGGTCCCGGGCAATGTCGCCGCGATAGAAGCGCTCGTTGGCGGCGTAGATGGCGGCCTTGCGATCCTTGCCGCTCTTGAGGGCCTGCGCTTCCGCTGCCACGAGCTTGCGTAAGGTTGCGGCGAGGTCCGGCTGGTGGAAGATCTCACCGGGCTCGGGCGCCTCGTGCGCAGCGCCTAAGTGCGTCAGCATGACGCGCTTGGAGTCCGGCCACTGTTTGATCTTGTCCTTGTAGTGCTCGATGGTGCCGACCAGCTCTGCTTCCATCGGATAGCCGTCCGCCATCTCGATCGCCGGCTCCAGCACCTGCGCCAGGCTCATCGTGCCGTACTCGGCCAGCATGGTCATGAGTCCGCCCGGGGTGCCGGGCGTCACCGCGGCGAGCGGGCCGTACTCCGGCGGGAACTTCATGCCGAGCTTGTGAAAGTACTCCGGCGTCGCCCCGGTCGGTGCCACCCCGAGGCCGTTGATCGCGATCACCTTGCCGGTGTTGGGGTTGTAGATGAGCGCCTGTGTCTCGCCACCCCAGGAGAGCGTGTCCCACATGGTGGAGGTGGCCGCGATCATGGCGCAGGCGGCATCGACCGCGTTGCCGCCGCGCTCGAAGATCTTGGCGCCGGCGGTCGCCGCGAGCGGCTTGCCGGTGACCGCCATCCAGTGGCGCCCGTGCAGGCGCGGGCTTCTGGGTGCGGGCCACTGCCGGCGCGCCGGCGCTCAGGAGGCTCGCGCCGAGGAGGCACGCCAGGAGCGTGTGCAGCAGTGGGTGGCCGGCATGGTTCGCGCTCTTCTTGTGGGGCATGTGCGACCCTTATCTCGTGGCGAGCGGGGAGCATATGGCAGACTGCGAGAGTGCGCACGCGCGCTCGCAGTACTCCGAGGCGCGCACTGCGTTCCTTAAGTCATGCGCACCACAGCGACCGTCACGGAACTCTACGTCTATCCTGTGAAATCCACGCGCGGGATCGCGCAGCCGCGGGTGCGCATCACCGCGACCGGCTTCGAATGGGACCGGCAGTGGATGCTCATCGATGCGAAAGGACTGTTCTTAAGCCAGCGCACCCATCCGCAGATGGCCTGCATCGTGCCGCAGATCACCGCCGATACGCTGGTCCTCAATGCCCCGGGGCTCCCGCAGCTTGTGCTGCCGTACACCGCCGGCGGCGAGCGCATCGACGTGCGCGTGCACCGGGACCGCTGTGTGGGACTGCATCAGGGGAGGGCTGCGGATGAGTGGGTGAGCGCCGCGCTCGGCGCGCCGCTGCGTCTGGTGCGCGTACCGCCTCAGCCAGAGCGCGTGGCGAAGCGCGAGTTCGCAGGTCCTACGCCTGCGCCGATGGGCTTTGCCGACGGCTTTCCGGTGCTGGTGTGCAACGAGGCATCCCTGCAGGACCTCAACGCGCGCATGCCGCAGGCGGTGCCGATGGATCGCTTCCGCCCCAACGTCGTGCTGCGAGGACTTGCGCCCTGGGCGGAGGACCATATCGATGCGCTGACCATCGGGCCTGTGACGCTGCGCCTGGTGAAGCCGTGCGTGCGCTGCACGATCCCGGGCGTCGATCAGCTCACCGGCCGCCTCGTCCACAGATCCCGCGCCGGTGCTCAAGCAGTTCCGCTTCAACCGCGAGCTGCTCGGCATCACGTTCGGGGAAAATGCCGTGATCGCATGCCGGCGCAGGCTCCCAGATCGAGCGCGGCGCACGCTGCGAAGTGAGCTTCGGCAACGCCGCCTAAAGGCGCCCCGTGATCGCCTCCACGGTGTGCCTGGCACGCCTCATAAAAGCGCACAATTTAAGTCAACTGCTGTGTCATCGGCCTCTTACCCTAAGGCCTGAAACTGTGCGCGCTGCACGACACCCGGCGGGCGCTCTGCCCCACACTGCAGGAGACAAAACCGGACCCAAATGTGAATCAGTCGGCATTCGTGATCGGTGCTCTGGCGGGACTCCTGTGCGCGGCCGTGGCCGCGTGTGCGCTCCTGTGGCGCCCGCGCCGGGCCCGCAAGGGGCTCAGCGCAGGCATCACGCCGCTGGCGGTCTTCTCGCAGTGGCCGACCACGGCACTGGTGCTGGATCCCGGCACCCAGCGGATCATCGCCGCCAATCCTGCCGCGGAGCGCAGCTGCGGCTACACCCTGAACGAGCTGATCCGGCAGCCCTTCAATACGCTCTTCAGCGCGGAAGGGGTCGAGCCTTCCGACCTGGTCGGGCGGCTGCGGGGGGCGACTTCGCGCGAGCCGCTGGCGCTCACCCAGCACTGCAAGGACGGCAGCGAGCGCCACGGGGAGGCCACCTGCTACGAGTTGCAGCTGGAGGGCAGGGCGGTGCTGGCGGTCGCGGTGCACGACGTCACGGTGCGCCGCAAGGTCGAATCGAAGCTGCTGGAGAAGCACCAGCAGCTGGACCACCTCGCGCACCATGACCACCTGACGGGCCTGCCGAACCGGCTGTATCTGGCCGCGCACCTGCCCGATGCCATCGAGCAGGCGAAAGCGGGCGGCAGTGCGCTGGCGGTGCTGTTCCTCGATCTCGATCGCTTCAAGCACATCAACGACTCGCGCGGCCATGAGACCGGCGACAAGCTGCTGCGCACCGTGGCGCAGCGCATCCGCACCACCATGCGCTCCGAGGACCTGGTGGTGCGCATGGGGGGCGATGAGTTCGTGGTCGTCATCAAGGGCGTGCAGAGCACCGCGCAGGTGAACGATGCGGCCGAGCGCATCAACCACGCCCTGGCCGCGCCCATGGTGGTGGACGGGCGCACGCTGGTCACCACGGTGAGCATCGGTGTGTCTCTCTACCCGCACGACGGCGCGGACATGGGCGAGCTGCTGCGCCACTCCGACACGGCGATGTACCAGGCCAAGGACCGCGGCCGTAACAACTTCCAGCTCTTCAGCCCCGGCATGGACCGGCGCCTGAAGGAGCGCATCGCCATCGAGTCCTCGCTCCGCACCGCGCTGCAGAGCCGCCAGCTCGATGTGCACTACCAGCCGATCGTCGAGATCGAATCGCAGAAGGTCGTGGCGCTCGAAGCGCTGCTGCGCTGGAAGCATCCGACGCTACGGCTATGTGCGCCCGGAACGCTTCGTCACCGTGGCGGAGGAGGCCGGCCTCATCGTGCCGATCGGTGAGTTCGTGCTCGGGCGGGTGGTCGAGGACATGGCGCGCTGGCGGCAGGCGCAGGGGCGGCTGGTGCCGGTGGCGATCAACGTCTCGGCCGTGCAGCTGCAGCGCTCCAATCTCGCCGAGTCGATCTCGCGGCTCACCAAGCAGTACGGCCTGGAGCCCTCGATGCTGCAGGTCGAGCTCACCGAGAGCGCGGTATTCGAGCGGCGCGAGGCGCGCGCCCGCGAGGCGAGCCAGGATGCGGTGCAGAAGCTGCGCGACCTGGGTGTGCACATCGCCATCGATGACTTCGGTACCGGCTACTCGAGTCTGTCGTACCTGAAGCGCTGGCGCGTTGACACCCTCAAGATCGACCGCAGTTTCGTGCGGGATCTGGTCACCGACATGAGTGATCTGGCGATCGTCAGCGCCATCATCGCCATGGCCACTCACCTGCACATCAAGGTGGTCGCCGAAGGCATCGAGGGCTGGCAGCAGCTGGAAAAACTGCGCCAGCTCGGGTGCACCTACGCGCAGGGTTTCCTGTTCGCACGTCCCACGGCCGCGGCGGATGCGCTGCGCTACCTTTCCGATGCGCCACTCGACCTGACCCAGCGCCTGCCGGTTCTGGAAGCTCGAAGCCACCGGGAGCGGTGAACAGGTGGCGCTGCGCGCTTAGACCGACCGCCCGCCCGCTACGGGCGTAGCGGCGGTTTTACGTGCGAGAATGGGGCATGTCCGCCCCGGATCCCAACGCCGTAAGACGCCAGCAATGTGCGGACGCGGTGCTCATGGTGCGCCCGGTCCGCTTCGGCGCCAAATCCCGAAACCGCCGCCACCAACACGTTCCAGCAGCAGGCTGATCCCAAGGATGCCGGCGTCGGCGAGCGTGCCCGCGCCGAGTTCGAGCAGGTCAGGCGCGCCCTCATCAGTGAAGGGGTGAACGTGTGCGCGGTCGAGGACTCAGCCCCGCCCGCCAAACCCGATGCGGTGTTCCCCAACAACTGGCTGAGCTTTCACGAGGACGGGACGCTCGTGCTGTACCCGATGCACAGCATGAGCCGCCGCTGCGAGCGCCGCCAGGAGGTCATCGACGGGGCGATCCAGGAGTGCGGTTTCCGGGTGAAGCACTTCATCGATCTCACGCATTTCGAGGACCAGGGCATGTTCCTGGAAGGCACCGGGAGCCTGGTGCTCGATCGCGTCGCGCGCATCGCGTACGCCTGCCTGTCGCCGCGCACGCACCCGGAAGTGGTGAGCGAGTGGGCGCGCGAGCTCGGCTACGAGGCGGTGACGTTTGCGGCCACCAATCGCACCGGGCGTGCCGCTCTACCATACCAACGTCCTCATGTGCATCGGGGATCGCGTCGTCGTCATCGGCAGCGAGGCCATCGCGAGCGCCGACCGCGCGCGGGTGCTCGAGCAGCTGCGCGCGAGCGGCCGCGAGCTGATCGAGCTTGACCACGCGCAGCTCGAGCAGTTCGCCGGCAACATGCTCGAGCTCGCCACCTGGGACGAGGCGCTCGGCGACTCGCGGGTGCTCGTCATGTCGGACAGCGCACGGCGGGCGCTGCCGCCGCCGCAGTTCGCGCAGCTGTCCGGCTGCACGGACGCGGTGCTGGCCGTGCCCATCCCGACCATCGAGAAGTACGGCGGCGGGAGCGTGCGCTGCATGCTGGCGGAAGTGTTCCGCGCCCCATGATCGAGCTCCTCATCAAGGCGCTGCTGTCGTACCTCCTGGGCTCGGTGATGGGGAGCCTGGTGATCCGGCGCATCACCGGCGGGGTCGACATCCGCAACCTCGGCAGCGGCAACGCCGGCGCCACCAATGCGCTGCGCACGCAGGGCAAGATGATCGCCTTCTGGGTGCTCGTGATCGATCTGGCCAAGGGCTGGATCGCCACGGGCAAGATCGCGCCCTGGATCATCCCGCACGTGAGCCCGGCGCTGCCCGACCTGGAAGTGTGGGCGGCAGCCGTGTGCGGCATCGCCGTGATGCTCGGGCACGTCTACCCGGTGTGGTTCGGCTTTCGCGGCGGCAAGGGCGTGGCGACGCTCGTCGGCGTGGTCTTAGGATTCGGCGCCGGCCTCCTGATACCGATGATCCTCGCCTGGCTGATCGCCGTGATCGTGTGGGGGTTCGTAGGGCTTGCCTCGATCATTGGCGCTGCGGCGTTTGCAATAACCATGGCGCTGCGCCGTGACAACGTGCCGCTCCTGACGCTTCGGCATCGCGGCGACGCTCCTCATCCTCTATACGCATCGCGGCAACCTCGCGCGCATGCGCGCCGGCACCGAGCCGCACGCCCGCCGGCTGTGGCTCTTGGGCAGGCACCGGAGCCAGGCGTGATGGCGCGTGCTGCGCCGGCGGCGCGCAAGGCCCGCGCCGCGCCCAGCCCGCCCCTGATCGCGCAGGTGTTCGGGCAGCTGGCCGACGGACGGTTTCACTCGGGCGAGACGCTGGCGGACTCACTCGGCGTGAGCCGGAGCGCTGTGTGGAAGGCGGCCGGGGCGCTGCGGGAGCTCGGGGCGACGGTGCAGGCGGTGCGCAACCGCGGCTATCGGCTGGCGCGCCAGAGCGAGCCTTTGGATGCCGCGAAGATCCGCGAACGTCTGGCGCGCGACGTGCGCGAGCACGTGGCAAGCGTTGCCACCGCCTGGACGATCGAATCCACCAACAGCGCGCTCTTGAAGCGTGCCAATCCCGCAAGCGGCATGAGTGAGGTGCTGCTCGCGGAATACCAGACGGCCGGCCGCGGCCGGCGGGGACGGGCGTGGCTTGCGCCCCCGGGAGGTGCGATCTGCCTGTCGCTCAGCTGGACGTTCCGCGAGGTGCCGCAGGACTTAAGCGCCTTAGGCCTCGTCATCGGCGTGTGTGCACTCGCGGGCTCTGCGCGGGGAGGGTGTGCAGGACGTACGCCTCAAGTGGCCGAATGATCTCAACGTCGGCGACAAGAAACTCGGTGGGGTGCTGATCGAGCTGCGCGCAGAGTCCGCAGGCCCTGCGTGCGTCGTCATCGGCATCGGGCTGAATGTCGCGCTCGGGGAGACGCTGCTCGCCAGGATCGCCGCCACCGGGACCGCTGCCATCGATCTGGCCGGCGCAGGCCTTAGGTCACCTCAGCGCAATGCCGTGGCGGCGGCTCTCGTGAGTGCCTGCGTCCAGGGCCTGGAGGAATTTGGACGTCTCGGCCTGAAACCCTTCATCGAGGAGTGGCGGCAGGCGGATGCACTCGACGGGCGCTCCGTCACGGTGAGCGTGGCCGAGCGCAGCACGCGCGGTGTGGCGCGCGGCATCGATGCGCACGGGGCGCTGCTGGTGGAAACCGCGCAGGGAGTGAAGCGCTTCGTCTCGGGCGATGTGACCGTGAGGCCGGCCTGATGGCGCAGCTTCTGGTCGACATCGGCAACACGCGCATCAAGTGGGCACGTCTTAACGGCACAAGTGGGGCAAGGCTCAGGCGGCGGCGCATGCCGGCTGGCAGGCGGGCGACTATCGCCGCCGCGTATTACGTGGCGCGCGTCCCGAGCGCGTGCTCGTCGCAAGTGTTGCCGGCGCTGCAGGTGAACAAGGCGTTCGCGAGCGCTGCGCGCAGCTGCCGGGGCGAGGGCGGAGTTCGTGAGCGTGCCGCGGCGCGGCGGCGGCATCAGCGTGGGGTATCTCGATACCTGGCGCTTAGGGGTAGACCGGTTCGCGGCGTGTGTTGCGGCGCATGACCTGTTCAAGGACGTGGCCGTGTGCGTGGTCGGTGTGGGAACTGCGATGACCATTGATCTCGTCGACGGCCGTGGCGCGCACCAGGGCGGGGTGATCATCCCGTCACCCGGCCTCATGGTGGACACGCTGTTGACGCAGACGCGCGGCATCCGGCGGCGCGCCCGGGGCGGGATGGGCAAAGGTGACGGTTTTTTTGGTCGTTCGACGCGCGAGGCGATCGTGCATGGTGCCCGGCACGCGGCTGCAGCGCTCATCGACCGGGCCGTGGGACAGGCACAGGCGAGCCTCAAGCGCCGGCCGCTGGTGGTGCTGTTTGGTGGCGGGGCAGCCGCGGTGCGATCGCTGCTCACGAGTCCCTGTGTCGGTGTGCCGGATCTGGTGCTGCGCGGGCTCGCGGTGCTGGCGCGGACCCCTGCCGCGCGCCGTTGATCTAGAATCGCCTCCGTGCGCAACGCCTGCATCGCACTCCTGGTGCTGAACCTTGTGTATTTCGTCTGGGGACACTGGGTCGATGCGCCGCAGCCGGCCCCCATCAACGCGGCGCTCGCGAAGCTTCCGCGTCTGAAGCTCGTGGACGAGCTCCCGGAATCCCAGCGGCATGCGAGCCCGCCGCCGCCGCAGGCTGCCGCCTGCCTGTCGCTCGGACCCTTCCCGGATCTGGACAACAGTGCGCGTGCGGCAGCGATCTTGAAGCAGAAGGGATTTGATCCGAAGCAGCGCGCCGAGGAAGGCCAGTCCTCTGACGGCTACTGGGTGTATATCGGTGGGCTGTCCAGCCAGGCCGAAACCGACAAGGCGCTCGTGACTCTGGAGCGTAACGGCATCAAGGACGCGATTGTGATGCCGGAGACGCCCGAGGCCGGCCGGCGCCTGTCGCTGGGTCTCTACAGCGAACGCACGCGCGCCGACCGGCGCGCACAGACGGTGAATCAGACCGGGCTTAGGGCCGAGGTCGGTGAACGCAAGATCCCGGGGGCGCTGTACTGGGTTGACCTGGCGCCATTGCCTGGCATGAACACGGTGCCGCTGCAGGACCTGTTCGCGCAGGGGGTGAGTTCCCATATCGCGGTGCAGCCCTGTCCGCCATCCGCCGCTGCCGCGACACCGCCCGCGGGAAGCGCTGACGACGGCTGCCGCGGCGGTTCCGGCTGCTCCCCAGCAGCCGCCCGCAACGGCTGACAAGCCCGCCACGCACTAGCGCTCGCGAAAGCTGCCGCAAGGCCGGGAGGCCGGTAGAATCGGCGCCCGCGCAAGATGCCGGCTTAGCTCAGTGGTAGAGCAGCGGTTTTGTAAACCGTTGGTCGGGAGTTCAAATCTCTCAGCCGGCACCGGTCCCTACGGGTCTTTTCCGGTGGTCTATTCCGGACACATCGGTCTGCACTTACGAAACTGGCACTCATAATGCCGGGGTCGATGGTTCGAGCTGCGCGGCCGCTTCGGCCCAAGACGCCCGCCGCATCGCCAAGCAGGCTCGCGGTACCAGCAGGCATGGGATGACGACCGATTGGGATTTTTGCAAGAACACGCAGGCTGCCGAACTGTTTCCCGGCGCGAATCCGCCGCAGATTACCGTCTCCCCGCTGTCCGAATTCGTGCTTGGCGAGATGGCATCGATTCAGCGCCTCAAGAGCCCGCTTACCGGCCGTATCTCCTACCGCGTGCAGGTACGCGTCAAGGGCTGGCGGTCAGAGAGCGAGACGTTCCCGAATCGTCAGGAAGCGATCCGGTGGGCCGCCTCGCGCGAGGCGGCCATTCGCGAGGGCCGTCACTTTCCTCACGCCCGTGCGCTGCGCACGAACTTCTCCGAGCTGGCGCAGCGATACTATGACACGGTCTTCAAGGACCTGAAGGTTTCGGGAAGGATGACACGCGCGCGGCACATCAGCTGGTGGGTCGAGCGCTTCGGCTCCATGACCCTGGCTGAAATTACCCCAGATCGGATCGCCGAAGCGCGCGATGCCCTGGCAGCGGAGACCTGGTCGCGCGCAACGCTCCACAAGGCCAGTCACGGCTGCATACCGGCACAGCGCGTGTACCCGCGCGCGGGCGCAACCGTCAACCGTTATCTCGCCACGCTGTCCCACATACTTACCACCGCCGTTCGGGAGTGGCGCCTCATCGATCGCAACCCAGTGCGTGACGTGAGTAAGAAGAAGGAGGCTCGTGGCCGCACGCGCTTTCTGAGCGATGCAGAGCGCACCGCGTTGCTCGCTGCCTGCGCGAATTCTGCGTGGGCGGGCTTGTGCTCCCTGGTCCTGCTCGCGATCTCCACGGGCGCGCGGCGTGGCGAACTGATCCGCCTGCAATGGACAGATGTGAGCCTCGACCCGCCATCGCCGCGGGTACTGGTGCGCGAGACCAAGAACGGCGAGTCGCGCGTGCTGCCCCTGGTCGGCAGGTCGCTCGAGTCTTTGACAAATCTCCGGGCGCGAGAGGGTGACCGGAGCCGCTTTGTGTTCCCGGCATCCTCAGGGAGCGATCGACCTTACGAGTGGTTCGACGCTCACTGGTACGCGGCGCTCACTGCCGCCGGCATCGAGGGCTTCCGTTTCCACGACCTGCGCCATACCTGTGCCTCGTACCTGGCGAGCCAGGGTGCGAGTCTGCTAGAGATCGCCGACGTCCTCGGCCACCGCACCATGTCGATGGTGAAGCGCTACAGCCACCTCGCGCAGGGGCACAAGGCGGCAGTCATCGCGAAGATGGCCAAGCAGCGTGACTTATGACGCGGGGCAGAGGGAGAAGTCCAAGGCGCACCCACATGAGCAGTCAGCGAAGCCGCTCCGCCCCTTCCAGTCTCGCCAGATCGCGGTCAAAAGTACCTAATGAAAGGTGCCCAGCCTTCCGGGCTATCTCGAGCGCGAGGCAGTCCGAAAAACCCAGTGCCGGCCGATTGCGAAATTGCGTAAGTGCCGCGCTTACTACATCAGCGTCCTGCAGCGATAGCTTCTCGTGACTCAGAAGCATGTCGAGCGCCAGCGCAACCTGCTCAGCTGACCGCTCGTACACTGCATCAAGCACCCATGCAGTCTCGGTCAATACTAACTGTGAGACCCATGCGCCGGGGGCAACAAAGCTTTCGGCTGAACGAACCTGCGCCGGATCATCGCGAGTGATGAGTCGAACAAGGACGTTTGTATCAACTGCGCGCATGTCTTTTGCGGATATGCTTTCGGATGGCGGCCTTCACGTCGGCTACGGAACCGCGTTTGCCCTGCGGAAATAAAGCCTGATGTATCTCTTCAGAGGTAAACCGGCCAGCTCTGCGAACCACTAGCTGGCCATCCTGCTCCTCCCATTCGAGAACCGAGCCCGGACCAACACCCAGCTTCTCGCGTACCTCGACAGGTACAGAGATTTGACCTTGCGATGTGAGCTTTGATTTTGCGAGAGGCATAGTTTACATTACCATGGTAATGTCAGCTAACACAAGGAGCATGAAAATCAACGCGTTAACGCGCGGTAGCAGTGCCTGAGAAAGAGCCGGCTACACGCTCAAGCCAGGCCACAAAAGCGGCATATTTGGACAAAAGCTACGCTTGCCCCGTATTTGCACTGCAAGCCATTTGCCGCTCGGTCGATCAAGACCTTAAGTGTGAGACCAATGGATTGCGAACCTGTTGGGCAGCCGGCGCTCTGCGGTACAGAAACAACCGACGAACGTGGAAGATCCTGCCGAAAACATGCCCGATGAATGACCCCTCCCGGCCAGAAGGTGCCAGCTTTGAACGAGGAACTTCCCCAAAGCGGACGTCAGGGGCCCCGTTTGTAGAGGGACACGCACGCGATCGCGACTTGCGGCCGCTGCTGTAACGCGTTACCCTGTAACGCGTTACAGATGGAGATCCAAATGGCTTTGGCGGCCGATCGGATGAGGGCTATGCGAGAGCGGCGACGCGAGCGGGGCCTTAGGGAATTACGTTTGGTTGTGCCCGATGCCCGGTCGAGGGCGGTACGCCGTCGCGTCGCGAAGCAGGTGGCAAGGCTCGACCGTGCCCGTGAACTTGACGCCATGCGATGGATCGAGGCCGTCGCCGAATTTGATGCCCGATGAAGCGTGGCGATGTCGTTACGGTGGCTGCTACGGGCGACTACGGCAAGCCGCGGCCCGCGGTGATCGTGCAAACAGACGCCCTGCCTCCCGAGCACGAGTCAGTTGTAGTCTGCCAGATGACGTCCGACCTTACTGACGCACCGGACTTTCGTGTGACCATCGAGCCGAGTGAGAAGAATGGCTTGCGCGCTCGGTCGCAGGTGATGGCAGACAAACCAGTGACGATCCGTCGCGAGCGCGTCGGGCAACGGATTGGATATCTGGAGGATAGAGATGTCGCCCGACTCAATATCGCTTTGGCCTTCGTCATCGGCCTAGCCGATTAAGTCGCCGATCGGCCAAGAGCGGTCAGCAGGTGTTCCGGCCTACGCGTTCGCGTCGCGATCACGCCGCGCCACTCCGCCGGTATTTGCCGCCAACCTGAAGTGATTCTTGGGCATCCGGCCGATGCTGATGTCCGCTTCGGCTGCTCTGGATGGCCCATATGTGAGACGTCTCACCGTCCGCGAAAAATCGAAAGGAAACGTCCATCCAGGATTGTGGGGCACGGAATGTGCCCGAAACCGCAACGAAAGCGGTTGCGGCTAGGTGGAATTGGCGATTGTCACCACGATCCAACGGATTGCGAGGCCGTTGGCCGATCGTCAGGTAAATCCAAAGTCTTGAAGGCGATGACGAGCATAGATCTTGCCATGGATCTCGCTGTGTTAGGCCGTAAAGGCCGCAGTTATGCGGTCGGTTATCAGCCTTCGCATTTGATCGGAACACTCGACGTGTTTAAGCCGACCTAGCAGGATTTTGCGTCGAATGAGCCGGAGGTTGGCTGCTGCCCTTGCGAACGCGAGATCTTTGGGGCGACCAGCACCTAGCTTGCTAAGGACAAGGTCATTGGGCTCCATGCAGCGACCGACGATCCCAGCAACGGGTATATCGATCGCTCGCGACTTCCAGTCAACGGGCGCATATTCGGGCGTCTCGGAAGTCACTCCTTGCACGTAGTAGCCGTACTCGGCCTCGAAGTCGCTTGCTTCTCCTAGCACGAAAGAATTTGATCTGCTAGGCGTTCCTCATCGCGTGGGGCAATTACGTCCACGTCCCGAGTTGCCGTGAGCTCTCCCTCCGGGGGATCGGGGATTGCTGCCAGGATCGCGGCAGAGCCGATAATGTAAATGTCCTTGAGATCGAACCGTCGTCCTATCTCGAGGATTACGTGCTGTAATTGGTATCGATACATGGCCGCCTAGCTGGCGGTGTGCAGCTAGGCGGCCGCACGCAGTGACTCAAACACACGCCGACGCTCGTCACTTGGAACAAGAGTAGTAAATGGAGACTCCTGCCTTAGAGTGCTCGCCTCTTCGGAAGGCTCCACCATAGTGCGCAGGAGGCGGTCCATCGAGCCGTCAATCAACTCCTGCCACCGTTCGTGATAAACGCCTCCGTGCGGATTGACTGCGCGCAAGCGCCGCAGTCGATTACGCGCGACATCGAGCAAAGCCCGATCATTGATCAGCCGCTTGGCTACAACCTCATGCATCCGAAGGCTGCGAAGAGCCGGCAGGTCGCTTCGTTCAGCCGCGTGATATCGGGTTGCTCTGGCGGAACCGTCCATAACGACGCGACCCTCCGAGCGAAGCTTGTCGAGAACGCGCCAGAGCGTCGGCTGACTAACCTTCGGTGCCAGGTATCGCATGATTTCCGGGGCGCGCAGTCCCTTCGGCGCCGTGAGAAGCACCTGCAGCACACGCTCTGGGTTCACGTATCGCATGCGAGCATTCTACCTAACTGTGAATAGATAGTGAATAGATATTGTACCTAGCTCAGGCCTCGCGGATTCTCGCTATCTCTCTGATTTAAATGGGTTCTCCATCTCGATAAACGACATAATCCGGGGTTTCGCCTACCGCGCGATTTACTTCTAGGCCTCTCGCCACTTCGCATGCACCGATTCTGCACCGAGTGATCGACGAGAATCGCGTGTACCCATGGAAGATGCTGCCGGCTCGCCCTCTCAAACGGATTGCCAGTCCGTCGGTCGCGGCGGTCGAATCGCACTCCCCGGGATGCCGACCCGCGTTGACTCCCGGTAAACGGCTGCCTACCCTGCGGTCGTAACTACAACGACCTACCGAGATCCCGTGAAGAACAAACTACATTCTCCCGAATCCACAAATCAACAACTGCCCAATTCACAGCGCCGGAGCACGCGTTCGGCCGCGCCCTGGTTGGTTCTAATGACGGTTGGGTTCTTGTTTGAATCGAGCGTCTACGCGGCTGACAAGACTGGCGACGCGGTTCGCGTTACCTCACTCGCAGATCGTTACATGGCCGAATTCAAGACCACCTTCCCGGTCCAGTATGAATTCTCCGGGCTTACCGCGGAGCGGCACGACGGGATCGACATCAACTCTCCGGCCGCGATCACCAAGTGGCAGACGTTCGAAGAGCGGCTCGGCGCCCAGCTGCACCAGATAAACACCGACTCTCTCGTCGGCCAGCCGGAATGGGTAACGTGGCATTTCCTGAATCAGGCACTCCAGCAGGATGCGAAGACCATGGTCTGCCGCAACGAACTCTGGGACGTGGCGCCCCTTGGATGGCAGACCGCGCTTTCCCAGCTCGCGACCATCCAGCCGGTCGGCACCGCTGAAGCGCGAAAACAGGCGGTAACTCGCTGGGCGGGCTTCCCTGCATGGATCAATCAGGAGATCGCGAACCTCAGGGAGGGACAGCGGCTCGGATACTCTGCATCGCTGGCCACCGTAAAGGCGACCATCGATCAGCTCAACGGCGTGGTCGACCTGCCGGCAAGCAAGACGGGTTACCTTGAGCCAACGAAACGTGACAACAACCCCGCCTTCGTTGCCGAGTGGACGCAGACGATCGAAAGCAAATTACTGCCGGCAATGCGTCTGTATCGGAATTTTCTGAGGGATGAGTACCTGCCTCATGCACGCCAGAGTCCCTCCATTCAAAGCCATCCCAACGGTCTCACCTGCTACCGCGGCATGATCTTCGCGACCGTGACGGTCGATGAAGACCCGGGCGCGCTCTACGACGAGGCGGTCAAGCAAGTTGCGAGTGAGCACGCTGTGGCTTTGGCACTTGGAAAAAAAGTGTACGGCGACAAAGCGACTGACTGGGCCACGCTGGCCAAGCTGATGCTCGCCGATCCGAAGAACAGGTTTGCCAGCGCGGACGAGATCCGCGATTACACGCAGCGGACCTATGATCGCGCCTACGCCGCGCGTGCGCGAATGATCCTCACGCCTCCCGACGGCAAGGTAAAACTGGAGCCTTTCCCCGAGTTCCAGCAGGCCTCTGCACCCGGCGGACAGTACATGGCTGCGGCAGACGACGGCAGTCACCCGGCCACTTACTACTACCGAAACGTGCCGCGGGACCTGTACCGCCCGTCCCTGCAAAACGTAATTCTGCATGAAACGCTGCCGGGGCATCATCTTCAGATCGAGTTCCTCGCCGAGCACGGTCACAAGGGCAACCATCCTGTCGCGCGGCTTCTCGGATTCTCCGGGCCCGCGGAAGGGTGGGCCACGTATGCCGAAGACTTCGCCTACGAGCTTAAGCTTTACGATTCGGACGTGGACTACATCGGGCGTCAGATGAGCTCAATAACGCCGATGATGGTGGCCGACCTGGGCTTGCAGCTGAAAGGCTGGAGTACTCAACAGGCAGAAGACTATCTGCGTGCGGCCATGCCGATGCGACCCGCCGAGCGCGCCAGACAGTCTGTCGCGCTCATCAGCGGACTGCCGGGCTTTGTCCTCGCCTACCCGCTCGGGGGCATCGAGTGGACCAAGATGCGCAGGCGCGCCGAAGCGAGCCAGGGCAAAGGCTTCGACGTCCGCGCATTCCATCAGGTCGAACTCGAGGATGGCATGCTGCCGTTCGCGGCATTGGAAGCAAAACTGGATCGCTGGCTAAAGACGAGCGGCGCAACGCACTGAGCGAATGACCCGGCCATTTTCCGTCTAATGGCGGTGAGCGGCGGGCACGACTTTCATCCGTCTGCTGCACGAGACCGTGCTACGCAGGTGCACAGGCTTGCGGCCTTTAGCAGCGGTGCGAGTCCGTTGCGATTTCCGGGATTCCTGCCGCTCTTTAACGCAACGCGCGCGTAGCGGCGCCTATGATCTGCGCCTGTCCCGGCAGCTGGACAAGTACTGCAAAGTCTGTCGCGTCTTGAGGTAGGGCGCTCAGAGGCATGTGGAAGATTGCAGCGTTTCCGTTCCACGTACCAATTTGTTGTATTGATCGAACGATATTGAACTCTTCGAGCGTGCGACCTGAGTTCTCTCCACGCCCGATTTTCGACGTCGCTTTGCGTAGAAATGTAATCGCAATGACGTCGCTGGGTGCCAGACACTGCGCGCCGCCAAGTGCAATGACGAGATTCCGATCGGCGACGTCCAGCGTGACAGGTACGCCTGTTCGAAGCTCCGCGACGGCTCGTTCGATGCTTTTCTGGTCTGACCCCAGATACTCGTCGCGCCCATCGACGATCACCTGCGGTGTGTAGACCGAGGCCTTCCCTCTTGCTTTCGAGTAAGCACTCTGTCGGATGACGGCATCGCGAAGTGAATACGGATCCGTCCAACCCAGATCGTTCCAGTAGTCCACGTGAAAGGCGAGGGCGAGTACGTTTGGTCGCTGCGACATCACGCCGAGCAATGAATCCGCTGGCGGGCACGAGCTGCATCCTTGGGAGGTGTATAGCTCGACAACTGCAGGCCGGGAATTCTCAGCCGCGCCAGCCGGCTCGCAGGCAAGAGCTGCTGCGATCAGGCACACATAGGGAAGCTTAAGCATGGAAGTCTCCCAGGCACTATAGGAGAAGACCGGCTCATCGGCCGGGCGATTGCATCGCCTCCGCGCCTTTCGCCAAAAAGCATCGTCCTGCGGCTACTCCCCGCGGTACCTGGATCCAGCGTGCGGGTTGATGGTGACCGGCTCTGCGAGTCCGCCAATGAGACTCTTACACTTGCGTGAGAGGCGGCAATCTTGTTCGGTCGGCCCGGTTCCAGTGTCATCGAGCCGAATGTGACATCTCGCGAGCGGGATCCCACGGTCGCTGCCTGGCGAGCAATACATTCAGCAGGTTGTCCTGGAAGTTGATGTTGGCGGTGAGTCGGTCGTGGTTTTCGCAGAGGAAGAAGGCATAGGCAAGCGGGAAGAACAGCGACTCGTTAGTCGGTGCGACCGGGTTAAGGGCTTCGCGCGCAAGGAGTGAAGGCTTAGTCACCGCTCCGTCCCCAGGCTCCAACATGATGCGACCGTAATCAACGCCGGGCACTTTATACCTAACTTGCTCCGGAAGTAGCCGAGCCAGCGAGCGCCCATCCTGCCGTTCGATCACTATGCGCGCAGGTGTTAGCACGCAATCTCCGCCAAACACAACGAACTTGACGGGTGAACGTACCGCCGGGCCACACTTCGGTGCGCTTGCTCTTGTCCACGAGGCGGGACCCAAGTACGCGCTCGTAGGGGGTCCAGTCCCTACTGTCACCACTCACGCGCCTCCCTGAGTTCAGTCGCGTCCATTCACGAGCTCCGGTGCCGTCGGAATACGCAACGAGCTAGCGCGCCCTGCAAGTCCTCCTAATCCGCCCGGGCAGGATCTTGGCCCTCGAATGTGGCCATTGCCAGCAGCAACTGGCCAAGGATCGGAGCGCATATTCTGGCCGAGAGTACGAGGGTCGGTTGTCCCGCCGGCGGCAGCTGCCGGTTCCGGGCGCCGGGCGCTTCCCATCAAAAAAACCACTGATTTAGGCCTCTGCACCTCACAAAGCGGGCGCAAGAAGATTGAACTTCTTAAGCCGTCTCGATAGGATCCGCGTCCCTTCTGCCCTCGAGTCCCGGACCTGCCGCCTCTAGGCACGCGACCGAGGAGGGCGCTGCTCTCAGCGCGGGGCGATGAGATTTATATTGTCGGATTTCCGTATGCGCTCAGCGCGGGCGGCTCCGGTCAGGGCACGCCGGCTGTGTTAACGAGATTCGTTACGGCCACCGCGGTCAGGGGCAGACCACAGGAATTCCTCTTGAATGCCGGAGGCGAGCCAGGAATGTCTGGCGGCCCAGTATTCGTGAAGCGTGACAATGATATTGCGCTGCTGGGCGCGTATACGGGGATTATCTATCCCGCTCCGGTGATCGAGCGTAATGTAAAAGTCTCCGCTGCTTTGGGCTCTTGCGTAAACCTGAGTCTGTGTTGGAAGGGCAATCTTCCTCTGGTTCGCGAGCCATCTGAAGCTTCGATCTCCTGAGGTGATTCGCTTGCGGCCAACGTAATGTTCGCCGCTGGCGTTTCGCGGTTCCCCGGGTATCCGATTGCCTCGGCGGGAGACTGCCCCATCAACTCCAGGCCTTCCATCGACCCAGTCACTTCAGCGCGCCGGCGAGAATTAAAATTCTGCCGGTACTAAATTCGGACCAGAAAGTGCACTTACGGCAGCGCTCGTGCGAAGGGGCGGCACCGAGAAACGCCTGGTAAACAAAGACGCGTATCCTGTGACAGCTGATCGGATGTAGCTCCGATTGTGTTCGCGTGGCATCGGTAACCTTTTTATGATGCCCCGTTATCGGTAAACATTGCTTGAACTTGGCCGCAGTTACAGGTCCGGCCGCAGAAATCTGAGGGGATGGCGATGCCAAAGCGAATGCCAGGTCGAAATTTTCTGTTTGTTCCGGGACCGACCAATGTGCCCGATCGCGTACAGCGGGCCATGATGGTGGCAATGGAGGACCATCGGTCCTCAAAATTCCCGGAGCTTTCGAGCAGTGTGTTGGCTGACCTTAAAAAGGTGTTCAAGACGGACACCGGCCAGGTATTCATCTTCCCATCTTCAGGGACCGGGGCGTGGGAAGCTGCGCTGACCAATACGCTTTCCCCCGGAGACAAGATTCTCGCGTCGCGCTTCGGGCAGTTCAGCCATCTCTGGATCGACATGGCGCAGCGCCTCGGTTACGACGTGGAGGTGCTCGAGGTCGAATGGGGAGAGGGTGTGCCGCTTGAGCGCTACGAGGAGCGGCTCCGCGCGGATGTGCGACGGCAGATTAAAGGTGTGCTTGCGTGCCACAACGAGACGGCGACCGGCGTCACTAGTGATATCTCCGGACTACGCCGTGTCCTCGACGGCGCTGACCATCCCGCACTATTGTTCGTTGATACGGTCAGCTCGCTCGGCAGCATCGATTTTCGCATGGACGAATGGGGCGTCGATCTTGCGGTCAGCGGTTCGCAGAAGGGCCTGATGCTCCCCGCGGGCCTGGGAATCCTTGGGGTCAGCCGCAAAGCGCTCGACGCGATGCCTGCGGCGACCTCACGCCGCTGCTACTTCGATCTCGCCGACATGATCAAGGCCAACGCCACGGGATACTTTCCCTATACGCCGGCGCTGCCGATGTTGTATGGACTGCGTGAATCCCTGAACATCATGTTCGAGGACGGGCTCGAGAACATCTTCTTCCGACACCACTACCTCGCCGAGGGCGTGCGGGCCGCTGTTTTGCAGGGCTGGAATCTGAAGCTCTGCGCGAAAGACCCCAAGTGGTATTCCGACACGGTGAGCGCCATCATGGTGCCTGAGGGAATCAATGGGGCACACGTCATCGACGTGGCGTTTCGGCGTTACAACCTGGCCCTTGGCGCCGGCTTGGCCAAGGTCGCCGGCAAGCTGTTCCGCATCGGTCATCTGGGCGATCTCAACGAACTTATGCTGATGGGCGCCATTGCTGGCGCCGAGATGGCCATGCTCGATGTAGGCATCGAGGTGACTCCAGGCAGCGGCGTCGGTGCCGCGTCCAACTACTGGCGCACCCATGATCCGGAGCCGAAACGCAAAGTGAGCCGACAGGAGCAGTTCTATGGGGCCCATTCCACCGGGTCGATCCAGGGATGAGCGCATCATCGCCGGCCAGTACGCAGCACGTCGTATTCCTCGATCGCTCGACGCTCAAGGCAGACGTGCGTCGTCCGTCCTTCGCACACACGTGGCAGGAATACCCGGTCACCGCGGTGAGCGAAGTGCGACAAAGGCTCAAAGAAGCCACGATCGCCATCACCAATAAGGTGCCACTGCGGTCCGAGACACTGCGTGAGCTGCCGAAACTGCGCATGATTGCCGTCGCAGCCACCGGTTATGACGTCGTCGACGTCGCCTACTGCCGCGCAAACGACATCGCAGTCTCCAATATCCGTAACTACGCCGTGCATACGGTGCCTGAGCATGCCTTCGCGCTGATCACCGCGCTGCGGCGTAACCTGTTCGCCTATCGCTCTGACGTTGAGAATGGCCGCTGGCAGCGGACCGACCAGTTCTGCTTTTTCGATCACCCGATCCGTGACCTTTTCGGCTCAACCATCGGGATCATTGGCGAGGGCGTGCTGGGTCAGGGCACGGCTCGAATTGCCCGCGGCTTCGGAATGCAGGTGCTGTTCGCCGATCATCCTCCGCCGAAGGCGGATGGGGTGGAGTTCACCTCTCTGGAGCGTGTGCTTGAGGACAGTGATGTCATTTCACTGCACGTTCCCCTCACGTCCGAGACTCGAAACATGATCGGCGCGAAGGAGCTGCGGCGTATGAAACCCACCGCTCTCCTCATAAACACCGCACGCGGCGGGCTTGTCGACGAATTGGCTCTTGCGCAGGCACTCAAAGAGGGATGGATCGGCGGAGCAGGCTTTGACGTACTGACGCGCGAGCCGCCCAAAGAAGGTAATCCGCTGTTGGAGCTACGTCTGCCGAATTTCATCCTCACCCCGCACATCGCCTGGGCGAGCGACGAGGCCATGCAATTCCTCGCCGACCAGCTGATTGACAACATCGAGGCCTTCCTCGGTGGCTCACCACGCAATCTGGTGCGCTAGGGCCTAGCAGGCAGATGTACGCAACCGGATATCTTCCATCCCTTTCTCGCCGCAAGCAGGCACGCGTGGCTCACGCGCAAAAGGAACCGCTCCATGAACAAGCCAGCTGGCCTGAACACGGTGTGCGTACACAGCGCCCACTCCCCCGAGCCGGCAACCGGCGCGCTCGCGCAACCAATTTATCTGACGACTACTTTTCAGCGCGACGCAGACGGCGGCTACCCGCGCGGCTTTCGCTACAGCCGCGAAGGCACACCCAACCGTACTTCGCTCGAGACATGCCTCGCGGCCCTCGAGGGTGGGATCGGTGCCGCCGCATTCGCCTCGGGGCTGGCGGCCAACATGGCAGTACTGGAGCTGCTGCGCGAGGGTGATCGCCTGGTTGCGCCGCGCGAGGCCTACTATGGCTCCATAAAACAATTCACCGAACATGCCGCGCGTCGCCGCGTGGCAGTGGAGCTCGCCGATTTCACCGACCTCAAGGCAGTAAGAACGGCCGTCGGCGACCGGGCGCGCCTGGTATGGATCGAGACGCCGACCAACCCATTGCTCAATATCACCGATCTCAAGGCGGTAACCGCGATCGCACACGAGGCCGGAGCTCTGGTGGTCTGCGACAACACCTTTGCGACGCCGATCTGCCAGCGGCCCTTCGATTTCGGTGTCGACCTCATCATTCACAGTGGCACCAAGTATCTGGGCGGTCACAGCGACGTGCTGAGCGGACTGGCAATCGTGCGCACGGACAGCGCCTTGCTCGAACACCTGCAGGCCTGGCAACGATCGGCTGGCGCAGCGCTAGCGCCATTCGATTGCTGGCTGCTCAGGCGCAGCGTCGCAACGCTTGCGTTGCGGGTGAGTGCGCAGTGCGCCGGAGCGCTGCAGGTGGCGGAATTTCTCGCCCGCCATCCGGCGATCGAGCAGGTGTTCTATCCGGGGCTGCCGCAGCACCGCGGACATGCCATCGCCGTGGCGCAGATGCCGGGCGGGTTCGGCGCGATGCTGTCGGTGTGCGTCTCCGGAGGGCAGCAAGCGGCGCTCGACGTTGCGAGCCGTACGCATCTGTTCGCCCGGGCCACCAGCCTCGGCGCGGTAGAAAGCCTCATCGAACATCGTGCCTCAATTGAGGGACCGCAGTCGCGCACGCCTCAGAATCTGCTCCGCCTGTCGGTCGGGATCGAAGAACCGACGGACCTGATTGCTGACCTGGAGCAGGCGCTTAAGTGAACCGCGTGGTCGCGGCTACCGTGTTTGCACTGCTGGCGTTTGCGGCCAACTCAGTGCTCTGCAGAATGGCGTTGCGCGCGGCTCACATTGACCCGGCGAGTTTCATGAGCATCCGCCTGATTGCCGGCGCCGTGACCCTGTGGCTGCTGGTTCGTATCCGTCCAAGTGCTGGCAGACTGGGCGGAGACTGGGCATCGGCGCTGGCTCTGCTCGTATACGCCATCGCGTTCACCTTCGCATACGTGGGGCTCACGGCCGGTACCGGAGCGTTACTCCTGTTCGGTGCCGTGCAGGTGGCGATGATTTCCGTGGGATTCCTCGGCGGTGAGCGCATCGACGTTAGCATTGCCCTTGGCTGGCTGCTGGCGGTTTCCGGACTGATTCTGCTGTTGTTTCCAGGGATCACCGCGCCACCGGCGCGCGACGCGATCTTCATGCTGGTCGCGGGCGGCGCCTGGGGCGTCTACTCCCTTCGCGGCCGGCGCTCGGTAAATCCGCTCGCAGACAATGCCGGCAATTTCGTGCGGTCACTTCCTGGCACGCTCTTGATCAGCGTGCTCCTCTGGTCCCATCGTTCGGCCGATGCCGAGGGCGTTGTCCTGGCCGTACTCTCAGGCTCCATTGCCTCAGGGCTCGGCTATGCTGCGTGGTACACAGCATTGCCCAGACTCGGCGCGATCGCTGCCGCCAATGCGCAGCTCAGCGTGCCCGTGATCGCCGCTCTCGCCGGAACCGTGCTGTTCGCCGAGCCCGTAACCTTGCGGCTCGCCGTCTCCTCCGTGCTCGTACTCGGCGGGGCCGCACTTGCAGTACAACGGATGCTCGCTCTTAAGACGGCGCGCCTCGCGCGCGAGCCTTAGCGGCCCCGGTTGAAATTGCCTCAGCATTACCCAGTGCTGCACCGAACGTGCACGGTGCAGCGCGCAGAGTCCATGAAATCAATCGCCTGCCACTGACGACAACGGATTTCTAATCCGTCTGTACAGAGTCAGAGTGGCTATTACGCCGAGCTAGAGGTCCTCTTTCAGGGTGAAGTTACCTTCGTACTCCGCAAACAGTTCCGCGGCTGGGACGCCACCGCCCGCGCTATATGCCGCTAGCGTTAGTTTTCGCGGTGTGCTGCGACTGCACCCATACTTCAAAGTTCTAGCCAACAAGCCGTTTTGGTAGTAAGCACAATGAATTTTTCGATCCGACGGGTTTCGTCTAGCAGACTAAATTCCAATCGGTATTCGGTGCGTTGGCTTCACTGCTGAAGAAACATGGAGCGATAAGCCTTGAAATCGGTTCGCAATTCATCCTCCGACAATCCGAACTCCGCCAGCGTGTACCGATGCTGCGGGCGCTTGTCACGTCTGTTGGCGTCCAACCAGCTGTCGATCTCCGCTGCGGTCGACGCCGTGAGCGGTTCTCCGAGACGGGTCAACACACGGCCAACGGCCGACACCGGATCCTCCATCAGGTCGCGATAGGGAATATCGTAAAACCGAGCCGCGGGCAGCCTTGAGCGCAATTCCATGAAACGCTCAAGATTCCACGCCCAACGCTTGGCTGTGAAGCGCCCGACGATGATCTTGTCCATCTGATCGCTCTCAAGTGCGTGGAGCATCGTCATCAGGCTGCACACCGAAGGCACGGTCTGTAGTGGATCACGATGACTCATGATGATCAGTGCTTCCGGAAATTCGGCACATAACGCCCCGAGCGAGGCGAGATGAGCTGAGGATTTCAGGATCCATCGCTTGGCGCGTCGCGTGGGATCGTCCCACTGCATGAATTGCAGCACTTTGCGCAATTCAGCGTAGACGCGGCGATGGTCCTGAGTTTTCAGCCACTCGACATACGAGGGTAGGTAGGCGAATCCTTCCATGAGTGTCCCCATGAAGAATTGGCCAAGAACCGGCGTCTCTTCTTCTGGGGCCTCCAGCTGGTAGGGATGGCTCGTGATCAGATCGGGATTGCCTTGCAAAAAGGCATCGATGATCTTTTGTCCCGCCTGCCGCCGTTGCTGCGCATTGCCGCGCTCCTCCCCGGGAACCGGCGCGTAATTGAACACTTCCCACCAGCGCATGGCGGTAAACGCAGGAGTGCTGGCCAGCAGACGCTGCAACATCGTGCTGCCGGTGCGCGGCAGGCTCACGATCACGGCAGCAACCTGGGGTTTCTCGTGCAGTATTTCCGGATTGCAGCGAATCGCCTCGTTGAAGCGCAGACGATTGGCCAGCGCGGCCACAATCCGCTCACGCTCGATCTCAACGCCAGCCGCGCTGAGACGCGCCTCGGTACGCAAAGAATTCAGCAGCGCATCGAGTGGCTCTAAAAACCAGACGTCGCCGAAATCCTTCAGACCCGTGCGCCGCATCGCCTCGTCGAGCAGGACGTTGCTTTGCAGCGCCGACGTCGCGACGGATGCTCCAGACATGGCGCTGGCGTCAGAACCTCATATCAATTCCGAGCCCGACTGTGCGCGGGCGCGAAAATACCGCGCTCGCGAAGTTCATCGGCGTCCAGTCCGTGCCCGTCACAATCTCGATCTGATTCAGCAGATTCGTGCCGTAGATATAGGCGCTGAAGGTGGCGCCGTTCTGGGTCTTGATAAAGTCGTCCCAGGCCAGTCTGCCGCGCAGATCATGAATCGGAGGTCCCGATATCAGCTCGTTGTAGGGTAACTGCCGATCTAACGGGAAGAACCATCTACGGCTCTCGTAGTGGAAATCGAGGATAGCAGTCAAGGTCCCGAGAGGCCCCTGCGCCAGGTCTGCTTGTACGCCGACCGTGTAATTGATCTTCGCGGCGTAGGTCATATGTACTTCGTTAGCGACATTAATGTTGCCAAGTACCGGGTCAGAATAGATATAGGTCTTGTAGTCCGGGTCGATGTACCCCAGCGAGCCCGTAAAGCGCAGCCGCCTCACGGGCGCCGCCGTAATCTCCAGTTCCCCACCGTTATAGATCGCCTTGCCGGCGTTCGTGACCAGCGGGATGCCGCCAATGGTCTCCTGAAGCTGTAGATCCTTGTAGTTCGTGCTGTAGGCGGTCAGGTTGACTCGCAAGCGATGCTCGAGCCAGTCCGACTTCAGGCCAACTTCGGTCAGGAGAGCGTTCTCGGGATCGTAAGACCCTGGAAACCCGGGTGTGAAGCCGCCGGCCTTGTACGCGCTGGCGACTCGGATATACGTCATGAAATCCGGCGTCCAGCTGTATTGAATGGAGCCGGCCCCGGAGGCCTTACTCCAGCTGCGTTCCATGAAAACGCCCGGCTCGCTGATGGACTTGTCATCCTTGGTGTATCGCCCGCCCGCGGTGAGTTCCAGCTTGTCGTCGAATCCAGGCGGCGTGTAAGACCACTGCGTATAAGCGGCCTTCGACGTGGTATTGAGCGTGAATGTCCTGGGTACGTCGACGTTGATGCCCAGAAGACCTCCGGGCAGCACCGCAGTGAGCGTCAGCGGGTTATTTTCGTGTGGTACCTCGTTGAAATAGAACAGTCCGCCCACGTACTTGAACCGCCCTATCGTACCGATGAGCTGCAGCTCATCAGAGAGCTGGTGCTGGGTGATCCCTTCCTGGGCATTAAACGGTACCACGCTCTGCACCGATGTGGCGCCGGTGGCCGGATCCTCAACGAGTCCCTTGAGGTTGCCCTGACCGGTGGTATTGGTATCCGGGTTGGAGGACGTTGTATGGCGATACGCAACCAGATTTTTAAGTGTAATCCCCTGCGACAGATCGTACTCGAGGTTGAGCGAATGGCCGCCCTCGGTGTTCTTTTCCGGACCATAGACTCCGAGGTACATCGCCGACAGCCGCGTCGGACTGTTATTGAAGGGGTCGCCACCGAGGTTGGGAGAGTTGCCGAAGTAGGTCACATAGTCGGAGCCAGCGGTAATGATCTGGCTCGCGGGCATCACTGCCGCAAGCTGTGAGTAGTCGAAGCGATAGTCCATGAGGAGATTTGTGGCTAGATTCCCCTGCAGGTGGAACCACAGGCTGTCGCTGTCGCGATAGCCGGCATTGAAATCTCCGCCAGGAGTGAGATTGTCGACGTAACCATCAGTCTGGTGATGGTAGTAGGCAATATTCGCCTTAAACGATGTGTCAGCAATCCTGCCCGTATCCAGTACCGATTTCGCGACGAATTCCTGGAAGGTTCCGTACTGCAGATTCTGCTTGAACCCGAACTGGTCGGACGGATCACGAGTGGTGATATTCAGCGCGCCTCCGGTCGTGTTTCGACCGAATAAAGTGCCCTGAGGCCCGCGCAGCACCTCCACTTGCGCGATGTCGACCAATTCCAGGGCGGCCACGTTAGGCCGCGGATAAAGAACACCGTCGATGTAGGTCGCTACCGGGCTGTCGACATACGCTTCCGTATTGGCGTAGCCGACGCCGCGAATGTATACGCTGGCTGCGGTAGCCGATCCCATGATCGGATTTACCGTCAGATTCGGCACGTACTCTGCATAGCCCAGCACGCTGGTAATGTTTCGCTCAGCCAGCTGTTCACCGCTCAGGGCGGTGATCGACAGCGGCGTGACCTGCAGATTCTCCGCGCGCTTCTCGGCCGTCACGATGACTTCTTCCAGCCCTTCCTGGGTCGAGTCCTGCCTGGAGGGTGGCGCCTGCTGTGACCATGCGAGTGTCGCGAAACCGCTCATACAGAACGCGACGGCCGCTAGTAGACCAGTGGTTATTTTCGACATCGGTGGTCCTCAGTGAAGATCCGTAGTTATGGAGTGATGCCCGGCTATGTAGCCGAACGTCATGGCGGGTCCCAAAGTCCCGCCGGCTCCAGGGTATGAATGCCCCATGACGCTCGCGGCCGTATTGCCTACGGCGTACAGCCCGGGGATTGGCTGGTGCTGTTCATCCAGCACCTGTGCATGCTCGTTGGTGGCAAGCCCGCCGTTGGTGCCGATATCGCCCGGATAGATCGGCATCGCGTAGAACGGTGCCGTGCGCAGCGGTGCGAGGTTCGGGTTTGGAGTGACCGTGGGATCGCCGTAATAACGGTCATAAGCGCTGGCACCGCGAGCAAATTCACTGTCAACGCCCTTGCTGGCGTCTGCATTGAATCGCTCGAGCGTGGCCAGGAGCGTCGGCGCGGGCAGGCCGGTGCGTGTTGCCAGCGTCTCCCAGCTCGGCGCATCGACCAGCACCTCTCGAACGCCCTTCTGATGCAGCCAGCGCGGCACTCCCGGAAGCAGCGGACCTACGGGGTAGCGGCGGCGAAATTCCTGATCGAACAGAAAGTAGGATGGCGTCGTGCCGGCTGCCGGTCGGTCGCACTCGATCATCATTCGGCCAGCGAGATCGTACGCACACGCTTCGTTCATGTAGCGGCGTCCGGCCTGGTTGACGATGATGCAGCCAGGCAGGGCGCGTTCGAATGTGAGCAGACGCGCGCGCGATTCATCCGGAAGCTTCAGCATGGGGCCCCACCACGCCGAATCCATATTCAGCACGGTGGCACCGACACTCATACCCAAGCGAATCCCGTCACCCGTGTTGCTCTCGATGGAACCGCTCCAGTCAGGATTCCACGAGCCCGGCAGGTATTTGCGTCGCATCAATGCGTTATGCTCGAACCCACCGGTAGCGAGAATCACCGCGCGCGTCGCGTCGACGCGTATGCGCACGCCAGCGCGACTGACAATGGCGCCGCTGACGCCTGGGCGGCTGCCGCCGCGAAGCAATTCGACAACGGGGGCGTCGAGCCAGAGCGGTATATGGCGCTCGCGGACAGACAGCCCGAGTCTCCCGATGAGGGCGTTGCCTGCAGCGAGGAAGCGGTTGCGTCGCGACTTCAGCCGCTGACCGACGTCGAAGTAATAGCGTGCGAGCAGCCGTAACAGGACGCGCCGCCATCCTGGCGGGCGGTGCAGGAGGGGATGGACATCATCCATGGTAAAGGCGATGCGATTGAAGAGCAGCGCCGCCGGCGCGGACGGGCGCAGCGGCTCGAGTAACGGCCCCAGCAGCCTGCCGTCGAGCGGCACGGGGTCGTGTGTTCGATAGCCAAGCTTTGCGCCTGGGACCTCCTGCCGGTAATCGGTATACGGTATCGAGCGGTAGCGGACCTGCGTGTTGGTTTCCAGCCACGCAAGCATCCGGGGTGCTGAGCGCACGAATGCCCACACATTCGCGTCCGGGATATTGGCGTCGGTGCAAGCGCGGATGTAGGTGAATCCTTCTTCCGCGGAGTCGCTCGCTCCTTGCTTGCGGGCCTGCTCGCTGCCCGGAATCCAGATCATGCCGCCGGAAGTTGCCGAGGTGCCGCCCCATTGCATTGCCTTTTCCACGATGAGCACCCTCTGCCCAGCCGCCGCGACCACTAGCGCGGCCGTAAGGCCGCCGGCGCCTGAGCCGACGACGAGTACATCGGTTTCGACCCTCTCCGTCATGTCGCGGGGTTGCCGCCTTTCACGCATAGCCTCACGGCAGTACCTCTATCCCACCAACGCCGCGCGCGTCCGTGCGTCCGGGCATGCGAGCCTGGAAGTAAGTGTAGGTATCGCGCGGGCGCTACGACGCGCCTTCGTGTTTCAAGACGGGCCAATTGCTTTTGTATCCGCGCCACTTGGAATCGCATGCAAGGCACCCGGCATGGACACCCGAGCAAAGGCCTGCGCTACGCGGCAATAGGGGCCTGGATGAGGACTTAAGAATGCGTAAGGAGTTGATCAGTCGCGAACGCGCTTTTGCTGCGCGTAGATCGCTTCGGCCTGCTTCTTGAGTCCCCGCGCGACGTCGTCGAAGTTCGCCTTTGCCCACGCACCGATATTCTTCATGAGCTGATCAGCGTTGGGTCCCAGGAATACGTCGGTGGTGGTGTACGAGCAGCGTTCGGGTCCCAGCGCTTCGACGTATTGGTCGCGCCGCGCCGCATCCTTACTCTGCGACGTCGGCCGGGCTTCCCACGATAACAACCGTTCCGGCTCGAAACACACCAGATATTCAACTGCTGTGCCGATCTCATGTGAGTTCGGAGTCTTGACCTGCATGGTTACCGGGTCGCCAATCTTGAGGGTCGAGCTGATGCCGGGGCAGAACGTATTCCACTCTGAGTAACGCTTGAGGTCCGTCAGCACCTGCCATACCACGGAGGCGGGGGCGTCAATCTCCACCCGGATCGAAGTAACGATGTTCTGCGCTTTGGTCATGGGTGTCCCGGCCGCGGCCCGCGTCCTTTAGGAAACGCTGGCAGCGGCGCCGATCAACCCGCAGGCGCCGATCAGCAACGCAATCTTGAGCATGGAAGCGCTCTCGCCATACATGTAGACCCCGATCACTATGATTCCCAATGGAATGACAGCCGCGAGCAGCGGCATCATGATGCCGAGCCTGGCGCCGCCGTAATACATGCGCGCCACCATCCAGATGCCGCACACGAACAGCACGGCACAGGCAACGGTCGGCAGCGGGTTGGTAAAGCCTCGCGTGCGCGGCAGGAACATGACGGCCAGCAGCTGAAAGCCGACCGCTGCAAAGAACAGGCCGACAACGCGCAGGGATATGGTGGGCATGGGTTCTGCGTCTCTAGCCAGTGCGGCGCTGCTACGCTTTTAGACCAAGGAAAGCATAGGAGGGGTCCGACCGGCTGCGCCGACCGATGGGCAAGCTGGTAGTGGATTCGCCCGCGTGAAACATCAGGTTCGGCGGTCCCTGCTCGCACCAGTCCCACACGTAACTGCGCTCCTGAATCCGCCACTCGTAGTTGCGGCGGGTGAAGCGATCCAGATAACGGCCACCGACCGTGAAGCTGCACGGCGCGGCGCCCTGCGCAGATGACGCGGCGAGCGCCGGATCATTCAATAACGCTCCAATGCTGGCGAGCGAGCTTATCGAATGATAAGCGACGACATAGGTTTCGCCTCCGCCCTGCTCGCCATGCAGCTCAAGCGTCTGGTTAGCGATCAGATGCATCGTCGCCTGGCATGACTCGCGCACGGTGCGCACCGTCAGTTCGGCGAATTCCAGCGCGCGACCGTCGTAAATGCCGTAATGAGCTTGCGAATCGTCCCAGAAGACTGAACTGAGCAGTGCCAAGTCGCACCGATCCACGCCACGACAGTAGCGGAGGGTCAGGTCCGCGATGGCTACCCGATCGCAGAGCTCCTGGACGTCACGAGCTGCGGCTGCCATTCTCACGGTTGGGCAATATTACGATCACGTGGTGCCATGTCGTGATCGATCACGTTCAAATGCAGGCCAAATACTGCACAACCCGGGCCAAGTTCCGTGGACCCACCGGAGGCCGAGCCCCTCACTACGCCGGGATTTCGGGCGCGGCAACCGCAGGCCGCGGCCCGCGAAAATGCGGGATGACGCGCGTGCCGATATTGCGGATGGTCTGCATGATTGCCGCATGAGGAACCGTTCCCATCTGCAGTAAGAACAGAATCTCGTCCGCGCCGGAATCAATCAGGTGGCCCACGTAGCGGATGCAATCCTCGGGCGTACCGTAGGAATCCTTGACTTCCCCAAAATAGCCGGCCAGGTCGCGCGGCAGTACGGCGTTTTCGCCGCGCAGCGCGGCGGTGTACAGACTCTTGACCTCCGCCAGTGCGCGCAGGTGCGCCTCTGAGTCGAGATCATCCGTGCACGGAGCGGGCCCGTTGTTGTACCAGTGTCCCAGTGACTCTACGAAGAAGCGCTGACCTCGCAAACCGATGCGGCGCGCGAGTTCTCGATCGTCCAGCACAACCGCGGGACACAGGGCGGCAAGGTGTTCGTTGGGGCGAAATCCCACCTGCTCGTCGGCTCGACGCCCGCGGAACGCCTTGCGATAGATGGCGTTTTTCTCGGCAACGTCCTCGGGGCCGCCGAATCCGAACATCAGCGCCCCGATGCCACGTGAACCGGCCGTCACGAGGGAGTCCGCCCGCGTACACGCCAGATACATCGGCGGGTGCGGACGTTGATACGGCTTCGGATTGATCGGTCGGCGGGGAATCTTGATGTACCGACCATCGTGCTCGATCTCGTCCTGCACGAGAATCTTCGGAATGAGGTACATCGACTCGTCGATCATCGGCGCGAGCGCGGCCAATTCGTAGCCGAAGGCGCCTGCCTCCTGTTGCGAGCCCCCCTTGCCGATCCCGAAGTGCAGCCGGCCTCGCGACAGGATGTCGAGAGTCGCTATGCGCTCGGCCACCTTGATAGGATGGTTCATGGCTGGCGGCAGACATACGACACCATGGCCCACGTGCAGCCGGGTGGTCTTACCGGCCAGAAACGCGAGGAAGGTCTCTGGAGCGGTCATGTGCGCATACTGCTTCAGCGCCGTGTGCTCCACCGCCCAGACACAATCGAAGTCCAGGGTCTCCGCGAGCAACGACTGCTCAATCAGCTCGTGAAACAAGGCAGCCTCGGCCTCGCGAGAGGTGTCGACGGTCTGCGCTTCGTAGATGATCGAGAATCTCATGGTTGCCGCGCGCTACTTACCAGGGGCCTCGGCGAGATGGTCGGTCCCCGTCAGGTGCGCCGACAGGTCGCCGAGGATGTCGGCCACTTCGAGCCCTATGCGCCGCTCGGCGAACCGCCAACCACCGTCGACGCGCTGGAAACGATCCCGGTAGCTGCTGGCGATGATCGGTCGTAGCGCGAATTCCGCCGTGCCCTGAAATACGATGACATTAGAACGCGCCTTAGCCTGGTCCCGACCATCAGACTCGATGATCAGATTCGAAGTCACGTGCCGCGTTTTCGGCGTGCCCGAATCGGGGTAAATGCGCACAAAGCGCCGGTAAAGCGCCGCGATGGCCGCAGGATCGGACTTGAAGGGGCCGACTCCGGGCGCATGGAAGTCGGCATGCGTAAACAGCACCCCGACCGCGTCGAAGTCGCCCTGGTCCACCAGCTCGGCATAGTGATAAAGGAGATTCCTGATCTGCAGATAGTCGTTGAACTCCATGCTGACTTCCTCGTGATTGCAGGGGATGTCGCCCCGTCGATCTTAGAGCGATCGCTTTCCGCGGGGCTCCTAAATGCTTTCGATATGGGCCACTGTGTTTACAATTCTGGCTCAGTGGTCCCGCGCACCTTCAGCTCTTGTCTACCAGGACACACCAGCGTGAGTCGTGCTTGATGGTGCTTTGGCTAAGCGTGTGCTGCGTACGGTAGATCCCGGGAATGCGGTCAAGAGTTTGATGCAGTAGCGTAATCAGTTCGTCGCTGCTCTCGATGAGCGTGATACCCAGCACATCGCAGCGCCCGCTCATAAGTGCGACAAACGTAATCTCGGGCAGCTTCACCAACGTGTCAGCGACGGTGCGCAGATTCGCCGCCGTATCGACGCTGATCCAGAAATACGCGACGATGGGATTACGCAGTTGCTCGACATTCAGGACCGTCGCGGTCCGTACGATGTTTTGCGACAGCAAACGTCTGCGCCGCGCCCGAATAGTGCCCTCGTTGACGCGCAGCAGCCGCGCCACCGCCCGATTGCTGATTCTGGAATCTTCCGCCAGGCAATTGACGATCCTGGCATCAAGCTCATCGCCGAGGTCTGCGGCTAGTGGCCCGGTCTTGCGGTCGAGCTTGAGGCCGAGTGCCGACGGGAAGGGAATCCACAAAACCTCGTGCTTCAATACCCGGATGGCAACGCCCAGTACGATGCTGCCGACTCCTTTGATCTTGGCTTTCACGTTGGTCAACAGGTCCGACAGCTCGCGCAACGTCCGGGTGGCGATCTGGATCTCGAGATCCTGATTGCCCAGCACGACGTTCACCGTCAGGACCTGTTCGACGCTGGCGATATCGCGCGCGACATCCTGTGGGGCTCGGCCGCGCACCTGCACGCCAGCCGCGGCAATGAACGGCAGGCCAACTGCCGGCAGATTGGCCATGGTGATGACGCGCAGTACGTTCAAATCGTATAGGCGCCGCAAATGCAGCCGCACGGTCTTCTCCGTGACTGCGAGATGGCGCGCGAGGTCGCGACTTGCAATGGCGGGCTCCCGGCGCATGAGCGTGATGATGCTTTGATCGAGTGCATCGAGCTGGACCGAACTGTGGCCCGCCACACCGCGGGTCGCCGCCTCTTTGCGCCGATTCACGCCGCGCCCCGGTCGCGGTCATCCTGACGGCTATCAGAACACGGGGTCATAGAGGGGAGCACCAAGCAATGCACGATGCGAGGGTGGCTCAAGATTGCCGATATCTCGCACACCGTAGCGGCGCGCCAATTCGGAAGCGTAAAAGGTGCCGCCGCTGAGGCTCATGAGATCGGGGCTGCGGTATAGCGCATCTATGAGATGCCCTGCGAATTCCGGGACTCCGCGCGCTCTGCTCCGCCAAATTCCTGTAGCAGGCCGGG
Source organism: uncultured Gammaproteobacteria bacterium (assembly GCA_963787655.1). Classification (GTDB taxonomy): domain Bacteria; phylum Pseudomonadota; class Gammaproteobacteria; order Steroidobacterales; family Steroidobacteraceae; genus 13-2-20CM-66-19. The sequence continues at coordinate 133,168 of CAWBDY010000004.1, read as the reverse complement.
ACTTGCCTCGCAGAACGTTATGGTTCGTTCCGTCTTGACGATGCCGTGCCACAAGGAGAGCGCAGCAATGTTGAACCCCTTGAGCTCGTGTGCCATATCGTGAGCGAGCTTGTCGTGCCCGACCTTTCCTATGCCGTACGGGATCACGTGCAGGTAGGCCCGCGCGCCAGGCGACGAGGTATTCACGATCAAACCCCGCCGGGCCGGAATCATGATGGGGATGGCAAAGTAGCTCGCCACGAAGCTGCTGCGCAGCCCGATGTCGATCACCTGTCGCCAGGCATCCAGGGGGCGCTCCCAAAAGAGTCCGGGCGCAGCCATTTCATCCGGCATGCCAAATGCATTGTTTACCAGGACGTCGAGACGACCCTGCTCCGCCTTGACTCGCCCGAACAGCAGCTCGGTCTGCGCATCGTCACCGTGATCGCATGCGACTGCGATCCCGGTTCCGCCACTGCTGGATATGCTCTCCGCTGTCTGCTGCAGGGTCCCCGACCATCGGGACGTCGACTTTGTCGCTGATCGAGCGGTGACATACACCAGGTAGCCGGCCGCCCCAAGCGCAATGGCGATTCCCCTGCCGAGGCCTCTGCTTGCCCCGGTGACAACGGCGACGTTTGCTGCACCCACCAGGCGTCTCAGCTGTCCGCACTGCCAAAGAGATGCGCGCTTGCCGCATTCGATGTCCCACCGAAATCGGGCGCACTCACCGAACCGTCGGCGGCAATCTGTTGTGAATACAGCGAATGTCTCTTGAACGACAGGGATTTGATCCACCACCGCCCATCAGCACGGATGTATTCGCCGTCGTACTCGCCGGAGATGTGAATGGTGATCCGGGCATCATAGTTATAAGCCAGCATTTGCAGGCGCCACGATCCCTGCGCCGAATCACTGCTCGTCATCGAGATCCGTGGCGCAATGCCGAAGTGATTCTCGCGACGTGTCGGGTTGCAGCCCAGTTTTCGGTAAAACGCTACGAATGACTCACGATCCCGCCATACCGGCATGTCCTGGAATTCGATATAGATTTCCCCAGGATAAAATACCTCACGCAGCTGATCGGGTTGCTGCAGATCCACACACCGCCAATACGAATACTGCACGTCCTTGATCGCCTGGATGTCCTCCATGTCGCGAATGCGCCGTTCGAGTTGCTCGAGCTCCGTTGTCATTCTCTTTTTTCCCCGCTGGGTGGTCTCAACTTGAAGGCGCAAGATTCGCGAGCTTGACAACCTCGCATCGCGGATGCGGATGGGTTCGTGCCTTGACCCAGCGGAGCAGCATTGTGCCGCTCGTGTGCCCGCCGGTGGTGATAAAATTGAGGACGCCGGGATCGCGCGCCGCCACCACGATCGTCACCGTACCGTCAGCATTCGGCTTGGCGCTCGCCTTGTTCACATTTACCGGCAGATAGCGATAGTCGAGCGATTCCATCCAGTAGTTGTCCAGCTGAAAATTCCAGGCCATACACTCCGGCACGGCAGTGTGGATGCGCAGGGCCTCGTCGGGTCGCAGACTCCAGTACCCATGGCAGTAATATATGTTCGGGTCGCCGCCCGCCCGCTGGAAGACGGCTTGGTCCGTGTTGTCGAGCGTATTGCAGGTCGGACGAAACGATTGGGTCCAGTCCGCAAAGATGGCCGCCGTGCCGCGCACAAAGCCGCCTGCGGCACGCAGTCCGGCATCGATAGCATGGGCACTTAAAGGCTGCGGATAAGGGGGTCTGTTGACGCGCTCGATGGTCATCCGCGCCGGCTGCTCCCGGCGGCGGTCCAGGAAAGTCTCCCGCACGAGCAGGATGTCTGAATCGGGTTCGACGGACAGCCAATTGCCCGATTGAGGCCGATGACTCACCATGATTTCAAACGTGCCATCGCCAGCGACTAGCAGCTGCTCAGTGCCCAGCTCGCCCGTTGAGACCATGGAGCCGTCGATACCGAGGCGATTGGCCTTCGTACCGAATGAGAGGTAGGGCGCCTCACCGCGCACGCCGCTGATACGGTAGTCGCGATCCCCGCTGATGTGAGCGGTTCGATAGTTATTGTCCGGATTTTCCGCCCCCATCTTCGCGGTGGTATGGCAGATCGCATAAAAAACGGGAAAGTCGGGGTCGGTGTATTCGACCAGCGATTCGAGCGCTATGCGCGTCAAGCGGCTCAGATACCGCCAGCCTTCGGCACGATCCAGCTCCGTCGCCGGCGCCTCCGGCCGCAAAATCACCTGGCCCGCGTCCCGCAGTGCATCACAGAATTCGTTCCAGCTGTCGCCTCGCATCACTCGCTGCAGACTGTCCGAAGGGTGGCTCATGGTCACTCCGTCAATGCATCTTCGAGAAACGGCGCCGCCTAGAAAGCGCCCAGAGATTCACCGCCGTTAACGTCAAGATGCGCGCCGGTGACCGCCCGCGCGTAATCCGAGAGCAGAAACAGCACGGCCCGCGAACAGTCCTCTTCCGAGGGCACCTGGCCCAGAGGAATGCGTGAGGTGATGTCGCCGACGAATTGCGCCTCGGTCTTGCCCATCGATGCGGCCATCTCGCGCGTCACGCGCTGCACTTCCGCCCCCCACATCCAACCGATGGACGTTGTATTTACTCGGATTCCGAATGCGCCGAGTTCCTGCGCGAGCTGGCGTGTCAGGCCGTTCAATGCCACCTTGGCAACCGTGTAGTCACCGCGTTGCGGAGGCGGCTTGCGCGTAACCATCGAGCTTATGTTTACAATGGAGCCCGCCCGCTGCTGCTTCATGGCCGGTACTACGGCCTGTACCATGCGCAGCGCGCCGAAGCAGATGATGCTCATGGTCCGTTGCCATGCATCGAGGTCGGCGCTGTCGGCGTCGCGCGGCTCGCCGACCACATAAGCCGCGTTGGTCAGACCGTCGATGCGCCCGAAGCGTGTCAAAGTCGCTTCTGCTAAACGCACGCACTGTTCCGCCCGCAGCACGTCCGTCGGTACTGCCAGCGCCTCACCGCCTGCTGCGTTGATCTCGGCCGCCAGCGCTTCAATGAATGGCTGCGAGCGTGCCCCGAGCGCCACGCGGGCTCCCTCACGTACCGCTTCCAGTGCCAGGCGGCGCCCCATGCCCGGACCTACACCGGTCAGAATCAGCACCTTGCCTTTGACGATCATCGCGGTGCTCTCGCTCTTGCGCAGCCGAATTCTTCAGGGCCGGTCACGGTCGTCGCTCGGCCATGATCAGAGTGACTCCATTCGGATCTGCGCACGCCAGAGCTCGCTGTCCATCAGCGCAGATGAGAGTCGCGTCCATTCCGCCAAGCGTGCCGATGAGCCCCGCCGCCTCATTCAGATTAGAGACCGCAAACGTCATATGACTCAGTCCCAACTGATTGGGCGGCGCGCGTCTGCGGCTGCCAAAGGGAGCAGGCCGATGACACTCGAGCAGCTCTATGCGCTCGCCGCGCTGGCTGACCAGCACATGGGCCGTAAGGCTCACATCCTGCAGCTCCATCAGGGGTGCTAACCAGGCTGCGTGTTGCTTGAGCTCGAGCTGCTCCACCGCGCGAAATCCCAGCACCTCGCGATAGAATGCGAGGGTTGCGTCAAGGTCGCCGACGCAAACACCCGCGTGCAGAAATGCAAACGGCGCACCGCTTTTCTCGCCAAGTTCCACGCGCACACCGTCCGGGTCGGAGCAATACATCACCCGGGTGTTCATTTCACTCGCCGTTACGAGGGTGTGCCAATGCGCAATACCGCCGTGCTCCTCGATCAGCTTCGCGGTGTCCTCGATGCACGGCGTCCAGAAGCACAAATGCGTGAGCCCGCATTGATTAAGGGGACGCCGCTGCCGCGTTACCAACCGCAGGCGGGGACAGAAACTGCACCAGATCGAGAGTCATGCCGGCCTCGTCTTGCATAAGCCGCGAGCGCACCGCGGCATCGCTATGCCCCGTCAACGCTTCCAGTATGGGTTGGTCGGCAATGCCGTCCGTGACCGAAGAAAACCTGAGCGCATTAGCATAGAACTCGCAAGCTGCATCGAGATCCGAGATACAGATGCCGCGGTGTGCGAGAAAGCTCTCCATTTAGCGGTTCGCCCCAGCGCGCTGCGGCCCGCGCGGGCGGTCCTCCCGGGGCGATCGGGCCTTCATCCGGCGGCAACCGATTGCGACAGCATTCTTCGGAGTGTACGGAGTAACAGACGGCTCGGCCGGCGGGGCATGTTTCGGGATGGGCCAATGTGTTTACAGATTACGCCAGCTCGGCGCGACTGCTAGTAAGACAGCATCTTCGCGGCGCGGCCCAGCTCGCTCATCCGCTGCCGCTAATTACAGCTGTTCCGGACTACGCCACGGAGCGCCGATACTCGCTCGGGCTGACACCGGTGGCGCGGCGAAACGCGATCGAAAACGCGGACGGGTTCAGAAACCCCAGCTGGTAGGAGACTTCCTTGATACTGCGTTCCGTGTCACTCAGCAGCGCACGGGCGCGCTTCGTGGCGCGCCGATGGGCATACGCATGGAGGGTCTCGCCCGTGGTTTGCTTGAATTTGCGGGTCAAAGTGCGACTGCTGATATTGCAGGCGTCGGCGACTTCCGTGATGGTGATATTGGCGGCGCTGCGCGAGTCAACGAATTCCACGATCCGTCTCAGGTCCGCGCGCGTGAGCAAGCTCCTGCGCCTCGATGCCGCTTCGCGCTCGACGCGCGGCAGCAGCAGCCTTTCCAGCTCCACGGCGATTACGGCGCCCAGCGACTCAAGCAGTATTCGCGTGCCAAAACCTGGCTGCAGCGTTTCCCGGCGCAGGCGCAGCAGCGCATTAACGATTTCGGGCGCCTTAATGTTCAGGCAGCCCCGCAGGCCATCGGAGGAGAGTTCGTCAGTTGCGGGCAAATGGGTTACCAGGCAGCTGGGATCGAGGAAGGCGCGCACCACACGCTGAAGGCGCCCGCCACTGCCGCGGCAGCCCATTCGCAGGTTTGCCGGAACAAACACCAGCCGGCCGACGTCGGAACGCTGCACCGAGATGGAGCGGCCCTTAAGATAGCCCTCGATGCCTTCGGGAATCGGAGTGAGCGAGAAATTCAGCGCATGCCAGCTGACAGTCTCGAAGTACTCAGTCGGTTGTGGCCAATCACATCGTGCAATCTGCACGCGTATGCCCGCCGACTGCGACTCAGCTTCAACGACCCAATCCTGCTCGTTCATTCAGCGCCCCCCTCATCGCCTCAGCAACCCGAGTTGCGCGACCCTTTGCGCTAGAGATCTGCGAATCGATGTCTTGTGATGCCACAACTACCATATCGCGTAGTCATATGCAACGGATGCTCCGCAAAGTGTTTTAGGCTTCGGCCGTCGCGCGACCTCAATGGCCGCCAGGCACGGCCGCCTGGGCCGGCTTCGTAACTGCTGGAGTTTTCCGCGAGCGGTGATCGGGATTCGGCCGCCCGGGGCAGAGGTTCAATGCCTTGAGCAGGCGGCCGCGGTCTTCTTGCCGCGGCCGGCCGTCAACGGCCTGGTCGTGTCGTCTACGGTCGCGGCGGCCGTTTGTCTCACCCACCCCAGCTACGCCTTGCACCCTAAATCACCGCAGGATGAGAGTTTGCGAACTCAGCTGGCTTGAGATCTATTTGACACTGGAATCTTTCGCAAGGCAGTGGCGTGGCGGACCCAATGAATCGATGCCAGAGACTCACATGAACTTAGTTAGCCCGTCGGAAATTCCGAGCGCTGCGGCTCATTATGATGATGCGTTGGACGGGGTATCGTAAGCCGCTGCCGCGCGCGTGGTCGTGTGCGGCGCGGTATGCGGTGTCGTGGGAAAGTGACAGTGCCCGCGGCTCAGCCGCACGCGGGGGCATATGAGCGTCCAATCAAATGAAGTGACGAGCGATGTCTGGACCCGATGGCAGGGACAGGTCATCAACGGTGCGTTCCCTTTAGGACGCTTTCTCGGTTGCTCGGATCATAGCGGCGTCTTTCTGACCAAGTCTGCGGAGCACCACCTCTCGCAGGTCGCAATCAAGCTGGTTCCCGCCGATCGATCCCTGGCGGAATCGCAACTGCCGCGATGGAAGAGGGCTGGCCGCCTGGCTCACCCTCATCTGCTGCCGATGTTCGCGTGGGGTGGGTGCCAGCTGGACGGGCTGCCCTACCTGTACAACGTCACGGAGTACGCCGACCAGACTCTTGCACAGCTGTTGCTGCATCGCGCGCTGACGGAAGACGAAGCGCGAGAAATGCTGCTGCCGATCCTGGACGCACTGGCGTTCCTTCATGGGCGGAACCTGGTGCACGGCCAGCTGAAGCCTACGAACATCCTGGTGGTCGGAGATCAGTTGAAGCTGGCAACCGACACGATCCGTCGCGTCCGCGAAGGCAAGATGGGCCGCGACACGCCTCCTATGCACGAATCCCCTGACCGGCAAGGAACCTATTCCACTGCCGGTGATATCCGGGCGCTGGGCGTCAGCCTGTTCGAAGCGCTCACTCGTCGTTCGCCTGCGGGCCTGGGCGAGTCCATGAACGCCGTTGCGCTGCCGGCCGATTTCTCGCCGGTATTCCGCGAGGTCGTGACCCGCTGTCTGAACCCCCGGCCGCAGGATCGTCCCAGCGTGGCGGAGCTCGTGGCCTGGGCCGGCGGCTCACCGCTAGGGCCTGAGCCGGCCGCGACCCTTCAGCCTGTCGTGCTCATACCGCCCGAGCCGAGGACAACCGAGCCGCCGCCCCCGCGCACCGTACCCCAGCATTTCAGTCCCGCTGCTGCGAGGCGCCGCGCCATCCGTGACACAGGATCCGAAGCCGAGAGGCTTACTCACTGTGATAGTCGGGGCCGTCGTGATTCTTGCGCTGGTCTGGATGGGAGTGAGCCTGATCAGAAGCCATCGCACCCCGGCTCCGCCTCCACTCCAGGCCCCCGTTGGCTCCCTGTTACAGACTCCGGCCAGCACCCCGGCAGCGCCGGCGCAGGCGAGCGCGCCTGTCGCTGCCGTCTCCACGACGAAGCCGGCGCGAAGCGATGCGGCTACGTTGCCGCCGGCGCTCCATGAGGTCCTCCCGGACGTTTCCCCGGGCGCACGTCGAACGATCCGCGGACACGTCAAAGTGTGGGTGCGAGTCATCGTCGATCAGTCTGGGGCGGTGTCTGCCGCAGAGCTGGATCGAACGGGTCCGAGTCAGTATTTTCAGCGGCTCGCAATCGAGGCCGCCAAGCAATGGACGTTTCCACCGATGGACACTCCATCCCGGCGCGTGATGCAGGTTCGTTTCGACTTCAGTCGTGACGGGACGACGGGGCGCGCAGTCACACTCCACTGAAGATATCGCACGGGCGGTGGCGCGTTTTGTTGTTTGCGCGCCGGAACTTTAGAGAGCCCGCCGTGCGCGGAAACTGAAGGGGAAGGTCGCAGCCGAGCCACGTGGCGCATCGGCCCTCGAGGCGCAACGTGTACGACCGGGAATAAGGGAGGCGGCGTCTGCGAAGCCGTGTACGTAGCCGTCCGCGCCCTGCTCAAGGCCTGCCAGGCTGCCGAGCGTCTTGGCAGCCAGCCGGCATCCTGGTCGCAGCACTGGCTAAGGCGTAGGCGCCGTGGCCACTCTGCGCGGGCGTCGTCACGCCCGCGTTGCCGCTGGCGCAAATACTTACCAATCATCAGGTTGTGACGGTTAGCGAAGCTCGATCCGAGCCGCTGCAGCCAAGCAGATGAATTTGTTCCGGTAGGCGAAGTCACCGCCGCCGCCGTGCTATGTTTCAAAGCGTAGCCTGCGAGGTTGAGTGTCCGAGCTGAATGCAACGGGTCCGGGTGCTTTCGCGCGTCGCGCGCGCGCCTTGGTCGGTGCGAAGCCCGCGCAAACCCAAAACCTCGTCGAGCGCGTCGCCCTAGTCGATCACTCAGTGCAAGTGCCGCCCGACGAAGCCACAACACAAGAGCTGTCGACCGAGATCGTCGCAGAGCTCGCCGCGATCGCAGCGCTCGCACCCGACTACGAGCACCTGTACGCCTGTACGGGGGATACGCTGCCGTTCGCGCTGCAGGAGTGGCAGCTCGCCTGGTGCACGCATTTCTTAAAGCCCAGCCGCTGGGCGCGGGAGCGGCCGCTGTTCTGCGTGCTGCGCACGCGCGAGCGGGAGTGCGTGGCCATCGTGCCGCTGATGCTGCGCCGGTACCGCTTCGGGCCGCTGAAGTTCACCACCTTGTCACTGATGGGTGCGGATCACGGACTGACCGAGATTCGCAACCCGCTGATCAAGCCCGGCTACGAGCAATCGACGGTGCGCAGCGTGCACGCGCACTTAAGTACGATGCGCAACTGGGACTGCATCGACTGGAAGCGCATTGCCCCGCCGCTCGCCGCCGCGCTGAGCCGCGAGGCGCAACCCCACTGGTATGAGACCTGCGACGACTTCGTACTGGAGCTGCCCGACAGCTGGCAGAAGTTCCGGGCGGGCCTCAAGCGCAACATACGTGAATCGCTGCGGCACTGTTACAACTCGCTCAGACGCGACGGCCACAAGTTCGAGTTCGTGGTGGCGCGCAGCCCGGCCGAGGTACGCGCAGCTCTGCCGCGCTTTCTGCAGCTGCACGCCGCGCGTGCCGCCATGGTTGGCGGCGCGCATCATCCGGACCGCTTCGCCTCAGCAGTGGCGCAGGAGTTTCTCTGTGATGTTTGCGGGCGTCTGGCGGTGCGCGATGCGGTGCGCGTCTTCCAGCTGCGCATTGCAGGTGTGGTGGTCGCCTCGCGCATCGGTTTCGTGGTCGGCCGCAGCGTGTATCTGTACTACTCGGGCTTCGATCCGCGCTGGGCACGTTACAGTGTCATGACGACCACGGTCGCGGAAGCACTCAAGTACGCGATCGCGAATGGACTTAACAGCGCCAACCTGTCGCCAACTGGCGAACAGTCGAAGCTGCGCTGGCGGCCCCGCCTGGTGGAGTTTCGTTCTGCGCTGGTGCACCGCGACGGCCTGCGCTCGCGGCTGAAATGCGGCGCCTATCGCCTGGCCCTCTCCGGCAGCGGCGCACCGGCGCGGCTGTTGAAAAATCTCGGCTGGCCGGCACGCGGTTGGAATTAAGCACCAATCGGTGCTGACAAAACCTTAATTTGACTCTGGTTCGGCGCTGACTAGACTTCGCCGCACTGCGGGCATCCCCTGTCCGCGAGTTGTTTAAGACAGTTACAGGTCTCATCAAGGAGTCATCATGAAGATTGCAGTGTTAGCCGTCGCTACAGGTCTGTCTTTAGCGGCAGGTCTCGCCATGGCCGACAAGGTCCATGATTGGCACGATCTGGATAAGGTGCATAACCATGTAGTGGAATCCATCCACGAGATGGAGCGCGCCCGCGCTGCCAACCACTACGACATGGCAGGTCACGGCGCCAAGGCAGAAGACCTGCTGCGCCAGGCGGAGCATGAGCTGCACGACGCCATCGAAGCGGCCAAAGCAGCCAAGTAACAAGAAGATTCGAGGCCCGGACGGCGCGTTCGCGCCGTCCGGGACCTGATCGCCCGTTTAACTGTCGCGAAGCTCCACCCAGGTCGGCGCGTGATCGCTGGGCTTCTCCCAGCCGCGCACCGCACGTTCCACCCCGGCACCGACCAGACGCCCGGCAACGGCCGGATTCAGCAGTAGATGATCGATGCGCAGGCCCGCATCGCGCTGGTATGCATTGCGGAAGAAATCCCAGAACGTATAGATCGTGGCATCCGGGTGCATGTGGCGCACCGCATCGGTCCAGCCCTGGGCCGTGAGGCGCACGAAGGCCTGGCGCACCTCCGTACGGAACAGCGCATCGTTCACCCAGCGCTCGGGCTTGTAGACATCCCGCTCGGTGGGAATCACGTTGTAGTCACCGGCGAGGATCACCGGCGACTTGCTCGACACCAGGCTTGCTGCGTGGACGATGAAGCGTTCGAGCCATTTGAGCTTGTAGTCGAACTTGGGGCCCGGCGCCGGGTTGCCGTTGGGCAGGTACAGGCACCCCACCGTAAGTCCGTGCACGGTAGCCTCGATGTAGCGGCTGTGCACGTCTTCCGGGTCGCCGGGCAGGGCGCGGCGCACCTCCTTGGGCTCCGCGCCGCGCGCCAGTATCGCCACGCCGTTCCAGCTCTTCTGTCCGTGCCAGATGACGCCGTAGCCGGCCTCGCGCACGGCAGCTTCGGGAAATTTCTCCTGCGGGGCTTTGAGCTCCTGCAGACACACGATGTCGGGCGAGCTCTCGGCGAGCCAGCGCAGCAGCGCCCCCTGGCGCGCACCAATACCGTTTATGTTGTACGTGACAACCTTCATGACCTACTCGTGCGTGGACTGCGGCGCGCGCAAGTCTAGCCTGTCGGCACTTCCTCGAGCAGCACCAGCGAGCGCCCGTGCAGCGGGTACTCGCGCGGCGCTGCGGGGATGGCGAGCGGCGTGCCCTCGGCGGCGCTGTCGAGCACGGTCACCCAGGACTTGGCGCTCAGGATTTCCGCGATCTGGAACGTGATGGTCTCGTGGTGCGCGTTCAGCAGCAGACAGGAAATCGCTGTCCTTGATGGCTTCACCGCGCGGCCCGGGGCGCTGGATGGCGCCGCCTGCCAGGTAAATCCCGAGGCAGCGGGTGAAGTCCTTGTGCCAGTCGTCCTCTTCCATCTCCCGTCCGTCGGGCGCCAGCCAGATGATTTCCTTGAGTCCCTCCGGTGTCCGGGTCTCGGCCTGCACGTAGCGGCGGCGGCTGAACACCGGGTGCTCGCGCCTCAAGCGGATCATGCGGCAGGCGAATTCCAGGAACTCCTGCTTGCTGGCATCCAGCTGCCAGTCGAGCCAGGACAGCTCGTTGTCCTGGCAGTAGGCATTGTTGTTGCCGTGCTGCGTGCGGCTGAGCTCATCGCCGCTCGTCACCATCGGCACGCCCTGCGACAAGAGCAGGCTAGCGAGCAGATTGCGCTTCTGGCGGCGGCGCAGCGTCAGCACGGCCGCATCCGTGGTGGGTCCCTCCACGCCGCAGTTCCAGGAGCGGTTCTCATTGTGGCCGTCGCGGTTGTCCTCGCCGTTGGCCTCGTTGTGCTTGTCGTTGTAGCTGACCAGGTCCTCGAGCGTGAAGCCGTCATGCGCCGTGATGAAATTGATGCTGGCGTTGGGCTTGCGGCCGCTCGCCTCGTACAGGTCGGCGGAGCCGGTGAAACGCCGTGCGAAATCGCCGACCAGGCCGCCGTCGCCCTTCCAGAAGCCGCGCAGCGTATCGCGGTACTTGTCGTTCCACTCGTTCCACCCGGGCGGGAAGTTACCGACCTGGTAGCCGCCGTCGCCGATGTCCCAGGGCTCGGCGATGAGCTTCACCTGCGACAGCACCGGATCCTGGCCGATGGTGTCGAAGAACGAGCCGAGGCGGTCGACGTCGTGGAGCTCGCGCGCCAGCGCCGAGGCCAGATCGAAACGGAAGCCGTCGACGTGCATCTCCAGCACCCAGTAACGCAACGAATCCATCAGCATCTGCAGCACGCGCGGGTGCTGCAGGTTCAAGGTATTGCCGGTGCCGGTGAAGTCCATGTAGTAGCGCGGATTTTCCGCCAAGAGGCGGTAGTAGGCGGCATTGTCGATGCCACGGAACGACAGCGTCGGACCGAGCTGATTGCCCTCGGCGGTGTGGTTGTAGACCACGTCCAGGAGCACCTCGATGCCGGCCGAATGCAGCACCTTCACCATGGTCTTGAATTCGCTGATGCGGCCGGTCGCCGAATAGCGCATCTCGGGGGCGAAGAACCCCAGCGTGTTGTAGCCCCAGTAGTTGCGCAGGCCCTTGTCGAGCAGGTGCCGGTCATCGACGAAGGCGTGCACCGGCATCAGTTCGATCGCGGTGATCCCTAAGCGCACCAGGTGATCGATGATCGGCGCGGTGGCAAGGCCTGCGTAGGTGCCGCGCAGGCGTGGTGGCACGTCCGGATGATTGATCGAAAGGCCCCGCACGTGCGCCTCGTAGATGACCGTGTCGTGCCACGGCACGCGCGGCGGGCGGTCATTGCCCCAGGTGAAGGCGGAATCGACCACGAGGCACTTCGGGGTGCCGGCCGCGCTGTCGCGGCGGTCGAAGGTCAGGTCGGCCTTGGCATGCCCGGTGCGATAGCCGAAATGCGCATCGCTCCACACCAGCGGTCCCTGCAGCTGCTTGGCGTACGGCTCGATCAGCAGCTTGTGCGGATTGAAGCGCTGGCCGTTTTCCGGATCGTAGGGCCCATAAACGCGGTAGCCGTACAGGAGGCCGGGCCGCGCTTCCGGCAGGTAGACGTGCCAGGCGTCATCGGTGCGCTCGCGCACGTTGATGCGCTGTACCTCGTGCCGGCCGGAAGGGTCGAACAGGCACAGCTCGACCTTGTCCGCATTGGCGGAGAACAAAGAGAAATTGACGCCTTCGCCGTCCCACGTGGCGCCGCGCGGATACGCCTGACCCGGCCACACCGCGTTGATGAGAGCATCTGACTTCAAGCTGCGCGCATCCTTCAACTTTCGCAGCCTGCGATACTAGGGGCGCACAACTCCCCCGTCCAACGCCCAACCTGGTGCGTGAAGCTTGGCGGTGACTCACCGATACAGTGCAGCCGTGACGGTGCGCCCGACACTTGCCGCTTCAAACACCGGTGTCGAGCAGCTGCTGCCGGTGCAGGCGAACGCGGCGGCGCGTGCCAGCTGCGGGTAGCTCACTTCCGGGTTCGGCAAAGGTCCCTCGCTCTTGTCCCACCAGTCGACCTGCAGATAGGGCGCCGGGAACTGTAACGCCGCAGCGTGCAGCGCCTGGGCCGCCGCATCGCCCTTGGCGCCCACGATCGTGATATGGATCGGCGCGTTGTCCAGCTCGTGCGCCGCGAGCAGCACATCCGTGCGCAGCTCGCCGGCATCGCCCGCCGTGGCCAGATACTGCATGGCATGCAGCGCCGCGCGGCGATAGTGCTCGTCGGCCGTATAGCGGTTGAGGAGGTTGGCGAAGCGCGCAACTTCTGCGTTCTGCGCAAGCGAGCGGGGCGGATCCCTGAACACGCCGGTGGCGCCTGCGGCAACCGGTGCGCTCATGTAGCCGCCGCGGCGGTCGGACAGCTGCGCGTCGATGAAGGCCATCGCGGCACGGGCGTGCACCAGCCAGGTGCGATCGCCGGTCGAGCGGTACAGCGCAAGGAACGCCTCGCCCATCGCGAGCGTGTCATCCAGGTACGGTCCGCCGCCGTCTTTGGCATCGTGGCGGAAACCGCCGCCGGGAAGCGCGCGCTGCGCCAGCACGAAATGGGCGGCGCGTACGGCACCAGCGAGTGCTTGCCCGTCGCCCGTGACGTCATGCAGCTGGCACAGGGCGCGGATCGCCCAGCCGTTCTCGCGCGCGTAGACGTGCGTGTCGATGCGCGGGATGCCGAGGCTGCGGCGCACGGCATCATTCTTCGCGTAGTACTCATGTCCGGGGATGCGTGGCGACAGGTCCGCATCCTGGCTGACGTAGAAGGCGCCCTGCGGCGATGTCAGGAAGTCCGTCAGGTAGTGCTCAAGGGCGTAGGCGGCATTGAGATAGCGCGGCTCGTGCCAGCGCGCGTACGCCTCGCTGTAGAGGCGCAGGTCATCGGCCTGGAAAGACAACAGCTTCTCGTAATGCGGGGAAGTCCAGTCAGGGGTTGCCGAGTACTGGAAGACGCCGCCCCACACCGGATCGATGAGCTTGAGGTTGGCATCGAGTGTCTGGCGCGCGCGCGGCGCGCGGCCTGCGCATCGCGTTCCTCGAGCACCAGCTCGAGGGTGTATTCGAGCGTCGGCGCGTCGATGAATTTCTGGCCGCTGCCCCAGCCGCCGTACTTGACGTCGTAGGCATCGAGATAGGTTTTCCTGAAGGCGGCGAGCTGTGCGGCACTCAGCGCTGCGGCGCTGCTGGTCGAAGGCGCGGCTGCGGCCTGCACCGAAGGACCGGGTGAGGGATCGTCGATGATCGCCTGCAGGAGGGACGCCATCTGTGCGGGCGGGATGAAGCCGCGGCGCTTGACGATCTCGGTGCCGTCGGCAGCGAGCACGATGGTTGCAGGCCAGCCCCAGTCGCCGTAGCGGCTGGCGAGCGCCGGATCGGAGTCGGCATCGACGCTCACGGCGACGTAGCGCTTGCCGATGAGTGCGATCACGGCCGGATCGGCGTAAGTCTCTTCGTCCATCACGTGGCACCAGTGACACCAGACCGCGTGCAGATCGAGCAGCACGAAGCGATGTTCGTGCGCGGCCTGGGTGAAGAGGGTCTGATTCCACTGTGTCTGCCAGGAGATCGGCGCCGTTGCCGCAGGGGCATCCTGGGCGAATGCGCAGGCCAATACGGAAATGACGATGTAATGCAGCAGTCTGAACATGAAGCAAGGCCCGATGATTCGTGCATGCTTATACGCAGCGCGCCGGCTTCCGGATGCGCGAGTCCCAAGGATGCTGCTCCGGGTATTGCACCCTTACTGACTACTTACACGCGGCAAGGATCGATCGCACAGCCGTTGTGTTGCAGCGCAGCAAATAGCTGCGGGTAACTTCATAGCAACAATCGAAGAAATCCGAATGAATTATTTCGAGAACTTCGGGTGCTACGACTTCTGCTCGGGGCGAATTTACAAATGTTAATAACCGGCCCTCGGCTATTTAGTGCAGTCGCCATGGCCACCTGAAAGAGCACGCATTGAGGCGCTTGTGTCAGATAGAACGTCAGGAGCATCATCGCCCGCGGACCGCACATATTAAGAATGGATAACTGGTCTCGGATGGGGACAGTGTGGTCTTGGGGGCTCACCATGAGGACGCACACCCGAAGTCGTGCAAGCGACGCCGTTGTCACTCCTGTTACAGCTGCGCCGGTCCCGATGCGTGTGGCTATCGCCGCAGCGCTCGGCGGACTCCTTTCTATAGGAGTACTGGCGGGGGAACTCCCGACGGGCGGTCACGTCATCACCGGCGCCGCGACGATCAGCGGCTCTGGCAACTCGATGACGGTGCAGCAGTCGAGCGGCAAGGTCGCAATCGACTGGTCGAGTTTCAGCATCGGCGCCGGCGACTCGGTGATCTTCAAGCAGCCCAGCTCATCGGCCGTCGCTTTGAATGAGATTCTCGGGCAAGACCCATCCAAGATCTTCGGTACGCTGTCGGCGAACGGCCAGGTGTTCCTCCTGAACCCGAACGGCGTTCTCTTCGGACGGACGGCGCAGGTGAGCGTCGGAGGCCTCCTCGCCTCGACGCTCGATCTCTCACTGAGTAGCTTTCTCTCGGGCAAGTACACCTTCACTGGCGCGCCGAATTCGGGGAGCGTCGGAAACCTTGGCCAGGTATCCGCCACGAGTGGCGGATACCTGGCTTTCATAGGGCCAAAGGTAACGAACAGTGGCATCCTCAACGCACCGCAAGGCACCGTGGGGCTCGCAGCGGGTGATCAGGTCACGCTGACACTGAGTGGCCGCTCAGTCATCGGGCTGTCCGTGGACGTCGGTACGCTGAACGCGCTCGCCTCCAACGCGCAGCTGATCCGCGCCGACGGTGGGCAGGTGATTCTCACTTCTCGCGGCCTTGACCACGTGCTCTCCGGCGTCGTCAACAACAGCGGTGTGATCGAGGCGCATACCGTCAGCAACGAAGGCGGGATCATTCGCCTCGTCGCCTCTGGCGGCACCGTCGACGTCGCCGGCACGCTCGATACCTCCGCGCCACAGAGCGGCAACGGTGGCTTCATCGAGACAAGCGGCAGCCATGTCGACGTCGGCAACGCCGCCAAGATTACGACGCTCGCGGCCGCCGGCAAAACGGGAACCTGGCTCATCGATCCCACGGACTTCACCGTGGCCCCATCCGGCGGCGACATCAGTGGGGCGACGCTCAGTAGTGATCTGAATTCGACGAACACCTCTATTGTGAGCAGTAATGGAACGTCGCCTGTCACCGGAGGAGGTAGCGGCGGCAACATCAACGTCAATGACCCCGTATCGTGGAGTGCCAACACGACACTGACCCTGACTGCCTCGAACAACGTCAATGTCAATGCCAACATGACGGCAACCGGCAACACCGCCGGCCTCGTGATCAATCCCAACACCGCCAATGGCAGCCAAGCTGCAAGTGGTTCGGGCGCCTTCAACTTGAACAGGGGTAACTCGATCACCCTTTCGGGTGCGAACCCCAGCCTCTCCATCGGAGGTAGCGCATATACCATTATCAACAGTCTGGGTACGCCGGGCAGCACGACCGCTACGGACTTGCAGGGCGTCAACGGAAATCTGTCCGGATACTACGCACTGGGCAGCAACGTCGATGCCACCGCCACATCGGGCTGGAACGGCGGCGCGGGTTTCACGCCAATCGGAAATTCCAGCACTACGTTTAACGGCACATTCAACGGACTCGGACACACGATCAGCGGCCTCACGATTAACCTGCCATCCACTAACTATGTCGGGCTGTTTGGCTACACGGGCACGGGCTCCGTAATCCAGAACGTGGGCCTGGTCGGCGGCAGCGTGAACGGCCAGTACTCGGTTGGCGCGCTGGTGGGGGTGAATGGCAGCGGCTCTATCACGAACAGCTGGGCTACCGGCGGCGTGACTGGTTCTAATGAGGTTGGCGGCCTGGTGGGCTACAACGGCGGCACGGTCAGTGACAGCTACGCCACGGGTCCTGTGAGCGGTACGAGCGGCACGTTTTTCGTCGGTGGGCTGGTGGGCTACAACGCCGGCGGCGCCCTGATCACCAATAGCTACGCCACGGGCTCCGTGAGTGCTGCTAGCGGAACCGAAAGTATCGGAGGACTCGCCGGCTACAACGATACGGGCGCCACGATCACCAATAGCTATGCCACGGGTCCCGTGAGCGCGGCAAGCGGCTCTCAAATCGTTGGCGGGCTGGTGGGCTATAACAATAACGGCGCCACCGTTACCAACAGCTATGCCACCGGCAGCGTGAACGGCGATGAAGAGGTCGGCGGTCTGGTGGGCTACAACACCGGCGGCACGGTTACTAACAGCTATGCCACCGGCGGTGTGAACGGGACAAGCGCTGTAGGCGGCCTGATAGGTGAACAGGTCAACGGAGGTGTCAACAGCAGTTATGCCACCGGTTCCGTGACCGGGACAAACGCTTCTGAATGGGTCGGCGGACTGGTGGGGTACAACTATGCCGGCGCAGTCAGCAACACCTACGCCACGGGGAGCGTGAGCGGTTCTACCGATGTTGGCGGCCTGGTTGGTATCAACAATGGAGCGGGCGCCACGGTCAGCAACAGCTACGCGATTGGCGACGTGAGCGGTGGTGCAAGACTTCGGCGGCTTTGTTGGGGAAAACGACAGCTCTGTCAGTAACAGCTACGCCACCGGCAGCGTGACTGGTGGGAGCAACTCTCAAGATCTGGGCGGGCTGGTAGGTATCAACAGCGGTTCGGTCACTAACGCTTATGCGACGGGCGGTGTGAGCGGCGCGAGTGGGTCTAACCAAGTCGGCGGCCTGGTGGGCGCGCTCTTTGGATCGATAACTAATACGTATTCGACGGGCCCCGTCAGTGGCTCCGCTGATGTCGGCGGGCTGGTGGGCTACAACGCCGGTGGCATTAACAACAGTTTCTGGGACGTCACAACCTCTGGTCAATCGACCTCTGGGGGCGGCACAGGCCTGACTGACGCGCAGATGCAGACCGCATCGAGTTTTACGGGTTTTAACCTCACAACTACCCCCGGCGCATCGGGCAACAACTGGGTGATCGTCGACTCCGATGGCACATTGAACAACGCAGGCGGCGCAGCCGGAGCAACTACCCGATGCTTGCGTCCGAATATGCCACCACGATCATCAATGCACACCAGTTGCAATTGATCGCGATGAATACCGCCGCAGGCTATACGCTCGGTCAGAACGTCAACGCGTCGGCCACCGGTAATGGCGGCGATGTCTGGGGCAGCTCGGGGTTCGCCCCTATTGGAAATTTAAGCACGCCTTTCACCGGTAAGCTCAATGAAGCCGGAAATACCATCAGCGGTCTCACGATTAATCTGCCGTCCGGAACCTATGTGGGATTGTTTGGAAACGTCGGCACCGGTGCCATGATCCAGAACGTCGGGTTGGTGGGCGGGACCGTCAGTGGAGCCACATTTGTCGGCGAGCTGGCCGGTTACAGCGACGGGACGGTCACCAACAGCTACGCCAGCGGCAGTGTGAGCGGTTCTTACGATGTCGGCGGACTGATGGGAGAGAACGGACTCGGCTCGGTCAATGGCAGCTACGCCACGGGCAGCGTCACCGGGGCTGGCAACTCCTCCTATGTCGGTGGGCTGGTCGGCCTGAACGGCGACTCTGTTAGCAACAGCTACGCCACGGGTAACGTGAACGCCGGAAGCGACTCCAGCTTTGTGGGTCGATTGGCGGGAGGTATCAGCGGCCCCGTCAGCAACATCTACGCCTCGCGGCGTACCGCTCCACCGATGTTGGAGGGCTTTGAGACTGAGCTAGCAGGTTCGGTTCAAAGAGCTTGCCACGGGCGCAGAAAGCGGCCTACGATGTCAGCGGGCTGTTGGCGTAATCTCGCGGGCGGCATAATCTTTACCAGACGTCTCGGGCAGCGCGAGCGGTTCTGAATATGTCGGTGGTCTAGTGGGTCTGAGTGAAGGCCCGGTAACGAACAGCTACGCAACCGGGCCGGTGAGCGGCTCCGAGTACGTCGGCGGATTGGAGGTGGAAACCAGAACTGAGTCACCGACAGCTACACCACCGACAGCGTGCATGGCTCGACCATTATCGGCGGACTGGTTGGAAACAATGCCGCCGCACAGTGCGGCGAGCTACGCCACGGGCTGCGTAACGGGCAACGCTCCAGCGCATTCGGAATTGCGTCCTTGCGGGCTTCAACGTCTCGCCACGCTGCAGAACAGTTACGCGCGGGCCGCGTCAGGTCGCGAACGGCTACGAAGATGTCGCTTGCCTGTCGACCAACCTTGGCACGGTCAGTAACAGCTAGCCAGGGGTGGCGTAAGTGGGGTTGGCGGGACGCAATTCGGTGGGCTGGTGGGAGCCAACCAGGGCTCCGTTACCAACAGCTACGCCACGGGTACCGTGAGTGGTGCCGGCAGTTCTGAATTCGGTGGGCTCGTCGGTTACAACAGCGGCACGATCGGCAACAGCTATTGGAATACCGACAACGACGCGGCCGCCATGCCCGGCATAGCGGCCCACACGCAGGGAGGACGGGCCTACGGCGGCACGATGCAGTCGGCAGCGAATTTGTCGGCTGAGCATCGCGACACTGGGGGTAGCGGCGATGTGTGGCGCAATACGAAGGGAATACCTATCCGTTGCTCGTGATTTTCCTGACGCCTCTGGCGCTCACCGTCGCCCCGGATCCGACCGTGACTTATAACGGCACATCGCAAAGCGATCCAAGTACCGCTATCAGTGGTGTGTTGCGCCGTCGCCACAGCACCCATGCGGGCCTTTACAACACGTACTCAGACCACCCAGGGCAAGGGTATGACATCCTGGAGGAAATTTTGACGATCGAGCCGACTCACCCTGACGGAGCGCATCTATATCATCCATGCGTTCGACGTACTGTTCGACGGCACGCCCGGCGTGTGAGCTTCACTAACGTCATTCCCGGTGATGCGGTAAACTCAACGGCGAGCATCTCCAGCCCGCTCTACAGCACTAGCGGTCATTGCGCAGGAAGCTATGCGCAGTCAGCCTCCGGTCTCATCGCCCCCAATGCGGGCGACTACATCTTTGCTGCTACACCACCCCAACACACACCTTTACCGTTAATCAGCTCGCGTTGACCGGTGCCGCGATTGCCGCCGGTGGATCGACCTATGGTTCGACGGTGACTGCGGGAGCCGTGAGCTTCAACGACGTGCTGGCGGGAGACTTGTCGCCTCGGCGCGACTATTGGAGCCCAGTTTACAATAACAGTGGTCACCTCGCTGCGGCGGCTATGCGCAAACGGCGTCTGGTCTGACGGGTGCCGATGCTGGCAATTACTCCTTTGCAGGCTATATCACCCCGACGAACAGCTACAGAGTTGCGCCGCTTCTGGTCAGTGTTTCGGCGATCGCGCCAGCAACTCAACGTATGTCCTACGCTTACTCCCTGCACGGTGAGTTTTAGCAATGAGGCCGCTGGAGATGTGTAGACCGGAAAATCAAGCGTCGTAAACCCCGTCTACAGCGGGAGCAGCCACTCTCGATGCCGGCAGCTACTCGCAAATGCTCGTGGCCATTAGCGGTGCCGATGCGGCGAACTATACGTTGCCGCTCTACGTCACCCCACGAAGAACTACACGGTCGAGCTGCTCGGCCTGATGGTGACTGGTCTGAATGACCAACAAGGTCTACAACGGAGCCACTGCGATTCCCTACGGCACGCCGACGATCGCACCCCTGACCGGTGATGTGGTCAATCTGCTCGGCACCGGCAGCGGATCCTTCGCAGACGCGAACGTTGCACCGCCAAACCCGTGACGGTCACCGGCTACTCCTTGTCCGTGAATTCAGGCAACATTCTGAACTACCAGCTAGTGGAACCAACCGGACTACCGCTAACATCACCCAGCTTTCCAGCCTGCCATGGGCGTCTAGCGCAATTGTCGAAGGACCTCCAACTGAGCGCGCGGCGCTTCCATTACGCTAACGGAGCGGCGATCACGATACCTTCGGCGACACGGTGACCTACACAGCGGCGTGCCCGGTGCGACCAGCCTGACGACATTGACCGATAACGGCAGTCTGGTTGTGGCGTCAGGCAATCTCTCCACTACCAGCAATCTCAGCACTGCGGCTACAAGCAGACCGGCGGGACACTCGAGGTCGGTGGCGTCCTATCGATCAACTCCACTGCCGGCACTGTGACCTTGGCAATATTGCGCCAACTCCGCCAATATCACTTCCACAGCGGCGCCATCACGCTTCATCCGGCACTGCGCTCGCCTGATCGGCGCACCAGCCCGACGGCTAACAACGGAGTGACCGGCGCAGGTGCCGTGAATTACGCCATTACGCTGGCCAACGCCACGAACAGCTTCGGTGGCGCAGTGACTTCCCTGGTTCGAACATCAGTCTCGCATTGCAGCGCGGGCGCCTGATTGTCGGTAACACGACTGCCAGCGGGACCCTAAACTCGTCACTTTTGCCGGCGCAATTAGCATGGTCGGGGACGGCGATGCGCGACAGAGGCGGCGAACCTGCCGCCGACAATGGATGTGCTGCCTCGGCGACCTCAAATACGGCATCACGCTTGCCAACTCAGGCAACAATTTCTTGGCAGCCATAGCATCCAACGGTTCGAACGTTAGCCTGGTAGATAGTGGCGCGCTCAAGCTGGGAAATACGACGGCAACTGGCACGTTCACGGCCAATTCGGTGTCCGCTGCTCTAACGCAGACTGCGTCCACGGTGGTCAACGTAGTCGGGGCGACAAGCCTGACCGCGGACAACGGCGCCGCGAGCATCACACTGGCCAACGCCACGAACATCTTCGGTGGCGCGGTGAGTTCGATTGGTCCAACATCAACCTCCTCGATAGCAATACTGGCGGTCTTGTCTTGGGCAATACGACTGCGAGCGGGACGCTCAGAGTTAACGCAACGGCTGGGCCCATCACGCAGGCGGGCTCGACTGATGTGAACGTCGCGGGCGCTACCCGCGACTGCGGATAATGGCCTACGGGTACGAGCGCGGTCAACTACGGCATAACGCTTGCTAATGCCTCGAACAGCTTCGGCGGCACGGTAAGTTCCGTCGGCTCAAACATTTCCTTGGCCGATGGCAACACTGGCGGCCTTATTTTGGGCAACACCACGGCAACCACGCTGACGGCCACCACGTATGCCGCCTTGCTCCCATCAGCCAGGCCGGTTCAACAGTTGTCAACGTCACCCGCACGACTTCCCTGCAGGCGGTATATGAATACTACGACTGCACCACGTTCGGCGGCTGCTCGGGACCTTTTTACGAATACGGCACTATCACGCTGGCCAATGCCAAGAACATTTTCGGTGGCGCCTTTTACCCACGGCGGAAGCATCAGTCTACTCAGTAGTGGTCCGGGCGGCTTGACGCTGGGTAACACGACAGCCATTGGGAGCCTGACCCTCACTTCGCTTGCCGGCCTTATTACGCAGTATTCGTATCACTACGGTGTTCACCCTACTGCTACTACTACTACACGACGGTCTACGTGACCGGCTCCACAGCCTCACCGCGGACAACGGCAAGACGGGCGTCGGCGATGTCAAATACAACATCACGCTCGATGCTTTGTACAACGGAAATTTACTTTGGTAATCGTTTCCTCCAACGGCTTAAACATCGAAGTCGCGGCGAGTGGCTCGACAGGCCTTACGCTGGTAACACGACGGCGACAGGTACCTTCTATGGTTTCGCGAGTGACGGCTCCATCACGCAGGCGGCCTCGACGTCGTTCAAAGTAACGGGCGCCACCAGTCTGTTTGCGCTCGGTGCCATCACACTGGCAATTGCCCCGTATAGCTTCGGTGGCGCCGTGAACTCAGTCGGTTCAAATATCGATCTCGCGGGTACAGGCGGCCTGATCGTGGGCACCACGACGGCTAACGGAACATTGACCCTCGCCTCGGCCGGTCCCATTACGCAGGCGGCGGCGACGACCGTGGACGCGACGGGCGCCTCCAGCCTGACTGCCACTGGCGCAAGCGGCAGCATTACACTGGCCATTGCCGGCAACATCTTTGGCGGTGCCGTGACGTCCAGCGGGTCGAACATCGACCTGCTCCAGAGCAGCAGCGGCCTGATCCTTGCTAATACGATGGTGTCCGGCACATTCACGGCCGACTCACTCGCGGGTGCCATCACGCAGGCGGCGTCGACGGCGGTCAAGGTGACCGGAACGAGCAGCCTGACCGCGGCAATGGACTCACCGGCACGGGCGCCGTCGATTACGGCATCACGCTGGCGAATGCTTCGAACAGTTTCAAGGGCGCGGTAACCTCCACCGGTTCGAACATCGATTTCATCCAAAGCCGTGGGCCCGGTCCTTGGCAATACCACGGCCGTCGGACATTCACGGCCGACTCCCTCGCGGGCACTATCACTCAGGTGGCCGGCACGGCAGTAAATGCGACCGCGCCGAGTACCCTGACTGCGAACAACGGAAGCACCACCAATTACGCCATCACCCTGGCGAACGGGAACAACTTCGGGAGCACTGTGACCGCCACGGGCAGTGCCATCACGCTGCACGATACAGCCGTTCTCACGGCAGTCCTCAATGGCATGGGGCGTCCGCCGTTACGTCGGTTGGCGCATTGAACGTGTCAGGAACAGTCGGCACCTCATCGACGATGATAACGATCGGTACAGGCGCTGGACTAATTTTGGATGACCACGGTCGGTACGACGTTTGCGTCCTCATCTGCTTGCCCCATCACACAGTCTGCCTCGACTTCCTTGCATGTGACGGCACCACAGCCTGACAGCGCCGGTTACAGCATCACGCTGGCGAATGCTTCGGATAGCTTAGGGGAGCCGTGAGCTCCATCGGCTCGAACATCGATCTCGTCGATAGCAGCGCAAGCGGCCTGAAACTGGGCGCCACGACGGCAACCGGCACGTTCACGGCCGACTCGCTTGCGGGTGCCATCACCAGGTCGCCTCGACGGCGGTCAGTGCGACCGGGCCGATCAGCCTGATCGCGTACAACGGCGTCACCGGCACGGGCGACGTCAGGTACAACATTACGCTCGCCAGTGCTTCGAACAACTTCGGGGGTACCGTTACAGCCGAGGGGAGTGCCATCACGCTGGATGACGCAGGCCCCCTACGGCCGCCCTGAATGGCACAGGGGCGTCGACTCTGACATCGGCAGGGGCAATGAACGTATCAGGAACGGTCGGCACTTCATTGACGACGACCACGTCCGGCACCAGCTCCGCCACCACGTTTGGGGCGACGACGGTCGGTACCACATTGAAAGTCACCAGTACGGGGCCTGTGACGGAAACATCGCCGGACGTATTGACGGTTGCAGGGCAAGGTACAACGCCGTCTCGAAGAAGGACGTCATCGTCAATGGCGTAAAGGGCGCGGAGAATCCCTAGCTGCTGAAGCACTCAACCCGGCGGGACCGGGCATCCGGGGTGAGCGGCCGCCGGCGGACTGCTTGCGTTCCCGCCTCGTGCTGGGTGTGCGGCATCGCCAGCGCCGAGCAGCCGCCCCCCGATGCGGGTACGCTCCTGCGCGAGACGGAGCGCGCCGCATCACCTCCACCCGCGCTCCCGGTTGCGCCGATCCTCGCGCCGAACCGTCGAAGCCGCCCCCCGAGGCGGCGGGGCCGCTGTTCGCGGTAGCGGGCTTTCGGATCTCCAGAAACAGCGTCTTTTCTGCCTCCGAACTGCTGGCGCTCATCGCGTCCTCGGCAGGCGATAACACACGCTCGGTGATCTCGAAGCGGCGGCCGCCCGCATCACGCAGTTTCACCGTGCCCATGGGTTCCTGATCGCTCGCGCCTATGTACCTGCGCAGGACGTGCGCGACGGGATCGTGAACATTGCCGTGAGCGAAGGCCTGTTCGGAAAGACGACCCTCGATAACCGTTCCGGACACAAAGCGGGGTGCTCAGCGCCATCTTGCGCCCGCGCAACTCGGCCGGTCCTTGAGGAACACCGTCTCGAGAGGGCCGTGCTGCTCATCCAGGACACGGCGCAGTCCGCTCAGCCAGCGACTGCCCTGCATCCCGGCGGCGACCCCGGCACGTCGATCTCGCTGTGCAGGTCGGTACCGCCAAGGCGGCCGTCGTGGGTGCTGCTGCCGATACTACGGTGTTCGTTCGACCGGGCAGGAGCGCATCGGCGGATCGCAGCGGCTCCAAGCCGCTCGGACCCGGGGATACGCTCACGCACATCTCCTCACGACGACAAACCATGAGCAGGACTATGGACGGCTCGCCTATGGCGTGCCGCTTGGCGGCGATGGCGCTCGGATTCAGGTCGCATACGCCGACTCCTACTACCGGCTCGGCGTAGCAGTTCGCCGGGCTCGATGCCGTCGGCGACGCACAGGTCGCGACCCTGCATCCGACCTATCCGTCCCCGCGCACGCTGCGCGCTACCCTGACCGCGCAGCTCGGGGTCGACTGGAAGCACCTCGAGGATGATGTCGAGTCTGCCGGTACTGTTAACCCGCGCAGCAATTGGATCGTGCGCGCGGGCGTGCACGGCGATCGCTTGAACGGGTCGGGCGGTGCGACGACGCTCGCGTTGTCCATCGAAAGCGGCGACCTCCACCTCGAGGACACCAAAGTCCGTACCACCGACGCCGAGGGTCCGCAGACCGCTGGTCGATACTTTAGAGCACGCTCGCGGCGACCCACTTACAACCGCTCAGCCAGCACGATGTCCTCTACCTCTCGCTGTCTGGCCAGTGGGCCTCCAAGCACCTCACTCGCAGAACAGATGTCACTTCGGCCCGTACGCGGTACGCGCCTACCCGGTGAGCGAGGCGCCCGGAGACGAGGCATACGTCCTGACGGGAGAAATACGCCATTCACTGCCTGCTATGGATCTGCCCACGGCTCACCGGCATTCTATTCACATACGCTGGGGACGTGCGGATCAATGTCAACCGATATGGCACGAATCCAAATAGCCGGTTCCTCTCAGCATGGGAGTCGGTCTCGCCTGGCTTGAGGGCGAGCACCGGTCGTTGCGCACAAGCTACGCGCACCGGTTCGGCGCGTCCCGCGCCGTGAGCGCGCCCGCCGTCGGATCGCGTTTGGCCGAGATCGTGCGCAGTTCTGAGCAGGATTCGCCGGTATTCACCCGGGCGCTGGCTGAATCTCAGTGCTCCATGGACCGATCTCTGGATCAAGGCCATCTCGGAACTCGCCTCAATCCGATCGAAGACGATTTCCGAGTTCGTCTCCGAGACATCGAAATCCCGCACTTCGAAGTCTGCGGGCAACTGCGTAATCAGCTGCTTGGCACCGGTCGCGAGATTGAGCAGCCAGAAATTCTTGCGCCCAATCTCGCCATCCAGAATCACCAGCGACTGGGCCGCCGGGTAGAACGCTACGCGGCGCGCGCCTCGGGTCAGGATTACGCCGGGGATCGGGTAGGGGCGACCGTCTGGCGCGGCCGCGCGTAGGGGAAAAGTCGTGCCGATGTCCGCACCCGAATACACCACGAAGCGGTGGTCAGGGGACCATGCCGGATCGATCGAGTACTCCGGGACAAACAACGCTGCCGGCTCGCCATTCAGTGGAATCCTCATCAACCTTGGTTCGCCGTCACGCACGACCGCTGAGAGCAGTGACTTACCGTCCGCAAACCAGGCGGCGTTGCCGCGCAGGGCCAGCGAATCGGCGATCACCCGCAGATGTGAGCCGTCCAGATCCATGACGCGCAGCACGGTCTTGTCGTCCTCGGCCGTGGCGAACGCGATGCGTTGCCCGTCATCGGAAATCGCAGGAGCGCTCAGGATGTGGCCATGCGGGCTGCGCCAGATCTGGCGGGCCGTCTCACCCTGCCTGATCCAGATTCCTTCCGTGCCGGCGCTGGAGGCGGTGTAGACCAGCGTCTGCTTCGATAACCGTGGCGTAGCCCCATTCGTCATGACCTGGACGGGAGGCGCGCTGGCTGCCGCAGCGACGGGGTTGGCCGGCAGCGACAGCCGCCAGAGGCTGTTGCGTGGCCTGGAAATCGTGGCCACCAGTTTCGAGCCGTCGGCACTGGCGGCGAGCGAGGTGAAGTTATCAAGACCGGAATTGATGCGGTGGGTGCGGCGTTGCTTGAGATCGATGACGTACATCCAGGGGCCGGAACCGTCTGCATCGGTGGCGAGATAGGCAACGGTTTGCTCATCGAGCACCACGGGGTACGAAAGGCGTGAGTGGTGGCTCGTAAGCCGCTCAAGCGCTGCCCCCGTGGGTGCGATCTGCCACAGGTCCCAGTCGTCCGGCGGGACGCCACGCAGGAAATAGATGTGCCCATCATCCCGGCCCCAGATCGGGAAATGACAATGCACGCCGGGAGGTCCGGTATAGATCTTGCGGCCCTCACCTGTCCGCCGTTATCGCGTACGAACAGGGGATCGCCGGGGGCAGTGGTGTGGTAGACCAGCCTCGTGCCGCTGTGGGACCAGTCGAATTCCGCAACGCCTCGGCAGATAGGCTTCCGCTTTGCCGCCATTGGCTGGGACTGCCATGACGTTGACGTCGCCGGGTTGCGAGCCGTCCGAACCTCGTGTCCAGATCGAGACGCGCGACGCGTCGGGCGCAAACCCCAGAACGCGCACAAAAGGATTGACCATTTCAAGCGCTTGCCCGCCCGTGAGGTTGCGGTAGAGGCCGGTACCCAGGGTCGTTATCCAGACGTCCGTGCGCCCGTCCCGCTCTCCCAGGAATGCGATCAAGCGGCCGTCGCGGGAGATCGCGGCTGACTGCTCGAACCCCGGGAAGTCGGCCAGGCGGGTAAAGCGGGCCTCATCCAGCGGATTGCGCCACGGATGCTCGTAATGCGTGATGACCCACGCGAGCACGCCCGCCGCGGCCGCCGCCGCGAGGCCAAATAACAGCCGCCTGGTTGCAGGCGCAGAGCCGGGCCTCACCCGCGGCGCCTCTGCGGCAGGGATGACCGGCTCAGGGCCGGTGCGCCTTCCGCCGTGTCGGCCTGCGTCAGCCCGCTGCGACGACCTTCCCACCAGACATCGAGTTCTGTGCGGAAGGCGAACACCGAGCCCTGCTTGTCGTGCAGGTGGCGATGCACCGGCAGCCCCTCGCGGCGTTCCCAGCGCTGCACCGTGCTGACGTCGCGTTTCAGGTAAGAGGCGATCTTCTTCCATGAATCCAGCCGATCTTCACGGTTCGGGCGGTTCGATCCCCCTGATGCGTTGCCCTGAGTCTCGTCCACGCGCCTTCCGATTCCCCCGGCGGCTGAAGCCTCGGCCGATGATACCGCGCCCGGACGTCAGCTAAGCGCAGCAGCCATTTCACGGCCCCAAAGCTCCGCGCGCAGCGTGCCGAGGGCTCGTCTGCCCTCGAAGGCGTGCCTCAAACCACGGTATTGGCAGGCAAGGGGCGCGATGCCGTGCTTTGCAGTTTGCCGCAGGCCCCCAGTCCGCCGATCGTTCGTGGGCAACGGTTCGTGCCTGAACTAAGGAGACTCTGCGATGAAGAACAATGCGCCCAGGTGGATGGTGGTCGGCAGTGCAGTTTTGGTGGTCGCCGCAACGGCGTGCGGACTGTCACTGGCGGAGGAGCGACCGCCGTCGACGGCAGCTCCGGTCCATTTCATGGGCCTGATCAACGACTACACGCCTTCCGCCGCGGTCACCAAGGGCGGTCCCTATGAAATGCGTGGCAAGTGGTCACTGGATATCGATGAGCGCCGCGGCGCCGGCGCGGTTCTCGGCGGCCATGAACATGGAGACCTCGGACTACGGGATCGTCCAGAACACGGTCAACAAGGATGAGCCGGCGACCCGAGGTGCCCACACGCACCACATCAGCGTGACGGACGGCACGCTGAGTACGGATTGGACATCGAAATGCCCGGCGTTCAGCCCGGCGGTCACGGAAGGGTTCGTGATCACCGGCACTGCCACGATCACGGGCAATGGCGGGCCGGCCCCGTTTGGCAATCCCTCGCCGATCACGATCTGCGTCCTGGGAGGGGCGGATGTGAAATTCTCGAATGTCACCTTCGCGTTCGGGCTGCCGGCGAGCAACCACTTCGGCACCCAGGCGATCCACGGGGTGGTGGTGCGATGCAGCGGGCCCTGGGGACATGAGTCAATGACTGCGCCTTGAGCGACTGAGGTCGCGCTGGCAGGCAACCGAGCGGGGTACGGCCAGGACGATGGCCTGGCCGTGCCGCCCGCGAGTCAAGGCGAGAGACACGGCCAACGATTTCATCGCAGGCGTGCGGCCTGCATTGGTTGCAGTTTTCCCAGGACGAAGCCGAGGCACGCAGCCACAGCAGACGCGACCAGCACGGCGAACTTGGCCGCGGCGAGCAGCGTCGCATCCTCGAACGCCAGGTTGGAAATGAAGATCGACATGGTGAAGCCGATGCCGCCCAGAAGTCCCAGGAGCCATGTGTGACGCCACTCAACGCCCGGCGGCAGTGCGCACAGTCGCAGCTTCACGGCCAGTGCGGCGGCCAGCACGATGCCGACGGGTTTTCCTAAGACTAATCCTGCGACGATGCCGGCCGCGACCGCGAGCGGTACGCCACTTTTCAGGTCAAGGCCCTCGAGGCTCACGCCGGCATTGGCGAGTGCGAACAGCGGCATGATGCCGAACGCGACCCACGAGTGCAGCAGCGCCTCGACGCGCACGACCGGGGATTCACCCTGCGCCATGAGCGGATCGCGCTTGCGCCGCCCGAACGCCGGCCGCGCCGGTGTCAGAAGTCCGAGCAGCACCCCGGCGAGCGCAGGATGCATGCCGGCGCGCAGCATGCCGTACCACACGATCGCCCCGGGCAGGACGTAAGCGAGCACGGGCCGCACGCTTAAGCCCTGCAGCGCCAGCGCCAGCAGCACTCCGGCTGCGACGATGCCGAGGCCGCCGACGT
This sequence comes from uncultured Gammaproteobacteria bacterium, assembly GCA_963787655.1. Classification (GTDB taxonomy): domain Bacteria; phylum Pseudomonadota; class Gammaproteobacteria; order Steroidobacterales; family Steroidobacteraceae; genus 13-2-20CM-66-19. The sequence goes on along the minus strand of CAWBDY010000004.1, from coordinate 103,661 downwards.
CGATGCCGCCCGAGTAGAAGAAGGCGATGACGAGGATGGCGGCGATGTCGTCGATGATGGCGAGCGTCAGGAGCAGCATGCGCAGTGCCGGTGGCACGCCGCGGCCGATGAGCGACAGCACGCCGACCGCAAAGGCGATGTCAGTGGCGGTGGGCACCGCCCAGCCGCGGCGCGCGGCAGGGTCGGCATTCATCAGCACGTAGAGGCCCGCCGGCACCAGCACGCCACCGATCGCGGCGATGATCGGCAGGATGGCGACCTTGGGATCCGACAGCGCGCCGTCGTGCATCTCGCGGCGGATCTCAAGGCCCACCACCAGGAAAAAAACGGTCATCAGACCGTCGTTCACCCAGAAGTGCAGATCGTGGTGCTCGAGAAACCGCTCGAGCCCAAACGACAGCTTGAGGTGCCACAGTCCTTCGTAGACGTAGGCGAGCGGCGAGTTGGCCCACCCCAGCGCAATCGCCGCCGCAATCAGCAGCACCATGCCGCTGAGCGCCTCGACGCTGATGAAGCGCAGTGGCCACAGGGCCGGGTGGGGGGCGTGCGGGGCGCTCATGGAATTTTCTTGCGGTTCAAAAGCTTGGGCGCGTCTTCGAAAAATAGCACGTCACAGCTGTCGATTCCTGTTCGCCTCGCTCGTCGTACCCCCAGGAATGCGAGCCAGTGAGCCGCGTTGTGGGAGCAGGCAGTCATGCGAGTCATGGCGATAGTGAAGGCAACCGCCCAGTCCGAGTCCGGAGTCCTGCCGAACGAGGAGGAGCTCACCGACATGGGCCGCTTTAACGAAGAGCTCGTCAGGGCCGGTGTGATGCTGGCAGGCGAGGGCCTCGCGGCCAGCTCCCAGGGCGTGCGCGTCAGCTTCGGTGGCGGCAAGAGCACCGTCATGGACGGCCCGTTCACCGAGACCAAGGAGCTGATCGCCGGCTACTGGCTGTGGCAGGTGCACTCGCTGGCCGAGGCCGGGAATGGATCCGCCGCTCACCCTTTAGGAAGGGCGAGGCGGAAGTCGAGATCCGCCGCGTGTTCGAGGCGGAAGACTTTGGCCCGCATCTGACCGCGGAGCTGCGCGACAAGGAAGCGGCGCTGCGGCCCGCGGCGGCGAAGACTGAGTACTCACGCCGAACTCAAGCGGCAAGTCATTTTCAAGGAGCCCTGTGTCAATGAGTACCATTCCGCACCTGCATTTCAACGGCAACTGCGCCGAGGCCTTCGCTTTCTATGCGCGCACCCTCGGCGGTACCGTCGCGTTCCAGATGAAGTACGGCGAAGCCCCGCGGGCAGTCCCGTGCCGCCGGAGTCGCGCGAGCAGATCATGCATGCGCGCGTCGAGTTCGGGCCGCAGGGACTGACCGGCTGCGACGTGCCACACGGTCAGTACGAGACGCCGCAGGGCTTCAACGTCATTGCGGAAGTGACTGAGCCGGCCGATGCGGAGCGCATCTTCGCGGCCCTGGCCACCGATGGGAAGGTCACCATGCCGTGCACCGAGACCTTCTGGGCCCGGCGCTTCGGAATGTGCACCGACCGCTTCGGCACGCCCTGGATGGTCAACTGCCTAAAACCGTTGGACCCGGTCCAAAGCTCGGCACAGGGCGGCTGAGCCCTCGCCCGGTCGCGTTCTGCACACACTCGGACGCCCTTGGCTTGCGCAGCCCGACACGTGATGCTGTCATCCGCAGGCATGACAGCCATGGATGTCCAACGCACGATCGACGCCCTCTGGCGCATGGAGGCGGCGAGCCTGATCGCGCGCCTCACGCGCCTGCTGCGCGACGTCGGGTTCGCGGAGGAGTTGGCGCAGGACGCACTCGTCGTGCGCTCGAGCAGTGGCCGGTGAACGGCGTGCCCGACAACCCGGCGCCTGGCTGATGACGACCGCCAGCAACGCGCCATCGATCACCTGCGGCACCGCGCATGCAGACAAGCAAGCGCGACAGCATCAGCCACGAGCTTGAAATGGAGCAGCAGCGGAGCGGCAGTCCGCTCGACGCGCGCGCCGACGATGCCATCGGCGACGACCTGCTGCGGCTGATCTTCATCGCCTGTCATCCGTCCTGTCGCCCGAGGCGCGCATGGCCCTGACCCTGGCTCCTGGTGGGCTCACCACCGCCGAAATCGCGCGTGCATTCCTGGTGCCCGAGCCGACCATTGCGCAGCGCATCGTGCGGGCCAAGCGCACGCTCTCCGAGGCGGATGTGCCCTTCGAGATTCCTCGCGCGAGGAGCGACGGCGCGCCTGGCTTCCGTGCTGGAAGTCATCTACCTCATCTTCAACGAGGGCTATTCCGCCACCGCCGGGGACGACTGGATGCGGCCGGCGCTGTGCGAGGAGGCGCTGCGCCTCGGACGCATGCTCGCCGAGCTGGTGCCGACGACCCGAGGTGCACGGCCTGGTGGCGCTGATGGAGATCCAGGCATCGCGCTGCGGGCCCGCACCGGGCCGCGGCGAGCCGGTCCTGCTATGCGACAGAATCGCGCGCGCTGGGACCGGCTGCTGATACAGCGCGGGCTGCAGGCGCTGGCGCGCGGCGAACGCTCGGCGAGCGCCGGCCCTATGTGCTGCAGGCCGCGATTGCCGCCTGCCATGCGCGCGCGCCGACCGCTGCCGACACCGATTGGTGCACATCATCGCGCTCTACGGCGCGCTGGCGCGCGTCACGCCCTCACCGATCGTCGAACTGAACCGCGCGGTGGCCGTTCGATGGCGTACGGACCGGCGGCCGGGCTGCAGCTGGCCGACCGCTTGCAGAGGAGCGGGGCGCTCGAGTCCTATCATCTGCTGCCGAGCGTGCGGGGCGATCTGCTGCCAAGCTCGGCCGCTACGACGAAGCGCGCAGCGAGTTCGAACGCGCCGCGGCGCTGACCCACAATGAGCGCGAGAGCGCTGCTGCGCGCCGCGCCGCCGCCTGCGCCGCGAGGAACTGTGATGTCCTACATGCTGTTGATCGTCGAACCCGCTGGCCAGCGACGCCACGCTCGCTCGCCGAGGGCGAAGCGCTCTATCAGCGCATGCTGGACTACGGCGAGCGGCTTCGCGCCAAAGGCCTGCTGATGGAGAGCAACGCGCTGCGCGAGTCGGCCGTGCGGCGTCAACGTGGGGTAAGGCCGACATTCACCGACGGCCCGTTCAGCGAGGCGAAGGAATTGGTCGGTGGCTTCTACCTGCTGGACTGCCACGACCGTGAGAAGCGCTGCGCATCGCGCGGAATGTCCGGCGGTGGAATGGGCCACCATCGAAGTGCGCGAAGTCGGCACCTGCTACGAGTGAGCCGCGCGCCGTCAGGCGACTGAAATTCTGTCGCTGCGCGGAATTTCCCGCCGTCATTGCGAGTCTCCGGCCCTTCACGCCGGCGCGCTGGCTTACAGTTCGCACCGCATCCTGCTCGATCAGCAGCGGATCCTGCCGGTGCGCTTTCAATGGACCGCATCATTTGCAGCAGGGACGAGATCAATATGAATGCAGTTTTGTCAGGCGAAGCACTCCACAGACGATGGTTACGCATTACATGCCTTGCAATCGGGCTATCGGTACTGGCGGCGCCTTGTTATGCAGCAGCCGGCGTTCCGCCTCCCCTGAACCCGAATGCGCCCATGGCGCGGGCACCCCAGGAGTGCCACATCGGCGCCTATCTGTTATCCAACGGCAGTGTCGTCGATATCGCTCAGTCGAACGGCGACACGTTGCGCTGGCGTCGCTTCGATGGAACGACGGGCGCGTTGCACAAACAGGTTGGCGGGGAGTGGACGAGTACTGCGGGCTGGACCGACGTCGCCGATGGTAAGTCGGTGTCTTTTGGCGGGTGTGACCAGGGTTCAATCGAGTTCGACAGCGTCCGCGGCGCGCGGATCCACTTCAACGTCCGCGAAATGACCTTTCACAATGGGGACGTCGCATTAGCCGGTCGCCTGGTGATGCCTGCGGGAACTGCCAAGGCGCCAGTCGTCGTACTGTTGTCCGGTTCAGAGCAGGACTCGGCCCTGGACACTTTCTTCTTGCAGCGTCTATTGCCGGCTCACGGCGTCGGCGCCTTTGTCTATGACAAACGAGGCACGGGGCGTTCGACGGGAAGCTACACGCAGGATTTTAGCGTCCTGGCGGATGACGCCGTTGCCGCAATGCGCGAGGCGCGGCGCCTCGCTGGCGCGCGGCTCACGCGCATTGGCTATCAGGGCGGCAGCCAGGGTGCCTGGGTCGCTCCCATTGCTGCGAACCGGGCGCGCGTTGATTTTGTCATCGTCGGCTTCGGGCTGGCCGTGTCGGTGATCGACGAAGACCAGCAGGAGGTCGAGATCGAGATGCGGGAAAAAAGACACTCTCCCGCCGAGATTGCTCAGGCACTTGAGGTCGCACGTGCCGCCGAAGGCGTGATCGGCAGCCACTTCACCGAGGGCTTCGCGCAGCTGGATGCCCTACGCGCAAAGTACCGCAGTGCGCCCTGGTACAAGGATCTTCACGGCAACTACACGTATCTGCTGCTGCCGTATTCAGAAGAACAACTTCGCGAGCTGGGCCGCACGGAGTTGAGCTGGACGCAAAGCACTCCGTTCTACTACGACCCGATGCCCACGCTGCGCGCTGCAACGGTGCCGCAGCTCTGGATACTGGGCGGCGAGGACTATGAGGCACCGAGCGCCGAGACGCGGCGTCGACTCGAAGCGCTCATCGCGGCCGGCCACCCGTTCACCGTGGCTTACTATGCAAACGCAGAGCACGGCCTGACGTTATTCGACGTCACTGCGGCGGGCGAGCGGATTTCCACCCGGTATGCTCCGGGATATTTCAAGTTGATGCGTGACTTCGCCCGTGATGGTCAGCTTACGGGTAGCTACGACGATGCGCAGCTGACGAGGCCGCAGGTGCCCGGCCGGCATCGGACCCACTGACGCCATCGAAAGCGCAGCGAACCGCCAGTAATCGGTGCGCCAAGGAGATGTGAGGCGCGGTCATGGCCTCTTCCCGCCGCTATGGCCGCCTCCGCCGCGCGCCCCCCTCGGAATCGAGGGCGGCGCCCGCCCGCCCGGCCCGCGCACGCCGCCGCGCGGAGGCCCGACGCGATAGCCGCGGCCCCAGCCACCGTACTCATAGCCGCCGGGCTCGTAGACCCCGCCGACATAGCCCACGTAGCCCACGCCGACATCACCGCCATAACCCCCGCCGGCTATGCAGCCCGCAAGGCTCATGAGCGCGAACGTGCCTACAGCAGCCCCCATCCAGGTTCGAGGCATGCGCTTCATTGCGGCTCCTGCTTGGTATCGGTGTCGGACCATTCCATGACACCAAATGGCGCCCCGCTCGGGTCGGCCAGTACGGCCAGGGACCCGCCCTGGCGATCCAGGCGCGGTTCGACCAGCACCCGGCCGCCCAGCGCGACAGCCTTTTTGGCCGCGGCCGCCGCATCCGTGACGCGCACGAAATTCAGCCAGTGGGGATGACGTCGCATGGAATCTGCGGGCAGGCTGTTGAGCCCGGCGCGGGCGTAATTGTCGCTTGAGAGAATGTAGTGCTGCGCCGGGTCCTCGCTGCCACCCTCGCTCGCGAGGTCGTAGATGTCGTAGCTGAGCAGGCTTTTGTAGAATTCGGTCTCCTGCTTCGCATCCTTTACCAGCACGGAGCTCCAGATCCACTCACCGGGAGCTGCCAGGTAATCCGGCGGATCGCCGCCGTCGGCCGCCAGGACTGCAAACACAGCACCATCGGCATCGGCCAGCACGGCCTGGCGGCCGCGGTGTGGGATGTAGTGCGCTTCCGACAGCACCTTGCCGCCGTGCTGCACGGCCGCCTGCTGCGCGGCCACAACGTCCCGCACCGCCAGGAACGTCAGCCACGCCGGCTGCAGCGATAGCCCTGTCGGCTGAGCCTTATGGACCATCCCGGCTACCGGCTCGCCATCGAGCAGCGCCAGCGCGTAATTGGGGTCGCCCGGCACGTCGCGAAAAGTCCAGCCGAACAGTCCGCCGTAGAAACGCTTCGCGCCGTCGAGGTCAGGGGTCACCAGATCGGCCCACACGACCTTGCCCACGTGGTGTTCGCCACTTGCCGGCTGCGTGAGCGCCGGAAGTACCACTGCTGCATCCATCGCGTGGACCGCCGCGGGAGCGGCCGCGTAGCAGAGCAGCAGCGCGCACAGCATTTGAGCTACGCGCCCGCTCATGGAGCTATCCTTGGGTTGCACGCTCCGACGCCGCGATAAGGTCATCAGCCGAGTTCGTATATTGAGCATTTTCACTGATCCACAATTTTGTCTGATTGAATCATCAACCGTCGGGTCCGGCATTCGCAAGAGGACCCTGGTGCAGTGCTGACTCGGCCATGGACTTGGCCGTCATTCACGATCTCTCGACGCGAGTCGACTAAGCTCTGCGCAGCACCCAGGCAGCGAGAAGAACGACCAGAATGACACGGAGAAGTCCGCCACCGACATACCTGTGAGTCTGCGGGGATTTGATCACAGCTCATTTCAACACCCGCAACGGGGCCCGTCGGGACGCTAGCGCACTTGACGGGGCACTTGTGGCGAGCCCGTCTCGCGATGGGCTCAGGAGCGCAACGCTGCCCGGCTTTCAGTGTTGGCGGTGTGTGCGCGATGTTAGTACCTTGTGCCGATGCGGTAACCAGAACGCGTGGATGTTGCGCACAGAGGGTGCGACGCGCGGTGACCACTTGGCGTGCATCGCAAGTTCACCTCCTGCATCGCATTCCTGCCAGCCAGCCCGGCTCCCGAACAGTTCAATCGGCTTCAATAGCTCAGGCCTTTCGCCCTTCAACAGCTTCCAGCCTGCCGAATCCATGCGCGTGCCCTTGATGAACCCCATGCACCATTCGTCGACAATGATGACTTTCCTGCCCTTGTCTTTGCTCTCGTAAAATGTCGGCTCGAACTCGCCAGGGGCCGTTTCGAAGACGACGGCGATGCTATTGTAAAAGCGCATGACGAGGCCGACGAAGCGATTGAGCTCGTCGAGGTCCTTGAACCCGATCGGTTGTTTCCCACCCCAGACCTTTGGCAACCAGGCAAGCGGAGACAGCGTATTCGGACCGACAACGACTGCGGTGAGAAATCCTTCGAGCTCTATGATGTCCGAGATCCCCTTGCCGCGGCGCATGAGCCAGTCGCCGAGGGTCTTGAAGTCTCTAGCCGAGAACGGAGCGAAGCTGCCCATAGAACGTCATGACGCTTCGAGCTTTGCCGCGACAGCCCTACAGGCACCGATCAGGTCGGCGACCGCGCCTAGTCGATTGGGCACCGCGTTGGTCGACGTTTTGTTCATTGGTCTATTTTTTTGGTGCGGCCCGTACAACAATTAGTCCCTTCGACGTTTGTGCAGAGATCGCGGCCCCACTCGACCTGAGCGCCATCATCGTGTTTCAGAGTTTCTATGCACATCTTGTGCGCAGGCGTGGCGCACTACCAGGGTAGCAGCACAATCTTGCCGCCCAGTCCGCCCCTGTCGATGCGGGCATGGACTTCGCTTGCCGCTGCGAGCGGCAGTCGATCGATCACGACCGGATGAATGGCGCCGGCGCGCAACAGCTGGAACAGCGTCGCCATGTCGTCCTTGAATTCCTCCGGGTGAGTCGATCGACGGGCCGTTATGCTGTAGAAGACGGCGCTACGGCCGTTGAAAAGGAAGCTCAATGCGCTCCACAGCTTGAGCCTCGCCAAGCCGAGCCCCGCGGCTACCAGGCTTTCGCGGCCCACCGCCATCGTTTGCGACCCGTAACCAACCAGCAGCCCGCCGGGCGCGAGGCACGCGAATGAACGACCGAAATGCGCACCGCCAATCGCATCAAGGACAAGATCAACGCCGACCGCCGCCCGTCAGTTGGCGCACGGAAGTCACGAAGTCACCCGCGTGATAGTCGATCGCCGCCGCCCCGAATCGCTCAATCACCGGTACGTTAGCTGCGGAACACGTGCCAATCGCCTTGAGGCCGAGGTGGCGCGCGAGATCGAGCAACGCCGTACCGACCGTGCCCGAAGCGCCTATAACGAGAATCGTGGCGCCCGACGACAGATTGCGGCAGCGAGTCAGCATCTGAAAGGCGGTGAGGTAGGCAAGAGGGATGCACACCGCCTCGGCCGGGTCGATGCCAGCGGGGACCGGCACGAGATAGCGCGCTGGGCGGATCGCATACTGTGCGTAGCCACCCACGACACACAAGTCAGCAACCATCTCGCCTTCGAGCGGTGCTGCCACGCCGGCGCCAGTCTTCTCGACGACGCCAACGAGCTCGTAGCCGGGCGTGAACGGCAGCGGCCCCTTAAAGTCCGGATAGCGGCCGCGGCGAATCATCGTATCGGTAAAACCGGTGCCGGCGGCGAGCACCTTGATGCGAACCTCCCCAGCTCCCGGCTCGGGAATCGTCGATTCCTCCACCACTTGCAGGACTTCGGGACCGCCGAATCGCGAGATGCGCACGTGTTGCCAAGGCATACGATCACCATAGGCCCATGGTCATTGCGCGTCGAGCGGCATGCCAAACGTCGGCGAGTACGACGGCTCTCCTCCCTCGCACACGTACGCAGACCGTCGCCAGAACACGGCCCTCTGATCGGTTACTCTGTCGGCGTTATCAGACGAGCGTTGAGACTCGTATCCACTCAGACTCAGAACGAAGGAGTCCAAAATGATCTTGCGTGAATGGCGTGCCGAGATCAGGCGCGATCTCCGTGATGAGTATGTTGCGTACGTCTACCTGACCGGCATCGATACCTATAGGAAAACCGCTGGCAACCTATTTGCTCTCGCGGCCACGCGGGACATCGATAACGCGCGTTCGGAAATCGTGACGCTCAGTGGGTGGGAGTCCATGGAAGCAGTGCGCGCCTTCGCCGGTGACGATCCTTCGCGCGCCAGGTACTTCCCCGAGGACGATCGATATCTCTTGACGCGACCTCAAGAGGTAAAGCATTACGCTGTTCACCACTCAGACGGCGGGCCGCCCAGCTTGTAGTGACTGCATCCGGGCCGGCAAAGATCGCAGTCCAGTCGATGTAAGGGAAACCGTCTTCGCCGGAGTTCTTGGTCTCCATGTGAAGGGTCGCCGTTTCCAGGATAGCAAATACTTAGGTATTTACAAAAGTATCGCGCGGCGATAGAGTCTCTCGGCCAGATCGGATAACCCGAGCACTCGGATGGTGTCGGAAATGGTTCACGCCGCAACCACTGACGAAGTATTTCACGCTCTGTCCAACTCGACTCGGCGACAAGTCCTGGAACGACTGTCTGTCGGACCAGCCACCGTCAGCGAACTGGCGGCACCGTTCCACATGCAACTCCCGTCGTTCGTGCAGCACCTCTCGCTGCTCGAACGGAGCCGGCTGGTGAGGTCGAAAAAGCGCGGGCGAGTGCGGACGTATGAGATCCAACCCGAACGGTTCAAGGTCATTGAAGACTGGCTGACCGCGCGGCGCCAATCGTGGGAATCTCGACTGAACCGGTTCGACCAATACGTCAAACAACTCAAGGAGAAGGAATCAGACGCATGAGCAAGCAATTCGCCTTCAATCCGAAACTTGATTTTGCTATCGAACGGTTCATCGACGCTCCGCCGCGGCTCGTCTGGGAAGCGTTGACGAAACCGGAGCATCTAAAGGAGTGGTACATGCCCAAGCCCTGGGGGCGTGTGGCGCGAACCGAAATGGACGTGCGACCGGGCGGCATCTTCAGCATCGACATCGCCATGGGAGACGGCCAGGAGTTCCCCAACCTCGGCTGTTACCTGGACGTTATTCCGATGCAGCGACTTGTCTGGACTTCCATGTTGTTCCCCGGCTATCGCCCGGCTGTCTTTGACGACATTCCAATCACCGCCATCATTGCGATGGAACCGGTGGGAACCGGCACTCGCTACGTCTTCACGGCGCTGCACCGGGATGAAGCGGACCTCGAGAAAAACAAAGCGTCGGGCTTTTACCAGGGCACTGAGATCGCCGTCAATCAGTTCGTGGAGCACGTGATCGCGATGAAGTAGTTTTTGGTCACGCTCGGCTCAACCGTTGAGCGATTCTCTTGCAACAATCCTTACGAGAACCTGGAGGATAGGATGGCAGTCAGTTCCGTTCGCGCCAAGGACACACCCGAGGCCCAACTTCTATCCCTCATCGAGAAGTTCGATCCCAAGGATCAGCGGCTCATCCGCTCGGTCCGGTCTGCTGTGCGCAAGCGATTGCCAACTGCAAACGAGCTGGTGTACGACTACGGTAACTCACTCGTCATCGGGTATTCGCCGACGGAGGGCGGCGCAGAGTCGATAGTCGCAACAACTGCACGTGCCGACGGCGTGAGTCTGTACTTCAATCAAGGAAAAAACTTGCCCGATCCGAAGAAGCTACTGATGGGATCGGGTAAGCAAACCCGCTTCATCCGGGTGGAGGCTGCTCGCGAGCTGACGCATCCGGATGTGGAGGCGCTGATCGCCGCTGCGATTGACCAGGCTAGCGTTCCGTTGGCCTCCAAGGGACGTGGCACTCTCGTCATTAAATCAACTGCTGCGAAGAAGCGGCTTCGTCGGAGGCCGGCGAAGTGAGCCGAGGCCTAACAAATCGCTAAAGCGTGCGCGTGGGAGATAAAGCCAAGGCCAAACCGCCGCAGCTGCGGCGCGCAGAATGGTTACTCCGGCAGATTCATCTTGCGCAGGAAGGCCTTATAACGGGGATCTGCTTTGAGACCCTGCAGCTCCGTTTCTGATTTGATCGAGTACAGTTCCGGGTCCTTTTGAGAATAAGCGCGTTCGAGCCAATGCATGGCATCATCTGACTGGCCGCGAAGCGCATATACGTCGGCGATCCCGACTGCGTTTCCATCCGCTTGCTCTTTAAGCATGACCGCGAGCGCAGCGTCGGACTCCGCCAGCCTTCTGAGTGTGTAATAAACTATTGCCAGGCCCTGCTGCTTTGCTTCGTCGTCGGTCTCTTTCTGCATCTCGAGCAGTGCGGCGTCGCGCTCACCGCGCGCGAGCAGGTCGAGGCCAAGGTAATAGTGCGCATTGGCAAAGCCCGGACGAATGTCTAACACCCGCCGCATCGCGGTTTCGGCCTCGGGTAGCTTCCCGCGACTCGCTTGAAGCTCCGAAAGAAAGAAGAGACTGTCGGGGGCCAGCGGATCTTGAGCGATTGCAGCCTGAATCTGCCTAAACGCATCGTCCCAATGACCGAGTGTCTGAGAAAGCATTGCCTCTACGAATAGCACGTTGACGTTGCCGGGGGCTAACGTTATTGCCTGTTGGAGTTCCCGTTCGGCAGCGGCCCAGTCCCAATCGTATGCGGTATGGATGAGCCCTAGTACGGCATGCGCCTCCGCGCTTCGTGGGTCCAATTTGAGTGCGCTCGCTGCTGCGCGCGCGACCCTGCTCGAAAGCGGCAGTCGGCGCCAAATAGCCGAATTGCCCTTGCAATACTCTGGTCCAAGCGAGCCAAACGGCCGCGTCGACGAATGTGGGGTCGAGATCGAGTGCCCGCTGAAACAACGTGGCAGCTTCGTCTAATCCTCCGTTTTCATGGCGATCATAAGCATGCCGCCCGCGTAGATACAGGTCATAAACTTCGGCGTTTTTCGGCGTAGAGCGTGAGTTCACGTCATCGGGAGCCACCGTGAGCTGCAACTCACGGGCGACGGCGGAGCCGATGGCATCCTGAAGCCTGAGCACATCGCCGATGTGCCGGTCGTAGGTCTCCGACCATTCATGGGCTCCGGTTCGCGCGTTGATAAGCTGCGCAGTTATTCGGACTTGGTCGCCGAATTTGCGCACGCTGCCTTCAAGTACGTAAGCGGCGTTGAGCTCGGTGCCGATCGTTCGCAGGTCTGCATTCTTGCCTTTGAACTGAAACGAAGACGTGCGGCCGATTACCATAAGACCGGGAATCTTGGCGAGAACATCAAGGATTTCCTCAGCCATGCCGTCGGCAAAGTACTCCTGATCCTTCTTCTCGCTCATGTCCGTAAAGGGCAGTACTGCGATGGATTTTTGGTTGACGGCGTTCGTAGCAGCAACAGAAGGCTGTTCCGACGCGATGTGCTTCGGCAACCACAGCTTGTTCGTGACAACGTAGGCAAGGCCGACCGTCGCAACGGCGAGCGCAATCGCGATGGCGCGCGTCCGCCAGAGGAACGCAGATGTTTGCGGCCCAGGAGACGGTACTGGAGCGGATCCTGAGCGGGCCGCAGTGGTACTGGCACCGGGAGCGCTGTCGTGATCGCGCACGGACTCGACAAGTGCAGGGAGAATTTGTTCGATCGGACCGCCCGACGCATCCAGCCACTGGTTGGCGCTCAGGAAGTACTCCAGGTCAGGCGGTAACGGGGTGGCGTCCATGCGGATCGACAGGACCGGGCGTTTCTTAGAGCTCGCTCGCTCAACCTCTCGGAGCACGTGCGAAGACTCAATTGCGCTTTTCGAGAGAATGAGCACCAGCATCCGGCAGGAATTGATCGCTTGCACGATCGCCGCGGCATAGGATTCCCCGGCTCGTACATCGCGCGGTGCGATCCAGCACGGCAGTCCCGCGGCTTCGAGTGTCGTGCACAAGCGCTGCGCAACTGATGTGTCCTGCGAGGCGTAGCTGATGAATACGCGGCCAGAAGTTTTGGGGGCCTGCACCGTCACCTGTGGGTCAGTCGACTGCTGGCCCCTTCCCGATTCGGGTGCTTCTTCCGACAATTCCCTGCCCCCATACGGTCTTACTTCTTGTCGACAGGATGCGCCGAGGCATTTGGCCCCGCAACTTGGGGCTTGCAGCGTGCCTTTTCTCGACTCGCGTTCGCGCGCGACTTTGCGGCGTTCGCTCCGACCACTTCGCTAATGGACTAATCCGAGCGTGTAATATGCGTAGGGATCCAACCTGAGGAGCTTGCGTGGAGACGATAGGCGAAGACCTGCGCCAGATGATACGGACACCACTCTCCCGCTCGCATGTTGAGGCATTGCGGGCAGCGGGGAAGGTAGTGACGTATCCCAAGGGCACGATCATGGTGCAGCAGGGCGAAAAGGCGAACCGCTTCGTGTACGTGGAGGAGGGCGAGATTGAAGTAGTTAACCCGTTCACTGGCGAGCGGCATTATCCGTCGACCATTGGTCCAACTCAGTTTATGGGGGAGATCAGCCTGCTGTACGGCGGTACCGCCTCCTTGCCGCTGCGCACGGTAGTCGATACGCGAGTAATCGAAGTGCCGCGCGAGACCTTCCTTACGCTCATGTCGCAGATCCCCGAGATGTCGGACATCATTATCACCGTGTTTGCGGCCCGACGCCGCCGGCAACTCGACGATCGCCGCAGCGGCCTCTACCTCATAGGCGAGGAGGCCGATCGCAACGTGCGTCGCATCGCTGAGTTCGCGAGCCGCAATCGGTTACCTTACGTATCGGTGCCCCTGCACAGCCCGGAAGCCGAGGCTTCGGCTAAGAGTTGCGCAATCGATGCCAGCGCTCCTGCGGTTATCTTCGGCAGCAGAGTGCCGATCACGGATGCGACGCCGGATAAGATAGCGCGGCTCCTCGGGCTCAACATTGACTTCAGCGGCGACGAGCATTTCGATGTGCTCATCGTCGGTGGGGGGCCGGCCGGCGTGGCGGCGGCCGTTTACGCTGGCGCCGAGGGTCTATGCGCGCTGGTCGTCGAGGACATCGCTTTGGGAGGTCAGGCGGGAGCGTCGAGCCGAATCGAGAACTACATGGGTTTTCCAACCGGCATCTCTGGCGCCGACCTCTTGTGGCGTGGCGAGGTGCAGGCCATGAAGTTCGGCGCCCGATTTGCGATACCGCGCCGAGTCACGGCGCTGGAGGCGCAAGAGAACGGTGTCTTCTGCGCCATTTTCGAGAATGGCCAGCGCATCCGTGCAGGTGCAATCGTAGTCGCGAGCGGGGTGCAGTATCGGCGGCTTCCGCTGGAACGACTCGCCGATTTCGAGGGCTCGGGCGTGTACTACTCGGCCACCGAGATGGAGGCTCGATATTGCAAGGACACCGAGGCCGTAATCATTGGCGGCGGCAATTCTGCCGGTCAAGCTGCGATGTTCCTAAGCCGCTATTCGCGGTGCGTCCGTGTGCTGGTGCGGGGTTCCTCGCTCGCCGCTTCGATGTCGAGCTATCTCACCAGCCGCCTTGAGGCTGACCCGGGCATCAAGATCGAGTACAACTCTGAGGTCTCGGCACTGGAAGGCGGCGAGCATCTGGAAAGCGTCACCATCCGCAACGCCGAGACCGGGCAGTCGCGGAAGGTCGCGGCGCGGGCGCTATTTATCATGGTGGGTGCTGCGCCAAACACCGAATGGCTATCGGGTTTGGTGAAGCTCGACGACAAAGGATTCGTCGTCACCGGGCTCGGCCTACCGGGTTCGCCGTTTGCGACTTCCTACCCCGGCATTTTTGCTGTCGGCGACGTGCGGGCCGGGTCGGTAAAGCGGGTGGCCTCGGCCGTGGGCGAAGGCTCAGTCGTGATCTCCAAGGTCTGGGAACACGTCAAACAGAACACGACCTGAGGCGCAGTGCACTGAGAGAGTCGCAACTTCTCAGCGATCCTCTGTTCGAGGGTCACGAACGCGATGCCTCTTGGCGGCCTCCGTGAATTTTGTCTAACGCCTTCCCAAAAAATTGTCCCATCCTCGGCCATAGCGATGGGCGGCGGATAACGACCGCAAGGCCTGGATTGAGCGGGGCCCGAGTCGGGGGCGCCATCACGGATTCTTGACGCTACTAGCTCACAACGCGCTCAATCGGGACGAATCTCTAAGATTTCCTCGCCGTGGGCGGTTCGCTCGCCGGTCGGCGCCCAACCTACGGCACGATAAAAGCCGTAGGCACGCAGCGCCCGATCGGGGGGTGACGCGACCCAGATTCTCTTGGCGCCTGCGCCTTGGAGTGCATCGACTACCAGGGAGATAAGTCTCCTGCCGATTCCCTGACCTTGATAGGCCGCAACAACGGCGAGACCGATGATCTCTCCGGTCGTCGAGTCCCCGGTACAGTGCCCTACCTTGCGCGAGCCAAGTACGCACTCCCAGCTTCTCAGTCGTCCAACCTCTGTCGGAATTGGTTTGCCGGGATGCCTGTCTCGCCACAAGTCCTCCAGCCATGCTTCGCGGAATTTCAATGCAACCCGCAGATGCGTGCGCATGATCGCCACACGACAATTCCGCTGCCCCTAGTCCTTGTCTGCCGCGAATGCGGAGCGAGTTCACCAACCGACACCGGTGGCACTGCTAACCTATGCCAGTGTTGAAATCGAGAATCTCTGACCTAGGGCCCAAGGCCGAGTTTGCCATTGTTGTGGGGCTGGCATTCGGTCTGTTCGTTTTCGGCAGCCTGCGCCATGCGCTCTTCGATTACAGCAAGCCCGCTATTACGGCGAGTCATCTGCACCACCTGATCGTCTACGAAGTGGTGATGTTCTTCGCCCTCTGGTGGTTCCTGCGGCAGCGAAAGTGGACCGCTGCGCGTCTGGGCGCGATTCCCTCGCTGAGCGACGTTCCGGTCGGCATCGGCCTGAGCGTAGCGACGTATATTGCTTACCACGTTACCTGGGTGTTCGCTGTCTTATCACTGCCGAGCGCTATGAAGTCGGTTCACGCACTGGCGCTCATCGGAGGGCGGTTCGATCTTCTAACGGTTCTCGTGGTCTCCATCGTCAACCCGATATTCGAGGAGACATTTCTTTGTGGCTATGTAGTGACGGTGCTGGCTCCCGTGAGGAGCTTGGCGACCGCCGTTAGCGTAAGTGTTGGAATCAGGGCGCTGTACCATCTATACCAAGGGCCTCTGGTAGCCGTTGGGATCATTCCCGTGGGCCTTGCGTTCACCTGGTACTACGCGCGCACGCGCCGGCTTTGGCCTGTTGTCGTGGCGCACGCCATTTTCGATTTCGTTGGCTTGGTCCAATACACTTGAGCTGTACCGGTTTCACAGAGCGGGTCGACTGTAGTTGAGCGTGAGTGGCCTTTAGCGGCAAAGGCGGCAGGCTGAACCCACTCACCGGAGGAGTCGGACAACGCAGGTCGCTCGACGTCGCGCCGGACACTCGTGCCGTTTACGAGCAGGAAACTCTCGGGAGTTCTCGCGCCCCGAATCGGAAGTAGGCTGCCTACGAGTCAACGATATGCGAGCCCGGCCGAAGCGAGCAACTGGGGCGAACAGGATGCCGACATCCCGTATTGTGGAGGCTGTCACTAGTCCAGACGCTCCAAACAGGCACACTTGTTTAACTATGGTCTTGCGCCAAAGTCGCCGATCCCGTGTGTCTAGACTTGCATGAGGGATCCATGAGGGATCGCACGCGTGTTTAAGGACTTGGGATGACTGAGAACGCGTCAATTACCGCGCGCCGATTGAAGAAAGTCTATGGTCGTCGGCCGGTGCTCGACCAACTAGACTTCACCGTCTCGCATGGGGCCGCGATCGGACTACTCGGGGCCAACGGTACGGGCAAAACTACGCTGCTTAAGTGCCTCCTCGGCCTGCTTCCGGTGGATGCCGGTCGGTGCGAACTCCTCGGTGAACCCTCGCGGTTGCTCTCGCCCACGGCTCGCGGCGATTGGCTATGTACCCCAGGGCCCGGGACAGTTTCCATGGCTCAGTGGCCGAGCCATGCTTCGATATGTCGCAGCGTTCTATCCGGTATTCGACTGGCCTTATGCCACAGAGCTCGCGGCGCGCTGGAAGCTCGCTCTGCGCTCGCCGATTGGTGTGCTGTCCCCGGGTCAACAACAGCGCCTTTCGATCGTCCGCGCACTCGCGACCCGCCCAGACGTGTTGATCCTTGACGAGCCCATTGCGAGTCTCGATCCCGCCACTCGTCTTGCCGTGATCGAGGAATTGATATCCGAACGGGCCCGGCGGCCCGTTACCCGTGATCTTTTCTTCCCACCTCATCGGGGACCTTGAGCGGCTGTGCTCACAGTTCGCCGTGCTCGCGATCGAAAAATCTCAGTCATGGCGGACGTCGCATAGTTCAGGCAACTCGTTCGGGCGATCCTCGAAAGCGAGGAAGAGCAGTTGGCTGGGCTGGCGCTTCCCGCAGCGGCACTCGTCCGCAAGAGCGGTGAGGGTAAGCGCACCCTTGTGCTGGAGCGCTCCGGAATCGAGCGCCTCAAGAGTATCGTGCCCGCGCGTGTGCGCCTGATTGTTGATGAACCGGATGTAGAAACCCTCGCCTCGGAGTGGATGCAGTGATTGCTGCTCTGCGCATACTTGGGCTGCTGCTGTTTTACCGGCCGCTCATCTTTGTACTGCTTCTGCTGGTATATCTCACTGGAGTGCTGGTCTTCTTTGGCATGGAACCCGCAAGCGCGGTGTGGCCGTGGTGATCTTCGCGGGCTTCGCCACCATTGGACTTGCAGCCGTACTGACGGAGCGCATCGCGAGACACTCGTTGCAGGCCGGCTTACTCGGGCTGCCAAACCACGCCCGGATCATGCATCTGGTGCAGAGCTGGTTCCTCGCTCTGTTCGTCGTCGTGCCCACCGTTGCCGCCAGCGCGTTTGGAGCCTCCCCGCTTACGGCCGGCGCGGCACTCACAGCTGCGGCAGCGCTCGGCATCTTTCTGGCAACCTACCGAGCCTTCTGGCTGGTTGCGTTGCCGCTGCTTGGCAAGGTGGTGCCGCTCGGCGACTGGTTGATGCTCGCGCCAGTCCAGGCGGTGATCACCGGCCTCAGCGCATGGCTCCTCTGGCGGTGTTCGAACTGCCGGTGCAACGGGAGCGCATAGCGCTCTGCAACATTACTTCTGGCTGATGCACTGCGTGAGCGGTTCTGCTCGCCAGCCGTGCGTACCGCCGCCAACCCTCCGAGCTGATGTCGGACTTGGCACCCGCATTCGCGGAGTCGATGTCTTCGGCGGTTGGGAGCCTCCACCCCGCGCCGAATCTCGCGTCCACCCTGGCATTCGGATTTGGCTACTCCGTGAAGACGGTTTGGCGTGGCGTAGGCGCGGTATCGCAGTTGCGCTAGCCGTCCTGTTCAGCTGGCACTTGTTGTATGGGGGGAAGTCCGCGGCAATGCTACTGGTTCGTAACTGGGGTGTGCTGCATGGGGCTGATGGGACGCGTGCAAGGTGTGCTCAACCTATGTATGAGAACGTCTGCAGAACAATGTCTTCTCCAACTGACGCCTCGTTGGCCTGATGCTCGTGCGATTAAGCGAGCTGTGATCCTGACCACCTTCTTCGTCCAACGCGGCAGCATCGCAGTTTGGGCAGCATCCACAGCCGTGGCCGTGTTCCTAGGCTCTATTGGGAGGTCGGAGCTAATCACGGGGGGCGTCGCGGTTATTGCCGTGTCGCTCGCCGCCGTGGCGCAGGGTGGGCGTGCTTGCGCATCGGCGCATCCGTGAATGGCATATATCCACGTTATCTTGGTATTAACCGTGGTCGCGGGCGCAGCTATGACTGTTTTCGCGGCACCGTTATCTGACGTCCATTGAGCGGAGGTTTGGCGCTGATGACGTTCCGCCAGTGCTCGCATTCGCTTGGTACTGGATAGCGCCGCTGCGTCTCCCGCTGGATGTCGACCCCCGCGCACTGAAGGCGTTACGTAAGCCTCTCCCGTCCTTCGGTTTCCCTAACAAGCCGCCTTGGCGTAGCAGGCGGCGCGCGATCGCTTCATACTCGCAGCGTTACGCGTTCGCGGGAAGCCGACGCCACGGAGACGCATGCCAGGCTCATCGGTTCGTTACGCGATGCTCGCCGCGGTGCTCATCGCCGCAGTGGCCCACGCCCAGACGCCGGCGCCGCCGGCTTACAGCATCACGCTCATCCCGGCGCCGACCGGCTCCGCCGGCCTCACTCCCGCGGCCATCAGCTCGGGCGACCAGGTCACCGGCTCGATCGCCTTCGCCGGTCAGGCCGCGCATGCCTTTCTCTATACGAGCGGCACCGTCATCGACCTCGGCACGCTCCCCGACCCGGGTTCGGCCATCTCCGGCTCGGCGACCGGCCAGTCGATCAGCAACGGGGGCGAGGTCGTCGGCACCATCACCGACACCGGCATCCCGCCGATGTGGCAGTTCGGATTTATCTCCAGCGTAGGCGGCCGCTCGAGCCGCTGAACATGCTCACCGGCTTCCCGTTCTGCACCGCCACAGGGATTGCTGGCTCCGGTGGTCTCATCGTCGGCAGCTGCTCCAACGTCACCGGGTCGATCGCCACGATGTACGTGAACGGCACGCCGCAGCAGATCGGGCCGACGGGCGCCGCCGCGAACGCCGTCAACGACTACAACCAGGTGGCCGCGAGCGGCACGCCCGCCTTCATCTACGACAACGGCACCGTCACCAACATCCCGCTGCTGACAGGGGGCTCCGCGAGCACCAAGTCGAGCGCCACCTCGATCAACAACGCTGGCCAGGCGGTGGGATGGCAGTTAAGCGGCACCACCTACCAGACGTTCTTCTACAGCTACGGCACGACCACCGCGCTCACCGGCGTCCCCGACAGCGCCGTGCAGCCCGCGGTGGCCATCAACAACGCCGGCCAGATCGTCGGCTACACCGCCGCCGGCAGCAGCGCGATCGCGGTGCCATTCTTCTTCGCGCATGGCCTGATGAGCAACCTCAACACGCTGGTGAGCGTCAGCGACCCGAGCGGGCGCTACGTCACGCTCACCATGGCCTACGGCATCAACAACACCGGCCAGATCATCGCGAGCGGCACCGACAGCCGCACGCCCGGGGTGACCAACGCCTACCTGCTTACGCCCATCAGCCCCTTCAGCCCAAGCCTGCACTTGGAGGCGATCGCCACCACGGTCGTGGAGGGCACGCCGTTCACGCTCTTCTGGACGTCGCAGAGCCTCACCGGCTGCACCGCCTCCGGCGGCAGCGGCAGCGACGACTGGTGGGAGTCCAGCAGGGCGACGGTGGCCAGCAGCAGGTCAAGGAGACGATGGCCGGGAGCTACGATTTCACGCTGAACTGCATGACATCCGGCGGCGCGACGTTGAACTCGACGGTGACCGTGATGGTCACCGCCAAACCGCAGATCCCGCCGCACGGCGGGGGCGGTGCGCTCGATGCGCGCACGTTGCTGGCGCTGCTGCTCCTGTGCGGCTGGCGCGCCCGGCGCGAGCTGCGGCCCGGGGAGGCCTATCTCCGATGAGACCAAGAAATCGCATTGATGACATTAGGCCCATGAAGCGACCAGGTGATGTTCAGCAAGGGCCGGGATCGCAGCTGTTCGGATCAACGCTAGCGGCTATCTTTAATGCGCCAAAATATCACTGCGCGCTGAAAAGTACGCTCGGCAGACCCGAGTTTGCCGTGACGCGACTACAGTCAGGCCCCAGACCTATTGAGAAGGCTCCGATTTACCCCAGGGATGAGGCGTTGCTCGTATGCGTAGCGCTGACTCCGACGGCCGTCAATCAGTGGCGCGCCGTTTATGGGGGTCGGGAAGTGGGCGTGTCAAAATCAATCCCGTTCGCGACGACAGCTCTCAACCTACGTTGCCCCATGGAAATGTGGGTTCGCGGCCCGTTCGATTATCTTCACTATTACCTTTCAGACTCCCTTTTGAAAAGCGTCGCCGATGAGAACGAGATCGCAGCGCCATCCGAGCTGCAAGAAGTCTTTTTTGTTGAAGATCTTGTGGTCGCGCAATTGACTCGATCAATCCTGTCCCAGGTGAGGCATGGGGAGCCATTGGACAAACTGGAGCTTGATCAAGTCGCGATGCTCCTGAGTGCGCATGTTTTGCAGCGATATTGTGGCGCGCTAAGAGCGGCGAGGTCACCTCGCAGTGGCTTGCAGACCTGGCAAAAAATTCAAGCCGAGGAGATGTTGCGGGCGCGGCTGGATGGAAACATTAGTCTCAAGGAATTGGCGACCGCGTGCTCACTATCGCCGAGCCACTTTGCGCGCGGGTTTCGAAGAAGCTTCGGCATCTCGGCTCATCAATATCTTATTCGCCTTCGTCTTGAAAAAGCCAAGGCCTTATTGACGGGAACAAGAAAGAAACTCTCGGAAATTGCACCTCTTTCAGGATTCTGCGATCAAGCGGCGTTGAGCCGTGCGTTCAGTAGAGCCGAACAGGAGACTCCATCGCGCTGGAGGAGACGCAACGCTTCCATCTGAGACGTGCGCGCAAACTCGTTATACGCAACGCTCGGGTATTGTGGACGCGGCGCGGACGTTAAATAGCGGATTGCCTAACTGAAGCGTTTCGCGCATCCGATCAGTAGCTCCAGTGAGCGTTGAGCCCTCAGGTCTGCTTCCGGGGCACGAAGAAAATGACAAGACACGTGATGGCTCAGATAGACACCGAGCAGATTCCACGCCAATTGCGACGAGTCGACGCCCTCCGGTATCTCCGATGTAGCGATTGCACCCTGGACGAGATCGACCAGAGTTCTGCGCCATTGTCCTTCTGCTGCCGCAACAGCCATGCGTACGGAGCCCGCGCCGCCGTTTACGTGTATTCAAACATCGCCAATGCGATAGGGCAGGCGCCGGGAAGATCGGCCCGTCTTGTCCAACTGATCCAATCTTTAAGGTACTGAGTCAGCTGTGCCATGCCAGACAGATTCTCGGCTGCGGAGCCAAGACAGGCGCCGCTCCAAAGCTCCATGGCCCGATCAACAATGGCGCACTTCAGACTGTCCATGCTGGAGAAGTGCGCGACGATCCCACTCTTAGAGAGGTTCGCGCGCCGCGCGACTGCGCCGAATGTCACCCTGAAAAGTCCTCTGGTGGACGCTAGGTTCAACCCTTCCTGGAGAATCCGTTCTCTTGCCGACGGATGGCTCACCAGCGTCTCCTGAGCATTCGGCGACAAGCCCGCGCCGCTTCGGATTGTACTTAGGGCCTGCGGTCAGGCGAACGTTATCGCCCTCAGCAGACCGTCAGAATTGTGCGAATGCGCATCTTTGGATTCTTAGTGATTGGTTGCGTTGTAGTACACCCCGGACTCAGTTAAAGACAGTTTGTCAAATCGCTTTTTTGAGCAGAAGGATCAAACGCGGTCAGAAGATACAAGAACGACCGTTCGTGCGTGTGTGCGTCGGAGTTACCATCAGCGGTAACACATCGGGTCCTGAGCGTTCGGACCTCGTAATGCACTTGTCTAGGTCCTCTATCCGGGAGTCGAAAAGGGGGATTCGACGAATGCCGACTCATCCGTGCCATCCAAATATTGAACGTCGGAGATGATTTTGGTCGACGCTTCCGACTGCGGAAAGCTCCGTCGCTGCTCTTGGATTCGAAATCTCGACCGCAGCTGGCGGTGACTCGGATAACCGTTCCCTTTGGTCTGCCAGATCGGGTCGGGCCACTTCAACCAGAGCGAGCCTTCACGATCTCGGTGCATATGAGAAAACCATCATGCGATGGCTGGGGGATGTGGTACGACGGCAAATTTACACCGACCCAGCACTGGGATGAGGGTGGGGTCGGAATCTATGACCTTGAAGCAGATCCGAGAGCCGTGCGCCCAAGCGCGTTTGATAGTGTGCATTTCAATCTCCCACGGGCAACTCTCGACGCCTTTACGGCTGACTGCGACTCAAGGCCCGTGGGTTCTTTGTTATGCACGGAGGGTAGAAGGGATGAGATTTTGTTTGGGTTCGCGAGGTTTATGGTCCCATGGCTCGGAAACAATGTTCGAATTTCCACTTTGACATTCGACTTCTTCGTTCAGATGTTCTGCAGCCATGTTGCAACCACTTACGGTAGCGTCGCGCTATTACCGGAAGGTGTTGGTGGCCTGGCGGCATGGCAGAAGCGCCGTGTCATGGAAATAGTCCACGCCGGATTGCATGGAGACCTCCGCTTACCCACTCTCGCGAATGAATGCGGGCTTTCGATCAGTCATTTTTGCCGCGCATTCAAGCAGTCGTTCGGGGTATCCGTGCATCGGTATGTGATTCACCGTCGAATCGAATATGCAAAGTTTCTCCTCAAGAGTTCGTCGGGTTCGCTCGCCGAGATTGCACTCCAATCGGGATTTTGCGATCAGGCGGCCTTTAGCAGAACCTTTGGTCGTCTCGCCGGGACCTCGCCAAGACGATGGCTCAACGAGCAAAAAAAACAAATTCAGCCAATTTCTGCAAGAGCGGCGGCGAAGGCAAGTCTACGTTGAGTGCAAGTCCAATGCGGTTCGCCGCGGCGGCGCTCTGATAAGTCGGATCGAGTCGGGAGGGAATCGGCAGAGCGCTTGCGGCTGATTCGCTGCGAACCGTTATTGCTCGGCGCGTAACCGATGCGCGACTCCGAAGTTGTACTCAAATCATAGAAACGCCAACTGTATAGGGAAGGAAAATCGCCATGAAACGAGCTTTACAGCACGATCGCCCGCACAGCCGCGCTGATAACTGCGGTTCTGTTGACGGGGAGTATTCAAAAGGTTGCCGCTGCGCCGCCTACCGGCATCAAGAATGTGGTTCTGGTGCATGGCGCATTTGCCGACGGTTCCGGCTGGGAAGCCGTCGCCAAGATCCTCGAGAAAGATGGCTACACGGTGTCGGTGGCGCAGCCTCCCGAGACCTCCTACGCCGAGGACGTCAAAAGTACGCGAGGGCGGCCGTCGACGCCATGGACGGGCCAGTCGTCCTGGTCGGCCACAGTTACGGCGGGTCCATCATCACTGAAGCCGGCAACGATCCGAAGGTTGCGGCACTGGTCTACATCGCCGCCTTTGCGCTCGATGACGGTGAGAGCTGTGCGTCGATCGAACAGGCCGTGCCGCAAGCCTCCAAGGCGTTCAAGCCGGATAGCAACGGCAATTGGTGGATAGAACAGACGCATTTTGCGGCCGACTTCGCGGCGGATGTTCCGCCGGCCGTGTCCCACTTCATGGCGATATCGCAGGTGCCGATCTCCACTGACTCGTTCACCCACAAGGTCACGAATCCCGCCTGGAAGACCAAGCCCACCTGGTACATGGTGGCCACCGAAGACCGGTCGATCAATCCGGACCAGGAACGCATGATGGCGAAGCGCGCCCATGCCAAGACGGTCGAAGTGAACGGCCAGCCATGTGGCCTACATGTCTCATCCGAAGGAAGCAGCCAAGCTCATCGAAGAGGCTGCCACCTCCGCACACGTCAACCAGTAGCCAATAGGTCTTTACGTTCAAGCGAGATGTACGTCCCGCGCACAGACAAGAGCGGTTGGTGCGAAGGCGTTCGACATCAAAAATCAATTGGTCCGAGTGGATCTTTACTGCAAAGGAGAATGGTCGTGAAACAGCATATTAAGAACGTGGTTCTGGTGCATGGAGCTTTCGCCGACGGCTCCGGCTGGGAAGCCGTCGCTAACATCCTCAAGAATGATGGGTACAAGGTGTCGGTGGCGCAGCCCCCCGAGACCTCCTACGCCGATGATCAAAAGTACACGAAGGCCGCAATCGACGCCATGGGCGGGCCAGTGGTTCTGGTGGGCCACAGCTACGGCGGGTCCATCATCACCGAGGCCGGCAATCATCCAAACGTTGCGGCGCTTGTCTATATCGCCGCATTTGCACTCGATGAAGGCGAGAGCTGTGCGTCGATCGAACAGGCCGTGCCGCAAGCCTCCAAGGCGTTCAAGCCGGACGGCAACGGGAACTGGTGGATAGACGAGGAGCAGTTCGCGGCCGACTTCGCAGCGGACATTCCGCCGGAGAAGGCGTGGTTCATGGCTATCTCGCAGGTGCCGATCTCCACCGACTCGTTCACCCACAAGGTTACGAAGCCCGCCTGGAAGACCAAGCCCACCTGGTACATGGTGGCCACCGCAGACCGATCGATCAATCCGAACCAGGAGCGGATGATGGCGAAGCGCGCCAAGGCCAAGACGGTCGAAGTGAATGCCAGCCATGTGGCCTACATGTCTCACCCGAAGGAAACAGCCAAGCTCATCGAAGAGGCTGCCACCTCCGCACACGTCAATCGAGTAGCCATACGCTCGCAGACAGACTGATCTCGCGCCGATCCGGTAAGCGGTCGGCGGAGATTCTGTATCGGATCTAGCTATCTCGAGGAGAAGGCAAATGAAAGATCGAATCACCATAAACGGACAGGACGGCGCGTTTGGCGCCTATATCGCGCGACCGAAGACCTTGCCGGCTCCCGCCGTCGTTGTTTTACAAGAGCTGTTCGGCGTGAACGCCGACATTCGCAAGCATTGCGATGAATTGGCCGAGCAAGGCTTCATCGCGGTCGCACCGGACCTGTTCTGGCGTCAAGAGCCGGGCGTCGACCTCAGCGTCACTTCAGAGCCAGACTGGCAGCATGGTCTTCGCCTCTATCAAGCCTATGACCGAGACGCCGGTGCCAGGGACATCAAGGACACCGTCAACACCGTGGCCAAGATGCCCGAGTGCACCGGCAAGGTTGCCGTCCTTGGCTACTGCCTCGGGGGGCTGATGACCTTCTTGACGGCCGTGCGCTACCGCGTCGACGCTGCAGTCGCCTATCATGGTGGTGACACAGAGAAGTATCTCGGCGAGGTCGACGGTCTCCATGCGCCCCTGTTGATGCATCTGGGCGAGGAGGACGAGTTCATTTCCAAGCCTGCACAAGCCGAGATCAAGGCGGCACTCGCCAGCAAACCCAACGCGACCGTCTACAGCTATCCGGGTCAGTGTCACGCCTTCTCTCGGCACAATGGGGCGCACTACAACGCCGCGGCGGCAGCGCTCGCCAACGGGCGGACCAGCGAATTTCTAAATCAACAACTGCAGTAATCTTCGGTCGACTCCATGCCCTCGTCCCGATCTCGTGCGGCGAGATATGCCGACAAATCGGGCTCTCAGCGCCGAATCCGCTTCCCTTCGCGAGCCAAATGAATCGCGCGCGTGGTTCGACGGAAAATCGCATGAATGACTGCTATCGGGCCGTTTTATCCGACGGAGGTCAAAATGGCGGCGCCGCGGTTATTGCGAACATTCTCGGTCGAACATCGCGCGCTGCAGTGTGCTCGTCCATTTGACGAGGTTCACAGAGCGTTGATCGACTCTGTACCGGCCCTAAAGCCCGAATTGTCTCGGATACTTATTCAAGGAGAAAAGGAGAAAGTAGCCATCGCACGACGCGACGGGCCGAAACTCTGGCTCTTCCTCATGCGGGACCATGGCGCGCTTACTGTCGCGGATGGCCAGGTTTCGAAGGCGATGCAGTACGAGATCGGCAATCCTCTGACTGCCGAGCGGATGACCCGATACGCATTGGCGGCCGGGCTCTATGCGCCCTTGCGCGTTGTGCTTTTCGAAGACGAGTCGGGAAAGGCAATTTTTGAGTACGACCTCCCATCTTCGCTCTTTGGGCAATACGGCGATGAGCGGATCACGGAGGTCGGTCGGGAATTGGATGCAGAACTGGAAACAGTCCTGCAGGCCGCAAGTTAACGTTGGTCCAATAACACTTGAGCTGCACCGGCAGTGCATGCACCACCGTGTGGGAATTTGAAGTCTGCGTGACCCCGCCATTCGCCAGTCGCTATGCGCGTTTAAGGTCTTCGGGGAGTTTTCAGGCTTGTGGCGGCCATCAGTGGAGGTCCGCTATCTTAGCGCAGCTCGTCCAACTTTGCTTCTTCGGGAATCTCCGTCGGCGTCTTTCCAGACAGAAAAGAAGTCCTGGTACGCTGCTTTCGCCTTGGCCGTCTCACCTGCCATCGCCTGCGCACGACCCAGTAACTAGATGGGCGAGAGCGCCGGTCACAAAGTTCGAGACGATGCCCGAGTGATTCAGCAATTTCTGCAGCTCTGCGGCGGCCGCATCAGCATTGCGAGCCAGGAGGTAGGCTTGGCCGCGCACGTAGGCCGGATAAAGATAGTTGATGAAAGTACCGGCGCCGCCCAGCTCGTAAGGCGCAGCGAGCTTGCAAATCCTTAAGCGCTCAGTGGAATTGCCGTTGTTGAGTTCGATCGCTCATCGATGGTCGATAGCCAATAAAGTCTCATCAGGGTATCGGTTGGATAGCCCTGCACCAATTCCTCGGACCAGCGTCTTCGCTCGGAGGACGATCGCCTGCGCGAGCGAGCGTCAAGGCGGCTATCAGCTTCACATCCCGACCATGAGGACAGCGCCAAAGCCAAATTGACCTCTTGCTTCGCGAGAGCCGTGTTTCCAATCTTCCGCCGCTCTCAGTGCAGCATTGACTTGCCACAGGGCCGCCGTTTCTTTTGAGCCAGCGCTGCACAGCTGAGTCCACTGCTCGTCGTGTGAGATCTTGTGCCCTGGCCAGCCGTCCATAGTAGGCTTCCGTATCCGATTCCATTGACAGCAACACGTCTTCATCCCCAGGCTTGCCCGAAGCCCAAGCGACTTGTTGCTGCCATTTGCATGGCATTTCCGCGCAGAAATGCCAGCCAGTAGAGGTTCTGGTGAAGGTATCGCCCATCTAGCTTCTGGGCGAAGGCCTCATCGAGAGCTTGCGCCGGCCGCGTCGAATCGGTTCAGGCTGAGGTCCATCCCCACGACATTCGTGTAGCTTATGACGCTTGGCATGAGCTGCAGCGCTTGCTGATATTCCGCGAGAGATTTCTCCAACTGCCCCATGGCGGCATAGTCATTGCCCAGATTGTTGTAAGGCACGAAATCTCGCGGATACATGCATCGCCACAGCTCGTAATTCTGGATCTCCTTCTCCAGATCTCCCGTCGCCGAGCAAATAAAGCCCCGCAATTTTGCAGCTTCTCGCGCTCGTTGACTCGATCGCGCAACTGGTAAGCCTTGCGGGCATATTCCAGACGCCAGCGACGGTTGCCGAAAATTGCCGATATATGGCCGTCAGCTCGGCATACGGCAAAGGAAAGTTTGGGTCGAACTCAATCGCTCGTTTCAAATACGGAACACTCGGCGTATCTCCCTTGTCTCGCCGCACCGTGAGATGCCAATGCTGTAATCCTTTAGAGCTTCCAGTCGAGAACGTCGTGACGTTTCAATGGGTATCGCAAACGCCTTGCACTGATCGCTGATGATTCTCCCAGCTTAGTACGCAAATCGAACGAGGCTCGACTTAAAGCCTTAAGAACGTCATCCTTGCTCTATGCTTCGGCTCTGTGCTTTCGACCAAGGTAGCATCGCTACCACAACCGACAGCGGTCAGTTCCAGCAAGTAATGGCCGCGCTATCTGGCGAGCGTACCAGCCAGTACGGCCTTGCTACCCGTGCGCAGGCAGAGCTGCCGACCCATTTCCGGTGTCACCTCTTCGTTTGCAGCGTGCCCCATCATCCCCAAAGCCTCGCCGACCTTTCGGTCTGAGAGCACGTTTATAAAAGGCGATTGCCCTAGCACAATCGCCAGTGCCTCCTTGAGCGCACCATCAAAAACTACCTGCCCGGTCCTATTGTCGAAGTCGGCGAGCAATATAGTGCCGTTCTCCGTGAGCCGCGCAGTGCTCGCCGCTTCGCTGCGTTCTTGCGCTGGCGAAGACGTACCTAGCATTAGGATCAAGATGCCGAACGAGACCGGCAAGAGGGAGCAGTGACGGTCGTACGCGTTCATGCGCTCATGTTTCCTTGACATCTTTCAGCCATGCGCACTCGGCGCGATGCCACGGTAAGCGCTAGGTTGGCTCTGTTAAATAGCCACTTCGCTGGCAATGCGCATAACCACTACCGACCATTTGTTGCGCCAACGAGCATCCATCACGGCGGCCATTGGGTTGGCATCTTGGTTTCGACGCGATGGATTCGAACGCAATTGCCCGGTGCTATGGCACGACCGGCACGCCATCAGAGTGACAGGGCGCGCCGCCGATAGCGCCCCAAGAGGACTGACGGTTCCAAGTGGTATCGCAATCGTCGCGAGAAGTGGTTTAGAAGGGCGTGTGTCGAGAGTGCGCCAACGGCGCTGGCGGATGCGCCAAGCGCGAGGCGCCTGAGCAGCTGGCGGCGGGACAGAGCTTGCGGTGGTGACGTCGGCGCTCTCCGCTTCGGTTCCGCGAAAGGCGCATCTTAGCGAAACCTCAGCTCGAGGATGGCGCGTAGGTTTCCATCATGAGGCCGATAGCGCAGACGAATCCCGCGCAGCGACGCTGCCACATCCCGCCACTACCGTCGCGGGGGCTCGCGCGATCGGCTTGAGGGCGGCACCGCTCAGTTTGCGAATTCGCGTCGACGAAGTCGCCTCAAGAAAGCAGTGGTGGGCGGCTTGGAGTAGGCTGGCGGGGAAAGCAACGAAGAGCGTGCGAATGGTCGACCGCGCCCAGCCAGAAATACCTCCAGGACCTGCCGACGGCCCAAAGGCTGCGTTGCTCCCAGATGCGAAAACAATTGCCACCGCGGAGATCCCAGCGCCCATGCTCGATGTCCACGCTCCCCACGCCGCCGCCCGCACGTGGAGGGATTTTTTCACCCACATCGCGATCATCACGATTGGCCTTCTCATTGCCATCGCACTCGAACAGTGCGTCGAGTACCTGCACCACTTACACCAGCGTCATCAGCTGCAGCACGATCTGCTGGAAGAGGCGAAGCGGAATCGGGACATCCTGATGGTGGACCTTGGACTCGAATCGCAGGCGGCGTGGTTCCAAATTGTCCTTGCGACGACCAGGTCAGTCTCGGCCAGTGGTCAAACCGCAATCAACCTGCCGTCAACGCCATGCATCCCCGGGACGCTTGGTGCAAACGGTACGGACGTGACGGTACGATCGAGGTAATTTCGCCTTCTGATCGGTTTGGGCGCTCAAGGATGAGGGCTGTATCCGCCTGCCCGTCGACGAAGCGCGCATGTATGCGCGTTTGGCTCACAACTACGCCCTCCAGGCAGAAGCGCGGGATCGCTTTGCTTTCGCTTGCGAGCGAATTGACACACTGCACACTCTCTACGCGTCAGCGATACCGGGCAAAGCGGTGGACTCCTGGCTTATGAACCGGGAGCAGGCCAATGACGTTGCAGACGCGGCGGCGGCTGCCGACACAGGACTGAAAGCGCTCATCTGGCGCACCCGCTGGAATCTGAAGTTCGAGGAGGGAATCGTACGCGGGGCAAAAAACTACGACGAAGTTCTGATGAACGTGGGCGGCCAAAATGACTCACAGGGCCCCTGACCCGAGAAGTCGCGGCGCAGCCCGTCCGAGCCGCCACGCACCGCAGCGGCCGAACCCAATTTGAGTTGGCTCGTTATGGGTTACGTGGCGGCGACGGCGTGTCCGAGTTCCAGGTATCGCGGAGGATCATCCACTTCCCGTCCTTTCGCTGCAGCACGGTCAGGAATTTTCCAGTGTCCACGACGGCGCCGGACTTATCGGTCATCTTGTATATCCCCGACTCCCACGCGAGATCGCCGGACTGGCCGAGATCAGTCGCGGGATCATCCGCCGCCGTGAGTCCGGTTGCGGCAAAGGCGGGTGCGTCCTTGACGTAGTACTCGCGGATAGCGGCCTTGCCACGCGCAGGTGGCGCACCCGGAGCGTTGAGCACGGCGTCGTCAGCGTAGAGAGCTGCGACCGCCTCACCATCGCCCGCGTTATAGGCCTTGTTCCAGGCGACGTTGATGGCGCGCAGTGTATCGTCCGACACTTTGGCGGCGGGCGGCGCAACCTGCGTGCAGGCGGCGAGCGCAACGAAGCCCAATAACCCAACCGTCAGCTTGCTGAAGTTATTCATTGGATACCCCCTTTTTTTTCAGCGACGCAAATGTACGCCGACATGCGACGCTGTGCGAACTGTTCTGATATTGCAATGCAACAGATGCTGTCGGGAGGCGCATCACAGGCGAATACTGGGATCGAACCAGTGCGCCCTGCCCTATGAGGGCAGGCCCAGGTGCGCTACATCTGCGCCGCCCAGCTGCTGCACCAGCCGGCGGCCTTGACGTCCTTATCCTTGAACAGCTGACACGGTCCCTGCAGCGAGCCGTTCGCTCCCTGGTAGAGCGCGCAGTTGGCGCAGGTGTCGCCGGGAGCTGCGCCCTTGGCGCTCTTCGCATCCTCGACGTAGTTCACGGCCTTGGCCTCGGGCGCGGTCACGGCCAGGAGCGGCTGCGCCGCAAAAGCCTGGCGCAGCGACATCAAGGCGACGGGCGTGAAGGATGCGCCAAGCGCGAGGCGCCTGAGCAGCTGGCGGCGGGACAGATTTTGCGGTGGTGACATCGGCGCTCTCCGCTTAAAGTTCCGCGAAAGGCGCATCTTAGCGAAATCTCAGCTCGAGGCTTGCGCGTAGGTTTCCATCATGAGGCCGGTGCCGCCGCGCGAGACGTGCGCGACCACGGCAGTGCGACGGTGGAGCTTGGTGATGACGCCCAGGTTGATGGCAAAAGACAGCGTCACCTGCTGGCCCTTGTGGAGACCCAGATTGGTGGTCTCGATGAATACACCGGTCGCACTCAGGTTGACCGCCTTGCACAGTTTGCGGCGGCCGCCCGGCACCGTGATGTAGACGATGGTGCGGGCCCGATGCCTTGTATGAAGCCGGCGTTCCACGATGTGACCTGGGGTGTGATTTTTCTTGTGTGTACCGGTCCTGCTCATTATGCCTTGGAGCGGGCCTCAAGCTGGAGCCAGTGAACTTAATGCTCAGGCTGAAGCGTTAAGAAACGTACCGATTTCGTCCCCGAAGGTCTTAAGGTCAACCAGAAACGCATCGTGCCCCTCGATGCAGGGAAGCGGTGCAAAGCGCGTGGCTACGCCCGCGGAGCCGAGAAAACCAGCCACCTGCTGCTGCTCGGCGACCGAGAAAAGCAGGTCCGACTGCACGCCGATCACCAAAGCCGCAGCAAGGCGCGCGCGCCGGAACAGTTCGACCGGATCGCCGTGCGCGGCAAGCTCAAAGCGGTCCATGGCACGCGAGATATACAGGTAGCAGTTGGCGTCGAAGGCGCTCACGAAGCGCTGTGCGAGGGTTTCCAGGTAGCCCTGCACGGCAAATTCCGAGGCAAAGGGACCGGCCCGTTCCATGTCGGCGCGGATCGGCTCGCGGCCGAAGCGCTGCTGCCATTCGGCCGCCGAGCGGTAGGTCACCGTGCCGAGCTTGCGGGCCAGGCGCTGGCCCAGGGCCGGTGGCCGCGCGGCGGCGTAGCCGCCGCCCGCCCAGACCGGGTCAGAGGTGATGATCTCGCGCTGGATCGAGCGCAGCGCGATCGCGAACGGGGCCGCCGCCGCGGTGCCGGAGATGCACACCAGGCGCCGCGCGCCCTGCGGAAACAAGGCCGCGTAGGCGAGCACCACCATCCCGCCGAGCGAGGGTCCCATCACGGTATCCAGCCGCGTGATCCCCAGCGACCGCACCGTCTCGAAGCCGGCGCGCGCGATGTCCTCGACCGAGAGATCCGGGAAATTCAGGCGATAGGGCTGGCCGCGTCGCAGGATCGGTGGAGGCAGGGCCGGTCGAGCCGAAGCAGCTGCCGAGCGAATTGACGCAGATGACGAAGAAGCGCTCGGTGTCGATGGCGAGCCTCGGGCCCACCATCCCCTGCCACCAGCCCTCGCTCGTGTCGGAGGGACTGGCTGCGGCGTGCGCCGACGGTGAAAGTCCGGTGAAGAGGAGGAGCGCGTTGTCGCGCGCGGCGTTCAGCTTGCCCCAGGTCTCGTAGGCAATGCGCGCGCCGTGCAGCGCGCCGCCCCGCCACATGGGAAAGGGATCGGGCAACGCTGCGTACTGACGCGCATCCATGGGGACCATGTTAAAGGCAGAACGTAGGTGCGGGCTAAGCCGCTGCGCGCGTCACGGCTCCGGATCGCTGGCCTCGGCGATGCCCTCGAACAGCACCGTCGACAGGTAGCGCTCGCCGGTGTCCGGCAGCATGGCGAGCAGCACCGCGCCCTGCGGGGCCTCGGCGGCCACCTTGAGGGCTGCGGCGAACGTGCCGCCCGAGGAGATGCCGCAGAAGATGCCTTCGCTGCGCGCCAGGCTGCGCGCGCTCTCGACGGCTTCCGCATCCGTGACGGGCACGATGCGGTGCGCCACTTCGCGCTTGAGGTTGGCCGGCAGGAAGTCCGGCGTCCAGCCCTGGATCTTGTGCGGCGCCCACGGTTTGCCCGACAGGAGCGCAGCCCCCGCAGGCTCGGTCACGACGATCTGCACGTCGGGACGGGCGAGCCGGATGACCTCGCCGGCGCCGGTGAGCGTGCCGCCGGTGCCATAGCCGGTCACGAAGAAGTCCAGCCGCCGGCCGACGAAGTCCTGCACGATCTCGGGACCGGTGGTGTTGCGGTGGTAGGCCGGGTTCGCCTCGTTCTCGAACTGGCGCGCCAGGAACCAGCCATGCTTCTCGGCCAGTTCCGCCGCCTTCGCCACCATGCCGCTGCCGCGCGCCGCGGCCGGCGTCAGGATCACCTTGGCGCCGAACATGCGCATGATCTTGCGGCGCTCGATCGAAAAGGTCTCGGTCATCACCGCGACGAACGGATAGCCCTTGGCCGCGCACACCATGGCGAGCGCGATGCCGGTATTGCCGGAGGTGGCTTCCACCACCGTCTGGCCGGGCTTGAGAGCGCCGCGCCGCTCGGCATCCTCGATGATGCCGATCGCCAGGCGGTCCTTGACCGAGGAGGCCGGGTTGAAGAACTCGCACTTCACGTACATCGTGACGTGCTTGGGCGCGAGTCGCTGGATGCGCACGACGGGGGTTTTGCCGATCGTGCCGAGAATGCTGTCGTAGATCATGATGTCTTTCTACGCTTGCCGCCGTTGCCCCGACAAGCAGCTTAAGGTGGATGCTCAGAACCGATCGGTATGATCGCATGATCAGATTGCAGAAGCTTTTGGCGGCGGCCGGGTTCGGCTCCCGCCGCACCGTCGAGGACTGGATCCGCGCCGGCCGTATCAGCGTCGGCGGCCGCACCGCGCAGCTGGGCGACCGGGCCACCGCAGCCGACGATGTGCGCCTGGACGGCAGGAAGCTCGAGCTGCAGGCGGCCGCGGGCTCGCCCGCCGAGCTCCTGATCTACTACAAGCCGCCGGGCGAAGTGACCACGCGCCGCGACCCGCAGAACCGCCCGACGGTGTTCGAGCGCCTGCCGGCGCCCTCTGCCGGGCGCTGGATCACGGTGGGCCGGCTCGATGTGAACACGGCCGGGCTCCTGCTGCTGACCACCGACGGGGAACTCGCCCACCAGCTGATGCACCCCTCCGGCGAGGTGCCGCGCGAGTACCTGGTGCGTCTGCGCGGGCGCCCCGATGCGGCCGTGCTGGCGCAACTGGCGAGCGGGGTGGCGCTGGCCGACGGGCCGGCGCGCTTCGATCACATCGAGCCCGGCCCGGAAGACGGGGAGGATGAGCCCGGCAGCCACAGTACCTTCCGGGTGGTGCTCCGCGAAGGGCGCAACCGTGAGGTGCGGCGCCTGTTCGAGGCGGTGGGGTTCGAAGTGAGCCGCCTGCTGCGCATCCGCTACGGGCCGATCGAGCTGCCGCGCGACCTGCGCCCGGGCGCGACCCGACGTGGGAGCCTGGCCGATCTTGCGGCACTGCGGGCGGCCGTGGCCGCAAGCCCGGGCCGGGCCGAGCCCGGTCCTTATATAAGGAGTGGTCCGTGAGCTGTGAGATCCGGGTCTTAGGAGCCGGCGACGAGGCGCTGCTGGCGAACGCCATCCCCGGGGTCTTCGACAACCCGGTCGTGCCGGCCCTGGCGCGCGAATTCCTGGCCGATCCCAGGCACCACATCGCGGTGGCCGTCGTCGACGGCCGGGTCGTGGGCTTTGCCTCGGCAGTTCACTACGTCCACCCGGACAAGCCCGCGGAGCTGTGGATCAACGAGGTGGGCCTGGCGCTGGCCTTCCGCAGGCGTGGGCTGGGCAGGCAGCTGCTGCAGACGCTGTTCCGCGTCGGGGCGGCACTGGGGTGCACCGAGGCGTGGGTGCTGACGGACCGGGCGAACCTGGGGGCGCAGGCGCTCTACGCCTCCGTCGGGGGCATGGAAGGGGTGGGCGGCTCGGGCGGCGACAACCCCATCATCGGCTACACGTTCCCTCTTGGTGCAGGACGCTGACACCCCCATATAGGGCGGTCGGCGGCGGCCCAGGTCAGGCCTTCCCCCAAGCAAATACCGGGCCAAAGACGCATTGACACCCCGGTGAGCCGAAATCACAATACGCGGCTCGTTTTGCGGAGGGGTACCCAAGCGGCCAACGGGAGCAGACTGTAAATCTGCCGGCTTACGCCTTCGAAGGTTCGAATCCTTCCCCCTCCACCACCCGAGGCGGGAAGAAAGGTTCGGGCCCTCGTGAGGAGCGGCCGGCAGATCGACGCCATCAGCGGGTGTAGTTCAATGGTAGAACCTCAGCCTTCCAAGCTGATGACGTGGGTTCGATTCCCACTACCCGCTCCATGTTAGTCCGCTCCTGTTGCCGACGTTGAGCCCATGTAGCTCAGTTGGTAGAGCACGTCCTTGGTAAGGACGAGGTCACCGGTTCAATCCCGGTCGTGGGCTCCAGTCGATCGGGCAACTGGTTTGTTTTTCAGTCACAGGTGAAGTTGGTGTGTCGGGATACAGGCGCCGCACGAAGCGATGCGCCCTTTCGAGGAAAGTGCCATGTCCAAAGAGAAGTTTGAGCGCAGCAAGCCCCACGTGAATGTGGGGACGATTGGCCACGTAGACCACGGCAAGACGACGCTGACGGCGGCGCTGACGAAGGTGATGGCCGAGACCTACGGCGGGACGTTCATGGCGTACGACCAGATCGACAAGGCCCCCGAGGAGAAGGCGCGCGGCATCACGATCTCGACCGCGCACGTGGAGTACCAGTCCAAGAACCGGCACTACGCGCACGTGGATTGCCCGGGGCATGCCGACTACGTGAAGAACATGATCACCGGGAGCTGCGCAGATGGATGGGGCGATCCTGGTGGTGTCGGCAGCCGATGGCCCGATGCCGCAGACGCGCGAGCACATCCTGCTCGCCCGCCAGGTGGGCGTGCCGTACATCGTGGTGTACATGAACAAGGCGGACATGGTCGATGACAAGGAGCTTTTGGAGCTGGTGGAGATGGAGGTGCGTGAGCTTCTGACCACGTACAAGTTTCCCGGCGACAAGACCCCGATCGTGATCGGGTCGGCGCTCAAGGCGCTTGGAAGGGGACAAGAGCGAGATCGGGGTACCCTCGGTTGTGAAGCTGGTGGAGGAGATGGACAAGTACATCCCGATCCCCAAGCGCGAGGTGGATAAGCCGTTCCTGATGCCGGTGGAGGACGTGTTCTCGATCTCCGGGCGCGGGACGGTGGTCACCGGTCGCATCGAGCGCGGCATCATCAAGGTGAACGATGAGGTGGAGATCGTGGGTCTGAAGGCCACGGTGAAGACCACCTGCACCGGGGTGGAGATGTTCCGGAAGCTCCTGGACGAGGGTCAGGCGGGCGACAACGTCGGGGTGCTGCTGCGCGGCACGAAGCGCGAAGAGGTGGAGCGCGGCCAGGTGCTGGCCAAGCCCGGCAGCATCACCCCGCACACCCACTTCGAGTGCGAGGTGTACGTGCTGGGCAAGGAGGAGGGCGGGCGTCACACGCCGTTCTTCAAGGGCTACCGGCCGCAGTTCTACTTCCGCACGACGGATGTGACGGGGACGATCGAGTTGCCGGCGGGCGTTGAGATGGTGATGCCCGGGGACAACATCAAAATGACGATCGAGCTGATCAGCCCGATCGCGATGGAGGACGGACTGCGGTTCGCGATCCGCGAGGGCGGCAAGACCGTCGGCGCCGGCGTCGTAACCAAGATCCTGAAGTAATCACAGGCCAGTAGCTCAATTGGCAGAGCGGCGGTCTCCAAAACCGCAGGTTGGGGGTTCGATTCCCTCCTGGCCTGCCAGCGGTTGATATGACAGACGATTCAAGAACAGCGGACGTCGGTACGGCGGACAAGGCGAAGCTCACTGTCGCGATCCTGATCGTGGTCGCAGGAGTTGCCGGTTACTACGTGCTCGGCACGCAGCCCGGCTACATCCGCTGGGCGGTGGTGGTGGCAAGCCTGGTGCTGGCGGCCGTGACGGTGGGGTTCTCCGGCTACGGCCACGAGTTCCGCCGCTTCATGGACCAGGCGCGCATCGAGCTGCGCAAGGTGGTGTGGCCGACGCGCGATGAAACGCTGCGCACCACCGCGGTGGTGTTCGGGTTCGTGATCGTCGCCGGGTTGTTCTTCTGGCTGCTGGATCTGCTGCTGGCCTGGGCGACCAAGGCGTTTACGGGGCAGGGGGGTTGAACGTGGCGCTCAGATGGTACGTGGTGCACGCCTACTCGAATTTCGAGCATCGGGTAGCGCAGTCGCTCAAGGAGCGCATCACCCGCGCCGGTCTGGAGACCCGCTTCGGCGAGATTCTCGTCCCCACCGAAGAGGTGGTCGAGATGCGCGACGGCCAGAAGCGCAAGAGCGAACGCAAGTTCTATCCCGGCTACGTGCTGGTGCAGATGGAGATGGACGAGGAGACCTGGCACCTGGTGCGCGACGTGCCCAAGGTGCTCGGTTTCATCGGTGGCACGCCGGAGAAGCCGGCGGCGATCACCGACAAGGAAGCGAACCAGATCCTGCGCCGCGTGGAAGAGGGCGTGGACAAGCCGCGGCCGAAGGTGCTGTTCGAGCCGGGCGAGGTGGTGCGCGTCGTCGACGGGCCGTTCAACGACTTCAACGGCGTGGTGGAGAGCGTCAACTACGAGAAGAACCGCCTGCAGGTGGCGGTGCAGATTCTCGGTCGCTCGACGCCGGTGGAGCTGGACTTCTCGCAGGTCGAGAAGGCGTGAGGTTTTCGCAGCAGGGGCGGCCCGCGGGCCGCGTTTTTGGAGCTTACATCCTCAACAGGGAGCCGCAAGGCGCTGGAACCTGAAGGTAGGTAGACATGGCAAAGAAAGTACAGGGCTACGTCAAATTGCAGGTGCCGGCAGGCGCTGCCAACCCCTCGCCCCCCATCGGGCCGGCGCTGGGTCAGCAGGGCGTCAACATCATGGAGTTCTGCAAGCAGTTCAACGCGCAGACCCAGAAGATGGAGAAGGGCCTGCCGATCCCGGTGATCATCACCGTCTACGCCGACCGCAGCTTCACCTTCGTGATGAAGACCCCGCCGGCAGCGGTGCTGATCCGCAAGGCGATCGGTATTGAAAAAGGCAGCGGCACCCCCAACACCTCGAAGGTTGGCAAGATCTCCCGCAAGCAGCTGGAGGAGATTGCCAAGATGAAGCAGCCCGACCTCACCGCCGCCGATCTGGACGCCGCCGTACGCACCATTGCGGGCAGCGCGCGCAGCATGGGCGTCGACGTGGAAGGGGTATAGCCATGGCCGAAGCCAAACGCGTCAAGGCGTGGAAGGCCAAGCTCACTCCGGGCAAGCAGTACCCGGTCGAGGAAGCCCTGAAGCTGGTCAAGGAATTCGCCACCGCCAAGTTTGCCGAGGCCGTCGATGCGGCGGTCAACCTCGGCATCGATGCGAGCAAGTCCGACCAGCAGGTGCGCGGTTCGACCGTGATGCCGCACGGCACCGGCAAGACGGTGCGCGTGGCGGTGTTCACCTCCGGCAAGAACCAGGAGGTGGCCCGGGCCGCCGGCGCCGACATCGTCGGGCTCGAGGACCTGGCGGCCAAGGTGAAGGCGGGCGAGATCAACTTCGATCGCGTCATCGCCAGCCCCGATGCCATGCGCGTCGTCGGCCAGCTCGGCCAGATCCTAGGCCCGCGCGGACTCATGCCGAACCCCAAGGTCGGCACGGTGACCCCGGATGTGGCCACCGCGGTGAAGAACGCCAAGTCGGGCCAGGTCACCTACCGCGTCGACAAGGCCGGCATCGTGCATTGCACGATCGGCAAGGCGAACTTCGAGCTGACTGCGCTGAAGGAGAACCTGGCGGCGCTGATCGCGGACCTGCAGAAGGCCAAGCCCGCGAGCTCCAAGGGTGTGTATTTGAAGCGTGTCACGCTGTCCTCGACCATGGGTCCGGGCGTGATCGTGGACCACGCGACTCTGTAAGGATTTTTGGTTTTGGTGCGGGCCTGGCGTGGCGACACGCCAGGCCATCATCGAAGACCGCAGGCGAGGGGACGGGCGGTGCGCTCATGGCCCTCTTAATGGCAAAGCCTGCGCAGATGGTGAACCGCTTTTTGCATCGAGGAACTCCTCGAGGCATGGAGGTCACCGTCGATAAGGGGAAGCTGCGGCACGGATGCGCAGCTTCAAGGTGATTTTCCGGTCGAGAGGAGAGAAGTGAATGGCACTCAACCTGGAAGACAAGAAAACGCTCGTAGCGGAAGTGGCCGCAGTGGCAGGAAAAGCCCTGTCGGTCGTGGCCGCCGAGTACCGCGGGCTGACGGTCGGGCAGATGACCGAGCTGCGTGCGCAGGCGCGAAAGCAGGGTGTGTACATGCGTGTGGTCAAGAACACGCTGGCACGCAAGGCACTCGCCGGCACGTCGTTCGAAGCTGTCGGGCCGAAGCTCAAGGGGCCTCTGGTGCTGGCCTTCTCGAAGGACGATCCGGGCGCGGCCGCGCGCGTGGTGAAGGACTTCGCGAAGACCCACGAGAAGCTGGTGGCGACGCTGGTGTCTCTCGGCGGCCCGGTACTGGCCGGCGCGGAGCTCGACAAGGTGGCGAGTCTGCCGACTCGCGAGCAGGCGTTGTCGATCCTTCTGGGGGTGCTCAAGGCGCCGATCCAGAAGCTCGCCGCAACGCTCGCCGCGCCCGCTTCACAGCTGGCACGCACCGTCGCCGCAGTACGCGACCAGAAACAGGCCGCGGGCGCTTAACGTCTTAGCAATTTTTTGGAGACTCACATGGCTGTCAACAAAGACGAAATCCTCGATGCAATTTCCAAGATGACCCTTCTCGAAGTGATGGAACTCGTTTCCGACATGGAGAAGAAGTTCGGCGTCACCGCCGCGGCCCCCGTGGCCGCTGCTGCCGCCGGTGCCGGCGGCGCCGCCGCTGCGGCTCCCGTTGAAGAGAAGACGGAGTTCACCGTCACTCTCAAGGAGTACCCGGCGGACAAGAAGGTGACGGTGATCAAGGTGATCCGCGAACTCACGGGCCTGGGCCTGAAAGAGGCGAAGGACCTGGTGGAAGGCGCCCCTTCCACGGTCAAGGAAGCCGTCAACAAGGCCGATTCCGAAACCATGAAGAAGAAGCTCGAGGACGCTGGCGCGAAGGTGGAGGTCAAGTAAGTCCTCCATGGCGCACCCGCTGCGTCGTCCACGTGCCGCCCGCTAAGAAAAGCGGTGCGGCAGGTGGGCGCGGCGGGCTTATTTGCGATTGATTTGACGACGCGCGATTGATTTTTTTGCTGGCCGCGACGCATGCAAGGTCGACGGCCGAACCTGAGGTGACCACTCGATGGCCTATTCCTTCACCGAGAAGAAGCGCATCCGCAAGAACTTTGGCAAGCAGGCGAGCATCCTCGATACGCCTTACCTCCTGGCCATTCAGCTGGATTCGTATCGCAAGTTCCTGCAGGTCGACAAGCCCGAGGAGAACCGCGATCAGATCGGCCTGCACGCAGCCTTCAAGAGCGTCTTCCCGATCTCCAGCTACAGCGGCAATGCCTCTCTCGAGTACGTGAGCTACCGGCTCGGCGAGCCGGTGTTCGACGTCAAGGAGTGTCAGCTGCGCGGCCTCACCTATGCAGCGCCGCTGCGCGTCAAGGTGCGCCTGATCGTGCTCGACAAGGAAGCCGCCGGCGCCAAGAAGCCGGTCAAGGACGTGCGCGAGCAGGAAGTGTACCTGGGCGAGCTGCCGCTCATGACCGACAACGGCACCTTCGTCATCAACGGTACCGAGCGCGTCATCGTCTCGCAGCTGCACCGCTCGCCGGGCGTGTTCTTCGACCACGACCGTGGCAAGACGCACTCCTCGGGCAAGCTGCTGTTCTCGGCCCGCATCATTCCTTACCGCGGCTCGTGGCTCGATTTCGAGTTCGACCCGAAGGACTGCGTGTTCGCGCGCATCGACCGGCGCCGCAAGCTCCCGGTGACCATCATCCTGCGTGCGCTCGGCATGAACGAGTCGGAGATCCTGGCGACGTTCTTCGACACCAACACCTTCTACATCAGCCGCGACGAAGTCGCGCTGCAGCTGGTGCCGGCCCGCCTGCGCGGCGAGACCGCGACCTTCGAGATCCGCATCGGCGATCAGGTGATCGTCGAGGAAGGCCGCCGCATCACGGCGCGGCACGTGCGCCAGCTGGAAGATGCCAAGGTGAC
The DNA here is from genome assembly GCA_963787655.1 of uncultured Gammaproteobacteria bacterium. GTDB lineage: Bacteria > Pseudomonadota > Gammaproteobacteria > Steroidobacterales > Steroidobacteraceae > 13-2-20CM-66-19. The sequence continues at coordinate 62,645 of CAWBDY010000004.1, read as the reverse complement.
GCGCCTGCGCGTGCCGCGCGAGTACTCCTACGGCAAGGTGCTGGCCCACGACGTGGTCAACACCGACACCGGCGAGATTCTCGCCAAGGCCAACGAGGTGCTGACCGCGGCTTCCGTGGAGAAGCTCATCGAGGCCGGCATCACCCAGGTCAACACCCTGTACGTCAATGACCTCGACCGCGGCGCCTACATGTCCGACACGCTGCGCATCGATCCCACCAAGACGCGCCTCGAGGCGCTGGTGGAGATCTATCGCATGATGCGTCCCGGGGAACCGCCCACCAAGGATGCCGCCGAGAACCTGTTCGGCAACCTGTTCTTCAATCCGGAGCGCTACGACCTGTCGGCCGTCGGCCGCATGAAGTTCAACCGCCGCGTCGGCCGCAAGGAAATCGTCGGCCCCGGCATCCTCTACGACTTCAAGTACGCCGGCACCCGCACCGACGAGCTGTCCAAGCGCCTGGTGGCGCAGTACGGCGAGATGTCCGACATCATCGACGTGCTCAAGGTGCTGATCGACATCCGCAACGGCAACGGCCAGGTGGACGACATCGATCACCTCGGCAACCGCCGCGTGCGCAGCGTCGGCGAGATGGCGGAGAACGCCTTCCGCGTCGGCCTGGTGCGCGTCGAGCGCGCCGTCAAGGAGCGCCTGACGATCGCCGAGACCGAGCCGCTCATGCCGCAGGAGATGATCAACGCCAAGCCGGTGGCCGCCGCCGTCAAGGAGTTCTTCGGCTCCTCGCAGCTGTCGCAGTTCATGGACCAGAACAACCCGCTGTCGGAAGTGACGCACAAGCGGCGTGTCTCGGCGCTCGGCCCGGGCGGACTGACGCGCGAGCGCGCCGGCTTCGAGGTACGCGACGTGCACCCGACCCACTACGGGCGCGTGTGCCCGATCGAGACCCCGGAAGGTCCGAACATCGGCCTCATCAATTCGCTGTCGGTGTATGCGCGCACCAACAACTACGGCTTCCTCGAGACGCCGTACCGGCGCGTGGACAATGGCCGCGTCACCGATCGCATCGACTTCCTGTCCGCCATCGAGGAAGGCGAGTTCGCGATCGCGCAGGCGAACGCGGTGCTGGGACCGAAGGGCGAGCTCACCGATGAGCTGGTGTCCTGCCGCTTCCAGAACGAGTTCACGCTGATGCAGCGCGAGCGCATCAACTACATGGACGTGTCCCCGAAGCAGATCGTCTCGGTGGCCGCCTCCCTCATCCCGTTCCTCGAGCACGACGACGCCAACCGCGCCCTCATGGGCTCGAACATGCAGCGCCAGGCGGTGCCGACGCTGCGCTCCGAGACCCCGCTGGTGGGCACCGGCATGGAGCGCCCGGTGGCCATCGACTCGGGCGTGGTGGTGATCGCCAAGCGCGGCGGCGCGGTCGATTCCGTCGACGCCTCGCGCATCGTGGTGCGCGTGCACGATGCCGAGACCACGGCCGGCGAGCCGGGCGTGGACATCTACAACCTCACCAAGTACACCCGCTCCAACCAGAACACCTGCATCAACCAGCGGCCGCTGGTGAATGCCGGCGATGTGATCGCGCGCGGCGACGTGCTGGCCGACGGCCCGTCGACCCACCTGGGCGAGCTGGCGCTCGGCCAGAACCTGCTGGTCGCGTTCATGCCCTGGAACGGCTACAACTTCGAGGACTCGATCCTCATCTCCGAGCGCGTGGTGCAGGAAGACCGCTTCACCACCATCCACATCGAGGAACTGACCTGTGTGGCGCGCGACACCAAGCTGGGACCTGAGGAGATCACCGCCGACATTCCCAACGTCGGTGATGCCGCGCTTGCCAAGCTCGATGAGGCGGGCATCGCCTTCATCGGCGCGGAAGTGAAGGCCGGCGACATCCTGGTCGGCAAGGTGACGCCCAAGGGCGAGACGCAGCTCACGCCCGAAGAGAAGCTGCTGCGCGCCATCTTCGGCGAGAAGGCCTCGGACGTTAAGGACACCGGCCTGCGCGTGCCGCCCGGCATGGACGGCACGGTCATCGACGTGCGCGTGTTCACGCGCGACGGCGTCGACAAGGACACCCGCGCACTGTCGATCGAGAAGGCCGAGATCGAGCGGGTGCGCAAGGACTTCGCCGATCAGCAGCGCATCCTCGAGGACGACCTGTACGCGCGCGTGCGCGACATGCTGCTCGGCCAGTCGGCCGCCGGCGGCCCGCACAAGCTGAAGAGCGGCACCAAGATCGCGGCCGAGTACCTGGACCAGGTGCCGCGCGAGGAGTGGTTCGAGATCCGCCTGGAGGACGAGGACGCGAACTCGCAGCTCGAGCAGGCCTCCGAGCGCCTCAAGCTGCAGCGCAAGGCGTTCGAGAAGCGCCTCGACGACAAGAAGGCCAAGATCACCGCGGGCGACGATCTCGCTCCGGGCGTGCTCAAGATGGTGAAGGTGTACCTGGCGGTCAAGCGCCGCGTACAGCCCGGCGACAAGATGGCCGGCCGCCATGGCAACAAGGGCGTGATCTCGACCATCGTGCCGGTCGAGGACATGCCCTACCTCGAGGACGGCACCCCGGTCGACGTGGTGCTGAATCCGCTCGGCGTGCCCTCGCGCATGAACGTCGGCCAGGTGCTCGAGACGCACCTGGGCTGGGCGGCCAAGGGCGTCGGCCTGCGCATCGGGCGCATGCTCGAGGCCCAGGCGGCGGTGGCCGACCTGCGCGCCTTCATCAAGCAGATCTACAACGAGACCGGCGGCCAGCGCGAGGACATCGACAGCCTGAACGACGGTGATCTCACGCAGCTGGCGAAGAACCTCACCAACGGCGTGCCGATGGCGACCCCGGTGTTCGACGGCGCCAGCGAGCAGGAGATCAAGCGCATGCTGAAGCTTGCCGAGCTGCCGCTCAACGGCCAGACGTACCTGTACGACGGCCGCACCGGTGAGCGCTTCGAGCGCCAGGTGACGGTCGGCTACATGTACATGCTGAAGCTCAACCACCTGGTCGACGACAAGATGCACGCGCGTTCGACCGGGCCGTACAGCCTGGTCACCCAGCAGCCGCTGGGCGGCAAGGCGCAGTTCGGTGGCCAGCGCTTCGGTGAGATGGAAGTGTGGGCACTGGAAGCCTACGGCGCGGCCTACACGCTGCAGGAGATGCTGACCGTCAAGTCCGACGACGTGAACGGCCGCACCAAGATGTACAAGAACATCGTCGACGGCAACCATCAGATGGATGCCGGCATGCCGGAGTCCTTCAACGTCTTGGTGAAGGAGATCCGCTCGCTCGGCATCAACATGGAACTGGAGCAGGACTAATTCATGAAAGACTTACTCAAGCTCTTCAAGCAGCACGCTCCGGTCGAGCACTTCGATTCGATCAAGATCGGGCTCGCCTCGCCGGAGATGATCCGCGCCTGGTCGTACGGCGAGGTCAAGAAGCCGGAGACCATCAACTACCGCACCTTCAAGCCGGAGCGCGATGGCCTGTTCTGCGCCAAGATCTTCGGCCCGGTGAAGGACTACGAGTGCCTGTGCGGCAAGTACAAGCGCCTCAAGCATCGCGGCGTGGTGTGCGAGAAGTGCGGCGTGGAAGTGACGCAGTCCAAGGTGCGCCGCGAGCGCATGGGACACATCGAGCTCGCCAGCCCCACCGCGCACATCTGGTTCCTGAAGTCGCTCCCCTCGCGCATCGGCCTGATGCTCGACATGACGCTGCGCGAGATCGAGCGCGTGCTCTACTTCGAGGCCTTCGTGGTCATCGAGCCGGGCATGACGCCGATGCAGCGCGGCCAGCTGCTCACCGACGAGATGTACCTCGAGGCGATCGAGGAGCACGGCGATGAGTTCGACGCCCGCATGGGAGCGGAGGCCGTGTACGAGCTCATGCGCACCATCGACCTCACCGCCGAGATCGGCAAGGTGCGCGAGGAGATGGGCGGCACCTCCTCCGAGACCAAGCTGAAGCGCCTGTCGAAGCGCCTGAAGCTCATCGAGTCGTTCGTCGAGTCGGGCAACAAGCCCGAGTGGATGGTCATGACCGTGCTGCCGGTGCTGCCGCCGGACCTGCGTCCGCTGGTGCCGCTCGATGGCGGGCGCTTTGCGACCTCGGACCTCAACGACCTGTACCGCCGCGTCATCAACCGCAACAACCGCCTGCGGCGCCTGCTCGAGCTGAATGCGCCCGACATCATCGTGCGCAACGAGAAGCGCATGCTGCAGGAAGCAGTGGATGCGCTGCTGGACAACGGCCGCCGCGGACGCGCCATCACCGGCACCAACAAGCGCCCGCTCAAGTCGCTCGCCGACATGATCAAGGGCAAGCAGGGGCGCTTCCGCCAGAACCTGCTCGGCAAGCGCGTCGACTACTCCGGCCGCTCGGTCATCGTGGTCGGCCCGCAGCTGCGTCTGCACCAGTGCGGCCTGCCGAAGAAGATGGCGCTCGAGCTGTTCAAGCCGTTCATCTTCCAGAAGCTGCAGCTGCGTGGCGAGGCTTCCACCATCAAGGCGGCCAAGCGCCTGGTGGAGCGCGAAGGACCGGAAGTGTGGGACATCCTCGAAGAGGTGATCCGCGAGCATCCGGTGCTGCTCAACCGCGCCCCGACGCTGCACCGCCTCGGCATCCAGGCCTTCGAGCCGCTGCTGGTCGAGGGCAAGGCCATCCAGCTGCATCCGCTGGTGTGCACCGCCTTCAACGCCGACTTCGACGGCGACCAGATGGCCGTGCACGTGCCGCTGTCGCTCGAGGCGCAGCTGGAAGCGCGCGCGCTGATGATGTCGTCCAACAATATTCTCTCGCCCGCCAACGGCGACCCGATCATCGTGCCCTCGCAGGACGTGGTGCTCGGGCTCTACTACATGACGCGCGAGCGCATCGGCGCCAAGGGCGAGGGCATGTACTTCTACGACGTCGGCGAGGTGCATCGCGCCTACGAGAGCCGCGGCGTGGATCTGCAGGCGCGCTGCAAGGTGCGCCTGCGCGAGCACATCAAGGTCGAGGGCGGCGCCATGACCGAGCGCACGCGCATCGCCGAGACCACGGTCGGCCGCGCGCTGCTGTTCGAGATACTGCCGAAGGGCCTGTCCTTCGATCTCATCAACCTGGACATGACCAAGAAGGCGATCTCCGCCACGATCAACGCGTGTTACCGCGCGCTGGGGCTGAAGGAGACCGTGGTGTTCGCCGACCAGCTGATGTACACCGGCTTCCATTACGCGACGCGCGCCGGCATCTCCTTCGGCATCGACGACATCGTCATCCCGGAGCAGAAGACCCGCATCGTCACCGCCGCGGACAACGAGGTGAAGGAGATCCAGGACCAGTACGCCTCGGGCCTGGTCACCAATGGCGAGCGCTACAACAAGGTGGTCGACATCTGGTCGCGTGCCAATGACCAGGTGGCGAAGGCCATGATGGAGAAGCTCGGCTCGGAAGAGGCGACCGACCTCAAGGGCACGCGCCACAAGCAGAAGTCCTTCAATTCCATCTTCATGATGGCCGACTCCGGCGCGCGCGGCTCGGCGGCGCAGATCCGCCAGCTGGCCGGCATGCGCGGACTGATGGCCAAGCCCGACGGCTCGATCATCGAGACGCCGATCACGGCCAACTTCCGCGAGGGCCTGAACGTTCTGCAGTACTTCATCTCCACGCACGGCGCCCGCAAGGGACTGGCCGACACGGCGCTGAAGACCGCGAACTCCGGCTACCTGACCCGGCGTCTCGTGGACGTGGCGCAGGACCTGGTCGTGACCGAGATCGACTGCGGTACGGTCAACGGACTTGCCATGGCGCCGCTGGTCGAAGGCGGTGACGTGGTCGAGGCACTCGGCGAGCGCGTGCTGGGACGCGTGCTGGCGCAGGACATCGCCAAGCCGAGCTCACCGAAGGAGGTGCTGGTCACGACCGGGACGCTCCTCGATGAGAAGCTGGTGCGCCTGCTCGAGACCGAGGGCGTGGACCAGATCACGGTGCGCTCGCCCATCACCTGCCAGACGCGCTACGGGGTGTGCTCGCACTGCTACGGGCGCGATCTGGCGCGTGGCCGGCCGATCTCCATCGGCGAGGCGGTCGGCGTCATTGCCGCGCAGTCGATCGGCGAGCCGGGCACGCAGCTGACCATGCGTACCTTCCACATCGGCGGCGCAGCCTCCCGGGCGGCGGCGGCGAGCAGCGTGGAAGTGCGCAACAAGGGCCAGATCCGCTTCCATCACGTGAAGACGGTGCAGCACGAGAAGGGTCACCTGGTCGCGGTGTCGCGCTCGGGCGAGATCGGCGTGGTCGATGATTTCGGCCGCGAGCGCGAGCGCTACAAGATCCCCTACGGTGCGATCATCTCCACCAAGGAGGGCTCGATGGTCGCCGCCGCGCAGGTGGTCGCGACCTGGGATCCGCATACCCATCCGGTGGTGACGGAAGTCGCCGGCTACGTGAAGTTCCAGGACTTCGTCGACGGCCTCACGGTCACCTCCCAGGTGGACGAGGTCACGGGGCTGTCCAGCACCGTGGTGCTCGACACCAAGCAGCGCGGCGGCAAGGACGTGCGTGCCACCATCAAGCTGGTCAACGGTAAGGGCAAGGAAGTGACCTTCGCCAATACCGAGATCCCGGCCGTTTACACCCTGCCTCCCGGCGCACTGGTCAGCCTCGAGGACGGCGCGCGCGCCTCGGTGGGCGATGTCATCGCCCGCATCCCGCAGGAGTCTTCCAAGACGCGCGACATCACCGGCGGTCTGCCGCGTGTCGCCGACCTGTTCGAGGCGCGTAAGCCGAAGGATCCGGCCATCCTGGCGGAGAAGTCCGGCACGGTGAGCTTCGGCAAGGAAACCAAGGGCAAGCGGCGTCTGATCATCACCTCCGACGACGGCGAGAAGTACGAGGAGCTGATCCCGAAGTGGCGCCAGCTCAACGTCTTCGAAGGCGAGACGGTGGAGAGCGGTGAGGTGATCGCCGACGGCGAGCCCAACCCGCACGACATCCTGCGCCTGCAGGGCGTCGAGGCACTGGCCAACTACCTGGTGCGCGAGATCCAGGACGTCTACCGCCTGCAGGGCGTGAAGATCAATGACAAGCACATCGAGGTGATCATCCGCCAGATGCTGCGCAAGACCGAGGTGCAGGAAGCCGGCGAGACGGCGCTGCTGCGCGGGGAGCAGCTGGATCGCTCGCGGGCGCTGGACATCAACGATCGTGCGCAGACCGACGGCAAGAAGGCGGCGCGCCTGCAGCCGGTGCTGCTCGGCATCACCAAGGCATCGCTCGCCACCGAGTCGTTCATCTCCGCGGCCTCCTTCCAGGAGACCACCCGCGTGCTGACCGAAGCGGCGGTGCGCGGCCTGAAGGACGATCTGCGCGGCCTGAAGGAGAACGTCATCGTCGGCCGCCTGATCCCGGCGGGCACTGGCTTCGCCGCGCACGCCTCGCGCCGTCGCAAGATGGAGGGCGCCGAGCGTCGCAGCTTCATGGACGTGGGCGGGAGCCTGCCGGATACGGAAGAGACGACGGTCAGCGAGGAATCCTCCTCGGAGAGCGCCGCCAGCTGACGCTTGAGAGCAGGACGACCTTAAGGCAAACGGGGCCGGCGCTGACGCCGGCCCTTTTTTTCACCTGGCACAACCGGGCCAGGGCGGCGAGGAATTCTTAGGCATCTACCGCTTCCTCGACGCCGTGCCGCGCGGCCGCCCGGAGAACGGCCCGAGCTTCAGCCCGCGGGACTCGGTACGATTGCATGACACGTACGGCAAGGGCGGCACGGTCGAGGTCAATGGCAGAGTTCACGCAGCCGAATGCGAGTGCGCCGTGCACGCACGGTCCGGCTGACACGTCGCGGCGGCCGCTGTAGATGAGCGACGCGCAGGTACTCAGCGGCGCGCACGTGCGCCTGGAGCCGCTCGCGCTGCGGCACGTGCCGGGGCTGGTGGCCGCCGCCGGCGAGGATCCGCAGGCGTTCCCCTGGAGCGCCGTGCCGCTCGGCGCCGCTGCGGTACGCGACTACGTCGACACCGCGCTCGCCTGGCAGGCGCAGGGCAGCGCGCTCCCCTTTGCCACCGTGCGCGTGGCCGACGGCGTGGTGCTCGGCTCGACGCGTTTCTTCCTCATCGAGCGCTGGGCCTGGCCGCCCGGGCATGCGCGTGCGGCGCACGACGGAGTGGACGGCTGCGAGATCGGCTACACGTGGCTGACGCCCGCGGCCATGCGCACCGCGGCCAACACCGAGGCGAAGCTTTTGATGCTCAGCTTCGCCTTCGAGCGCTGGCAGGTGCTGCGCGTGTGCTTTCACACCGACGTGCGCAACGAGCGCTCGGTCAAGGCCATGACGCGCATGGGCGGGAAGTTCGAAGGGGTGCTGCGCGCGCACCGGCTCGCCACCGACGGCCAGGCACGCGACTCGGCGCGCTTCTCCATCGTTGCCGCCGAGTGGCCGGACGTCAAACGCCGCCTTGAGGCTTACCTCGCAGCGCCGCGCCCCTGAAGCTAACGCGCGATGGCGATGGCTTACTTGCCGTCCCAGATCTTCAGCATGTCCGGCGAACCCTGCGCGCGCACACCGTTGTCGGTCAGGATCGCCTCGGTGGCGCCGACCATCTGGGTGCGCGGGAACACCATGGCCTCGCTGGCGCGATTGTCGAAGTCCACCGTGACGTACTCGTCCTTGAGATCGCGCAGGAATGCGACCAGCTGCGCCAGGCTCTTCACCGGCGTGCCGTTGACCGACTTGACGATCGAGCCGCTCGGGTCGCCGTAGCCCTTGGACAGCGGGTGCGGGAAGAGCGGCGCCGGAACGATCACCAGTTCCTCGCGGTCGGGATCCGGGCGGTCGCCCAGGCGTGCCAGGAGCGGGGTGCCGAGGCTCGCCATGGCGTGCGTGCGCACCAGCGCGATCGCCTCCATCGTGGCGCGCTCGAACACCAGCGGGCCGAGGATGAAGTAGGACGGGTACTCGCCCTTGAGCGAATCGATGAGCAGCGGCCGCGTGGTGGGCACGGGCATCTGGATCTGCTCGGTCTTGCCGGCGCGCACGATGGTCAGCGGGATGGTGCCGTTCTTCGCCTGCTGCTGGATGAGGTAGTGGAAGCCCACGCGCAGGTCGCGGCGGATCGAGATCATGCCCTCGTCGTCGATCGGGGTAGCGGCAATGTGGGTGATCACGTCCCACTCCTTGAGCGGGTAGTCGGCCGTGTCCTGGTCGGGACGGTGCACGATCATGCCGCGCACGGACGGGTCGAGCTTGAGGAACCCGCGCAGCGCCGGATCCTCCAGTGTCTGCAGCTCGTCATACAGGCCGGGCTTGCCGTCGTAGTTGCCGCTCGCGATGCCCTTGAGAAACAGCTCCACCTCTTCGTTGGGAATGATGTAGCCGATGTTTTCCGCGTTCACCAGGTGGCTGAAGGCGAGCCCGATCATCTTGTCGTTGGCGATCGCAGGTCCGCCGCTGTTGCCCGGATTGATGGCCGCGTCGATCTGGATGCGCAGCCCCGAGGTCGGCATGCCGTAGGGCACGAACTCGATGCGCGAGACGATGCCGCGGGTGATGGATAAGGTGGTGCCGCCGGTCGGAAAGCCATAGGCCAGCACCGGCTCCTTGATCTGCGGCAGCACGGTGGCGCGCGGCAGCGGCGGGCGGGTATCGAAGAACGCTGCGTCGTCGAGCTTCAGGATCGCCAGATCGATCCCGGGGGCGAACGCCACCACGCTGGCGGAGACCTTGTCGCCGGCCTGGTTGCCCTGCACCTGCACCTGGCTGGCGTACGCCACGACGTGCGCGTTGGTGAGGATGCGCTTGCCCTCGATGACGACCCCGGAGCCGGTCGCTTCGACGGGCGAGGATTTCTCCCAGGGATGCGCCAGGTCCGGCCGCCGCATGGTCGCAAACACTTTGACCACCGCGCTCTCGGCCTCGTGGGCGATCTTCGGGTTGGGCTCGCCGGCCGGTTTCGCCGCACCGAGGGCGGCCGGCAGCAGCAGCACCGTGAGCAGGCAGCCGTGGAGGACAGTGCGCGAAGTCGTCATGAGCGCCTCAATGCCAGGGAACCGGAGGATGGGAGCATGAACCAACGCGATTCTGACACAGAAGTGTACCGGTCACGTTCCGGCACAGTGCTCACAGCGCGCTGCGCGGTGTATCTGCCTAAGTCGCACCGTGCTGCGTTACAACGTTGCGCATGCCAGGCCCTGCAGCACTCATCGGCTTCGCGCTCGTCGCGCTGGGCCTGGTGCTCACGCCCGGTCCCAATATGATGTACGTGGTGTCGCGCTCGGTGTGTCAGGGCCGGCGCGCAGGAATCGTGTCGCTCGGCGGGGTGGGCGTCGGCTTCCTCATCTATATGGTGGCGGCCGCCTGCGGCGTGACCGGCCTGCTGCTCGCCGTGCCGCTCGCCTACGCGGCGCTGCGCAGCGCTGGTGCCTGCTATCTTCTTTACCTTGCCTGGCAGGCGCTGCGGCCCGGCGGCCGCTCGGCGTTCGCGCTGCGCGAGCTGCCGCCCGACAGCGACGGGCGCCTGTTCACCCTGGGCGTGCTGACGAACCTTTTGAACCCCAAGGCGGCGATGCTGTACCTGTCGCTGCTGCCGCAGTTCATCGAGCCGGCGCGCGGGCACCTGCTGCTGCAGTCACTCGCGCTCGGCACGCTGCAGATCGCCATCAGTCTCGCCGTCAACGCCGTCATCGTGTGCGCCGCGGGCCGCATCGCCGCGGGGCTCGCGCGCCGGCCGTCGTGGGCACTGGCACAGCGCGCCCTCATGGGCGCAGTGCTCGGCGTCCTGGGAGTGCGCCTGCTGCTCGAGGCGCGCCGCTGACGGCGCCAACGGCACATTAGTTGACTGAGTCAACCAGTTGCGCGAGAGTGCCTCATGGCAGTTGCGGCGCAGCAGATCGAGGCGGTACGGGCTTTCAACCGCGACTACACCCGCCGCATCGGCGTGCTCTCGCCGCAGCTCTACGACAGCCCCTGGACGCTCACGCAGGTGCGCGTCATGTACGAGATCGCACACCGCCCAGGGATTCTCGCCGCGCAGCTGAGCGCAGAGCTCGGTCTCGACCGCGGCTACCTCAGCCGCATCCTCAAGGGCTTCAGCGCGCAGCGCCTGCTGCAACGCACCCCGTCCGGCACGGATGCGCGCCGCCAGCACCTGCGCCTCACGGCCGCCGGCCGCCGCGCCTTCGCCCCGCTCGAGCGCTGCTCGCAGCGGCAGATGGGCGCACTCCTTGCCCGGCTCGATCCCGGCAGGCGCGAGGTGCTGCTGGAGGCCATGCGCAGTATCCGCGAGGTCTTTGCACCGTCCGCGCCGCCTGCGGCGGTCATCCTGCGTGCCCATCGGCCGGGCGACATGGGCTGGGTGGTGGCGCGCCATGCCGAGCTGTATTTCCGCGAGTTCGGCTGGAGCGAGGAGTTCGAGGGGCTGGTGGCTCAGATCACGGCCGACTTCATCGCCCATCTCGATCCGGCCCGCGAGCGCTGCTGGATCGCCGAGCGCGACGCTCAGCGTCTCGGTTGCATTTTCCTCGTCAAGGGGAGCGGTGGCAGTGCGCGCCTGCGCCTGCTGCTGGTCGAGCCGGCCGCACGCGGCCTGGGACTCGGTGCGCAGCTGGTGGAGCAGTGCCTGGCCTTCGCGCGCACGGCGGGCTACCGGCGCGTGGTGCTGTGGACGCACGCCAACCTGCGCGCGGCACGCCACCTGTATCGGCGCGCGGGCTTCCGGCTCACGGTGAGCGAGCCACGCCACAGCTTCGGCAAGCCGGTCGTCTCCGAGACCTGGCAGCTGTCGCTTACGGGAACGGGCCGTTCCCGCGGTGCGGCGCCGCGCTGAGGCGGCGAACCGACAGGTGCGGCGCGCCGCACGCTGCTAAAGTGCCGCTCCTTTCAGCTGTCGAGCGCTATCTGCAGGAGATCGCCCCATGCAACGAACCCTCATACTGACCGCGGCCGCCTTGAGTTTCGCCACGCTGGCACTGAGCAGCACCGCGCTCGCCCGCGCCATCCCCGATTACATCGCCGCGGCCGTGGCCGACAGCTCGCGCCCCGATGCGGACAAGCAGCGTGACGCCGACCGTAAGCCGGCCGAAACGCTGGCATTCGCCGGCGTCAAGCCGGGCGACCAGGTGGTCGAGCTGGCGCCGGGCGGCGGTTACTACACGCGCCTCCTGAGCCTGGTGGTCGGACCGAAGGGCCACGTGCTGGCGATCATGTCACCGCCGAAGCCCGACCGGCCTGCCAATGCACCGCCGTACGGCGCCGCCGTGAAGGCCATCGCGGCCGATCCGCACTATGCGAACGTCACGGTGAGCGAGCAGAACATGTACGCGTTCACGGTGCCGGCCGGGGCCGGGAACGACCTGCTGTGGACCTCGCGCAACTACCACGACTTCCACAACCTCACGGCCGGGACCATCGCCGACGTCAACCGCTCGGTGAACACCGCGCTCAAACCCGGCGGGACGTATTTCGTGCTCGATCACGCCGCCGAGCCGGGTTCCGGGGCGCGCGATACCAACACGCTGCATCGCATCGACAAGGCGCTCGTGATCAAGGAGGCCCAGGCGGCGGGCTTCGAGCTGAAAGGTGAGAGCGACCTGCTCGCCAACAAGGCCGATGCGCACACCGCCAAGGTGTTCGATGCCTCGATTCAGGACCATACCGACCAGTTCATGCTGCGGTTCCGCAAGAAGTCCTAAGTCAGCAGTTTGCGGGTGAGGGGGTCTGCCTCACCCGCAAAGTACTTCTGCAGCGCGGCGACGAACGGTGCGTCGTCACGCTCCGCGGCGGCCGCAAACAGCGTCATGCAGGAACGGAACTTCAGGTAGTCCGGATAGCCGAAGATCGCCTGCGCCGAGCGGCCGGCGATGCCGTTGACCAGCTGCGTGCACTCGCGCAGGCGCGCCCCGAGCAGCGGGTGCGCCAGATAGGCGCGTGCTTCGGCGAGCGAGCCGATGCCGAAACGCTGCGCCGTCGGACTTGATCCGAGGCTGCGCAGCTGCGGAAAGATCCACCACATCCAGTGGCTGGATTTGTGCCCGGCGGCAAGCTCGGCGCACACCTGCCCATAGTGCGGCTGCTGCGCCGTGACGAAGCGCTCAAGATCGAAGTTTTCGGGCGGGCTAGCGGTTGCGGCCATGGTCTGGCTCGGTGGTCTCGACTATTCTAAGGATCTCAGCTGAGGTAACCCCTAAGATTTATGGACAGGCCCACGCGCCGCGGCGCGTATCGTCTCAGCGTCACTGTCTGCACTCTTCTTGCGGCGTTTGCCCTCGCCGCCACAGCCACCCCGACCGCCCGCGCCGCCGCCCTCACGGCCGAACTGCAGAAGCAGGTGCGCGCCGCCACCTTCGAGGTGGTGATCCGCAAACCCACCAAGGACCTGGTCACCTACGAGAAGCCGCTGCCGCTCGAACTCATTCCCTTCACCGAGCGCAACGATGCTTACTGGCCGGTCGGCACCGCCTTTGCCATCGGCCCCAACACCTTCGTGACCGCGGCCCACGTACTGGTCGCAGGCGTCGGCAGCCAGTTCGGCGTGCCGGGCATCCGCGACCCCGATGGCAAGGTCTACACCGTCGACCGGGTGCAGAAGTTCGCGCTGCACGAGGACTTCGTGGTGTTCACGGTGAGCGGCACGCCGACGGTGACCCCCTTCGCCGTCAGTACCGCCGTGGCCATCGACGATGCGGTGTTCGCCGTCGGCAACGCGCTCGGCGAGGGCGTGGTCATCCGCGACGGGCTGCTCACCTCGCTCACCCCCGAGGCGCAGGATGGCAAGTGGAAGTGGCTGCGCTTTTCCGCGGCCGCATCCCCGGGCAACAGCGGCGGCCCGCTGCTGGATGCGCAGGGGCGGGTGGTGGGGGTCGTGACCGCCAAGTCGCCCAACGAGAACCTCAATTACGCGCTGCCGATCGAGCAGGTGATGAAGGGCTCGGACACGGCCGCGGTGTTCGACAAGCGCGAGTCGTTCGGCATCGGCAAGATCCTGCAGGGGACCGTCGTGGGCGAGTTCCAGGACAGCTTCCCGCTGCCCTTGCCGTACGCGGACTTCGCGCGCGATTTCCGCGCAGCGCTCCTCAAGTACATGCGCAGCGCGCAGGCCAAGCTCGTGGCCGCGGAAGCCGACAACCTGTTCCCGCACTCGGCAGCGAAGCTGCTGGCCACCGTTTACGAATCGCCCGAACCGACCCTGGTGACGCAGGACGAGGATCGCTCGTGGGACGCCCATAGCTGCACCAACGGCTCGAGCACGCCGCTGCGCCGGGGACGGGAGCGTGTGGCGCTGCGCGGACAATCCGGAAGCGGGCATCTTCAGGATCATCTACCCGGGCAGCGCGGTCGATGAGCACCGCTACCATGACTCCAAGGATTTCATGGACGTGCTGCTCAAGGGCGTGAACGTGCCGCGCATGATCGGCCCGCAGCCGGTGCGCATCACCTCCCTCGGTGCGGCCCAGCAGGAGAGCCTGCTGCATGACCATTTCGGCCGCGTCTGGCAGCAGCGCATCTGGTCGCTCGGTTACGCGGACGCCTACGTCGCAGTGCTTGCGCTGCCGACGCCCGACGGCTACGTCGGCCTCATGTCGGTGATGCCGAGCACGCTGCTCGATCCGGTGAGCGAGCGCCTCAAGTTCATTGCCGACTACATGTACCTGAGCTACAGCGGCTCGCTGCCGCAGTGGCACGCATTTCTCGAGCGGCGCGAGCTGCGGCCGGAGGTGTTCGATCACATCACGCTGCAGTACGAGAACGGCGGGGGCGTGCACTTCGACACGCCACGGCTGCACCTGGATACCACCGGCATTGTCACCGCCGGCGCGCAAAGCGCGATGGACCTGCGCATGACGTACATGACCGACCGCGGCCGCCTCACCTGGGACGTGGGCGGTGTGCTGGTGCGCGAGGACCGCGACAAGCAGACCTTCGTGTCGCTGTCGCGCCAGGCCAAGCCCGCGGATGACGCCGGCAAGGAACGGCGCGAGCGCTGGCAGCACATGACACAGCGCGACGGTGATTTCACAGGCGTTGCCACCCACGACGACCAGTACACCAACTTCTGGATCAGGACGGTGGCCGGTGGGGAGCACCCGGCGCCGGCCGGCGCCGAAAGCGCGGCGCCGCCGCTCTACGAAGTGGTCTACAACACGGACAACAAGATCCTGCCCCGGCAGATGGAGGACGTGCGCGCCACGCTGGTGAAGGATCTGCGGGTCACGGAGTAGCGCGTGCGGAGCGTCGGCGCGCGTGCCGCAGCTGCCTTGATCGGCCTCGCCCTGTGGAGCGCGGCGCCGTGGGCCGCGCCGCCCGCAGCCGCACACGCCCGGCGGGATCTTCGCGGCGCCCGCGCTGCTGCAGCTCGGCAACGTGCAGCAGCTCGACGATGCCGAGGCAGCACTGCGCCGCCTCATCTGGCAGCTGTACTCAGCGCCCGCGCTGCGCAGCGTCACCGACAGTCGCGGCCGCGATTGTGCGCAGGACGTCGAC
The DNA here is from genome assembly GCA_963787655.1 of uncultured Gammaproteobacteria bacterium. Classification (GTDB taxonomy): domain Bacteria; phylum Pseudomonadota; class Gammaproteobacteria; order Steroidobacterales; family Steroidobacteraceae; genus 13-2-20CM-66-19. Next base: position 47,228 of record CAWBDY010000004.1, on the reverse strand, counting down.
ACCTATCTGCTGACCGCAGCGCAGCAGGCGCGCCTGCAGGGCCTGCGCGCCGCCGCGCAGCATGAGTCAGGAGGCGCTGGTGCGGCTGCGCTGCACCAGGCGGCGCTGCTGCTGCAGCAGGAGAACTACCTCGCTAACCTCGTCACCAACTACTGGTGGCTGCAGACGCTGCGGGCGAAGCACGAGGAGATTCTGACGGCGCTCGCCGCCCGCGCCCCGCCGGATGCGGCCGCCACAGTGCAGCGCAGCACCGCGACGGCGGCACAGATGTTTACCCGTGCTTACCTTGCAGCTCTTGCCGCCAGCGCCGCTACGCAGGCCAGCGCCGTGTCCGCCCTGCAGTTAAGTGCCGATGAGCTTTTCGATACTCACAACCAAAAGCGTGGCGCACTGGCGGTGATCATCAGCGCCCGGGAGCGGGAGCGCGGTGAGAAAAGCGCCGAGCAGGCGCGCGATACGCCGTGCCCGGCCGCCGTGACGCAGACCTCCGGCAGCGACAAGCCGCGCCCCGCGGCCGGCAGTCCGCCTTCGGTCTATCCGCCGGCGAGCCGCGCGGCGTACATCGAGGGAGTCGTGGTCGTGCACGCCGCCATTTCCGCAGGCGGCTGTATGCTGCACGCCGCGGTGTTCGACTCCTCGGGCGTGCCGGATCTGGATGCTGCCGCGCTCGCCTGGACCCAGCGGGCACACTTCAGCCCCGGCGAGCGCGACCACCAGCCCGTCGCCGGCGAGCTCAATTTCAGGGTCAACTTCAAGCTGGCGGACTGAGCGCTGCGCGGCCGCTAACCGACTGCGCGCGCGGCTTCGCGCCCGGTGACTGCGCTGCAGAACTTGGCGAGCACCTCCGCGAGGCGTCGCGTGCTGGCGCTGGGGTTGTCCGCCATGAGCAGCGCGAGCTCGGTGTTGGCGACCGGCGGGAAGCCGTCGCGGCGCTGCAGGATGCGGTGGCTCGCAAGGACCGCGATATCCGGCAGGATGCTGATGCCGAGTCCGACCGACACGGCCGCCTGGATGCCCGCAAGGTTCGGACTGGTGTAGGCGATGCGCCAGGCGCGGCGCGCCGACTCGAGCGCGTGAATGGCGCGATTGCGGTACAGGCACCCCTGGCCGAACACCGCCAGCGGCACCGGATCGCGCTCGAGCGCAATGCGCTGCTGGGCACTGGTGACCCAGGTGAGCCGCTCGGGCCACGAGCTGATGCCGCCGCTGCCGCCGGCGTCGCGCTTGACGATCGCCAGGTCCAGCTCGCCGGCTGCGAGCTCGCCGAGCAGCTCGATGCTCACGCCGCAGCGCACATCCAGTCGCAGGCCCGGGTGGGCACGGCCGAAGGTGGCGAGCAGCTTCACCAGATGGTACGCGCCGAAATCCTCGGTCACGCCGAGGCGCACCGCGCCGTGATTTTCCGCGCGCGTGACCACGTCGCGCGCTTCGCTGGCCAGCGCCAGCATGCGCCGTGCGTACGACAGCAGATCGTTCGCCTTCCTCGGTGAGCTCGACGCGCCTGGCGTCACGGTTGAGCAGCGGCCGGCCGATGTCCTCCTCCAGGCGCCGGATCTGCTGGCTGACCGTCGACTGGCTGCGGTGTACGCGCGCGCCGGCGCGCGTGAAGCCGCCGGCATCCACCACCGACACGAAGCTATGCAGCAGGTCGAGATCGAGCAAGGGAGTTACCATTCATATATCCACTAGAAGCCATTATATTATTTAATTTCACAATGGTATAGAACCGGCCCATTCTGGCACCGCGACATGCTGCCGAGGCGCCGCGACAGGTACGGCAGCGGATTTGACAGCACGCCGCGTGACCCGTGCCGGCGTGCAGAAGATGTGCCATGAACCTACTGATCGTGGATGACGAAGCGGCCGTGCGCGCCGGGTTCATCGAGCTGTGTGAACGCGGCGAGGACCTGCGCGTGATCGGCGAGGCGAGCACCGGCGGCGACGGCATCGATGCCGCGGACGTACTGCGCCCCGACCTGCTGCTGCTCGGGGCCGAACTGCCGGACATGACGGGCTTCCAGGTACTGCGTGCCCTCAACCTGCGCAACGCGCGGCGCACCATCCTGGTAAGCGCCAGCGCCGAGCATGCGGTCGCGGCCGCCGCGGCCGGCGCGCTCGACTTCCTGCTGAAGCCGGTCAGCGCCGCTGCCTTCACGCAGGCCATCGGTCGCGCCCGCGGCCGGCTCAAGCGCGCTGGCAGCCGCGCAATTCGAGCGAGCAGCCGTTGCGCCTCATCGGCGAGCGCGAGCATCGGCTCTACCCCCTCGAGCCGCAGCGCATCGACTACGTTGAATCCGCCGGCAACTACGTCAAGTACCGGGTCGGCAACGCCGAGTACATCGCGCGCGAGGCGATCAAGCGACTGGACGCGGCGCTGCGCCCGCTGGGATTCGTGCGGATCGGGCGCTCGCTGCTCGTCAACATCCGCGCCATCGCCTACGCCGAGCCGACCGGGCGTGGGACGTTCGCATTTACGCTGCACGGCGGCGCGTGCCTGCACTCCAGCCTCAGCTTCCGCGACAACATTCTTGCGGCCCTGCCACTGCGCCGCCGGGGTTGCGTGCATGACGGCGCTCGCTAGCAGGCGACAACGGCGTCTTGTCACAAATTCGCCGGGCGGCGCAGGCGCCCTGTTAGGTTGGCGACGTGCGGCTCGCCCCGTCGTCTGCAAGGCGCTTGGCGGGTCAGCAAAGTCCTGACAGGGGGGTGCTGGCATCAACAACAGGCTCGACAGGGATCCGCCGCTGATCGATTCGTTCACCGTGCCCGGCGGCGAGGCCAGCATGATCGGTGTGCGCGACCGTTCGGCCGGCAGCGATTCCCCGCCCTCACGGCGCGCTCCTGCGGCGATCGTGCAGTGGTGGCTGTTCAACCTGTGCGCGGTGCTGATATTGGGCGCGGCCGGCGGCTGCGCGAATGGCGCGGGCGACGGCGCCTGCTGCGATCGCTGGCCGCCCGGAGGTGGAATGTTACATGGAGCATCTCAGCGCCTCGCTGATTGCGACCCATCCTGAGAGTTGAGGATTGCCGGAGGCTGCGATGACGATGCAGGCACTGACCACGATCATGGCGATGACCGCGGGGCTCGTGTTCGGAACAGCGCGTGCGGCGGGCGATGAGGACGGCCGCATCGTCGGGCGGCTCGACGTGGAGTTCCAGGCCGCCGTGAAAGCGAACGACGTGTCGACCATCGACCGCATCCTGCACCCGGACATGATCCTGATCCTCGGCAACGGTACGGTCGTGACGCGCGCGCAGCTGCTGCAGGAAGCGAGTGAGCGCCAGATCACTTATCAGCAGCAGGACGAGGTTCCGGGTACCCAGACGGTGCGCCGGTACGGCGACACCGCGGTGGTGACGGCGCTCCTGTGGGTGAAGGCGGTGCGCAACGGCACGCTGATCGACAAGCGCGTCTGGTTCAGCGATGTCTACCTGCGCACGCCTGCGGGCTGGCGTTACGCCTTCGGCCAGGCCTCGCTCAACGTTGCCGCTCCCGCCCCGCCGGCAGCGGCATCCCAATAAGTGCCGCAAGCCTTAAGGGTAAGTCCTCAGCGACTGTCGGTGCGCCGGAACACCATCACGAAGCGGTCGGTCTTGCCCACCATCTCACCTTTATAGGTGATCATGTCGCGCGGATCGTCCGGGCGACGCAGCACGTCGCTCGTCGTCACGAACTTGAAGCCGTGTTTCTCGAAGTCGCGCCGCGCGTACTCCTGATCGATGCGGTGCAGCCGGCCGGCATCGGCACTGCCCGTGCCCGCCTTGGCGGAGTGATCGACCAGGAGCAGGATGCCGCCCGGCTTGAGCACGCGTGCGATCTCGGTGAGCGCGGCGTCGACGTCGATGGTCGGCCAGGGCGGCTCATTCGGCTGCCAGTACAGGTCGTGATAGACCTTGATGAGGAGCAGGGCGTCGAGCGAGCGCGCCGGCAACCCCAGGTGCTCGACCACCACCGTGCGGTGCTCGACGTTGGGCAGGCGGTTGCCCGCCAGCCGCCCCTGCAACTTCGTCGCTCCATTTCTCGTAGGCGTCGTTGTTCAGAAGGTAGACGTGACCTTGCGGGCCCACGATGTAGCTCAAAAGCTCGCTGTAGTAGCCATCCCCTGCCAGGTAGTCCGCGACCTGCATGCCGGGGCGGATGCCGGCCAGGCGCAGCACCTCCGCCGGATGATCGAGGCGGTCGCGCTTCAGATCGGCCGCCGGCCGGCCCGCATGGGTCACGGCGTCGGCGTAGATGTCGGCTACCACCGGTGCGGCGGCGAGTGCGGCCGCGCACAGCGTCAGGGCAGGCAGCAGGCGGCGGCGGAAACGGCTGACGGACATGCTTGACTCCCCGGGGGCGCTTGTTGGCGGACGGGCCGAGTATGAACCGCAGCGCCAGCGCGCGCGGCACGAACTGCGACGGAGGGAGTGGCGCAGGCGTCGTGTGGAGCGCTCAGGTCAGCGCTTTGTCCAGCAGTTCGTAGCCCACCCGCAGCGCGTAACCGTGACGTTCGTAGAAGGCGCGGCCGCGTGCGTTGACGGCGCTGATCTGCAGCTGCAGGCGCAGCGCGCCGCGGCGCTTGAGCTCCGCTTCGGCCGCCGCCAGCAGCTGTGCGCCGACACCGTGCGAGCGCGCCGGTGGCTGCACGAAGAACTCGTCGATCTCGCCCATGAGACCCTGGTGCTCGACGCTCATGACCAGCACGACGATGAGGTAGCCGGTGAGCGTCGCCTCCTGGGTGGCGACCCACATCGCCCCGTACGGCGAGCCGCCGATAAGCTGCTGCAGCACCCGCTCGATGCCGGCTGGGCCGAAGCCGCCGATCCCTTCGAAGTCCCAGTAGCTGCGCACCAGCTCGATCACTGCCGGGATGTCTGCTGCGGTTGCGGCGCGGACGGTCATCTGTTTCAGGCGGCGAAGGCCTCAGCGAGCTGCACCTGGTTGCGGCCCGAGCGCTTGGCGGTGTATTGCGCGGTGTCGGCGCGCGCGATCAGGTGCTGGCCCCACACGCCGAGCATATCGCTCGAGGCGACGCCGATGCTGCAGGTGAGGCGGATCGGGGCGCCGAAGCCGTCGACGCTGACCGCCGCGACGCGCCGGCAGATGCGCTCGGCGATCGGGTAGGCGGCCGCGGCATCCGCCCCGAACAGGATCACCACGAACTCCTCGCCGCCGTAGCGTCCGATCAGGTCGGACTGGCGCAGCTCCGCGTGGATGGGCGCGATGATCCCGGCAAGGCAGGCGTCGCCTGCGGCATGACCCCAGGTGTCGTTGATGTGCTTGAAGTGGTCGAGGTCGATGAACAGTACCGAGACCGGCAGCCCGCGCGCCTTGGCGCGCTGGCACGCTGCATCCAGCCGCTCGACGAAGGTGCGGCGGTTGAGCACGCCGGTGAGCGGGTCGGTCTGCGCGCGCTGCTCGGCTTCGGTGAAGGCGACGTTCTGCGCCCGCACCCGGTCGGAGGTGCCGAGTGCGATCAGCACCGCCGCCGCCACCATGGACGGCGCGAGCCCGTAATAGAGGAGTCCCTCGGCGTCGTCGGCGCGGGCATACAGCAGGCGCAGCGCCGTCAGGATCTGGAAAGTGCACAAAAGTCCCCAGGCCAGCAGGAACCAGCCCGCGGCGCGGTTGCCGCGGCGCCAGGCGAGAAACGACACGAGCAGCGTGAAGATCGCGCTGCCCAGGAACATGAGGTTGCCGGTAAGGGCGATCACCGGGGCCACCGCGGGGAGCACCCGCAGCACGTTCGAGGCGGCCAGACCGATGAAGGCCACCGCCAGCCAGCCGAAGGCGGAGTACACCCGCGGTGAGAAGGTCCGCAGGTTCGCGAACTCGCGCACGAACAGCGCGGCGGCGGCGCCGGCGATCGCCACGGGGATGTTCCAGGCGTAGGACGACAGCGGCCGCGCCCACGACAGGATCGGCCAGTGAAAGGCCTGGCCGGAGAAGTAGGCCAGATACAGGGCCTGCAGTGCGAACAGGGTCGCGTACAGCAAATACAGCTGCTCGCGCAGCAGGAAGCGCACCAGCAGGATCGACAGCGCCAGCGCCATCAGCGCCCCGAAGGCAAAGGTGATCATGCGGGCGTGCTGCTCGGCCTCCGCCAGGGTGTGGGCCAGCGTCGAGGTATTGAAACGCAGGTCGGTCGTGGCGTTGCCGAGGCGCACGACCCGCACGTACAGGGGCTGGCCGGAGTCGAGCCCCGGCGGCAGGGCGAAGACCACGTCCTGCGCGCCCCCGAAGCGGGGCACCACGGTGGCCGCCCGGACGGAAATGGGTCCGCCCTGACGGCGCGCGAACAGCTCCACGCTCTGCTCCATGCCGGCACGCGCGAGCAGCACCGGGATGATCCCGTCCTCGGCCGGCGGCCCGGGGCGCAGCGGCGGCAGCCGGAACCACAGCGGCGCGGTCGCGCGGTGCGAGCCGCGGGCAACGAACGGCCCGAACTGCCCATCCAGGCCCCCGCCGGTCACCTGGCCCGGAGCCGGATCGCCGAGCGCGGGGTTGAGCACCTGCACCTGCAGCGGCACACCGTCCGCCGGCAGAAGTTCGGCGACGGGTGGCAGATCGGGCACGAGCCCCTGGTCGGCAGCACCTGCCAGGAGCGGCAGGCAGGCCGCCACGCCTGCCAGCCATCTTGCCGGAGCCGGACTACTCACCCTTTTCTTGTGGCCTCGTTCGAGGCTGTACTGATTTCATTCTTTTGGGGGCCGAGGAGGCGTATGACCGGCCCGTTTGCAAAGCATCGTAATGAGGCGCCGCACCCGATGGCAATGGGTTTACGGGTAAAGGCCGTCGGTTGAACTTAAGGCGCGGTTGACACCCCTTAAGACCCTACCTAGAATCGCCGGCCTTTGTCGGGCCGGCCCTTTATGCATGCCGGCCCGTAAAACAGCGACTTACGACTACCCGGGCCGCCTCACTCAGGCGGCCCGGTGTTCTTCGCAGGTCGCTTTATCGCGCAACGAGGTAACGATGGCGACCACGGGTCAGCTCATCCGGCAGCCGCGCCGGACCCGGGCAGAGAAGACAAAAGTACCGGCGCTCGGGGCTTCCCCGCAGAAGCGCGGTGTCTGCACGCGCGTCTATACGACGACGCCGAAGAAGCCCAATTCGGCGCTGCGCAAGGTGTGCCGCGTACGCCTCACCAACGGCTACGAGGTCACCAGCTACATCGGTGGCGAGGGGCACAACCTGCAGGAGCACTCGGTGGTGCTGATCCGCGGCGGCCGCGTCAAGGACCTGCCCGGCGTGCGCTACCACACGGTGCGCGGCACGCTCGACTGCGCCGGCGTGACCGAGCGCAAGCAGGGCCGCTCCAAGTACGGCGCCAAGCGCGCGAAGAAGTAAGGGGTAAACAGCGTATGTCCCGTCGAGCTCAAGCTCCGGTCCGCACCATTCTTCCGGACCCGAAGTTCAACAACGAGATGCTGGCCAAGTTCATGAACGTGGTCATGAAGAACGGCAAGAAATCGGCCGCCGAACGCATCATTTACGGGGCGCTCGACCGGATCGCCGAGAAGACCGGCAAGCCGGGCGGAGAGGCCATCGAGGTGCTGTCCACCGCCCTCGACAACGTCAAGCCGGTGGTGGAAGTGAAGTCGCGCCGGGTGGGTGGCGCCACCTACCAGGTACCGGTTGAAGTTCGTGCTACTCGTCGCCAAACACTGGCTATGCGCTGGGTCATCGAGGCCGCCCGCGACCGCAGCGAAAAATCCATGGCGTTTCGCCTTGCGCACGAGCTGATGGACGCCTCCGAGAACCGTGGTGCGGCCGTCAGAAAGCGCGAGGACACGCATCGCATGGCGGAGGCCAACAAGGCCTTCGCCCATTACCGCTGGTAAGCCAGTAGCAGGAGATTTGCAGTGGCACGCGCGACGCCCATCGAGCGTTATCGGAATATCGGCATTTCCGCGCACATCGACGCGGGAAAGACGACCACGACCGAACGCATCCTTTTCTATACCGGCGTTTCGCACAAGATCGGCGAGGTCCACGACGGCGCGGCCGTGATGGACTACATGGAGCAGGAGCAGGAGCGCGGCATCACCATTACGGCGGCCGCCACGACCTGTTTCTGGAAGGGGATGGAGAACGGCTTCCCCGAGCACCGCATCAACATCCTCGACACCCCCGGGCACGTCGACTTCACCATCGAGGTGGAGCGCTCCCTGCGCGTGCTCGACTCGGCCGTGGCGCTGTTCTGCGCCGTGTCCGGCGTGCAGCCGCAGTCCGAGACGGTGTGGCGGCAGATGAACAAGTACGGCGTGCCGCGCATCGCCTTCGTCAACAAGATGGACCGTGCGGGCGCCAACTTCTTCCGCTGCGTCGAGCAGATCCGGTCGCGCCTGCGCGCCAATCCCCTGCCCATCCAGATCCCGATCGGCGCCGAAGACGGCTTCGAGGGCGTCGTCGACCTGATCCGCATGAAGGCCATCTACTGGGACATGGAAACCCAGGGGATGAAGTTCGAGTACCGCGAGGTGCCGCCGGAGCTGCGCGAGCAGGCCCAGGAATACCGCCACAAGATGATCGAGGCGGCGGCGGAAGCGAACGATGAGCTGACGCACAAGTACCTGGAAGGCCAGGAGCTCTCCGAGCAGGAGATCCGCACCGGCCTGCGCGTGCGCTCGATCCGCAACGAGATCGTGCTGTGCATGTGCGGCACCGCCTTCAAGAACAAGGGCGTGCAGGCACTGCTCGATGCGGTGATCGAATTCATGCCCTCGCCGGTGGACATGCCGGACGTGAAGGGTGTCGACGAGAAGGGCGCGCCCGACACCCGCAAGGCGAACGACAGTGCGCCGTTCTCGGCGCTCGCCTTCAAGATCTTGAACGATCCGTTCGTCGGCAACCTGACGTTCTTCCGCGTCTACTCCGGGGTGCTCAACTCCGGCGACACCGTGTTCGTGCCCGCCAAAGCCAGGAAGGAGCGCATCGGGCGCCTCCTGCAGATGCACGCCAGCGACCGCACCGAGATCAAGGAAGTGCGCGCCGGCGACATCGCCGCGGCGGTGGGCCTCAAGGACGTCATCACCGGGGACACGCTGTGCGACCTCGACAAGGTGATCACGCTGGAGAAGATGACCTTCCCGGCGCCCGTCATCTCGGTCGCCGTGGAGCCGAAGACCAAGGCGGACCAGGAAAAGATGGGCCTGGCGCTGCAGCGGCTCGCCAAGGAAGACCCCTCGTTCCGCGTGCACACCGACCAGGAGTCCTCGCAGACGATCATCTCCGGCATGGGTGAGCTGCACCTCGAGATCATCGTCGATCGCATGAAGCGCGAGTTCAACGTCGATGCGAACGTCGGCAAGCCGCAGGTGGCTTACCGCGAGACGATCCGCGCCAAGGTCGAGAGCGAAGGCAAGTTCGTGCGCCAGTCCGGCGGCCGCGGCCAGTACGGCCACGTGTGGCTGAAGATCGAGCCGAACGAGCAGGGCAAGGGCTACGAGTTCATCAACGGCGTGGTCGGCGGCTCCGTGCCGCGCGAGTACATACCGGCGGTGGACAAGGGCATCAAGGAAGCGGTCGAGACCGGCGTCATCGCCGGCTATCCGATCGTGGACGTCAAGGTCACGATTTTCGACGGCTCCTACCATGACGTCGACTCGAACGAGATGGCCTTCAAGATCGCAGGCTCGATGGGCTTCAAGGAAGGCTTCAAGCGCGCCAAGCCGGTGCTGCTGGAGCCGATCATGAAGGTCGAAGTCGTGACGCCCGAGGAGTACTCGGGCGATGTGATCGGCGACTTGAATCGCCGCCGCGGCCAGATCACCGGCATGGACGAGACGCCGGCCGGCAAGGCCATCACGGCCGACGTGCCGCTGTCGGAGATGTTCGGCTACGCCACCACGGTGCGCTCCATGAGCCAGGGTCGCGCGACCTTCACCATGGAATTCGGCAAGTACATGGAAGTGCCGCCCAACATCGCTGACGGCATCATCGGCGATAAGAAGTAAGTCAAAACCAGATAAGCAAGAGTGCAGAAAGTTTAGGAAGGAAATACGCCATGTCCAAAGAGAAGTTTGAGCGCAGCAAGCCCCACGTGAACGTGGGGACGATTGGCCACGTAGACCACGGCAAGACGACGCTGACGGCGGCGCTGACGAAGGTGATGGCCGAGACCTACGGCGGGACGTTCATGGCGTACGACCAGATCGACAAGGCCCCCGAGGAGAAGGCGCGCGGCATCACGATCTCGACCGCGCACGTGGAGTACCAGTCCAAGAACCGGCACTACGCGCACGTGGATTGCCCGGGGCATGCCGACTACGTGAAGAACATGATCACGGGAGCTGCGCAGATGGATGGGGCGATCCTGGTGGTGTCGGCAGCCGATGGCCCGATGCCGCAGACGCGCGAGCACATCCTGCTCGCCCGCCAGGTGGGGGTGCCGTACATCGTGGTGTACATGAACAAGGCGGACATGGTCGATGACAAGGAGCTTTTGGAGCTGGTGGAGATGGAGGTGCGTGAGCTTCTGACCACGTACAAGTTTCCCGGCGACAAGACCCCGATCGTGATCGGGTCGGCGCTCAAGGCGCTTGGAAGGGGACAAGAGCGAGATCGGGGTACCCTCGGTTGTGAAGCTGGTGGAGGAGATGGACAAGTACATCCCGATCCCCAAGCGCGAGGTGGATAAGCCGTTCCTGATGCCGGTGGAGGACGTGTTCTCGATCTCCGGGCGCGGGACGGTGGTCACCGGTCGCATCGAGCGCGGCATCATCAAGGTGAACGATGAGGTGGAGATCGTGGGTCTGAAGGCCACGGTGAAGACCACCTGCACCGGGGTGGAGATGTTCCGGAAGCTCCTGGACGAGGGTCAGGCGGGCGACAACGTCGGGGTGCTGCTGCGCGGCACGAAGCGCGAAGAGGTGGAGCGCGGCCAGGTGCTGGCCAAGCCCGGCAGCATCACCCCGCACACCCACTTCGAGTGCGAGGTGTACGTGCTGGGCAAGGAGGAGGGCGGGCGTCACACGCCGTTCTTCAAGGGCTACCGGCCGCAGTTCTACTTCCGCACGACGGATGTGACGGGGACGATCGAGTTGCCGGCGGGCGTTGAGATGGTGATGCCCGGTGACAACATCAAAATGACGATCGAGCTGATCAGCCCGATCGCGATGGAGGACGGACTGCGGTTCGCGATCCGCGAGGGCGGCAAGACCGTCGGCGCCGGCGTCGTAACCAAGATCCTGAAGTAACGCGCGCGCGTTTCAGCAGCAGAGAGATAGAGAGTAAGGCCATGGCTAATCAGAACATCCGCATCCGCCTGAAGGCGTTCGACCATCGCCTCATCGACTCTTCTGCACGCGAAATCGTGGAGACCGCCAAGCGCACCGGCGCCACCGTCAAGGGCCCGGTGCCGCTGCCGACCAAGATGGAGCGCTTCACCGTGCTCGTCTCCCCGCACGCCGACAAGGACGCGCGCGACCAGTTCGAGCTGCGCACCCACAAGCGCCTGATGGACATCATGAACCCCACCGACAAGACGGTGGACGCGCTCATGAAGCTCGAGCTTCCCGCCGGCGTCGACGTACAGATCAAGCTGAACTGAAGAGCCGTCCGAAAGGCCTGGAAAAGCCGGTCCGGACGAGGTTGCTTGAGAGTTCGGGCGCGCCTATACTGCGCGCCCTTTTGGCCCGGTCTTTGCCGGAGCCACGGTCGCTTAAGCGGCATCGGGCGAGGTTGGAACCTTGGAGTTCCAAGACCACTCGAGACCACGTGCCCCCTCGGGTGTGCACGAATCTCCTGTTGTCTCAATGACTTAGCCTGACGCCACGGGATCTCGCGGGCGCCCATCGCAGTGCCTCGCGGGTGCGAAGATTGTGAGGACAGAAATGGCTATCGGACTGGTCGGCCGCAAAGCCGGCATGACGCGCGTGTTCACCGACGCCGGCGAGACGGTGCCGGTGACCGTGATCGAGGTTCTGCCGAACCGCGTCACGCAGGTGAAGGCGCAGGACAAGAATGGCTACCGCGCCGTGCAGGTGACCTACGGCACGCGCCGCCCGCAGCTGTACTCCAAGGCCGTCAACGGCCACTACGCCAAGGCCAACGTCGCTCCGGGCCGGGCGCTGGTGGAGTTCCGCCTGAGCGAGACGGACAAGACCGAGCTCACGACCGGCAGCGAGATCAAGGCCGACATCTTCAAGGAAGGCGAAGCGGTGGACGTCACCGGCACCACCGTCGGCAAGGGCTTCGCCGGCGTCATGAAGCGCCACAATTTCGGCGGCATGCCGGCCACCCACGGCGTGTCGCTCACGCACCGCTCGCCCGGCTCGATCGGCCAGCGCCAGACCCCGGGCCGCGTATTCAAGGGCCGCCGCATGGCCGGCCACATGGGCGTGATGCGCCGCACCACCGAGAATCTGAAGGTCGTGCAGGTCGACCTGGAGAGAAACCTGCTCCTGATCCGCGGCGCCGTGCCCGGTGCCGAGGGCGGCCAGGTGCTGGTGCGCCCCTCGCTGAAGGCGGCGCGCCGCGCCAAGCGCAAGACCATTGCCCCGTCCAAGGGCGGCTCCGGGCCGTCGAAGGATCCGGCCAAGGCGGGAAAGAAGTAAGCGGCCATGAAGCTCAAGTCAGTCAACGGCGAGTCCACGCTGCAGGTCTCCGATACGACCTTCGGCGGCAAGTTCAACGAAGCGCTGGTGCACCAGGTGCTGACCGCGTACCGCAACGCCGGTCGCGCGGGCACCAAGGCGCAGAAGTCGCGTGCCGAGGTACGTGGCGGCGGGCGCAAGCCGCACGCGCAGAAGGGCACCGGTCAGGCGCGTGCCGGCTCGAGCCGCTCGCCCATCTGGGTGGGCGGCGGCAAGACCTTCGCGGCCAAGCCGCGCGACTTCGCGCAGAAGGTGAACCGCAAGATGTATCGCGGCGCCATCCGCTCGATGCTCGCGCAGCTGGTGCGCACCGAGCGCCTGCTGGTGACCGACAGCATCGAACTGTCGGCGCCGAAGACCAAGCTCCTGGCGCAGCAGCTGCAGGAGTGGTCGCTGGGCTCGGTGCTGATCGTGGTGGAAGCGGGCGATGCCAAGCTGTCACTGGCTGCGCGCAACCTGCCGCACGTGGAAGTGATCGAGGTGCCGGCCTTGAACCCGCTGTCGCTGGCCGCCTACGACAAGGTGCTGATGACGGTGGCTGCGGTGAAGCTGATCGAGGAGCGCCTGCCATGAACCGCGAGCAGCTGATGGGCGTGCTGATCGCCCCGCACGTGACCGAGAAGACCTCGCTCGCGATGCAGAACCACAACCAGTACACCTTCAAGGTGCGCCGCGAGGCCACCAAGACCGACATCAAGAAGGCCGTCGAGCTGATGTTCGAGGTCAAGGTGTCCGGGGTCCAGGTCGTGAACGAATCGGGCAAGACGCGCCGCTTCGGCCGCAGCATCGGCCGCACGCAGGACTGGAAGAAGGCCTACGTGAGCCTGGTCGCCGGACAGACGATCGATTACGAAGCCCGCGCCAAGGGCTGAGTAGGAAAACGCATGGCTCTCATCAAATACAAGCCGAGAACGCCGGGGCAGCGCGCGGTGGTCAAGATCGACCGCTCGCACCTGCACAAGGGCGGCCCGCGCATGGCGCTCACCAAGCACCAGAACAAGACCGGTGCGCGCAATCACTTCGGCCGCATCACCACGCGCCACATCGGCGGCGGCTCGCGCCAGAAGTACCGCATCATCGACTTCAAGCGCGACAAGGATGGCATCGCCGGCGTCGTCGAGCACATCGAGTACGACCCGAACCGCACCAGCCACATCGCGCTCATCAAGTACCCGGACGGCGAGTGGCGCTACATCCTCGCGACCAAGGGCATGAAGCCCGGTGACGAGGTGCGCTCCGGCGCCGATGCGCCGATCAAGTCCGGCAACGCCATGTCGCTGCGCCACGTGCCGGTGGGCTCGATCATCCACAACGTGGAGATGAAGCCCGGCCGCGGCGGCCAGCTGGCCAGAAGCGCCGGCGCCTCCGTGTCGTTCACCGCGCGCGAGGGCATCTACGCCTACCTGCGCCTGAAGTCCGGTGAGACGCGCAAGGTGCACATCGACTGCCGCGCCACCATCGGCGAGGTCGGCAACGACGAGCACAACCTGCGCAGCTACGGCAAGGCCGGCGCCAAGCGCTGGAAAGGCATCCGCCCGACGGTGCGCGGACTGGCCATGAACCCGGTCGATCACCCGCACGGCGGTGGCGAGGGCAAGTCGGGCCAGGGCAACCCGCACCCGGTGTCGCCGTGGGGCTGGAACACCAAGGGCCTGAAGACGCGTCACAACAAGCGCACGGACGGCATGATCGTCCAGCGCCGCAAGAACCGCATCCGCTGACCTTTAAGAGCGCAACACACACATGCCACGTTCACTGAAGAAAGGTCCGTTCGTCGATCTGCACCTCGCCAAGAAGGTCCAGGTCGCGTCCGCGAAGAACGATCGCAAGCCGATCAAGACCTGGTCGCGCCGCTCGATGGTGGTGCCGGAAATGGTGGGCCTGACGATCGCCGTGCACAACGGCCGCCAGCACATCCCGGTGCTCATCACGGAGAACATGGTCGGTCACAAGCTGGGCGAGTTCGCGCCGACGCGCACCTTCAAGGCGCACTCCGGTGACCGCAAGGTGGAGGCGGCCGCGAGCTGAAGCGGGAGACACACACGATGCAAGTCACCTCCAAACTGCGCTACGCGCGCATCTCCCCGCAGAAATGCCGCCTGGTGGCCGACGTGGTGCGCGGCCAGCCGGTCGGCAACGCCATCTCGACGCTCAAGTTCATGCCGAAGAAGGGCGCGGAAATGCTGCGCAAGGTGCTGGAGTCGGCCGTCGCCAACGCCGAGCACAACCACGGCGCCGATATCGACGAACTCAAGGTGTCGCTGGTGCAGGTGGATGCGGCGCCGTCGTTGAAGCGCTTCGCGGCGCGCGCCAAGGGGCGCGGCGCGCGCATCGTCAAGCGCAACAGTCACATCACCGTCGCCGTCAGCGACGGCAAGAAGGATTAAGCATGGGTCAGAAGGTCAATCCGCTGGGCATACGCCTCGGGATCACCCGCGACTGGACCAGCCGCTGGTATGCCGGCAAGCGGCAGTTCCCGCTGCACGTGCACACCGATTTCCGCGTGCGCGAGTTCCTCAAGGAGCGCCTCAAGGAGGCCTCCGTCAGCCGCATCCTGATCGAGCGCGCCGCCAAGAAGGTGAACATCACCATCCAGACCGCGCGTCCCGGCATCGTCATCGGCAAGAAGGGCGAGGACATCGAGAAGCTGCGGCAGGAGACGGCGCAGCTGCTCGGCATGCCGATGACCGACGTGCGCCTCAACATCGCCGAGATCCGCAAGCCCGAGCTCGACTCGCAGCTGGTGGCCGATTCCATCGCGCAGCAGATCGAGAAGCGCGTGATGTTCCGCCGCGCCATGAAGCGCGCCGTGATGAGCACGATGCGCTCGGGCGCGCTCGGCGTGAAGGTGCGCGTCTCCGGCCGTCTCAACGGTTCGGAAATCGCCCGCACCGAGTGGTACCGCGAGGGGCGCATTCCGCTGCACACCTTCCGCGCCGACATCGACTACGGCCTGTCCGAGGCGCGCACCACCTACGGCGTCATCGGCGTCAAGGTATGGATCTTCAAGGGCGAGGTGTTCGACAAGAGCGCCATCGCCGCGGCTGCCGCCGAGGCCGAGGCGGCTGCTGCGCCCGCCGCCGCCGCGCCCGCCGCTGCGGCGCCGGCCGCTGCCGGCAGCGCGCCGGTCGTGCCTCCGCCTGCCGCCCCGCCCGCCGGGGACGCCCCGGCGCAGGCCTGATGTAGGACTTAACGGATCATGCTTCAGCCTAAACGCACCAAGTACCGCAAGGCGTTCAAGGGCCGCAACGGCGGCCTGGCACAGCGCGGCGCCAACGTGTCCTTCGGCGAATACGGACTCAAGGCCACCAGCCGCGCCCGCATGACGGCGCGCGAGATCGAGGCTGCGCGCCGCGCCATGGCGCGCTACGTGAAGCGCGGCGGCCAGATCTGGATCCGCGTCTTCCCGGACGTGCCGATCTCCAAGAAGCCGCTGGAAGTGCGCATGGGCTCGGGCAAGGGCAACGTGGAGTACTACGTGGCGCGCGTGCAGCCGGGCAAGGTGCTGTTCGAGATGGAGGGCGTGGACGAGGTGACGGCGCGCGAGGCGTTCCGCCTGGCCGGCTCCAAGCTCTCCGTGTCCACCTCATTCGTGAAACGGCAGGTTCGCTAATGGAAGCCAAACAGCTGCGCTCCCGCTCGCCCGCCGAGCTCGCCGACGAGCTGGTGAAGCTGCGCAAGGAACAGTTCGCGCTGCGCATGCAGCGCGCCACCGGGCAGCAGCCCAAGCCTGATCAGTTCGGCAAGGTGCGGCGCAATATCGCCCGCCTCAAGACCGTGCTGCGCGAGAAGCACGGCGCCAGCGCCGGAGGTAGCAAGAAGTGACCGCAGAAGCCAAAGGCGCACGCACCCTGACCGGGCGCGTGGTGAGCAACAAGATGCAGAAGACCATCGCCGTCGAGATCGAGCGGCTGGTCAAGCATCCGACTTACGGCAAGTACATCCGCCGCACGACCAAGCTCCTGGCGCACGACGAGAGCGGCGCCTCCAAAGAGGGCGATGTGGTGATCATCACCCCGTGCCGGCCGATGTCGCGGCACAAGTCGTGGCGTTTGCTCGAGATCGTGCAGAAGGCCGCCGGGCGCTGAACGCGTCGCGACCCAGATGGTGCGAAAGCAGGTTTGAATCATGATCCAAATGCGCACAATGCTGAATGCCGCTGACAACAGCGGCGCCCGCACCCTGATGTGCATCAAGGTGCTCGGCGGCACGCGCCGCCGTTATGCCACCGTGGGGGACGTCATCAAGGTGAGCGTCAAGGACGCCATCCCGCGCGGCAAGGTCAAGAAGGGCGAGGTGTACGACGCGGTGGTGGTGCGCACGCGCCACGGCGTGCGCCGCGCCGACGGCTCGCTGATCCGCTTCGACGGCAATGCGGCGGTGCTCTTGACCAACAAGCTCGAGCCGATCGGCACCCGCATCTTCGGACCGGTGACGCGCGAGCTGCGCAACGTGCAGTTCATGAAGATCATCTCGCTCGCGCCCGAGGTGCTGTGATGAGAAAGATCAAGAAAGGCGATCAGGTCGTGGTGATGTCGGGCCGCAACAAGGGCCGGCGCGGCGCGGTGCTGCAGGTGCTGGGCGACGGCCGCGTGCTGATCGAGAGCATCAACATGGTGAAGAAGCACACCAAGCCCAATCCGCAGGGTGGCAAGCAGGGCGGCATCATCGAGAAGGAAATGCCGCTCGCCACCTGCAAGGTTGCCATCTGGAACCCGGGCGCCAAGAAGGCCGACCGGGTGGGCGTCAAGAAGCTCGCCGACGGCAAGCGCGTGCGCTTCTTCAAGTCGAACGGGGAGATGCTCGATGTCTGAGCAGACGGCAGCAGCCGCCCAGCCGGCCGAGAAGGCAAGGCTGCACAAGTTTTACCGCGAGACGGTGGTTCCGCGCCTGCGCTCGGACCTGAAGATCGACAACATCATGCAGGTGCCGCGCATCAGCAAGATCACGATCAACATGGGCGTCGGCGAGGCGGTCGCCGACAAGAAGGTGATGGATGCGGCCGTGGCCGATCTCACCAAGATCACCGGCCAGAAGCCGCTGATCACCAAGTCGCGCAAGGCGATCGCCTCCTTCAAGATCCGCGCAGGTCTGCCGATCGGCGCCAAGGTGACGCTGCGCGGGCGGCGCATGTACGAGTTTCTCGATCGCCTGATCAGCATCGCGATGCCGCGCATCCGCGACTTCCGCGGCGTGTCGCCGCGCGCCTTCGACGGCCAGGGCAACTACAGCCTGGGCGTCAAGGAACAGATCATCTTCCCCGAGATCCAGTACGACCAGGTCGATTCGGTGCGGGGCATGGACATCACCATTACTACGACGGCCAAAGATGACCGTCACGGCCGAGCGTTGCTCGAGGCATTCAACTTCCCGTTCCGGAAGTAACAGGAACCATAAAGTCTATGGCGAAGACGAGCATGGTCGAGCGCGAAAAACGTCGCGCCGGGATCGTGAAAAAGTACGCGGTCAGGCGTGCGAAGTTGAAGGAGCTGATCCGCAGCCCCAAGACTTCGCCCGAGGCCCGCCAGGCAGCCCAGGCAACGCTGCAGGCGATGCCGCGCGATGCCAGCAAGTCGCGGCAGCGCAATCGCTGCGCGATCACCGGGCGTTCACGCGGCGTGTACCGCAAGTTCGGCCTGTCGCGGGTCAAGATCCGCGAAGTGGCGAGCCGCGGCGAGATTCCAGGGCTCGCCAAGGCGAGCTGGTGAGGTACGCGGCATGAGCATGACCGATCCCATTGCTGATCTGCTCACCCGCATCCGCAACGGCCAGACCGCGGGCAAGAGCGAGGTGCAGCTCGATTCCTCGCGCCTGAAGACGGCGATCGTCAAGGTGCTGAAGGACGAGGGCTACATCGCCGACTTCCGCCTCGACGGCGACGGCGGCAAGCCGCGCCTGACCATCGGGCTGAAGTACTTCGAGGGGCGCCCGGTCATCGACCGCCTGGAGCGTGTCAGCCGGCCGGGGCTGCGCATCTATCGCGGCAAGGACGAGCTGCCCAAGGTTCTGGGCGGCATGGGCACGGTGATCGTGTCGACGCCGAAGGGCGTGATGACCGATCGCCAGGCACGCGCCAACGGCCAGGGCGGCGAAGTCCTGTGCATCGTCGCCTGACCCGCAGCCAGAGAGCATAGTTATGTCGAGAATTGCCAAAGCGCCGGTCGACCTGCCCCAGGGCGTGACCGCGACCATCGCCCCGGAGGCGATCACCATCAAGGGTGCCAAGGGCTCCCTGTCGCTGCCGCTGGCGAGCGGGGTGTCGGTGGTGCAGTCCGAAAAGCATCTCGAGATCAGCTTCGCGGATCCGGGGCTGGCGCGCACGCGCGCCGGCGCGACCCGTGCGCACCTGGCGAACATGGTGCGCGGCGTCACCAAGGGCTACGAGAAGAAGCTCGAGCTGGTCGGCGTCGGCTTCCGTGCGCAGGTGCAGGGCAAGAACCTCAACCTGACGCTCGGCTTCTCGCACCCGGTGGGGTTCGCGATTCCGGAAGGCATCAGCATCGAAACGCCGAGCCAGACCGAGATCGTCATCAAGGGCATCGACCGGCAGAAGGTCGGTCAGGTGGCCGCCGAGATCCGCGACATCCGTCCGCCGGAGCCCTACAAGGGCAAGGGCGTGCGCTATGCCGGCGAGAAGATCACCCTGAAAGAGGGCAAGAAGAAGTGATCATCACCAAGAAGCAGCGGCGCCTGCGCCGTGCCACCAAGGCGCGTGCCCACATCCGCAACCTGGCGGTGGCGCGCCTGTCGGTGCATCGCACGCCGAACCACATCTATGCGCAGGTCACCGACGCCGACGGCGCCAAGGTGATCGCGGCGGCCTCGACCACCCAGAAGGCGGTGCGCGGCGAGCTGAAGAGCACCGGCAACGTGGAGGCGGCCAAGGCCGTCGGCCGCGCCATCGCCGATCGGGCCAAGGCGGCCGGCGTCAGCAAGGTCGCCTTCGACCGTTCAGGTTTCCAGTTCCACGGGCGCGTCAAGGCGCTCGCCGAGGCGGCCCGCGAAGCGGGCCTTGAGTTTTAGGCGGAGACACAAGACATATGGCGAGACCTGAAAAAGGCCAGTCGGCGGACGAGTTCGTCGAGAAGCTGGTAGCCGTCAACCGCACTGCCAAGGTGGTCAAGGGTGGCCGGCAGTTCGGCTTCACGGCGCTGACGGTGGTGGGCGACAGCTCCGGCCGCGTCGGCTACGGCTTCGGCAAGGCGCGCGAAGTCCCGGTGGCGATCTCCAAGGCCATGACGCAGGCCCGCAAGAACCTGATCAACGTGGCGCTGCGCAACGATACGCTGCACTACGCGGTCACCGGCACCCACGGGGCGACGCGCGTGTACATGCAGCCGGCCTCCGACGGTACCGGCGTCATCGCCGGCGGCGGCATGCGCGCGGTGCTCGAGTGCGCCGGCGTGCGCAACGTGCTGGCCAAGAGCTACGGCTCGCGCAACCCGATCAACGTGGTGCGCGCGACCATGAATGCGCTGGCCAAGATCCGCTCGCCCGAGGAAATCGCGGCCAAGCGCGGCAAGACCCTGGAAGAGATCACGGGCTGAACCTTATGGCGGACAAGCAGATCAAAGTGACGCTGGTGAAGAGCCTGCACGGCCAGCTGAAGAACATCTCGGCGTCCGCGCGTGGCCTGGGGCTGCGCCGTATCCGCCAGAGTGTGAGCGTGGCCGACACGCGCGAGAACCGCGGCATGATCGCGACTGCCGTGCACATCCTGCGCATCGACAAGGGAGCTTAAGACTATGCGACTGAACACACTGAAACCTTCGCCCGGCTCCAAGCGTCCGCGCCTGCGCGTCGGCCGCGGCGCCTCCGCCGGCCAGGGCAAGACCTGCGGCCGCGGCGTCAAGGGCCAGCGCGCGCGCAAGGGCGGCTACCACAAGGTGGGCTTCGAGGGCGGCCAGATGCCGCTGCAGCGGCGCATGCCGAAGGTCGGCTTCCGCTCCGCCATGAAGCGCACGCGCGCCGAAGTGCGCCTGGGCGAGCTCGCCAAGGTCGAAGGGGCGGTGGTCGACCTGGCAGCGCTCATCAAGGCGCACGTGGTGCCGCCCGGCACCGATCGCGCCAAGGTGGTGCTGTCCGGTGAGATCAAGAAGGCGGTGACGCTCAAGGGCGTCGCCGCCACCAAGGGCGCGCGCGCGGCGATCGAAGCGGCCGGCGGCAAGATCGAAGACCTGAAGGACTCAAGTCCGGCCAAGTAAGCCATGGCAACCACCTCCAGCAATCCAGCCGCCGCGTTCAGCGAAGCTGCCCGTTACGGGGAGATCCGCAGTCGCGTGTTCTTCCTGATCGGCGCGCTGGTGGTCTACCGCATCGGCACCTTCATCCCGGTGCCCGGCATCAACCCGGCGGAAGTGGCGCGCTTCTTCGGTGACCATTCCAACACCATCCTCGGCATCGTCAACATGTTCTCCGGCGGCGCGCTGTCGCGGCTGTCGATCTTCGCCATGGGCGTCATGCCCTACATCTCCGCCTCCATCATCATCCAGATGATGTCGATGGTGGTGCCCTCGCTCATGGAGCTGCGCAAGGAAGGCGAGTCGGGCCGTCGCAAGATCACCCAGTACACGCGCTACGGCACGGTGGGACTGGCGCTGGTCCAGTCCTTCGCCGCGGCCGGCGCGCTCGACAAGGGCGGACTGACGCTCATCACCGGCTGGCCGTTCCTGTTCACCGCCACGATCACCATGACCACCGGCACCATGTTCCTCATGTGGCTGGGCGAGCAGATCACCGAGCGCGGCATCGGCAACGGCATCTCGATGATCATCCTCTCGGGCATCGTCGCGGGCCTGCCCGGTGCGGTCGGCAATACCATCGATGCGGTCAGCACCGGTGAGATGCAGGGCCCGGTGGCGCTCGCGCTGATCATCCTGGTGTTCGGCGTGACCGCCTTCGTGGTGTTCGTCGAGCGCGCGCAGCGGCGCATCCCGGTGAACTACGCCAAGCGCCAGGTCGGGCGGCGCATGTACGCCGGCCAGATCGAGCCACCTGCCGTTCAAGCTCAACATGTCGGGCGTGATCCCGCCGATCTTCGCCTCCAGCCTGCTGCTGTTCCCGGCCACCATCGCCAGCTTCGTCGGCACCGGCTCCGACAAGTGGTACGCGGTCGCCGCGCAGAACATCGCCGCGGCCCTAGGCTACGGCCAGCCGCTGCACCTGGCGCTGTACGCGGTGCTGATCGTGTTCTTCTGCTTCTTCTACACCGCGCTGGTGTTCAACGCGCGCGACACCGCGGACAACCTCAAGAAGTCCGGCGCCTTCATGCGCGGCATCCGCCCGGGCCAGCAGACCGCCGAGTACATCGACAAGGTGCTGACGCGCCTGACGCTGTGGGGCGCGCTGTACGTGATGTCGGTGTGTCTGATTCCCGAGATTCTGGTTTCCTCGCAGGGCGTGCCGTTCCACTTCGGCGGCACCTCGCTGCTGATCGTGGTGGTGGTGGTGATGGATTTCATGTCGCAGCTGCAAGCGCACATGATGTCGCACCACTACCCGGGGCTTCTCAAGAAGGCGAACCTGCTCGGCTACGGCCGCAGCGGTCCGGGTGGTTAAAGATGAAAGTACGTCCGTCGGTCAAGAAGATCTGCAAGAACTGCAAGATCGTGCGCCGCCGCCGCGTGGTCTACGTGATCTGCGTGGACCCGCGTCACAAGCAGCGTCAGGGTTGAGGTAAGGCACTATGGCACGCATCGCCGGTATCAACATTCCGATGAACAAGCACGTGTGGATCGGGCTGACGCAGATCTACGGCGTCGGCAAGGCGCGCGCGCGCATCGCCTGCGCCGCCGCCGGCGTCAAGCCGACCACCAAGGTCAAGGACCTCACCGAGCCGAGGTCAACGCGATCCGCTCGCAGATCGCCAAGTACGCGGTCGAGGGCGACCTGCGCCGCGAAGTCTCCATGAACATCAAGCGCCTGATGGATCTGGGCTCGCATCGCGGCATCCGCCATCGCCGCGGGCTGCCGGTGCGCGGCCAGCGCACGCGCACCAACGCGCGCACGCGCAAGGGCCCGCGCAAGCAGGCGGTCAAGCTGAATGCACCGCCGGGAAAGGCATAACCTAAATGGCTGATCAGAAACCCCAGACCGGCGCTGCGGCGCAGGCATCCGCGAGCGCCGCCGCCAAGAAGCCGAAGAAGGCGCGCAAGAACGTGCTCGATGCGATCGCGCACGTGCACGCCTCCTTCAACAACACGATCATCACGATCACCGACCGCCAGGGCAACACGCTGTCCTGGGCGACCTCGGGCGGCTGCGGTTTCCGCGGCTCGCGCAAGAGCACGCCGTTCGCCGCGCAGGTGGCGGCCGAGAAGGCCGGCAATGCGGCGCAGGAGCACGGCGTGAAGAACGTGGAAGTGCGCGTCGGCGGCCCGGGCCCGGGGCGCGAGTCGGCGGTGCGCGCGCTCAACAACTGCGGTCTGAAGATCACCAGCATCTCGGACGTGACGCCGATCCCGCACAACGGCTGCCGTCCGCCGAAGAAGCGTCGGGTCTAAGGCTCAAGAGGAAAACTATGGCGCGTTATGTCGGTCCCAAGTGCAAGCTCGCGCGTCGCGAGGGCACCGACCTGTTTCTCAAGAGCGGCGTCAAGCCGCTGGAGAACAAGTGCAAGTTCACGGTGCCGCCGGGCGGCATCAAGGGCGAGCGCCGTCAGCGCCTGTCCGACTACGGCCTGCAGCTGCGCGAGAAGCAGAAGCTGCGCCGCATGTACGGCGTGCTCGAGCGGCAGTTCGGCAACTACTACGAGGAAGCGGCGCGCAAGGCCGGCGCCACGGGCGAGAACCTGCTGAAGCTGCTCGAGTGCCGGCTCGACAACGTCGTGTACCGCATGGGCTTTGCCGCCACGCGCGCCGAGGCGCGCCAGCTGGTGAGCCACAAGGCGATCACGGTGAACGAGCAGGCGGTCACCATTGCTTCCTACCAGGTGAAGGCCGGCGACATCGTGCAGGTACGCGAGAAGTCGCGCAAGCAGCTGCGCATCGCCAGCGCCCTGAACGTCGCGCAGCAGGTGGGCCTGCCCGAATGGGTCGAGGTCAACGACAAGGAATTCCGCGGCGTGTTCAAGTCGGCGCCGGGCCGGGACGAAATCCTGCCCGACATCAACGAGAACCTGGTCGTCGAGCTGTATTCGAAGTAAGCGCGGAGCGCTTGAAATGGGTGCCTGGCGCACCCATCTAGTCAGGTCCGCCAGTGGTTTCTTTTGCGCCGGCCGCGTTGCCGGCAAGGTGTAGCGCAATGCAGGGTTCCGTATCTGAGTTCTTGCGACCCCGGGTGGTGAAGGTGCAGCCGGTGGCCCCGCGCCAGGCGCGCGTGGTGATCGAGCCGTTCGAGCGTGGCTTCGGCCATACGCTCGGCAACGCGCTGCGCCGCGTGCTGCTGTCGTCCATGCCTGGCAGTGCCGTGACCGAGGTCGAGATCGACGGCGTGCTTCACGAGTACACCAGCATCGAGGGCGTGCAGGAGGACGTGGTCGACATCCTTCTCAACCTGAAGTCGGTGGCGCTGCGCATGCACTCGCGCGACTCCGCTGAGCTGCGGCTGCACAAGAAGGGCCCGGGACCTGTGACCGCCGGCGACATCCAGACCGATCACGACGTCGAAGTCGTGAACCCGGAGCTGGTGATCGCGAACCTGACCAAGGCCGGCGAGCTGTCGATGACGCTGCGCGTCGAGCGCGGCCGCGGCTACCGCCCGGCAGCGGTGCGCGTGGCCTTCGAGGAGCAGACGCGCCCCATCGGCCGCCTGCAGCTCGATGCCTCGTTCTCGCCCGTGCGGCGCGTCACCTACTCGGTGGACGCGGCGCGCGTCGAGCAGCGCACCGACCTCGACAAGCTGGTCATCGACATCGAGACCAACGGCACCATCGATGCCGAAGAGGCCATCCGCCGCGCCGGCAGCATCCTCAAGGATCAGCTGTCGGTGTTCGTCGACCTGCAGGGCGAAGAGGAAGCGGCCACCAAGGTGTCCGAGATGCAGTTCGATCCGATCCTGCTGCGTCCCGTGGACGAGCTCGAGCTGACCGTGCGCAGTGCCAACTGCCTCAAGGCCGAGAACATCCACTACATCGGCGACCTGGTGCAGCGCACCGAGGTCGAGCTGCTGCGCACGCCGAATCTGGGCAAGAAGTCGCTCACCGAGATCAAGGAAGTGCTGCAGAGCCACGGCCTGATGCTGGGCATGCGCCTGGATGGCTGGCCGCCGGCAGGCCTGAAGCACGACGAAGAGCGCGACGTCATCTGATCGAGTTTGAGTTGCTAAAAGCTGCAGGGCGCCGTGCGTGCCCTGCAGCTTCGAGCAACATGAGAAGGGTCTCCTATGCGTCACCATCTTTCCGGGCGGCAGCTGTCGCGTAACAGTTCGCACCGGCACGCGCTCATGCGCAACATGTCAGTCTCGCTGCTGCGCCACGAGACGATCCGCACCACGCTGCCGAAGGCCAAGGAGCTGCGGCGCGTCGTCGAGCCGCTGATCACGCTCGGCAAGAGCGACGGCGATGCCAATCGCCGCCTCGCCTTCGCGCGGCTGCGCGATGCGGAGATCGTGGAGAAGCTGTTCGTCGACTTGGGTCCCCGCTTCAAGACCCGCCCGGGCGGCTACACGCGCATCCTGCGCATGATGCCGCGGCCGGGCGATTCCGCTCCCATGGCGCTGATGCAGCTGGTCGAAGGATCTGCGGCGCAGGAGGCCGAGGAGCCGGCCGAGGGCAAGAAAGCCTCCAGGCGGGGCAAGGCGAAAGCCAAGAGCCCCGCCAAGAGTGCCGCCAAGGGCAAGGGCGCGGCCGCCCCGGACGCCGAGACGGGCGAGAACCGCAAGAAAAAGGCCCCGCGCAAGAAGAAGACGGCGGCAGCCTGATCGTTCGCGCAGCCCCTTAAAGGGGCTGCGGCACCTAACTCGTAGGCGCAGGACTCCCAGGTCAACACCTTCAGGGTCGGTTGCCTGTGCGCGCAGCTTTCCGTTGGGTTTTGGGCTAGGCTTCCCGCGCAGCCGGCGCTACGAACCGGTGAAAAGGGGAGGAGACCCACATGAGCCTTGCTTCGGAATTCAAAGAGTTTGCAATGAAGGGCAGCGTCATCGACCTGGCGGTCGGTGTCGTCATCGGCGCCGCCTTCGGCAAGATCGTCGCCTCCCTGGTCGGGGACGTGATCATGCCGGCGCTGTCACCGCTGTTGGGAAGCGTGAATTTCACGGACCTGGCGTGGCGCATCTCGTCGGATGCGGCAGGCAAGCCGGTACTGCTGAAGTACGGTTCGTTCCTGCAGACGGTCTTCGAGTTCATCATCATTGCGCTGTGCATCTTCATGGTGGTCAAGGGCATCAACCGGCTGAAGCGGCCGCCGCCGCCCACATCAGCGACGCCGATCCCGCCGACCAAGACCGAGGCACTGTTGCAGGATATTCGCGATCTTCTGGCAAAACGCTAAAGTTTGTCTCGTGGGTGATACAAACGGGGGCCATGGCCCCCGTTTGTGATTCCGCGGGTCGGAAACCTTCAAGGCCTTCGTGGCGCGCGGATGCTAGCGCTGCCGCGCCGGCTGGGTTCAGGCTTGCGCCCCCCCAAAGCAACAAGAAGGGCGAGTCCCATGCATACCCTGAAGACGGCGCTCGTGTGCGCGGCGGCGATCAGCAGCGGCCTTGTGGGCTGCGGCGGAATGGGCGGCGGCAGCGAGCCGTCCGAGTCCGAGATGAAGGACGCCATGCTGTTCGCGATGAACCATCCCCCGGGCGTCACGGTGTCCGATCCGGTCACCATCAAGTTCTTCAAGAAAGAGGCCTGCGACAAGCCGACGCCGCAGGGTTACAACTGCACCTTCGACGTGCAGGTGGCCTCGGCCAACATCGGCGCCTCGATGTACAACAACATCCCGGGCGCGGTGTTCTACAAGGACAAGGATTCCGGCAAGTGGGCCATGCGCCCGCCGTTCTGAAGTTCCGCAAACGCGGCGCGCGTCAGGTTCTCGCAGCCGCCGGCGGTGACCGCCAGATCGTCCTCGATGCGGATGCCGCCGCAGGGGCTGAGCGACTCGATGCGTGACCAGTTGAGGTGGCGCCCGCGCCCGTCGGCGCGCGCCGCGTCCAGCAGCTGCGCGATGAAATAGAGGCCCGGCTCCATGGTCACCACGAACCCGGCCTCGAGCCGCCGGGTGAGGCGCAGGTAGGGGTGATCGGCAGGGGCTGCGGTGTCGGCGCCGTCCGCCTGGCGCATGAAGCCGCCGACGTCGTGCACCTCGAGGCCGAGGAGGTGCCCGATGCCGTGCGGCAGGAAGACGCGCGTGACGCCGCTGGCCACGGCTTCTTCCGCACTGCAGCGAATGAGGTCGGCATCGCGCAGCACGCCGGCGGTCAGTTCGTGGGCGCGCAGCTGCACATCGGGCCACTCGATGCCGGCGCGCACGCCGGCGCACAGCGCCTGCTGCATCGTATCCATGCGCTCGATGAGGGCGGCGAACTCGCCCTGCGCGCGCGCGTAGGTGCGGGTGATGTCGCTGGCGTAGCCGGCGAACTCGGCGCCGGCATCGATGAGCAGCGACAGCAGCTGCGGCGGCGGGCGGCGCTCCAGCATCTGGTAGTGCAGCACCGCGCCTTCTGAGTTCAGCGCGATGATGGGGTTGTAGGGCAGCTCCTGCTCGCGCTGGCCGCAGGCCTTAAGGAAGGCGAGCTCGATCTCGAACTCCGAGGCGCCGGCGGCAAACGCCCCGGCCGCCGCCAGGTGGCCGAGCGCGCCCAGGCGGTTCGCCTCGCGCAGGCACTCGAGCTCGTAGGGCGTCTTCGCGGCGCGGACATAATCCAGCCGGCGCATCAGCGGGCGGGGATTGATGGCGCCGATCCCCCAGCTCGTGAGGTCGGCGAAGGCATCGCCGATATAGGCCGCCCGGGACAGGTCGTGCGGCAGGAGCGCCCGCACCGCCGTCCGCTCGGCGACCGTATGCACGTCGAACTGACTCACCCAGTAGCCCTGCGGCAGGGCGGCCGGTTTGTGCCAGTAGTCCTGCGCCCGCTCGATGATCAGCCGTGGCGTGTTGCCGGGGCTGAACCACACGAAGCTGCCGGGGGCGTCGCTAAGCGGCGCCCAGACCTTGAAGGGAGCGTTGGCCTCGAACGGGTAGTCGCGGTCGTCCTCGAACACCGGGAGCGGTGAGCCGGCATACACCAGGAGCCCCTCGTAGCCGCAGGCAGCAAGCGCTGCGGCGCTGCGCTCGCACACCGATTCAAGGTGCGTTACAAAGGAGCGTGCAAGCCGTGCCTGCAGCTCGGGCTGCGATCCAACCTGTGACATTCCAACCTCTTGCAGCGATTAGCTGCGGCTGTCGCCCCGCACCGACAGAAACGCCGGTGGTCAATTTCCAATCGTACCGGGACTTATATAGAATTTGCCTCCCGCGCGAACTGGAACGGGCGTGCGGAACGACCTTAAGCGGTCGAAGTCTTATCAACACAACTCTTGCTTCCCTCGGGGTACCGATCGATGAACACCAAACTTGCTCTTAGCGCCGTTGTTGCCGCGCTGATGCTGACGGCCTGCGCGAAGCAGGAAACCGCAGCGCCAGACGCGTCTGCAACTCCTCCTGCTCCGGCCGCTCCCGCTGCCGACGCCAACGCTGCCGGCCAGGCTGCTGGCGCTGCTGCTGATTCAGCCAATTCTGCTGCTCAGTCTGCAGGCTCAGCTGCCCAGTCCGCGGGTGCCGCGTCTGATGCCGCCGGCCAGGCCGCCACTGCTCCGGCCACGCCGCCGGCTGACAGCACGCCGCCGCCGAAGCAGTAAGCTCACCTTACCGCTTAGAACACGGCCTGGACGGTTCGCGGTAGCGCGAGCCGTCCGGGCCGTTTTCGTTTTGTGACCTGCGCGCTAGGCGCGCGGGTGCGTGCTGGAGCAAGGTTCGCGTCAGCACTTCTTGCAGAGGCTGCAGACGATGGCCGAGGTGACTGTCAGTGTCCGCGATGCCCGGGCCACGCCGGCCGACCGGCTGTGGATCCAGAGCGTCTACCGCGACTATCTCGATGATCTCAACCCCGGTACGGGACTCTTTCCCGCGCTCGGCGAGGTGGGACATCGCGAGCCGGATCTGATCGCCCATTGGTTCGGCGATGCCAACACCTACCCGCTGGTGATCGTGAAGGGACGCGAGCCGGTGGGCTTCGCGCGGGTGACGCGCTCGGTATCCTCCGCCGCGGCGCCGCGCGTCGAGTACCGCATGTCGGAGTTCTTCGTGACGCGCTCCAAGCGGCGCCTCGGCATCGGCGCCACCGCCGTGCAGCTGATCCTCAGCCGCTTCGCCGGTCGCTGGGAAATCACCGAGTACCTGCGCAACGCCGCGGCGGTGGGTTTCTGGCGGCGCGTGGTCGCCAGCTACACCCGCGGCAGCTACCAGGAACGCATCATCAACGGCGAAGTGCACCAGGTGTTTGATTCGGCGAAGCCGCGTCCGGCTTGACGTGGTGCGCACAGCCGCCGCAGCCGCCCGAGCTGGCGGCGAGGCGCGCGCGCCAGCGCGCCAGCCACGCAGTGCCGCCCACGCCGGGCACGCGCGCCAGCGCGCCAAGCATCGCGAGCCGCAGGCGCAGCGATGCCAGGCGCCAGGCGGCAAACAGCGCGCAGCCCGCCACCAGCAGCGCGACCGCCAGCTGCTGCAGCAGCTGGCTCATGCGCCACCACCCAACAGCAGCGCGACCCGGTAGGTGATGAAGGCGCCGGCGTAGGCGAGCGCAAACAGGTACAGCGCCATGTAGAGCGGATAGCGCCACGAGTTGGTTTCGCGGCGCACCACCGCAAGCGTCGACAGGCACTGCGGCGCGAACACGTACCAGGCCAGCAGCGACAGTCCCGTCGCCATGCTCCAGCCGTGCGCGATGACGGGCGACAGCGCGCCCGCCACATCGCCGTTGCCGGACATCGCATACACCGTGCCGAGCGCACTCACCGCGACTTCGCGCGCCGCCAGCCCCGGCACGAGCGCGATGGAGATCTGCCAGTTGAAGCCGATCGGCGCGAACAGCACCTCGAGCCCGCGCCCCAGAAAGCCCGCGATGCTGTACTGGATGGCGGGACCGGTGGCGCCGGCCGGCGGTGCCGGGAAGCTGGCGAGGAACCACAGCACCACCATCAGCGTGAGAATGATCGTGCCGACGCGCGTCAGGAAGATGCGCGTGCGCTCCCACAGCCCGAGCGCCAGGTTCGACAGATGCGGCAGGCGGTACTCGGGCAGCTCCAGCAGCAGCGGCCGGGACTCGCCGCGCATCATGGTGCGCTTGAGCACGAAGGCCACCGCCAGCGCACTCGCGACGCCTGCGACGTACAGCGCCAGCAGCACCAGGCCGCGCAGGTTGAAGAAGCCGACGGCGCGCTGCGGGATGAACGCGCCGATGAGCAGCGCGTACACCGGCAGCCGCGCCGAGCAGGTCATGAGCGGCGCGATCATGATGGTCGCGAGCCGGTCGCGCGGCGAGGGAATGGTGCGCGCGGCCATGATGCCGGGGATGGCGCAGGCGAAACTCGACAGGAGCGGAATGAAGGCGCGGCCGGAAAGTCCGACCCGGCCCATCAGCCGGTCGAGCATGAAGGCGGCGCGCGGCAGGTAGCCGGAGTCCTCCAGCGCGAGGATGAAGAAGAACAGGATCAGGATCTGCGGCAGGAATACCAGCACGCTGCCGGTGCCGGCGATCACGCCATCGAGCAACAGTCCGCGCAGCGGCCCGGGCGGCAGCACGCCGCCGAGCCAGCCGCTCAAGGCCTGCACGCCGCTGTTGATGAGTGCCTGCGGCGCCTTCGCCCAGCTGAACACCGCCTGGAACATCAGGAACAGCACCGTGGCTGAGCAGCACCGGGCCCGCCACCGGGTGCAGCACCACGGCATCCAGGCGCGCCAGCGCGCGCCTGGCGGGCCGGCACCTTGTAGCCGGCATCCTGCAGCACGCGGCGCACTTCGCGCTGCGTCGCCTCGATCGCGGCGGCGCTCGCGGCTACCGGCGCCGGCCGCTCGCGCGGCGCGAGCGCCCGCTGCGCGAAACCGTAGGCATCGATCGCGGCCACCAGCGCGCGCTCACCGCCGGGGCGTACCGCCACGGTGGGCACCACCGGCACGCCGAGCGCGCGCTCGAGCGCGGCGCGATCGAGGCGGTAGCCGCGCTGCTCGGCGACATCGCTCATGTTGAGCGCCACGATCATCGGCACGCCCAGGCGCTTCAGGTCCAGCACCAGGCGCAGGTTCAGGCGCAGATTGGTGGCATCGACCACGCATATCAGCAGGTCGGGGGCGGGCTCGCTGGCGTGACGCCCGAGCACCACGTCGCGCGCGATGGCCTCATCGAGGGTGGCGGGCTCCAGGCTGTAGGCGCCCGGCAGATCGACGACGCGGAAGGTGCGGCCGCTGCCAGGTGCGGTCAGGCGCCCTTCCTTGCGCTCGACGGTGACGCCGGGGTAGTTGGCGACCTTCTGGCGGCTGCCGGTGAGGCGATTGAAGAGTGCGGTCTTGCCGCAGTTGGGGACGCCGATGAGCGAGAGACTCAGCTGCGGCGCGGCCAGCGCCGCGGCCGCCGACGCGTTCATGGGTGTGGTCCGGATCCCGCGTGCGCGAGCTCGACCCACACGCTGCGTGCCTCATCGCGGCGCAGCGCCAGCGTCGTCTGCCCGATGCGCACCACGAACGGATCGCGCCCGGGACGGGCCTCGGCCAGTATCTCGACCTGCTCGCCGCTGACGAAGCCGAACTCCAGCAGGCGCCGCTCGAGTGCCGACAGCGCGCCGTTGGAGCCGATGCCCACGACATTGCCGCGCGTGCCGGGCGGCAGCGCCGCAAGGCTCACGAAGCCTGGGGCGAGACTTACGCCAAACGGTGCGGCAACAGCGTCCATGCCAAACAGTATGAATGAGAACGGTTCGCATTTGCAATCGCATTACCACGGCAATATGACAGCGCGCAGGTAGCCGCCTGCGGGAGCCGTTTTCCCTGAACGTTCCCGTTACACATCAATAGCTTATGTCTCTGGGCGAAAGGCTGCACCCTACGGATACTTCAGCTGCCGGTGCGCCGTGCCGCGGCGGGGCGCGCCAGGAGCGGCGCCAGGTACTTGCCGGTCCAGGAGGCGGGATTGGCGGCGACTTCCTCCGGCGTGCCCGTGGCAATGACGTGGCCGCCGCCTTCGCCGCCCTCCGGGCCCAGATCGATGATCCAGTCGGCGGTCTTGATGACGTCGAGGTTGTGCTCGATGACCACGAGTGTGTTGCCCTCGTCGCGCAGGCGGTGCAGCACCTGCAAGAGCTGCGCGACGTCGTGGAAGTGCAGGCCGGTGGTCGGCTCATCGAGGATGTAGAGCGTGCGGCCGGTGGCGCGCTTGGCGAGCTCGCGCGACAGCTTGACGCGCTGCGCCTCGCCGCCCGAGAGCGTGGTCGCGTTCTGGCCGAGCCGCACGTAGCTGAGGCCGACGTCGGTGAGCGTCTGCAGCTTGCCGGCGGCCGCGGGCACGTTCTGAAAGAAGCGCGCCGCCTCCTCGACCGTCATGTCGAGCACCTCGTGGATGTTCTTGCCGCGGTAGCGGATCTCGAGCGTCTCGCGGTTGTAGCGCTGTCCCTTGCACACGTCGCACGGCACGTACACGTCCGGCAGGAAGTGCATCTCGACGCGGATGACACCGTCGCCCTGGCACGCTTCGCAGCGCCCGCCCTTGACGTTGAAGCTGAAGCGCCCGGCGTCGTAGCCGCGCGCGCGCGCCTCGGGCACCGCGGCGAACAATTCGCGCAACGGTGCGAACAGTCCCGTGTAGGTGGCGGGATTGGAGCGCGGCGTGCGCCCGATCGGGCTCTGGTCGATGTCGATGACCCGATCGATCTCGTTCAGGCCGTCGATGCGCTCCACCGGCGCGGCTTCGACGCGCGCGCCGGTGAGCCGCGCGGCCGCATGGCCGAACAGCGTGTCGAGGATGAGCGTCGACTTGCCCGAGCCCGACACGCCGGTCACGCAGGTGAGGAGCCCGAGCGGAATGTGTGCCGTGATGTGCGCGAGGTTGTTGCCGTGCGCGCCGACGATGCTGATCTGGCGCGCCGGATCGAAACGCATGCGCAGGCCCGGCAGCTCGATGCGGCGCTTGCCCGAGAGGTACTGCCCGGTGATGGAGGCGGGATTCGCCTCGATTTCCGCCGGCGTGCCCTGCGCCACCAGCTGCCCGCCGTGGGCGCCGGCGCCCGGACCCAAGTCGATGACGTGGTCGGCCGCCTTGATCGACTCCTCGTCGTGTTCCACCACGATCACGGTGTTGCCCAGATCGCGCAGCTGCTGCAGCGTGCCGAGCAGGCGGCGGTTGTCGCGCTGGTGCAGGCCGATCGAGGGTTCATCGAGGATGTACATCACCCCGGTGAGACCTGAGCCCACCTGGCTGGCGAGCCGGATGCGCTGCGATTCGCCGCCCGAGAGTGTCTCGGCACTGCGATCGAGCGTCAGGTAGTCGAGCCCGACATCGGAGAGGAAGCGCAGCCGCTGCACCACGCCCTTGACGATCTTGCCGGCCACTTCGCCGCGCCAGCCGGCAAGGTTCAGCTGCGTGAAGAACTCCAGCGCCCGCCCCACGGTCAGGTGCACCACCTGCGGCAGGGTGCGCTCGGCGACGAACACGTAGCGCGCCGCGCGATTCAGGCGCGTGCCTTCGCACTCCGGGCACGGCCGCACGCCCAGGTAGCGCGTCAGTTCCTCGCGCACCATCGCCGACTCGGTCTCGCGGTAGCGCCGCGTCAGATTCGGCAGGATGCCCTCGAAGGGGTGGCGCTTGCGGGCGCGCTTGCCGCTCTGCTCGCGGTAGCTGAACTCGATGGCCTCATCGCCGCTGCCACTGAGCAGCACGTGGCGCACGTGCTCGGGCAGCTCGGTCCAGGGCGTCTCGATGTCGAAGCCGTAGTGGCGCGCCAGTGACTGGATGAGCTGGAAGTAATGCTCGTTGCGCCGGTCCCAGCCGCGCACCGCACCGCCGGCGAGCGACAGGTGCGGATGCCCCACCACGCGCTGCGGATCGAAGAACTCCTGCACGCCCAGGCCGTCGCACGTCGGGCAGGCCCCCGTCGGGTTGTTGAAGGAGAACAGCTTCGGCTCGAGCGTCGGCACGCTGTAGCCGCACACCGGGCAGGCGTGGCGGCTGGAGAACATCAGCGCCTCGCGCCTGGGCTCGTCCATGAAGATGAGACGCGCCAGGCCGCCGGACAGGCGCAGGGCGGTTTCGAACGACTCGGCCAGGCGCTGCGCGCCGTCGGCGCGCACGCGCAGGCGATCGACCACCGCCTCGATGGTGTGCTTCTTCTTCGGATCGAGCTGCGGCAGCGCCTGCAGCTCGTGGATGCGTCCGTCGATGCGCACGCGCACGAATCCCTGGCCTGCCAGCTGCTCGAGCAGCTCCGCGTGCTCGCCCTTGCGCTCGTTCACCAGGGGCGCGAGCAGTGCCGCTGCGGTGCCTTCCGGCAGGCGCAGCACCTGATCGACCATCTGGCTCACCGTCTGGGCGGTGAGGTCGATGCCGTGATCGGGACAGCGCGGAATGCCGGCGCGCGCAAACAGCAGGCGCAGGTAGTCGTAGATTTCGGTGACGGTGCCGACGGTGGAGCGCGGGTTGTGCGAACTCGCCTTCTGCTCGATGGCGATGGCGGGGGAGAGGCCCTCGATGCTGTCGACATCGGGCTTGTCCATGGTGGCGAGGAATTGCCGCGCATACGCCGACAGCGACTCGACGTAGCGGCGCTGACCTTCCGCGTACAGGGTGTCGAAGGCGAGCGAGGACTTGCCCGAGCCGGACAGCCCGGTGACCACGATGAGCCGCTCGCGCGGCATATCGAGGCTCACGTTCTTCAGATTGTGGGTGCGCGCACCGCGCACGCGAATGTGCTGCATTGAACCGTCAATGGTACGCGCCGGCGGCAGTTCGACCCACACGGCCGGCAGGAGCGTACGGAGATGGAGCCGGGTAACCCGTGCTGCAAGGCCTAAGTCCCTGAACGTTCAGGGCTTGACTATCTTCAAATATATCGTAAGATATATCTGTCAATATAAGAAGGAGGTGCCAAATGCACCGTCATCGACATCACGGCGGCGAGTCCCACTTCGAGGACGAGTACCGCGCGTATTACATGGGCCGTCACGGCCATCACCGCTTCGGCCACTTTGCCGGCGGCTTCACCGGCAGCATGGGCATGGGTGGCCGCGCGTTCCGCGCCGGACGCCGCCTCGCCTCGGGCGACCTGCAGCTGGTGCTGCTGGCGCTGCTCGCCCAGCAGCCGAGCCACGGCTACGAACTGATCAAGGCGCTCGAGGAGCGCTCCGGCGGGTTCTACAGCCCGAGCCCCGGCATGATCTACCCCGCGCTCACCTGGCTGGAAGAGGTCGGCTATGCGAGCGTCGCCGCCGAGGGCGCCAAGAAGCTCTATAGCATCACCGCCACCGGCCAGGAGTACCTGCGCGACAACCAGGAATCGGCCGATGCCATGCTCAGCCAGCTCGAGCACATCGGCCGCAAGATGGGCCGCGTGCGCGAGATCTTCGGCGGCACCGAAGAGGCCGACGAGGCGCGCGATTCCAGGGAACTGCACGGCGCGCGCCGCGACCTCAAGCACGCCCTGCACGAGCAGCGCGATGCCTCGGCAGACGAGCAGAGCCGCATCGCGGCGATCCTGCGCGCGGCTGCCGCGCAGATCCGCGGCAAGGGCTGATGGCCATGCCCAACGCCGCAGGCCTTGCGGTGCGCCCCAGCACGGCGGGCAGTGCGCTGCACGACCGCCGCGTCGAGCGCGTGATCGAGCGCATGAGCGACAGCGCCCGCCGCCCCGTGAACGGCGGCCCGAATGCGTGCGACGAGCGCGACCCGCACAGCTACGCGAGCTACGGCTTCTCGGTGCACCCCGATCAGGGCGAGCTGATGTACCTGCTGTGCCGCGCGCTCAACGCGCGGCGCGTCGTGGATTTCGCCACTTCAGTGGGGTTCTCCGCGCTCTACCTGGCCGCAGCCATGCGCGACAACGGCGGCGGGCAGGTCATCGGTGCGGAGATCGTGCCGGCCAAGATCGCCACGGCGCAGCGCAACTTGAGCGAAGCCGGCCTTGGCGAGTTCGTCGAGATCCGGCCCGGGGATGCGCGGCAGTCGCTGGCCGACCTCGGCGGCGAGATCGATTTCGCGCTCATCGACGGCTGGCCGGGCGAGGGCGGGCCGTCGCTCGCGCTCGAGGTCATGCAGGTGCTCGCGCCGCAGCTGCGCCGCGGCGCCGTGGTGCTCAACGACAATGCGGAAGAGGATTACCTCGTCTTCATCCGCGACCCCGCCAGCGGTTTCCGCTCCATGTCCTTGCCGCTCAAGGGCGGTACGGAACTGTCGGTCAAGGCCGACTGAGGATCACCTCGTGCGCTTAGCGCGGCGGCTGCTGCGCTGAGCGCATTTCGGGGCCCTGGCAACACGAATTGCCGCTAGCCGCCGGGGCGCGGCATCACTATGCTTCGCGGTCTTCCTCATTCGTTCGACCGGCAGGACTGTCACCATGGCGCGCGGCATCAACAAAGTCATTCTCATCGGCAATCTGGGCGCAGACCCGGAGACCCGTGCCATGCCCTCGGGCAGCACGGTCGCGAACCTGCGCGTGGCCACGAGCGAGAGCTGGCGCGACAAGCAGACCGGCGAGCAGCAGGAGCGGACCGAGTGGCACCGCGTCGCGCTCTTCGGCCGCCTGGCCGAGATTGCCGGCGAGTACCTGAAAAAGGGCTCGCAGGTGTACATCGAGGGGAGCCTGCGCACCCGCAAGTGGCAGGACAAGCAGGGCAATGACCGCTATTCGACCGAGATCATCGGCGACGAGCTGCAGATGCTCGGCGGCCGCGGGGGCGGCGGGGGTGGCGCTGCCGCGAGCACCGCCGGCGAGGCCGGCGGCCGCGCTGCCGGCGGTGGCGCGCCTGCGACGCCGGCTTTCTCGGAAGAGTCCGGCGGCGGCCGCGGCGAGGAATTCGACGACGACATCCCGTTCTGAGCTCCGGGCCGTCTGCCGTGCGGCTTCGCCGCGCCGGCTGTTTGTCCCAAGAGACTGATTCAATTCATATTTAAACCGCTCGCCCCGGGGCCGCTCAGGCGCCGGGGGTGGGCCCGGCGCTGCGCCGCGCACGCACATTCCCCCCGCTGCCCGTGCGGCCCCCGCCCCGAGCCCGTAAAATTCGCCGTTCGCCCATGCCGCGCCACTATTTCATCAAGACCTTCGGCTGCCAGATGAATGAGTACGACTCCGCCCGTATGGCGGACGTGCTCTCGGCCGGCACGGATTTCACCGCCACGCAGGACCCGGCGCAGGCGGACGTGCTCATCATGAACACCTGCTCGGTGCGCGAGAAGGCGCAGGAGAAGGTGTTCTCGCTGCTCGGCGAATGGCGCGCGCTCAAAGCCCGCCGGCCGGAAGTGATCATCGGCGTGGGCGGCTGCGTCGCCAGTCAGGAGGGCGAGGCGATCACCGCGCGCGCCCCGTTCGTCGACCTGGTATTCGGGCCGCAGACCCTGCATCGCCTGCCGGCCATGATCGGCGAGCTGCGGCGCAGCGGGCGTGCCGTCGTCGACGTGAGTTTCCCCGAGATCGAGAAGTTCGATGCACTGCCGGCACCGCGCGCGGAAGGTGCGCGCGCCTACGTGTCCGTGATGGAGGGCTGCAGCAAGTACTGCAGCTTCTGCATCGTGCCCTACACGCGCGGCGAGGAAGTCAGCCGCCCGCTTCGCCTCCGTGCTCGAGGAGGTGCGCCAGCTCGCCGCCCAGGGTGTCAGCGAAGTGACGCTGCTCGGGCAGAACGTCAATGCCTACCAGGGAGCGATGGCCGACGGTGTGCGCGTGGACCTGGCGACGCTCATTCATCACGTGGCGCGCGTGCCCGGCATCGAGCGCATCCGTTTCACCACCTCGCATCCGCTGGAGTTCAACGACAGCCTCATCGAGGCGTTCGCCAGCGTCGCCAAGCTCGCCAACCACCTGCACCTGGCGGTGCAGAGCGGCTCGGACCGGGTGCTCGCGCTCATGAAGCGCGGCTACACGGCGCTCGA
Organism: uncultured Gammaproteobacteria bacterium; assembly: GCA_963787655.1. Lineage (GTDB taxonomy): Bacteria > Pseudomonadota > Gammaproteobacteria > Steroidobacterales > Steroidobacteraceae > 13-2-20CM-66-19. The sequence continues at coordinate 9,614 of CAWBDY010000004.1, read as the reverse complement.
GTTCAAAGACAAGGTGCGGCGCCTGCGCGCCGTGCGGCCCGATATCGCCATCTCCTCGGATTTCATCGTCGGCTTTCCCGGCGAGACGGAGCGCGACTTCGAGGCAACGCTGGCCCTGGTGCGCGAGGTCGGCTTCGACCAGTCGTTCAGCTTCCTCTACAGCCGCCGCCCCGGTACCCCGGCCGCCTCCCTCCCCGACGAAGTCGCCACCGCCGTGAAGCAGGAGCGGCTGGCGCGCCTGCAGGCGCAGCTGGACGTGCAGGCGCGCAGCATCAGCGCCGCCATGGTCGGCACGCAGCAGCGCGTGCTGGTCGAGCGGCCGGCGAAACGCAACGCGCGGGAACTGGCCGGCCGCACCGCCAACAACCGCTGGGTCAACTTCGCAGGTCCGGCAACCCTCATCGGTCGCTTCGTCGACGTGCTGGTCACCGAGGCGCAGCCGCACAGCCTGCGCGGCCGCCTGCCCGAGACGCAGGGGCGCGCGGTAAGCGCGCCGCGTGCGGCGGCGGGCTGAACGACGTGGCAGCCCAACCACCCGAAGCGCGGCGCGAATTCGAACTCGGCGGCTCCGACAACACGCGGCTCGCCAACCTGTGCGGGCCGCTGGATGAGAACCTGCACCTGGTGGAGTCACGGCTGGGCGTGCGCATCCAGCGGCGCGGCGACACCTTCCGCGTCAGCGGCGCGCAGGCCGCCGAGGCCGAGGACCTGCTGCGCGAACTGTTCACCAACACGCAGAGCGAGCAGGTCACGCCCGAGCGCGTGCACCTGGCGCTGCGCGACCGCGCGGCCGGCGCGAGCGCGCCGGCCGATGCCGGCGAACACGGCATACGCGTGCCGCGCGGCGGCATCCGTGCCCGCGGCACCCATCAGCGTGACTATCTCGAGCACATCCGCAGCCGCGACCTGACCTTCGGCATCGGTCCGGCCGGCACCGGCAAGACCTATCTGGCGGTGGCCTGCGCGGTGGAGGCGCTGCAGGCCGATCGCGTGCGGCGCATCATCCTGGTGCGCCCGGCGGTGGAGGCCGGCGAGCGGCTCGGCTTCCTGCCCGGCGACCTGACGCAGAAGGTCGATCCGTACCTGCGGCCGATGTATGACGCGCTCTACGAGATGATGGGCTTCGATCGCGTGGCGCGCTTCATCGAGCGCAACGTCATCGAGGTGGCGCCGCTCGCCTTCATGCGCGGCCGCTCGCTCAACGACTCGTTCATCATTCTCGACGAGGCGCAGAACACCACCATCGAGCAGATGAAGATGTTCCTGACGCGCATCGGCTTCGGCTCCAAGGCGGTGGTGACCGGCGATGTCACGCAGACCGACCTGCCGGCGGGGCGCCAGTCGGGCCTGCAGCACGTCGTCAACGTGCTGCGCGCGGTGGAGGGAGTCGCGTTCACCTTCTTCGACGCCCAGGACGTGGTGCGCCACCCGCTGGTGCAGCGCATCGTGCAGGCCTACGAGTCGCGCGGAGGCTCCCCGTGAGCGCTGCCGCCGACGGCGTGCGCCTGCAGCTGCGACGGCGGGTACGCGGCTGGCTGCCGGCGCGCCGCGAGCTGTCGCGCTGGGCCAGCGCCGCGCTCGGGCGCACGGCGGCGGGGCGCGAGCTCGGCCTGTGCACGGTGGGACCGGCCGAGAGCGCGCGCCTCAACGCGCGCTTCCGCGGCCGTGACCGGCCGACCAACGTGCTGTCGTTCCCGGCAGCGCCGCTGCCGCGGGCAGCCGCAGGCGCACAACCCTTAGGGGAGCTGGTCATCTGCCCGCGCGTGTTGCGTGCGGAGGCGCGCGCGCAGGCCAAGACGCTGCGCGCCCACTGGGCGCACCTGGTGGTGCACGGCGCGCTGCACCTGGTGGCTACGATCACGAACGCGCCGCGGATGCGCGGCGCATGGAGCGCCGCGAGATCGCCGTGCTGCGGCGCCTGGGGTTCGCCAACCCCTACCGGAGCACGGGCGCATGACCAAGGACTTGAGCACCACCGGCCGCTGGCTCAAGCGCCTGACGCACGGCCATGCCGAACCGCAGGACCGCAAGGAACTGCTGGCGATCCTGCGCGACTCATCGGAGCGCGGCCTGATCGATGCCGACGCCCTCACCATGCTCGAAGGCGTGCTGGAGGTGGCCGACCTGCAGGTGCGCGACATCATGGTGCCGCGCGCGCAGATGGCGTTCGTGCGCCGCGACGAGCCGGCGGCGCGCATCCTGTCGGTGGTGGTCGAGTCGGGTCACTCGCGCTTCCCGGTGCTGGACGAGGATCGCGACGACATCGTCGGCATCCTGCTCGCCAAGGATCTGCTGCGCCTCATCGCCGCGCAGGCGCGCGAGCGCTTCGACATCCGCGAGTACATGCGCCCGGCGGTATTCGTGCCCGAGTCCAAGCGCCTCAACGTGCTGCTCAAGGAATTTCGCCGCATCCGCAACCACATGGCGATCGTGGTCGATGAGTACGGCGGCGTCGCCGGACTGTGCACCATCGAGGACGTCATCGAGCAGATCGTCGGTGAGATCGACGACGAGTTCGATGTCGAGGACGACCAGAACATCCGCCGCGAGGCGGAGCGCCAGTTCACCGTGCGCGGCGTCACGCGCATCGAGGAATTCAACGAGTACTTCGGCGCGCGCCTGTCGGAGGCGCAAGGCGTCGACACGGTCGCCGGACTGGTGATGAAGCAGCTCGGCCGGCTGCCGCGCCGCGGCGAGACCCTGACCATCGACGGCTTCGAGTTCCGCGTGCTGCGCGCCGACCGGCGCCGCATCGACGCCCTGCGCGTGGTCGCACCGCGCGACGTACTGCCGCCGCCGGACGAGCGTCCGCCGGACGCCAGCGCGCAGGGCTGAGCGTGCCGGCAGCCGCGGAAACTGCCGCCGCCAGCGCGGCGCCCGTGCGCTACGCCCTGGCGCCTCCGCGCTCGGCGCTGCTGCGCGTGCTCACGGCGCTGCGTGGCCGGGACCGCGCTCGCCGCCTCGTTCGCACCACTGGATCTGTGGCCGCTGGCGCTGCTCGCACCCGCCGTGCTCATGTGGCTGTGGCAGGGCGCCGCCGCGCGCGAGGCCGCGCGGCTCGGGTTCTGGTTCAACTTCGGCACCTTCGCGGCCGGCACCTACTGGCTGTACATCAGCATCCACGGCTTCGGCGCGGCCCCGTTGTGGCTGGCGCTCGGCCTGATGCTGGGGCTGGTCGGCATCATGGGGCTTACCACGCCGCTCTCGGCTACGCGCAGGCGCGCTGGCTGCCCGCCGACGGCGCGCTGCGCTGGCTGGTGGCGCTGCCGGCGGCGTGGCTGCTCATCGAGTGGTGGCGCGGCTGGTTCCTGTCGGGCTTCTCGTGGCTGTCGCTCGGCTATTCGCAGACCGATACCTGGCTCGCCGGCTTCGCCCCGGTGCTCGGGGTGTATGGCATGAGCGCGCTGCTGCTGGTGAGCGCCGGCGCGCTCACGACGCTCGCACTCGGCGCCAGGCGCGCGCGCCTGATCGCCGCTGCGACGCTGCTGCTCGTGTGGGGGAGCGGCGCGGCGCTGTACTGGCACAGCTGGACCGCGGTCTCCGGGCCGCCGGTGTCGGTGGCGGTGGTGCAGGGCGCGATCCCGCAGGATGAGAAGTGGCAGGAGAGTAACCACGACGCCACGCTCAACCTCTACCAGACGCTCACCGAGAAGGTGCTCGGCACGCAGCTGATCGTCTGGCCGGAGTCGGCGCCGGCCGACCTGGCCAACGATCTGGTGCCCTACATCAACAACCTGTACCACGAAGCGCGCGCACGCGGCTCGGCGATCGTCATGGGCATGCTGCGCGCGGAAGGCGACGAGGGCAAGCCCGCGAGCGAGCGCTACTACAACTCGGTGCTGGCGCTCGATGACAAGGTCAACTTGTACGACAAGCATCACCTGGTGCCATTCGCCGAGTTCTTCCCGGTGCCGCACTTCGTGCGCGCCTGGCTGCGCCTCATGAGCCTGCCGTACGCCGACTTCACGCCCGGCGCCGCCGTGCAGCCGCCGCTGCCGGCCGCGCACCTGCAGCTGGGCACCACCGTGTGCTACGAGGACGCCTACGGCAGCTCCATGCTGCGCGTGTTGCCGCGCGCCGACGCCCTGGTCAATGTGACCAACGATGCCTGGTTCGGGCACTCGAGCGCGCGCTACCAGCATCTGCAGATCGCGCGGATGCGCGCCATGGAGGCGGGGCGCTACCTGGTGCGGGCGGCCAACGACGGGGTTTCCGTGGTGATCGGCACGCACGGCGAGATCGTGGCCCACGCCCCGGAATTCAGGGCCGTGGCGCTGGTCTCAAGGGTGGTCCCTTACCGCGGGCTGACGCCCTACGCGCGTGTTGGCAACTGGCTCATCGTGAGCCTGGCCACGCTGGCGCTGGCGTACGCGGTGTGGGTGCGGAATGATAGGGGCCGGCGCCGTGCGCCGGCGCTGCGCGCTTAAGGCGCGACGATGCTGGAAGTATCACCATGATTGCCAAAACGGATTTGCACTGCACCCGCTCGCCGGCGTGGCTCTTGGCGCTGGGCGCGAGCCTGCTGCTGTGCGTCGCCTGTTCGCGCAGCATGTCGGCGCAGTTCGCGCGTGGCGCTGATGCGCCGCAGGCCCCGCCGGTAGCCGCGCCCGCCGTGGCGCCGCCGGCCGAGCCGTCCGCGCCAGCGGGCGGCGCGGATGTCGTGGTGCATGCGCTGCCTGACTTTGCCACGCTCGTGGACCGCTACGGGCCGTCGGTGGTGAACGTGGAGGTGGTGGAGAAGGCCCGCACGGGCGGATCCGGACTTGCGCCGAACGACCCGCTGTACGACTTCTTCAGGCGCTTCGGCATCCCGACGCCCGACCCGGGGCAGCGCGAGCACCAGGCGCCGGCCAAGGCTGCGGGCTCGGGGTTCATCGTCAGCCCCGACGGCTACATTCTCACCAACACGCACGTGGTGGCCAATGCCGAAGCGGTCACCGTGCGGCTCACCGACCGGCGCGAGTTTGTGGCCAAGGTGATCGGCGCGGACGAGCGCACCGACGTGGCGGTCATCAAGATCAATGCCGGCGGCCTGCCGACCGTCAAGCTCGGCGACCCGAGCCGCGTCAGACCCGGACAGTGGGTGCTCGCCATCGGCTCGCCGTTCGGCTTCGAGAACAGCGCCACCGCCGGCATCGTCAGCGCCACCGCGCGCTCGGTGCCGGGCGAGAACTACGTGCCGTTCATCCAGACCGACGTCGCCGTCAATCCCGGCAACTCCGGCGGCCCGCTGTTCAACATGGCCGGCGAAGTGATCGGCATCAACTCGCAGATCTTCAGCCGCACCGGCGGCTTCATGGGCATGTCGTTTGCGATTCCGATCGACGTGGCGCGCAACGTCGAGGAGCAGCTCATCAAGACCGGCCACGTGGTGCGCGGCCGCATCGGCGTCACCATCCAGGACGTCAACGCGCAGCTGGCCGAATCCTTCGGACTCGACCGGCCGCGCGGCGCGCTCGTGTCCTCGGTCGAGCCGGACGGCCCGGCCGAGCACGCCGGCATCGCTGCCGGCGACGTCATCCTGGGTGTCGCCGGCCAGCCCATCGACCGCTATGGCGAGGTCTCCACCGCCATCGCTGCCCTGAAGCCGGGAACGGCGGCCGACCTGTCGGTGTGGCGCGGCGGCCGTGAGCAGAGCATCAGCGTCAAGGTGGCGGCGGCCAAGGAAAAAGAGGAAAGCGTCGCGGCCCGCGGCAGCAAGCCCGAGCTGCACGGCAGCGATGCCGGCAGCGCGCTCGGGCTCACCGTGCGCCCGCTCGAGCCGAGCGAGAAGGAAAAGGCCAACACCGAAGGCAGCCTCGTGGTCGAGCAGGTGGCGCGGAGCGGCGCTCGCGGCCGACGTCGAGCGCGGCGACATCGATCGCTCGGCGTCAACGGCAAACGCGTGCACTCGGTGAAGGACCTGCAGGACGCGGCCCGTACTGCCGGCAAGACCGTGGCGCTGCTCATCCAGCGCGATGAAGCGCAGGTCTTCCTGCCGCTGCACCTGCCCGTAGAGAACGATGCAAGAAAGTTACGATCCAGCGGCGGTTGAGCGCGCCGCGCAGCAGTATTGGGATGCAGCGGCGTGCCTTCGAAGCGCGCGAGGATGCCAGCGCGCCCCAAGTACTACTGCCTGTCCATGTTGCCGTACCCCTCCGGGCGGCTGCACATGGGGCACGTGCGCAACTACACCATCGGCGACGTGCTGGCGCGCTTCATGCGCATGCAGGGCTACAACGTGCTGCAGCCGATGGGCTGGGACGCTTTCGGCCTGCCGGCGGAGAACGCCGCCATCAGCAACGGCGTGCCGCCGGCGAAGTGGACGCGACAGAACATCGCGCACATGCGCGCGCAGATGCACTCGCTCGGACTGGCGATCGACTGGCACCGCGAGCTCGCCACCTGCGATCCGGACTACTACCGCTGGAACCAGTGGCTGTTCCTGCGCATGCTGGAGCGGGGCCTCGCCTACCGCAAGACCGGGGTGGTGAACTGGGACCCGGTCGATCAGACGGTACTCGCCAACGAGCAGGTGATCGACGGCCGCGGCTGGCGCACCGGCGCGCTGGTCGAGAAGCGCGAGATCCCGATGTATTACCTCGCGATCACGCGCTATGCGGAGGAGCTGCTGGAGGCGCTCGGCTCGCTCGATGCCTGGCCCGAGCGCGTGCGCGTCATGCAGGCCAACTGGATCGGCCGCAGCGAGGGCTGCGACATCGCCTTTCCGTACGCCGACGACACGCGCGCAGCCATGGGCAGCGCCGGTGCGCTGAAGGTATTCACCACGCGTGCCGACACGCTGTTCGGCGTCACCTTCATCGCCATCGCCGCCGAGCATCCGCTGGCGCTGGCCGCCGCCGCCCGCGATGCGGCGCTGGCCCGCTTCGTCGACGAGTGCCGCCGCGGCAGCGTCATCGAGGCGGACGTCGCCACCCAGGAAAAGAAAGGCATGGCCACCGGGCTGCACGTGCGCCACCCCTTCAGCGGTGCGCAGCTGCCGATCTGGGTCGCCAACTACGTGCTGATGGGCTACGGCGAGGGCGCGGTCATGGGCGTGCCCGCCCACGATGAGCGCGATTTCGAGTTCGCGACGCGGCACCGGCTGCCGGTGGTCACGGTGGTGCGGCCGGCGGACGGTGCCTACGACGAGGTGCGCGCCCCCTGGCAGCCGGCCTATGCCGGGCACGGCGTGACGGTGAATTCGGGCGAGTTCTCCGGCCTGGGTTCTGCGGCCGCCGTCGACGCCATCGCCGCAGCGCTCGAGCTGAAGGGACTCGGGCGCAAGCGCGTGCAGTTTCGCCTGCGCGACTGGGGCATCTCGCGCCAGCGCTACTGGGGCTGCCCGATCCCGCTCATTCATTGCACGGCGTGCGGCGTGGTGCCGGTGCCGGATGCGCAGCTGCCGGTGCTGCTGCCGGAGGACCTGGTGCCCGACGGCAGCGGCAATCCGCTGGCGAAGTCGGCGGCCTTCCTCGAGTGCACCTGCCCCAAGTGTGGTCAGCGCGCGCGGCGCGAGACCGACACCATGGATACCTTCGTCGACTCCTCGTGGTACTTCCTGCGCTACGCCTGCCCGGGCGCGCAACAGGGCATGGTCGATGCGCGCGTGGACTACTGGCTGCCGGTGGATCAGTACATCGGCGGCATCGAGCACGCCATCCTGCATCTGCTGTACTCGCGCTTCTGGAGCAAGGTGATGCGCGATCTGCAGCTGGTGAAGTTCGGCGAGCCGTTCACGCGCCTTCTGACCCAGGGCATGGTGCTGAACCACATCTACTCGTACACGCCCGCCGGCGGTCGCAAGCGCTACTTCAATCCCGCCGAGGTCGATACGCGGCGCGGTGCGGCAGGTGAGGAGATCTTCGCGGTAACGACCGCGGATGCAGGCGTACTCGTGGTCGAACACGAGGGCCTGGGCAAGATGTCGAAGTCGGAAGGCAACGGCGTCGACCCGGAAGGCCTGATCGCGCGCTTCGGCGCCGACACCGCGCGCCTGTTCACCATGTTTGCCTCGCCGCCGGAGCAGACGCTCGAGTGGTCCGACGAAGGCGTGCAGGGCGCATGGCGCTTTCTGCGCCGCCTGTGGAGCGCCGTGCACACGCACGTCGCCGCCGGCACCGCGCCGGCGCTCGCACCGGCCGCACTCACCCACGAGCAGCGCGAGCTGCGTCGCATCGCGCACCAGGCGCTCGCCAAGGCGACCGACGACATCGGCCGGCGCCGCAACTTCAACACCGCCATCGCCGCGGTGATGGAGCTGCTGAACGCGGTCGGGCGCTTCAGCGATGCGAGCCCGCAGGGGCAGGCGGTGCGCCAGGAGGCGCTGTGCCTGGCGGTGCTGCTGCTGGCGCCGATCACGCCGCACGTGTGCCATGCGCTGTGGCAGGCGCTCGGACACGAGACGGCGCTGATCGATGAGCGCTGGCCGGCGCCGGACCTTGCGGCGCTGGCGCAGGACACGGTCCTGATCGTCGTGCAGGTGAACGGCAAGCGCCGCAGCGAGATTCACGTGCCGGTCGATGCGGAAGAAGCGGCGGTACGCGCCGCCGCGCTCGCCGACGAGCGCGTCATGAGGTTTGTTGCCGGGGAGCCGGTGCGGCGGGTGATCGTGGTGCCGGGCAAGCTCGTGAACGTGGTGGTGTGACGGTGCGCCGCGCCGCCGCCTTCAGCGCGCTTGCGGCCATGGGCCTCCTGTGCGGCTGCGGCTTCCACCTGCAGGGCCACACGCCGCTGCCGGCGGTGGTGAAGACGCCGTACGTGGAGGCGCCCGACCGCCAGAGCGATTTCGTGCAGTACCTGCGGCACGCACTGCTCTCCAACGGCGCGCACCTCATGCAGGAGCGCGACAAGGCTTCCGCCGTGGTCAGCATCATCAAGGACAGCGTGGCGCGGCGGGTGCTGTCGGTGTCGGCCCTCAACCAGCCGAACGAGTACGAAGTCACCTACACGGTGCGCTTCGCGGTCACGGCCGGCGACAAGGAGCTGCTGCCCGCCCAGGACGTATCGGCCACCCGCACCTTCAGCTTCGATGAGCGCCTGCTGCTCGCGCGCGACCACGAAGAGGACATCCTGCGCCAGGACATGGCGCGCGATCTTGCCGACATGGTCATGCGGCGCCTGTCGAGCCTGTAGCGGCAGGCGCGAACCTTCGGGCGCACCGTGACCGACTCCCTGCAGCAGGTGTTGCGCGTCAACGCCATCGACCGCGTGGCGCTTGCGGTGCTGCTCGAGCGTTTCGGGCTGCAGCTGACGCTGACCGCGCCCGAGGAAGTGATTCCCGGCTCCTACTGGGGCGACAGCGAAGCCGGTCTCAAGGGGCAGCGCCTGTACGCGCGTCTGGATACGCCGGTGCACTCCGTGCTGCACGAAGCGAGTCACTTCGTGTGCATGAGCCCGGAGCGGCGTGCCGGGCTCGACCGCGATGCCGGCGGCAGCGACCTGGAAGAGGCGGCGGTGTGTTACCTGCAGGTACTGCTCGCCGAGCAGCTGCCGCAGGTGGGCCGCGAACGGCTGTTCGCCGACATGGACGCCTGGGGTTACAGCTTCCGCTGTGGCAGCACGCGCGGCTGGTTCGAGCAGGACGCGCAGGACGCACGGCAGTGGCTGCGCCAGCATGGCGTGCTGGATGCGGA
>CAWBDY010000003.1:0-898821 GCA_963787655.1 uncultured Gammaproteobacteria bacterium | reverse complement strand
GGAGTGGGCATCAGATCGCATGCGGGGTCCGGCCTGATACCTGCGTGGCCCGCTCGCGCGGAAACTCGCGCGCCACAAGATCCCCCACCCGCAGGCCCCAGGCATAGATGGTGAGCGAGGGGTTCACCCGGCTCGAGCGCGGCAGAACGCTGCCGTCGACGACGTAGAGCCCCCGCATGCCATGCACCCGGCCGCGTGCGTCGACGACGGAATGCGAGTCGCGCTGCCCGCAGATGAGGGTCCCGCAGGCATGCGCGGTGCCCTTAAGTCCGATGCGCTGCGTGAAGCTCAAGAGTCCCGCCCGTGCCAGCGCGCGCCGCAGCGCGGATGTGAAGTGCCGATGCTCGCGCGCTGCCGCAGGCAGACGCGATTCCTCGTAGTCGAGTACCGGGGCAACGCCGGGAGCGCCGCCCTCGATGATGCGATTGCGCGCATCGCTCCCATCCTCGGTCTGCAGGAAAAAGCCGTAGGCGTGCGCGCCCATTTGCCGGCGCAGCGCGAACGGAAGCGCCCTCGGGAAGAGAGTCGCGATCAGTTCTCCATCAAACCCCAGGGGCTGCACGCTGGAATGCGCAAAACGCTCGTGCGTCAGCACCACGGTCTTACGGATCAGATCGCTCATCGAACGATGCGACAGCGACAGCATCGCGGTGAGCAGATGGAGCTTGAGGTTGCGACCGACGTGCATAGCGGACGGCAGGCTCGCAGCGATCCCGCTCGCGTTCATATACCGCTCGAGCAGGCGCGGGGAATGCAGTGCTCCCGCGGCCAGCATCACACGGGAAGCGTGAAGCTCGCGGCCGTCCGCGAGTCGTACGCCGCAAATCGTGCGCGGCGAGCACGATAAACCCAGCAGCGCGGTGACTTCCGCGTTGACGAGCAGGGTGAAGTTCGATCGAGCGCGCAATGGCGCAAGCAGCGACTGCTCGGCCTCGCCTTTCAGGTTGCGCGCCGAGGCAAAACCGTCGAAATGCATGGCCTCAAGCGGGTGCGCGGAGATGTCGGCGGCGAGCGCGAGCGGTATCGGCTGCGCCTGCCAGGGAGAGCCGCGGTACTCGAGGCGCGAGAGAATCTGCGCCAGGTCGGCCTCGCAGGGGAAGGTTCTGACACCGAGCAGGCCCTCGGCTTCGGCGTAGTAGGGAGCGAGATCGTTCGCGGTGAGCGGCCAGGCCGCACAGCGGTGTGCTTCGTCGGCCGCGAATTCGTGCTCCGCGAAGCGCAGGAGCGCTGCGCCGTACCACTTGGTCTTGCCACCGACGTTGAAGTGCTCTTCGGGCGTCAGCGGGCGGCCACGTCCGTCGCGCCAGGCCTCGCGGCTCAGGAATGCGCCCTCGTGCACCACGCGGCGCACATCCAGCGTGCTGCCATCGGCCGGCAGTTCACCGCCCTTTTCGATGAGGGCGACGCGCAGTCCCCCCAGCACCAGGCGGTACGCCGCCGAAGCGCCACCGGCGCCGGAGCCGATGACGATCGCATCATAGGGTGGCTCACTCATGTCGGAAGACCCCGCGAAGAGCTCGCTCGCCGGCGGAGGCGATGCGCCTCGGTTCGTAGCCGCAGTGAATGCACCGCACGTTCGCCGGATGCAGGAGCTTCGCGCAGGCGAGGCGACGTAGGCCGCGCAGAGCGAGGAACAGCTGCGCCGCGCTCAGCATGCCGAGCACCGGGGCGGTCACATAGATCCAGAAATGCTCCCATCGCATCCCGGGGGCGGCCGACGCAAAGGTGCGTGCCGGGTTCATGCTCATACCCGACAGCGGCGCCTCGAAGCTGATGTAGAGCGCCACCAGAGCCCCGGCGGCGAGCCCGGTGAAGCGTGCCAGGCGCGCGCAAGCCGAGAGCAGGAGGATGGTAAGCATCAGGCCGCACGAGATGACGAGTTCCGCGACGAAAGCGACGCGCGGGCCGGCCGGCCCGGGAAGCGTCGCCGCATAGCTCACCGGCGGCTCCTTGAACGCGCTTCCTAAGACAGAGGCAATCAGCAGAACGCCCAGCGTGCCGCCAGCGATCTGGGCGAGGATGAAGAACAGCGCGTCCCAGAAGCGCACCTTGCCCAATCGCAGGAAGGTGAGCGTCACCGCCGGATTCATGTGCGCGCCAGAGCGCTTGCCCCACGGAGAATGAATGAGCGCAATGGCCGTGAGCCCCATGGCGATGCCGGCGAGCACGTTGCGCAGCATCGGGTCAGGGAGCGCACGTGAGACGCTCGAGGCGGGTGAGCCGAGGAGCGTGGCTGTAAGGCCAGCGGCGACCATGAACGTACCCAGCGCCCACGCTTCGATCAGGTACTCGGGCCAGTGCTCCCGCAGAGAGCGGGTCAGGGTACTCATGGCGGCGTTGAGGGCGGGCGGCGCTCAGCCGCCCGTTTCAAACCCCGGGTACAGCGTCATGCCGCCATCCACGAACAGGCTGATGCCGTGCACGTAGTCCGCGTAGTCGGAGGCAAGCCACACGGCCGCGCGGCCGATCTCCGCGGCTTCCCCGATGCGCTTGTAGGGAATGAGCTTCAGCAGCTCGGCGTAGGCTTCCGCGGTATCCCACGCCTCCATATTGATGGGCGTGCGGATCGCGCCGGGACAGATCGAGTTGACACGGATGCGATAGGGGGCCACCTCCTGCGCAAGACTCTTCATCATCAGCATGACGCCGCCCTTTGAGGCGGCGTAGTTGACGTGCCCCGCCCACGGGATCACCTCGTGCACCGAGCTGATGCAGAGGATCTTGCCGGCGGCACAGGAGATCTGCGGCCGCACGCCCCGGCGCATGAATTCGCGCACCGCGGCGCGTGAGCACAGAAACTGGCCGGTGAGATTGACCGCGAGCACTTTGTTCCACTGCGCAAGCGTAAGTTCGTGGAAGGGTGCGTCCTGCTGCAGGCCGGCGTTGTTGACCAGGATATCGATGGTTCCGAACTCCTCGATCATGGAGCCGAACATCTCGCCCACCTGAGTCTCATCGGAGACATCCGCGCGCAGGGCGACGGCGCGTACGCCCCTGGCGCGGATGTCGTCCGCCAGTGCCTGGGCCTTGTCCTCATCGGAGACGTAGTTGATGACGACATCCGCGCCTGCTTCCCCGAGGGACAGCGCGATCGCTCTGCCGATACCGGAGCTGGCCCCGGTTACGAGCGCCTTCTGGCCGAGCAGCAGCTCCTGCGGCGGAACACGCGGCATGACGGGCTTGGGCAGATGCGCGTAACACAAGGGCGTTTCCATAGGGGCTCCTTCAACGGGGGGTGCCGCTGCGCGGCGCGCGCGGCCGGGGGTTCGTGGGCGAGGGCGTCGCAACGGGTGTGGTGCGCGCTCGCGAGTCTTCTACTGCTTCAAGCGGCTCCGCCACGGCGCGTGCATAACGGGGCAGGAGGAGCTTTGCCACAAGCCCGGTCCAGCCGGTCTGGTGGGAAGCGCCTACCCCGCGACCGCTGTCGCCGTGGAAATACTCGTAGAACAGCAGGTAGTCGCGGAAGTGCGGATCACTCCGCAGGCGGGCGTGGTCCGAGTACACCGGACGCACGCCCTGCTCGTCGGTGAGGAAGATTCGGGTCAGCCGGCAGGCGAGCTCGTTGGCGGCCTCATCGAGACTCATGAGGTTGCCGGAGCCGGTCGGACACTCGATGCGGAAATCATCCCCGTAGTAGTGATGAAATTTCTGCAGGGATTCGATGATGAGGAAGTTCACCGGGAACCAGATGGGTCCGCGCCAGTTGGAGTTGCCGCCGAACAGTCCGCTGTCGGATTCCGCGGGCTGGTAGCGCACCGTAAGATCCATGTCGTGGTGCCGATACACGTAAGGCATGCGCTCGTGGACGCGCGACAGGGCGCGCACGCCGTACGGGGAGAGAAATTCCGTCTCATCGAGCAGGCGCTTCAGCAGCCGCTTCATGCGGTGTCCGCGCAGCAGCGAGAGCAGGCGCCGGTGTCCGCGCCCCGCCTCGGTCCAGTGCGAGACGAGCGAAGCCAGCTGGGGCCGGTTGGCGAGGAACCACTCGAGCCGCCGTTTGAACTGCGGCAGCCGCTCGAGGAGCTCGGGCTCGAGTGTCTCGACGGCGAAGAGCGGTATGAGTCCGACCATCGAGCGCACCTTCAGGGGTTGCATGGAGCCATCCGGCAGATGCAGCACGTCGTAGAAGAATTCGTCCTCCTCATCCCACAAGCCGATGCCGCCCTCATCGCCGCCGATGTGCGTCATCGCCTCCGCGATGTGCAGAAAGTGCTCGAAGAACTTGGTGGCAATGTCCTCGTACACGGGATTGTGCTGGGCGAGTTCGAGTGCGATGCGCATGAGGTTGAGCGAGTACATCGCCATCCAGCTGGTGCCGTCGGCCTGATCGATGTGACCGCCGGTGGGCAGCTGACTGCTGCGGTCAAACACACCGATATTGTCGAGCCCGAGAAAGCCGCCCTGGAAGACGTTGCGCCCCTCGGCGTCCTTGCGGTTCACCCACCAGGTGAAGTTCAGCATCAGCTTGTGGAGGATGCGCTCGAGAAACTCGAGATCGCCGCTCCCGCCGCGCTGCTTGCGGTCGATCTGGAACACGCGCCAGGCCGCCCAGGCATGCACCGGCGGGTTGACGTCGCCAAACGCCCACTCGTAGGCGGGCATCTGGCCGTTCGGGTGCATGTACCATTCGCGCGTCAGGAGAATCAGCTGCTCCTTGGCGAATGCGGCGTCCAGGTGCGCGAGTGGAAGGCAGTGAAATGCCAGATCCCAGGCCGCGTACCAGGGGTATTCCCACTTGTCGGGCATCGAGACGATGTCGGCGTTGTTCAAATGCGTCCACTCGCGGTTGCGGCCGTGACGGCGCCCGGCTGCCGGCGGCGGCTGCGTCGCATCGCCGTCCAGCCATTTGCCGACATCGAAGTGAAAAAACTGCTTGCTCCAGATCATTCCGGCGAACGCCTGGCGCTGCACGGCGCGGGCATCGGCGCTGCCGACGCCGCGCTGGAGGTGGGCATAGAACGCGTTCGCCTCGCGCAGCCGGGTCTGGAAAACGGCCTCGAAGTCCGCGAAGGGCTCGCTCAGTGAGCGCTTCGTCAGGCGCAGCTGGATGCCCCTGCGTCCCCCGGCGGGGACCTCCAGCAAATACCACGCTGCGGCCCGGGTTCCCTCCCGGGCCGGATTGACAGCTTCAGTCCGGCCGCAGACAACGCGCTCGTGAAGGGCATCCTTCCAGTAGCCGTGGCGAGTGGTGTCATTCCACAGCCGAAGCGGGTTCGATTCGTTGTCGCAGAACAAAAGCTCGAGCGGGTCGCCGTCGGCGTGCAGGTGATAGGTGCCAAGCCCCGCGTGTTGTGCTTCGATCGTGTGCCGCCCGGACATGCGCAACTGCGGTCTTCTTGCGCCATCCTTCCAGCTCCAGGTGTTGCGGAACCACAGCTGCGGCAGCAGGTGCAGCGTGGCGGCCTGTGGGCCGCGGTTCTCGACCGTGACCCGCATAAGAACGTCCTCAGGCTCCCCCTGCGCATACTCGACGAATACGTCGAAATACCTGTCGTCGTCGAAGGCTCCCGAGTCGATGAGCTCGAACTCGGGTTGCCCGATACCACGACGCCGGTTCTCCTCCACCAGACGCGCGTACGGGTACTCGCCGTGCGGATACTTGTAGAGCATGGAGAGATAGGAATGCGTCGGCGTCGCATCCAGGTAGTAGTAGAGCTCCTTCACATCCTCGCCGTGATTGCCCTCGCTGTTGGTCAGACCGAACAGTCGCTCCTTGAGGATCGGGTCACGGGTGTTCCATAGAGCGAGACTCAGGCACAGCCGCTGCCTCAAGTCGGAGATTCCTGCGATGCCGTCCTCACCCCAGCGATAGGCGCGACTGCGGGCGTGATCGTGCGGAAAGTACTCCCAGGCGTTGCCGTGTGCACTGTAGTCCTCGCGGACCGTGCCCCACTGGCGCTCGGACAGGTACGGGCCCCACTTCTTCCAGCCCTCGCCCTCGGGAAATCTCGTAGCGAGGCGCGCATGCTCGATGGTGGGATGGTTCATGATGTGCGGGCCTCGGCAGGCTGTTTCGGTGACGAAGGGACGGATGCGGCGGGAGCGCGCGAGAGGGCATGCCAGGCGCGCAGCGTCTCCGATACGCTCCACGCCTGCGCAAAGCAGCCGCGCGGCGCGTGGGGCGCATCGCCTTCCATGATTTCGCTGATGCTGCCGATGCAGGCATCATCCAGATGGGCGACGAGACCTGCCAGCAACGCCTGCGCGTGCGCGCGGTCGCCATACACGCGGTAGTGCGCCAGCGCAAACGGGCCGAGCAGCCAGTTCCATACCGTGCCCTGGTGATAGGCACCGTCCCGCTCACGCGGGCCGCCACGATAGTGGGCGGCGTAACGCCGGTCACTCGGGGAGAGGCTGCGCAGGCCCACCGGGGTCAAGAGCTCCTGCGCGCAGGTGTCCACCACCGCGCGCGCACGGCCGGCGTCCAGAAGATCGGTGCCCAATGACACCGCGAAGATCTGGTTCGGTCGCAGGCTCGCATCCGCGCGACGGCCGTGCGTATCCGATGTCCCCTCGGGACCTCCCACGACGTCGTAGAGGTAACCACCTTCCTCGAACCAGAAAGCGTCCGCGAACGCCGCCGCGACGCGGCGAGCGTCCTGATCGTAATCCCGCGCGGCCGGCTTATCGCCCAGCGTGCGCGCCCATTTCGTCATGCTGAAGAGCGCGTAGTGCCACAGCGCGTTGACTTCGACCGCCTTGCCGATCCGCGGTGTGACGACCCAGTCACCCACCTTGGCGTCCATCCAGGTGAGCTGTACGCCCGGCTCCCCTGCGAACAGCAGGCCGTCCTCGGGATCGACGTGGATCGCATAGCGCGTGCCGCGCCGATGCCAGTCGATGATGCCGCGCAGGGTGGGATAGAGCTCGCGCAGCAGGCAGCGATCCCGGGTGGCCTCCAGATAGCTCGCGAGCGCATGGAAATACCACAAGGTGGCGTCGACGGTGTTGTATTCAGCCGTCTCGCCGCCGTCGGGAAAGCGATTCGGCAGCATGCCCTCGCTCACGTGCGCGGCAAACGTGCGCAGGATCGCGGCGGCGTCAGCCATGCGCCCCGTCGCCAGCGCAAGCCCCGGCAGCGCGATCATTGTGTCGCGGCCCCAGTCGCTGAACCAGGGATAGCCGGCGATCACGGTGGTCCCATCCAACCTGCCGTCGCGGCTGCGTCTGACGATGAACTGGTCGGCGGCGAGCGTGAGCCGGCGGATCCAGGGCGGTGCTGCCGCGGGGGCGGCATTCACGCGCGCATGCCGGCGCCCGCGCTCATGCTCGAGCGCAGCATCCGACGCTTCGGGTGGTGCCTCTTCGGCCGTAGCGATGAAGGTGAGAGTCTCGCCGGGCTGCAGGCGGGCACGAAACCAGCCCGGCCGGAACAAGTCCTCGCGCGCGTCAAGCCCTCGCTCGGACTCGACACGGTGATGGAAATTCCAGTACCAGTCCGCGCTCAACTCGAACTCGCCGCGATCGGTCAGCAGGCGGTACGGCGTTGCGCCGGCGAATGCGGTGATACGGCAGCCGTGCTCCTCGCGCTCGACCGCCAGCTGCCACCCGCCGCGTGTCTCTGAGTGGTAGTCGCGGTAGGTGCACAGCGGCAGCAGTTCCAGATCTGCCGGCGCGCTCGCGGCAGCGAGCGTGAAGCGCAGGTAGCTGGTATTGCAGCCGTCGGCCATCCAGATACGCTCTTCGAGCAAGGCGTCGCCGAGAGCATACGTCCACACCGGCAGCCCGTTCTCAAGCTCAAATGCGCTCAATCTCTCGCAGCCACGCGGTGCGAGCGTGCCGTCGGCGAACTCGTTGCATCCCAGCTGGAAGTGCGCTCCGCGGTAGCTCACGGTGGGCTCGAGGTTCGCCACCATGAGCACGCGCTGCACTGGTGGTCGCAGGGACGCGACCAGCACGCCGTGGTAGCGACGGGTATTTGCCTGCGCGACGCTGCCGCACGCGAAGCCGCCCAAGCCGTTGGTCACCAGCCATTCACGCTCGAGCGCGCTGGGCGTCGGCGCGAAAGCCGAGCGCGACAGGGCCGCTCGTGGCGGAATCGTCCGCTTCGGGTGTGCCCGCCGAACCTTCATCTGAGCGCTGGTACTCACAGGTCGATCCCTTCAGGTGCTGCGTGCATCGCTTATCCTTATCCTCAGAGAGCGGTGGAGTGTTACGGCGATCCGCACAGCGCTGTAGCGCCAGGTTCCGTACACGTCGTTTGTCTCCGCCCCGGTCGATAGATACAAGGTATGCCGACGGCCCGCGCGGCTGAGCAGGCCTGTGCAAGTTTGCTTAGAAGACCAGAGCGCGCAGCTTTTTATTGCTCAGAAAGTTCCTGCCAGGCACAACGCGCGGATGTACATCGCGGTGCAATATTCAAGCCCTCCGTCGGGTCTGCTGGGTCTCACGTCTCATGACGCCCCGGCCGGCCCGAACCTTGCCCACTATCACGCGGTCCAGCAGCGGTTCCAAGGCGAATCCGCTATTCGAGGGACAATTCTCGCCACAGGAAACCCTGGCGACGTATTCGCCTCTTTTGGGCTCGATCCGCCAGACTATCCGTCGGATACGACCATTACCAACCTTGGCGGCTGACCGGGGGCCGATTCGTTCTTTTCTGCGTTATGAGAGCTCCGCGTTCCAGTCCTACAAAATTGAGGAAGCGAAGATTTATTGTGATGGCGTCAATTTATGCATGGGCCAGTCGCCGTGCGAAGGCGTAAAGAATTCGTGCAATAGGCAACGTCTATGCAATGGCCAAGGCTTCAAGGGATTGACGCAAAAACAATGCGACGCGGCGAAAGCCAAGCAGAAGTGTATTCAGCAAGTCCGGTCGAGGAGTGAGGGGAGGGCAGCCTTTCTCTCCTTCAAGCGGCTCGAAGGAGGATCAAATGCGGACGCAGTTCGCCGGCAACCATAAACTTTCGTTTCTCGCCAGAGTGGCAGCAGCGACCCGGCCGATCCCGAAACTGTGGGCGGCTCTGTTCGGCGGAATAGCGTGGCCGTACATAGAATTAGCGATTCGCCTCTGGATCGCCAAGCTCTTTGGTTTTTTCGGTTTCATGCAGATGCTGCACTGGGAGACCACGCTGGCGGTGGCGAGCCAAGAGAACCCGATCCCATTCCTCGCGCCGAACGTGGCGGCGTTTCTGAGCACGGCTATTTACATCGTCTGCGCAGTACTGCTGGCGGTTGGCTTCATGACTCGATACGCCGCGCTGCCACTGCTACTGCTATCGTTGATCACGCAACTTCGCTACACCCCATTCGATACGCAGCTCTTTTGGGTTGCGCTGGCAGGTTGGTTTGCGATTTATGGTGCGGGCCCGATATCGGTCGATAACTTGCTGCGCCGGGGGCTGAACGACAGCGCCGTCCCGCTCATTCCACGAATTATCGACTTTTCCAAGCGCCTGAGAGGATACGGGACGCCGCTCTACATCTCTTTCCTCCGGGTGTGGTTGGGAATCGCTTTGCTCACGGCGGCTTTTTCGCGTTCCTCGAGCGCTGAATTGAACGACCTCGAGCGATGGTTGCCGTTGGACGTAGCCATGCGCGTTCCGCTAGCCGCCGCCTGGGTGGGCGGCGTCTTACTCCTCACGGGGTTGGCGACGCGCTATATCGCCGCAGTTCTGTTGTTTGGGCTATTTGCCTATTCGATGATCGACCCGCGGGTCACCGACTCGATCTATTTGCTCATGTTCCTGGCGATTCTCGGAGCGTACGGCGGAGGATTCGTGTCGCTCGACGAACTGCTTGTGCGTTTGCGCGATCGCGTTTTCCCTTTGACCAAGAGGCATGGTCTCGACGGTCTTCAAGGATTACCAAGAGTCGTCATCGTCGGAGCAGGCTTTGGCGGCCTGCGATGCGCGCAAGGCTTGCGCGACGCCTCTGTGGCAGTGACGCTCATTGACCGCACGAATTATCACCTGTTCCAGCCGCTGCTCTATCAAGTCGCCACGGCGGCCTTGTCTCCGGGTGATATAGCGGCGCCGGCACGCCAGATGTTCCGAAACTCGCCGTCGGTCCGGGTGCTCCTCGGCACCGTCACCGGCGTGGATACGCAGCGGCAAACGGTGTCGACGCAAAATGGCGACATTCCATACGATTATCTGGTGCTCGCCACAGGTGCCACCCACAGCTATTTCGGAAAAGATGAGTGGGCGCGCTTCGCACCGGGCATCAAGCGCATCGAAGATGCGTTGGAAATTCGGCGCCGGATCTTGACGGCGTTCGAACGCGCTGAAGCTGCGTCTCTTGAGCAAGACCGTAAGGGATTATTGACTTTCTTGATCGTGGGCGGCGGCCCAACGGGCGTGGAACTCGCGGGTGCGATCGCGGAGTTGGCCCGTTTCGGATTGGAAAAGGATTTCCGTGCGTTCGATCCGGCGCAAGCCCGCGTGATTCTCGTCCAGGCCGCGCCGCGATTACTGCCGAGCTTCCCGGAGCGGTTGGCACAGATCGCGCAACGCTCGCTAGAGCAGCTGGGAGTGGAAATTCATCTCAGTAGCCGGGTTGATCATATCGATGAAACGGGAGTTGCCGTTGATGGAACTCGCATCGAAGCGAGTACGGTCCTTTGGGCGGCCGGAGTGGCCGCATCGCCGGCGGCGGCGTGGTTGAACGCGCCCGCCGATAAGGCAGGACGACTCATCGTGGGGGATGACTTGCGGGTACCTGGGCTCGCCAATGTATTCGCGATCGGCGATACCGCGGCGAGCAAGGCTTGGAACGGTGAAATCGTACCGGGGTTGGCTCCAGCGGCCAAGCAAGGCGGAACGTACGTGGCAAAGAAAATTCGGGCGATGGTCGAATCGCGCAGGCCAGTCCCGGCATTTCGTTATCGCCACTTGGGCTCTCTTGCTACCATCGGCCGCAAGGCCGCCGTCGCGGATTTCGGCGTCTTGAAGCTCTCGGGCGCACCCGCATGGTGGCTGTGGGGAGTCGTGCACATCGCCTTCA
The DNA here is from genome assembly GCA_963787655.1 of uncultured Gammaproteobacteria bacterium. Lineage (GTDB taxonomy): Bacteria > Pseudomonadota > Gammaproteobacteria > Steroidobacterales > Steroidobacteraceae > 13-2-20CM-66-19. The sequence continues at coordinate 887,877 of CAWBDY010000003.1, read as the reverse complement.
TGCTGGGCGTCAGAAATCGCCTCGCGACGTTGACCAACTGGTTTTGGGCCTACCTTAAGTTTGGTGGCAGTATCCGCTTGATCACCGGCGGTACGTAGTTGGAGCAATAGACCACCCGACCAGTCGATCATCTCTCATGACGCAGATTATCGCAGCTGGACTTGCTCCTGTTTGTATCCGCATTGGTCGCGATACTCACGTGTTGGCTGCGCCTGCCGTACAAGGTAGACATGCAACGACTGGGGCGCGGCGCCTGTTTACCGTTAACTCTCGGAAGAGCTCTTGAGGCGAAGAAACCGTGATCAGGCTAACGCGTCCGGCGTGCCCAAATCCGGCAGCACTCGAAACCGACTATCGTCATCCTAAGAGCATACGCAGTTACGCACAGTCAATGGCAATAGCCACCTCGGGGCCCCAAGTGAGTTGTTGCACCTAGATTTTCAGCGCCCCCGAAGATCCTCGAACGATACCATGACATGCTCGCGGTAGGCGGAACGCTGCTGAAGCGATTGGTACCACGTGCGCACTTTCGGAATAGGAGGCCGCTCAATGTCGAGTTCGAAATAGCGGTACAGAAGCGAGCCAATCGGGATATCGGCCAGCGATAGCCTTTGCTCTGCCAGGTAAGGCTGCGTCCCCAGTAGGCTATCGAGAAGTCGGAAGAGCTCAGCGCAGTGGCGGACACTCCTGTCAATCGCCTTGAGATCGCGCTTCGCCTCGGGCGTCCGAAAGTAAGCCCAGAACACTCCATTGATGAATTCAGGTTGCAGAGTCGTTTGTGACCAGTCCATCCACCGGTCTACCAGTGCCCTATCAGCGGGATCCTCATGCCAGAAGCTTGCTTGTCCGTACCTTGCCGCCAGGTACCTAAGGATCGCATGGGATTCCCAGAGTCGCAGACTTCTGTCTTCTATTACCGGCACGAGGCCATGAGGATTCATTGCTCGGAATTCTGGCTCGTTCATCCGCCCAAAGGGACCGCCTGCCGGGATGTGCTCGTGCTCAATGCCGAGTTCACCGACTAACCAGAGGACCTTCTGAACGTTTACGGAATTTCGCCGACCCCAGACCTTAAGCATTGCGGCTGATACCCGGTGCTACCTTTGAAGAGGAGGGGCTGGCGTGTGCCGTTGAGAATGGAGATACCCTGGAGTCGTCGGGCTCGCAGAACGTTGCTTCGCGTTTTGCACACGCACGCCGTACTAATTGCTCAACTTCCCGCTCCCAGCTTGTCCAGCGTCTTCGTCTCGAAGTCGCGGGCATCATGGCGCTCGCGCAGCTGGCTCGAGGGCTCGCCGCTGGTGCGGTTGACCATACGTCCGCGCCGCACGGCCGGCCGCTCGAGGAGCATATCGGCCCAGGACCGAACGTGCTTGTAGTCCTGCACGCTCAGGAACTCGGCTGCATCGTACGCCCAGCCCTTCACTAGACCGCCATACCAGGGGAATATCGCCATATCGGCAATCGTATAGGTATCGCCCGCGATGTATTTGTTCTCTGCCAGACGCCGGTCAAGCGCGTCGAGCTGGCGCTTCACCTCCATGGCGAACCTATCAATCGCATATTCGATCTTCGTCGGAGCGTAGGCATAGAAGTGGCCGAATCCGCCGCCGAGATAGGGGGCACTTCCCACTTGCCAGAATAGCCAGGAAAGGCATTCAGCATGGGCTCCGGCCTGCTTCGGTAAGAACGCACCGAATTTCTCAGCGAGATACAGCAGGATGGCGCCGGACTCGAACACCCGGATCGGCGTCTGGCCGCTGCGGTCGACCAACGCTGGGATCTTGGAGTTCGGATTCACCGCGACGAAGCCGCTACCGAACTGCTCGCCCTCTCCGATGTTGATCAGCCAGGCATCGTATTCCGCGCTGCTGATCCCGAGCGCCAACAGCTCCTCCAGCATGATCGTGACTTTTACGCCGTTCGGCGTGCCGAGTGAATAGAGTTGCAGTGGGTGACCGCCGATCGGCAGCTCCTTTTCGTGCGTCGGCCCGGCGATCGGACGGTTGATGTTTGCAAACCGACCACCGCTCGGGCTGCTCCAGATCCAGACCTTCGGCGGCGCGTACTCGGGCGAATTGATCATCTTCAGTTCCATCCAAGGTCGGCATCGCGGAAGATCGCCGGTGCTGTGTTGCGATGGTCCGAGCCCTGGTGAGGTGGTCGTGTAGCCATCGCATTCGACCGGCAGTGAATTGATTGTATTAACAATTCCATGAGCTTCTAGGCTCTCGATCAGCCGGATGGCAGTTTCGCCGCCAGGACATCGACCATTTCAATCTTGGGCGCTTCGGCCAACAGGCGTGGCGCCTCGGCCATCAAGGCCTTGGCAATGTCGCCGGCCAGATGCGCCTGGCGCCCTGAGTCTGCTTCGAACGCATCGAATATCGCGAACGTCGCCGGTGCCAGCCGCAGAGCAAACCAGATCGGGGTTGCGGCCTCTCGATTGGCGAGCGCCAAGGCGCCCGCGAGGAAGTCTCGTACTTCCTGCTCCCTGCCCGGCTTCGCCTGCAAACGTACCCACAGCGCAACTTTGACCATACGCCCTCGCTTTCGGTGTATCGATGAATCACTGACTGAAGTTCCGAGTACAGCTTTGATTGACCTCTCACTGGCGCCAGCGCAGCGGCCGCCTTCCACAGCTCATCAGCCGACATACGGGTTCGGCGGTAGAGTAGCGGTCGTTAATCTCCCTGCAGTGCACCAGTGATGAGAACAGGTGGAGCTTGCATGTTGGCACACACCGCATCAGATCTGCGCCGTTCCACCGTCTACGAACAGCTCGATTCCGGTAATGAAACTGGAGTCGTCCGAAGCGAGGAACAGCGCCGTGCTCGCGATCTCCTCCGGCTGTCCGATCCGGCCCATCGGCACGAGAGACACGAACGCGTTCTTCATTTCCTGCGGAACACCGACGAACACGCCCGTCTCGATCGGGCCGGGACTGATGACATTCACCCGGATCTTTCGGGACCTGAGGTCATTAGTCCAGGAGCGCGCGAATGACCGCACAGCGGCCTTGCTGGCGTTGTAAAGGCTCATACCCTCGAAGCCTTTCACGCTCGCGATGGAGCCAGTCATGATGATCGATCCGCCGTCCCGCATGAGCGGGAGTGCCTTTTGCACAGTAAAGAGCGTGCCGCGTACATTGAGCTCGAACGTCTTAGCGAAGCTCTCCTCTGTTATCTTCCCGAGCGGAACGTTGAATTCGCCCACGCCAGCGCTGGCGTAGAGCACGTCGATGTGACCCTTCAGGTCGTTGACCGTGCGGTAGAGCCGATCAATGTCGGCAAGATTGCTTGCGTCTCCCTGAACACCAGTGACGCTGCGGCCAATCGCCGCGACGGCTGAATCGAGTTCCCTCTGCCGACGTCCCGTGATGAAGACATACGCGCCTTCCGTGACGAAGCGCTTGGCAGTCGCCAAAGCCATTCCTGAGGTCGCGCCCGTGATGACTGCGACCTTACCTTGAAGCTTGCCCACGAGGGTTTCTCCTGCTGCCTTGAGTGATGGGTGGATCATCTCAGCCGCTGAGTGTGGGGCGGTTGCGGCGTGCGGATAAGTAGGTCTAAATTAATATCATTCATACGCAGGAAGTATGAATCGGAAGGACCGGTGCGCCAAGGCGCGGCCGCGTTAAGCCTGCAACGACTGGAGATAGCCGTGGATCGACTGGCTCTGATGACTTCCTTCGTCCGCGCGGTGGAGACCGGGAGCTTTTCCGCTGTGGCGCGCGAGCTCGGGACCACCCAGCCCAATATCAGCCGGCACATTGCATCGCTCGAGCAGCATCTTGGCACCCGGTTGCTCCATCGCTCGACGCGCAAGTTGACTCCGACCCCTGAAGGCGAGCGCTACTACACTGACACCCGTCGCGTGCTTGATGCGATCGCCGAAGCCGAGTCAAACGTTCGCGGCCAGGAGATACCCGGCGGCGTGCTGCGTGTGGCTTGTCCGACGCTCTTGGGACGCCCGTACCTGCTGCCTCGTGTGAAGGCATTCCTTAATCGTTACCCGAAGGTGGAGCTGGATCTGCAGATTGGCGACCGCTTTATCGATCTGATCGAGGAGGGCGTGGACGTCGCGATTCGCATTGGGGTGCTCAAGGACAGTGCGCTCAAGGCGCGACGCATCGGCACGGGTGAGCGCGTTTGCGTCGCTACCCCGGACTATATAGGGCGACACGGGGCGCCAAAGGTACCCACCGACCTTAAGAAGCACGACTGCATTCTCTACTCATTATTGGCGTCTGGTAATGTCTGGTCATTCAAGGATCGCGACGTTGCCGTGCACGGTCGCTTCAGAGTCAACACCCCGGATGGGATACGCGCTGCAACCTTGGACGGACTCGGAATTGCCTACTCGCCGGTGTGGTTGTTTGAAGACGCGCTCCTGGATCGCCGACTGCAACTGCTTCTAGAAGACTATCCTGGACCGCCCACTCCGATCCAGATGATCTATCCCGAGCGGCGCCTACTGGCTCAGCGAGCGAAGGTGTTTATGGATTTTGTTGCGGAAGAATTCGCTCGCGAGCCGGCGCTGAATGAGGGGGCAGTTGCCCAACTGAAAAGCCGCAGGCGGCGCCCCACAAAGCCTTGACTATATGGACCGACCGTCTCAGCGGCGATTGATCCCGCAACTAAACCGAGTACGCACTTATCGCGCCATGGTAGAAGATCACGATCGTCCTTTTCTAGGGAAACAGGTGGCTCCGGTACAAGCGAAAAAAATACGCGGTGAAAGTGAACAGAGAGTCACGCGAGATAGGAAGAGCGCACGCACAGCGTTCGACAACATCCCGGTGCCGGACGAGCAACTGCAATGGATCACTGGCACCTCCGCACGATGGGACGGTTATCTCGACTGCGTGGTGATGGATGATCGTGGCCTCGTGAAGGCGGGGCCTTGGCGAGAAACAGTTGGCGAGCCCCGTTACCTTTGACTAGAGGGACTGATCATGACCATTCGCGCGTTGGTCTTCGATGCCTATGGGACGCTCTACGACGTGCAGTCAGTGCGAAGCCTCGCCACTGATCTGTGCGGGGATAAGGGCGAGATCATTACGCACCTCTGGCGTCTGAAGCAGCTTGAGTATACTTGGCTGCGCACACTGATGCGCTCATACGAAGATTTCTGGTCGGTGACGCGAGCGGCGCTGGAATTTACTTTGACGAGCCTCGGAATCGATCCGGCACCCTCGATATGTGATCAACTTATGACTCAGTATCTGCATTTACACCTATATGCGGAGGCCGAGGAGGCCCTGGAATCGCTGCGAGACCACAAGCTCGCGATTCTGTCGAACGGGAGCCCCGGAATGCTCGAGGCGTTAGTCAATTCATCGGGGATCTCCGGACGCCTCACGGAAGTGATCAGCGTCGATCAGGTGAAGCTGTATAAGCCGGAACCCGCCTGTTACGCGCTCGTGGAACCGGCTTTACGGGTCAGGAAGGAAGAGGTGTTGTTCATCTCATCGAACGGCTTCGATGTAACCGGCGCGAAGCGTTATGGCTTCCAGACCGCTTGGATTGAACGGGCAGGCGACATCCCGCCACCGAAGAATTCCTTGGTCGGACCGGCTCAGTTCTACTGGCTGATCCGCGGCCGTGCCGAGCAGCTTGGCTACGAACCGGATTTCCGTCTGAAGCGACTGACCGATCTGGTGGCGATCGTTTCCACTTAGAGTTGACTAAAAATTTGCCTTGCACCAATCGGGCGGTCACGACCCGATTGCTGACAGGGCCGCATCGGAGGACCGGACAGCTGAGAAACGAAGGCGTGGCCGACTATTGATTGGAGATCGTGGCCGTCGTGCCGTTGAACTTAGTGATGTTGATGGTGAACGGTTCGTTGTAAGATTTTGCGCGGTCCCTCAGGATGCTGAGAGCAATCTCTTCGCCGAGCAGAATGGACCAGAAGCTCGAGCTGCGGAAGTGAATGCCGGCGTGAATCCCGTGGCCAAACGAGATGTTGTGCGCAAGCTTGTTGAGCTCTCCGTTCACGGTCAGCTCGCTGGCATCGGAACCGGCGTATAAGTTGAGCGAGAGGCCGTCGTTGCTAGGCACGTATACATCGCGCCCACTGCGTTGCAGGAGAGGCTGGATAGGCTGGCTGCAGTCAAAGAAGAACTTGAGCGCCGTAATGCACGCGCCGGCGACGGCTCCATGGCCGGTGGGATAGCAAGGGTGAGTCGGTGAGCCCTCCGGAAATGCCTGCGGCAGCAGGAAGGTGCCGTAGGTTGAGTTGACGAGGGGAAGGACTGCCGAGTGCAGGACGTCCGGGTGAAGGGCACCTGCCGCCTGGGGGAACGGTCTCGTCCTGGTGAAGTTTGCCTGCACCAGGGCGCCGTATTCCTCCGGCCGCATTCGCAGATTCACGATCCACTTGTGGAACCACGCGCCTTTCAGAGCTCGCGTAGCCATTTCGGCAAGCGTCGCAACGGCGTCCGGCTGGCCGAGGGTGCCGAACGGCTTTTCCGTCCCAGAAGTGTTGTAAGGATTCCCTGGGTTAGCGGGCGCGCCCAGACCCGCCATGATCAGGTATGCCGTGAAGTAGGCCTGATAGAGTATGTCGACGTGCGTGTACGCGCACAGGTCTCGCCCGTTTCGGATATATCGGAACGTTGGGTCAAAAGCCACGCTGCCAGTCGAGGCTCCGCCATTTGCGATTTGTTGGTATGCGCTGACGGTGGTCATGAAGTCCCCGCCGCCACCACCTGCGGGAAGGAAGGTCTGGAACTGCTGGCTGAGAGGCTGTGCACCGCAGAACACTGGCTGGACCATGAACTGCGAGAGGTAAGGCCCCAACACGTTTCCGTCGCCCCGTACGATCTGGCCACGCAACAGATTCTGCGGTGTCACCGGAAACGGAATCTGCGCGTTCTGGTTTCCGCTGACAAATGACAGGCGATTCATGTCGGCAACGGCGGCGGCAACGAGCCGATTTGTCTGGTAGGTGCTGAAGGGCACATCGCGCAGCAACGCGGCCCAGTAATGCTCTACCTGTTCCGTGGCGGTTTGCGCGCTGGCTACACTAGGGGCAGGCGGAATGATGGTGGCATGTGAATCACGCCCTTCCAGGTCAAAGGCGAGGGCCGTCTGTGGACCGTTCTCCCTGGAATTTGGCCCTCCGCCGGGCGTCCCAACAAGGATGCGTTCAAAATCGGTTGACCTGCCGCCCGTGAAAGCGTTTTTGAGACTGGTGAAAGCAGCGGCATTCGGCACGCCCAGGCCGTCGTGCACAAGCGCCTTGCTATAGTTGCCGCTGAAGTCTGTGAATCGGGTTGAGTCGCCGTTGTCAGGATGTTCCCGGGCTATCCTGAACTCGGTGACAGCGGTCTCCGTGCGGTATGCGAAACTGGCGTCGGCGCGCGCGCGGGGCGCAGACGGCTGCGGTACGACCGAGGCCTCTGCCACGGATGCCTTTCCGCCAACGAGCGGTCCTAGCCCAATGGCGCCGAGCGTTGTGGCTGCGGCGGCATAGCGGCTAACACCTCCCAAGAACTCCCGCCGGTTGGGTCCTGTTGGCTTCTTGCCTGTGGAAACAATGTCGACGAGAGGCGTAACGCTAGCGACTTCCTTTTCCTTCTTCACTGGAGTTCTCCATCCTTGACCCAGGTAGGATCGGCGGCGTGTCCTAGAGATCTGCACGCGCGACGCCGGCGCAAGCAGCAATCAGGGTGAAGCGGGTGAGCGAAGAGATGGGGAAAGCGGCGCGCATTACGTGATTTCCCTGAAGTGGCCGAGTAGCGCATCGCAGTTTCCGGCCTGACACTCATGCCTTCCGTGGCGTACGTCACGGCGCGGTGCGTCGGTGCGAATGGCGCGCAGATTTCTTGGATCGCAACACCTGAGGTCGCCGTGCACCGACAACCAAATGGCGCCCGTGGTCGCAGTGCGCCGACAGCGCGTCTCACATAAGGTCGCGCTATGCCGAAAGCCGAGCCGCCGAGCCCGCCGCAGGTTTGCTCATGAAGTCCGATGAATACACTGGTACGAGGCCGCTCGGGCGTGAGTGAACTGTACGTGTTTGTTCACCCGTTCAAATGTCGCAATCCATCGTGCGGCCGACTTGAGCTGCCATGCATGTCCGGGTTGGAGCTACCGACAGCGCGCGCATAGCAGCTGGCCGCTTAGATTCGCGCTTGGCCTTTTAAGCGGCTGGTCATGTCGAACTTCACCAAGACCGAGGCTGGCCGCGAGGTCACGCTCGGCATGCAAGCGCTGAAGCGCCTGGCCCAGCCAGACGACATCGCCCCGGTGGTAGCCTTCCTGGCCTCCGACGAAGCGCGCTGGATCACTGGCGACACCGTCCATGTCGACGGCGGCTCCAAGCTCTGAGGCTGCTTCGCTCTCACCGAAGATAATTTCAGGAGTTGAAGCGATGAACAGCAAACCCATCAAGATTCCGGGACCGGATCATCCGATCACCATCACCCCGACGAGAGGCCGGGTCACGGTCACCGCGAACGGCAAACGCGTGGCCGACAGCCGCGAAGCCCTGACCCTGAAGGAGGCGGCCTATCCCGCTGTGCAATACATCCCGCGCAAGGACGTCGATATGACGCAACTGCAACGGACCTCGCACCAAACGTATTGTCCCTACAAGGGCGAGTGCTCCTATTACAGCATTCCGATTGGCGGGGATCGCTCGGTAAACGCCGTCTGGACCTACGAGGCTCCTCATGCCGCGGTATCGGCAATCCGGGAATACCTGGCACTTTACCCGGACCGGGTGGACGCCATTGACATCGGCGTCGAGGACTGAGCAGGCCGTCCTGGCGCAGGTCTCCATCTATACCTTTACGAGGCTTGCCATCGTATTGCGATTCTTCCTATGTTTGATCGTCGGTGACTCTGCTGGGCGCGAGAACGGCAACCAGCCAAGAGGCTCCGCCACCCTAAAAACCAGCTATCGAGGCCAGGCCAGCTATGTCTACTTCACAAGAGGCGTTGAACAAGGCGGCTGTTCTAGCGTTCTATGAGGCCGCGCTCAACAGGAAGGAATTCACCACTGCCAGCCGTTTCCTCGGTCCGACCTATAAGCAGCACAACCCGAATGCTGCCGATGGCGTGGATGGTTTTCGCCTCTTCATTGAGAACATGAAGGCAAAGTGGCCGCAGTCACACAGCGAGATCAAGCAGGCATTCGTTGACGGTGATTACGTCATTCTTCACGTGCACAAGACCCCAGAGCCTAATGTTCGCGGTGTCGCTATTGTCGACATCTTCCGCCTGAGCAAGGGAAAGGTCGTTGAGCACTGGGACGTGACCCAAGAAATTCCGGAGCACACCGTCAGCGGAAACTCCATGTTCTGATATGGAGCGACCCGACCCTATCAAAGAAGGTTTTAGTTCAGTTCAGGGCCCGCCCCGACTCCCTAGATCGTCGTATCGCGAGTCATATTGTTTAGTTCTGCCGCGTTAAGGGCGGACCACTTGAGTGGTCCGCCCATCGTGTCGGAAGACCACGATGAGGTGATGGGAGCGACGCGACGACCACGATATATCTCATCACCTTGAGCTTGGCATGCGGCATGGTGGGAAGATCTGCAGAAGCGAAGCGGCTATTACTTTCCGCTCTCATACTTGAACGAGACGCTAATCCGTGATCTATAGGCTTCGATCTTGCCATTTTTGAGCTGCACATCCAGCTTTACGATTTCTGCAACTCTGAGGTCTCGGACGGTCTTGGCTGCACGATTGATCGCGGCAGCGGTGGCTTTCTCCCAAGAGTCTGAGCTAGTTCCGACAAGTTCGATTACCTTGTAAACAGCCTCGGCCATGGTCAATCCCCTTTCTTTAAAAACAGATGTCACACCGGCGCGTTCCGCCACGGTTGCGGTTGTGCCCGCTGGCGCTCGCGCTACACCCTGCCCGAAGGCCGTCCCAGAATAACGCCGAAAGCGACTCGGACGCCAAATCTCTGCGAAGGGTCAGGCAGCGTTGGTCTTGTAGGGACGTTGACCACTGACATGAGCGGGTCTTAGCGAAATGTGCACGAAACTGCCCTGAGCCACCAAAACCAAACGCAGAGAAATGTGAGAGTCCGGTGGGTCATTTCGTGCAAATTCGGTCAGTGACTCCTCACGCGCGCATAGATAGCCACGCATCGGCCTCCCGCAAGATATACCGTAGAGTCAAGGAGTTACGCGGAGGGCCGTAGTGTCGCGATGCGTTGCCTCAGAGTAGGGTGCGCGACTTTAAATTCGCTGGTCGACGGTTCCGGTGCATCCCAGGCGAAGCGTTGAGAATCTCCCGCCGTGCTTGCCGGGAAGACGCCGTGACCAAATCATGAGACGAGACGCAATCTACCGCGGGGATGACGTCCGTAACCTCCGCCGGCTCGCGGTGTTGATCGGCCGAGGATCAAGAAATCTGGGCGGCGACCAGGGTGAGATTCGGACTGACGATCCGCTGCTAATTCGTCCAGGAGTCTTAACTCATGTCACGCCGATCGCACCGGATTGAGCGTCAATTCTGCGGGTAACTCCTGATGTTGCTAACGGGTTGCGTTTGCTCAATCGGAGTATTACCGCGCCCTTCGATTCCGTTACGCCCCCACTCCTTTAGGACGGCTCGACGTGTGCCTTTGTGCCTCAACTTTAACTTTCACGTGGCGCACGCCGCTTTCGCTAAGCAGGTCGGGATTGGCCCAAATTTCCTTCCGGGCAAGCCGCTTGAGTGCGCGCTCGAGTGCCCTGTCCTCTCGGGAGAGGCCGCGAGTAGTGTCACGCACGGGCTCTGATGTTGGGGGCGATACTGGTGTGCTGTTGGAATCGACCGCGCGGTTGACTTCTTGCTGCACGAGCGACGGGATTGAAGAGTTCTCCTTACCGGCTTCGTGTGCGCGCGTGACCTCGTGGTCGGAAACAGGCACCACAGCTGCGGAGGCGAAGTTCGAGCGCACTTCGACGGCGACCTGCTTCGCAGTGCTCGGGTCGCCGAAGAAACCCAGCCGAAGAAAATAACGGGAACGACCCTCCCGGCGAATTTCTGTCGCGTAGAGCGTATATGCTTTGAATATAGCGAGCGATGGCACACGGCTGAGATCGATGGGCTGCGGCGACCATTGGAGCTGCACGGCAAAGGCGATCGGTGCACCTTGAACAACAGCCTCCTTCAAAGCGTGCCGAGTACCTGTGTCCTCCGGGCGGAGCAACGCGATCTGATCGCAATCCCTCTCATCAACGCTGTCCCGTCCTCGGACAACACGGCGTGTTTCCAGAATCTTCATGACTTGTGTGTCGGTCAACGATTTATCTTGGATCGGCGTAACGTCGCTGGTCTGGGCAACCCTTGGCTGAGAATCAGCGGGCTGAGACGCAAGTGCCTCGGGATTCGGTGGTCGCGAAAACGCGCTCGCTGCGATGGTCGCGATCGCTTGGGGGAAACGGCCGCGTACGCCTTCCACCCATTTCTCGGCATCCGCCAGCGTCTCGAAGTACCCCATGTGGAGGTAGAAATGCTCATTGCCATCCGGCTCACGCTCACGACTCGTGAAGAATGTGAAGGGCTTCAGCTGTGGTGATTGGGGCGGTCGAATGGACACAGGTCCAGGCAGCCGGCACAACGTGAGCATGAAATGGCCGGTACCAGACCTGGCCTGATGCTCTGGATCGGTGTTGGACCACCCAGCGGGCGTTGCCGATGTTGATGACATAAGCTCTCCCTCTAGCGAACGTTCGAATCACGGTCGGGAGAGCGCTCGGAGCTAATGCAGAGAGGCTTGCACGCTCCCACCTGGGGTGGAGAGTGGCAACCCCGCTATCTTAGGCCGTTACGCCCTTAGACCGGTAGCTTTGCGTCCCCGCCTTTCGAACGGGTTTGCCCTTGTCGGTGCCTAGCGCGGTCTCGGGGATGTCGCCATTTGGAGTCGGGTCAGGACTCGCAGAATCGCATCGCACCCAGAGATCGTGCCGTTACAAGCATGGCCGCTTGGGGATCATATGTCTAGTGGTATAGGGCTCTCCGCGGGGTATGCCGGCATCCCGTTCTCACTGCCTCTGGCAATTGTGTCCTTTGGATTTTGGGAATTGAGCAGTCTGGACAATGGCGTCTGGACGTCCGCATTCACGTGTCTACTCAGCGTGCGACCGTTTCTCGGCAGCTTTCAGTGCGCCATTGTAGGAGAGGATTCCGACGAATCGATGCGCGGGGCAAGATCGCACCAGGACCGAATCAGAATTTGTAGCGCACGCCAACGGTCGGATTGATGTTGGTCGTATTGATGTAGCCGTTGGCCAGACCGTCGTGCACTCCGCTGTACATCGCTCCCAGGTAGACATCGAAGTGCACGTTAAAGCGGTAGTCGGCATCGAAGGAGAAGGCGTGCAGGCTGCCGCTGCAAGCACTGTGCGCGTTTGTGGAGCAGCCCACCTGAGTTCCGGTGCCGTAGGCGTCCTGGTGAACGCCGTAATAGGCCGCGGTCAGATCGAGGTGGGGAATGACGGTGTAGCGGACGCCGGTCCAGTAGACCTGCACAAGTTTCGAATTGGTGTAAGCCTTGTCGTTGACGACAGCGAGAACGTAACCGCCGATGTCGGTGAATCCGGGGTCCAACGGCGTCTTCGGATTGGCATATTGGATGTACTCGTATCCAGCGAAGAATTTAAGCGGATCCAGCTTGTACAGCGCCATGAGGGCATACGCCGTATTGTCCGAGACGGTCGCCGCCAGAGAATTCGGCACGGAATAGCCCGCCGGAAGCTTCGCGACCTGAGCTGCGGTCAGGGCGCTCGCCGTGATGGAGCTGTTGACCTTCGAATAGTACGCATCGAGCGATGCGCCCGCAAAATTGCCCCCGATATTCGCCTGGACCGCGGTGTTGGCCGATCCGCTGGAGCCATTGAACTTGTACAGAGCGCCGATGTGCACAAGACCGTTGAAGCCTAAGAGGTACTTCGCGGTCGAATCAAGCCGGTTGTTTTCGCTGCTGCCCGCGCCGGAATACGTGTTTGACGCGCCGAGCAGCCCGAAGGCCGTGGCGTTGTAGTTGGGATCGTATTTGATGGTGCCTTCCGACAGGAGCGTTAACTGACGACCGAAGGTGAGGGCGCCGAACCGCGTCGACTGCAGCCCGACGAAGGCGGTCTGGAAAGCCTGGCCCGCTGAGCTGCCATCTACACCGACGTTCTGGGTGGTCAGTGATCGACCATTGTTCACCGTCAACGACTTCAGGGAATCAGCGATTTGGCCGGACTGGGGGTTGAAAAAGCTCTCCACCTGGAACACGGCCGCCCATTCTTCGTTCAGGGGCTCGGTGCCCTGCAGGCCGACTCGCGACTGTCCCATGTTGCTGGGCGTGATGCCGGTCACTGACTGGTAGCTGTTCTGCCGCACGATGTTTCCGCTGGCGGAGGGCCGATACGGGGTGAACGGCGCGCTGTGCGTATCGTATTGGAGACCCAGGTCGACGACGCCATACAGCGTGATACCGTGCCAGGTCAGACTGTCATCGGCGGGGACGCCCGGCCCGGTCTTCTGCTGAGCGACTGCGGGGGCGGTGGCGGTCAAGGCACTCAAAATCAGAGCGCACCATCCGAGCCTCAACTCGCCCAAAGCTGCAGCGGACCGATTGAAGGGGAGAGCTAAGAGAAGCCGTCCCGTCAGGCGCATTCCGCTCGTGCAAATCGACTTAACCATGTACCTGTAGCTCCCTGAGGATGCTGACAAAACACCTTGAAGCTTAGGGGCCAACGGTTATGCGGTCAGTCGTAAGGCGGTTACAGACCGGTAGTCTGGATATACCGATCGCTCTGGGGCGATAACCGATCGGTGGGGAATCGGTGTCACGTCTGGCGCGGCGGCAGCCGGCACGTCAAAGTCGAAACGAAATGCGACTGGCTGGCGTGCTCGGCTCAGGGCGCCGAGACTCAGCGCTTAACAGACGTCATCCGATAACAGAGGTTGTATGGGTCACTCTGCGGGTAACGGGTCCGATCTCACCGAGGTACGTTTTACATTGCCTTAGCATCGGCGCGATCGAGTTCGTTGTTGCATCAATCTCATTGTCGAATTAGAGGTTGATGCGCGATTCGCTCTTTCATCGTCTGCAGACCCGTGCTGGAAGATCGGGTTGGCAGGCTAGTCATGCGGCGCAAAATCGAGTGAGGGACCGCTTACGGCCGCACGCAGCGGCCATGTCATGTCTTGACTTCGCGCTTACAGCACCCGGGGTTTCATTTCAGCTCCGCGAGGTAGGCGATGATGTCGGCGCGGGTCTGAGCATCGGCAATTTGGAAGTACATTTTCGTTCCCGGAACCAAGGCGCTGGGGTTGGATAGCCAGCGATCCAGAGTGGTCGGATTCCAGGTCAAGCCAGAATTCTTCAGAGCCAACGAATAGTTGTAATCGGCAAGGCTTCCCGCACGGCGCCCGACGACACCCCGGTGCTTCGGACCCAGATCGTTTTCGTCGATCGAATGGCACGCCTGGCACGCCTGATACAGGGTCTTCCCGTGAGCCGCGTCGCCCGGTACTGGGGGTTGCCACGGGCGCTTCCGTTGCGCCTGCGATGGACGTTGCGGCGGCGAAGGCGCAGGCCGCCAGGCGATTCATTAGTAACGGGCGTTTCATAGAATCTTCCTCTGGGTTATCAACTGCGGACGTTCACGCAGGTTAGCCAACGGTCGTATCGGCGATCGTCAATGAGCGTGGATGCTGCGCAAACGACACGCTCGAAATTCCCAACATCTTCGGCAACTCGTCCGCCGGCACCGTGAGCGGTCCAGGACCGCTGCCCACCCCGGCGATCGGCTGCGGATAGGCGGTCGAGCGCGCCGTGTGGAAGGTGATGTGACCTTCGACCTTCTGCACGATTTGATGGATGTGGCCGTTCAGCACCGTGACGGACCCGAAGCGACGCAGGTGTTCCATGAGCTGATCCGCGTCCCCGGTTCCCCAGCCCCAGGGCTCATAGATCGTCCAGAGCGGCATGTGGGCGAAAACCACAATCGGAGTGCTGGAGGAGCGAGCTTTGAGGTCCGCGGCCACCCAGGCGAGCTGATCGGGGCCCAGGGTACCGAGCCCGCCCGCCTTGAACTGCAATACGTTGACCAGCGCGATGAAGTGCACGCCGGCGTGATCAAAGCTGTAGTAACCCTTGTTGGCCGACGCTTTGCCGAAGCGGTTGAAATATTCGCTGACGGTCGGATCGGTCGTGTCGTGCTCGCCCGGTACCGTGTGCAGCTCGGTGGTGCGCAAGCGCGAAAGCATCTGCTGCGCCAGATCAAATTCCGCGGGCTTGGACAGGTGCGTGATGTCGCCGGTGTGGATGATGAGGGCCGGCTGCTCGGCCATCCCGTTCACGAGATCGATGGTCTGGGTGAGGGTTCCGTTGACATCGGGATTCGCATCCTTATTGAAGCCGATGTGGGTGTCGCTGATTTGTACGAACAGCGGCTTGCCTAGCCGTGCGGTCCCTGGCTTGTCCTGAGCTGCCAGGGCCAGATCCACCGGCGCAAAGACGCCGCCCGCCAGGACGAAAAGTGTGCCGGCCCCGCCATAGGCCATGCATTTGAGTGCGTTGCGCCGCGAAAGCTGGATTTTATCGTCCGACATGGCCGTCTCCTAAAGTGGTGATTCGGGAGAGAAGACTTCGTATCGGGCGGATTTATTCCCGCAAACCGTGCAAATTTATGGTCAGCGAGTGCCCCGGCTGCCGAAACCCTGCAACGGCCGCAAGCGGCCAAGCCATCATCCCAACCGGTACACTCATTGCGGCCGCCGCGGCCTCTTGGCCTAGCGCTCGAATCCTCTACCAGCTGAATCCGTGTTTAACCGCCACCGGCGTACATCAGCATCCGATCCCGCTCACGAAGCTCGTGCTGCCGTTCTACGAGCGGGCGTCTGATTTCGTACAGCCCGCTCTGGGTGAGCAGGAAGGTTGTACCCGTGTCGGGATTCGTAAGATTCCCGCGAATTTCCTTGACATCAAGGACGTGATTCAAATCGCCTGAGCTCGAAGTGTTGAGCGCCTGAAAGTCGCCAGTAGATCGCACAACTTGCATCGGCCTGACCGGTGACGATGAATCCATCATCGCCCAGCGCCATCGTCGTGCCCCGCAATGTCAGCCCTTGAACGCTCGTGAGGGTCGGACGCTTGACCGTATGGAAATCTAAGACCGCGCCTCCCTGTGATTGGCGGAACCGGACAACTTCCGCACGGTTTCCCAGAGTGGAAACAAAGTCGAACGGCCCGGGAGCATCAATCTGCGCGACGCGCTCTCCCTTGACATGGCGCGGATCAGTTACGTCAAAGATTGCCAGCCGCGCGCCCTGGTTTTGTTCGATATAAAGAAGCGTCCTGTCGTCGATTGAATCATGTAGCAGCAGCATCGCTTCGCCTGTTTGCCGCGCTGAATCGGGCAGATCGGCTGGTGGTACGACAATGAGGTTGGGGGTTTTGGAGTAAGCGGCTGAAGCTGCGACGGTTCCAGTTGCGACAATCGCGATCATGGCTCGGCGCAGAAGTCTCGAAGACCTGCTGGCTGTCTCTTCTCTCATGGCACTTTCTCCTTAAAACGGTCGTTCAATATTGCAGCTTGCATCTGATGTTTGAATGCCGCGCCGCTTGCGCAGCTCGATCTCTGCTTGCCTTTGTCGGCAAGTAAGACTGCTGAACTGCGTTTTTTATTCCCACGGTCCGCTCGACGAGCCAGCCAGGCGACGAATTTTCGGAAACTGAGCAACGGCGGATGCTCGCCAATGCGCCGGTCGTGTTTCTCGGTAAAGCCTTGTCGCAGAGGCCGCCGGCTCAAAACCTTTCAGTACGTGGCGAGCGGGCTGTGCCTTATCCCCGGCGCGATCTTTATCTCTCGCGCCATCCGCCATCCAAGCTGACGCCGAGACCGTGAGCGCGATGAATAGGCGTGTTGACCCAGTCGGAAACCTGACACTGAGCGAAGCACGCGACAGTGCATCAGGACAAACCGACTTCGGAAGCAGCCAAATCCCAATCGCGGACTGCCCATTAACGGGGCCAAGAACACCATCTCCTATAAGACACTCGTAGAGGGGCGGCCATTCCGCGCCGATGGCAAAGGCGCCGTGCATAAGGACGGATGTTGGTCCTAATGCGATAACCGCGCTCTATCGGGAACATCGGATCAATTCATGTTCGATGGGCGAAGTGAAGACCTACTAATGGCGTCCGCCCGCAAGTGGGACGGGAACGGCGGCATTTCCGTGAATTTGAACTGAGTCCAGAGATATCTCTACTAAACGTCGTTATTTCATTCCAACCTCACGGAGAGTCCCAATGCATTCGAATCGCGCCATCCATAAAGTGGTGGCTTCCTTTCTGCTCGGTGCGGCGGGCGCGCTGACTCTTGTCGCTTGCGGCGGCGGCAGCGGCAGCAGCGGTGGCAGCACCGCTGCCAGTCAGATGGCCGGACAAACGAGCACGGGATTTGCCGACACGGCATTGGTATCGGACAAAGACGGGGTTGTTGCTACAACCACCACGATCGACGCCAACTTATCCAATCCCTGGGGTGTGGCGATCGCGCCAGGCCTGCCCTTCTGGATCGCCGACAACAACAGCAATCTCTCGACCCTTTACAGTGGTACGGGCGCGATTGAGGCGGACAGCATCACAGGCAGCAACGATGTCGGAATTGCCATTCCAGCGTCGGCGGCTGGTGTGCCCGCGAATCCCACGGGGCAGGTCTACAACGGGGGTGGAGGTTTCCTCATTCCCACCACTGGGGGTCAGGAGTCAGCGCTGTTCATCTTCGACGGCGAGGGCGGCACCATCGCAGCCTGGGCAAACGGTAGCGGCGCAACTGCCGTCACCGCGTACGACGACGGCGTGGCGAACGGCGCCAATCACGCGGTGTACAAAGGGTTGGCAATCGGCACCGTCAACGGTGCGACGTTCCTCTATGCGACCGATCTGCACAACAACAAGGTTGACGTGTTCGATACCAATTTCACCAAACCGGCTGCTATGCAGGGAAAATTCATTGACCCCACAATACCAGCAGGCTTTGTTCCCTTCGGCATAGTGGCTCTGAATGGTCAGTTATACGTCAGCTACACGAAGCAGGACGCGGCGAAGCACGACGAAACGACAGGCGCGGGCCTGGGTTACGTGGACGTATTCGACTTCAGTGGCAACTTCGTCAGCCGATTTGCATCGGCCGGTGCGCTCAATGCGCCCTGGGGAATGGCGATCGCACCTGTGGGATTTGGTTCGTTGGCAGGGGATCTGCTGATCGGTAACTTTGGCGACGGGAAGATAAACATCTTTGCCCCCAATGGAACCGCCTTGGCAACCTCCATGGGTTCGCTCACGGTGACTAACGGCGGGACGTTTTCCCTGCCCGGCCTGTGGTCCTTAGTGTTTGGCAACGGTGACTCCGATAAGCCCGTGACGACGCTCTTCTACACCGCAGGGTTCGCGGATCAGACGGACGGGGTGTTCGGGAGTATCTCAATGACGACGACTACGACGCCTCCGCCGTCGCCTGGATACTGAGCAGTTAGCGTGGAACTCGCTCGTCATTCAGGCCGACGTCTCGGGGGAGGGGCGTGCTGGCAATTCAGCAAGCCACGGGGCTAACGGGGCGGGCTCGCGCCGGAGGCGAGCCCAAACCCGCGCATCTTCGCTTTGATTTCGTCGAGAATTCTGATTCGAGCGCGTGCGGCTCATGGGTCTGGTTAGACCCGCGACGGGACGCTGTGCGGGAGAATCTTCCCGCGCAGGATCCCGTTGCGGTCTGGTACCTCCGTCTGCGCAGATCGACAGCCCGCGACAGTGAGACGCTCGATGGCAGGACGCGCCTGCTCGGTCCTGCCAGCTAACTCAGGACCTTGGAAAAATGCCTGATTCGGCCTCCGAATGCGCTAGAGTCTGCGACAAGACCGTCGCCTGATCTAAAGACCGCGTAAGTCGGTCGCGTGGACTCCGGTGAGATTAAAGACGTTCGGACCCCTGCCGTCGGTGATTCCTGGCCTGCGGGCACTTCCAAGCGGGGCGAGGCCTCAGGTCTGGCTGCCAGCGTGAGCCAAACTTGCACGCGGCGTGACTTTGCGCTGCTCGCCTTCCAGGGCGCGCTGGCGCTCAGTCTGCCGGGACGATTACCTGCGGAGAGCCAGCCGCCCTCCAGACGTGACTTCGAAAAGAGCTTCGATTCACAGCTCGATCAACTGTCGAATGCCGCGTCCCCACTGAGCGGCGTTCGACGCGATCAGGCGGACAGGCTGGCAGAAGGCAGTGCCCTGCCGCCGGAGGAGGTCTTCATCCGGGCTTTTCCGTCCTCGCGCAAGATCTCCAAGCGCGCCAGCGCGCTCATCATTTCCTCGGAGGTGTCCGGAATCTCCCAGTACACACAGAGGTTCCACAAGCCGACGTGGCCGGGCGGGAGCTCGGGAGTGACGATCGGCATCGGGTATGACCTCGGCTTCGTCAACCTGCGGGAATTCGGCGCGGAGTGGACCGCTTACCTTGATGGTGAGGAATTCAGGGCGCTCTCGGGATGCTGCGGTCTGTATGGGGAGCGGGCCCGGTCCGCGTTGCGCAGCGTCTCCCGTGTCGACATTCCATGGCCGCTGGCCCACCGTCAGTACGAGGAGCAGATACAGCCGCGGCGTATCGGCGAGACCGAAGCGGTGCTGCGCAACAGTGATCTGCTCTCGCCCGACTCTCTCGGGGCGCTGGTGTCCCTGGTGTACAACCGTGGTGCGGCCGGCTTTCTGGTTCCGCAGAACAAGGATCCGGCAGGGCGCTTCCGGGAGATGCGTAACATCAGGGACCTGATGGAAGCCAAGCGCTTCGCCGACATTCCGGCGCAACTGCTCGCCATGCGACGCCTCTGGCAGCGCACCCCGGGCGGCCAGGGCCTGGTTCTGCGACGGGAACTCGAGGCACAGCTTTTCAGTCTCGGACTTTTCACCTGAAGGCGACTGCGCCCCGGCCCTAAGCCGGTGTGTCGCCACATATATAGGAGGGACCGGGACGGCAGCAGAGCGACCCGATCGGGTAGACCTCGCGTAACGCGGCGGGGAAAAGAACCACACGCCGTACGAGCAGGAGCGCGGCCACTGCCGAACCTCGATTCGACCGCTGGAACAACTGCGCTTGGGGCGGCCGAGGCCTCTGATGCCGCGCTGCACGATTGCCCGACTCGGCCTCGGAATCGTTGCTGCCGCTGGTCTGACAGCCATTCACACTTCAGCGGCCCGCGCGGTTGTCGAGACTGATAGGGCCCGCTCCGAAGTGCACGATCTGAAGCAGTCCGCCCGCGATCATAAGATTCTTGAGGAAGTGGATCATGACGCTTTGATCGGCAAAGTTGCGATGAAAGAAGATCGCAAGTACCACGCACCAGATCGCTAGCCCCAAAGCTGCGGGACGGGTTCGATATCCGATTAGTAACAACAATCCCAGACCAATTTCGATCGCCAAGGCGATGACGAAACCGAGAGGAGCGAGTGGCAATCCGGCGCTGGAAATCGCCGCCGTGATGCCGGCGTAGGCGGGAATCTTGGTGAGGCCACTCATGAGGAAGATGCCGCCAATGAGCAGCCGACCAGTAAAAGGCAAAAAGCGCGTGGCAGAGTTCATGGACATGTTTCTCCGGATTGAGGGCCGCCTCAGGCGGCGCGAAGTGCGGCGGCGGCCTGCAACGCGCGCTGCATGGACTGCTCCCGCTGTTCCGTGCCGATCATCAGGCCTTCCGCCACGATGAGCTCCGGATTGGTCACGCCGATGAAGCCGAACACACCCCGCAGATAGGTCTCGAGGTGCTCGAGCACCGCAGCCGGCGCGCCGGGGCCGTACAGGCCACCCCTTGAGATGGCAATGATAACTCGCTTGTTGCCCGCCAGGCCCACGGGGCCTGCAGCGCCGTAGCGAAAGGTCTTGCCCGCCACGACAATGCGGTCGATCCACGCTTTGAGCTGGGTGGGAATGGTGAAGTTGTACATCGGCGCGCCGATCACCACGATATCGGCAGCGAGGAACTCCTCAAGCACCGTCTGGCTGGCCGCCAGCTCCTGCTGCAGGGTTGCAGACTCCGGTGTCGCGCCCTGCGCCGCCCTCAGATGCGCGCCCGACAGATGCGCGAGCGGTGCCGCGGCCAGATCACGATAAATGACCTCAAGACCGTCCGTGGTTTTGCGCAGGCGCTCGACCACGGCCGCGGTGAGTCGCCGGCTGGCGGAATTGGCAGCCTGAATGCTGGCATCGACATGCAGTAACCTCATGGTATCCATCCTTACCTCAGTATAAAATGGGAACTAGAGATATATTGAGTACTGCTGTTAAACTGCGCAAGAAGGCACAGTTTTGATACCGGAGCACTTTGAAGTGACCGCCCTGAACCACAGTCCCAACGACTGCCGCGCCGTGAGCGGGGTACTGGCGCGGGTCGGTGACAAATGGAGCGTTCTCGTCATCGACCTCCTGGGCGGTGGACCGAAGCGCTTCAACGAGATGAAGCGCACGATCGGAGGGATCTCGCAGCGAATGCTGACGCTTACACTGCGCGGGCTGGAGCGCGACGGCCTGCTGACGCGGACGATTTTCCCTACGATCCCGCCGCGCGTGGACTATGAACTCACTAAGCTGGGACGCTCCCTGCGATGCGCCGTCGAACCGCTCGGCTCCTGGGCACGGGCCCACGTGGCCGATATCCACAAGGCGCGCGAGAAGTTCGACGGCAAGAAGCAGGCGTGACCGTGCTCGCAATGCGGCGGAGTTCGCCGCCTCGCCGTCCCTTCCGGCGTACTCCGCGCTTGGCATGAGGGGCCGTGAGCCTTTAACGTTCGGCCGAGCGGGATGCGAATTGAAAGAATCGTAGTTCACCGTCTTATCAGCCGCTGCTAGGACTTAGCAGCGCCGATGCCGCAGACAACCGGCAGGCTGACTCAGCCCTCTTTGGTCTTTTGCACATTCAATGCCGCGACCTGTGCTGCAGAGATGCCTTCCAGCGCGAGCCCGTAGGACAGGCTCTCCCGAAGGCGACGGCGCAAGCGGGTCGAGAGCGCCATGCGTGTATAGCGTAGTGTCAGCGGGTTCTGCCTCTTGAGGTATCGCGCCAATTCCCAGGCTCTGGGAAGGAGGCCCTCGCGATCGACCACCTCGTTAACGGCGCCGTACCCCTTTGCTTCTGCCGCGCTGAGTTTCTGGCCGCTCAGCAGAAAGTAGCGGCCGCGAATCTCTCCGATGACTTCAGGCCACACGACGTGCAAGCCGTCGCCGGGCACGATACCAAATGCCGGATGCGGTGCATCCTGAAAATACGCGCCCTCAGCGGCAAGGACGATGTCGCAAAGAAGCGCGTACTCGGAATGCACGGTCACCGGTCCGTTGACGACCGCAATCATGGGTACTTCGATATCGAGTATGTTCTCGAGGATCTTCGTACCCTCGCGCCGGATCTTGTCATACCCCGTCGGCGTGAAGAAATCGAATCCGTCCGGCGAGATTTTGGCGCAGAACTCGTCTCCCGTACCGGTGAGGATCACGACGTGATTGTCCGGATCGTCGCCGATATCACGGAACGCGTGAACTAGTGCCTCGTGGACGTAGCCGTTGAACACAAGAGAGCCGCCTCGAGTATGCAAAGCTACCTCGAGGATGCCGTCTTCTCGCTTCATCCGCACGTTCTCATATTTGTCGCGGTAGCTTTCGAACGCAGGAGTTTTCATCGTTGTCTCCGATCAGTCGGCAGCGAATTTTTTGTAGCTGAAAGCACCAGCGCCGCCAGCGGGCGTAATCGGCTCATCTCAGCGTACGCTACCACTCCGTCTGTGGACAGCGGAATTCGACACAGTCCAGCTCGGGTCCGCGTTGATGGCTTACATCCGCTTGCAGCCTTTTCTTGGAGTATTCAACTCACAAAACCACTTGGGATGCTGGGGTAAGTCACCTCACCGGTCCGTAGCGTGTGGAGCTTGTGCGGATCGAGGCAGTCCGACGACTGTCTCGCTGATCCAGCGCTCCAAGGCTGCGGTGTCAGCGATGTCGGCGTTGTATTCAAAGACCGGCTCGAACGGACCAACGGACTTGCTGTCGCCAGAAACCGCCTGTAGCGTGGAGAACATCGAGTACCCGGATGGCAGATATATCTCGCGCACATCGACGTACCAGGTCGCGGCATCGGTGGTTTCGCCGACGTGAAGCGCGCCGAGCGTCCTGAAATCGTCCGTAACCGCCAAACAGGCGCTGAAGCAGGCATTATCCGTCAGCACAATCAGCTTGCCCTGCAGCAATGAACGGGCCTGCGCGGTTACGCTCGGTTTCGGCGCGTTCCCACAGTCGGTGGGACCTGAGAAGGCCCGTCCGTGAGCTAGAGCCGCGCGCATCCCGGAGATTGCATCCTCTAGAGTCTTTTTCACGTCCGGAGCAGCCTGTGCCAGCGGTTGACTCTGCAGGTATTCCAACT
Organism: uncultured Gammaproteobacteria bacterium; assembly: GCA_963787655.1. Lineage (GTDB taxonomy): Bacteria > Pseudomonadota > Gammaproteobacteria > Steroidobacterales > Steroidobacteraceae > 13-2-20CM-66-19. Next base: position 864,485 of record CAWBDY010000003.1, on the reverse strand, counting down.
GCTCAAGATTGCCGGTTGACGCTCGGAACACCTCGGCGGAGCCGCAGTCGATGGCATTGACCGGAACGAGCCGCGCGTTCACGGCGTCCTCACCGAGTAACGATATGGCGATCTCACGTCCCAGGTCGGAAGAGCCGCCGTGGTTGCCACGCAAGTCGAGTACAACAAAGCGTGCACTGCGAAGAGCAGATTTTTGCTCTTCCACAGCCTTCACCACCGCAAACGCTCGATCTGACATCAAATCCTGAAGAGCGATCCAATATCCTTCAGCAACCCTGCGTACACCGAAGCCGGCCGCGCCGACGCCCGTGGCTTGTTTCAACCGTGGCAACAGGTTTTCCCGTTTGATTTCGACCCATTCCAATCGCACCGTCGTTCGTTGATTCCTTTGGTCGAAAACGCACAGGCGCGGGCGCGTGATGAATGGGTTGCCTTCATCGACGAATAGCCACGGCGCACTCTGGACTTGCTGGGCACCGATGCTCCAGACGGCTCGGAACCCACCAAGATTTTTGCGCGCGAGCTGCTCCACTTCGACCCCGTCGCAACCGACGAGAGATGCGCCCAATAGCCTGCTTTGTGATGGCTCCGTATCCGTAACAACCCAGGCGGCACCGCGTTTGCTGACCAGCATCTGCGGCCATCTCGGTAAATTGACCACAAAGGTGGGGCGGCTCCAGATGTGCTTATCTCCCATCTCAGTGGCGAACCCCGCGAGGACGGCAAGGTAACCCTGATACGAGCGCACCGTCTGCGCGCGTGCGAGCGCCCGGGCGTGGGCCTGTGCCAACCCGCGAACGAAGGCTGAGTCGTGTAGTTCGTCGGCCGCTCCGGGATGATTGTCATGCAGCAATTGATAGGCTGCGCTCAGATCTCCAACGGCGATGGACTTCCAGCGGGGATCGGCGGGCGGCTCGAATCGTTCGACGGCGGCGGAGGGAATCTGAGCGAACGCCGTGGACAGGCCTGACAGCATGAGCAAGAAGCTGCTCGAGAGCAGGCGCATCACCCATCGACTTGTCATCGTCGCGACCCAGCAGACATTGGCAGGAAGTACTTGAGCATGCGAATCATGCGCTCGAGAGTTGGCTACCCTGAAGGCGAATGCGCTCAGGCGCTGGGTATGTGCGATGGGTAGAGATCGGCACCTCATCTGCGCTGTGCAGCGCCGTACGCAGTCGGTTCTCACCAGTGAGCCCGCTCTTCTTAAGGCTTCCTATTAGGACGGCAGTCACTTGGGCGCAGCATGCAATGGATGGCGCTCAATCGAGGCAATAACGCCCGCCGTCGTGAAATGCGACAGCGGTCACAATTCACCTGCCGCCAGCCTACAGGGGCATTCCATGTGACGTAATCCGCGGAACGATGCGCGTTGCGGCCGTAACTTCCAGCACTCGGTAGCGAGCGCGCACGGGCTGGACGGTCCGCGCGATCGCTACAGCGACGCAGGCCGGGGGGATCCGCTCGCGCTGAGTGTGCTGGAGGAATCCATGTCCAGGGCCCTTGCAAGGCGGTCGTTCCTTGACGCCGCCAACGACGCTGCCGGTCCCGCATCCGGCGGGCGCCGTACGGTCGCTCTCCTTATTTGCATGTCACTGGCACTGTCGGGCGGACTGGCGCTTGCCGATCCGCCGCTCGCGGCAAACGCGGCCGGCTCGCTTAAGCAGATGAGCGTCGATGAACTGATGGATGTCGAAGTGACTTCGGTAGCGAAGGAGCCACAGAAACTGCTGCGGGCGGCGGCTGCTATCCAGGTGATTACGGCGGAGGACATCCGTCGCTCCGGGGCAACGAGCATTCCGGAAGCATTGCGCCTGGCGGACAACCTCCAGGTGGCACAGATCAACGCTCACGACTGGGCCATCAGCGCCAGGGGCTTCAACGCCAACCTCGCCAACAAGCTTCTCGTGCTGATTGACGGTCGTGTTGTGTACACACCCTTATACGGTGGTGTGCTCTGGAATGTGCAGGACTACCTGCTCAACGACATCGAACGAATTGAAGTCATCAGCGGTCCGGGCGGCACATTGTGGGGAGCAAACGCGGTTAATGGCGTAATCAACATCGTCACCAAAGCCGCATCGGAGACCCAGGGACTCTACGCCTCTGCAGGCGGTGGCAACGAGTTGAGAGAGCAGGGCGACGTGCGCTACGGGGCCGAGCTGACTCCGGACGTCTATGTACGCGCCTACGCGAAGTACACCGATCGTGACTCCGAGCTCGTGAGCGGCGGCACCAGCGCCGAGGATTCCTGGCACATGGCGCGTGGCGGATTTCGCATGGATGCCGGGCCTACTACGCAGGATCGGTTCACCCTGCAGGGTGATCTCTACAACGGCACTGAAAACGCAGGAACCGCGGGTGAAGCTGGCCTGTCGGGCGCCAACATCCTCGGTCGTTGGACGCACACGGTATCGGAGCGCTCGTCGCTCAGCGTGCAGCTTTATTACGACCACGCGTATCTCTCACAACCGTTCGCGGCAAGCCCTCCGGCTCCTTTCTACAGTGGCTTTCCGGCCGCGTCCCTGACGGACAATCTCGATACCACCGATCTGAACTTCCAGAACCACATCGCGTGGGGTGCGCGTCAAAACCTCACCTGGGGTTTTGAGTATCGCGCGACACACGAGGCGGACTGGGACCTCTCGGTCGTGCGCTTCCTGCCGCCGGTGCTCAATCAATCCCTGTACAGCGGATTTCTGCAGGACGAGATCATGCTCGCACCCAGCGTGTATCTCACCGTCGGCTCCAAGCTCGAGCACAACGATTACACCGGTTACGAGGCAGAGCCAAGCGGGCGGCTGCAGTGGAACCTTGACCCGAAACAGCTGCTGTGGACGGCAATCTCGCGGGCGGTGCGCACCCCGTCGCGCTATGACCGGGACCTCGAGGTCCCGAGCGGGCTCAGTAACCCCCCGCCTCCCTATCAGTTCCCGACCGCTTACCTGCGCGGAAACGCGGACTTCATGTCCGAGACACTACTTGCGTACGAGGCCGGCTACCGCGCAGTGGTCGGACCGAAGCTCGCGCTGTCGCTCTCTACCTTCTACAACGATTATCGAAATTTGCGCAGCACCACGGCAACGCCCACCACGGCCCTTTACGTCTTCCCATACCCGGTCTACTTCCAGAACAATCTTGAAGGCGACACCTACGGGTTAGAGCTCAGCGCGTCTTACCAGATTCTCGACTGGTGGCAGCTGCATGCCGGCTACAACCTGTTGCGCGAGAACATCCACGTCAAGCCGGGGGAGGTGGATGCCACCGGAGCCACCAACGAGACGGCCGATCCGCGCCACCAGTTCTCGCTGCGCTCCAGCATGGATCTGCCAAGCAGTGTGAGGTTCGACGCGGCGCTGCGTTGGGTGGATACCCTGTACATCAACAACGGGCCGACCGGCGGTCCGGTTGTGGGGACCGTGCCGAGCTATTTCGAGCTTGACTCGCGGCTGGCGTGGTCGCTCAGCAAGCGGCTGGAGCTCGCCGTGGTCGGGCAAAACCTGTTGCATTCCCATCACCCCGAATACGGGTTTCCGTCACCCACCCGCGAGGAGATCGCGCGCAGCGTATTCGGGAAGCTCATATGGAGCTATTGAGGGCCATCGCCGCCCGCCCGCTGCGGCGCTGGTTCGCGCTGCTACTCGTCGCCACCGGCTTGGCCGGCGCGGCAGCGCCGGTCTCAGAGTTCCAGCTGAAGTCGGTGTTTCTGTTCAATTTCGCGCAATTCGTCGAATGGCCGTCGAGCGCGCTGCCGCGCGACAACGCACCGTTTGTCATCGCGGTACTGGGACGGGATCCTTTCGGCACGACTCTTGACGATGTGGTGCGCGGGGAAGCGGTGAACGGACACCCGCTGGCTGTTGAGCGCTATCGCAGTGCCGCGGAAATACGCGCCTGCCAGATCCTGTTTATTCCGGCCGCGGAACTGGCACACCTCGACGAGATCCTTGCCGCGGTGAAGGGACGAAGCGTACTCACTGTGACCGATGCCGACGGTCCGGCGCCCCCGGGGGTCGTCATCGGGCTGGTCAAACGGGATAACAGAATTCGATTGCGCATCGATCTGCAGGCCGCCAAGGCGAGCAATCTGACAATCAGCTCGAAGCTGTTGCGACCGGCGGAGATAGTTGGAGCAGGGAGTTAAAGCCATGTCCGCGCACGCCCCGCCGATCCGCCGCACGCTCATGAGGGTGATTCTGCTCACCTGCGCGGCAGTGTTGAGCATCACCTGCGCGGGCTTCTTTACCTACGAATACCTCACCTTCCGTCAACTCATGGTGCGCAACCTGTCGATACTGGGAGAAGCCATTGCGGCCAACAGCACGGCCGCGCTGGCGTTCGACAATGCGGACGACGCTCGCGAGGCGTTGTCCGCCTTTAAGGCGCAACCGCATGTCGTCGCGGCCCGCCTGTACCTCAACGATGGGCATCTGCTGGCATCCTATCCCGCCGGCGTAGGCCGCGATCCACCGCAGCGTCTGCTCAGGCAGAGCGGCTATCGATTCGAGGACGGCATGCTGCGAGGCGTACAGCCGGTCGTGCAGGGCACGCGGCGCATGGGCACGCTCTACCTCGAGTCGAACCTCGGCGAGATCGAAGAGCATTTTCAGCTCTTTGTCCTGATAGGGGCGGCGTTCCTGCTGATCGGCTGCCTGGCGGCCTACGTGATCTCCAGACGGCTGCAACAGGTAGTGTCCGGCCCAGTTCTTGCGCTGGCTGCAACGGCGCAGCAGGTGTCTGAGCAGCGCGACTACTCCGTGCGCGCCGGCACCCCGCGGGGCCGCGAGTTCGGTCAGCTCACCGAAGCGTTCAACCACATGCTGACACGCATCCAGAGCGATCAGGGGACTCTGCACAGCCAGCTCAGCCGCCTTGACCTGCTGCAGCGAATCACGCGCGCCACGGGCGAGCGCCATGACCTGCCGAGCGTGTTCCGCGTGGTGCTGCGCCACCTGGAGGAGGACATGCCGCTCGATTTCGGTTGCCTGTGCGTCTATGAGGCGAACGCCGAGGCGCTGTCCATCGCCGTGATAGGGCCCGCGAGCGCGAGCCTCGCCCCGGCCCTCAAGCTGTCCGAACAGGACCAGGTACCGATCGACCAGAATGGCTTGTCGCGCTGTGTTGCAGGTGAACTGGTCTATGAGCCGGACACTCGCGAGATAAGCTTCCCGTTTCCACAACGGTTCAGCGGGGCGGAGCTGCGGGCACTGGTGGTGGCGCCATTACTGGTGGAAAAGCGGGTGTTCGGCGTACTGGTCGCGGCGCGACGGGCAGCCGATTCTTTCAGCAGCGCCGATTGCGAGTTCCTGCGCCAACTGAGTGAGCACGTCGCGCTCGCCGCGCATCAGGCGCAGCTCTACAGCGCGCTGCAGCGCGCCTACGATGATCTGCGGCAATCGCAGCAGGCGATCATGCAACAAGAGCGGCTGCGGGCTCTCGGCGAGATGGCAAGCGGCATTGCCCACGATATTAACAACGCCATCTCGCCGGTCGCCCTCTACACCGAGTCTCTGCTTGAGCGAGAACCGGGACTGAGTGAGCGTGCGCGCAGCTACCTGGTCACGATACAAACAGCCATCGAGGATGTCGCCGAGACGGTTGCGCGCATGCGCGAGTTCTACCGGCCGCGTGAGGCTGAGCTTGTGCTCTCCCGGGTGGGGTGCAATCGCCTTTTCGAGCAGGTCATCAACCTCACGCGCGCCCGCTGGAGCGATCAGCCCCAGCAGCGCGGAGTGGTCATTCAGCTTAACACCGAGCTTGCCGCAGAGCTTCCCGACATCATGGGATCGGAAGTCGAGATCCGTGACGCCCTCACCAACCTTATCTTCAATGCGGTCGATGCGATGCCGGAAGGCGGCACCCTGACGTTGCGAACCCGGGTCATCTCCGGCAGCAGCGTGGCAGGCGGCGACGCCGAGCGATACGTACACGTGGAGGTCTGCGATACCGGCATAGGCATGAACGAGGAGACGCGGCGCAGATGCCTGGAACCGTTTTACACCACCAAGGGGGAGCGTGGCACGGGACTCGGGCTCGCGATGGTCTATGGCATGGTGCAGCGTCACAGCGCCGACCTCGAAATGGAAAGTGCGGTCGGCCGCGGAACTACGGTGCGTCTGGTGTTTGCAGTCCCCGAGGAGCTGACGCTGCCGCATAAGGACCGGCCACGTGCACAACTCCCCGTGCAGCGCCTGCAGATCCTGCTCGTCGACGATGATCCGATGCTGATCAAATCCATGAGGGACATCCTGGAACAGGACGGGCACGCCGTCACGGTGGCGGACGGTGGACAGAAGGGCATCGACACCTTCACGGCAGCTGTGTCGAACGGTCGTGCCTTCTCGATCGTGATTACCGACCTCGGCATGCCTTACGTCGACGGCCGTAAGGTTGCGGCTGCAGTCAAGGCCGCTTCCCCGCGGACGCCCGTCATCCTGCTCACCGGTTGGGGCAAACGTCTGCTCGCGGAGAATGACATTCCAGCCCATGTCGATCGGGTGCTCAGCAAGCCGCCCCGGCTCGTCGAAGTACGCGCGGCGCTTGTTGAACTTGTACCCGCAGGGCCAGCCGCCGCTTCCGCCGGACAGACGACGCTTATCTCAACGGGCTGACGCTTCGGGCACCGCGCAGATTTCTCAGCGCGAGGCCCAAGATGGTGCATGCATTTCATACCGGGAGTGGACCGTGAGTCTGGATGCCGTGGAGTCGGAAGAACGTCCCTCGCCTCGTCAGTCTTAGCCGATAATGCCGGGAACGGCGCGATGGCTGCCCGAGCCGGTCCATTTAAAAAACTTCGAACCGGGGAACACGATGAAGCACGTCAGGCAGGTGATGGCAGTTTGCGCGGTGGCTGCCCTGGGGGCCGCCGGGCCTGCACGCGATGCGAGCGACGATGGACAGGCGCGGTTTCTCGCGACCTACAAGGAACTGGTCGAGACGAATACGACCCTATCGGCCGGTGACTGCACGCTCGCCGCGAAACGTATGGCCGCGCGGCTCACCGCTGCCGGCTATCCAGATAAGGATCTGCGCATATTTGTACCAGACGGGCACCCGAAAGAGGGTGGGCTGCTGGCAGTTCTGCACGGATCGGACCCGCAGGCGAAGGCGATTCTGATGCTCGCGCACATCGACGTCGTCGAGGCTAGGCGTGAGGATTGGAGCCGTGACCCGTTCACGCTGATCGAGGAAGGCGGCTACTTCTACGGTCGCGGCACGAGCGATATGAAGGCCCAGGCGGCGATCTGGGTCGACAACCTCGTGCGGTTCCGCGAAGAGGGATTCAAGCCCAGACGCACGATCAAGCTGGCACTGACGTGCGGCGAGGAAACCAACGGCGCGGTGAACGGTGCCGGCTGGCTCGCGAGCAACGCCCGCGATGCGATCGATGCAGAGTTTGCAGTTACCGAAGGCACCGACGGTGACCTGGACGCGCAGGGGCATCGTATTGCGCTCGAGATACAGGCCGCCGAGAAGATCTCCCAGAACTTCACGTTTGAAGTGACCAACCCCGGTGGTCACAGCTCCCGACCGGTGCCCGACAACGCGATCTACCACCTCGTGCGAGCCGTCGACCGGGTGAGCCACTACGAGTTTCCCGTGCAGCTCGATGATGCGAATCGCGGCTATTTTGCCGGCATGTCAAAGATCGTCGGCGGCGAGCAGGGGGTGGCCATGACGGCCGTCATCGCCAACCCAGGGGACGCTGCGGCCGTGGCGATTCTCGACAAGGACCGCGACTGGCACGCCATGCTGCGTACGACCTGCGTCGCAACCATGCTGTCGGCCGGTCATGCCACCAACGCGTTGCCGCAACGAGCGAAGGCAAACATCAACTGCCGGATATTTCCAGGCGTCGCCCGCGAGGAGATTCTCGCCCAGCTCGTAAAGATCGCTGACGATCCGGCGGTGGTCGTGAGCATTCCCGAGATTCGCGGGCCGATATTTGCGCCGGCCCCGCTGACCCCGAACATCCTGAAGCCGGTAGAGACCGTGGCGCACCAGCTGTGGCCGGGCGTGCCGATCGTGCCAGCGCTCGAGCCGGGTGCATCGGATGCCCAGTTCCTCAACCCGGCGGGCATACCGACCTACGGGATTACCGGCATTTTCGTGGACCCCGATGGCGGCGGCATCCACGGCCTCAACGAGCGCGTCCGTGTACGGTCTGTGTACGAAGGACGGACGTTTCTCTATCGGCTCGTAAAGCTGTACGCGAACCAGTGACCTGCGGGGCGCATCGTCGCTCAGGTGGCGCTCAGCGCATCGCGAACTGCACGCGCGACGTCCATTTGCTGGTCCATGCCAACCGGCTCAACGTCGGCGGACCTGAAGATCTTGCACGCATCGCCGCCGGCGTAGCGCGGCACAACGTGGACATGGAAGTGCGGTTCGGTTTGGCCGGCATCCACACCGTTGTTCTGGAAGATATTCAAGCCCGTGGCGCCAAAGGCGTGCACGAGTGCGCGGCCGACCTGAGCCGCTTGAGCGTAGATGGCGCCAGACAAGCCACTGTCCAGATCCAAGGCCGTTGACAGATGAATATTTGGCACGATCAGTGTGGCGCCGCGTTCATATTGGCGCTTGTTGATGAATGCCGACACGAACTCGGTGCGTGTCACGAAGGCGCAGGGCTTGGTACCTGCCAGGTAGTCGCAGAACGCGCAGCGCTTGGTTGTGGGTACGTTGATTGCCATGGGTGCTGCCTGGTGGTGTCACCTGAGCCACGCCCCGTAACGCCGTGAATACTCTAAATGACCTGCTCGACAACTACGAACGGGCAGTGGATGCCGATCGCGCCCGCGCAGTACAAAAGGGGAATGCCGTGATTGCGGCTGCGGATATCGCTGGCCTGAAGGCTCGGCTACTGGAGTAAGTGGTTGCGTCGCAGATTCCTCGAAGGGACCTAGCGTTCGTTACCGTACCGACTACGCTTGCGGTGCCTTTTAGACTCGCAGTGTGGAAACCGAGACACCGCCAGACACTTTGCCCGATGGGCCCGTGCGTGAACCCTGCCCGGCGCCGACTCCGGAGCAAGAGCCGGACGAGGGTTCGTCGGCAGCGAAGCGGCCGGCATGAGAGCGAGTGTCCCCCACACGCTGGACGTCATACCCGATGCACTGCTCAGCGAATTTGGTCTGTCACGCGGATGCTATGCGGCGCGTGAGAGCTATCAATGCGAGGCCCACGGCGCCATCATGATCGCGCTGTCGCAGCTCTTCGTACCGCCTGCGCTGAAGATGGATGAAGAGCGTTTGCGGTGGGTGCTGCGCGGCTTTCGGGACAACCTGCGTCTGCCGGCGGTGCCGGTCTTTCGCGATCCAGCCGCGAGCCAGGCTACCGTGCTTGACGGCGTGCACCGGTTCCGCGCGTCCGAGGCGGTTGGGTTTAGGTCTCTGCCGTGCACCGTACTGAGCCGTGCGCATGCTGAGGCCGGCTTCGACTACTCGTCCGGCTGACCGAGGCTTCTGTTACCGCGCGGAAAGTTCGGGGACCCCGCGAACTGCCCACCGAGTTTTATGGTGTGATCGGCTGCAGCACGCACGCGAGCGCCTGCAGGTCGATCGGCTTCGTCAGATGGTGATCAAAGCCGGCTTCCAATGCGTGTTGTTTGTCCTGTTCCTGGCCCCACCCGCTGACTGCTATCAGCGAAATCCCCGCTGCCCAGGGTGCCTGGCGCAGGAGGCGCGCGACCTCGTAGCCGTCGATATCTGGGAGTCCGATGTCCAGAAGCACTACGCGGGGACGGAAAGCTTTCGCTAGCGCCAGCGCACTGCGCCCGTTGTAGGCCCTTCTGACGTCGTGACCTGCCAGCTCCAGTAGCGTCGCACACATCTCCGCCGCGTCCTCGTTGTCGTCCACTACCAGCACCCTCATAGCCTCCGCATCGACGGGCGAAATCGGCTCAGCACTAGCCTGGGCAATCGGGACCGGAACGCCCAGGGGAAGTCTCACGGTGAACTCGCTGCCGCGATTTAGGCCCTCGCTGCGCGCGCTGACCGAGCCGCCATGCAGCTGGACGATACCTCGCACAAGCGCCAGCCCGAGACCGAGACCTTCCTGCGAGCGATCCAGAGTGTGCGGCGCCTGACTAAACATCTCGAACAATCGCGGCATCATCTCAGCGGGAATTCCGATGCCTGAGTCGCGCACCGATACCAGCAAGATGTCTCGCTCGATCGAGGCCTTAATGCGAATCTGGCCGCCGGCGTCAGTATACTTCGCAGCGTTGATCAGGAGGTTCGAGAACACCTGCGCGAGGCGAATGGGATCGGCGTTAAGTCGTGGTGCCTCGGCCGGTAGTTCAACAGTTAGCTGATGCTGCTTAGCGTCGAGGAATGGGCGCGCGGCCTCTATCGCTGTACCGAGAACCGAGGTCAGTTCCATCGTATTCTTGCGCAGCTCGAGCGTGCCGCGCGTGATGTGTGCGACGTTGAGCAGGTCGTCCAGCAGGCGGCTCATGTGAGCCACCTGACGCTCGATGATCTCGTGAAATCGTTCTCGCTGCTCCGGCGTCGCCGCGCCCTGCTTCCCCGCGGCGAGCGCGTAGCGGATCGGGGCCAGCGGGTTTCGCAACTCATGCGCCAGCAAAGCGATAAATTCATCCTTGCGCTGGTTCGCGAGCCGTAAGCCTTCCTCGGTCTCGCGCAGGGCTTTCTCAGCGCGCCTGCGCTCGCTGATGTCCCGCGCGATCTTGGAAGCCCCGATAACCGTGCCCTTGGCGTCATGAATCGGAGACACCGTGAGCGAGACGGGAATCAGCCGCCCGTCCTTGGTGATGCGGACCGTGTCGAAGTGCTCCACGCGCTTGCCCGCGCGGACCCGCGCAATGATCGCCCGCTCTTCCGCATGAAGATTCGCCGGAATAATCAGGGTAATCGGCTGTCCGACCGCTTCGTCCGCGGTATGCCCGAAAATGCGCGTCGCGGCGGCATTCCAGGACTGGATGATCCCATCGAGATTCTTGCTGACGATGGCGTCATCTGAGGACTCAACGATGGCGGCAAGCTGTGCCTGAATGCGTTCCGCTCGTTTGCGCTCGCCGATTTCGCGGGCCACTTCGAAGGCGCCGACAACCTGACCCGTTGGTCCGCGGACCGGCGAGATGGTCAGTGACACTTCGGCCCGACGACCGTCACGGGCCAACCGAATCGTTTCTAAGTGATCAACACGTTCGCCGCGACCGATGCGAGCGATGATCTCGTGCTCCTCCGCGAGACGCTCGGAAGGGATAATCGCGGTAGTGAGTTTGCCGATCATCTCCTGCGCGCCATAGCCAAACAGCCGCTCGGCCGCCGCATTCCAAGAAACGACCTGACCTGTGAGCGTCTTACTGACAATGGCGTCGTCGGAGGATTCGACGATTGCCGCAAGGTGTGCGTGCGTCAATTGCACGGCGCCGTCAGGGCTGGTGGCGACGGACCCCGCGGCGGTTAATGTCGGACTCAGACGTCGCATCGCTCAGGCAGGCTTTCTGCTAACAAGGCCCGCGCACTTTAACCCCAAAGTCAGCGGGGACGCGCCGAAATAACCGTCCTTTGTAGGGAAAGCCTTACATGTTGCTTCCCGCGTAGCGCAAGCCTTACGCGTGACGTTTGAGCGTGCTTGGCTACGCTCTCGCTGCGCCGAGTCATCCTGAGCGCGCGCTCGCCCGAGCCTGCGCAAGCCTCCCTGATAGGGTGGGTGAGGGTAGTGCGATGAGGGGTACGCGGCCAGCGCGACCGGTCTTCGACCGGTCGTGAGTTCACCGCAAAGTGAGGACGCGGCGCAAATCGGGTAACGGCCGTGGTGCAACTGCGCGAAATTCAGGGCGCGGGAGGCAGTCGCTCCGGCGGCCAACGGTTCCTGGTTCACCTCGCTGCCGGTCGGGGACTTTGCGCAAGCCGACGACCATCGCACAATAGGTCAACCGTGGACTAATTTGCGACGCTGCGCACATTTTGGCGCGCAAACTCGGCGGCGTATGACGGCGTCGCTTCTGGGATACACGAGATGTCGGGAAGCACGGTCTCGAAATGTAGGCCGCGTCTTACATCCTCTCGCGCAGGCACGACCTTATGCTAAGCAGCGCGCACTTAGCCCAAGCGATGCAGTCGACCTTTCACCGCGTATCACGTCTGCCTGGCGGAACCGTCAGGGTTATTCTGCGCGCTCGCGCGCCTTGGAGCCAGTAAATGCAGCCTCCGCAAGCGACGCCCCGCCGTTCGCGCAGAACCAACGGAAAGCAGCCCCGTAGCGAGCAACGGAAAGCAGCCCGTTTCCGAGTTCGACCTGAATGTCAGCAAGCTTCTACAGGCACTGCAAAGCGTTAGGGACGGAGACTTCTCGGTTCGTTTGGCGAGTGACCAGACCGGTTTGGCGGGCAAGGTAGCCGACACCTTTAATGAGATCGTCACTGCCAATCAGCGCCTCGCGCGAGAACTAGAGCGGGTCGGCCAGATTGTCGGCAAGGACGGCAAGACGCGGCACCGCATGTCCAGCGAACGACGCACGGGCGCCTGGGGTGCGATGGAACATTCGGTCAACACCCTGATTGACGATCTGCTGTGGCCGACCACCGAGGTCACGCGCACCATTTCGGCCGTCGCCAAAGGTGATCTGCAGCAGGCAATGAGCCTGGAAGTGGACGGTCGTAAGCTGAAGGGAGAGTTTCTGCGTTCGGCGACCATCGTCAACACGATGATCGCGCAGATGAGCGCCTTCACCTCCGAGGTCACTCGCGTAGCGCGCGAGGTGGGCACCGAGGGCAAGCTTGGCGGACAGGCCGCGGTGCACGGTGTCGCAGGTACCTGGAAAGATCTGACCGATAGTGTCAACTCGATGGCGAGCAATCTCACCGGCCAGGTGCGCAACATCTCCGAAGTCACGATCGCCGTTGCCAATGGCGACCTGTCGCGCAAAATCACGGTGGACGTTCGCGGTGAAATCCTCCAGCTGAAGGAGGCCATCAACACGATGGTCGACCAGCTGCGGTCGTTTGCCTCGGAGGTTACGCGCGTCGCGCGCGAGGTGGGCACCGAAGGCAAGCTGGGTGGCCAGGCGATCGTTTCGGGTGTCGCGGGCACGTGGAAGGATTTAACCGACTCCGTCAACGCGATGGCTACCAACCTGACGGGTCAGGTGCGCAACATCGCCGAGGTAACGACCGCCGTGGCGCGCGGCGACCTGTCGCGCAAAATTACGGTCGACGTCAAGGGCGAGATCCTCGAACTTAAAAACACCATCAACACGATGGTCGATCAGCTGAACAGCTTCGCGGCAGAAGTGACGCGCGTGGCGCGCGAAGTCGGTACCGAGGGCAAACTCGGTGGCCAGGCGGTCGTCCCAGGCGTCGCCGGGACCTGGAAAGATCTCACTGACAACGTGAATTCCATGGCCGGCAACCTGACCGGCCAGGTGCGCAATATCGCCGAGGTATCGACCGCAATCGCCAGTGGCGACTTGTCGCGCAAGATCACGGTGGACGTGCGCGGCGAGATCCTGCAGCTCAAAGAGACCATCAACACCATGGTCGATCAGCTGCGCTCCTTTGCCTCGGAAGTGACGCGCGTGGCGCGCGAAGTCGGTACCGAGGGCAAGCTCGGCGGCCAGGCCGTGGTGCCGGGTGTAGCAGGCACATGGAAAGACCTCACTGACAGCGTGAACTCGATGGCCGGCAACCTGACCGGCCAGGTCCGCAACATCGCCGAGGTGGCGACCGCCATCGCCAATGGCGACTTATCCCGAAAAATTACGGCCGACGTCAAAGGCGAGATCCTGCAGCTCAAGGAGTCCATCAACACGATGGTGGACCAGCTGAACGCGTTCGCCGCCGAGGTCACGCGTGTGGCCCGTGAAGTCGGCACCGAGGGAAATCTGGGCGGTCAGGCGGAGGTCAAGGGAGTCAGCGGGGTATGGAAGGATCTCACTGACAACGTGAACTCGATGGCCAGCAATCTTACCGACCAGGTGCGCAATATCGCCGAGGTCGCCACCGCCATCGCCCGCGGTGACCTGTCGCGCAAGATCACCGTGGACGTGCGCGGGGAGATCCTGCAGCTGAAGCAGACCATCAACACGATGGTGGATCAGCTGAACGCGTTCGCGGCAGAGGTCACGCGCGTGGCGCGCGAGGTCGGCTCGGAGGGCAAGCTGGGCGGTCAGGCGGACGTGAAGGACGTCAGCGGCGTCTGGAAGGATCTCACCGACAAGGTAAATTCGATGGCCAGCAACCTCACCGGCCAGGTGCGCAATATCGCCGAGGTCGCCACCGCCATTGCCCGCGGTGACCTGTCGCGCAAGATCACGGTGGACGTGCGCGGGGAAATCCTGCAGCTGAAGGAGACCGTTAACACAATGGTCGATCAGCTCAACAGCTTCGCCGCCGAAGTGACGCGTGTGGCCCGTGAGGTTGGCACCGAGGGCAAGCTGGGCGGACAGGCGATCGTTCCCGGGGTGGGCGGCACCTGGAAAGACCTCACCGATAACGTCAATTCAATGGCTCGGAATCTCACAGGGCAGGTGCGCAACATCGCCGAGGTATCCACGGCCATCGCCCGTGGCGACCTGTCGCGCAAGATCACGGTGGACGTGAAAGGCGAGATCCTGCAGCTCAAGGAGACCATCAACACGATGGTCGACCAATTGAACGGCTTCGCCGCCGAGGTGACGCGGCTCGCTCGTGAAGTCGGTACCGAAGGCAAGCTCGGCGGCCAGGCCGTAGTCCCGGGTGTTGCCGGTACCTGGAAGGACCTGACGGACAACGTCAACGTCATGGCAAACAATCTCACCAATCAGGTCCGCGGTATCGTCAAAGTCGTGACTGCCGTGGCCAACGGGGATCTGCGGCAAAGGCTGACCGTGGAATCCAAAGGTGAGGTGAACGCGCTCGCCGACACGATCAACAGCATGACCGACACGCTGGCCATATTTGCCGACCAGGTCACCAGCGTGGCGCGCGAAGTGGGCGTCGAGGGTCGCTTAGGCGGACAGGCGCACGTACCCGGGGCGGCAGGCACCTGGAAGGATCTGACCGCAAATGTGAACTTGCTTGCCGCGAACCTCACGAACCAGGTCCGTGCGATCGCGGAGGTGGCAACGGCCGTCACCAAGGGTGACCTGACTCGCTCGATCCAGGTTGAGGCGCGCGGTGAAGTGTCGGAACTCAAGGACAATATCAACGCGATGATCGGCAACCTGCGCGTCACGACCGAGAGCAACAATGAGCAGGATTGGCTGAAAACCAATCTCGCCAAGTTCAGCCGCATGATGCAGGGCCAGCGCGACCTTGTGACGGTGGGCAAGCTGTTGCTTTCTGAGCTGGCGCCTCTGGTGAACGCGCAGCAGGGAATCGTCTATGTCATGGACAGCGGTGCCGACAACGCGCACTTGCGCGAGCTCGCGACCTACGCGGACGAGGCCGATAGCCAGGCAAATCCACGGCGTTACGCGATAGGGCAGGGCCTTGTCGGCCAGGCGGCCGCTGACCGGCAGCGTCTGTTGCTGACTGACGTTCCGGATGACTCCATACGGGTGGGCAGCGGCCTTGTCAGTTCCCGGCCGCGCAGTCTGATCGTGTTGCCGGTTCTCTACGAAGGGCACGTAAAGGCGGTCCTCGAGCTGGCTTCGCTCGGCGGTTTTACGGCCTCTCATCTGGCATTCCTCGAGCAGCTGACGGGCAGCATCATCGGCGTGGTGCTGAACACGATCGAAGCAACGATGCGCACGGAAGGCCTGTTGAAGCAATCGCAGCAGCTGGCCGGTGAGCTGCAGGCACAGCAGACTGAGCTGCAGCAGACGAACGAGGAGCTGGCCAACAAGGCAAAGCTGCTCGCCGAGCAAAACGCGGAGGTCGAACGCAAGAATCAAGAGATTGAGCTGGCGCGGCGCGCGCTCGAGGAGAAGGCCGCGGAGCTCGCGTTGACGTCGCGGTACAAGTCCGAGTTCCTGGCAAACATGTCACACGAGCTGCGCACGCCGCTGAACAGCATTCTGATTCTGGGGCAACAGCTATCGGAAAACGCAGACGGCAACCTGAGCGCGCGACAGGTCGAGTTTGCGAATACGATCCACGGCGCCGGGACGGATTTGCTGAATCTGATCAGCGATATTCTGGATCTGTCGAAGATCGAGTCGGGCACCGTCACCGTGGAGTGTGAGGACCTGCAGTTCACTCATCTGCGCGAGACGATCGAGCGCAATTTCAGGCATGAGGCTGAAGCACGTAAGCTCTCGTTTACAGCCGATTTCGATACGCGCCTTGGGCGCGCCATCACCACTGACTCGAAGCGACTACTGCAGGTGCTGAAGAACCTGCTCTCCAATGCGTTCAAATTCACCGAGCGGGGCGGCGTACGGCTGCATGTGGGAATAGCGAATGGCGGCTGGTCACCGGACCACCCGATGCTCAGCCAGGTGCCGGCAGTTGTGGAACTGTCGGTGAGCGACACCGGCATTGGCATCCCCCCTGAAAAGCAGAGAATTATCTTCGAGGCGTTTCAGCAGGCCGACGCCGGAACCGCTCGGAAATACGGCGGCACCGGACTGGGACTGGCGATTAGCCGCGAGCTGGCCCATCTGCTGGGCGGCGAGATCCGCCTGAGCAGTGTGGCCGGGGCCGGCAGCACCTTCACACTGTACCTGCCGCTGCAGTACGTGGGACCTGCTTACGCCCGCGGCGCCCTGCAAAGCCCGGCAACGCCGGCAAACCCGCAGCCCGCGTTTCAGCCTGTGGCGCTGCCGGTCGCGCGGCAGGAGGAAATCGCGGATGATCGTGACGCACTCGGCACAGACGATCCGGTGCTTCTCGTGATCGAGGACGATCCACACTACGCACGGGTATTGATAAGTCTGGCGCGCGATCGCGGCTTTAAAGTGCTGCTGGCCAGGACTGGAGCCGAGGCGCTCGTGCTGGCGAGCAAGTACCCGCTGGCGGCCATCTCTCTGGATGTATTCCTGCCCGACATGCTCGGATGGACCGTGCTCAATCACCTCAAGCGCAACAGCGCGACGCGCCATATCCCCGTGCAGATACTGACCATTGAGGACGAGCGCCAGTACGGGCTGGAGCGTGGGGCTTTTGCGTTCCTGACCAAGACGATGACGACGGACGAGCTGGAAGCAGCTCTTGATCGGTTGAAGGAATTTACGGCGACGCGCATCCGACGCCTGCTCGTGGTCGAGGACGACCCAGCCGAGCAGATGAGCGTGACCGAGCTTCTCGGTCACTCCGATATCGAAATCGTCACCGCCGCGACCGGAACCCAAGCCCTGGCACTCATGCGCGACAGCCGATTCGATTGCGTGGTCCTGGATCTGCGACTACCGGACATCTCCGGCTTTGAGCTCCTCGAGGAAATACAAGCCGACGAGCAACTGCGGAGCCTGCCCATAATTGTCTTTACGGGGCGGGACCTGTCCGATGCCGAGGAAATACGCCTGCGCAAGAGCGCTAAGAGCATCGTCCTCAAGGGCGTGCGCTCGCCCGAGCGGCTGCTGGATGAGACGGCACTCTTCCTCCATCGCGTCGTCGCCCAGCTGCCAGAATCGAAGCAGGCGATGATCGAAAACCTACACCGCAGTGACGAACCTCTCGCCGGGCGTAAGGTTCTCGTGGTCGATGACGACATACGCAACATTTTTGCGCTCAACAGCCTGCTCGAGCGTCATCACATGGAGGTCATTACCGCGACGAATGGGCATGAGGCAATCAAGCTCGTTGAGAGCACCGCAGATCTATCGCTCGTCTTGATGGATGTGATGATGCCGGAGATGGATGGCTATGAGACCATGCGCCGTATCCGGCAGCAGCCCGACTTCCGCATGCTGCCCATCATCGCGCTGACGGCGAAAGCGATGAAGGGCGACCGGGAGAAGTGCCTGGAGGCGGGTGCGTCGGACTACGTGGCAAAGCCCGTCAATACTGATCAGTTGCTGTCGCTAGTGCGGCTGTGGCTGCATCGCTAGCCGACGCAGCAACCGCTATCCACCCGGGACCGGATATGGCTGGGCAGCAGAAAGTGAATATCCTGCTGGTGGATGACCAGCCTGCGCGCTTGCTCACCTATGAGTCGGTGCTCAGCGAGCTCAATCAGAACCTGGTGACCGCCCGCTCCGGCCTTGAAGCTCTCGAGAAGCTGATGCGCGACGAGTTTGCCGTTGTGCTGCTCGATGTCAGTATGCCGGACATGGACGGTTTCGAGGCTGCGCGCCTGATTCATGAGCATCCGCGCTTCGAACGCACGCCGATCATTTTCGTGACCGGCGTGCATATGTCGGAGCTCGATCGCCTCAAGGGCTACAAAGTGGGCGCCGTGGACTACGTCGCCATCCCGGTAGTCCCGGAAATCCTGCGCAGCAAGGTTGCGGTTCTGGTGGAACTCTACTGCAAGCGCCGTGAACTGATCGATCTGAATAAACACCTCGCCGAGGCCAACGAGCGACTGGCGGAGGCCAACGTCGCTTTGCAAGCCGAGAAGACTCGTGAGCTGCAAGCGCTAAACGCGTCACTGCAGCAAGCGAATCTCGAGATGGAGCGTACGAATCTCGTCCTGCATGATGAAGTGGCCGAGCGTGCGCGGGCGGAGCGGGCGCTCAAGGACGCCGACCGACTGAAGGACGAGTTTCTGGCGATGTTGGCGCACGAGCTGCGCAATCCGCTGGCACCGATTCGCAACGCCGTGCACCTGATGAAGTTGAAGTCGCTGGAGGACCCCCAACTGCGCTTGGCGCGGGACATTATCGATAGGCAGCTGATCCAGCTGACACGGCTCGTCGATGATCTCCTCGATGTGTCGCGCATCACCCGCGGCAAAATCAACGTCGCGCGGGAGCGCATAGAACTTCGTGACTTGGTGACGCACGCCGTCGAGACCGTGACGCCGACAATTGAGGCGCGCAGGCACCGGCTGACGGTTGAGCTTCCCGAGCGAGCATTCGTGATTTACGGGGATCCCTTGCGGCTCACTCAGGTTTTGGGAAACGTGCTTGGAAACGCCGCGAAGTTCACCGACAACGGTGGCCAAATCTCCGTGCGCGCGCGGCGGCGGCACCGGGATGTCGAGATCGCCGTTCGCGACAGCGGAATTGGGATTGCGCCGCAGGTTCTGCCCCGGATCTTCGACCTGTTCACGCAATTGGACGATCGCATGGGACGTGCGCAGGGCGGCTTGGGTATCGGGCTGGCATTGGTGCGGCGGCTGGTGGAAATGCACGGCGGCACGGTGCGCGCGTCGAGTCCCGGTCTTGGCTTGGGCAGTGAGTTCGTGATTCGACTGCCGATCTCGGTGGAGCGAGCGGACGGCGGGAGTCGCGAGCGTCTGCTAGCGAGCGCCGGGCCGGCCGGATCGTCGGAATCGCACGGGGTGACCGCACGTATAGCACGGCGTCGGATTCTGGTCGCGGACGACAATCTCGACGCCCTGGAGAGTTTGGCGACGTTGTTGGCCCAGGAAGGGCATGAAGTGTTCCGCGCCGCCGATGGCGCGGAGGCATTGGTCGCAGCCGAACGACATCGGCCCGAGATCGCGCTACTGGATATCGGCATGCCGCGTGCCACCGGTTACGAAGTGGTCCGTCGGATACGCGAGGAACCTTGGGGGCACGGCATGACGCTGGTGGCACTGACTGGTTGGGGGCAAGAGTCCGACCGGCGGCGCTCTCATGAGGCGGGATTCAACGCGCATCTGACCAAGCCTGTAGATCCGGAAATGCTGAAGCGACTTCTCACCGCGGATACGGCCGGCAGCCCAATCGGCAAGCTGGCCTGACGACGCCGCGGCGCGAAGGAGCCTCGGCCGATTGTTCGCTCATCACGGTTTCCCCTCACCGCTCGCTGCAGAGCATCCCTCCATGTCCCCGCCTTCGCGTTTGTGAGCCTGTGGCTAACGGGTGCCTCGGCATGCTGGCGCGCGCCTTGGTTGGGGCCGCGCGTCGGGCGGCGTCCGGTCGTGTAAGACACGCCACTACGCGCGGAAAGGAATCACACCTACAGAAAGGTGTCGCCGCCGAGTGACATGGTACGGCGATAAAGCCGAGGGAAAATCCATGCCGCACGCAGTTGAATCGCTGACTTTGGAAGACGCGCGTCAGATTATTGCGGGCGGTGAGGAGAAGGCTGCTCAAATAGGCGTGCCATACAATCTCGCTGTCGTCGACGCTGGCGGCAATCTCATTTCGCACGCCCGCATGGACGGGGCCTGGCTGGGCAGCATCGATATCGCGATTCACAAAGCTTGGACTGCCCGGGCATTCGACATGGCGACCGAAGACTTGGCCAGGATGGCGCAGTCGGGCAAACCTCTGTTCGGCATCAACAGCACGAATCATGAAAAGGTCGTCATCTTCGCCGGCGGCATGCCGGTCAAGCGGGGCGAGATGGTCGTGGGTGCGGTCGGCGCCAGTGGCGGGACAGTTGAGCAGGATCAGAAGGTCGTTGAGGCTGCGGTCGCAGCGCTCCGCGCAGACCGGCGTTCACGGCGTGCGGCCGGCGCAGACTAGTCTTCGAGCCGGGAGCGACACGACATGGTTGCGCAACTGCCCTACTGCGGTGCGCCTCCTGCCCCCGATGCCATACTGCTCAGGTTCAATCTTGATCCGATTCTCATAGCGATTCTCGTTGCAGCGGCCCTGGTACACCTGCGTTCTTTGCGGGGTCGCGCCTCCGCCAGAACGGCGTTGCCGGGATGGGTGGTCACCGCATGCGCACTGGTGAGCCCGTTGTGCGCGCTTTCGGTGTCCCTGTTCTCCGCGCGAGTGGCTCAGCATATGGTGCTAATCCTCGTGGCGGCGCCGCTTCTGGCACTTGCGCTGCCCGCGTTTCCCGAGAAAGCGCAGCGCCCGTGCCTGTGGTTGTCGGTGATGACCTTCTTCATCGCCTTGTGGTTCTGGCATATGCCCCGTCCCTACGATGCGACGTTCGACTCGACGAGCGTCTACTGGGCGATGCACGTGACCCTCTTCAGCAGCGCGATTGCGTTATGGCGATCGCTGCTGCAGCCGGCGCGGTTCCTCACCGTCGAGGTCGTGGTCGCCGGCGCGCTGACCTCAATGCAGATGGGTTTTCTGGGCGCAGTGCTGGCCAGCGCCAGCCGGCCCCTGTTTTTCTGGCACTTGACGACTACGCAACCTTGGGGCCTGACCCCGCTCGAGGATCAGCAACTCGGCGGCGTCTTCATGTGGGTGCCCGGTATCGTGCTGTTTCTGTGGGCGGCCATGCACGCCCTCGGACGGATGCGTTCGCTGGCGACCCGTCCCAAGACGGCATGAGTGCGACGCCTCTGGGATACCTCGATGCGGCCGGCCCGCGCGCCGGGGCCATTTTGCCGCTGACCTGGTACATGCTGCTGGTTTCGGTGGCTGTCTGCGTGATCACCGGAGCGCTTCTGTGGCGGGCAGTACGTCGCGCGCACGGAGATGGCGGTGCCCTCGAGACCCGCGCGGTGGCCGTGACGCAGGGTCCGAGCGGGCTGAATTGGATACGCACCGGATTGATGCTCTCGGTTTTGCCGCTGTTGATCGCGCTGGTATGGACCATGGTCACGCTGGCCGCCGTTTCGGGGCCCCCTGCGCGCTCCGACCTGACTTTGGATATCACCGCTCACCAGTGGTGGTGGGAAGTCACCTATAACGGCAGCGGCCCGGATCAGACATTCACGACAGCCAACGAAATTCATGTACCGGTGGGGGCGCGGGTACTGATCCGACTCCACGCTGCCGACGTCATCCACAGCTTCTGGGTACCCAAGCTGACGGGCAAGACCGATGTCATCCCCGGCCAGACGAACCTGAGTTGGCTGGAGGCGCGCGAGGCGGGCATTTATCGCGGCCCGTGCAGTGAATATTGCGGCGCGCAGCACGCGCACATGATGCTGGAGGTGATTGCCCAACCTTCGCCCGCGTTCGAGACGTGGCGACTGCAGCAGCTGCGCCCGGCGGCCGCACCGAGCGATCCCGCCGCGCAGCGCGGACTTGCGCTCGTGGAATATCGCTGCGGCCTGTGTCATCAGGTTCGCGGGACGACCGCCGGCGCGCACGCCGCACCCGACCTGACCCATTTCGCCTCAAGGCGCACGATCGCCGCCGGACTTCTGCCAAATAATGCAGCGACGCTCACCGGCTGGGTGGAAAACGCCCAAGCGATCAAGCCCGGGAACCTGATGCCCAACCAGAACCTGGACACGGAGCAAATGAGCGACGTGGCGACGTATCTGGAGTCGCTGCAATGAAGCCGGTCGACCTGCGCGTCCCGAGCATCGGGACGGATTCGGTGCCCCATCAGGCGCGATTGCTGGAGCACTGGGAGGGCCCTGGCGGCGTCGCCGGCTTCCTCGGATCGGTCGATCACAAGGACATCGGGGTTCGCTACATCGTCACGGCGTTCGCCTTCCTGGTGCTCGGCGGACTCGAAGCGCTGCTGATGCGGCTGCAGCTCGCCGGTCCGGACCGGACGCTGTTGACGCCGGAGCAGTATGACCAGCTCTTCTCGACCCACGGCATGACGATGATCTTTCTTTACGCCTCGCCGGTACTTTCGGGGTTCGCCAATTATCTGTGGCCGCTGCTACTGGGCAGTCGCGACATGGCATTTCCGCGCCTCAATGCCTTCGGTTACTGGGTTTATCTCGCCAGCGGCATCTTTCTGTACGCGGGATTCTTAATCGGGCAGGGCCCGAACGACGGCTGGTTCAACTACGTGCCGTACGCAGCCAGGGCCTACAACCCAGGGTTGAACGAAGACTTCTATTCGCTCGGGATGATTTTCCTGGGCGTCTCGACGACCGCCGGTGCGGCCAACTTCATCGTTACCGCCTTTCGTACGCGCGCGCCCGGGATGTCGATCGATCGCCTGCCGATACTGATCTGGGGAACCCTCACAGCCAGCGCCGCGAACCTGGTCGTGGTCCCGGCAGTCAGCCTTGCCTTTCTCATGCTGTGGTTCGACCGCCAGTTCGGCACTCATTTCTTCGATCCCGCCGGAGGAGGGCAGCCGCTGCTATGGCAGCACCTGTTCTGGATATTCGGCCATCCCTGGGTGTATGCCATCGTGCTGCCCGCGATGGGCATGGTCTCGGATGGTCTGCCGGTGTTCTGCCGCCGGCCGCTGGTCGGGTACTCGCTGGTGGCGGTCTCCACCGTGGCCACCATGATTCTGGGATTCGGTGTCTGGGTGCACCACATGTTTGCCACGGGCCTTCCTGGTCTCGGCATGTCGTTCTTCTCAGCCGCCTCCATTGCGATCACCCTGCCGTCCGCAGTGGCCGTATTCGCCTGGCTGGCGACCATCTGGTACGGCAAGCCGGTCATCACAACTGCGTTTCTGTTCTTCGCTTCGATGATTCTGCTATTCGTCATCGGCGGGGTGTCCGGCTTCATGACCGCGAGTGTTCCGGTCGACTGGCAGCTCACTGACACCTACTTCGTGGTCGCCCACCTTCATTACGTTTTGATCGGCATCAACCTGTTTCCCGTGGTGGGGGCCGTCTATTTCTGGTTTCCGAAGATGCGGGGTCGCCTGCTGGACGAGCGTCTCGGCCGCTGGAATTTCTGGACCATGTTCCTGGGGTTCAACCTGGCTTTCCTGCCGATGCATCTCACCGGACTCCTGGGCATGCCCCGCCGTATCTACACGTACGGGCCCGACATGGGATGGTCCCTGCTCAACGCGATTA
The DNA here is from genome assembly GCA_963787655.1 of uncultured Gammaproteobacteria bacterium. Taxonomy (GTDB): domain Bacteria; phylum Pseudomonadota; class Gammaproteobacteria; order Steroidobacterales; family Steroidobacteraceae; genus 13-2-20CM-66-19. The sequence goes on along the minus strand of CAWBDY010000003.1, from coordinate 840,843 downwards.
CCAGCGTCGGCAGTTTCGTGTTTGCGACCGGAGTGTTCCTGCTGTTTGTGAACATCGCCCGCAGCTGGTCGAGGGGGATGCCCGCGGCGGCGAACCCGTGGGATGCACCGACCCTGGAGTGGTCGGTCTCCTCGCCGCCGCCGCCCTACAACTTCGCGGTCATCCCCACAGTCGGTTCGCGACATCCCTTGTGGGAGGGTCGTCTGTCGCCGGAGGAGGGAGGTTCAAGGCTCGAGCAAGGACTGCTGTTGGAACGGGGCAAGGAGGCGATCGGGACTTCGGCCATGGACGCGCAGCCGGACATGATTCTGGAGATGCCTGACGATTCAGTGGCTCCGCTCGTGCTGACTGTCGGACTGGCGGGAATGTTTGTCGGACTGATTCTCAAGGCTTGGGGATTGACCGCGGTGGGAGCGCTGCTCGCCGCCATGGCGGTTCTGTGGTGGTTGTGGCCGCGCCAGGCGCTGCGCGAACGCGAGCCCGAGCATGGCTGAGGCTCCGGTCGCGTCCACCGCGCTGCCCGTCGGTCCCATTGGCCGTCACGGGCTCGGCTGGTGGGGGGTGGGGACTCTGATCGCCACCGAGGCAGCGCTCTTTGCGTATCTGCTGTTTGCCTATTTCTACCTGGGAGCGACCGCCGGTCCTGACTGGCTGCTCGAGCCGCATCCGAAGCTCGCAGTAGCCCTTCCCAACACCCTGCTGCTGCTGGCATCCAGCGGGGCCGCCTGGTGGGGCGAGCGGGGCATCCTGCGGCAGCGCCGCGCGCAGGCGCTCTGGGGGTTTGGCCTTGCGTTGGTGATGGGCACCGTGTTCGCCCTCGTTCAGTCATATGAATGGCACGCCAAGGCCTTCAGGCTCGGGACCTCGAGCTACGGGTCGCTATATTTTCTCACGACGGGGATCCATGAGGCGCACGTGATCGTCGGCATTGCCGTGCTGCTCGCGATCTTCGTATGGACTGCGCTCGACTACTTCAGTCCGCGGCGCAGGCTCTCCGTATCAGCGGGCGTCCTCTATTGGCACTTTGTCGATGTCGTTTGGCTGTTCGTCTTCACGACCTACTACCTGACGCCATACTTAGGCTTTGGTGGCTGATCATGATGGAGCGCGCTGAGAACGCCACCACCCTAGCTGACCGGCCGCGGCCTCCTGCCGGTTGGGTATTCGCCCTCGTTGCCGGTCCGCTGGCTTGGTTCGTCCAGCTGAACATCGGCTACGCCCTGACGACGGGACCCTGTTTCGCGGTCGACCAGCGGCTCGCGATGCCTGTTGACAGGCTTGCATGGACACGCAACGGAGCCGAGGTGCTGGTGTTGGTCTGTGCGGCGGCCGCGTTGGCCGCCTTCGGGGTGTCCTGGCGCGCGCTGCGCAGGTGCCGGCAGCGGCACGATGGACCTGCGGCCGGGCATCTCTACGCATTCATTGCGACCTGGGGTACCACTCTCAGTGCCGGCTTTGGTATCGCGACACTTTTCACCGCCGTCGGCCTGCTGCTTCTACCGCGGTGCGGCGGGTGAACGAGTTTCCAGAAATGGGTGGCTCATGAGTTACAGACGTTTCGCCGTGTCCCTCACGTGTATTCCGGTGGTGGCGCTGGCTCAGACCGTGCCCCCGCCGGTGTCGGCGGATCAGGTCTTCACGCGCGAACAGATCGGTCACGCAGTATCTGCGCCCACGCCGGAGGCCGGCCGCACCGCCCCCAGCGCCCAGAACGCGCCTAAGGATGATGGACAGTGGACGATGCCTTCGAAGAATTACGCATCGACGCGGTTCTCGAGCCTCACCGAGATCACGCCGCAGAACGTCGCCCACCTGACCCCGCAGTTCTCCTTCTCACTCGCCGTCAATAAGGGACAGGAGGCAGCTCCGATTGTCGCCGACAACGTCATGTACATCGTGACGGCCTATCCTAACCTTGTATATGCCTTGGACCTGACTAAGCCGGGCGCTCCCATGAAGTGGAAATTCGCGCCAAAGCCGCTGCCGGCCAGTCAGGGTGTCGCCTGCTGTGACGTCGTCAACCGCGGCGGCACGGTCGATCACGGCAAGTACATCTTCAATACCCTCGACGGCCAGACCATCGCACTGGACGTGCGTGATGGCAAACCCATCTGGCGTACCCGTCTGGGCAATATCAATATCGGAGAGACGCTGACAATGGCGCCGCTCGTGGCCGGCGGGCGGGTGTACGTCGGTAATTCGGGCGGTGAGATGGGCGTCCGTGGGTGGATCGCTGCGCTGGATGCCGAGAGCGGAAAACTCCTTTGGCGGGCCTACAACACCGGCCCGGATGCTGACGTCAAGATCGGTCCTGATTTCCATCCTTTCTATGCTGCCGAGAGGGGTGTCAATCTCGGGGTGACCACCTGGCCCCCGGACGCCTGGAAAATCGGCGGTGGCAACGTATGGGGCTGGATCACCTACGACCCGGAGCTCAACGCGGTCTATTACGGTAGCGGCAATCCAGGACCGTGGAACGCCGAGCAGCGACCCGGCGACAACAAGTGGACGACGGGCATCTTCGCACGCGATCCGGCCACGGGCGCCGCCCGCTGGTATTACCAGATGAATCCGCACGATGAGCACGACTACGACGGCGTGAACGAGCAACTGCTGCTCGACATGCCATTCGGCGGATCGATGCACAAGGTACTGATCCACATGGACCGCAACGGCTATGTGTACGTCATCGATCGCACCAATGGCCAGGTGCTGTCGGCGGATCCGTATGGACCGGTGAACTCATCCAAGGGCGTGGATCTGGCCAGCGGGCGCTTGATCGTGAATCCGGACAAGGAGACCAAGGTAGGGCGCGAGGTCCACGACATCTGCCCGACAGCCTCGGGTGCCAAGGACTGGAACCCCAGCAGCTTCAGTCCCCAGACAGGACTCCTCTATATCCCGCACGAAAACATGTGCATGGACTGGACGGATGAGGAGGTGAGTTACATCGTAGGCACGCCCTATGTCGGGGCCAACGTGCACATGAAGCCCGGTCCTGGGGGACACCGCGGCGAGCTCACGGCATGGGATCCGGTCAACCGCCGTCCCGCCTGGGTGGTGAAGGAAAACTTTCCCATCTGGTCCGCGACCGTCGCCACCGCGGGGGACCTCGTTTTCTACGGCAGCATGGACGGCTGGTTCAAGGCCGTGGATGCCCGCTCGGGACAGCCGCTGTGGCAGTACAAGGTCGACAGCGGGATCATCAGTCAGCCCATCAGCTATCGCGGCCCCGACGGTCATCAGTACATCGCGGTGCTTTCCGGGGTCGGAGGCTGGTCGGGAGCCGTGGTCTCCGGACCGGTCGATCCGCGCGATGGCTCGGCAGCGCTCGGCATGGTCAACGTGATGTCCGACCTGCCCAAATACACCACCGCCGGAGGGACGCTCTATGTCTTCGCGCTTCCGCACTGAGGCCTGCCTCGCGCTGCTGCTCACGCTCTGCGGGTGCAATGCCCGCCATCATGCGCAGGTTGCTGCAGCACCCGCGGTGGGGGGTGATGGCGCCGTGGTCACGTCTGCTCTGGCGCCCGGGCTGGACCACAGCCTTGCCACCGTGGATCCGCGGGCCGCTCCGTACTACGACAACGCCGATGCGGTGAATACCGGCAAGCGTCTGTTCGCGCAGTACAACTGTTCCGGTTGCCATTCCAATGGCGGCGGGGGCATGGGACCTTCGCTCATGGACGATGAGTGGATCTACGGCGGGCGCCTCGAGCAGATTCACCAGACTCTGGTCGAGGGTCGCCCCAACGGCATGCCGGCCTGGGGCGGCAAGATCCCAGATCCGCAGCTGTGGCAGCTGTCCGCCTATGTCCGGTCAATGTCACTGCCGCAGACCCTGGCCGCGCAGAATGGACCGACTCCTTCGCAGAGTCCTGCGCCGGTTCCGCGCGCGGTCGACCAGGATGCCGGCTGGTCGCCGCTGCCTGAGACCACGAACGACTACACCTCGACGACCGAAGGTCCGCGGTGAGGTTTGCGGCACTCGCGCTGTGCCTGAGCTTCCCGGTCGCAGCTCAGGCCCTGGTGGTCTGCGCCGATCCGAACAACCTGCCGTTCTCCGATCGAAGCGAGCAGGGGTTCGAGAATCGCCTGGCGCGCCTGCTCGGGCGCGCCCTGCATGCTGAGATCCGCTACGAATGGTGGGCTCAGCGTCGCGGGTTTGCGCGTCAGACGCTCGCGGCATCGCGCTGCGATATCTGGCCCGGGGTTGCGACCGGGATCCATTCGATGCAAACCTCGATTCCCTACTATCAGTCGACGTACGTGTTCGTCACCCGGCGGGCCAGCGCGCTCAGTGGTCTGACTCTTGATGATCCACGTCTTAGGCATCTGACGATCGGCGTGCAGATGATCGGCGACGACGGGATGAATACGCCCCCGGCCCACGCGCTGGCAAGCCGCGGACTCACCGCCAACGTGCGGGGCTTCACCCTGTACGGCGATTACCGCCGACCGAGCCCGCCCGCGGCGATTGTGCGGGCGGTCGCCAATCACTCCATTGACGTTGCGTTGGTGTGGGGTCCGCTGGCGGGTTACTACGCGGCGCACTCGCGGCCACCCCTGCGGATCGAGCCGGTCACGCCGGCAATGGATTCCGGGACGCCGATGGTATTCGCGATCTCCGTCGGCGTACGCAAGGACGAGACCGCGCTTTTGGACAGAATCAACATCGTCCTCAGGGAGCAGGGCCCTGCGATCCAAGCGCTCTTGCACGCCTACGGAGTGCCTGAAGTGGCCGCGTCGGTCCAGGCCAAGGTCGCCGTAGATCACGGCGCGATGGACAAGACCCTGATGTCCGTGGCCAGGACGCGCTGATCATTTCGGGCGCGGTTCTCTAAGGCCCTCATCCGGGGGGCGCAGTCCACTGCGACGCTGGTGGATGTGGCGCGCGAGCGCGGCCGCCGCGTTGCTGACTTCCTGCTGGATCGCGGCGTCCTGATCCAGTGCGTCATGGCTGGTTGCGTAGGGCTCAAAGTAACCGATATAGCGGTCGAGACACGCGGCCCCCCCGGCTTCGATCAAGTGCATGTCATTGAGCCAATCGGACAAGGAACGCCTGAGGTTCTCCGCGCCCGCGGCGTCACCGTGGACCACGACGGCATAAGAACGGCCTTGCAGGTGCCGGGGGTAATTCCAGCCGGCCAGCTCGATCTTCTTGGCTTCCGCGGCCTGCTTGCCGTGAGTCGAGCTCGGGTCCGGGTTGCCCCCGTCAGCGCAGACCAAGCGATCGATCATCAACTTGAGCACGCTCGGCGCCTGATACCAGTACACCGGCGTGATGATCATGACTCCATGCGCTGCCACCCACCGCGGGTAAATCTCGCTCATCCAGTCGGAAACCTGGCCAAGCGCGTAATTCGGATAGCAGGAGCAGGGCCAGTGACACAGCGGCATCGCAGTCGAAACACACCCCTTGCAGGGGAAGATCACCTTACCAAATTCGGAAGTGAGCGTACTCAGGTCGAGCAGATCGACCTCGAGGTCTGCGGACTCGAGAGTCGCCCGTGCCGCATTGGCCAGGCGAGACGACTTGGACATCTCGCCCGGACAGGTCTTGTCGTTGCGCGCGGAAGCACAAACCAGCAGCACGCGACACCTGCGTGCGGGATCTTCGTGTTGCTGTTGCGCCTGTATCACCGCCGCTCTTGTCGCCAGCCAGTCGACGGAGAGCTCGTAGCTCGGGTCCTTGAAGTCGGGGCCGCCGGCGCGCGTTATCGGGCTCTTGCGTGCGTCCTGATAGGCATCCCAGGCAATCTGCTCGAGCTGGCCGATAGCCTCGTGCATCCCCTTGAAGGCCGGGTCGGTAAAGCGATCGTTGAAGCGCCGCGTGAACTCCGCGCGTGCGATGAAGCTCTCGGCTTGGCCCGTCCGCACTTGCACTTTCTCGTCAGGCATTCTGGTTTCCTCCGCAGCCGCTGCAGCAAAGCATGCGGTGTGGACCAGGGACTGTCAGCGGTCACCGCTTTCTTCAGGCAAACGCTCGAAGGCGTTCACCTTCCGAAGCGGTTGGGCGCCGATGCGCTGGGATGTCCGAGCTTGGCAGCGGAGATGTTCTGTCGCCTGATACTTCCCGGCCGGTGTGGCTGAGCGGCTAAGGGCGTGTACGACAGCGCCTCAGTGGGTCGGTTCCCTCTTTAGCACGCTGATGATCCCGTTGCGCTCAAGGGTGACCTTTCGCGCCTCGCTGAGGTTTTCCAACTGCGCCCGTTCGCGCAGGGCCTGAAGGATATCGGCCTTTGACACCAGGCCGCGCTTTTGCGCTGACGCCACGATTTTCCCGTCGGAGACCAAGACACTCGGGGAGCCGCTGAGAAGCTTCTCCACGGCAGGAATCCGAATGCTGACCATGGCGATTGCTCGATGCAGCAGAACAAGCGCCACTCCCGTGCCGATGGTCGGGAGAAACGGTGAGGCTCCGGCCACCGCACGCGCCAGGATCGAGCCAAGAAGGACGGTGATGCAGGCGTCAAAGGGGCTGTGCTGGCCGAACGAACGACGCCCGGATATCCGCAGCATGAACAACGTGAATACAAATACCGCTATCCCGCGGGCGGTCATCTGAGTCAGTGTCAGATCGGTTCCTTCTCCAAATACGGTGAGCAAGTCGTTCATGTGGTTCTCCCTTACGATTGGTTGGCGCCTTGACGTGGTTCACCGTGCCCGCACAGCGCTTCTAGCTGGCGCTGTCTGAATGCCACACGAGAAGGCGCTGTGGCAATCCGCATCACCCAATTAGGGCGGGTGATTCCCGATTCCAACTCCTAAGTCGCTTTGCTCCATGGCCAAGGCAGCGGTTCTACGGCCTTGCATGTACTCGAGCGTGGCCGCGGGCGGTCGCGGTCGATGATGCACACTACGTCATCCCAATCCGACGCGTCTTTGCTCCCTTGTTGTCATGGCACGCCTTGCACAGCCTGTTACTGTCGACTCCCAGACACGGAGGTTTGTCATGGATTCAATTTCAGGGCCGGACGTCGCCGTGGCAACAGCCGCAAGGCAAACGGGTCAGTCGTCGCGTCCCGTTGCTGCTGCCCTCCAGGATCCCCGCACGAAATATCCGGCGCCGCCCTTTAAAGAGCAGACCCAGTCATGGCCCGGGCTGGCGCAGAAGATGGACCCGCGGCCTGATCACGGCGAGGAGAGTTATCGCGGTTCTGGCCGCCTGGCGGGCCGCAGGGCGCTGATCACTGGCGGGGACTCCGGTATGGGACGCGCTGCCGCCATCGCCTACGCTCGCGAGGGTTGTGACGTCGCGATCAACTACCTGCCAGCCGAGGAGTCCGATGCGCATGAGGTGCTGCAGCTCATTCGGGAAGCCGGCAGAAACGGCATCGGCATTCCCGGCGATCTGCGCAGCGAGGACTTCTGTCGGCACCTGGTGGCGCAAGCCGTTCAGCAGCTCGGTGGTCTGGATATCGTCGTCTGTAATGCCGGGCGGCAGCAGTCGAAAGCGTCGATTCTGGAGATCAGCAGCGAGGACTTCGACGCGACGATGAAGACCAACATTTACGCTCCCTTCTGGATCATCAAGGCGGCGTTGCCGCATTTACGGCCGGGCTCCTGCATCATCGGAACGACGTCCGAGCAGGCGTATGACCCCTCACCCGAGCTGTATGACTACGCCCAGACCAAGGCCGCCACGATGAACTACGTCAAGTCCCTCGCGAAGCAGCTGGGCGGGAAGGGGATTCGGGTTAACGGCGTCGCACCGGGACCGGTCTGGACGCCGCTGCAGATCAGCGGGGGATCTTCAGTGCAGAAGTACCAGCAGTTCGGCAGCAAGACGGTTCTCGGCCGGCCGGGCCAACCGGCTGAGCTTGCGTCGATCTACGTCCAGCTGGCTGCCACTGACCCGAGCTTCACCACGGGCAACATCTACGGTGCCGGCGGCGGACAGGGGCAGCCCTGACGGTGCGGAGCCTCGTGGGCTCGGACCTGCCGCAGCGGCGAGAATTGCGCTGCTCTTCCGGTTAGGTTGTGTCAGTCGCCTCGCGCCCCAGCCCCGCACAGTCACAGGCACAGCTGTGCGTCGACGTTAGCCTTAACGAAGAGCGACTCACCCTGTGACAGACTAGGCGCGAGCGCGCAGGCCGACTGCGGCTCGCGGGAAGCTCTCTGATTTTCGAAGCGCAAAGGAATCACGGCCATGGCGAAATCGGTTGCCGACGTCGTCGTCGAAACACTGCAGGCGGCGGGCGTTAAACACTGCTGGGGGATCCCCGGAGATACCCTGAATTTTGTGACGGACGCGATCCGCCGTAGCGAGATTCAGTGGGTCCATGTCCGACACGAGGAGGTTGGCGGGTTCGCAGCCGGAGCAGAAGCGTTGCTGACCGGCACTCTGACCGCCTGCGCGGGCTCGTGCGGTCCGGGCAGCCTGCATTTCGTCAACGGTTTGTATGAGTCCCACCGCAACCGCGCGCCGGTAATCCTGATCGCCAGCCAGGTTACGAGCGAAGAGCTGGGGTTCGATTTTCCCCAGGAAGTCGACTACACGCCCATCTACAAGACCTGCAGCGTCTTCTGCGACGAGATCCGCACGCCCGCTCAGGCCCGTCGCAAGACCGCAATGGCAGCGCAGGCGGCGCTCGCCAAGCGCGGGGTGGCCGTGCTTATTTTGCCGGTCGACATCTCGAAGGCGGAGGCGCCCGAGGAACCGGCGTTCGCAGTCCACGTATCTCGGCCGGTGATCCGTCCGACGGATGCGGACCTTGATCGAGTGGCAGCGGTGCTGAACGCCGGCAAGAAGGTCGCCATTTACGGCGGCTCCGGGTGCGAGGACGCGCATGACGCGGTCGTCAATCTGGCTGCCGCACTCAAGGCGCCGATCGCTCATACGTCACGTGCCAAGGATTTTCTCGAATACAACAATCCTTTCGATGTCGGCATGACCGGGATCTTCGGAACGGAGGGCGGCTACCAGACAGTGATGTCCTGCGACACACTCCTGCTGCTGGGGTGTGACTTTGCCTGGCGTCAGTTTTATCCGCGCGATGCGCGGATCGTTCAGATCGATATCGATGCGAAACACCTCGGCCGACGGCACCCCGTAGAGATCGGCTTGGTGGGTGATGTAAGGGCGACAGTCGAAGCATTGCTGCCGCGCCTGACGCCCCGCACGGATAGCGCCTATCTGGACGAAAGCCTGAAGCGGTACGGCGAGGCGAGCCACTCGCTGGAGAAGCGCGCCACCATCGGCCGCGGCGGCGGCATCCACCCCCAGTATCTGACCCACCTCATAGATCGCTACGCCGCCGACGATGCGGTATTCACCGCTGACGGCGGATCGCCCATGGTCTGGGTATTACGGCACATCCGCGCGAGCGCGCGACGGCGAACGGTCGTCAGTCTCACCCACGGCACGATGGCCAATGCAATGCCGCAGGCGCTCGGTGCCCAGAAGGCCTTCCCGGGACGACAGATTGTCTCGCTGAGCGGCGATGGCGGTCTTTCCATGCTGTTGGGTGATCTCATCACCGCGGTGCAGGAGAAGCTGCCGATCAAGATTGCTGTATTCAACAATGGCTCGCTGGGTTTTGTCGAGCTCGAAATGAAGGTCGAAGGACTTCTGGATGCGTACACCAACCTTGAGAATCCAAACTTCGCCCAGGTGGCGCAGGCAATCGGACTTCCACGCGCAGCGCGTCGATCACCCCGGTGCGCTCGAAAAAGCGGTTCGCGATTGGCTCAGTGCGCCGGGTCCTGCGCTGCTAGACGTGCTGACCGACCGGATGGAACTGGTCATGCCGCCAAAGGTAGCGCTGGCCCAGGTCTTTGGCACGGCGCTGTATTCCGCCAAGGCGGTTCTATCCGGCCGTGGCGGGGATGTCTGGGAACTCGTTACGGAGAACCTTAAGTCATAGTGGCGCCCAGCGGCCTGACAGTGCTGCAGTTTGTGATGGTCTTTGCCAAACGCCAGGCGGCCTCCGTCACGTGCCGCTGTTGAGACTTTGAACGATCGGCTTTCCCTTCGCCTCGCGGTACACACTGGCAATATCGGAGCTGTCCAGAAGTCGGCGAGCCAGCTGCGCAGCCAGGCGATGATGACTCGCGCCGGGTCAAGTTCCACCGCGTCGCGGGTCAGTTCGCATAGAGCGATACTCATCCTTCGAGAGCGTGCCGTCGTGATCGGCGTCAGCGGCTTTGAAAGCGGACGGGCCAATTACGCCCCTGACCTCTTTGGCCTCGAGCGTGCTGTCCCCATCCTTGTTCAGCTTGTCGAAATGTGCCGATGCCGCGGCGGTGACCTCATCGAGATCGAGCGATTTGTCGTTGTCCTTATCGTACTTGGAGAGGAGATCACCGTCGGCTGCTACGGCATTTGATGCTCCGAACACGAAGATGGCGGCGACCACCGTCGCCACGCCCGCTAGCGCTTTTCGATCAGCCATTCGAATCCCCTTCCAGTTCATTTACTCAAGCCAAGCCCGTTGACATCTTAGTCTCTGTAGCCGCCAGAACGATCGCATCGATGAGTTCAGAATTTTCACTCATTGCTGCTGTCGGATACTTCGTGGTTCGTCGCCCGGCGGTACTTCCATTCCGCTGCGCGACAACCTAGGCTTCCGCAACGGATAAGCCAGCCGAGCTGTCGCTGAAGCCACCGATGCCGCTATGACAACTGAAACTTTCCCGAATCTTAATGCCCACCGAGCGCGACACCGATAGCGTGCGACGAGGTCAGGAAGAAATCCCGAAGCGCGCCGAGTAGATAGCCCGATGCTGTACCGAATGGTGAATCGTGCCCCGAGCCGTTCGCTTAGAGTTGCATGACATGGATCGACCAGAGCCCTGGACCACGGAGGAAAGCCGTCGCGTGAGGGTGCGCTCGTTCGCCAGGCTGCGGCGCACGGCCGCATTCGTCGCGAAGCTGGTACTTGCAGTATGTTGCGCCGGCGCCGGAGTTTCTCTGGCGGCGCAGGCAAGTAGTGCGGCACCCTACGGACTTGCGGCCCGTCACGCGGCGCGGGCCTACCTGAACATGCCGGACAGCAGCAAAGGGCGGATCCCGCGGCTGCTGTCGCAGACCGGGGCTTTCACCGATGTACGCACCCTGACCCCGAGCGAGGGGCTGATTCCCTATGATCTCGTCGTGCCTTTCTGGTCTGACGGCGCCGCCAAGTCGCGCTTCATCGCGGTGCCGAACGGCAAAATCGGGTTTTCGCCCACCGGCGAGTGGCGCTTTCCGAGAGGCACGGTATTCATCAAGACGTTCGAGTTGCCGACCGACCAAGGCAATCCTGACATCAGGCGGCGACTCGAGACGCGGCTGCTCGTTTGCGACGCTGCCGGAGGAGTCTACGGCGTCGTGTACAAGTGGCGCGCGGACGGTAGCGACGCGGAGCTGTTGAGCGACAGTCTCAGTGAAGGAATTGCGATCAGGTCCAGGGCCGGGCAGAACCATGAGCAGACCTGGTATTACCCGAGTCGCAAGGACTGCCTGAGCTGCCACAACACGTTGGCCGGCGGCGTGCTCGGGGTGAAGACACGGCAGTTGAATCGGGATTTGCGTTATCCCTCGGGGATCACTGACAACCAGCTGCGCACCTGGAATCACCTCGGCCTGTTCGCCCCCCGGCTGACGGATGCGGATCTTGCAGCCGCTGGCAGGCTCGCCGCCAGCGCGGACACGAGCCGCAGTGTCGAGGACCGGGCCCGTTCGTACTTAGATGCGAACTGCTCGCAGTGCCATCGGCCCGGCGGCACGGTGGCCTATTTCGACGCCCGCTACGATACGCCACTGGACCGACAGCAGCTCATCAACGGGCCGGTGCTGATTGATGAAGGCATCGATCACCCGCGCGTCATAGCCGCACACGACATCTGGCGCTCGATTGCTTACATGCGGATCGATACGGTGGACGAGATCCGGATGCCCCCCGTTGCGCGCGAAACCATCGATCAGCAAGGCGTCGCCCTGCTACGGCAGTGGATCGAGAGTCTGCCGGGTCGTGATGTGCTCGCGCCGCCGGCCATAACGCCCGCTGGCGGCACATTCACCGATCCTGTCGAGGTATCGCTGCAGGTGAGCGAAGCGGGCGCGCAGATCCACTACACCGTGGATGGCAGTGAACCGGGCCCCAAGGATGCCCTCTACCGGGCACCGCTTAGATTGACGAGCGCGACAGTGCTGCGCGCGCGCGCCTTCAAGGACGGCTTCACCCGCAGCATCGTCGCGCAGGAGGTTTTCGTCATCGGCAAGTGAGGTGCTCGGGCGCGGCGGCGTGCCGGCCCTACTGCACGATCGTGATACCCCACGGGCTTTCGCCGGCCTTTACCCGCGCGATTTCCTTGCTGCTGGCAAGGTCGACTACTGAGACGTCATTCGAGGGTCCATTGGCCGAGAACAGGTACTTGCCATCGGGTGAGATGACGATCCCCCACGGCCGCTGTCCGACCTTGATCGTGCCGATGAGTGCGTACGTATGGCTGTCCAGCACGGCCACCGTCCCCGACCGACCGCCGCTGACATAGACCCGCTTGCCATCCGTGGACATCTTCACGCTCATCGGCCGCGAGCCGCTCGGCAGATCGATCACCTTGATCACCTTCAGCTCGTTGGTATCGACCACGTTCAGCTGACCGGTTGATTCGGACGGTACAAAGCCGATTTTGCCGTCCGGCAGGAAGGCCATGGTGCGCGGACGCACGGCCACTTTGAAGTGCCCGGCGACCGTATAGGTCGGGATGTCGATCGCGTACACATCGCCGCCCGCCTCGCACGTGATGTAGAAACGCTTGCCGTCCGGCGAGGTCGCCGCACCCTCCGGCTCCAGACCCACGGGGATGATGTGCTCCACCTTGCCGCTCGCGATGTTGATCACGCTGGCCGTCTTGACATCCTCGTTGGACACGTACAGCCGCGTCCCGTCCTTGCTCAGCGAGAACTCCTCAGGATCAGAGCCGGCGTTAATCTTGCCCGTCACTTTTCGTTGCTTGATATCCACGACGCCGATGCCGTCCGCGGATTTGTCGGCGTTGACCTTATCGTCATCGTCATCGGCAGCGCGTTTTAGAATTGGATTGCCCTGTGCATCGAGCTGCGGCGGGCCCCCGACCGGCGTGCCGCTCAGGGCGACATAGACCGCCTTGCCATCGGGGCTGGCATGAATGCCCCGCGGCCGCTTGCCGACGGGAACTGTCGCCAGCACCTTGAAGTCAGCCCCGCTGATCACCGTGATGTCGTCCGACTTTTCGTTGGAAACCCAGATCTGGTAGGACTCACCTGCCGCTGCAAAGGCGGGTAGCGCGGCCGCGAGCGCCATGACGGCCAATGCTGAGAAGCAGGCGAGACGGCGACGACAGCGGATCTGCATTTGGATGTCCTTGCAAGGGTGATGCCCAGTGTATGCGAGCGCGCTCAGGAGGCAATCCCGGGGCGTTCAATCGATGGCCGTTGCCGGATGCAACGCCCCGCCGCTAGGCACTCGGGAATATATCCCGACTTAAGGCGGGAAGACATCCTGTCCGGCGGGGGTGAATTACAATGAGTGCACGGGGACAATCATACGCTTAACACGACCTGCAGCCGCGGCCTGCAGTGCCTTGCAGCCGCCGGTGGATTGCCAATGAGCGCACAGCCCTCTGACTATTCCGGCAAGCCGGTAATCACCCCGCACGCGGCTGCGGGCGCGGAGGCGTCTGCGCGCATTCAGCCGACCTTAACGGTGTCCGCCGGCAACGATGAGAGAGCCGACAGGATCCTGGCCGATGATGGCGTGAGGCGCCCGGGCACGACGCTGAAAGTGCGCTTGAGCCTCATCATCACCGCACTGCTCACGCTGGTGACGATTGCGGGAGGCATTTATGTCATCCGCAAGGCACGCAACGACGTGGGCGAGGAAGTACGCTCCACGCTCAATCTCACCGGCCACTTTCTCGATGCGCAACTGGATGTGCTGCGCGATCACTGGACTGCCCGCGGATACGCCGTGCCGCTGTTCCAGCTGCGCGAACTGCGCGACGTACGTCATCTCAGCGTGAGGTTCTACGACAACGAGAATCGTCTGCTCGACAGCAATGAGGATCAAAGCGGACGCCGACCGGAGGCCCCGGCCTGGTTCACCGGACTGGTGCGGATGACCTCGGTACCGGCGAAGTCAGAAACGCGCGCCGTCTCGTTCAACGGCAAAGCGGTGGGGCGTCTGGTCATTGCCCCGGATCCGACCTACGAGATCGACGAGATGTGGGCGACTTCGGGGGGCCTGCTCAAGCTGCTGCTGCTGTTCTTCGTGCTGGTGAATGGCCTCGTGTGGTGGGCAGTGTCGCGGGCACTGCAGCCGATCGACCACATTCTGCAGGCGCTGAGTGAACTACGCAGCGGCAACTTGTCAGCGCGCCTGCCGCGCTTCGGGGTGCCGGAAATGTCGCGTATCAGTGTGGGCTTCAACCACATGGCGGAGACACTCGAGCACAGCGTCACGGAAAATCAACGACTGACTCGCCAGTTGCTGCAGGCCGCCGAGACCGAGCGCAGGAATCTCGCGCACGACCTGCATGATGAGATCGGCCAGTACGTCAGCGCCATCCACGCGGAGGCCGCTGCCATCCGCAACCGCGGCGGCGAATCAGTCCGCGAAAGCGCCGAGGCGATCGTCCAGGGCACGGGTCGAATCAAGGAAATCGTGCGCGGCATGCTGCGACGCTTGCGGCCGGCATACCTGGAGGGGCTGGGACTTGAGGCGGCGCTGCGCGAGCAGCTCGCAGGATTTCGCCAGCGTAATCCGCAGATTGTCTGCGTTCTCGACTTCGCCAGTGAACTGAACAATCTCGAAGGCGAACTCGGCATCGCCGTCTATCGTGTCGTACAGGAGTCCCTGACCAATATCGCCGTGCACGCTAACGCGCGCAGCGCAGTCATCGAGGTCGCACCTTCGCCGGCGCAGACAGCTGCCGGAGTCGAGTCGACGGCGCCGGCAGGCGGACAGTTTGTCTGCGTTACGGTCGCAGACGATGGCGCGGGATTCTTCCAGATGTCGGCGAACCGCGGCCTCGGTCTCACGGGCATCCGCGAGCGCGTCAAGGCTCTCGGCGGTTCGTGTGTCATCGATACGCAGCCCGGACGAGGCACCCGTATCGCGGTGCAACTGCCGCGGGCAGTGGCGTGCGGAGGTCAGAAATGAGCGCTGCGGCGATCCGCGTCATGCTCGTGGATGACCATGCGGTCGTGCGGGCAGGGTTTCGACGCCTGCTCGAGCAGCAGCTCAACTGCCAGGTGGTCGCTGAAGCTGCCGACGCCGAACGTGCCTATAAGCTTTTCGTCGAGCACAAGCCGGACGTTGTCGTTCTCGATCTGTCGATGCCGGGTTTGAGTGGCATGGAGACCATTCGGCGGATCATCGCCCGCGAGCCCGCGGCGCGGATTCTGGTCTTCAGCATGCACGAGGACGCTTCCGTCGCCGAGCGCGCCATTCAGCTGGGAGCGCGGGGCTACGTCACCAAGAGCAGTGCCCCGGAGATTCTCGCTGCCGCCGTGGCAGAAGTTGCCGCGGGTAAGCTCGCGCTGAGCCCGGACATCACCCAGTCATTGGCACTGCTCAAGCTCAACGGCGCCGAAAATCCCCTCAACGCATTGAGCGCGCGCGAATTCGAGATCTTTCGGCTGCTGGCTGGCGGCTATTCCGTGGTCGCGATCGCGGGACTGCTGAGCTTGAGTGGCAAAACGGTCGCCAACTATCACTCGCTTATCAAGCAAAAGCTGGGAATCACCAGTGATGTCGAATTAGTGCTGTTGGCGCAGCGGCAAAATGTCAGCTGAAGATATCCGGACGGTGCGAGCTTTCGCGTGGGCGCCGCGCATCGATAATTGTCGGCGGGCCCGGCGGACAAAACGGCTTCGTCTCTCGTCGCTGCGCGCGGTAGGCCCGTGCGTGCGCTTTTGTAAAGCGGCGCTCGTACGGCAGACTAAAAAAGCGACCGGAAGTGTGCTCACCCCTCCCGGTCACTGAGTCCGAGAAACGACTGCGGCACGAAGTTTAGAGGCGTGCTTGGACGCTCGCCTAGAGCGCAAGTCCCGTTACGGTTTGGGAAAAACTCCTCGCACCGTCGGGAAACCCGCGCGCACAAGTGCCGCGACGTCCTGTCACGGAATGCCCAGTAAGCTTCGGCGGGATCGCGTGTTGCTAACCGCAAGCACGTTGTCGCGCCGCGGTGCGGAATGGGCCACAGCGCTCGGCGGTCGCCGAGCGCTGTGGCCGTTGCACGCCTCTCGCCTACTGCAGTTCGCGGTCCTTGGTCTCCGGCAGGAAGAACATGCCGATCACGACGGTGATAAGCGCCACGATGATCGGATAGCGCAGTCCGTAGTAGATGTCGCCGGTGAGTGCCACAAGGGCGAACGCCACCGTCGGCAGGAAGCCGCCGAACCAGCCGTTACCGATGTGATAGGGCAGTGACATCGAGGTGTAGCGGATACGGGCCGGGAACAGCTCGATCAGCCACGCGGCGATCGGACCGTAGACCATGGTGACGTAGATCACGAGGATCACCAGCAGCAACAGCACCATCGCATAGTTGATCTGGTCAGGATCAGCCTTCGCCGGATAGCCTGCCTCCTTGAGGGAGCCGGTCAGACTCTTGGAGAAGGCCTCGGTCGCCGCCTTGAAATCCGCGCCACTCATGGCGCCGCCTTCCACCGAGGCGATGGCGGGTTTGTTGCCGATGCGTACCTGCGCGACGCTGCCGGCAGGTCCCGCCTCATTGCGATAGGGCACACCGGCCTTGGCGAGCGCCGCTTTGGCGACGTCGCACGACTGCACAAACTTCTTCTTGCCGACCGGATCGAACTGGAACGAGCAGGCGGCCGGGTCTGCCATGACGCGAACCGGCGCATTGGCAGAAGCGCTCTCGATCGCCGGATTGGCGTAGTGGGTGATTCCCTTGAAGATCGGTACGTAGGTGACGGCCGCGATCAGGCATCCGGCCAGCACGATCTTCTTTCTGCCGATGCGGTCCGAGAGGCTGCCGAACACCAGGAAGAAGGGCGTGCCGATGAGGAGCGCCGCGGCAATGAGCAGGTTCGCCGGCTGCGCTGCGACCTTCAATACCTGGGTGAGAAAAAACAGGGCGTAGAACTGCCCGCAGTACCACACCACGGCCTGGCCGGCGGTGGCGCCGAGAAGCGCCAGGATGACCAGCCGCAGATTGCCCCAGCGGGCAAACGACTCGGTCAGCGGCGCCTTGGAGCGCGTGCCGGCAGCCTTCATCTCCAGGAACACCGGCGACTCGGCCAGCTGCAGGCGGATGTACACCGAGATGACCAGCAGCACGATCGACACCAGGAACGGCACGCGCCAGCCCCAGGTGTCGAACTCGGTGCCGAGCCAGTTACGGCAGGCGAGGATCACCAGGAGACTCAGGAACAGGCCGAGCGTTGCGGTCGTCTGGATCCAGCTCGTGTAGAGGCCGCGCCTGCCCGGCGGGGCGTGCTCGCCGACGTAGGTCGCGGCGCCGCCATATTCACCGCCGAGGGCCAGGCCCTGCAGCAGCCGTAATGCAATCAGCAGGACCGGCGCAATGACACCGGCGCTCGCATAGCTGGGCAACACGCCGACCAGCGCGGTCGACAGACCCATGATCACGATGGTGATGAGGAACGTGTGTTTGCGGCCGACCAGATCCCCGAGCCGCCCGAACACCAGGGCGCCGAACGGGCGCACCGCAAAGCCTGCGGCAAAGGCAAGCAGCGCGAAGATGAAGCCGGTCGTCTCGTTGACGCCGGAGAAGAACTGCTTGGAGATGATCGCCGCCAGCGAGCCGTACAGATAGAAGTCGTACCACTCGAACACTGTCCCGAGGCTCGAGGCGAAGATGACTTGGCGGTGCGCCTTATCGATGCCCGATCCACCGACCGTCAGTGTATTTGTCGCCATGGTATGGCTCCTGTTGTCGTAATAGTTCTAGCCAGGGTTTTTAGTTTATCGTGTTTTGACTCACGAACCGAATCACGGCTACGCGGTATCACGATCTCATGACGCCCTGATGACATTAAGTGAATAAGCCGGAACAGGCGCTGTGCGGGTTTTGCAGATACTTTTGACGACCTGGCCAAACAGGCAATCGCATTTTGGCCCGACAGCAGTACGAACCGCCCCCTTGCAGCGCGTGCAACGGCCGCCATGATGCATGAGCGATAATCCTGTCGGTACTAGACGTTGGTCTTAGCCCAGCGACGCTGCGCCAGGCGCCACCATGAAGGCATGCCGGGCGCGCGCGCGGAACGAGGGTGTCATGCTGCTGCTGCGGAAATACACATGAGTCAGGCCGTCAGCCCGCAGGAATCGTTGCGCTATCGCGTGGTGATCGTCGACGATCATCCGCTCTACCGCGTCGCTCTCAAGGGCGCGGTCTCGGCCGCCTGTTCCGCGGAATTCCATGAGGCGGACAGCGTGGCTTCCATGTTCGGAACCCTCGAGCGTCATGCGGACGTGGATCTGCTGCTGCTCGATTTGAATCTGCCCGATGCCCACGGCTTCAACGCGCTGGCCTATCTGCGCGGTTCCCATCCGCAGCTGCCCGTGATCGTCGTCTCGGCGATGGACGACTCGGCCACGGTGCATAAGGCGATGACCTTCGGCGCGCAGGGTTTTCTGTCGAAGTCGGCCGACGCCGCATCGATTCGCGAATGCGTGCAGGCCGTCCTGCGCGGCGACCTGGTGCTGCCGGCGGGCTATCGGTCCGAGAGCTCGCAGGGTGCCGACGCCGGCGCACTGGAGGTGGCCGAGCACCTCGCGCAGCTCACCCCGCAACAGTTTCGCGTTCTGACCATGCTGTGCTCGGGGCGTCTCAACAAGCAGATTGCTCACGACCTGCAGATCACCGAGGCAACCGTAAAGGCCCACATGACGGCGATCATGCGCAAGCTGGGCGCGGCCAATCGCACGCAGGCCGTATTGCTCGCTGCGCGCCTGACCCTGAATAGCGATGAGATCAGACCTCAGCCGGATGAGCGCGACTGACGCCTGCGCCGCGGCGCCCGGCGCTGCGCCGCCGTGCGGCGGCCAGCAGTGCCCGCAGCGCCGCCGGACGGATGGGCTTGTGTAGCAGCGGATAGCCGTTCGCCCGCGCGGCGAAGGCGATGTCCGCGCCGTGGTCAGCGGTAATGAGGCCACCGGGCAATGCCCGCTCCTGCCCGTCTTTCAGGCGCTGCAGGAGTTCCAGGCCATCGATGCCCTCGCCTAAGTGATAGTCGACCAGTACCGCATCGAGCTCGCCGCGCTCGGCCGCCACGAGCGCCTCGTCGGCAGTGCGCGCCTTCAGGACCGACACGCCCCACTGTCCGAGCAGTGCCTCCATGCCATCGAGAATCGAGGCATCGTTGTCGACGCACAGCACGCGCAGTCCCTGCAGGCCGATGGGCTGCGCCGCTTTCAGCTGCGGTGCGGCGACCTGTGGCTGCAGCGGGCGTGCCTCAAGCGGCACGCATACGCCGAAGCCCGAGCCCTTGCCGAGGCGGCTATAGAGCGTCAGCTCGTGATTGAGGAGGCGCGCCAGCCGGTCGCAGATCGACAGTCCCAGGCCCAGGCCCTTTTCGCCCCACGGCGAGCCCTGCTCGAGGCGATGGAATTCACCGTAGATGCGCTGCTGCTGGTCGGTCGGAATGCCGGGCCCGGTGTCGTAGACCGTGATTTCAAGCCCAGCGCCGCGGCGCCGGCACCCGAGCGCCACGCCGCCACGTTCCGTGTAGCGCAGGGCATTGGACAAGTAGTTTTGAATGATCCTGCGCAACAGGACGCGGTCACTGCGCACGGCATCGCGGCAGTTGACGATGTCCAGCCGCAGGTGCCGCGCCTGTGCGAGGGGGGCGTACTGGCGGCGCATCTCTTCGAGCAGATCGCCGATCTGGAACACCGTGACGTCCGGCTTGAGCACGCCGCTGTCCAGACGCGCCACGTCCAGCAGATCGCTGAGCAGCTCTTCCGCCGCGCGCATCGAATCGTCGATACGGCTGGTCAGTTCCCGCAGTTCCGGGTGTGAGCGCACGCGTTCCGCGAGCGCCGAGGCGAACAACCGTGCGGCATTTAGCGGCTGCAGCAGATCGTGGCTCGCCGCGGCCACAAAGCGCGTCTTGCTGCTGTTGGCGCGCTCGGCCTCCTGCTTGGCGAGGCGCTGCGCCTCGAGCGCCTCGCGCAGCTCGTGGGTACGTTGTGCGACGCGCTCCTCGAGTCCCTGCTTGGCATCCAGCAGCGCCTGCTCCGTGCGCTTGAAGTCCGTGACATCGGTATAGGTCGTGACGAAGCCGCCACCGGACATCGGCTGCCCGTGAATCCGGTACACATGGCCATTGCGGCGCAGACGCTGGAACGTGTACGGGGTGCCGGCGCGCAGGTGTGCCAGACGCTTCTGCACCTGCTGCTCGGCATCGTTGTCGCCGAACTCCCCGCGCGCGACATTCCAGCGGATGAGGTGCTCGACCGGGCGACCGACGAACACCATGTCATCAGGGTAGCCGAACATTTCCAGGTAGCGCCGATTCCAGGCGACGATGCGCATGTTGGCATCGACCACGCTGATCGCCTGCGTGACGTTCTCCATCGTCGCCTGCAGCAGCTGCCGGCTGAAGCGCAGCTCCTGCGAGGTCTCATCGAGCAGCTCTGCCACCTCGTCGAATTCCAAGCCCTGGCGCTTGAGCGCGTGGCTGAGCACCACACGCGCGGACGAGGAGCCGATCGAGCCGGCGATGACCCGCTCGAAGAACTGCAGCAGACCGCGGTCGGCGAGGTCGGTGGCCTTGGGAAGCGCCTGGCGCGTCTGCGCCGCGTATTCGACCAGTGCCTGGCGCGCACTGCCGCTGCCGATCATCCGCGCCGCGACTGTCTCCAGATCACCGACGCTGGCGGTGATGGCCGGCAGCCCCGCAGTCGGGCGCTTGGCGATCAGAAAGGTGCGCGAGGCCAGCCGCTCCTGCAGGGTGACACCGCGGTGCAGTGACACCGCGACCATGACGATGACGTTGACGCTCAGGGCCAGCAGCGCCGCCGGGCCTATGGCTCCCCAGCGCAAGGGATCGATGAGGGCCTGCGGCCAGAGCCATGCAAGCGCATGCGGCGGCGCGAATTCGGCGGACGTGATCAGGCCGCCCGCCACGACGATCGGCAGCAGCAGCAGGTAGCCCCACAGGAGGAAGCCGCTGAGCATGCCGCACAGAACGCCAATGCGGGTCGCGCCGCTCCAGTAGAGCGCCGCCAAAAGACCCGGGGCGAACTGCGCCACGGCGGCAAAGGCCAGCAGGCCGATGGTTGCCAGACTGGTCGGTCCGGAAGTCGAGCGATAGTAAGCGAACGCCAACAGGGCCAGGCCGACGATGATCGCGCGGCGTAACCACAGCACCCGCCGCGCGAGGCTGGCGCCGCTCTCCAGGCGTTGCCGCCACAGCAGGGGCGCCACGATGTCGTTGGAGATCATCGTCGACAGGGCGATGCTGGCGACCACGACCATGGCGGTTGCCGCCGACAGGCCGCCCAAGAAAACCAGAATGGCGAGCCACGGCAGCCCGTAACTCATCGGCAACGTCAGGATGAGCACATCGGCACCGCGGCCCGCGAGATGGCCGGTCGAGCCCAGTGCCACGACCGGCAGTACGCAGGCCGAGAACAGTCCCAGATACGCCGGCAGCAGCCAGCGGGCGACCTTGAGGTCTGCCGCGTCGATGCATTCGACCACACCGACCTGAAATTGCCGCGGCAGACAGAAGATGGCCGCTGCCGCAAGCGCGGTCGCCATCAGTGCGTCGCCATTCAACAGCGTCTGTGAGGTGGTCAGACGCGGCGGCAGCGGCAAGGGGCCGCCCCGCACGTGCAGATAGGCAAACACGCCAACGGCGACGAATGCCAGGAGCTTCAGCAACGATTCGAAAGCGATGGCGACCATCAGGCCCTCGCGCTTTTCGCTGGCATCCGCCCGGCGCGCACCGAACAGCACGGCGAACAGGGCCATCAGCAGAGCCACCGCGAGTGCGGCATCGCGGTACCACGGCGCATGACCCACGGAGGTGGTCAGCACACCGATGCTGGCAGCGACGGCTTTGTACTGCAGCGCCAGGTAGGGTACGGCGGCGGTCGTGGCGATGACGGTCACGAGTACGGCCAGCGGCCGGCTTTTGCCGAAACGGGAGGCGATGAAGTCGGCGATAGAGCTGACCTTGTGCGCCCGGCCGATCTGCACCAGGCGCTCCATGAACGGCAGCGCAAACAGAAAAACCAGCGACGGACCCACGTAGATCGGCAGGTAGGCCCAGCCGTCACGGACCGCCGTGCCGACCGCGCCGAAGAACGTCCAGGAGGTGCAGTAGACGCCGAGCGCGAGCCCGTAGATGTAGGGGCGCAGGCGCGGATGGCTGGCGTACAGCGCGTGCTTGTCGCCATGGAACGCGATGGCGAACAGACAACCCAGATAGGCGACCGCAAGTACGGACAGCAGCCAGCCCGATAGCATGGAACCCTATCCTACGCTGCAGTGGTGAGCGATCAAACCCGGCGGCGCTGAGGGCTGCCGGGCAGGCCCGGAGCTCTCGCCGCCGGATTTGACGACGGCGAGAGGTGGCTGGCTTTACCGATTGTCTACAGCCTGATGCGGTAGCCAATCATGAAGGTCGTCTGCGTTTCGCTGCCCGTGGTGCCGTCCTTGGTGGTGCCGGCAAACCCGTTGGCCAGGCCATCGGTCACCGTGGAGTAGTTGATGCCGGCGTAGGCGTCGTAGCGCTTGCTGAAGGCGAAGTCGACGGCGAACGAGCCTTCGTTGAAGGTGCCGGCGCACAGCAGACCCGCCCCGGAACAACCGATGTTGTCGGTGCCGGTCGGGCCGAGGCCGATGCTCCAGCTGTTCTGGCTCACATGGTAATACGCGCCGGTGAAGCTCAAGCCGGTGGGCATGGCGAACTTGGCGCCGACCCACTCTAGGCTGTACTCAGCCGAGTTGTTGATGTTGATGCCGATGGACAGCGGGTAGTCGCCCTGTGAGGAGCCGCCGGTCTCACTGGAGTGAGCCTTCTCGATGTGCGTGTAGCCCGCGTACAGCGTGAGTTTGTTGCCCGGGGCAGCCTTCGGATCGGAGCCAGCGCCGAAATCGAACGCATACTTGCCCATGATGTTCCACGAGGTATCGTTCGAGGCATACGCCGCCAGTCCGGGAGTCGGCACAGGATTCGCCATGTTGTCGAATGAGCTGCGCAGGTTGACCGCACCGTTGGCCCGCTCGTACAGCGCATCGAGGGTGAGTCCCTGCACAGTGCCACCGAGCTCGGCTTCGTAAGCGCGCCCCAGCACTCCGGTGTCGGCGCCGCCGTTGGAGTACGCGGCCGCCGCGCGGATCGGGCCGTTCAGGTAAACGTACTTCACCGAGTTGTCGAGGCGGGCCGCTTCGGTGCTGCCGGCGCCTGCGTCGAAGCCCGAGTAGCCGAGGAATGAGAAGGCGTACGACAGGGTCTGCGGATCGAAGACGGCAAGGGCGTCCAGTTGCAGCGATTGCTGACGGCCGATCGTGAGCGTGCCGTAGGTCTTGTTGCCGAAGCCGCCGTAGGCGACGCCGTTGAAGGGCTGCCCGCAGCGGCTGCTGTCGGCGTTGGCCGTCTGCTTGCCCTGCGCTACGCCGCTGTTGTCGATGATCGCGGCGCAGGCGTCCGTCAGGTGTCCCGAGAGAGGATTGAATGCGGTCTCGAGCCGCCCGACGAAATTCAGGTCGTAACCGATCGGCACTTCGGCGCGAATGCCGACCTTCGACTGTTCGATGCCGCTTTCCGCCAGCGTCGACTGCGAGCCCGAGAAGTTTCGCGTCGTGGTGAAGGCCTGATATTCAAGGCCGCCGACGTACTTGCTGTTGAGCGGGACGCCCTCGGACTGATAGGCGTAACCGACGTCGATCGTTGCAAACAACGTGACGCCGCCCCAGCTGAAAGTGTCGGGCAGCGGATCGGCGTGCAATGCAGCACAGGCCGAAGTGCCGATCACCGCGGCGATCGTTGTGCCCAACGTAGTCCGTCTGTTCATGTGAGCTCCCCTTATCGCGCGTGCCGTTTTTCTGTGCGGGCAATGCCCACGCACAGCTTGTTCATTTATTGATCATAGACCCCGCTCGCACGTCGCGACTTTCGACCAAGGTCGTAGTGACCAGCGCGGGCGGCGGTGTTAGACGGGGGCCGTACGCTTGGCGCTGCAAGCCGGTTGCGCCTGCGTAGATGCTGCAACGCGAGGTGGCAGGCGCTTCTCGATTGCGCCTGGTGTGTCGCTGTCGCGCGGAATCCGCCGCTCGGCCTCACACCCGTCGCGGGCGGCTGACTCAAGACGACCTTGGTCTGGCGGGGGCAGCCGTGGTGGTGGACTGCCGACGCTCCGGGCCTGTGAGCGCTGCGCTCGCCGTGCTATCGGTCGGCTCCTGAGTCCGCTGCGCAGCCGTACGCTGCGCAGCTGCAGACACCAGGTCAGAACGTGAGGCGGAACCCCGCCCAGGCAGCCAGCGGGTTGGAGGGACTCTGGAAGCGGTTGTCGACTCCGGGTCCGTTGGTGACGCCGTCGGCGGGAACCCCGGGAGTACCGACCCCGGTCGGGTCGCTCAGGATTCCAAAGTTCGAGTACTTGGCATCGAACAGATTGCTGACCGTGGCGAACAGCGAGAACGAGTGGGTCACTTCGAAGACGCTGTGCAGGCCTACGACCGTATAGCCTGGCATCGGGCCGAACTGGTTCGACTCATCCCCGAAGTAGTACTGGTTGCTGACGACGTTGACGGTTGCGCCGGCTGTCCAGTTCGCGAGGATCTTGAAGTCTGCGCCGACTTTCAGCCGATGCCGCGGAATGCCCGGCAGGTGGTCGCCCGGCGCCACCTGGATATCTCCGGCGGCGTCCTGGTACGGGCTTGAAGGCGAGGGCAGCACCAGCGCGGACTGGAAGGTGGCATCCACGTAGCTGTAGTTGGCGAAGGCGGACCAGCGCTCGGCCTGGTACTTGAGACCCAGCTCGAGACCCTGGCGGCGCGTGTCGCCGATGTTCTGGAAGAAGCCCTGGCTGACGGACGTGGCGATGCCGTAGATGTCGTCGTGCAGCATCGTGCGGAAGAGGCTCGCGTTCCACGACCAGGCGCCGCCGGTGACCGCAGAGCCGCCGCGGGCGCCGATCTCGTAGGTGCGCGCCACGACCTGCCGCAGCGTCGGCGGGTCGCCCGCCAGGTTCGAGGGCAGCAGACACGGCTGCAGCGGATTGGAGCACTCGATCTCGCTGGCGGTCGGGGTGCGGGTGTTCTGCGAGGCACCGGCGTAGACCGTCAGGTCCGGCGACACCTTGTAGGTGCCGCCGACGGCCGGGTTGAAATGCACGTAGCGGTTGTTGCCGGTCAGGTTGGTGCCCAGCTGATCTTCCAGATCGATGTCGGACACGTTGTAGCGGCCGCTGGCCGTCAGCGACAGGGCTGAGGTGACGTCGAACGTATCGGTCAGGTAGAAGCCGTAGTCCTTGGTCAGGGAGCGCAGACTCACAGGCGTCGCACCGAACTCCTGGCCGGCGACCGAATCCTCGGGTGTATCCACGATCAGGTTCGAGGGCAGCACGGTCAGCTGGGAGTTGATCACCCCGACCTGGGTGCCCGAATAGAAGTTCACATTGGCGTAGTCGACGGTCGCACCGGCGCTGAACTGGTTGCCATGACCCATGATCGACTCCCGGTCGCTCGTCTGCAGCGTCGCGCCGCGACCGTAGGAGTTGATCGTCTCGAAATCGTTCTCACCGATCGGCAGCGCGCCGCCGTCGGAAATGTCGGGCAGCACGGCGCCGGCGGCGTTCTTGGCCGGCGTCAGCCCGTCGCCCTGGCACAGGTCGCCGATGTAGGGCGGCGCCGCACAGGAAGTGAAGTCGGTCGTGTTGCCATTGGCGAGTGACTGCGAGAACTGGCGGTAATAGGCAACGGCCTGCACCGACCACGCCTGCGTCAGGTTCAGGTTGCCGTTGAGCGTGAAGAAATTGAGCCGGTTCAGGTATTGCTGCGGTCCGGTGAAAACCAGTGCGCGACTTATGGCCAGTTCCTGCACGGGAGCCGCGCCCTGGCCGTTGAGTGCGTTGTTGGCGAGGGTATAGGTCAGGTCGAGCGAGCCGCTGTCACCGCGGGCGCTGAGCGCTGTGTATAGCTGGCGCACCTTGTCGTCGGAGAACAGCCGCCAGCCGGTCTGGTCGAGCGCCCGTCCCGCGACATAGAAGGCAAGGTGATCGGAACTGACGCCGAACTGCGCCGCCCCCTGATGCTGTCCCCAGGAACCGCCGGACAACTCCACACTGCCGCCCTGGTAATCGAAGCCGTTCTTCATGGTGATCGAGACGGCACCGCCCAGCGCATTCAATCCGTACACCGGGCTGGAGCTGACGAGTTCCACGCGATTGATGGCGATGTCCGGAAACAGGTCCCAGTCCACCGTATCGCCGAACGCCTCGTTGATGCGCACGCCGTTCTGGTAGACCGCAAGTCCCTGCGGGGTTCCCAGCACCGGGGAGGCCTCAAAGCCGCGGTAGAGAATGTCTGGCTGAAACGGATCATCGAGGTTGTCGTCGATGTTGATGCTGCCCAGCTGGGAGTTGAGCGCCCCGGTGAGGCTCGCCGAGCCCTCGCGGGTGAGGTCCGCCGAGGACAGCACCTCGACGTTTCCCGGGAATTTGTCCGCATCGATCGTCGACCCGGGAATGGCGGTCGCATGGACCACCACGGTGGCCGTGGGCTGCCGGCTGCCATCGCCCGCATCCTCAGCGCGAGCCGTAACACTTTGAAAAATCAATGAGATTCCGGCGCATACGAGCGCCAGCATGACAGCATTACGGTTCACTGGAAGGGTTTCCCCGGCGTTCTTTATGTCAATTCGAGTTTCTCGGACACAAGCCGCTGCCGGAAAGAGGATTTTTCCCGGAGAAGACTGGGAGTTCTTCCCGTCGTTGCGGGGAAAGGAGCAAAGAAACCCGGAGCGCGGCGACGGCGCGACCCAGCGCCCGATGCGACGCTCCGCCTCTCAGGGGCGGACTGTCCTTTAGCGCCAAACGCTCAAAACGTGAGCGCGCTTGCCGAAGGTCTGCCACGCCTGCGTGCCGGGCGGTGTCACCCACGGACGCCTTGGCGTTGAGGGTCATGTAAATCCTGTACGAGCCGGCAGTGCCTATAGGCTCGGCGGCCGCGCTGAATGAAGGATTTGCGACCCATGTCCCGAATATAAAACTCACCGGGACTTTAGTCACCTAAGTTATTGAAATTGCATGTGTTTTAAGCTCCAGGGGCGGCCCGGCCGCGCCGCCTGGGGCGCGCGTCCGCCGCGAACCCCCGTAACATGCGCTTACCGACTTTGTGTTTTT
Source organism: uncultured Gammaproteobacteria bacterium (assembly GCA_963787655.1). GTDB lineage: Bacteria > Pseudomonadota > Gammaproteobacteria > Steroidobacterales > Steroidobacteraceae > 13-2-20CM-66-19. The sequence goes on along the minus strand of CAWBDY010000003.1, from coordinate 813,526 downwards.
AGCGGTGGCGCGGCATGCGCTTGGAAGATCTCGCCGGCGTCGAACAGGTCGTGCCGGCACAGGACAGCCTCACGCGCCTGCTTGGCAGGCGCCGAGCGGCACATCGCAGATGCCAAGGTCCAGCGCATCAGCCCCGAGACGCGCTTTTTCAGTGCTTATGCGGCCATCCGCATGCTGGCGCACGCCTGCCTGCTGGCGCAGGGCTATCGCCCGGTACGCCACGCGCTGCGCACCGACCCCTCGGCCACGCAGTCGCTGCCCATGACGCTCGGGATCGATGAGAAAACCGCTGCGCGCATCGAGAAGCTGCGCCGGCTGCGGGATCTGATCGAGGGCAGCGGCGACATCATTCCTGAATCGGCGCTGAAAGTGTGCGTGCGACAGGCCGAGTCGCTGCGGGCGAAAACGCTCGCGTGGCTCAGGATTAACCACCCCGAGCTCCTCTGAGCGTGGCCGTACGCCTCCGGGCGCGTGCGACACCCGCATCCGGTAAGCCGTGGCAGGGCAGCGCCATTCGGCTATCATCCCGCCGGCTCGTGCGCGGACGGTTGTCGGTCCCCCCAATGGCGTATTGGAGTGAGTCGTGCGAACCCGTATACCGGTTTAAGGCAACAGGACCCGGGCCCGCGGGCGGACCCCAAGAGATGGCATACGACGACGTCCACGAATCCGAACAGCTCATATTGGTCGATGCCGCCGATCGCGAGGTCGGCTACCTTGGCAAGGGCGCCTGCCACGACGGATCAGGCGTGCTGCACCGCGCCTTTTCCCTGTTGATCTTCAACGGCAACGGCGAACTGCTGCTGCAGCAGCGCGCCCCCGGCAAGCGGCTGTGGCCCATGTACTGGTCCAACAGCGTCTGCAGCCATCCGCGCCGCGCGGAGACTCTGGAGACCGCCATCCATCGCCGGCTGCAGCAGGAGCTGGGCATTTCAGCGCCGCTGCAGTTTCTGTTCAAGTTTCAGTACCAGGCGCAGTTCGCCGCCGCCGGCAGCGAGCGCGAGCTGTGCTCGGTGTATATCGGCCGCTCCGACGAACCCGTGCGCAGCGACCCGCAGGAGGTGCAGGCCTGGCGTTGGGTGACGCCGCAGGCCCTGGAGGCAGAAATGGCCGGCGCGGGGATGGAAAAGTTCACCCCATGGTTTAGGCTGGAATGGGCGCGGATCTGGCGTGATCACCGCGCCGCTGTATTGGCTTTGACATAGGAGGCGCCTTTGGGCGTGCCATTAATTCAGGCTTTTCAGGTGGGCCGCTATATCGCGGGCCGCCGACTGCGTGGCGTGAAGCGCTACCCGCTGGTGCTGATGCTGGAACCGCTGTTCCAGTGCAATCTTGCGTGCGCGGGTTGCGGCAAGATCGACTACCCGAAGGAGATCCTGCAGAAGCGTCTCACCGTCGAGGCAGCGCTGCGCGCCGTCGACGAATGCGGCGCACCGATGGTCTCCATTCCCGGCGGCGAGCCGCTCATCCACAAGGAGATGCCGCAGATCGTCGCGGGCATCGTGGCACGCCGCAAGTTCGTCTATCTGTGCACCAACGCGATCCTCCTGCCCAAGCACATCGACGAGTACCAGCCCTCGCCGTACCTGACCTTCTCCATCCACCTGGACGGCAACCGCGAGCGGCACGACGAGTCGGTGTGTCAGGAGGGCGTGTTCGACAAGGCGGTGGCCGCCATCCGTCTGGCGCGCTCCAAGGGCTTCCGTGTCACAGTCAACTGCACGCTGTTCACCGCCGAGGATCCGGACCACGTGGCCGACTTTTTCGATGAGGCGATGGCGCTCGGCATCGAGGGCATCACGGTCTCCCCCGGCTACAGCTACCGCCACGCCCCGCGCCAGGACGTCTTCCTCGGGCGCAGCGCAAGCAAGAACCTGTTCCGCGAGATCTTCAAGCGCGGCCGCCTGAACGCCGGCGGCACCGGCCAGAAGCGGCGCTGGTCGTTCAACCACTCAGGGCTTTTCCTCGACTTCCTCGCCGGCAACCAGAATTACCAGTGCACGCCCTGGAGCACTCCGACCTACAACATCTTCGGCTGGCAGCGGCCGTGTTACCTCCTGACCGATGAAGGGTATGCGGACAGCTACCGTTCGCTCATCGAGGATACGGCCTGGGACAGCTACGGCGTGGGCCGCAACCCCGCCTGCGACAACTGCATGGCGCACTGCGGCTTCGAGGGCACGGCGGTCAACGATGCCTTCAGCCATCCGCTCAAGGCACTCACCACCGCACTGCGCGGGCCGCGCACCAGCGGAGCGATGGCGCCCAATCCGCCCATCCTCTACCAGGCGAGTGAGCGGCATGCGGTCGCCACGATTCCGGTTTCGGCGATCACCCGCGCGAGCCGGGAAGCCGAGGTCGAGCAGGTCCCGTAGCTATTGCCCGCCCTGTGACCCGTCCACTTGCAGCGACTCCCATGCCCGAGGGCGCGGCCGAGCACGAGGCATTTCCGGAGCTGCTGAAATCCTGGCAGGCGCGCATGGAAGCGGCGCTCGCCGCGCGCCTGCCTGATCCGCAGCAGGTGCCGGCGCGGCTGCACGAGGCGATGCGCTACAGCGCGCTCGGCGGCGGCAAGCGCATCCGTCCGGCGCTCGTGTTCGCCACCGCGCGCACCGTCGGACTCACCGAGACGGACGTCGAGGCAATCGCCTGCGCCATTGAATTCGTACACGTGTACTCGCTCGTACACGACGATCTGCCGGCGATGGACGATGACGACCTGCGCCGCGGCCGTGCGACCTGCCACAAGGCGTACGACGAGGCGACCGCCATCCTCGCCGGCGATGCGCTGCAGTCACTGGCCTTCCAGGTGCTGGCGACCGACCCGACGCTCGCCGCCAGTCCCGCCGTGCGCCTGCGCCTCATCGGACTTCTGGGCGAGGCCAGCGGGACGTTTGGCATGGCCGGCGGCCAGGCGATCGACCTGGCTGCGCAGGGCCGGGAGCTGGATGTGGGGCAGGTCGAAGACATGCACGCCCGCAAGACCGGAGCCCTGATCAGCGCCAGTGTCCTCATGCCGGCCAGCTGCGCGCCCAGCCTTGACGCCCGTCACTATGACGCGCTCGCAGGCTTCATCGGCCCCATCGGGCTGGCGTTTCAGATTCAGGACGATCTGTTGGATGTGCTCGGCGATGTCAGCACGATCGGCAAGGCGGCCGGCGCCGACAGCGTGCGTGCCAAACCGACCCATCCGTCGGTCATCGGGGTCAAGGCATCGCAGGAGCGCGTGCAGCTGCTGCACGCGCAGGCATTGCAGGCCCTCGAGCCCTTCGCCGAGCGCGCCGCGCCGCTGCGTGCTCTGGCGGCCTGGCTGCTGACGCGCCGGTACTGACCCGCGCCGACGGGGCGCCCGCCGACCGGGCGGTCCTTTATGTCGCACTGCGCTGCGCGCCGGATGGCCACGCTCCGGCTGAGGTCAGCGCGAAGCTGAACGGCTTGTTCAGAAAGGGGTGCGGGCAACGCGCCGGTTGGGCCGGCTGCGCCGCGAAGTTACACTAAGCGTCAGGGGAACTTTACAACAGCGGTCGCAAGTCAATTGCGGCCGCCTATGCTCATGCGAGACACTGCTTTAATGGATTCAAGCACTTCCGACGAGGCCTATCAGGAACAGATTCTGCCGCACGTGTCGCGCACTTTCGCGCTGACGATCCCGCAGCTGCCGGCGGCGCTGCGCAGCGCGGTGACGAACGCCTACCTCCTGTGCCGCATCGCCGATACGATCGAGGACCAGACCAGCACCACCGCCGCCGCCCGCCTCGGGCTCCTGCACCGCTTCGTAGCGGTGCTGTGCGGCCGCGAGGACGCCGCCCAGCTGGCGCGCGACGTGGCGCCGCGCCTCACCGAACACACCCTGCCGGCCGAGCGCGAACTCATCCTCAACAGCGGACGGGTGATACGGGTCGCCGCCGCCCTCGCGCCGCCGCAGCGTGCGGCCATCGAGCACTGCGTCGCGGTGATGTGCGACGGCATGCACCAGTTCCAGTGCATCGCGAGTCTCCAGGGTCTGGCGCGCATGAGCGACTTGGACGACTACTGTTATTACGTGGCAGGCGTCGTGGGCGAGATGCTGACGGAGCTGTTCTGCGCCTACGCGCCGGGCATCGAGCGCCAGCGCTCCGGCCTGCAGCGCTTCAGCATCTCGTTTGCGCAGGGCCTGCAGATGACCAACATCCTCAAGGACGTGTGGGATGATCGCGAGCGCGGGGCCTGCTGGCTGCCACGCGACGTCTTCGCAAGACACGGCGTGGAGCTGGCGGACTTGAGGTCGCAGTCGCAGCCCCCAGGCTTCGATGCCGGCATGCGCGAACTCATCGGCGTGGCGCATGCGCACCTGCGCAACGCCCTGGCATTTACCCTGCTGATTCCGCGCTCCGAGGCCGGCATCCGGCGCTTCTGCCTGTGGGCCATCGGACTTGCGGTGCTGACGCTGCAGCGTCTGGCGCACACGCCCGGATTTACCGCGGGCCGCCAGGTGAAGGTCTCGCACGCTGCGGTGGCCATGACGCAGCTGCTGACCAACGCCGCCGTGCACCAGGACTGGCTGCTGCGGCGCCTGTTCGATTTCGCCGCGCGCGGACTGCCGCTCGCGCGCCTCGAGACGCCCTATGTTCCGGGACTGCGCGCCGGGGCGGACAACCGGATGCCTGAATTTCAAGAAACCGAAATACATGGCCAGCGTGAGTTGCGCCGCGAAGGGAGTTCTGGACATTGAATCGCACGTCGCCGGTCACTGACCCGCAGGTTGAAGAGGCGCCGCTCGGCGCTCCGGGCCGCTCCACCGCGCGGCTGGTGCAGGGCTCGCCCCTCGATCGCACCATCGCCGCCGCGCGCCACGCGCTCGCCAACGCCCAGAATGCGGACGGCCTGTGGGTCTACGAGCTCGAAGCCGACTGCACGATTCCGGCCGAATACATCCTGATGCTGCACTTCCTCGGCGAGAGCAACGCGGCACTGGAGAAGAAGATCGCCGTCTACCTGCGCTCGCGTCAGGCCGCGCACGGCGGCTGGCCTCTGTATCAGGGCGGTGACCTCGACGTCAGTGCGACCGTCAAGGCCTACTACGCCTTGAAGCTGGTGGGGGACTCAGTCGATGCGCCGCACATGGTGCGGGCGCGTCAGGCCGTACTGGCACGCGGCGGAGCTGCGCGCGCCAACGTCTTTACGCGCATTACGCTGGCGTTGTTCGGTCAGGTGCCGTGGCGTGCGGTGCCCTACATCCCCGTCGAGATCATGCTGCTGCCGCGCTGGTTCCCGTTCCATCTGGACAAGGTGTCGTACTGGTCGCGTACCGTGATGGTGCCGCTGCTGATCCTGTGCACGCGCAAGGCGTGGGCGCAAAATCCGCGGCAGGTGGGCGTGGCGGAGCTGTTCGTGACTGCGCCGGAGGAAGAACATCACTACTTCTCTCCGCCCACGGGCCGCGGCAGTGTCCTGGCGCGCACTTTCCTGTTCATCGATCGCTGCGCCCGCCGGCTCGATCCGCTCATTCCGCGCGCCGTGCGCCGGCGCGCCACGGCGCGCGCCGAAGCCTGGACGCTCGCGCGGCTGAACGGCGAAGACGGCCTCGGCGCGATCTTCCCGGCGATGGTGAATGCGCTCGAGGCGTTTACCGTGCTCGGCTATCCGGCCGATGACCCGCGCCGTGTCATCGCCCGGCGCGCCATCGACAAGCTGCTGGTGGTGCACGGCAGCAGCGCATATTGCCAGCCGTGCGTCTCCCCGATCTGGGACACCGCGCTCGCAGCGCTCGCCATGCAGGAAGAGGGCGGCACGGAGTCGCTGGCAGCCGCCGAGCGCGGGCTCGCGTGGCTCAAATCCCAGCAGCTGCGCGACGAGCCGGGTGACTGGCAGCGCCAGCGCCCAAACCTTGCCGGCGGTGGCTGGCCGTTCCAGTACAAGAACAGTTTTTACCCGGACCTGGATGACACCGCCGCGATCGTCTGGGCGATGCGCCGCTCGCGCGATGGCGCGGCCTATGCCGAACCGGTGGAGCGGGCCCTCAACTGGCTGGTCGGCATGCAAAGCAGCAACGGCGGCTTTGCCGCCTTCGACGTCGACAATACACACTACCGGCTGAACCTCATCCCGTTCGCCGATCATGGCGCGCTGCTCGATCCGCCGACCAGCGACGTGACGGCGCGCGTGGTCACGGTGCTCGCCGATGCCGACCGGCCGCAGGACCGCGCCGCGCTGGCACGCGCGATCGGGTACCTGCGCCGCGAACAGGAACCCGACGGCGCATGGTTCGGACGCTGGGGCAGCAACTACATCTATGGCACCTGGTCAGTGCTGATGGCGCTCGCGCAGGCACGCATCCGTGCGGAGGATCCGGCCGTGATGCGGGCGGTGCGCTGGCTGAATGGCTGGCAGAACGGGGATGGCGGCTGGGGCGAGAGCAACGACAGCTATGCGCAGCCCACGCCCTTGCGCCGACCCGCCGCCAGCACCTCGTTCCAGACGGCCTGGGCGCTGCTGGGACTGATGGCCGCAGGCCAGGTGCGCACCGACAGCGTGCAGCGCGGCATCGAGTACCTGGAGCGCACGCAGAACCTGCACGGCCTGTGGAGCGATGCGGGCTTCACCGCGCCGGGTTTCCCGCGCGTCTTCTACCTGAAGTACCACGGCTACAGCGCCTACTTTCCGCTGTGGGCGCTGGCGGCCTACCGCAATCTCCACGGCGCCGGGGGCACTCATTGACGACCCGGCGCGTTGGCGTCGTCTGCGCCCTGCGCAGCGAAGCGCGTCACCTGGGTCGAATAGCTTCGTCTCCTGCCACCGTCCAGCCGCTGGCCGACGGCAATCTGCGCGTGCTGAGCGGCGTCGGCCTGGGCGCGGCGGCCGCAGGCGCCCGGGCGCTGCTGAGCGCCGGTGCGGATGCCCTCTTGAGCTTCGGGCTGGCAGGCGGCCTGGATCCAGGCCTGTCTGCCGGGCGCATCATCGTGCCAGCTGAAATCCTCGCGCCCGACGGGACAGTGTCGGGCTGCGATGCGCCCTGGCGCGAGCAGCTCGCCGCGGCACTGGCGGGGCACGCACCCGTGGGCGGGCGGCTGGTGAGCGTGCTGGCACCCCTGGCAAGCGCTGCGGCGAAGCGCGCGCTGTTCGCCGCCAGCGGGGCCTGCGCCGTCGACATGGAAAGCGCGGCGATCGCCCGGGTGGCCCACAGCAGCGGCGTGCCGTGTGCTGTCGTACGGGTCGTTGTGGACCGCGTCGGCGACCCGGTGCCCGCGGCGGTCCTGGCGGCGATGGACGCCGCCGGGGAGGTGTCGCCGTGGCGTTTGTGCGCGCTGCTGCTGCGCGAACCCGGCCAGCTGGGTGCGCTGCTGCGTCTTGCGCGCAACTTTATTCTCGCCGGGCGCTCACTGCGCACGGTCGCACGCAGCGGCGCCCTGGCGCCGCAGCTGCCCACGATCCCGATCGCGGGCGCGCCGTGAGGGCACTCGTCACCGGCGCCACCGGGTTCGTCGGGGCGGCCGTCGCACGGGCACTGCTGCGCGAGGGCTGGCAGGTGCGTGCGCTGGTGCGTGCCGGGGCTGACCGGCGCAACCTCCAGGGCCTCGAAATCGAGACCGTGCCCGGTGATCTGATCGAGAGCGCCTCGCTCGCCCGTGCGGCCGCGGGCTGTCTGGCCGTGTTCCACGTCGCGGCCGATTACCGCCTGGGGGCACGCGATCCGCGCGAGCTGTACCGCACCAACGTCGAGGGCACGCGCAACGTCCTGGCCGCAGCACTCGCCGCAGGCGTGCAGCGGCTCGTCTACACCAGCAGCGTCGCCACGATCGGCATACCGGCCGACGGCACCCCGGGGAGCGAGACGACGCCGGTTGCGCTGAGCGACATGATCGGCCACTACAAGCGCTCCAAGTTCCTGGCCGAGCAGGTGGCGCGCGAGGCCGCACGGGGCGGCGCCTCGGTGGTCATCGTCAATCCCTCGACGCCCGTGGGCCCGGGCGATGTGAAGCCGACGCCCACCGGGCGCCTGGTGCGTGACGCGGCCAGCGGGCGCATGCCGGCCTATGTCGATACGGGACTCAACATCGTGCATGTCGATGACGTGGCCGCCGGGCATCTGCTGGCCTTCCGGCACGGCCGCGACGGGGAGTCGTACATCCTCGGCGGCGAGAACATGACGCTGCGCGCCATCCTCACCGATATCGCGCACCTCGTGGGACGCCGCCCGCCGCGCATCCGCCTCTCCGCCGCTGCGCTCCTGCCGGTGGCCGTGCTGGCCGAGGGCATGGCGCGCCTCACCGGCATCAGCACGCGCCTCACGCTCGAGAGCGTGCGCCTGGCGCGCAAGCGCATGTTCTTCTCCAGTGACAAGGCCGTGCGCGAGCTCGGCTACTGCTGGCGACCGGCGGGCGAGGCCTTTGCGGACGCGGTACGCTGGCTGCGCGAGGAGCACCTGTTGCGCAGCGCCCCCGCGGCGGGCGTGAAAAACAGTTAGAGAGGTCGCTATGGAGCAACCTGCATCTCCGCCGCCTTTGACCGCTCGCGCGAGGCGTGCGCCCGCAGCGGGCAGGGAACAATTGAGTTCCGGGAACCCACGCATCGATAGCGACGGGATTAAGTTAAATATGTGAAGTTGCGTTTGGGGAAATAGGCAGTGTCTTCGTGTGCGCGGGCCTGAAGGCACAGCACGACGAGGCTGGGGAACGCGACGCTAGAACGGAAAACAGAATCTTCGCACCTCTGATCAAATTCAATTTCATCTTGACAATCCGCGGCCAAGTTCTCACTGTCGCGACAGCTTAAGAACTAGAAACTCTGATACTCCTCGTGCAGCAGCAAATGGCCGCTGCGCATCCCCAGTAGAAGCAACTAGAACCTGTGCCCTTCAAATTGGGAGCTACGCAATGAGAATTGACATCGGATTTCTGCCGAGTCCACACCTCAGGTCAGCCGGACGATTGCTCTGCAAATCGATCGCAGCCGTAGGTGCGGTCAGTATCCTGGCCGGCGCGACGGCCATGTGCGCTGCTACGACAGCCGCCGCCGCCGAAGCGCTGACCTCGATCGCTGGCAGCTTCAGACCGTCGACGGATGCTGACGCCGGCGAGTTGACCAGCCCGAAGATGACCATCGAAGTTGTCCTGGCGCCGAGCAATCAGGCGGATCTGGAGGCGCAACTGGAGAATGTCTACCGCTCGGGAAGTCCGAGTTACCATCAGTGGCTGGAGTCGGGTGAGTTCTATTCACGCTATGCTCCGAGCGCCACTCAGATCGCCGCAGTCGTCAGCCATCTCGCGGCCAGTGGCCTGACCGTCGAGCCCTCCTCGTCCCCGTTCCTGGTACGCGCGAGCGGTCCGAGCAGCACCGTAGCAGCGGCGTTCTCGACCACGCTGCACAATTACCGTAGCCGCAACGGGATCAACTACTTCGCGAACGGTTCTGCCGTCAAGCTCCCGGCGAGCGTGGCGGCGGGTGTTCTCGGCGTGGTTGGACTGACGAATACCGTGCGACTGCAGTCGCATGTCAGGCGCGCTCCACACAACAACAATTCGCAGCCCAGCATTCCGGCATGCGAGACACCGTATCCCACCGAGACACAGGTGGCGGACGCGCTCCTCGGCATTTCCGGATTCCCCTTCGGTTACGGAGGTGGTCCGGGCTGCAACGGCCTGACGCCGTCGCAGACCAACTCGCTATATGACGCACCACACCTGGGGGCGAACGCCAAGGGCCAGGGAGTCAACCTCGCGGTTTTCGAGCTCTCGGCCTATCAGCATTCCGACATCGTCACCTGGGCGCAGACGTTCTACGGTCCCGGATACCACCCGCCGCTCGTGGATGTCGCGGTCGACGGAGGGCCGCTCGCTCCGATCTGCCCGGCGGGCGATACCTGTCCTGCAAGTTTCAACGGCTACGCCGGCGACATCGAGGTGGATGCGGACATCGAGATCCAGCTGGCAGTGGCCCCTGCCGCGCGGCATCTGTTCGTCTACAACGCACCGAATGACTTTACCGGGCAGACCGAGCTCGATGAGTACACCCGGATCGCGAAGGACAACATCGCCGACGTGATCAGCTCCAGCTGGTCGGTGTGCGAGCAGGATGTGAGTGCCGCGTATGTCCAGGCTGAGAACCTGGTCTTCGAGCAGATGGCCCTGCAGGGACAGAGCATGTTCGGAGCCGAAGGAGACACGGGCGCCTTCTCGTGCATCCGCAGCGACGGAACCACCGGCCTTGCGGTTCTCGACCCGCCGGCCCAACCCTGGGTGACGAGCGTGGGCGGTACCTCGTTCGAGACATTCAACCCGAACGCCAACCCGAATCCCTCCTATCCGAATGGCGTGGAATCCGTCTGGAACTTCCTCAACCTGTGCAACGCGAGCGCCGATGAAGGCGGTCTGTCGGGATTCGACTGGTGCGCCGGGGGCGGTGCGGGGGGCGGCGGCAACAGCATGTACTGGGGCCGTCCGATCTACCAGTTTGGTCCGGGCATCATCAACAGGTACACGACCTACGGTAATGGCACGACGCAGTGCTCACTGGCCAAGATCGGAACGCCGTGCCGCGAGACCCCGGACGTTTCCGCTAACGCTGACGAGAACACACCGTATGCGGAGTACTGCACTGGAAATGCCAACACGCCCTTCAGCGTGTGCGGTACTTTCAGTCAATTCCAGACTCCGATGGGATGGTTCGGTATCGGCGGCACGAGCCTGTCCTCGCCGCTGTGGTCTGCAATCATTGGCGACCGCGACGGCTTCTGGCATGCCCGCACGGGCAATGCGAACCCGCTGCTTTACGTGTTATATAACGTGCTCTATCGCGGATACTTCCACGACATCACGGGGATCCGGCAGTCAGTCAACAACAACGGGTTCTTCCCGACGACCCCTGGGTTCGATATGGCAACCGGTATCGGTACGCCGAAGATTGGTGCCATCGTGACCGGAGTTCCTGAACTTTAGGATCTGAGTGGGATGGAATGAGACTTTCATGGCCTGAACGCTGAAAGGATCCTCCGCAAAATGACGGGCCTCGCGCGCGCGGGGCCCGTTTTTTTGGCTCCTTGTGCGGGCTGCATGGTCGACAGGCCCGTGAGAAAGGGCAGGCTGGCAGCGACCAGCGTGCGGGAGGCGACCAGCAGTTTCGCCAGCGTCAAAGGGAGCACGCTGCCCGGGCGCGGTCGCCGCCCTGGGCACTCCAGATGTTGACGTCCAGAGCCGCCGCCGCCCAGCCCGTCACCGCTCATCGCCGGCACGCCGCGAGGGGCTGCCCGGTACCCCGCCCTTGACTCCCAGGGTCACCTGACCCAGGCGGTGCGCGCCGACGAAGGCGCCGGAGGCCGATCGCCACGGCCGACACTCCCAGCACCCACCACGGATGGCGCGCTGCGGCACGGCCGAGCCGCAGGTAAGGGTCACTCAACGGGATGCTCCCGGCGCGTGCCACGGCCGGGACATCCACGCATTCCCATGCAAGCGGCTTGACTCCTTGAGGCCCCGCGGCGGACGGAGAGTGTTTCATTTTGATGACGTGGCAAGGAGACGGTTAAGATCCGCCCATGTCTGATTCGTCCTCATTCACGGCCGCCCCCGGCGCTGCGCTCCCCTGGGACGCCCGCCTGGCGCGGCGCCTGGTGCGGCCGCTGCGCCGCAGCCGCGTCACGCCCAACCACCTGACCACCGTGCGGCTGGCCTTCGGCATTGCCGCGGCCGGTGCCTTCATGCGCGGCAGTTACGCCTGGATGAACATCGGTGCGCAGCTCCTGGTGGTGTCCAATTTCCTGGACCACACCGACGGGGAGCTCGCCCGCCTGTCCGGCAAGAGCAGCCGCCTGGGCCACTGGTACGACCTGCTCAGCGATGCGGCCGTCACCATCCTGCTCTTCACCGGCATCGGCATCGGTGTCGGCACGCAGGCGGCGCGCCTGCTCGGCGCTGCGCCGTGGCTGCTCGGCGTGTGCGCCGGCACCGCGGTCGCGCTGATCTTCTTCCTGCGCATGCGTATCGAGAGACTCGGCGGTAAGGTGGCGAGCCGCCAGGCCAGGCTCGGCGGCTTCGAGACCGAGGACGTGCTCTATCTGCTGCCGTGCGTGACGCTGTGCGACGCCACTCGCCCATTCCTGGTCGCCGCGGTCATCGGTGCGCCGCTGTACGCGGCCTGGGTGCTGTTCGATTACCGACGCGTGCAGCGCGCGCTGCGCGGATGAGCTCGGTGCTGACGGCGTCGCTTGCGGGCCTGAGCGTGCCCGAGCTGCGGCAGCAGTTCCTGTCGCAGGGGAAGTTCCTCTACCTGCCGCAGTTCCTGCCCGCATCGCTCACCGCCTCGCTGGTCGCGGCGGCCAACGAGCTGAGCGCTGCGGTCAACCGCAACTATCTGCCCGGCCACAAGCAGGGCGGCAGCGTCAGCCGCCACGCGATCGATGAGCTCGCCCCGCGCATCGCCGAGCTGTATCGCTCGCCGCAGCTGCTCGGCTGGCTCAGCCAGCTCGCCGGCGAGCCGCTGCAGGTCTCACCGCCCGACGACCCGCACGCCTACGCGCTGTATTTCTACACCGAGCCGGGTGATCACATCGGCTGGCACTACGACACGTCCTACTACGCGGGGCGGCGCTACACCGTGCTGCTCGGCGTGATCGATGAGTCCTCCTGCCGCCTGGATTACGAACTGCATACGCGCGAGCGCGACCGCCCGGCGGTCGCAGGCTCCCTGCAGATTGCCCCGGGCGGACTGGTGTTCTTCGACGGCGATGCGCTGCGCCACCGCATCTCGCCGCTGCGCGCCGGCGAGCGGCGCATCTCCCTGACCTTCGAATATCTGACCGATCCGCGCATGCACGGCTTCTGGCGCTTCGTGTCCAACATGAAGGACTCGCTCGCCTACTTCGGCTTCCGCCAGGTATTTCGCGGCCGCCGCGCGCAGCGCGGCAGCGCGCCGCGCGCCGGCGCAGGTTAGTCGTGTCGCGTGCGGCAGCGTGGCTCCTCGCAGCAGGAGCGGTGCTGTTTATTGCCGTGCTGGTCTCGCACGACCTGCCGGCCATCTTCGACGTGCTGGCGCTGGCCGGCTGGGGCCTGCTCGGCGTCACCGCTTTCCATCTGCTGCCGCTGGTCATCGACGCGGCGGCGCTGCGCATCATGGAGACGCAGGCGCGCGCCGGCGCACTGCGCGATGCGGTGCTGGTGCGCTGGATCGGGGAGTCCGCCAACAGCCTGATGCCCGCCGGCCAGATCGGCGGACCGCTGCTTGATGATCCGGCGGCTTATGCAGCGCGGCACGCCGGCGCCCGAGGCGGTGGCCGCCGTCACCGTCAGCACTACGCTGCAGGGATTCGCGCAGGTGGTGTTCGCGCTGTGCGGGCTGGCGGTGCTCATCGCCCGCGCCGCGCCGCTGGCGCACACGAGCCTCGGTTCCAGCCTGCTGATCGCCGCGCTGTGCATCGCGGTTTTTCCGGCGACGTTTTTTCTGCTGCAGCGGCGCGGCATGTTCGCCGGCGTGCTGCGCCTTGCCGGGCGTTTCGCCGGCGCGCGCGACTGGTCGCGCCTCATCGAGCACGCCGAAGGGATCGACGCGGCTCTGGCGGCGGCCTACCGGCGCCGTGCCCGGGCGTGGGGCAGCTTTGCGCTCAGCCTCGTGGGCTGGCTGGTCGGGACCGGGGAGGTGTGGCTGGTGCTGCGCCTGTTGGGTTCGCCCGTCTCGCTAGCCGATGCGCTGGTGCTCGAAAGCCTCGGCCAGGCGATCCGCGGTGCGGGGTTTGCCATTCCCGGCGCGCTCGGCGTGCAGGAGGGTGGCTACCTGCTGCTGGCGCCGCTGGCGGGGCTGCGGCCGGACGTGGCGCTGGCGTTGTCGCTGGCGAAGCGGGCGCGCGAGCTGCTCCTAGGGATCCCCGGGCTCATCTACCTGCATCTTGCCGAACGCGCGCTGCGCCGGCGGGCGAAGGCGCCGCCCCTGGGCACCGGGCCGTGACCGGGACTCGCCCGCGGGCGGCGGCGGTCCCGCCCGGCTCCACAATTTTATACACTGCGCCTGCCTCCACCTGCCCCAGGATCTGCATGCGCGCCATCATTCTCGCGGCCGGCCGCGGCTCACGTCTGCAACAGGCGCAGCTGCGGCCCAAGTGTCTGCTGGAGTTCGGCGGCGCGAGTCTGCTCGAGCGTCACCTGCAGCTGCTGCGCGATGCCGGCGTGGCCGAGGTCGTGCTGGTGCTCGGTTTCATGCACGAGACCGTGGCGGCTGTCGCTGCAGCACTGGCACGGGCCGCCGCACCCGCAGATCGTCGTGAATCCGCGCTTTGAGCTTGGCAGCGTGCTGACACTGCGATACCGCGGCCGCCGCCATGCGCCGCGGCGGGGACGTGCTGGTGATGGACGCCGACGTACTCTACGACCAGCGCATCATGCGCGCGCTGGTGGCAGGGGCAGCGCCGGTGAATCGCCTCCTCATCGACCGTGCGTTCGAGCCGGGCGCGGAGCCGGTCAAGGTGTGCGTGCGCGCCGGCGTGCCCATCGAGCTGCGCAAGCAGCTCGGCGCCGATCTTGCGTATGACACGATCGGTGAATCGGTCGGCTTTTTCCGTCTCAGCGAAGCCGGGGCCGCGCGGCTTGCGACCATCGTGGCCGGCTACGTGCAGGGCGGCCGCGCCGATCAGCCGCACGAGGAGGCACTGCGCGACCTGCTGCGCGAGGCCAGCCAGGTGTTCGAGGTCGCCGACGTGACCGGCATGCCCTGGATCGAGATCGACTTCCCAGCCGATGTGGAGCGGGCGCGGCGCGAGATCCTGCCGCGCCTGCAGGCGCGCCCGGGCACGCCATGAGCGAGTCCCTCGAACGTCCGCCCCTGAGCGGTGCGCCCGCTGCTGCGCGCGCCGGCACGCGCAGCGCGCGCCTGCGCGCCATGCTGCATGCCCCGCAGCTGCAGTTCCTGATGGAAGCGCACAACGGCCTGTCGGCGCGCATCGTGCGCGAGGCGGGCTTCCAGGGGATCTGGGCCTCGGGGCTCGCGCTGTCCGCGCAGTTCGGCGTGCGCGACAACAACGAAGCGAGCTGGACGCAGATCGTGGACATGCTGGAGTTCATGGTCGACGCCAGCGACCTGCCGATCCTGCTGGATGGTGATACCGGCTACGGCAACTTCAACAACCTGCGCCGCCTGGTGCGCAAGCTCGAGCAGCGCGGCGTGGCGGGCGTATGCATCGAGGACAAGCAGTTTCCCAAGACCAACAGTTTCCTGAACGGCGAGCGTCAGCCGCTGGCGGACATCGCCGAGTTCGCCGGCAAGATCGCCGCCGGCAAGGATACGCAGCGCGACGCCGACTTCTGCATCGTCGCGCGCGTCGAGGCGCTGATCGCCGGCTGGGGCATGGAGGAGGCGCTGCGCCGTGCCGAGGCCTACCGGCGCGCCGGCGCGGATGCCATCCTCATCCACAGCAAGCTCTCCAAGGCCGACGAGATCGTGACCTTCGCGCGCGAATGGGCACGGCGCGGGCCGCTGGTGATCGTGCCGACGCGCTACTACAGCACGCCCACGCAGGTGTTCCGCGAGGCGGGCATCAACCTGGTGATCTGGGCCAACCACATGGTGCGCGCGGCGATCGCCGCGATGCAGGCGACGGCGGCCGAGGTGCACGAAGGCCAGACGCTCGTGAACGTCGAGGACCGCATCGCGTCGGTGAACGAGATCTTCCGCCTGCAGGATGCGCAAGAGTACTCCGACGCCGAGGAGCTGTACCTGTCGGCCACCACCCCGGCGCGCGCCGCGGTGGTACTGGCCGCCGGCCGCGGCAAGGGACTCGAGAGCGTCACCGCCGATCGCCCGAAGCTGATGCTGCCGATCGCCGGCAAGCCGCTGCTGCGCTGGCTGCTGGACGCCTTCAAGCGCGAAGGGGTCAACGACGTCACCGTGATCGGCGGCTATCGCGCCGATGCCATCGATCCGGCCGGCATTCGCCTGCTGATCAACGAGCGCTACGAGCACAGCGGCGAGCTCATGACGCTCGCCTGTGCGGTGGAGGCGCTCGACTGCCGACACCGTCATCTGCTACGGCGAC
Organism: uncultured Gammaproteobacteria bacterium; assembly: GCA_963787655.1. Lineage (GTDB taxonomy): Bacteria > Pseudomonadota > Gammaproteobacteria > Steroidobacterales > Steroidobacteraceae > 13-2-20CM-66-19. Next base: position 797,535 of record CAWBDY010000003.1, on the reverse strand, counting down.
CTGCTGTTCCGCAGCTACGTGCTGCGCGACCTGCTGGAGAGCAGCGCCGATTTTGCGGTCGTGGTGGACTCCGCTGCCGACAGCGCCGTCAACCGCACGGTGCGCGACTTCGCCTGGTGCTCGCGCCCCGATGACCGCGGACTGTTCGGTACGCAGGTGCTGCTGCAGCGCGTCGGCGAGCGAGGCGGGCAGCCCGCAGGCTGCCATCGGCGGCGCAGGGCCGCTGGATCGGCATGCTGTTCGTCAGCCGCCGCGGCCTTGCGCGCCTGAAGCGGTCTCATGGCCCGGCTGCGCACGCGCGCGGACTTCGACCAGCTCGACGTACCGGCGCTCCTCAACGCGCTCATTGCCGACGGCGCGGCGGTGCAGGTTGTGTACGTGCACGGCCACTGGCGCGGCGTCAACGATCTGGAGGATTTCCGCCACGCAGTCGACTTCGCCCACGGACAGAACGGCGACCCGGACGACGCCGGCGCGCGCGGCGGCTCCGGCATGATCGAGGCACATCACTTCGTCGAGGCCGCGCGCGCGCGCGGTTTCGACTGGTATGCGGGTGTGCCGTGCTCGTACCTGACGCCGTTCATCAACTACGTGCTGCAGGACCGCGTCGCTGCGCTACCTGTCGATGGCCAACGAGGGCGACGCCGTGGCACTGATCGCCGGCGTGACGCTTGGCGCCGGCCAGGGCGGCGCCGGCCGCGGTGTCGCCATGATGCAGAACTCGGGGCTGGGCAATGCCGTGAGTCCGCTCACCTCGCTCACCTGGCCGTTCCGTCTGCCGCAGCTTCTGATCGTGACGTGGCGCGGGCAGCCGGGCGTTGCCGACGAGCCGCAGCATGCACTCATGGGACCGGTCACACCGAAGCTGCTCGAGCTGATGGAGATTCCCTGGGAGCTCTTTCCGGCCGCGCCGGCCGATATCGCGCCGGCACTGGAGCGGGCGGTGCGGCACATGGACGCGAGCGGACGTCCGTACGCGCTCGTCATGCCCAAGGGCGTCGTCGCCCCCTGCGCGCTCGCCGCCGACGAGTCCGGGCCGACCGCGCCGCGCCTGGTGGCCGCGGAGGAGGATCCGGAGCCGCGCGCGCTCAGCGCCCGAGCCTCGCGCGAGGACGTGCTGCGCGCGGTGCAGGCGCACTCGGGCGTAGCGCGGCACGGTAGTGCTGGCCTCGACGGGTTTTTGCGGACGTGAACTGTGTGCGCTCGATGACCGCACCAATCAGTTCTACATGGTCGGCTCGATGGGCTGCGTGACGGCGCTGGCACTTGGCCTGGCGCTGCGCCGCCCGGACCTGCGCGTCATCGCGCTCGACGGCGACGGCGCGGCGCTGATGCGCATGGGCACGCTCGCCACGGTCGGCGCCTATGCGCCGCCCAACCTCATGCACCTGCTGCTCGACAACGGTGTGCACGACTCGACCGGTGCGCAGGCCACCGTCTCGCCGCATCTCTCGTTCGCGGCGGTCGCCGCCGCCTGCGGCTATGCGCAGGCGTTGCGCACCGCGAACCTCGCGCGCATCGTGGCGTGGCTCGCGGCACCGCAGCTTGCGGGGCCGCGCTTCGCCTGCCTGCTCACCCGCCCCGGCTCGCCTAAGGATCTGCCGCGGCCGCAACTCACGCCCGCCGCGGTGCGCGAGCGTTTCATGCAGCACATCGGCGGTGCGCCGTGATCCTGCTCAATCCCGGTCCGGTCAGCTTGAGTGCCGGGGTGCGCCAGAGCCTGCTCGGGCCGGATCTGTGCCACCGCGAAAGTGAGTTCTACGATCTGCAGGACGAGGTGCGGGCGGGCCTGCTCGCCACCTATCAGCTCGACCCCGGCCTGTGGAGCGCCGTGCTCATGACCGGCTCGGGCACGGCAGCGGTCGAGAGCATGCTCGCAAGCCTCGTGCCCGAGAACGGCGCGGTGCTCATCTGCGAAAACGGCGTCTACGGGCAGCGCATGGCGCACATCTGCGCCCGCTATGCGATCGCGCACGAGCGAGTGCGCGGGGAGTGGCTGCAGCCGCTTGATCTGGCGCAGCATCGAGCAGCGCCTGGCCGCCGGCCTGCGCTGGGGCACGTTTTACCCACCTTGCGGCGGTCCACCATGAAACGACGACCGGCCGGCTGAACGCGCTCGCGCCGCTCGCCGAACTGTGCCGCGAGCACGGCGTGGGGCTCTTGGCCGATGCGGTGTCGAGCTTTGGCGCCGAGCGGATCGAGTTCGGCGATCAGAGCCTCAGCGCGATCGCCGCGACCGCCAACAAGTGCCTGCACGGCGTCCCGGGCATTGCCTTCGTCATCGCGCGACGCGCAGCGCTGGCTGGCGCGGCCACGCGCGCCTACTACCTGGATCTTGCGCGCCTGGCGCAGCTGCAGGATGAGCGCAATACGCCTTTCACACCCGCCGTGCAGGTGTGTTACGCGCTCGCGGCGGCGCTGCGTGAGTTTGCCGCGCAGGGCGGGCGCGCCGCCCGCTACCGCCGCTACGCGGCGCTCGCCGAGCAGGTGCGCCAGGGTCTGGCGGCGCTCGGCGTCGCCGCCGTGCTGCCGCCGGAGGATTGCTCCGTGGTGCTGCGCTCCTACCGCCTGCCGCACGGACACACCTATCAGGCGTTGCACGACGTGCTCAAGGGCGCCGGCTTCATCATCTACGCCGGCCAGGGGACTTTGGCAGACAGCATCTTCCGCATATCGACGATGGGCGAGGTCACGACCGCCGACATCGAGCGGCTGTTGCGCTGCTGCAGGGATTTCCTGGGGTGAACGTGCGCGCCGCTGGTGGGCGGGGACGCCGGTATGCGCTGAGCGTCCTGGTCGTGCTCCTCGGGACGTTCGCGGGAGCGCCATCGCGCAGCTGCCGCCCACGACCGTGCCGCAGCCGGCAGCACCGGTGCCGCCCGAAACGCCGCTGCCGCCGCCGCCGATCACCGCACCGCCGACCGGACTTGCGCGCTGGCTGAATCCGGCGACCGCTCCGTTCCTGCCGGTGCCGGAAATCGCCACCGACCCGAACGGCGGCACGACCGTCGGCATCCTGCCGGTATGGCTGCGTGCCGACGATGCGCACCAGATCGATCGCATCATCGCCCCTGACCTGTTGCACAACTCGTATTTCGGCTACGGCTTTCATGCGCGCCTGTACGCCTACCCGTCCGAGGACCAGCAATGGTCGGTCGTCGCCGGGGCGAAGGAGCGGGTCGAGCGCGAGTTCGATGCCGAATACCAGATCGGGCGGTCGCGTCACAGGCGCTGGTCGTTCACCGGCAGCCTCATCTCCGACCGTGACGGCACACCGCGCTTCTACGGCATCGGCAATCACACCGCGCAGTCGGCCGAGAGCAGCTACATCGCCCAGCAGCAGCTGGTGCGCGGGCAGATTGGCTGGAACCTGTCGCGCACCTGGCAGGTGGCGTACACGGCGCGCGCGCGCATCGTCGACGTGCTGCCCGGCACGCTGCCGGGCATCGATTCGATCCAGCAGCGCTTCGGCACTGCCGTACTCGGCAACGGCCGCGAGTTCCTGCACCGGCTGTCCCTCATCTACGACACGCGCGATGACCTGACCATTCCGCGGCGCGGCATGCAGCTGATCACCTACCTGGGGGCGGCCAGCAGCAACGCGTTCCTCACCGAAACGATCTACAAGGAAGCCGGCGTCGACGGGCGGCTGTTCTGGCCGGTGTTCCACAACACGGTGCTGGCCGCGCACATTGCGCTGCGCTATTTCCTGAGCGACCACAACGCGCCCTTCTGGGCGCTGAGCACGCTCGGCGGGGAGACGAGTGCGGTCGGCGGCGAGCAGCCGCTGCGCGGTTTCGGCGCCGGCCGCTTCACCGACCGCGACGCCTATTCCACGACGCTCGAGCTGCGGCACAACTTGTTCTCGTTCGACGCCGTCACGACCCGCGTCGACATCGAGGTCACGCCGTTCGTCGACGCCGGGCGGGTGTTCCGCGATGCCAGCACGTTTCCGCTCTCGCACGTGCACCCCGTCGGCGGCATCGGCTTTCGCGGCATCGCCCGCCCCTTCGTCGTCGGCTATGTCGACATCGGCTACGGCAGCGAGGGCACGGCCATCTTCACCGGGATCAACTACCCGTTCTGACCGCAGCTAGCGGCGCAACAAAGACAGGAGCGTACTTGTGGGTGAAGATGAGGCGGGCAGTCAGCCAGACTCCGGGCTCACCACACCCGGGAGCCTGCACTCGCCCGCCTTGCGGAACCTGCGCCCACGCCTCCTCGCCCAAGGGACCCTGCCAAGATGCTCGAAGCGCATGCACCTCATGGTGACATCCAGACCTGGAAAGGCTTCCTGGTCCATATCGGCGCGATCGTCATAGGACTATTGATTGCCGTCGGCCTGGAACAGTCGGTGGAGTTCTTGCACCACCGCCACCAGCGGCTGCAGCTGGAAGAGCAGATGCGCGCAGTGCTCGAGGACGACACGCAACGCGCCATCCCTGATGACTTGAGACAGCTGACAGCCCTGCATGGCTATCTGGTCGATCTGCAAACCGCCGTCGTTGCACGTGCTCACGGACAATCGCTGCCGGCGGTGCCGGATCCCAATGCGGAGCGGGCGGGAATCCTGATCCGGTTTCCGAGCCTGGCGCCTTACGAGGCTGCCAAAGAGAACGGCACGATTGCTCTGCTGAGCAGCGAACGGATTCGCCTCTACAACCGCATTGCCCTGCAGCGCGACCTGCTGTTGAAGGTCTACGAGCACTGGTTTGAGGACCTTGCCGCCGTGGATGCCTTCCGGAAACGCTACAGCTATGCCGACAGCGTCGGCCTGATCGGCGGGGTCGATCTTGCGGCACTCTCGCCGGCAGAGCTGTCCGAGTACCAGGCACTGATCGGCACGCTGATGAGCCGCGTGGACTGGATACTCAGGAGGCTGTGCCTGCTCGCGGTCCTGTCCCAGACGATTCTGGACGGCGCACGCGACGAGACTGACCTGATGAAGGCGGTGCAGGCGGCGCCGAACGACACAGGGCGGCCCGCCCGCACCCCGATAGTCCGGGAGTCGCGCGCAGTAGTCGCGTGATTTCGAACTTCGCTGCGCGCGATCCGCTGCCTGCCCATATGTGCGCCGCCGCGTTCCTCTTTGGCCGGCGGGCGCGCGCGGTTTGTTAACGCGCTGTTCACGGCCGCGGCCATACGCTTGGCGCGGTGAGCAATCTCGGTATCGCCGGCTACGTGCTGGGTGCACTGCTGACGCTGTACATCGTGGCCGCCACGTGGCGCTCCAAGGACGCCGATGCGCGCGGGCGCGAGGCGCGCAGGCGGCGCTGAGACGTTGCGCGCTTGCGCCAGGGCAGGCGCAGCGCTGCCTTCAGGACTCGCTCGACTGGTAGCGCCGTTCGCCGGTCTCGGGGTTGTAGTGGACCTGCACGGTCTTGCCGGTAGCCGGGTCCTCGAAGCGCTCGCCGGTCGGCTGCCAGTGCGGCCCGGCGGGCTGTGGGGGTGCGCGCTTGCGCCAGCGCTCGAAGGTGACGGCCAGCAGCACCAGCAGCCCAAATACCAATGCCGGCACGCCGGCGGGCACGCCCGCCGCGAAAACGAGCAGCGCGCCGATCACCGCCAGGGCCAGAGCCAGAAGCTGCACGACGCGGCGCAACATGCGCTTCAGGCGATCCTTTCCAGTGTGACCGCGGTACCGTAGGCCACGATTTCGCTCATGGTCTGGCCGATCTCGGAGGAGTCGAAGCGCATCATGACGACCGCGTCGGCCTGCATGAGCCGCGCGTTCTTCACCATGCGGTCGACGGCCTCGCGGCGCGTGTGCTCGAGGAGCTCGGTGTACTCGGTGATCTCACCGCCGACGATCGAGCGCAGGCCCGCCAGGATGTTGCCTCCCAGGCCGCGGCTGCGCACCACTACACCAAAGACCTGGCCCTTGGCTTCGCGGACGCGATGATTGGGGACGTTCTCGGTGGTGACGACGAGCATGCGCGCCTTTCCTGCAGCTTGACTGGGCGCAGCATAAGGCCGGGGCGTTGCCTCCACCAAGCTTTGGAAAAGTACCCGGTAAAAAGCCGTGGCGGCCGCATCAGCCGGCCGCCACGCGGGGGGTTAAAGAAACGGTCTCGAAGGCGGCGCAGGGTGAATCTGCGAAGGCGAGAGCGGACGGGAAATCACTTGCCGATCCTGGCAACCAGCCCGTCCGTAGTTACAGTCAGTCCGTTCTCACTAATCAAGTATCACACCGCACCGCCCCCGAGACCGTTAACAGAGCGTCAGACCAGGTTGGGGGGCTAACCCAGTCGACGCTATGCGGGACATGCCGGGCGCACACACCGCATCGGCGGCGCACCGCAGCAGTTCATCGATCGCTGCCGGGCGCGCGGGATCGAAATGGGCAATCCCGATGCGCAGCGGCAACAGTGGAACATCGCCGCTCCGCTGGGAGCGGCGCGCGCGCAGCTGGCTGGCGCTGCACGCGGCAAATTCGTCGTTCGTAGTGAGGGCGACGAACTCGTGGCTGCTCAGCCGGCCGAGCACGTCGTACACGCCGTAGTTGGGAAACAGGTCGCGCATGAAGTTTCCCATCTGCCGCGCCAGCAGCCCGCCGCCGTGCGCGACATCGTCGCTGCAGGCATCGCGCCCGAGGCTGAAGTAGATGAGATGGGCGCATAGCCCGTCGCGGGCCGCGACATCCAGCAGCCGCGTGGCGGTCTGCATGAAGCCACGCTGATTGGGGAGCCCGGTGACTTCGTCGTTGATCGCGGTCGAGCGCATGCCATGCACCAGGCTCAGCAGCGCCCGCAGCTGCAGGGCAATCCGTTGCCCCTTGGTCAGTCCTTTGATGCGCAGCAGGTCGGAGAGCAAGCGCGCGATGCGTTTTTCATCGCCATCCGTGACCGCCGCACGCAACTTCGTCGACAGCTCCAGGCCGCGCACGCTCACCGCATCGACCGCGCGAACCGCGGATACGCGTGGCAGGCTGCCTTGCCGAGGCTGAGAGACCGTTGCCAGATCCATTTACGCGCGCCTCCTCTTCGACTGGAGGGAGCTTACGGGCGCCCCGTGCGGCTCAGTCGCCGGTGGACTGCCCGGCGTATCGTCAGTTGCTGCCGTAGAATAATGTCAGCCGACGCCTACATGCCTTCGCGGGGCTTCCCGACCGCTCAGGCAGGGCGCACGGCGTACGTTGCAGTGCGGGTGGGCCGCTCGCCAAGGGCCGCCGCGGCCGGTCAAAAAAATCGATGGAGGAGCGAAGTCATGGAAACAGCGCGCAATGGTGGTGCCTCGGGTCGGGCGGCGGAGCGCGATGCCCGCTCGCTCAAGCGCGCGGCGCGTGAGGCCGCAGAACGTGCCGCGGGCAACCCGGAAGTGGAAAAGCTCATCGCCGACGTCGAGGCACTGATCGACCGGCTGGGTGATGCGGGGGATCCGGCGGTGGCGCACCTGTGCGCGAAGGTGGCCGATGCGGTCGCCAGCGCCAAGCGTGCCGTGAACGAGCGCGCGACGCTGGTGCAGCGCCAGGCGCGCGATGCGCTGGCGGCCGGGGATGTGTACGTGCACGAGCAGCCCTGGGAAGCCATCGGTGTCGCGGCAGTCGCGGGCCTGGTTATCGGCATGCTGGTCTTCAGGCGCTAAAGCACATGTCGACGAACGCAACGGAGACGAGGATCAAACAGAATCAGGACGGGCAGCCGATGCTCAGCGACGTCGCGAGCCTGCGCAAACGTGCGCGCCAGGACATCGCTAGCGGCGCGGTGACCGCCGGCTACGGCGCCGACCGCGAGACGGTGCTGCGCCTGCTGAACGAGGCGCTCGCCACCGAGATCGTGTGTACGCTGCGCTATCGGCGCCACTACTTCATGGCGAACGGACTTGCCTCCGAATCGGTCAAGGCGGAGTTTCTCGAGCACGCCCAGGAAGAGCAGGGGCACGCCGACCGCCTCGCGGCGCGCATCGTGCAGCTGGAGGGCGAGCCGGACTTCAACCCGCGCACGCTCACCGAGCGCAGCCACGCCGAGTACGTGCCCGGTGACTCGCTCGAGTCGATGATCCGCGAGGATCTGGTCGCCGAGCGCATCGCCATCGATTCGTATCGCGAGATGGTCAACTACATCGGGCCGCGCGACCCCACCACGCGCCGCCTGCTTGAGGAAATACTCGCGAATGAAGAGGAACACGCCGAGGACCTCTCGAGCCTGCTGCGGGGCGTCGGCAGCCAGCACCGCTGAGGTCGCGGCCGGGCCGGCCCTGAGGCCGTGCAATCGCTGTCGGCCGGTCACGCTATCATCCGGACCGGCATGAACTCGATCACCCGCCAGATGCTGGTCGCCGCGCTGCTGCTCGCCGCCGTGGTGGGCCTGTTCATTGCCGCGCAGTCCGGGCATCTGCGCCTGGAGGATGCCAGCCAGCGCGTGCAGCTCGCGGCCGAGCGCGAAACTGCGCTCGGCGACCTGTGGCAGCTGCTGCGCGGCGCGGAGAGCAGCGAGCGCGGCTACATCCTGGTCAATAACCCGGAGTACCTGGTCCCCTTCCAGGAAGCGGCCGGCAATCTGCCGCACGCGGTCAAGCGCGTCGACGAGGCCTTCCTCGCTGCCCCGCCCGCCGTCCAGGCCGATCTGGACGACATCAAGCGCCTGAGCGATACGCGCTTCAGCGAGATGAGCGACACCCTCAAGCTGTACCGCACGCGCGGCCGTGCGGCCGCGGTCGAGCAGATCCGTACCGATGACGGTCAGGTGACGATGACGCAGATCGAGGACCGTGTGCGCCGCGTGCAGGCGCGCGAGACGCGCCGCATGCTGGAGGTGAGCGAGTCGCTGCGCACCAGCCGCTGGGTGATCCTCGCTACGACGACGACGGCACTGCTCGCCAGCGTCGTGCTGGTCGTGCTGCTGGCCAGCCTGGCGCGCCGGCAGCTGCGCTCCAAGGAACTCGAGGCGGTGGAACTGGTGCAGCGGCGCGCGGAACTGGAGCGGGTCGTGGCGCGACGCACCCAGGAACTGTCGGAGCTGTCGACTCACCTGCAGTCGGTCGCGGAGCAGGAAAAGGCGGCGCTGTCGCGCGAGCTGCACGACGAGTTGGGCGGGCCTGCTGGTCGCGGCGCGCATGGATATATCGTGGCTCGAGGACCGCATGTCGAGCAGCGACCCGGAGGTGGTGGAGCATTTCAAGCGCGTGCAGGAGGCGCTGCAGTCGGGGGTGGAGATGAAGCGACGCGTGGTGGAGAACCTGCGGCCCTCGCTGCTCGACAACCTCGGGCTGTTCCCGGCGCTGCGCTGGCAGCTGTCCGATACCTGCGGGCGCGCCGGCATGGAGTGCATCGAGCAGTACCCGGCCGAGGAGCCGCAGCTCATCCCGGAAGCCTCCATCGCGGTGTTCCGCATCGTGCAGGAGGCGCTCACCAACGTTCTCAAGCACTCGCGCGCCGAACTGGTCGAGATCACCGTCGAGCGTCAGCCCGCCTGGCTCTTGATCCGTATCCGCGATGACGGCGTCGGCCTGCCGGCAGCGCATGCCAAGGAGCAGCGCTCGCACGGGCTTGCGTCCATGCGCCATCGCGCCGAGGTGCTGGGCGGTGAGTGGCAGGTGATAAGTCCCGCCGAGGGCGGTACGGAAATCGAGGTACGGCTGCCGCTCGAGCGCGTGCTGGCCAAGACGCCGCAGCCGGCGCGCGGACTGGAAATCGCCTAGTGGTGGTTGAGGGTGGTGTTGCGCTCCTGAGCGAAGCCGGTGAGGAGCGAGGGCAGGCGGAAGTAGTCACGTGACTTGTCGAGGAAGGCCTCGACGCCGAAGGCTTCGGCTTCGCGGCGATACTCGGGCAGGCCGAAGTTGGTGAGGATGATGATCTTCGGGCGGTGACGGGTACCGCGTGCCAGCGAGCGCAGTACCCCGAAACCGGACCCTTCCCGCAGGTGCAGGTCCAGGATGAGAACGTCGGGCGTGGCATTCGCGATCTGGCTGAGCGCGCTTGACTCGTTGTCCACCGTGTCGATCAGATCGATGTTGGGCAGACGCCGGATCAGCTCGCCCAGCCGGGCGGCCAACAGTGATGAGTCCTCGACCAGAAGTACGCGCAGGGAAGGACTGGGGCTATTCGACATAATATGAGACTGCTGTCAGCGGTGCCTAACGAGTAGCTCTCCTTTTCTTACTTGTCAGCCACATGCGCTTGCCAGTCTAACGTTCGGCCTCACCACTGTGATGCCGGCAGCCGCCGGCCTGCCGTGTCGGTGTGCGCTGACCGCCGGCTACGCGCTTACTGCACAAGCCCGTTGCGCAGCGCGTAGGTGGTGAGATCAGCGTTGGTATCGAGCTTCATCTTCTCCAGGACACGTGCGCGGTAAGTGCTCACGGTCTTGACGCTGATGCACAGCTCATGGGCGATTTCGGACACGCTGCGGCCCACCGCCAGCTTGCACAGGATCTGAAATTCACGCTGCGACAGGGCAGCGTGCAATGGCCGGTCGGCCGGCTCATCGAGCGCGCTCACCAGCAGTTCCGTCAGCGCGGCGCTCACAAAACGGCGCCCGGCGAGCACGGTATGGATGGCGCGCATGAATTCCTCGGGGGCCTGGTCCTTCGCCAGATAACCGGACGCACCCGGCGCGCAGCGCATAGATCGCATACTGCTTTTCGGCGAAGGCGCTGATCACCAGGACGCGCGTGTTCGGGTGTCCGGAGCGGATGTGCCGCAGGATGTCGATGCCGCTGCGGTCCGGCATATTGATGTCGAGTACCACCAGGTCCCAGTTGCCGTCGCGCAGCTGGTCGAGCGTCTCCGCGCCGGTGCCGGCCTCGGCGATCGCCTCGATCGAGCGGTCCTGCTCAAGCCAGCGGCGCAGGCCCGCGCGGATCATGGCGTGGTCATCGGCAATCAGAACTTTGGCCATCGAACCTCCAGCCATAATGTTGGGGGCGGACTGCCCTTCGGCTGGGACACTACCCCGTCCGTGCGGCCCAAAGCGTACGCCAACCGGCTCACTATTTGTAGGCATAGTCCTACGCCGGTCGGTGGCCCCTTGCAGCCCAGCCCGGCCGTGACCCCAAAGCACGCGTAGTCCTTCGATGACAGGCACACGGGTCTCCCGGGGACAACAGCCGCCGCTTCGCCCTGCCACGCTGTGCTCCGGGTTTTCAGCGGTAAAAGGATTGTTCCATGAAGCACTTTTCGCGTTCTTCTTTAGCCACCACGTTTGCGGCCCTGGCGGTCGCGGCCGGCGGCCTGGCGCTGGCAGCCCCCGAGGGCGTCATCGACTCTCGCGTCAACGGCGCCCTCGATCGTTTCTATGCGGCCAACCCCCACCACCGCGATCTGACGCAGAAGGCCGCAGCCGTACTCGTGTTCCCGCGTATCACCAAGGCCGGCGCCGGCGTCGGCGGTGAGTTCGGCGAGGGCGTACTGCAGGAGCAGGGCAAGACGGTCGGCTATTACAAAGTGACCGGGGCTTCGGTCGGCGCGACGCTGGGCGCCGGGCGCCGCAGCGAAGTCATCCTCTTCATGACGGAGGAGGCGCGTGACAAGTTCATGCAGAGCCACGACTGGAGCATCGGCGCCGACGCCGGGGTGGCGGTCATGAAGCATGGCGCTGGCCGCGACTACGACACCGAGACGCTGAAGAAGCCGGTGCTGGCGTTCGTGTTCGGTGAGAAGGGGCTGATCGCGGACGCCTCGCTTGAGGGTGCGAAGATCAGCAAACTCCCCCCGCAGTAAGCTGCCGTTAGCGAGTGACAGGGCGCCCCCGCGTCGCAAGGCGCGGGGGCGCCCTTTTGTTGCAACGACCGCGGATTTTGCGCCACTCGCCGGGCCAGCGAACGTTCGCTCAGATGCGCCGCACGCGCGGCCACAGCCGCAGGTTCCGCACCAGGATGACGCCTGCGAAGATGATCACCGAACCGGCCAGCTGCAGGGCATCGAGACGCTCATCAAGCACCAGCCAGCCGGTCAGCACGGCGATGAGCGGATTGACGTAGGCGTAGGTGCCGATGCGCGAGGGCGTCTCGTGCACCAGGAGATAGGTGTAGGCGACGAAGCCGAAGGTGGAACTGAAGATCGCCAGGAACACGATCGATAGCAGTCCCCCCGCCGACCAGTTCCAGCGCGCCGCATCGCCGTCGGCCAATCCCGTCGCCGCCAGCAGGGCTCCGCCCATGAGCAGATAGCAGGCCGTGAAGACCAGCGGATCGCACTCGGTCTGCGATTCGCGCATGACGGCGGTGGCCAGCGCCCAGCACAGCGTGGCCGCGAGCACCGTGAGCTGCCACCCGACCTGCGCGCCGACGCCGAAGCCGTGCGCCGACACCAGCACCGCGACCCCGATAAAGCCGACCGCCAGGCCCACCCAGGTGCGGCTGTTCACCGACGTCGCACGCCGGCCGTACATGCCGAGCCAGGCGATCCAGAACGCGGAGCTCGAGTTGATGAGTGCCGCCTGGTTGGACGCGATGTGCTGCAGGGCGAGCACGCTCAGTCCGTTGCTCAGCACCACGCCGAGCAGCGCCGCCGCTGCCACCGACAGCCAGTCGCGTCGCCGTGCCGGCAGCTGCAGGCCGCGCGCCCGCGCGACCGCCGTGAGGAGCGAGCCGGCAAGCATGAAGCGAACGCCGGCAGCAAGCAGCGGCGGCAGCGCCAGCGCCATGATGCGGTTGGCCGCGTAACTGACGCCCCACACGAGGTAGATGACGCCGAAGGCCAGCTGCACCTTGCCGCGGCTGTGCGTGACCAGCAGGGACGAAGGCGCCGCCGCGCGCGCATCGCTGCTCACGGGCGGGTGAAGTCCGCGCTGTCCACTTCCAGGAGGGTGGGTCCCGGACGCGCCAGCGCCGCCGTAAGTGCCTGGGTGAGCGCGGCGCCGCTGGCGATGCGCACGCCGAACGCGCCGCAGGCGTGCGCGAGCGCGACGAAGTCGGGATTGAGCGCCTGCACGCCGATCGGGGCGATGCCGGCGGCGCGCATGTCGTCGCGGATCTGGCCCAGTGCATTGTTGTTCCAGATGACCACCGGCAGGGTCACTTCGAGCTCGACCGCGGTCATCAGCTCCTGCAGCGTGAACTGCACCCCGAAGTCACCGGCCAGCGCCACGATGGCGCGCTCCGGCTGCGCGATGCGCGCACCGAGGGCGGCGGGCAGGGCGTAGCCGAGCGCGCCGTAGCCCGAGGGGTGAAACCACACCCCGGGGCGCTCGGCCGAATAAAGGTAGTTGCCGCGGTAGGCGATCTGCGTCATGTCAGTGAACACCACGCCGTCGGCGGGAATGCCGGCGCGCAGTGCCCGCAGCAGTTGCCGTGCGGCGGGCACGGCGCTGTCGCGCGCGGCATCGATGCGCGAGCGCAGCGCGGCACCATCGCCGCTGGCGCTGCGCCAGCCGCGGCGCGCCGCCGCTGTGCCGGCGAGCCTCTGCAGACTGAGCGCCGCATCGCCGTGCACCTTGACCGCGGCGTCGTAGTGATCGTGGAGCTTGCCGGCGTCCACATCGATGCGCACCAGCGGCGCGCCGAACGGTAGGCGCGTGCTCGTGTAGATGTCGGTTTCCGACAGCTCCGTGCCGGCGGCGATCACCAGGTCCGCCGCCGCGATGCGTTCCTGAGTTTCGGCATAGGGCAGACTTGCCCCGAGACTCGCCGGATGACTTTCCGCCAGCACGCCCTTGCCGGCCACCGTGGTCACGAGATAGCCATCGACGGCCTCCACCAGCGTGCGCAGCGGGCCGCCGGCCTGACGCGCACCACCACCGGCGATGATGAGCGGCCGTGCGCTCGCGGCGAGCAGCGACTGCGCCGCGCTCAGTGCCTCATCGGGCGGCGCGCGCGGCGGCGCGGCGCGGGCGAACAGCTCCGGACGCAGCACCGTGTTCTCGGCGATCAGATCGAGCGGGATGTCGACGTAGGCGGGACGCGCCCGCGGCGCACGCAGCGCCGCGAACGCGGCAGCGAGGTGCGCCTGCAGCTGCTCGACGCTGCGTGCGCTGCCGGCGAAGCCGGTGACGCCGGCCACCAAGGCGCGCTGATCGTCCAGTTCGTGCAGCACTCCCCAGCCGCGCCCGAGCGAGGCGCGCACCGGCGCGCTGGCGACCAGCAGCAGCGGCACCGAATCAGAATAGGCCTGCGCCAGCGCCGTGAGCGCGTTGCTGACGCCTGGCCCGGAGATGACGAACGCGGCGGCCGGACGGCCGCTGGCGCGCGCGAAACCGTCGGCAGCGAACGCGGCGTTCTGTTCGTGGCGCACGAGCACGTGCCGCACGCGTGCCAGCTCGAGACCGCGATACAGCTCGATGTTGTGCACGCCCGGGATACCGAAAACGGTGTCGATACCGTTGGCGGCCAGCGTCTCGACGACGTAGCGTCCGACCGTCCAGGGAGCCGCGCTCATGTGCTTGAAATGTTAACACCGCCCACGCACAGTAAGTACGTGAAGTTCTCGCCCCTGGTCGACCGCATACGCGGTGATGGTGCCGATGCGTGGCAGACACACTACCGGGCGGTGGCAGCGCGCGAGCGCGGCGAGGACGTCATCATCCTAAGCGTCGGCGATCCGGATCTGGCGACGCCGCCGCAAGTCGTGGAGCGTGCCATCGCGCAGCTGCGCGCCGGTGATACGCACTACCTGCCGGCCGCCGGGCGTGCGGCACTGCGCGCGGCGATCGCGCGCACGCACAGCGCGCGCAGTGGCCAGGAGGTGGGCGCCGACAACGTCGTGTACCTGGCCGGCGCGCAGAACGCGCTGTTCGCAACCTCGCTGTGCCTCGCCGGCCCGGGCGATGAGGTGCTGACACTCGAGCCGTATTACCCGACCTATCCTGCAACCATCGAGGTCTCCGGCGCCACGCTCGTGCCGGTGCCACCGGCGGATGACTGGCGCCCGGATCTTGCCGCCCTGGCCGCGCGCATCACGCCGCGCACGCGGGCGCTGTTGTGGGCAAGTCCCAACAATCCGAACGGGGTGGTGCTGAACGAGCGCGAATTGGCCGGCATCGCCGAGCTGGCGCAGCGCCACGACCTGTGGCTGATCGTGGACGAGGTCTACGCAGGCCTTGCGCCCGGCGGCAAGGTGCCCTCGCTCGCAGCGCACCTGCCGCAGCGCACCGTGACGCTCGGCAGTCTCTCCAAATCGCACGCCATGACCGGCTGGCGCGCCGGCTGGCTGGTCGGTCCGCGCGAGCTCGCACAGCACGCCGAGCACGTGGCGATGTGCATGCTGTTCGGCCTGCCGGGATTCATCCAGGAAGCGGCCATCAGCGCGCTCGCCATCGCACCGGCGGCCGAGGCACGCACGCGCGCTTACTGCGCCGTGCGGCAGGAGCGCTTTGCGGCAGGGATCCGCGACATCGTGGCGCTCACCCCCGTGGTGCCGGATGCCGGCATGTTCATGCTGCTCGACGTGCGCGGCAGCGGCCTGTCGGGGGCGCAGTTCATGCGGGCTCTGTACGACACGCAGCGCGTCTCGGTCATGGACGGGGCGGCCTTCGGGCCGGCAGCGGCGGGCTGCGTGCGGGTGTGCTTCGCAACGGAGGAAGCGCTGCTCGATGCTGCCTGCGAGCGCCTGCGGCGCTTCTGCCACGACGATCTGCCGCGGCTGGTGGCCGCCGGCGGCGCCTAACCAGGCGGTCGGCCAGGTAATCCCAGCCCCAGGCTCGCAGGCGCCGCGACACGGCGCCTGCCTTTAGGAGCCCTGGAGCGAGCGAGGCGGTCTTAGCTGGTCTTAGCCGGAATGGTGCCGCCCGGCGTCAGCTTGTCGATCGCCGTCGGCAGGGCTTGTGACAGCTTCGCTGCGAGCTCCTGCGGGTCGAGGCCGGTCTTGGCTGCCAGCTGCCCGAGCATGCCGCTGCCGAATACCTGGCTGACCTGCGCCGGCGAGATCGCCTGGTTCGGTCCGTTTGCGATCCACGAGCGCGCGACGCCGCCGAGCCCCTGCTGCTCGAGTTGCGTGACGACGCCCTGAATGCCGCCGTGCTGCTGGATCAGCGAATTGACCACCGTGACCATCTCTGCGCCGACGGCGCCGCCCAACAATCCATCTAACAGTCCCATGCTGCCTCCCCGAACCGTACCAAGTGCGATGCTGCCCGAGGCATTGTCCTGCAAACGCGCGCCCGGACTCAACCAGACGCGGTTCGCAGGCGGCCACCGGCCTTCCGGATGCGGCTGCGGTGCCTGCCGCCACCTGCGGGTACCCAAAAATGTCACGCGGTGCGGCCGGCGCCGCGCATGTCGCGCAGCGGCGGTGCGCCGGCAACGCATTTATTATATTATTACGACGACATTAAAAAGACGCGCGGGCGGCGGCACTGCAGCGCAGCAGCTGCCGCGTCGCGCTTGCCGGCACATGGGACAGGAACTTATGAGACAGGTGCGCACACTGGGGTTGCTCGGCACCGGCGTGATCGGTGGCGGTTGGGCGGCGCGCGCGCTGCACTTCGGCATCGACGTGGTGGCGGCCGATCTCAAGCCGGAAATGGAGGAGTGGATCCGCGGCGCGGTGGCCAATGCCGAGCCGGCATTGGCACGGCTGACAATCGCACCGCTGCCGCCGAAGGGCAAACTGACGTTCACCACCGACCTCAACGCCATGGCGCGCCAGGTCGACTTCATCCAGGAAAACATTCCCGAGCAGCTGGAACTGAAACAGCGGGTGCTCGCGGACGTCAGCCGCCATGCGCCGGCGGACGTCATCATCGCCTCCAGCACCTCGGGCCTCATGCCCACCGACCTGCAGCGCGACATGCGCGCGCCCGAGCGCCTCCTGGTGGCTCACCCGTTCAACCCGGTGTACCTGCTGCCGCTCGTCGAGCTGGTCGGCGGCCGGCAGACCGCCGCCGCGACGCTCGCAGCCGCCGCCACCTTCTTCACGTACATCGGCATGCACCCGCTCACGGTGCGCCGCGAGGTGCCCGGACATCTCACCGACCGGCTGCAGGAGGCGATCTGGCGCGAGATCCTGCACATGGTCAACGAAGACGTCGCCACCACCGGCGAGCTGGATGACTCGATCGTCTACGGTCCGGGCCTGCGCTGGGCCGCTATGGGCACGAACCTCATCTACCACCTGGCCGGCGGCGAGACCGGCATGCGGCACATGCTCAAGCAATTCGGCCCGTGCCTCAAATGGCCGTGGACCAAGCTCGAGGCGCCCGAGCTTACTGAAGCACTGATCGACAAGATGGTGGCGGGCACGCAGGCGCAGGCCGCCGGCCGTTCGATCCGCGAGCTGGAGCGGCTGCGCGATGATTACCTGGTGGCGATCCAGCAGGTGCTGCGCCAGTACAACATCGGTGCCGGCGCCACGCTGCGCGCACTCGAAGAGCGGCTCTACCACAGCGCCGCCGCCGCGGCCCGCGCGGCGCCGACCGGCGCCGCCGCAGATCCTGCCGGGCCGCTGCGGCTGCTTGACACAGAAGTGCGCAGCGAGTGGATCGACTACAACGGCCACATGACCGATTCGCGCTACCTGCAGGTATTCGGGGACGCCACCGATGCGCTGTTCCGCCACGCCGGTGTCGATGATGCCTACCGCAAGTCCGGCCGGGCGCTCTACACGGTGGAGAGCCACGTCACGCACCACGGCCAGGCGCGGGCGGGCGAACTGCTGTACGTGACCACGCGGATCAAGCAGCTCGACGACAAACGCGTGCGGCTGCTGCACGAGCTGCATCGACGCAGCGACGCTGCGCTGCTTGCCAGCGCCGAGCAGCTGTACCTGCACGTCAACAGCGCCGCGGGCAAGGCGGCGCCGTTCGGTGCCGCGCTGCACGAGCGCTTGAGCGCACTGCAGGCGGCGACGCGCTGAAGCGCGTCAGCACAGGAGGCCAGGCAGCGTGCCCAAGATCGTCGATCATCAGCAGCGCCGTGACGAGATCGCGCTCGTCGCCTGTCGCGTGGTTGCGCGATTCGGTTTCGAGCAGGCCACCATCGTGCGCATCGCGCGCGAGGCGGGCTACACCACCGGCATGGTGGCCCATTATTTCGACACCAAGCAGGACATCATTGTCGCCGCGCTACGCCTCATCCTGCGGCGCATCGAAGAGCGCTTGACGCCGCGCGCCACGGCGGATCAGCCGCCGCTGCTGACGCTCCTGACCGAAGCGCTCCCGGTCGACGAGACACGCTATATCGAATGCGCATGCTGGATCGCCTTCTGGGGGCAGGTGCCGGCGGACCGGCGACTGAAGCGCATCAACGCCTGGCTGCACCGCGAGTATCTGCGCCTGTTCGAGCGCTGCCTGGCGCGTGGCTGGAGCGACTGGGGCGGCTGGCCACCGGCCAAGCGCGACCAGGTGCTGCGTTCGGTCATCACCTTTATCAACGGCATCACCGCCAGCACCGTGGCGAACCGCAGTGACTGGCCGGCAACGCGCCAGGTCGCGCAGCTGCGCCTGCAGCTCGAGCTGCTGCACGGCTGGGCGCGCAGTGCGACTAGTTCTGCGTCAATCAAGAAGCGTCCCAGGGCGTCCGCCTGAGGAGTCATCATGGACTTTGCCTTAAGCGAAGAGCAGCAGCTCATCATCTCGACCACCCGCGAGTTCGTGCGCCAGGAGCTCGTGCCGCACGAGCGCGAGGTCGAAGACAGCGGCGCGCTGCGCCCGGAACTGTGGCGCGAGCTGCGGCAGAAGGCGATCGCGGCGGGTCTGTATGCCGCCAACATGCCGGTCGAGGTCGGCGGCGCCGGTCTCGATGCGCTCACCTGGGTGCTGTACGAGAAGGAACTGGGCTATACCAGCTACGTGCTGCACTACGCCTGCGTGGCGCGCCCGTCCAACATCCTGCTCGCCTGCAGCGGCGAGCAGCGTGAGCGCTATCTGCTACCGGCCGTGCGCGGCGAGCGGGTCGAGTGCCTGGCGATGAGCGAGCCGCAGGCCGGCTCGGACCTGCGCAGCATGCGTACCAGCGCGGTGCAAAAGGGCGGTGACTTCATCGTCAACGGCACCAAGCACTTCATCAGCCACGCCGATCACGCCGACTTCGTCATCCTCTTTGCCGCGAGCGGCGAGGAGGACTCACCGCGCGGCAAGAAGAAGCTGATCACCGCCTTTCTCGTCGACAAGGGCACGCCTGGGTTCGAGGTGCTGCCCGGGTATCAGAACGTCTCGCACCGCGGTTACACCAACAGCATTCTGCAGTTCAGCGATTGCCGCCTGCCGCAGTCCGCGGTGCTCGGCACAGTGCACCAGGGCTTCGAGGTGGCCAACACCTGGCTCGGCGCGACGCGCCTGCAGGTGGCGGCCAACTGTCTGGGGCGAGCCGAGCGCGCGCTCGAGTGCGCCAAGCAGTGGGCCACGGACCGCCGCCAGTTCGGGCAGCAGATCGGCAAGTTCCAGGGCGTCTCCTTCAAGCTGGCCGACATGGCGGTGGAGCTGCGCGCCGCCGAGCTCCTGACGCTCGAGGCTGCCTGGAAGCTCGAGCAGAAGAGTGCCACCGACACCGACATGGCCATCGCCAAGCTGAAAGCGACCGAGATGCTCGCCATGGTTGCCGACGAGGCGCTGCAGATCCATGGCGGCATGGGCCTCATGACCGAGATGCCGCTCGAGCGCATCTGGCGCGACGCGCGCATCGAGCGCATCTGGGACGGCACCAGCGAGGTGCAGCGGCACATCATTTCGCGCGCCCTGCTGCGCCCGCTCGGCGGCTGAACGGGGCGGCTTAACGCCGCCTCAGCGGCCTTTCCACACCGGTTTGCGCTTCTCGGCGAAGGCGCGCGCCCCTTCCTTCAGATCCTCGGAGCGGATGACCTTTTGTACGGCGTGCAAAGCGTCGTGCAGCTCGAACGCCGGGTGCTCGGCCACCGTCTCGGTGTGCCGCAGCAGCTGCTTGATGGCCGGGAACAGCAGCGGCGGTCCCTGCGCAAGCTGCTGCGCAACCTCGCGCGCCTTCGCCAGAGCGTGGCCCTTGGGCACCACATGGTTGGCGAGCCCCCAGTGCTTGGCTTCCGTCGCGTCCATCCAGCGACCCGTCATCAGGAACTCGACCGCGACGTGGTAGGGAATGCGCCTGCGCAGCTTTATGGTGCCGGCATCGGCGAGCACGCCGACGTTGATCTCCGGCAGGGCGAACTTCGCATGCTCTTCCATGATGATGATGTCGGTGCCGAGCACGATCTCGAAGCCGCCGCCGCAGGCAATGCCATTCACTGCGGCGATCAAGGGTTTATCGAGATTGCGCGGATGGTTGAGGCCGCCGAAGCCGCCGACACCCCAGTCCTCGTCGGACTCCTCGCCGGCGGCGGCGGCCTTGAGGTCCCAGCCCGGACTGAAGAAGCGCTCGCCGGCGCCCGTGACGATCGCGACGCGCAGCGCCGGGTCGTCGCGGAATGCGCTGAATACCTCGTTCAGGCGGCGGCTCGCGGCAAGATTGATCGCGTTCGCCTTCGGACGGTCGATGGTGATCTCGAGCACCGCGCCGTCGGTGGCGGTTCTGATGCCATCGGACATAGAAAGGCTCCTTACTCCAGGCGGATCAACGCATCGACTGCCACCGCGCCCAGCCCCTGCGGGCGCACGATGACGGGATTGAGATCGAGTTCGCGCAGCGACTCGAGATGGGCGTGAGCGTAGCGCGTGCAGGCGAGCGCCGTCTCCACCAGTGCTGCCACATCAGCGCGTGGCCGGCCGCGGAAGCCGCCGAGCAGCGGTGCCACCCTGAGCCGGCCGAGCGCGGCGCTGACAGTGGCGGCCGAGAAGGGCGGCAGCAGCGTCACGCTGTCCCGCAGCAGTTCAGTGAGGACACCGCCCGCACCGAGTACCAGCAGCTGACCGAACTGCGCGTCCACGGTCATACCGATGAGAATCTCGGCGACGCCATCGGTCACCATCGCCTCGATCAGCAGCGTGTCCGACAACGCGCTCAGGCGTGCGGCGGCCGCTGTGGCTTCCGCGCCGCTGCGTACGTTGAGGATCACGCCGCCGACCTCGGATTTGTGTTCCAGGCCGCCGCCTGCCGCCTTGATCACCACCGGGAAGCCGATGGCGGCTGCCACCGCAGCGGCGCCGGGCACGCCGCACAGCTGCGCACGCGGCACCGGCACGCCGAAGGCGGCGAGCGCCTGCTTGGCCGCGTGCTCGGTGAGCGTGCGCGTGCCGGCCGCGCTGCGCTGCGGACGGCGCAGCTCGACATCGGCAGCGGCTGACCAGGCCGCGCCGACCGCCGCCGCCAGATCGAGCGCTTCGAGGGCCTCGCGCTGGCCCTGCAGCGGCACGACGCCGGCGGCGAGGCAGCGCTCGCGGGTCGCGGGCGAGAGCGATTCCGGCAGCGAGCAGATGAGCGCGGCGCGCGCGCTGCTGCCGCCTCGCGCCGCGATGAATTCCTCGATCACGCGCACGTAGGTGGAATCGTCGGCCGCCGCCGGCGGCGGACAGTCGATGAGAAAGGCGACGGCATCGAAGCCGGCGCCCAGCGCCACCTCGAACATGGCGCGCTGGCGGGGGTAGTCGAACCACACGTGCGTGTGGAAATCGAACGGATTGGAGATGTGCACCTTGGCCGACAGAATCTCGCTGAGGCGCGCCGCCGCGCCCGGCGCGATGGGGGCGAAGTCCAGATGCAGGTGGCGCGCGGCATCGGCGGTCATCGCCATGTCCCCGCCGGAAGCACCCATGGCGAGCACGCGGCGGCCGCGCAGCGGGCCGCCGGCGTGGAAGATCTTCAGGGTCTCGCACAGCGTCGCCAGCGATTCGCAGCGTGCGATGCCTGCCTGGGCGCAGAAGGCGTCGAAGGCTGCATCCGCTCCTGCCAGCGCGCCGGTATGCGTGCGTACCGTGCGGCTGGCCGCTTCCGTGCGTCCGGTCTTGACCAGGGCAATGGGCTTGCCGGCGGCGCGGGCGCGCGCCGCCGCCTGCGCCAGGCGGGCGCTGTCCTGCACGCCTTCGAGGTACAGCCCGATCGCGCTGACGCGCTCGTCGGCGCACATGAACTCGATCAGATCCTCGGCGGCCAGGCGCGTCTGGTTACCCACCGTCAGCACGCAGCCGATCGGCAGCGAGCGATCGTTGAACAGCAGGTTGAGCGCGATCGTGCCGCTCTGGCAGATGAGCGCGACGCCGCGCTCACGCCGGCGGCCGACCAGCTGGTCGGGCCACAGGGCCACGCCGTCGAAGAAATTCACGAAGCCGTAGCAATTGGGGCCGAAGAACGGCAGTTCGCCGGCGCTCGCCAGTAATTCCGTGGTCAGGTCGTCGCCGCCGGCAGTGCCGGTCTCGGAGAAACCAGCGGCGAAGCACACGAAGCCGCCGGCGCCACGGCGCGCCAGCGCGGCCGCGATCGCCGGTACCTCGCGGTTGGGAGCGGCGATGAAGGCGGCGTCCGGCGCTGCCGGCAGTTCGTCGACGGAGCGGAAGTAGTGGGTCTCGGCGCTCGCGGGGCGACTCGGGTGCACGCGCCACACCGACCCCTGGTAGCCGATGGCGCGGCTCGCCTGCAGTGCGGCGTCCGCCCAGGCACCGCCGACCAGCGCGAGGCTGCGTGGCGCCAGCAGGCGGCGCAGCGCGCTCGCGTTCATACGCTGCGGCTGGGCGGGCGTAGCTCCATGCGCCGCGATCCCGGCCCGACGGCGGCGAGTGCGCCGCTCTGCGCCTGCAGCTGCGCCAGCGCCTGTGCCACCTCTGGCGGAAACGATGCACTGTGCACGCCGCCATCCTTCTGCTGGACGTGCAGCGCCATGACCTCGGCGGTCGCCGC
Source organism: uncultured Gammaproteobacteria bacterium (assembly GCA_963787655.1). Taxonomy (GTDB): domain Bacteria; phylum Pseudomonadota; class Gammaproteobacteria; order Steroidobacterales; family Steroidobacteraceae; genus 13-2-20CM-66-19. Next base: position 774,924 of record CAWBDY010000003.1, on the reverse strand, counting down.
AACCTGCGCATGGCCGGCGCGCTCGAGTTCGAACGCTGCGTGAATGCGCTTGTGGTCGGCGCCGAGGATGCGCACGGTGACGGCAGCGGTGTCGGTCTTCTTCACTTCGTGCAGATAGTGTATGTGCATCTCCAGCGTGTACAGCGTACAGCCGGTGCGCGCCCGGTAGGCGGCGTCGAGGCCGACACGATCCATGAGCACGTCGGTGGCCTGACTGAAGAGCAGGCCGTAGTACGCATCGCGCAGATGGCCGTTATAGTCGATCCACTCCGGCAGAATGGGGCTCTCGCAGAGGGGCAGGCCGGCCACGGTCAGTGCAGCCGCAGTCGCTCGCGTGCCTGCGCCGGCGACACGATGCGTGCCCCCATGGCCTCGATGATGGTACGTGCCTTCTCGACCAGCTGCGCGTTGCTCGCATAGACGCCACGCGACAGATAGAGGTTGTCCTCCAGCCCGACGCGCACGTTGCCGCCGAGCAGGATCGACTGCGCCACCCACGGCATCTGCATGCGGCTGACGGCGAATGAACTCCACACGCAATCCTCGGGCAAGGTGTGCACCATCGCCAGCAGGTGGCCGACGTCGGCGGGCACGCCATAGGCGATGCCGGTACACAGCTGTACCATCGCAGGCCCCGGGATCAGGCCTTCCTTGACCATCTGCCGCACGAACCACAGGTTGCCGGTGTCGAAGACTTCGAGTTCCACCTTCACGCCGAGGTCGCGCAGGATGGCGGCGCCCTGGCGGCAGTACTCGGGCGTTGAAATATAGGCGCGGTTGCCGTCACCGAAGTTGAGGGTGCCGCAATCGAGGGTCGCAATGTCGGGCCGGTACAAGCCCTCGCCGCACAGCTCGATCACATGACGCATGCGTTCTTCCTGGCTGACGAAGTCGGTGCCGGCGGCGGGGGTGTCTTTCAGCCCGTGCTTGCCGATACAGATGTACCCTCCCATGCCGCAGGTGAGGTTCACCAGCACGTCGACCTTGCTTTCGCGGATGCGCTTGACGACCTCGCGGTAGTGGCGCGTCGCCATGCTGAAATCACCGGTCTCCGGATCGCGCACGTGGATGTGCACGATGGCGGCGCCGGCGCGGGCCGCCTCGATGGCGGACGCGGCGATCTGCTCCGGTGTGATCGGGCAGTGCGGACTCTTGGTAACCTTGGAATCGTCGCCGGTGATGGCGCACGTGATGATGACGTCGGAGTTCATGGTGGTCCTCGGCCCGGAGCGTGCACAGCAGCTGGCGTAATATTATGGCTGTAATAATATAACGTGCTGCTGGCGCGCAGCAAGCGTACAGGGTGAGCCGCCCTGGCGCACAAGTGGGAGATGGGCATGCAGACGAATATGTTGATCGGCGGCCGGCTGATTGCCGGCACGGGTGAGGCGTTGCCGGTGCTGAACGCGGCCAAAGGCACGCAGATGGCGGCGGTGCCGGAAGCATCAGTCGCGCAGGTTAACGAGGCGGTGAAGGCTGCCGAGGCGGCCTTCGGCGGCTGGGCCGGCACCGTCCCGAAAGAGCGCGCGGCCGCATTGCTGCGCATCGCCGATCACCTTGAGCAGCAGGCGGACGGCTACGCGAGCCTCGAGTCGGAGAACACCGGCAAACCGCTCGCAGCCGTGCGCGCCGATGAGCTGCCCTCGATCGCCGACGTGTTCCGGTTCTTTGCCGGCGCCTGCCGCTCGCCGCAGGGTCTGGCCTCCGGTGAATACCTGCCCGGACACACAAGCCTCATCCGCCGCGACCCGGTCGGCGTGATCGGCTCGATCGCGCCGTGGAACTACCCGCTGATGATGGCGGCGTGGAAGATCGCGCCGGCCATCGCCGCGGGCAACACCCTGGTGCTGAAGCCCTCCGAGCTCACGCCGCTGACTCTTCTTAAGCTGGCCGAGGCGTGCGCGGAACTGCTGCCGCCGGGCGTCCTGAACGTCGTGTGCGGCCGCGGCGAGCCGGTCGGCAGCGCGCTGATTGCCCACGAACGGGTGCGCATGGTTTCGCTCACCGGCTCGGTGGCTACCGGGCAGAAGGTGCTGGCAGCCGCCGCCGGTAACCTCAAGCGCACCCACCTCGAACTCGGCGGTAAGGCGCCGGTGATCGTGTTCGACGATGCCGACCTCGGGGAGGTGGTGGCCGGGGTGCGGACTTTCGGCTTCTACAACGCCGGCCAGGACTGCACGGCCGCCTGCCGCATGTACGCGGGCAAGGGCATCTACGAGCGGCTGGTCGCGGATCTGACCAGCGCTGCGCGCACCATTAAAGTCGGGACGCAGCAGGAGCCGGGCGTGGAGATGGGGCCGCTCATTTCCGCGGTACAGCGCGAGCGTGTCGGCTCGATGGTCGAGCGCGCCAGGGCGAGCAAGCACGTCAGTGTGACCACCGGCGGTGCCGCACGGGCGGGCAGCGGCTTCTTCTACGAGCCGACCATCGTCGCGGGCGCACGCCAGGAGGACGAGATCGTACAGCGCGAGGTGTTCGGGCCGGTGGTATCCATCACCCCGTTCGGCGACGCCGACGAGGCGGTTCGCTGGGCCAACGATTCGGAATACGGACTGGCGTCCTCGGTGTGGACGCGTGACATCTCACGGGCCATGCGCGTGGCCGCGCAGCTGCAATACGGCGCGACCTGGATCAATACCCACTTCGCCGGCTGCAGCGAGATGCCGCACGGCGGTTTCAAGCGTTCCGGCTACGGCAAGGATCTGTCGGTGTATGCGCTGGAAGACTACACGGTCGTGCGCCACCTCATGATCAAGCTCTAGCCGTGGCGGCATGCCTGACAGCCCCTGCAGCCGCAGGCGCGTTGCTCGCAGCAGTGCTGGCCGCGGCACTGTCGGCCTGCGGTGCGCGCGCCCCGGCAGCCGCTGGCGCGGCGGCGGTGCCCGAGGAGCAGGAGCTGCACGTCTACAACTGGGCCGACTACATCGGCAAGGACACCATAGCTCAATTCGAGAAGGCCACCGGCATCAAGGTCATCTACGACACCTACGATGCGGACGAGACCCTCGAGGCGAAGATGATGGCGGGCGACTCCGGTTACGACGTCGTCAGCACCTCCACGGACTTCTTCAGCCGCCAGATCAAGGCCGGCATCTATCGCCCGCTCGACAAGTCACTGCTGCCGAACTGGAAGAACCTGGACCCGCATGCGCTCGCGGTGGAAAGCACGGCCGACCCGGGCAACCGCTACGCGATGCCGTACCTGCGGCACGTGAACGGCTTTGCCTACAACGTTGACCTGATCAGGGCGCGCATGCCCAACGCGCCGGTCGACAGTCTCGATCTGATCTTCAAGCCCGAGATACTGCGTCACTTCGCCGACTGCGGCGTCACCTTTCTCGATCAGCCAGAAGACGTGCTGCAGCTGGCGCTCAACTACTCTGCACCTGGATCCCAACAGCCAGCGGCCGCAGGACTACGCCCAGGCGGAGAAGCTGCTGCTCGGCGTGCGCCCCTACATCCGCGCCTTCGATTCCACCGAGTACATGAACGGACTCGCCAACGGCGAATTCTGCATCGCCATGTCGTGGTCGGGCGACTATGCGACCTCGCGGGCGCGTGCCAAGGCGGCCGGTGTCGATGTGCACCTGGCGTTCACCGTGCCGAAGGAGGGCGCCAACGAATCCTTCGATGCGCTGCTGATTCCGGCCGACGCGCGCCATCCGCTGGCGGCGCACAAATTTCTGAACTACATACTCGAGCCGCGGGTGATCGCCGCGGTGACTAACTATATTCATTATGGCAACGACAACCGGGCAGCCGATGCCTACGTCGACCCGCAGATCCTCAACGATCCGGCCGTGTACCCGCCGCCCCAGGTCGAAGCCCGGCTGTACGAAACGAGCGAAGCTGCGCCGGCTCTGGAACGACTGCGCACGCGCACCTGGACCCGTATCAAGACCAACCTGTAGGGCGGCTGCGCGTCAGCGCCCGGCGAGCTGCGTTTCCAGCGCGCGGCGCCGGTCGCTGCGCATCATGAGCCAGCCGGCGACCAGGATGCAGATGCCCACGGCGCACACGATCAGGCTGGCGAGCGCATTGACGTCCGGGCTGACGCCGAGCTTTACCTTCGAGTAGATCACCATCGGCAGGGTGCTGGCGCCAGGTCCGGCGACGAAGCTCGAGATCACGAGGTCATCCAGCGACAGGGTGAAGCACAAGAGCCAGCTGGAAACGATCGCCGGGGCGATGATGGGCAGCGTGATCTCGATGAAGGCACGCGCGGGGCTGGCGCCGAGATCCATGGCGGCCTCTTCCAGCGAGCGGTCCGCTGCCGCCAGGCGCGACTGCACCGTGATGGTCACGTAGGCTGCGCAGAAAGTGACGTGCGAGAGGACGATGGTGGTGAAGCCGCGATGCGGCCAGCCGATCAGCTGCATCATCGACACGAACAGCAGCAGCTGCGTGATGCCGGTGATGATCTCGGGCATCACCAGCGGCGCGTTGACCATGCCGGTGAGCAGCGCCCGTCCCGGGAAGCGCGCGAAGCGCACCAGCGCGGTTGCGGCTAGCGTGCCGAGCAGCACAGCGCCGCTCGAGGCGGTGACGGCCACTTCCAGCGACAGCAGCGCCGCCTCGAGCAGCTGGCGGTTGTGCAACAGCTGCGCGTACCAGGTGGTGGAGAAGCCGCCCCACACGTTCACCAGCGGCGAGGAGTTGAACGAATAGCCGATCAGCACCAGGATCGGCAGGTAGAGGAGCGCAATGCCGATGAACAGCACCGACAGCAGCGCTGTCGGCGAGCGCTCTTCGCGCGCGCGCCTCATGCCTCGATCTGCCGCACGTTGTAGTACTGGTAGATGGCGATCGGCACTGCCAGCAGCAGCAGGAACGCGATCGCCACCGCCGAGGCCACCGGCCAGTCGTGGTTGCCGAAGAACTCATCCCACAGCACGCGCCCGATCATCAGGTTGTTGGGGCCGCCGAGCAGCGAGGGGATCACGAACTCCCCGACCGCGGGGATGAACACCAGCATGGAACCGGCAATCACCCCGGGAATCGACAGCGGCAGCGTGATGTCCAGGAAGGCGCGCCTTGGCGTGCTGCCGAGATCGGCGGCCGCCTCGAGCAGCGTCGTGTCGAGCTTTTCGAGCGTGGCGAACAGCGGCAGCACCATGAACGGCAGGTAGGAATAGATGATCCCGAGGTAGACCGCGAGGCTCGTGCGCATGATGCGCAGCGGATGGTCGATGAGACCCAGATGCAGCAGCACGGTGTTGAGGAAGCCGTTGTCGCGGATGATGCCCTCGAGCGCGTAGACGCGCAGCAGGAACGACGTCCAGAACGGCAGCATGATGATGAGCAGCAGCAGTCCCTGCGATGACTTCGGGCTGCGCGCGATGGCATACGCCATGGGGTAGCCGAGCACAAGGCATATGAGGGTGGAAAAGAACGCCGTGCGCAGCGAGTACAGGTAGGCGACCCCGTACACCTCATCCGTGAGCAGGTAGCGGTAGTTGCCCAGGCTGATCGCCAGCTGCAGGTGATGGTCAGGGGTGAACGAGATGACGTCGGTGAACGGCGGCACGCGCGGCGCGGCTTCCGCAAAGCTGATCTTGAACGCGAAGACGAACGGAATGAGGAAGAATATCAGCAGGAATATCAGCGGCGGCAGGATGATGAGCCAGCGGCCCGGACGCCAGGTTGTTTTCATATGGTGTTCTGCAGGCCTGCCCCTCGACTATTGTGCGCGATAAACTTAGCGCGCAGTACAGCCACGGTCTGCCTGCGCGGACCGATCACCTGAGGTGCAGTGAGCCGAGCGCCGAGTCCGCGAGCTTCCGCCGCTGCCGCCATCGTGCCGGCGGGCGGCCGTGCCGGATCGCGCATCCGCCAGCGCCAGCGGCAGCGCCTCATCGACGCGTGCATCTCGGCGCTGCACATCTACGGCCCGTCGCGTACCACGGTCGAGAAGGTGGTGGCGCTCGCGGACCTGTCCCCGGGCATCGTGCGTTTCTACTTCGACTCGAAGGGCGTCGATGCTGGTCGCATCGCTGGAATATCTGGCCGCCGAGTTCGAGGAGCGTGTGATGGCGCCGGTCGCGCGCCTCAAGGAGACACCGGTACAGGCGCTGCGGCTGCTGGTCGATCTGTACCTGGACGCCGATATTGCCAGTCCCCGCAAGGTGTCCGTGTGGTACGCATTCTGGGGCGAGGCGAGCGCCAGGCAGGAATACCAGGATATCTGCGGCAAGAAGGACGAAGAGTTCGCCGTGCTGGTGCACCAGCTGATGGAGCGCCTGATTGCCGCCAGGGGCGCCGCCCACCTGGATGCTGACGGGGTGGCGCTCGGGCTCATCGGCGTCCTGGAGGTGCTGTGGCAGGGTTTTGCCTTTCAGAGTGAAGCCAACATCGACCGCGCCTCGGCCGTCGAGCGTTCGCTGCGCTTCCTGCGCTCCGTCTTTCCCGGCGACTTCGAAGGCAGCACGTCGACCGGATTGGCGGCCGCGCCCCCGCCGGGCGGGGCACGCTTGCCGCCGCGCGCCTATGCGGACGCGGCGCTGCTCAGTGCCGAGCGCGAGCAGCTGCTGCGGCCGGCCTGGCAGCTGCTCGGTCACGAGGCCGAGCTGCGGGTGGCCGGGGATTTCCTCACCGGCGACCTGGCGGGCGAGCGAGCGCTGCTGGTGCGTGGCGAGCGCGGCCGGCTGCACGCGTTCCGCAATACCTGTCGCCGCCGTCCGCATGCGCTGCTGGCTCCGCGCCGCGGCCATCTGCGCAGTGCCATCCACTGCGCCTCGCATGCGCTCACCTACAGCTTCGACGGGCGGCTGGTCGCGGGCAGCACGCCCGGCGATCTGACGCCGCTCGAGATGGTGCGTCAGGGCGCGCTGATCCTGGCGCGCAGCGCCAGCGCGCCGGCTGCTGCCCTGGATCCCGCGGCGCCGTGGGAGGCATTCAGCAACCTCACGCCGCGCGCGGTCGCCGATCTGGACGTGGCGGCGGACTGGAAGATACTGGTCGAGCAGTGGCTGGAGAATCCCCAGTCGAGCCAGGATTTCGTCGCGCCAAACCTGCTCATGTTGGTGCAGCCTGACGGTGCCCTGATCCTGCAGGTGACGCCGCTCGCGCCGGGGCGCAGCCGCGTGCGTCGCTTCGACTACGCCGGCGTGCCGGGCGCGCGCGGGCTCAAGCCGCGTCGCGAGGTGTGGCAGCGGCGCGTGGGCGCCTGGCTCAAGCAGCAGATCGAGCTGGCCGAATCGACGCAGGCGGGCTTGAGCGGCGGCAGCGACGAGGGTCCCGACGGCGGCCCGGTCACCCCGGCACTCGCGCAGTTTCGCGAAGTGATCGCGCGGCTTCTCGAGGCTCGCCGCGGCAGCGCGGGGGCCGCTTAGGCGAAGCGGGCCGGTGCCTCGGGCAGACGCACCTCGGGGATGCGCGCCCGCAGCAGCTCGTGGAACTCCAGCATGCAGTTTTCGAGGCGCGACAGCGGTCCGGGCTCGTAGCTGGGCGAGGCAAGGCCGCGCTGCACGCGGTGGCACAGAAATTGATCCTCGCGCTGCACCTGGCGATTGATGCGCGCCGACAGGTAGCGAAGCATGCGCATCTCGCGGCGCGCGTCCGGCAGGGCGAACGAGCCGCCGCGGATCGTGCACTTGCCCGGACCGCGCGGCAGCACCTGAAAGAAATCCATCTGCTCGGGGAACACGTCGATGCCGAGATTGGGCAGCATGCTGTAGAAGCCCCAGCGTCGCTGATGCTTCGCAGGCAGGTCGTGCGTCACCTCGGCGACGAGCTTCTGATAGAAGCGCTCGCTCCAGCGCGACGAGGGCCGCTCGCGCAGCCAGCTGTGACCGCGCGCCACGCCGGTGGGCAGATTGCGCTGATCATCGTAGTCGGGCGTGAACATGCGGAACAGGCCGGGATGTCCGATCGGCACGTGGTAGGACTCAAGATAGTTGTCCATGGCGACCTTCCAGTCGCAGTCCCAGTGCTCCAGGTACATCGGCCCGACCGGCTGCATGTCGGCAAAGCGATGCGGTGCGAACTCGTCGGCGACGCCTGCCCAGATCTCCTCAAGCGCCTGCGGCGAGCCGGCCAGGTTCACGAATACGAAGCCAAAGATTTCCTGGCTGCGCACTTCCTTCAGGCCCAGCTGCGCCCGCTCGAGCGGCGGGAAGGTCTCGCGCGCGGTCATGGCGAGCAGCTCGCCATTCAAGCGATAGGACCAGCCGTGATACGGACAGGTGATGGCACCCGGGCAATTGCCCGTGCCTTCGAGGATGCGGGCGCCGCGGTGGCGGCAGACATTGTGGAAGGCGCGGATCTCGCCCTTTGAGCTGCGCACCGCCACCACGCTGTCGACGCCCATGTCGAGGGTGACGAAGTCGCCCGACTTAGCGAGCGCACTGACGTGACACACGATCTGCCAGCTCGGCCGGATGAGCCGCTCGTATTCGAGGTGCGTCATCTGCGCGTTGTTGTAGGCCCAGGCCGGCAGTGCCCGCGGCACCTCGCTGGCGACGGATTCGACCGGTCGGATGGTGGCATTCATGGTGAGCTCTCCGGCACAGCAGAGGGGCCGTTTGCGCTCCGATAAGTCTAACCGAAAAAACTATATGAGCATATAGACGCCGTTCCGGGTCAATGGTACCTTCCCGTATCTGCTGCGAATTTTCCCCTTTTCGCCACCCGGTGAGCGCAGTCATGTCCAGAACTCTGACCCGTAATCACGAGCATTTCCGTAAGGCACTCAAGCGCCTGCCGCTGGGCGTCGCCTCGAATTTCCGCTTCTGGGGCGAGGACCGCACCATCTACGTCAAGGAGGGGCGCGGCGCCCGCGTGACCGACCTCGACGACAACGTCTATGTCGACTACCGCATGGGCTATGGGCCGGCGATCCTCGGCTATGCCGATGCCCGCGTCGATGCCGCGGCGCGCGAGGGCATGCAGGTCGGGGGCGTATTCGCGCTCTCCACCGAGCGCGAACTGCGGGTCGCCGAGCGCATCTCGCAGATGGTGCCGGCCGCAGAGCTGGTGCGCTTCTCCAACTCCGGCACCGAGGCGGTCATGGCTGCGCTGCGCCTGGCGCGCGCCTACACCGGCAAGGACAACTACGTGATCCTCGAGGGCAGCTACCACGGCCTGTTCGACGCAGCCATGTGGTACACGCCGATGGAGAAGTGGTCGCAGGTGGGCGACCCGCAGGTGGTGCCGTACAGCGAGGGCGTGCCGCTCGCGACGCGCAATTTCGCGCACTTCGTCCAGGCGAACGATGCCAACCAGCTCGAAGACGTGCTGAAGCGCCACGGCCATCAGATCGCCTGCCTGCTGATCGAACCGATCATGGGCAACTGCCTGGGGATTGCCGCCGAGCCGGCCTACGTGCGTGCGGCGCGCGAGCTGTGCGACCGCTACGGCGTGGTGCTGATCATTGATGAAGTCAAGACCGGATTCCGCGTGGCGCGCGGCGGCGTGCAGGAGCTCTACGGCGTGCGCGCCGATCTTTGCACCTTCGCCAAGGCGATCGCCAACGGCTATCCGATCTCGGTGCTCGCCGGCCGTGAAGACATCATGCGCAAGCTCGGCAAGGGGGTCGCGCACGGCGGCACCTATACCGCCCACCCGGTGTCGCTCGCGGCGGCGGAGAAGACCCTGGAGATTCTCGCCGAAACGGATGCGCTGGAGCGTCTGGCCGCCTACGGCACGCGCCTGCGCAGCGGCAAGAGCGCTATCCTCAAGGCCCGCGGCATCGCGCACAGTTTCGTCGGACACCCATCCATGAGCGGCCTGTACTTTGCCCACGATCCGCCGCGCACCTACCGCGACTGGAAGGGCAGCGACTACACCTTCTACGACGCCGTGGCGCGCGTGCTGCACGATGAGTGCATCCTGTGCGAGCCGGATTCGCGCGAACCGTGGTTCATGTCCGCGGCGCACGATGAGTCGTGCCTCAAGGACACGCTCACGGCCTTCGAGGTGGCCATCGAGCGCACGCTCGATTCGCTCGGCACGACGCGCCGGGTTCCGGCCTGACGGCACTGCGGGCAGCGCGCCGCGCATGAGCACGCCAGCGGCAAACCGCTATGACGCCATCGTCGTCGGCGCAGGCCACAACGGCCTGGTAAACGCCTGCTACCTGGCGCGCGCCGGGATGAAGGTGGTGGTGCTCGAGCGCAATGCGTTCGTCGGCGGCGCGGCGGTGAGCCGCAGTCTCTACGACGGCTTCACCTACTCCAACTGCTCCTACGTGTGCAGTCTGCTGCGCACCGAGATCATCCGTGCGCTCGAGCTGCCCGCACACGGCCTGCAGATCATCCCGTACGAGGGCGGCTGCACGCTGATGCGCGATGGCGGCCATCTGGCGGTCTACGACAACCACGATGCCATGCGCCGTGAGATCGCGCGCCACTCACGCCACGACGCCGAGGCCTACGACCGCTACGTGCGCGACATGCTGCGGCACTGCCGCTTCATCAAGCCGCTGCTGCTGCGTGAGCCGCCGGACCCCACCTCGTTCCGGCCGCGCGACCTGCAGGAACTGCTGTTCCTCGGCAGGCATTTTCATGGGCTCGGCGAGGAGCGCATGTACGACACGCTGCGCTTCTTCACCATGAGTTGCGCCGACATGCTGGAGGAATACTTCGAGAGCGAGATCGTCAAGGCACACCTGTGCGGCAGCTCGATCATCGGAACCGCGCTTGGGCCGCGCTCGCCCGGCTCCGCCTACGTCCTGCTGCACCACTACATGGGCAGCATCGACGGCTCGGTGGGCGCGTGGGGTTTCGCGCGCGGCGGCATGGGCGCGATCACCCAGGCGCTGGCGGCCTCGTTGCAGGCAAGCGGTGGCACGGTGCGCGTCTCTGCCCCGGTCGAGGAGGTTCTGGTGCGCGGCGGCCGAGCCGTCGGCGTCGTGCTCGTCGACGGCGAGGAGCTGACCGCGCCGGTAGTCGTGTCGAACCTCGACGTGAAACGCACTTTTCTCGAGACCGTGGCCGCTGAACACCTGCCGCCGGAATTCGTCGAACAGGTACGCCGCTTCAAGATCCGCGGCTCATCCGGCAAGCTGAACATCGCGCTCGACGGCCTGCCGCACTTCCCGGCGATCCCGCAGGGCTCGCCCTCGACGCGCGGGGACATGCACATCACCGACACGCTCGAGATGGTCGAACGTGCCTACGACGACTGGAAAGAGGGACGCTGGTCGCGCGCGCCCTACGTCGACATGCTGATTCCGACGCAGATCGATCCCACCATGGCGCCCGACGGCAAGCACTACATGTCCGTGTTCGTGCAGTACTGTCCGTACCGGCTCGCCGACGGCGAATGGAACGACCAGAAACGCCAGGCGTTCGGCGCCACGGTCATCGATGCCATAGCCCGCCACAGTCCGGATTTCAAGGATCTGATCCTGCACGCCGAGATCCGCACTCCGCGCGACATCGAGAACGAGGTCGGGCTCACGGAAGGCAACATCTTTCAGGGTGAGCTCACCTTCGATCAGTTGCTGTTCAACCGTCCGGTGCCCGGCTATGCGCAGTATCGGGCGCCGCTGCGCGGCATGTACATGTGCGGCTCCAGCACGCACCCGGGTGGCGGCGTCATGGGCGCCCCCGGTTACAACTCGGCGCACGCCATCCTGCGTGACCTCGGCCGCGCCCAGTGAACAGCGCCGGCCGCACACGCTACGACAGCATCGTGATCGGCGGCGGTCACAACGGGCTCGTGTGCGCCACCTACCTCGCCCGCGCACGCCGTAGCGTCCTGGTGCTGGAGGCGGCGGAACGGCTGGGCGGCGCCGCCGTCACGCGCGAGTTTGCCCCGGGCTTTAAAGTCTCCGCCTGCGCGCATCTGCTGCATCTGATGCCGCCGGCGCTGATGCGCGAGCTGCGCCTGGAGCAGCACGGCCTGCAGCTGGCACACGCGGCTCTGCCGACGCTGGCGCTCGCCGCCGAGGGTCAGCACCTGGCGTTCGCGCCAAACGACCTGAGTGCGCTCACACGCGCCTCGGCCGCCGATGCGGCGCAGCTGGCAGAGTGGCGCGCGCTGTGGCAGCGCCTGGCGCGCGCACTGCACCCGGTCCTGTCCGCCACGCCGCCGCGCCTCGGCACCGATGCCTGGCGCGATCGCGCGGCGCTCCTCGGCATCGGCTGGCGAATCCGCCGGCTCGGGCGGCGGGACATGCGCGAGCTGCTGCGCATCGGCGGCATGTGCGTGCACGATCTCCTGGAAGAGCGTTTCACGCTGCCCCTGCTCAAAGGCGCGCTGGCGCTCGATGCCGTGCTCGGCACCAATTACGGTCCGCGTTCGCCGGGCACGGTCATGTCGCTCCTGTACCGGCTGGCGGCCTCGCAGGGCGTGGACGCCCTGAGCCTGCCGCGTGGCGGACTCGGCGCGCTGTCCGAGGCGCTGGCGAGCGCCGCACGGGCGGCCGGCGCGCAGCTGCGCACCGGCGCGCCGGTGGAGCGGATTCTTGTGCAGCAGGACCGCGCCGTGGGGGTGGTGCTCGCCTCGGGTGAGGAAATCGCAGCCGACAACGTCATTTCCAGCGCCGATCCCAAGGCGACCTTTCTCAAGCTGCTCGGCAGCGAACACCTCGATGCGGGCTTCGTGCGGCGGGTCGCGCACGTGCGTTCGCGCGGACTGACTGCCAAACTGCACCTGGCGCTCGATCGTTTGCCGCAGTTTGCGGGACTCGACTCGGCGGCGCTGCAGGCGCGCCTGCTGGTGGCGCCGTCCAGCGATTACATCGAACGTGCCTACAATCACGCCAAGTACGATGAGTACTCGAGTGCCCCGATCCTCGAAGTCACGCTGCCGACGCTGGTCGACCCGAGCCTTGCCCCGCCCGGCCAGCACGTCATGTCGGTGATCGTGCAGTACGCGCCCTACACACTCGCCGGCGGCTGGGACGCCGCTCGCGCGCCCTTTACCGCGCGCATCGTCGATACCCTGGCGCGCTTCGCACCGCAGCTGCGCTCGAGCATCGTCGCGGCGGAGCTGCTCGCCCCGCCGGACATCGAGCGCGAATTCCGCATCAGTGGCGGCCACTGGCACCACGCCGAGCTTGCCCTCGACCAGTTCCTGATGGTGCGCCCGGTTCCCGGTGCGGCCCAGTACAGTACCCCGGTGCCCGGACTGTTCCTGTGCGGTGCCGGTTGTCACCCCGGTGGCGGAGTCATGGGCCTGGCAGGCCGCAACGCGGCGCGCCAGGTCATGCGGGAGGCGGCATAGCATCATGCTGACCGAGAGCGAACCGCACTACCGTCAGCCGCTGCTGAAGACGCCATTTCACGAGCGCCAGCGGGCGCTCAGTCAGCTCGACAGTTTCGTACCCTGGGCGGGTTACACCACGGTCGACGTCTTCACCAACGTCGAGCAGGAATACTTCGCCGTGCGCAACGCCAGTTCGCTCTACGACCTGACGCCCATGGTGAAGTACCGCATCAGCGGCAGCGATGCGCTGCGCTTTCTCAATCGCCTGGTGACGCGCGACCTGCGCAAGCTCAAACCCGGCAAGGTCGCCTACACCGTGTGGTGCGATGATGCGGGCCACCTCATCGACGACGGCACGGTGTTCTGCCTCGCGCCGGAGGAGTACCGGCTGTGCACCGCCGAGCGCCAGCTCGACTGGCTGAGCGCCTCTGCGATCGGTTTTGACGTCGAAATCCGCGAAGTGACCGAGGAGGTCGCGGCGCTCGCCGTGCAGGGCCCGACCTCCTGCCGGCTGCTGCGCGCGATCGGCCTCGACGGCGTCGAGCGGCTGAAGCCGTTTGAGCACGCGCAGTTCTCCATGACGCGCGCCGCCGGGGGCGCAGCGGACATCGTCATGATGGTGTCGCGCACCGGGTTTACCGGCGACCTCGGCTACGAGCTGTGGATGCAGCCGGCGGACGCCGAAAGCGTCTGGGACGCCCTGATGGCGGCGGGCAGCACTCGCGCGGTGCGACCGATCGGCTCGCGCGCGCTCAATATCGCCCGTATCGAGGCCGGCTTCATCCTGCCCAACGCCGACTTCGTCTCGGCCGCGCATACCTTGTATCTGGGCACGGAGCGCTCGCCGCTCGAACTCGGGCTCGCCTGGCTCGTGGACCTGGAAAAGGGGCATTTCACCGGACGGCGCGCGCTCGCAGCGGAAATGGCACGCGGCCCGCGCCGCCAGCTGGTGGGCCTGGACATCGAGGGCACCAAGCCGGCCCACAATGCGCTGCTGTACAGCGCACGCTCGGGCCGCAAGCAAGCCGGCAGCGTGACGTCCGCGGCCTGGTCGCCCACCTGCAAGCGCAACCTCGCGCTCGCCATGGTCGATGCGGCGCACATCGCGCTAGGCTCGCAACTGTGGGCCGAGATCTACCTGAATCGCGAACTGGTATGGCAGCGACGCATGGTGCGCGCCCGCGTGGTGGAGCGACCGTTCTTCGCGCCGGCGCGCCGGCGCAGCACGCCGCCGGCTGACTTCTGAACCGAACATGATCGCAACGCAGTCGAAGCAGCTCGCCGAACGGCCATGGCTCGATCCCGCGGCGGTGCCGCAGATTCTCATCGAGGGCGTCAGTAAGAGCTACGGCGCCAACACGGCGGTCGAAAACATCTCGCTCAACATCTACAAGGGCGAAATGTTCGCGCTGGTTGGTGCATCGGGCTGCGGCAAGACCACACTGCTGCGCATGCTCGCCGGTTTTGTGGAGCCGAGCGGCGGTCGCATCTGCATCGACGGGGTGGAGATGAGCACTGTCGCGCCGCATCAGCGACCGGTCAACATGATGTTCCAGTCGTACGCGCTGTTCCCGCACATGACGGTCGAGAGCAACGTCGGCTATGGCCTGCGGCGGCTGCATCTGGATGAGGCGACGCGGCGGCAGCGGGTGCAGGAAGCGCTCGACATGGTGCAGCTCGGGCCGCTCGCCAAGCGCAAGCCGCACCAGCTGTCCGGCGGTCAGCGCCAGCGCGTTGCGCTGGCGCGCGCCCTGATCCGCAGGCCCAAAGTGCTGCTGCTGGATGAGCCGCTGTCCGCCCTCGACAAGAAACTGCGCGAGCAGACGCAGTTCGAACTCATGGAACTGCAGCAGAAGGTCGGCATTACTTTTGTCATGGTGACGCACGACCAGGACGAGGCGATGGCGCTCGCCACGCGCATTGCCGTGATGGATCGCGGCCAGGTGGTGCAGGTGGGCACACCGGCCGAGATCTACGAGTTCCCGTGCAGTCGTTTCGTGGCCGATTTCGTCGGCACCACCAATCTCTTTGAGGGTACGGTAAGCGCCTGCGAACCGGGTCTGATTACGGTCAGCTGCACCGAAACGGGCAGCGAGCTGCTGGTCGACGATGCCAAGCCGTTCACCGTCGGGCAGCGGGTTTGGGTCGCGCTGCGCCCGGAGAAGGTGCGCCTCGCGAAGCAGCCGGCGGCCGGCACGCGCATCAACCAGTTGCGCGGCACGGTGTGGGAGCTGGGCTACCTCGGCAACCGCTCCACGTATCGCATCCGCACGCTAAGCGGCAAACTGGTGACGGTCTTTGCACAGAACGAACGGCGCACCTCGGAAGCAGCCATCGACTGGAGCGATGAGGTGTTCGTCAGCTGGAGCGTGGATGCAGCGGTCGTGCTGCACACATAAATTACGTCGGCGCTGAAACACGCCGAAGTCGCGGAGCCTTACGGGCTTAGGGGAAGGATACACATATGACGAAATCGAGTCGCGCGATCGCTAGCCGATTCCGATCACTCACATCTGCCTGCCTGCTGGCCGCTGCGGCGGGCATTGCGCACGCCGACACCGTCGCAGGCGACGCCGCGAGCAGCGCGACGGCTGCCGAGGTGGCGGCCACGGGCGGGGAGGGCGCGCAAAAGGACAGCTTGCAGGAGGTCGTGGTCACCGCGACCCGGCACGAGGAGGCCTTGAGTAAGGTGCCGATCAGCGTGACGGCGCTCACCCAGGATGCGATGGACGCACGGGGCATCAAGGACTTCCAGGACATCGCGCGCTTCACCCCCGGCGTATCGATCGACAATTCGGGGACCAACGCGATCTCGATCCGGGGCATTTCCTCCTCGGCCGGTGCGGGCACCACGGGCATCTACCTGGATGACACGCCCATCCAGATCCGTAGCGTCGGCTTCAACCCCGACGACACCTTGCCGAAGACCTTCGACCTTGACCGCGTGGAGATCCTGCGCGGTCCGCAGGGAACGCTGTTCGGCGCCGGCTCAGAGGGTGGCACCGTGCGCTACATCATGACGCAGCCGAGCCTCACCACTGCCAGCACCTATGTTCGTACTGAGGCTTCCTACACCCAGTACGGCCAGCCGAGTTACGAGTTCGGAGTCGCGCACGGCGGCCCGATCATCGACGGCACCCTGGGGTTTCGCGCCAGCGCCTGGTACCGCTCCGACGGCGGCTGGATCGACCGCGTCGATCCGACCACCGACCAGACGACGGCCCACAACGTCAACTACTCGCACACCCTGGTGCTGCGCCTGGCCGGCATCTGGCAGCCGGTCAGCTCCTTCACGGTCACGCCGAGCATCATGTATCAGAACCGTCAGGAGCACGATCAGTCGACCTACTGGCCCGCCTACTCCAATCCCGGCGCCGGCCAGTTCAACACGGCGACGCCAGAGCGCATTCCGGACCCGGACAAGTACTACCTGCCGGCGTTGAAGCTCGAGTACAACCTCGACAAGAGCGCGATCATCTCCAACTCGTCCTACTACCACCGCGACGAGCTCACCGGCTACCAGGGCACGGTCTACGACCTGGGCTTCTTCCAGAGCCTGGGCTGGCCCAACAACCCGCTGACCGGCGGCGTCGGCTGCGAGGGGACCGGGGTTCCCGCCAACTGCCCGTGGTATCCGCTGCTCAACGCCAGCGGCATTCATCTGCCGGCGCAGTTCGCCAACTACCAGACGCCCAACCTCATGACCAACACGCAGCAGAGCGTCACGCAGGAAGTGCGCTGGCAGTCGACCGACGAGAGCTCGAAGCTGCGCTGGACCGTCGGTGCGTTCTGGCAGGTCGCCAAGGAGGGGAGCATCGAGGAGCTCAAGGATCCGCTCAACCAGACCAACAACCTGTTCAACTACCTGTTCGGCGAAACGGCGACCGCCATCTTCGGTCCCTATTTCTCCTGTCCCACCGCCAGTGCCTACCCCTACATTCCGGCCTGCGACATCTACTACAACCGCAACACGACCTACGACCATCAGCTGGCAGGCTTCGGTGAAATGTCCTATGCGTTTACCGATCAGTGGCGCCTGACGCTCGGTGAACGCGTGGCGCGCACCTCCTTTGAGATCGTGAACTACGCGGACGGCCTGGAGAACTTCGGGCCGACGCCGCAGGCCAACGGCACCGCGATTGCGGGCCTGGGCCGCTCGGCCTCCACGCACGAGACACCGAATACGCCCAAGGCGACCCTGGCGTACCAGATGGACCCGGCGAACCTGTTCTACGTGGGTTACTCCAAGGGCTTCCGGGTCGGCGGCGGCAACCCGGCGTTGCCGCCGTACTGCGCGCAGGATCTCGCCAACGAGGGCTTTCCGAACGGTGCACCGCTCACCTACAAGTCCGACTCGACCCAGAACTACGAGATCGGTTCCAAGAACTCTTTCGGCCAGGCACTGCGCATCGCGACCAGCGTCTACTACATCAAGTGGAACGACATCCAGCAAAGTGTCTACGTGGCCGGTGACTGCGGGTTGCAGTTCACCGACAACCTGGGCACCGCGGTGGCGAAGGGCTTCGACATCCAGGCGGAGGTCAATCTCGGTTCGTTTCACCTTGACGTCGCCGCAGGCTACACCGACGCGCGCTACACCAAGAACTCGACCATCGTCAATGCGCAGGGGCAGCCGCTCGCCGCGGACGGCGATGCCATCTCCGGCCAGGCCGCGATCGACAGCGCGCCGGGCCTCAACTCGCCGTGGACGGTGGCGCTCGGTCCGGAGTACCGCTTCCACCTCGGGCAGAATGATGCTTTCGTGCGTGTCGACTGGGAGTTCGAGAGTCGCAATCCGTGGAAGTCGGTACTGCAGGATCCGCGCACCTCGCAGTACTTCCCCGCCACCTACACGCTCACCTCGACCACGTTCACCTCGCTGCGCGGCGGGGTGACGCTCGGCAACTGGCTGGTGACGCCGTTCATCGACAACCTGTTTGATTCCAAGACGGTCACCAACTACGCACTCGGCGCGGTCGACCCGTACAACCCGGCCGGCTCCCCGTCGGTGCAGCAGAACCAGTACACGTTTCGTCCGCGCACCTTCGGCATCACGGCCACCTGGCGGGCCGGCCCGGGGGGATAGCTGGCCGTGAAGTCGCTGCGGATGCTACCGTGCCGTCCGTATGCCAACAGGCAAGACACCCGACCGTGGTGCGCCCGCGGACGGTGCCGTAGCGCGCGCTGAGCGACTCAATACCCGCGCCGCAGGGGTAGTCGGTCTTGCGGTGCTGTGCAGCCGCGTGCTGGGACTGGCGCGCGAGCAGATCTTCGCCGCCCTGTTCGGCGGTGGACGCGTCATGGACGCGTTCACCATCGCCTTCCGCATTCCGAACCTATTGCGCGACCTGTTCGCCGAAGGCGCGCTGTCGACCGCCTTCGTCACGGTATTCACCCGCACCGCAACGCTCGAGAACGACGCCGCGGCCTGGCGGCTCGCCAACAAGGTAGCGACGCTTGCGGCGCTCACCCTGAGTGCCATCACCGTGCTCGGCATTGTGTCAGCGCCGTGGCTGGTCGCAGCTCTGGCGCCCGGCTTCGATGCGCCCAAAGCGCAACTGACCGTGACCCTGACGCGGATCATGTATCCGTTCATCCTGCTGGTGTCGCTCGCCGCCCTGGTGATGGGCATGCTGAACGCGCGCAACGTGTTCGGCATCCCGGCGATGGCCTCGAGCTTTTTCAATCTCGGCTCGATCGTCGCCGGCGTCGCACTCGGCTACTGGCTTGACCCGCACTTCGGCACGCGCGCCATCCTGGGACTGGCGATCGGTACGCTGATCGGCGGGGCCATGCAACTGGCAGTGCAGCTGCCGGCGCTGCGGCGTACCGGCTACGTGTTCCACGCCGACTTCCACTGGCGTGATGGCGGCGTGCGCGCCATCTTGCGCCTCATGGGCCCCTCGGTGATCGCCGCCAGCACGACGCAGGTCAACGTGCTGGTGAACTCGGTGTTCGCATCCAATCTCGGCGACGGCCCGACCTTCTGGCTGACGGTTGCGTTTCGCCTCATGCAGCTGCCGCTCGGCGTCTTCGGCGTGGCGCTCGGCACCGTGGCGCTGCCGCTGCTGTCGCGCATGGCGGCGAGCGGCAACACACCGGCGTTCCGCAGTGAGCTGGCGCGCGGCATGCGTCTCGCCTTTCTCATGACCATTCCCGCCAGCATCGGTCTCATGGTGCTGGCCGAACCCATCATCTCGGTGCTCTATCAACACGGCCGCTTTGGCGCCTACGAGACCGGCGAGGCCGCCGGAGCGCTGCGTTTCTATGCCATCGGCCTGTGCGGTTACGCCGCGCTCAAGGTGCTGGTTAACGCCTTTTATGCACTCGACCGGCGCAAGACGCCGATGGTGGTCAGCTTTATTGCCGTGGCGCTGAACCTCGTGCTCAACTGGATCTTCACGCGCGACCTGCACTGGGGCCACCGCGGGCTGGCGTTTTCCACCGCCTGCGTGGCTACCAGCAACTTCCTCATTCTCTATGCGCTGATGCGCTCGCACCTCGGGCGACTCGAGTCGCGCGCCATGCTGACGCTGCTCAGCAAGCTGGCGGTGGCCTCGGCGGTCCTGCTGGCCATCGCCTGGGGCGGCGCGCACTGGCTGCTCGCCGATTGGGCGGTCGAGCGATTTGCTTACACGTGCACCGTCCTGCTGCTTGTCATCGCCGGCGCCGCTGGCGCGTTCTTCTTCACTGCCAATGCGCTTGGGATCGGCGAAGTACACGACATCGTGTCCGCCGTACGGCGCCGGCTGCGGCGCCGCGCAACCAACAGCCGCGGTTGATGTCCAATCCGCAGGCCTGGCCGTGCCCTTGCGGCGCGTATGCGGTATTCAGCCAAGATTCAGCCAAAGGACGGGATCATGATCGACATGAAGTCAACTATGCGCACAATTGCTCCGCTGCTGCTGCTGGGATGCGCTGCGCCGACCTTCGCGCAGGTATACCAGTATCCCTATCCGGCCGAGCGGCCGGTGCAGTGGTTCGTCGACGCCGGCGGCAGCGTCACGCAGAACCAGACCTCGAATTACTTCGATAACGGCTGGAGCGTTGGCACCGGCTTGAATTTCAAGCCCGATCCGAACCAACCGTTCAGCTTGCGCGCCGAAGTGAATTACAACCGCTTCGATGCCACCAACCAGTTCATTCAGCAAAACCAGCTGCCGAACGCGGCGGTCGACGACGGCAACATGCAGACCGTCACCGGTTTCATCGACGGCGTCATCGAGGCCCCGGTGAGCCCGTGGTTCAGGCTGTACGCCACGGGGGGCGTGGGTATCGGCTGGCGGCGCCTGGAACTGACGCAGAACGGCTTCTTCTGCAATGACTTTTTCTGCGGCCCGGGCTTCGGACACAACTCGGTAGTTGCGAGCAACGACAGCACGCACTTCGCCTGGAACGCCGGCGTCGGCATGAACTTCGCCTTGCCCTACGGGCAGTCCTGGTTCATCGAGGCGCGCTACGAGCGCATCCAGACGCAGGAACCGACCGACTACATCCCGATCCGCGTCGGCTACCGCTTCTGAGCGCGTGACGCAAACCCGAGGCACGCCGTGAGGACCCGTTCCAGCACGGCACGCAGCGGGGCGGCATGCGCCTCGTCCCAGGGGCACGGCCAGTTGCCTGCACTCAGCGCGCCGGGCGGCTCGCGCAGGTAACCGCGGCAGGCGAGCTCCATCTGCAGCGCATGCACCCCCTGCGTCGGGCGGCCGTAGTGGCGGGTCGTGTAGCCGCCCTTGAAACGGCCGTTGGTCACGCGCGTCAGCTGCGCGGCATCGCACGCCTGCTCGACTGCCGCGGTGAGCGCGGCATCACAGCTGGCGCCGCCGAAGGTACCGATGTTGAAGTGCGGCAGGGTACCTGCGAACAGTCGCGGCACCTGCGAGCGGATCGAGTGGCAGTCGTACAGCACGATGAGCGGATGCTCAGCGCGCAGGCGCTCGATCTCGAGCCGCACGGCGTGGTGATAGGGCTCGAAGAAGGCCGCACGCCGCGCCGCGACCTCGGCTGCAGCCGGCTCGGCGCCGGCGCGGTACAGCGGCTCGCCGTCGAACGTCGTGGTCGGGCACAACTCCGTGGTCGCCTGCCCCGGATAGAGCGACACCCCGGAAGGGTCGCGGTTGGCATCGATCACCGTGCGCGAAACGGCCGTCCGCACCACGGTTGCGCCGAGCGCCGCCGCGCCGGCATACAGCCGTTCGATGTACCAATCGGTGTCCTTGCGGGCGAGCCAGGCGGAGGCGAGGGTGGCTGCAACCGGCGCGGGGATCTCGGTGCCGGTGTGTGGCATGCACAAGAGCAGCGGCGCGGCGCCGCGGTGCACGCTGAGCCACTGCGTTTCAGGACCGTCGGACATCGCCCACCAACCTCCTCAAGGCATAATGTACGCCATGGGGAGCCTGTGGTTTGAGTCGGCATTGCTGCCGTCCGGTTGGGCGTCGCGCGTGCGCCTTACCGTGCGCGACGGTTGCATCGCCAGCATCACACCGGATACGGCGCCTGCCGCCGACGATGAGCGTCACGCCATCGCCGTGCCCGGCCTGCCGAACGTGCACAGCCACGCCTTCCAGCGCGGACTGGCCGGCCTCACGGAACGGCGCGGTGCGCACCCCGACAGCTTCTGGAGCTGGCGTGAGCTCATGTACCGCTTCGTCGAGCGTCTCGGGCCCGATGAACTCGAGGCGATCAGCGCCCTGTGCTTCGCGGAGATGCTCGAGGCGGGCTTCACCCACGTGGGCGAGTTCCACTATCTGCACCACGACCGCGACGGCCAGCCGTTCGCCGAGCGCGGCGAGCTCGCTGCGCGTATCGCCGCGGCCGCCGGCACCACCGGCATCGGCCTCACGCTGCTGCCGGTCTTCTACGCGCACTCCGGCTTCGGCGGCGCCGCCCCCAGCGCGCGCCAGCAGCGCTTCATCACCGCCCCGGACAGCTTCGCGCGCCTGCTGGAGTCCTGTCGCCGCGCCGTGCAGTCGCTCCCCGGGGCGCGCGTCGGTGTGGCGCCGCACAGTCTGCGCGCCGTGACGCCGGCCGAGCTGACCGCGGTCACGGCGCTGGCGCAGGGCGGCGGTGGTGCACATCCACATCGCCGAGCAGGAGCGCGAGGTGGCGGAGTGTCTCGCCTGGTGCGGCGAGCCGCCCATTCGCTGGCTGCTCGCCAATCAGCCGGTCGACGAGCGCTGGTGCCTGGTGCATGCCACGCACGCCACCGCGGCGGAGCTTGCGGCCGTGGCGCAGCGCCAGGCCGTCGTCGGCCTGTGCCCCATCACCGAGGCGAGTCTCGGCGATGGCATCTTTCCCGCGCAGCAGTTCCTTGCCGCGCAGGGACGCATCGGCATCGGCAGCGACTCCAACGTCCTCATCGACGCGGCCGAGGAGTTGCGCACGCTCGAGTACTCGCAGCGCCTCGCCGTGCGCGCGCGCAACGTGCTCGCGACGCGCGCCGAGACTTCCACCGGGCGCAGCCTGTTCGAGGCGGCGCTCGCCGGCGGCCGGCAGGCGCTGCAGGGGCCAGCGGGTCTGGTGCCGGGCGCTTCGCTGGATCTGGTCACCCTCAGGGCACGCCATCCCGTGCTGCTCGAGCGCCACGGTGATGAAATCCTGGACAGCTGGATCTTCGCCGGCGGCCGTGCGCTGATCGACTGCGTGTGGCGCGCGGGCGCACTACTGGTGCAGGACGGCCGCCACCGCGCGCGTGCCGCACTCGAGGCGCGCTACGCTCAGGCACTGCGCGTGCTGCGCGCCTGAGCCCGCCCGCCATGGTCCGCCTGCTCAGGAAACTGTCCGCCGTGCTGCTCGCCCTCGGGGCCGCCATCGCGGTCGGCGGCATTGCCGTGCACCGCCATGAGTCCATCAACGCCCTGTGGATACTCACCGCGGCCGCCTGCATCTATCTGCTCGGCTACCGCTTCTATGGCGCGTGGGTCGCGGCGCGCGTGCTGCAGGTGGATGCCACCCGTGCGACGCCGGCCGAACGCCTGAACAACGGCCGCGATTTCGTGCCGACGCACCGCATGATCGTCTTCGGGCATCACTTCGCGGCCATCGCAGGTCCCGGACCGCTGGTCGGTCCGACGCTCGCGGCGCAGTTCGGCTACCTGCCGGGCACGCTGTGGATTCTGGTCGGGGCGGTGTTCGGTGGCTGCGTGCAGGACATGGTCGTGCTGCTGCTGTCCACGCGCCGCGACGGCCGCAGCCTCGGCCAGATGGCGCGCGACGAGCTCGGTCCGTTCGGCGGCTTCGCAGCGCTCATCGGCACGCTGCTGATCATGATGATCCTGAGCGCGGTGCTGGGACTGGTGATCGTCAACGTCATGAAGCACAGCCCCTGGGCCACCGCCACGGTGTTCGGCACCATTCCGGCAGCGCTGGTTGTCGGGCTGTACCTGCGCTTCGCCCGCCCCGGGCGCGTGCTGGAAGCGACGCTGATCGGCGTGACGCTGATGCTGCTCGCCCTGGTGGCGGGCGGCTGGCTCGATCACCAGGCGCAGCTGCGTGCGCTGTTCGATTACTCCGCGCTGCTGCTGGCCGGTTTCGTCGTCGCCTACGGCCTGTGCGCCGCGATCCTGCCGGTGTGGCTGCTGCTCGCGCCGCGGGACTACCTGTCGACCTTTCTCAAGCTCGGCACGGTGATCCTGCTCGCGGTTGCGATCGTGTTGATGCATCCGCAGCTGCGCATGCCTCCCGTCACCCAGTTCATCGACGGCAGCGGTCCGCTCTTTGGCGGCAAGGTGTTTCCGTTCGTCTTCATCACCATCGCCTGCGGGGCGGTGTCCGGCTTTCACGCACTCATCGCCAGCGGCACGACCCCCAAGCTCATCAGCAGCGAGGCGGACGTGCGCCTGGTCGGTTACGGCAGCATGGCGCTCGAGTCCTTCGTCGCCCTCATGGCGCTGATCGCCGCGACGCTACTCGATCCGGGGGTGTTTTTCGCCATCAACAGCGGCGCGGGCGTGGTGGGCGCAACCCCCGAGGCCGCCGTGCACACCATCAGCAGCTGGGGCTTCCCGGTCACGGTGCAGCAGATGCAGTCACTCGCCGCTGCCATGGGCGAGCGGACGCTGTTTGCGCGCAGCGGCGGCGCGCCGTCGCTCGCGGTCGGCATGGCGAGCATCTTCGGCAGCAGTTTCGGCCGCGGGCTGCTGGCGCTGTGGTACCACTTCGCCGTCATGTTCGAGGCGGTGTTCGTGATGGCGACCCTGGATGCCGGTACGCGCGTCGGTCGCTTCATGCTGCAGGATCTGCTCGGGCACGTCTGGCCGCCGCTCGGCCGCACCTCCTGGTACCCGTCGGTGTTGTTCGCCAGTGCGCTCATGGTCGGCTGCTGGGGCTACTTCCTCTACATCGGCGTCATCGATCCCAACGGCGGCGTCAACATCCTGTGGCCGATGTTCGGCATCGCCAACCAGATGCTGGCCGCCATCGCACTCTCGGTCGCGAGCGGCATCCTGATCAAGGCGCGGCGGCCGCGCTATGCGCTGGTGACGCTCCTGCCGCTCGCGTGGCTTGCGCTGGTCACGACGAGCGCGGCGTGGCAGAAGGTCATGAGCCCCGATCCGCGTCTCGGGCTGTTCGCCGCCGCCGCCGACCTCGCGCGCCAGCTCGCCGCCGGCGCGCTCGATGCAACGCGCGCCGCGGTGGCGCCGCAGCTCATCTTCAACCAGCGACTGGACGGCTGGCTGACGGTACTGTTCACGGCCATCCTGTGGTTCGTGATCGTCGACAGTCTGCGCGTGTGTCTGCGGCGCTGGCGCGGGCTGCCGCTGCGCGCCGGCTCCGAGGCGCCGTACCGTGCCAGTCACCTGACCGGGGCCGGAGTGCGCGCATGAAGGCATGGCGTGCGCGCGCGGCGGCACTGTGGCGGGCGCTGCGCGCCGTGAGCGGCGATGATGCCTACGAGCGCTACTGCGCCCATCACGCGGCGCACCATGGCGGCGCGCCGCTCAGCCGGCGCGCGTTCTGCGCCGAGGAGCTGCGTCGCAAGTGGAGCGGCGTCAGCCGCTGTTGCTGAGGTTTCCGTGAGTCTGGCCCGCGGATGATGGTAAAATTGCGGGCTTAACTTCTCTGGACGCCAAGTCCTACGGTCGCTGCGGCGGTGGAAGGTCAGCTTTATGGCACTGAAGATCATGATTCTCGGCGCGAACGGCTTCATCGGCAGCGCGCTCACCGATTCCATCCTGCGCAAGCGCGACTGGGAGGTCTACGGCATCGACCTCTCGGACAACAAGCTCGGCGATCTGCCGAAAAACGACCGCTTCCACTTCATCGAGGGTGACATCACCATCAACAAGGAGTGGGTGGAGTATCACGTCAAGAAGTGCGATGTGGTCGTGCCGCTGGTGGCCATCGCCAATCCGGCGCAGTACGTCACGCACCCGCTGCGCGTCTTCGAACTGGATTTCGAAGCCAACATCGATATCGTCCGTCACTGCGTCAAGTACGGCAAGCGGCTCATCTTCCCGTCCACCTCCGAGATCTACGGCATGTCGCCGGATGCGGTGCTGGACGAGGAGTCGAGCCCGCTGGTGTACGGACCGATCAACAAGCAGCGCTGGATCTACGCCGCCTCCAAGCAGCTGCTCGACCGCGTCATCTATGCCTACGGCGTGCGCGACAACCTCGATTACACGCTGTTCCGGCCGTTCAATTTCATCGGCCCGAACCTCGACAACGTCGAGGAGCCCAAGGAGGGCAGCTCGCGGGTCTTCACGCAGTTCCTGTCGAACGTGCTCTACAAGCGTCCCATCAAGCTGGTCGATGGCGGCAGCCAGAAGCGCTCCTTCACCTACATCGGCGACGCCATCGAGGCACTGCTGACCATCCTTGAGAACAAGGACGGCTGCGCCACGCGCCGCATCTTCAACATCGGCAATCCCAACAACTGCATCTCGATCCGCGACCTGGCGCAGCGCACGATCCGCATCGCGCAGGAATTCCCGATGCTGCGCGACAATGCCCGCGCCACCGAGATCGTGGACATCTCCGCCGGCGAGTACTACGGCAAGTACTACCAGGACATCCAGGTACGCGTGCCCAACATCGAGGCGGCCAAGCGCGATCTGGGCTGGGGCCCGACCACGGACATGGATACGGCCATACGGCGCACCATCGATTTCTACGTGAAGCAGGAGGGCTTTGCGGCACGCGTGGCGGCAATGGCGGCGATCTAGGCCGACACCGTCAATACGATGGCTACGGCTGCTGCGCACGGGCAACCACGCGGTGCGCCCGGCTGGTTGTTATGGCTGGTCCTGGCGCTCGCCTGGTTCGCGACCATCCAGCTGCGGCCGCTGTTCGACCCGGACGAAGGCCGCTACGCGGAGATCCCGCGCGAGATGCTGGTCAGCGGCGACTGGCTGACGCCACGCTTCGACGGCCTCAAGTACTTCGAGAAGCCACCGCTGCAGTACTGGGCGACCGCCGCGGTCTATTCCGGTTTCGGCGTGTCCGAATGGACCTCGCGCCTGTGGGGCTACGCGCTCGGCTTTGCCTGTCTGCCGCTGGTGTTCGCGTGGGTACGGCGCCTGTACGGCCGCGCCGCCGCGCTCAGCGCGCTGTGCGCCTTAAGTGTCAGCCCGTACTTCGCGGTCGTGACGCACCTGAACCTGCTCGATGCCGCCTTCACCTTCTGGCTGAGCGCGGCGGTGCTCGCCTTCACCCTGGGGCAGGTGGCGCCGCGCGGCTCGCGCGGCGAGCGCGACTGGATGCTCGGCGCCTGGGCGCTGGCGGCGCTGGCGGTGCTCTCCAAGGGCATCGTGGTAGCCGTCCTGACCGGCAGCACGCTCGTGCTGTACACGCTGCTGGAGCGCGATTCCTCCACCTGGCGCCGACTGCACCTGCTGCCGGGCCTCGCGCTGTTCGCGCTCATCGGCGCGCCCTGGTTTGTGCTGGTAGCGCGCCGCAATGCGAGCTTCGCGGAATTCTTCTTCGTGCACGAGCACTTTGCGCGCTTCCTCACCACCGTGCACCAGCGCGTGGAGCCGTGGTGGTTCTTCCTGCCGCTGCTGCTCCTGGCCGTGCTGCCGTGGTTGAGCGCGTGCGTCGCCGCCTGCCGCCGTGCCTGGCAGGCCCCCGCCGCAGGCTTTCGCCCGCTGCGCTTTCTGCTGATCTATGCCGGGGTCACGCTGGTCTTCTTCTCGGCGTCCGGCTCGAAGCTTGCGCCCTACATACTGCCGATGCTGCCGGTGCTGGCGGCCGTGACCGGCGCGGCCAGCCCCGCGCCGCAGCAGCTGGCGCGCCGCGCCGCGCCGCTGGTTGCGCTGCTGGCGCTGCTGCTCGCCGCGGGTCTCCTTATCTACAGCGCGCGGGTGAACAACTTCCTGCCGCCGCTCGCGCTCTACTGGGCGCTCGCCGCGATCGTGGCGGCGGGGGCAGGCCTTGTCGGCCTGTGGCTGACACGGCGCGCGCCCGAGCCTGCCATACTGGCGATCTGTGCCGGCGCGGTGCTCACCTGGCAGTGTCTGCTGTGCGAGTACGGCGCCATTCCGCCGGCGCGCTCGGCGCGCGACCTGGTGGCGGCCGTGCGTCCCTTCATCGGCGCACGCACACCGCTGTACAGTGTCGGCCAGTTTCGCGAGACGATCTCGCCCTATCTGGGACGGACGCTGCAGCTGGCCGGCTACGAGGGTGAACTGCAGTTCGGCCTGCGCGAGGAACCGCAGCTGCGGATGAGTACCGACGAGTTTGCGAGCCGGTGGAGCGCCGCTGCCGAGGGCGTGGCATTCTTCGACCCGGGTGTCTGGGACCAGTGGCGCCGCCGTGGGCTCCCCGGACGGGTGCTGGCTGCCGACAATTACACCGTTGCCGTGAGTCGCCTGTGAGACTGACCGACTTTGCCATTTTGTGCTGCGGCGTGCTCTTGAACGCACTGGCGCAGCTCGGACTGAAGGCTGCCACGCGCGTGAGCGGGCCGCTCATCGGCGGTGACGCCGGCGTGTGGCAGCGCGGCCTCGAACTGCTGTCGGTACCGGCGCTGTGGTACGCGCTGTGCGCCTACGGGCTGTCGGTGATCGTCTGGCTCGTGGGCCTGTCGCGCGTGCCGGTCAGCCAGGCCTATCCGCTCTTGTCGCTCGGCTACGTCATCAACATCGGGCTTGCCTGGTGGCTGCTCGGTGAGGTGCCCAACGGGCAGCGCGTCGCAGGCATCGGCATCATCGTGCTGGGAGTGGTACTGGTGACACGCTCATGAATGACGCAAGCAAACCGCTGCCGCCGCTGCCATTCACGCGCCCGGACATCGATGAGGCGACGATTGCCGCGGTCGCCGAGGTGCTGCGTTCCGGCTGGCTCGCCAGCGGACCGAAGGTGGCGCAGCTGGAAGCGGAGCTGTCGGCCTATCTGGGCGGGCGTCCGGTGCGCTCGCAGACCTCTGCCACCAGCGGCATGGAGATGGCGCTGCTGGCCGCAGGTATCGGCCCGGGCGATGAGGTGATTACGCCGGCGCTGAGCTTTGTCGCCACCGCCAACGTGATCGTGCGCGTGGGCGCCCGCCCGGTGTTCGTCGACGTCGGGCTCGATTCGCGCAACATCGACCTGGACCAGGTGGAGGCGGCGATCACGCCGCGCACGCGCGCGCTCATGCCGGTGCACTTTGCCGGGCTGCCGTGCGACATGGACCGCCTCTACGCCATCGCCGCGCGTCACCAGCTGCGCGTCATCGAGGATGCGGCGCACGCCATCGGCTCGGCCTGGCGCGGCCGGCGCATCGGCAGCTTCGGCGACCTGGTGTGCTTCAGTTTCCACCCCAACAAGAACATGACCACGATCGAGGGCGGCGCCATCTCCGGCGGCTCGCCCGCGGAGCTGCGCACGATCGAGCTGCAGCGCTGGCACGGCCTGACCAAGAGTGGTGCGGACGGCTTCGACGTCACACTGGCCGGCGGCAAGTGCAACCTGTCGGACGTCGCCGCCGCGGTGGGTCTTGGGCAGTTGCGCAGGCTGGAAGAGTTCAACGCCAAGCGCCGCGCGCTGGTGGCGCGCTACTACGAGCTGTGGAGCGAGGAGGCGCCGCTGCGCCTGCCGCAACGGGGCGATGACGGCCACAGCTGGCACGTCTTCACGCCGCTCCTGCCGCTGGGCACGCTCAAGCTGTCGCGCGCCCAGTTCATGGAGCAGATGCACGGCCACGGCATTGGCGTCGGCGTGCACTACCCGGCCATCCACCTGTACAGCGCCTACCGCGCGCTCGGCTACCGCGACGGGCAGTTCCCGCAGGCCGAACGCATCGGCCGCGAGACGGTGACACTGCCCTTGTTCCCGGCGATGCAGCTCGGCGATGTCGAGCGCGTGGTGGCGGCCACCAACGCGGTGCTGCGCGGAGCGCGCCGATGAACCCGGACGTCTCGGTCGTCATCCCGGTATTCAACGAGGAGGAGGGGCTCGCGCTGCTGTTCGCGCGGCTCTACCCGGCCCTCGATGCACTGGGGCGCAGCTACGAGGTCGTATTCGTCGATGACGGCAGCGCCGACGGCTCGGTGGCGCTGCTGCGCGAGCAGTACCAGCGGCGGCCCGACGTCACGCGCGTGGTGGTGCTGGCGCGCAACGCCGGCCAGCACATGGCGATCCTGGCCGCGTTTGCGCAGACCCGCGGCACCTACGTCATCACCCTCGATGCGGACCTGCAGAATCCGCCGGAGGAGATCGCCCGCCTGGTCGCGGCCATGGATGCCGGCGCCGACTACGTCGGCACCATCCGCATGAGCCGCCACGACCGCCTGTGGCGCAAGGCAGCGTCACGCCTCATGAACCGCATCCGCGAGGGCACCACCTCGATCCGCATCACCGACCAGGGCTGCATGCTGCGCGGCTACCACCGCAGCGTCATCGATGCGCTGAACCGCTGCCGCGAAGTCAGCACTTACGTGCCGGCGCTCGCCTACACCTTTGCCCGTCATCCGGTCGAAATCGAGGTGTCGCACGCCCAGCGCACCGTGGGTCACTCGAAATACTCGCTGTTCCGCCTCATCCGGCTCAACTTCGACCTGATGACCGGCTTCTCGGTGGCGCCGCTGCAGTTCTTTTCCATGAGCGGCATCGTCATCGCGCTCTTGTCGCTGGGGTTCGTGCTGTACCTGGCGATCCGCCGTCTCATCGTCGGTCCGGAAGCCGAGGGACTGTTCACGCTGTTCGGCGTGGCGTTCTTCCTCATCGGCGTCGCGCTCATCGGCCTCGGCGTGGTGGGCGAGTACGTCGGCCGCATTTACGAGCAGGTGCGCCAGCGCCCGCGTTACACCGTCGCTGCGGTGCTCGACAGCGAGCACGAAGCAGCGGCGCTGCAGCTGCCGGCCGCACCGCCGCCGCAGCCGCTGCCGCAACCCTCGCACGGAGCGGTGGAGTGAGTGAGACCCGCGCGGTCGTCTTCGCCTATCACGATGTCGGGGTGCGCTGCCTCAAGGCGCTCTTGTCCGGCGGCGTGCAGGTGCCACTGGTCGTCACCGTGGCCGACGACCCGGCCGAAACGCACTGGTATGCGAGCGTTGCCGCGACGGCCAGCGACTACGGCCTGCCGCTGATTGCCCCGCCCGATGCCAACACGCCGCAGCTGGCGCAGCGGCTCGCCGAGCTTCGCCCCGACTTCATCTTCTCCTTCTACTATCGCGCCATGCTCGGGGAGGGGCTGCTCGGCTGCGCGCGTCGCGGCGCGCTCAACATGCACGGCTCGCTGCTGCCGCGCTACCGTGGCCGCGCGCCGGTGAACTGGGCGATCCTGCGCGGCGAGCGCGAAAGCGGCGCGACGCTGCACTACATGGTGGGGCGCGCCGACGCCGGCGACATCGTCGATCAGCAGGCGGTGCCGATCCTGATCGACGACGACGCCCGCGAGGTCTTCGCCAAGGTGACCGTGGCGGCCGAGAGCGTGCTGGTGCGTTCGCTGCCGGGGCTTATCGCCGGCACCGCGCCGCGCCGGCCGCAGCCGCTGGTGGCCGGTGAGTATTTCGGGCGGCGCACGGCTGCGGACGGGCGCATCGACTTCGGCCGCAGCGCGCTCGAGATCCACAACCTGGTACGCGCGGTGGCGCCGCCCTTCCCCGGCGCCTTCGGCGAGGTGGGCGGTGAGCGCTGGCAGGTGCTGCGTACGCGCCTCACGGCCTATCCGCCTGCCGCGACGGTGCGCCAGCTGTTCGCCTCCGGCCGCGGCTGTTTCTTCAGCTGTGGCGACGGCAGCGTGCTCGAGCTGCTGGCCGCTGCCAATGCGGCAGGACCCATCGACCTGCCGCAGCTCGCCCGGGAGCTCGCCGGGCGGCCGCGCAAGCTGAGCTAGGCTTGCCGTGGCGCTCATCGCACTGAAGATCGACGTCGACACCTATCGCGGCACGCGCGAGGGCGCGCTGCGGCTGGCGCAGCTGCTCGGGCGGCTCAAGGTGCCTGCCACGTTTCTGTTCAGCCTGGGACCGGATCACACCGGTCGCGCGCTCAAGCGCGTCTTCCGGCGCGGCTTCCTCGGCAAGGTGAAGCGCACCTCGGTGCTCGAGCACTACGGGCTGAAAACACTCCTCTACGGCGTGCTGCTGCCCGGTCCGCGCATCGGCCGCGGCTGCGCGGCGGCGATGCAGGACATCGCGCAGCGCGGCTTCGAAGTCGGGGTGCACACCTGGGATCACGTGCGCTGGCAGGACGCGGTGGCGGCGGCGAGCGAGCCGTGGACGCGCCGCGAAATGGCGCTGGCGCGCGATGAGTTCATCGCAGTTTTCGCGCGCACCCCGCGGGTGCATGGCGCAGCCGGCTGGCAGATGAATGCGTTCGTGCCGGCGCTGCAGCAGGAGTTCGGCTTCCGCTATGCTTCGGACACGCGCGGCACGGCACCGTTTCTGCCGCTGGCGCAGCCGGCCAGCAGCGTGCCGCAGCTGCCGACGACCCTGCCGACGCTCGATGAGCTGATCGGCCGCCCGGATCTGAACGGCGCCGACCCGGTGGACCATCTGCTGCAGCTCACCGACGGCGCGCCGGCGCGCGACCAGGTATTCACGCTGCACGCCGAGCTCGAGGGCGGCAAGTATCTGGCCGCGTTCGAGCGCCTGCTGCGCGCCTGGCAGGGGCGCGGCGTGCACCTCACCGACCTCGCCGGCTACGCCGCCACGCTCGACGTGCGCGGGCTGCCGCGCTGCGCCATCGTGGCGGGGAGCGTCGCCGGTCGCTCCGGAACGCTGGCGGTGCAGGGCGCACGTGCCTGAGGCTCACCGCCGCCGGTAGATTCTTGCGCCGCACCACAATATTTCTCTGCGGCGTGCGTCTTAAGGTGAGATGGACGCTGCGCTTGCCGAGCCCTTGACGCTTCCCGAGCAGGACCGACTGATTGCCGCCACCGTGCGCCAGGAGCGCGGGCGCCTGCTGGCCTTCATCCGCCGTCGCATCGCCGATGCCGCGGAGGCGGATGACATCCTGCAGGAGACGCTCTATGAGCTGGTGGCCGCCTACCGCCTGACGCAGCCGATCGAGCAGGCCGGGGCGTGGCTGCTGCGCGTGGCGCGCAACCGCATCATCGACCGCTTCCGCCGCCAGGGGGCGCGCGCGGAGCTGGCGGCCGGGGATGCGCCCGCAGAACTTGCAGACCTTCTGCCGGCCGCAGACGCGGATCCGGAGTCGGCCGCGATGCGCGGCCTCCTGCTTGAGGAAATCGAGCGCGCGCTCGCCGAGCTGCCGCGCGAGCAGCGTGAGGTTTTCATCGCCCACGAGCTCGAGGGGATCAGTTTTCGCGAACTCGCCGCGCGCAGCGGCGTCAGCGTCAACACGCTGCTCGGGCGCAAGCACTACGCCACGCGGTTCCTGCGCACACGCCTGCAGGCCGCCTGGGATGACTGGTTCACGACATGAGGAGAGAGTTATGAGACGGGCAGGACGTCGGGTGCTGAAAGGGCTGGGGATCGCGGTGTTTGCCATCGCCTTCCTGGTGCTGGTCGGCGCCGTGGTGATGTGGCTGTGGAATGCGCTGGTGCCGGCGCTGTTCCACGGGCCGGTGC
Organism: uncultured Gammaproteobacteria bacterium; assembly: GCA_963787655.1. Classification (GTDB taxonomy): domain Bacteria; phylum Pseudomonadota; class Gammaproteobacteria; order Steroidobacterales; family Steroidobacteraceae; genus 13-2-20CM-66-19. Next base: position 741,820 of record CAWBDY010000003.1, on the reverse strand, counting down.
TGATGTACTGGCAGGCGGTCGGGCTGCTGGTGCTGACCCGCATCCTGGTCGGGGGCCTACGCGGGCACCGCGGCGGACATTGGGCGCGTCACCGTCTGCGCGAGCGCTGGGAGCAGATGACGCCGGAGGAACGCGCCGCACTGCGTGAGCGCATGCAGAACCGCTGCGGGCGCGGTGGCGGGACGGCGAGCGACGCCCCAGGCTAGGCCGCCGCGCCGCCGCCGCGGTTGACGCTGTGCGCGGCGCGACAGCAACATCGGCGCCATGACTGCCGCGACCATGACCGCTATCGAGATCGCCGAGCCTGGGCCGCCGCAGGTGCTGCGCGCCGTCACGCGTGCGGTGCCGCAGCCGGCCGCCGGCGAGGTGCTGATCCGCATCGCCGCCGCCGGCGTCAACCGCCCCGATGTCCTGCAGCGCAAGGGCCTGTACGCGCCCCCGCCGGGCGTCACGGACATCCCCGGGCTCGAGCTCGCCGGTGAAGTCGTGCAGCAGGGCGCAGACGTGCACGAACCGGCGATCGGCAGCCAGGTGTGTGCGCTCGTGGCCGGCGGCGGCTACGCGCAGTACGTGTGCGCGCCGGCGCTGCAGTGCCTGCCCGTGCCGGAGCCCCTGACACTGGAAGAGGCTGCCGCTGTGCCGGAGACCTTCTTCACGGTCTGGCACAACGTATTCGAGCGCGCGCGGCTCAAGCGCGGCGAGACGCTGCTGGTGCACGGCGGCTCGAGCGGCATCGGCACGACCGCCATCATGCTGGGCAAAGCCTTCGATGCGCGCGTGCTGGTGACGGCCGGCAGCGCGGCCAAGTGCCAGGCCTGCCTGGAACTGGGCGCAGACCTCGCCATCAACTATCACGACAGTGATTTCGTCGCCGCCACGCTTGCGGCCACCGACGGCCGCGGCGCTGACGTCATCCTCGACATGGTCGGCGGCGACTATCTGGCGCGCGATGCCGCGGCCGCAGCGCTCGAGGGGCGCATTGCGCTCATTGCCACCCAGGGCGGCAGCACCGCGCAGCTGGATCTGCGCGTGCTCATGCACAAGCGCCTGACGCTCACGGCTTCCACGCTGCGCGCGCAGCCGGTGGCGAACAAAGGTCGCATTGCGCAGGCGCTGCTGCAGGAGGTGTGGCCGCTGTTCGCCACGCGCGGCCTGCGGCCACAGGTCCGCGCCCGCTTCCCGCTCGCCGATGCCGCGGCTGCCCACCAGCTGATGGAGTCCGCCGCCCACCTCGGCAAGATCGTGCTGCTCGCGCCCTGAAAAGGGGGCATTGCGCTGCTACCGGCGTCACGGCGCCGCAACACTATGTAACACCGGCGGCCGGGCGGCGCGCGCGCAGCGTTTGTGCCGCTATGCGACCTGCGGCGCTGTCCTGATCAACGGGTCCGAGATTATGCGCACTGCCCCCGTGGCGCACTCACCTTTAGCGTGCGGCAGGTCCGGCGCGGCCCCCCCACGCAGGCTAGGATTTCCCGCACAGCTCGGGGAAATAGCCCGACGAGGCGATTGCAGCGTACATGGCCGGCAGCCCCAACCTTTGGCTCGTGGCACTGTCCGTCGCGTTGGCGACGGCTGGCTGCTATCTGACGCTGCACCTGGCGGCGCGTCTTGCGGCCGGGCGCCGGGTCACCGGGCTCTTCTGCCTGGCGGTCGGGGTGGTGCTGAGCGGGGCGAGCACCTGGTCGCACGGCTTCGGCGGCCGCCTGGACATGTCCGCGGTCAACCCGTTTTCCAGTGAATTCGCGCGCAGCCTGACCGCCTTCGGCATCGCGCTCGCGGTCGGCGGATTTCTCTACAAGGCGCACCGCGATCGCACCCGCCGCCACAGCGCAGCTCTCGGGCAGGTGAACGCGAAGCTGCAGCATTCCGCGACGCACGATGCGCTCACGGACCTTCCCAACCGCGTGCTGCTCGCCGACCGCGTCGAGCAGGCCATCGCGCATGCCGCCCGCAACGGCAGCCACTTCGCCCTGATGCTGGTGGACCTCGATCACTTCAAGGCGGTCAACGATTCGCTCGGGCACGCCGCCGGCGACGAACTGCTCACCGAGGTCGCGCGGCGGCTGCGCTCCACGGTACGCCAGTCCGACACGCTGGCGCGCTTCGGCGGCGACGAGTTCGTACTGATCATCAATGATGTGTCCGCCGCCCAGGAGATCGAGGGCGTCATCCGCGCGGTGTGCGAGTGCCTGACGCGGCCCATCGAGCTCGCCGATCTCGAGGTGCACGTGTCCTTGAGCGTCGGCGTCAGCATCTACCCGACCGACGGCGCCGACCGCGAGACGCTCCTCAAGCACGCCGACGTTGCGATGTACCAGGCCAAGCGCGCCGGTCGCAACGGCTTCCAGTTCTACACCCCGGCGATGAACGCCTTCACGCGTGAGCGGCTGGTGCTCGAGAACGACCTGCGCCGCGCGGTGCGCGCCAGCGAATTCCAGCTGCTGTATCAGCCGCAGGTCAGCACCGCCGACGGCCGCATCGAGAGCGTCGAGGCGCTCATCCGCTGGAACCATCCGCGCCGCGGCATGCTGCCGGCGGCCGCCTTCATACCGCTCGCCGAGGAGAGCGGCCTGATCATTCCGATCGGCGAGTGGGTGCTGCGCGAGGCGTGTCGCCAGGCGGCCGCGTGGCGCCAGGCCGGCACGCCGCTGCGGGTGGCGGTGAACCTGTCGGTGCAGCAGCTGCGCCAGAAGGAACTGGCGGAGACCGTGCACGCCACGCTGACCGCGAACGGCGTCAAGCCCTCGGATCTGGAGCTCGAGCTCACCGAAACCGTCGTCATGCAGGAGGCCGAGAACTCGGTGCGCCTGCTGCGGCGGGTGAGCGACCTGGGCGTCAGCATCGCGGTCGACGACTTCGGCACCGGCTACTCGAGCCTGAGCTACCTGCGCCGCCTGCCGCTGCGCCGCCTGAAGATCGACCGCAGCTTCGTGCGCGACATCCTCACCTGCCGTGAGACCGCCGAGATCGTGCGCGCCATCGTGTCGCTTGCGGCGAGCCTCGATCTGCGCGTCATCGCCGAGGGTGTCGAGACGCGCGAGCAGCTCGAGGCCCTGCAACGCCTCGGCTGCGAACACTTTCAGGGTTTCTACTGCAGCGCGCCGGTCGCAGCCTTGCTGCTGCCGCAGCGCATCGCCGAATGGGAACAGGCGGCACGCCGCGGCACCGCTGCGCGTGCGCGTGCTGCACAGCGACGATGCCCGCCAGGCCGAAGACCTCCTGAGCACCAGCGCCATCCGCCGCTAGCATCCCGCCGCACGCCGGCCTGCACCATAATTCACCGCTCGCAGTACCGGTCGCCGCCCGGATGTGCCTCGTCAGCAAGGCGCTTGGGTCTTCGCGCGCCGCTCGCTTGCTGCGCATGGGGGCGTTACAGTTGAGTTGGCATGCAGTCTCTGTTCATCTCCTACCGGCACAGCGACAGCGACGCGTACACCGGGCGCCTGTACGACCGTCTGGTGGCGAGCTTCGGCAAAGACAGCGTCTTCAAGGATGTCGACTCGATTCCTCTGGGCACCGATTTCCGCACCCACTTGAACCTCGTGGTGAGCCAGTGTCGCGCAGTGCTGGCGGTGGTAGGGACCCAGTGGCTCGACGTGCGCGATGAGCACGGCGCGCGACGCCTCGAGGACCGCGACGACTTTGTGCGCATCGAGCTCGAAGCCGCCCTCGCACGCGGCGTACCCCTGATCCCGGTACTCGTCTCGGGCGCGAGCATGCCCACGGCGGCGCAACTGCCGGACACGCTCTCAGCCTTCGCCTACCGTCAGGGCACCGCGGTGCGCCCCGATCCAGACTTTCACCGCGACATGGATCGCCTGGTCAGTTCCCTGCAGCTGCTGCTCGGCGGCGGTGGTGCTGCCGAGCAGCCCGCGCTGGCGGTCTCGGCGCGTCCGGCGCTCACCGCGAGCGTGCAGCGCAGCAATCTCCCCAAAAACCTTCCCCACCTCGTCGGCCGTGCCGAACTCGTCACGCGGGTCCTGGACGATCTCGGGGAGCATCCCCTAGTGACGCTCGCAGGCTTTGGCGGTGTCGGCAAGACGCGCGTGGCTCAGCAGGTAGGCGCGGAGCTCGCCGACCGTCTGGCGCAGGGCGTCTGGTTCGTCGACCTGGCCGGACTGAATGCCGCGGCCGACGTCATGCCCACCGTGGCGCGTACCCTCGGGGTGCGCGAGTACTCGAGCGAGAGCCTGGAGGTCACGCTGGTCGATGCGCTGCGCGAGCGTGAGCTGCTCATGATCCTCGACAGCTGCGAGCGCTTTACGCAATGCGTGGCCGGCTTCGTGGAGCAGGTCACCTCGGCCGCGCCGCGCCTCAAGATCCTGATCACCAGCCGCGAGCCGCTCGGGGTCTACGGGGAAAAGATCGTCCGCGTGCCGGGGCTTGAGCCCAGCGCCGCTGCGGAGCTGTTCATGACGCGGGCTGCCCAGATCCGTTCCGATGGCAACTGGGAAGCCAGCGTGGTCGCCGAGCTGTGCCGGCGTCTGGACTTTGTGCCCCTGTCGATCGAGCTCGCGGCAGCGCACGTGCGCTCCCTCACTGCGGCGGAAATCCTCACCCGCATCAACGAGCGTGTCGGAGTGCTGCGCGCGACCGACCGCCGCACGGCACGTCATCAGACCCTCGAATCACTGGTTGCCTGGTCTTACGACCTGCTGACCGAGCCCGAGCAGCGCCTGCTCAACCGTCTGTCGGTATTTGTCGGTTCCTTCGATGTGCCCTCGGCGGAGCGGGTGTGCGGCGGGGCGGCCGGTGAGACCGACGCAGTGGTCGGGCTGCTCGACCGCCTGGTCGACAAGTCACTCGTTTCCTCCGGCGCCAGCCGCGGCGCTTCGCGCTTCCGCCTGATGAGCTCGGTGCACGAGTTCGCGGCCCGCAAACTGAGCGCCACCGGCGAGCAGGATGAGCTGTTCGAGCGGCATCTGCGCCATTTCACCAAACAGGCGCAGTCGTTCGGGGATCGCATCCGCGGCAGTGACATGCGCGCGACGTCCGCGGCACTGCTGCCGGATATCGAAAACGTGAATGCGGCGCTCGACCGCCTGGCGCAGCAGGGGCAGCACACCGAGAAGGCGATCCTGGTCAACGCCCTGAGTCTCTTCTGGCAGATGAGTGCGCCCGCCTCCGGCCGGCGGCGCTTCGAGGAACTGTTGGCCGTTGAGGATCAGCTCGCGCCGGAAACTCGCTTCCTGATGCTGCTGGAGGCGGCGAGTTTCTTCTCCGGCCTCGGCTTTGCCAGCCAGGCGGTGGCACTGCTGGAGCGCGCCCGCCAGGCTGCCCGCAACCACGCGCTGGAATTGCCGCCTTCCGTGCGCCGCGCAGCTGCGGTGGCCTGACTAGCGGGTTGGCAGACTCGTGGCGCGCGTCACCGTGCGCATGGCGAAGCTCGAATGCACGCGCGCGACGCTCGGCAGGCGCGTCAGGTGCTGGTTGTGCACGCGCTCGAAGTCGGCCATGTCGGCCACCACCAGGCGCAGCAGGTAATCGTGCTCGCCCGTCATGAGATAGCACTCCATCACTTCCGGGATCCGGCGCACGGCACTTTCGAAGGCTTCCAGTCCCGGCTGGCTCTGCCGGTCGAGCGTGATGTTGACGAACACGTTCACCGGGTAGCCGGCCTTGTGCTGGTCGATGAGGGCGGTGTAGCCCTCGATCAGGCCGGACTCCTCCAGCGCCCGCACGCGGCGCAGACAGGCCGATTCGGACAGGCTGACCTTGCCGGCGAGCAGTGTGTTGGTGATGCGCGCATCCTGCTGCAGCAGCTTAAGGATGGCGCGATCATAGCGGTCGAGCTCCATGGGCGCATGAATCCTTCGTTGAACGGCCTACAGGCGGCAGATTCTGCCACAGACGGGCCCGGGAAGCGCCACAACGCAAGTCTCAGCCCGCGGCGAAAACTAATCTGGCGCATCCGCCACCACGATAAGAAGAGGGTCGAGCCATGCGCATCGGGGTTCCCAAAGAGATCAAGGTTCACGAGTACCGGGTGGGTCTGGTACCGGCCGGCGTGCGCGAGCTCGTCGCGGCAGGCCATGAGGTCCTGATCGAGAGCGGCGCGGGCGCCGGCATCGGCGTCGACGATGCGCAGTTTCGCGAAGCCGGCGCGAGCATCGCCGCGCACGCCGCGGAGGTGTTCGAGCGCGCCGAGATGGTGGTCAAGGTCAAGGAGCCGCAGCCGGTCGAGTGCGAGATGCTGCGCCCCGGTCAGGTGCTGTTCACCTATCTGCATCTGGCTGCAGATCCGGCCCAGGCGAAGGGACTCATGAAGTCCGGCTGCACGGCGATTGCCTACGAGACCGTCACCGGCCGCAACGGCTCGCTGCCGCTGCTGACGCCGATGAGCGAGGTGGCGGGACGCATGTCGATCCAGGTGGGCGCTGCGAGCCTGCAGAAAGCCAACGGCGGCTTCGGCATTCTGCTCGGCGGCGTGCCGGGCGTGCCGCCGGCCAAGGTCGTGATCCTCGGCGGCGGCGTCTCCGGTACGCACGCCGCGGAGATGGCGGTCGGCCTGCGCGCGGACGTCACCGTGGTCGACCGCTCGGTCGACCGCCTGCGCGAGTTGTCTTCGCTGTTCGGTTCGACGCTCTACACCGCCTACTCGACGACCGCGACCATCGAGCGCCTGGTGCGCGATGCGGACCTGGTGGTCGGGGCGGTGCTGGTGGCCGGCGCTGCGGCGCCGAAGCTCGTGACCCGCGCGATGGTCAAGACCATGAAGCCCGGCGCCGTGCTGGTCGACATTTCCATCGACCAGGGCGGCTGCTTCGAGACCAGCCACGCGACCACCCATGCCGATCCCACCTTCGTCGTGGACGGCGTCATCCACTACTGCGTCGCCAACATGCCCGGCGCCGTGCCGCGCACCTCCACCCTGGCACTCACCAATGCAACGCTGCCCTATGCGCGCGCACTCGCGGACCTCGGCTGGCAGGCAGCCTTCAAGCGTGATGCGGGGCTCGCGGCCGGCCTCAACGTGCACGCCGGTGAGATCACCCACGAGGTGGTGGCGAAGGCCCTGGGACTGAAGGCGCGTCCGGCGACCTGAACGGCGCGCAACGCGGGGCGCCAGCCGGAACGCGCACCCGGCGCGCCCCCGGCCGGTCTCCCGAAAGGAAGGTGGCCGGATGGGCGGCGGGCCGCTAGTCTAACGCACCGATCCACACCCTCGGAGGTTCCCCGTGATGAAGACTGCGCTGCCGGCCGCGATGCTGGCGATCATGGCAGGCGCTGCCCTGGCCGAGCCCGTGACCTATACGGTCGACCCCGCGCACACCTATCCGAGCTTCGAGGCCGATCACTTCGGTGGCCTGTCGGTGTGGCGCGGCAAGTTCGACAAGACCTCCGGCACCATCCTCCTCGACAAGGCCAAGGGCAGCGGCACGGTGGAGGTGACCGTGGATGCCGCCTCGATCGACTTCGGCAATCCGAAGCTCAACGAGCACGCGAAGTCTGCCGACATGTTCGACGTCGCGAAGTATCCGACGGCGACCTACCAGGGCACGCTCACCAATTTCAAGAACGGCGCGCCCACCCAGGTCGACGGCCAGTTCACGCTGCACGGGGTTACCAAGCCCCTCACCCTCAAAATCAACAGCTTCCTGTGCAAGCAGAACCCGCAGGACCACAAGGAGCATTGCGGCGCAGACGCCTCCGGCACCTTCAACCGCGCCGACTACGGCATCGCCTTCGGCGACAAGTACGGCTTCAAGATGGAGGTGAAGCTCGCCATCCAGGTCGAGGGCGCGCGCGCCAGCTGATTTCCTGAGCCTGCGCTGACTGACAACGCGGCCCCGCAGACCATCGCGGGGCCGCACCGCTTATGAGGGAAACCGTGCCTGCCGTGGATTATCGCCAAGCCGGCGATATCGCCATCCTCACCATCGACAACCCGCCGGTGAACGCACTGAGCCTCGCGGTGCGCGAAGGTCTCATGCAGGCCCTGGAACGTGCGGCGGCGGCGGATGCGGTGCGCGCCCTCGTCATCGCAGGCGCCCGCGGCAGCTTTGCCGCCGGCGCCGATCTCAAGGAAGTGGCCTCAGGCGTGGTGCTCACCGCGCCGATCACGCGCGACGTGCAGGCGCGCATCGAGTCGCTGCACAAGCCGGTGGTGGCCGCCATCAGCGGCGTGGCGCTCGGCGGCGGCTTCGAGCTCGCGCTCAGCTGTCACTGGCGGGTCGCCGCCCGCGATGCGCGCGTCGGACTGCCGGAGGTCAAGATCGGGCTGATTCCCGGTGCCGGCGGCACGCAGCGCTTCACGCGCCTGGCGGGGCCGCAGGCGGCGCTCGAGGCCATCACCAGTGGCGCGCAGCTCCCCGCCGCGCGCGCCCTGGAGCTGCAGCTGGTCGATGTCGTGGCCGACGATGCCCTGCAAGCGGCCTGCGACTACGCCCACCAGGTGCTCACCCTGGCGGCAGCCCGCTGCGCATCGCCAGCGACGCCGCGCAGCACATCACCGGCGTCGACCCGGAGATCTTCCGCGCCTTTCGCGCCAAGCTCGCCGGCAAGGCGCGCGGGCAGCTCGCGCCGTGGCGCATCATCGATGCCATCGAGGCGGCCTGCACGCGGCCCAAGGACGAGGCGTTCCGTCTCGAGCGCGAGTACTTCGTCGAATGCCGCGACAGCCCGCAGCGCGCCGCGCTCGTGCACGTGTTCTTCGCCGAGCGCGAGGCGCGCCGCATCCCCGGGCTCGGGCCGGACGTCAGCCCGCTGCCCATCCGCCGCGCTGCGGTGGTCGGCGCGGGCACCATGGGCGGCGGCATCGCCATGAGCTTCGCCAACGCCGGCATCCCGGTGCAGCTGCTGGAGCTGTCGACGCGAGGCGCTCGCGCGCGGCCGCGCGCTCATCGCCCGCAACTATGAAGCCTCGGTGAGGCGCGGCAGCCTAAGCGCGGCGCGCGCCGAGCAGGCGCAGGCGCTCATCGGCGGCATCACCGACTACCCGGCGCTCGCGGAGGCGGACATCGTCATCGAGGCGGTGTTCGAGGACCTGAGCGTCAAGCAGCAGGTCTTCGCGCGGCTGGACCAGGTGAGCGCGCCGCATGCCATTCTGGCGACCAACACCTCGACGCTCGACATCGACGCCATCGCGCAGGCGACGCGGCGGCCGCAGCAGGTGGTCGGCACGCACTTCTTCAGTCCGGCGAACGTCATGAAGCTGCTGGAGAACGTGCGCGGCCGCGCCACTTCCGGGCAGACGCTCGCTACCGTCATGGCGCTCGGCAAGACGCTCGGCAAGGTCGCGGTGCTCGCCGGCAACTGCGACGGCTTCATCGGCAACCGCATGCTCATGTTCTACGGCGCGGAAGCGGAGTTCCTCCTGGAGGAGGGCGCAACGCCCGAGCAGATCGACCGCGTCATCGAGGCGTTCGGTTTCGCCATGGGCCCGCTGGCGGTGCGGGATCTGGCCGGCAACGACGTCGGCTGGCAGATCCGCAAGGGACGCAAGCTCCCCGCCGACGAGCGCTGGTCGCCGATCCTGGAGCGCCTGGTGGCCGCCGGGCGCCTCGGGCAGAAGAGCGGCCGCGGCTTCTACCGCTACGAGGGCCGCAACCGCGTGCCCGACCCCGAAGTCACCGCGCTCATCGAGGAGGTGTCGCGCGAACTCGGCATCCGCCGCCGTGTCATAGACGATGCCGAGATCACCGAGCGGCTGCTGCACCCGCTGGTCAACGAGGGTGCCCGCATCCTCGCCGAGGGCATCGCGCTGCGCGCCGGTGACATCGATGTGGTGTACGTGAACGGCTACGGCTTTCCGGCCTACAAGGGGGGACCGATGTTCTGGGGCGAGCAGACGGGACTGGCGCGCGTGATCGCGACCATGCAGCGGCTGAGTGCAGACGCACGGCGCACGCTGGCGCCCGGCGCCGCTGCTGGAGGAACTGGTGGCCAGCGGCAAGGGCTTCGCAAGCGTCGGCCCGCGCGAGCGCATCTGAACGGCATGCGCGGCGTGCGACCGGCGCTGGCGCTGTGCTGCGCGCCTGTGCGCCGGCGCGGCGGCAGCGCTGCCCGGCAGCGTGGCGCAGTGGGCCCAAGGCGCGCGCCTGTTGGACGGACTGGGGGATTTTCATCGCCCCATCAGCACGGACGTGCCGCTGGCGCAGCAGTACTTCGACCAGGGCATGCGCCTCATCTGGGCCTTCAATCACGACGAAGCGGCGCGCTCCTTTGCGCAGGCTGCGCAGCTGGATCCGGCCTGCGCCAGCTGCTTCTGGGGCGTGGCCTTGAGCGTCGGGCCCAACTACAACGTCTCCTCCATGGACGCGGTGCGCGCCCAGGTGGCCGACGCCGCGCTGCACGCAGCGCAGGCACAGGCAGCGCACGCGAGCCCGGTGGAGCAGGCACTGATCGCGGCGCTCGCGGCGCGCTATCCGCAGGCGCGCGCTATCGCAGCGGACAACCTCGACGCGGTGCAGGCGGCGTATGCGGCCGCCATGGAAAAGGTGGCGGCACGCTTCCCCGACGACCTGGACGTGCAGACACTGTGCGCCGAGGCCGAGATGAACGTCCACGCCTGGAAGCTGTGGAGCGCCGACGGCCGGCCCGCGCCGGGCACGCTCGCGATCGAGGCGCGGCTCGAGGAGGTGCTGCGCCGCAATCCGCAGCATCCCGGCGCGAACCACTACTACGTCCACGTGATGGAGGCCTCCCCGACACCGCAGCGCGCGCTGGCCGCGGCCGAACGGCTGCGCGGCATGGAGCCTGGGGCGGGACACCTCGAGCACATGCCGGCGCACATCATGGAGCGCGTCGGGCGCTACGAGGACGCGGCGGCGGCCAACCGCAGCGCGATCGCCGCCGACACGGCCTACCTGGCGGCCGTCACGCCGCCCGACCATTACGCGATGTACCTGGTGCACAACTACTCTTTCCTCGCGTACGCGGCGGCCATGGAGGGACGCAAGGCCGAGACGCTCGCGGTGGCGCAGAGTCTGGTCGAGAAGGCGCCCCTGGACATGCAGCTGGCCATGGGCAACTCGGGCTGGAGTTCCAGTCAGCAGTACACCGCGCTCGTGCGCTTCGGCCTGTGGGATGAGCTGATCGCGCTCGGGCCGCCGGATCCGCGCGCGCCGGGGCTGACGGCTGGCCTGGCTGTACGGGCGCGGCGTGGCACTCGCCGCGCGCGGCCGCATCGATGAAGCGCAGCGCTCGCTCGCGCAGCTGCAGGCGCTGGCCGGCACGCTGCCCGCGAACTGGCAGACGCTGCGCAGCATGCTCGCCATCGCGACTCCGATCGTGGCGGCGCGCATCGCGGCGACGCAGCAACACGACGACGAGGCCGTGGCGCTGCTCGAGCGCGCCGTCGCCGCAGACGATGCGACTGCCTACGACGAGCCGCCCGAGTGGTTCCTGCCGCCGCGCCACCTGCTCGGGGCGCAGCTGCTGATCGCGCACCGGCCGGCGCAAGCCGAGCGCGTCTATCGCGAGGATCTCAGGCGCAATCCCGCCAACGGCTGGTCACTCTACGGGCTCGCCGCAGCGTTGCGGGCGCAGGGCAGGTCCGCCGCGGCGGCGCGCATCGCGCCGCAGCTGACGGTGGCGTGGCGCCAGGCCGACGTGCGCCTGGAAGGTTCCGCGTTCTGGTTCGCAGGCGCGGATACCAGCCAGTGCGAATGCCAGCGGCCGGCGTCAGTTGAGCGGCAGACGCGTGGTGAACTTCTTGGTGCGCAGCACGAAGCTGGTATTGACTGAGCGCACCGCCGACAGCTGCAGGAGCTGCGTCGACAGGAAGTGCTCGTAGGCCTCCATGCTCGCCGCGACGATGCGCAGCAGGTAGTCGTTGGCGCCGGACATCGAGTGGCACTCGAGCACCTCGGCGCGCTCCTTGACCATCTGGTCGAACTGCCGCACCGACTCGGGGTGATGATTCTCCAGCGTCACGACCGCGTAGGCTGCGATCGGCAGACCAATCGCCGGCGCCTTGAGAAGCGTCGCATAGCCGGCGATGAAGCCGGCCTGCTCCAGGCGCCGCAGCCGCCGCCAGCACGGCGCGGCCGACAGGCCCACGCGCTTGGCGAGCGCCTGGTTGGAGATGCGGGCATCGGCCTGCAGCTCCTCGAGAATCCGCCGGTCGAGCCGGTCCAGCGCGCGCGCTGCCATGCAAAGCACTCCTAGGCGTGAGCAAGGATATTGCCAAAAGACCGCCTTAATGGGCAATCGAGGCAAGATAATTGCCGCTGTTCGGGCATAAGCTGCGCCGCATGCTCAATCCCGCCGCCCGCCTGCCCGAACTCGTCCCCCAGCTCGACTGGCAGCAGGTGGTGCGCCTGCTGCACGCCTCGCGCGCGCTCGATGACATCGAGGAGACGCGCCTGCTGCCCGAGCGCAAGGTGCTCTACCAGTTCTCCGCGCGCGGGCACGACTTCGCCCAGATCCTGCTCGGACTGCAGCTCACCGACGCCCACGATGGCGTGACGGTGTATTACCGCTCGCGGCCCTTGATGCTGGCACTCGGGGTGAGCTTCGAGGACGCCGCGGCCGGCCCGCTGGCGCGCAGCGGCTCCTTCAGCGGCGGGCGCGACATCGGCGTGGTGTTCAACCTGCCGGGCCGCGGCGGGCCGTCGGTGCTGCCGGCCTGCGGCGGGGTCGGCGCGCAGTACACCCCGGCGGTGGGGTGGGCGCAGGCGATCCGCTTTCGTCACGAGACCCTCGGCGACGAGCAGCTACGCGCACAGTATCGCCGTGGCCTGCGGCGGGGATGCCTCCACCGCCACCAATGGCTTCTGGGCCGCGCTCAACATCGCGACCACGCTGCAGCTGCCGCTGCTCTTCTACATCGAAGACAACGCCTTCGGCATCTCGGTGTCCTCGCAGCTGCAGACGCCCGGGGGCAACATCGCCGCCAACCTGCGCAGCTTCGCCGGTCTCACCCTCATGGAGGGGGACGGCGCGGACCCGGCGGAGGCTGCGCAGCTCACACAGCGCGCCGTGGCGCACGTGCGCGAGCGGCGCGCACCGCTGCTGCTGCGCCTGACGGTGCCGCGCCTGTCCGGGCATTCCGGCCAGGACACGCAGGCTTACAAGTCGGCGCAGACGCTGCACGATGAGCGCGCCCGCGACCCGCTGCAGCGCCTGCAGCAGTTCCTGGTGCCGCGCCTGCTGCCGCAGGGCGAGTGGACGCAGCTGGCCGGCACGGCGCGGCGCGACGTCGAGAGCGCCATCGAGCGGGCGCTGGCGCGCCCGCAGCCCGAGCCGCGCGAGCTCAGCGCGCACGTGTTCTGCGCCGGCGCCGACGGGGTGCGCAGCGTGCAGGAGCAGGGGGGCTCGCCCCGGAGGGGCTGTCGCTGCCGGCGACCGCAGCAGTGGCGCAGCCGCACGGCGCGCGCATCAACATGCTGACCGCCATCCGCCGCACGCTCGATGTCGAGCTCGCCGCCAATGCGCGCATGCTGGTGTTCGGCGAGGACGTGGGCCCAAAGGGCGGCGTGCACGGCGCGACGCTCGGGCTGCAGGACAAGTACGGCGTCGCGCGCGTGTTCGACACCAGCCTGTCAGAGGAGGGCATCATCGGCCGCGCCGTCGGCATGGCGCTCGCAGGCCTCCTGCCCGTGGCCGAGATCCAGTTCCGCAAGTACGCCGATTCCGGCGGCCGAGCAGCTCAACGACTGCGGCACGCTGCGCTGGCGCACCGGCAACCGCTTCGCCGCCCCGATGGTGGTGCGCATGCCGGGCGGGTTCTTCAAGTGCGGCGATCCCTGGCACAGCCAGACCAACGAAGTCGCCTGGGTGCACGGGATCGGCTGGCACGTGGCGGTGCCCTCCAACGCCGAGGATGCGGTGGGGCTGCTGCGTGCGGCGCTGCGCGGCGACGACCCGGTGATCTTCTTCGAGCACCGCGCGATGCTCGACGGCGCCTGGGCGCGGCGCCCCTATCCGGGCGATGACTTCGTGATCCCTTTCGGTGCGGCGCGCACGCTGCGCAGCGGCAGCGAACTCACGCTGGTGACCTGGGGCGCCATGGTCGAGCGCTGCGAGCAGGCCGCCGCCGCCTCGCACGTTGACGTGGAGGTGCTGGATCTGCGTACTCTGTCGCCCTGGGACAAAGCAGGAGTGCGTGCTTCGGTGGACAAGACCCGTCGCTGCCTGATCGTGCACGAGGACAACCTCACCGCCGGTTTCGGCGCGGAGATCGCCGCGACGCTGGCGCAGGAGAGCTTCTTCAGTCTCGATGCGCCGATCGAGCGGCTCGCCATGCCCGACATCCCCAGCCCCCACAGCCCGGTGCTGCTGGAGGCCGCCGTCCCGGACGTGCCGCGCATCACGCAAGCCATCCAGCGCCTGGCCAGCGTGTAGTGCGCGGCATGAGCGTGGTGGACATCAGGGCGCCGGCAGAACAGACCGAGGGCACGCGGCTGCAGATCCTGCGCTGGCTCAAGCGCCCCGGTGACAGCGTCGCCGCCGACGAGCCGCTGATCGAGATCGAGACCGACAAGGTCACGGTGGAAGTGGCTTCCCCCGGCGCCGGCGTGCTGCGCGAGATCCTCAAGCACGAGCAGGAGGAGGTCGCCCCGGGCGAGCTCCTCGGGCGCCTCGAGCCGCAGGGGAGCGTCACGGCCGCAGCCAAAGTGGCAGCGGTGACCCCGGCGGCGGCCGCCGCGCGCGCCCCGGCCGCGGCGCCAGCGCGGGCGGGGGCGGCGATGAGTCCGGCGGTGCGCCGCCTGCTCGCCGAGCATGGTCTGGAGGCTGCCGCGCTCACCGGCAGCGGTGCGGGCGGACGCATCAGCGTCCAGGACGTGCTGCAGGCCGCAGCCGCCGGCGAGGCTGCCAAATCCCCCGCCGTGCAGGCGCCGGCGCCCAGCCCGCTGCCGGACGGGCTGCAGCGCGTGCCGCACACCAGCGTGCGCAAGCGCATCGCCGAGCACATGGTGCACAGTCTGCTGCACACCGCGCCGCACGTGACGACGGTATTCGAGGCTGACCTCGCCGCCGTCCTCGCCGATCGCGCGCGCCGGCGTGACGAGTTCGCGCAGCGCGGCGCGCCGCTCACCCTCACCGCCTATTTCGTGCAGGCGGCGGTGGCCGCGATCCGTGCCGTGCCCGAGGCCAACAGCCGCTGGACCGACACGGCGCTCGAGATCTACGCGGCCATGCACATCGGCATCGGCACAGCGGTCGAGGGCACGGGCCTGGTGGTGCCGGTGCTGCACGACGCGCAGTCGTGCGACCTGTTCGCTACCGCCCGCGGCGTCGATGCGCTGGTGAGCCGCGCGCGCAGCGGCAAGCTGACGCCGGCCGACGTGCGCGGCGGCACCTTCACCATCTCCAACCACGGCGTGAGCGGCAGTCTGCTGGCGGCGCCCATCATCATCAACCAGCCGCAGGCCGCGATCCTCGGCATCGGCAAGCTGGAGAAGCGCGCGGTCGTCGGCGCGGAAGACCGCATCAGCGTGCGGCCGCGCTGTTATGTGACGCTGACCCTCGATCACCGCGTGATGGACGGGCACCAGGCGAACCGTTTCATGCAGGTGTTCGTGCAGACGCTGGCTGAGTGGCACTAGCGGACCAATGAGGCGCTTCGCGTGAGCGCGCAGCTGGAACCGATCGAACGGGCGAGCGCCGATGAACTGCAGGCGCTGCAACTCAGCCGCCTGCAGTGGTCGCTGCGCCACGCTTACGAGCACTGCGCGCCGTACCGGCTGAAGTGCCAGCGCGCCGGCGTCGAGCCTGCACAGCTGCGCTCGCTGGCGGACCTGCGGCACTTTCCCTTCACCATCAAGGACGATCTGCGCGCGGCCTACCCGTTCGGCATGTTTGCCGTGGCGCGTGCGCAGCTTCTGCGGCTGCACGCCTCCAGCGGCACCACCGGGCAGCCGACGCTGGTGGGTTATACCCGTGCCGACCTCGACACCTGGGCGAACCTGGTGGCCCGCTCGCTGCGCGCCGCCGGCGCGCACAGCGGCGACATCGTGCACATCGCCTACGGCTATGGCCTGTTCACCGGCGGGCTGGGCGCGCATTACGGCGCCGAGCGGCTGGGCTGCACCGTGGTGCCGATGTCGGGCGGCCAGACACAGAAACAGGTGCAGCTGATCTGCGACCTGCGTCCGGACGTCATCATGGTGACGCCGTCCTACATGCTGGCGATCGTCGAGGAGTTCACGCGCCGCGGCCTGGACGCAGCCGCCAGCTCGCTGCGCATCGGACTGTTCGGCGCGGAGCCCTGGAGTGAGGCCATGCGCAGCGCGATCGAAACCGGCGCGGGCCTCAAGGCTTTCGACATCTACGGCCTGTCGGAAGTCATGGGGCCGGGCGTAGCGAGTGAGTGCGCCGAGACCCAGGACGGCCTTACGGTGTGGGAGGACCACTTCTATCCGGAGATCATCGATCCGCTGAGCGGTGCGGTGCTGCCCGACGGCGCGTCGGGCGAGCTGGTGCTGACTTCGCTCACCAAGGAGGCCCTGCCGCTGATCCGCTACCGCACCCGCGACCTGACGGCACTGCTGCCGCCGACCGCGCGCAGCATGCGGCGCCTGGCGCGCATCGCGGCGCGCAGCGACGACATGCTCATCATCCGCGGCGTCAACGTGTTTCCGAGCCAGGTCGAGGAGCTGGTGCTGCAGCTGGCAGGTCTTGCGCCTTACTACGAGCTGCGGATCAGCCGCGGCGCGCAGCTCGATGAGCTGACCGTGCGCACGGAGTGCCTCGCAGCCGTCGCCGGCGATGCGGCGCGCCGCGGGCAGCTGCGCGCAGCGCTCGCCGAGCGCATCAAGGCGCTCATCGGCATCTCGGCCCACGTCGAGGTGTGCGACCCGGGCGCTCTGGAGCGCTCCGCGGGCAAGGCGCGGCGTGTCATCGACACGCGGGCGCCGCGCTGAACGAGGAGCCCCGCCGCGCTACTTCAGGAGCAGACGCGGATCCTGGGTAAAGTCGGACGGCAGCAGCCGCGCCGGCAGGCCGAGCGCTGCGCCTTCCTTGCGGTTGCTGCGGTTGATGCGCGCGCGCACGCCCAGTGGCTGACGCACCACCACCGCCGCGACGGCGATGCCGGCGACGAGACTGAGGGCGGTGCACAGCAGGGCGAGCTTCATGAACATGGATCGTCTCCGTTCTTAATCGGGCGCCGTCCCAACATAAGACGCGTTTGCGCGGCAAAGCCGGACAGCCTGACGTCGCACGACCTCCCGCTATGGCCTAAGTGCCTGACATCCATGAGGATTATCGGCGCCTTGCGCGGCGACGGGAAATCGACTGGAGTACGTGGCCTCGAGGGGAGGGACGCGAAGTGAGCGAGGTGACGGCGCTGCTGAAGGCCGCAAGCGCAGGCGATGACCACGCCGCGCATCGCCTGTTCGCGCTCATGTACGAGGACCTCAAGCGCCTGGCGCACGCCAGTCTGCGGCGCCGCGGCGGCGGCCCCGAGCTCGACACCACAGCGCTCGTGCACGAGAGCTTTCTGCGCCTCGTGGGTCACGAGCTGCACACGCCCGCCGACAAGCGCGCCTTCTATTCCTACATCAGCAAGGTCATGCGCAGCGTGGTGCTGGACGCGGTGCGCGAGCGTGAGGCACGCAAGCGCGGCGGCGACCAGGTGTTCGTGACGCTCACCACCGGGGTCGCCGACCGGCCGCTGGACGGGGCGCAGCTGATCGCCATCGACGAGGCGCTGAACGAGCTCGGCACGCTCGCCCCGGATTTGAAGGAGCTGGTGGAAATGCGCTACTTCGCAGGACTCACGCTCGAGGAGACCGGCGAGGTGCTGGGCAAATCCGCGCGCACCGTGCAGCGCGACTGGGAGAAGGGACGTTTGCTGCTGCAGCGGCTGATCGCAGAGGCCTGAGCCGCTGTGCCGCCGGCAACCGTGCGCCTCAAGGACCTGACGCCCGAGCAGTACGCGAAGGTCTCGCAGTTCCTCGACCAGTCGCTCGAGCTCACGCCGGCCGAGCGCGCCGCGCAGCTGGCGCAGCTCGAGCACGAGGATGCCGCCTGTGCCGCGGTGCTGCGTGAACTGGAGAGCGCCCGCAGCTGCGGGGCCGCGGACAGCTTCCTGGCAACGCGCGACCTGCTGCTGCGCAACGTTGCCGCACTCGCCGAGGGCGACAGCACGCTCATCGGCAAACGCTTCGGCCCCTATCGGGTGCTGTCGCTCATCGGCCGCGGCGGTATGGGTAGCGTGTGGCTGGCAGAGCGCATCGACGGCCTGTTCTCGCGCCAGGTCGCACTGAAGCTGGTCGCCTCCGCCCTGTCGGGCGAGGTGATGTCCGAGCGCCTGGCGCGCGAGCGCGAGATCGTCGGCAGCCTCAGCCACCCCAACATCGCGCGTCTGCTCGATGCCGGCTTCGCCGAGGACGGTCAGCCGTACCTGGCGCTCGAGTACATACCCGGACTGCCGCTCAGCCACTACTGCGATCAGGAGCGCTTGAGTGTGCCCGCGCGGCTGACATTGTTCCGGCAGGTGCTCGCCGCCGTGCAGTACGCGCACGCCCATGCGGTCATCCACCGTGACCTCAAACCGTCCAATATCCTCGTCACCGCCGACGGCCAGGCGCACCTGCTCGACTTCGGCATCGCCAAGCTACTGCACGAGGGCGAGGCGCACGAGACGCAGCTGACGCAGCTCGGCGGACGCGCGCTGACGCCGGACTATGCGGCGCCGGAGCAGATTGCCGGCGCCTCTGTCACCACCGCGGCCGACGTCTACGCACTCGGGGTGATTCTCTACGAACTCTTGTGCGGCCAGCGGCCCTATCGGCTGAAGCGCGATTCGCGCGGCGCGCTGGAGGAGGCGATCCTGCAGATGGAACCGCAGGCGCCGAGCCGGGCGGCCATCGCAGCGGCGGCAGCGCAGGCGCGCGCCACCACCCCCCGCAAGCTCGCCAAGGCGCTGCGCGGCGATCTCGACACCATCACGCTCAAGGCACTGAAGAAGCGGCCGGCCGAGCGCTACGCCACGGCGGACGCCTTCAGCGAGGATCTGGGACGCTATGAGCGCGCGGAAGTGGTGCTGGCGCAGCCCGACAGCGTCGCCTACCGCGCCGCCAAGTTCACGCGGCGGCACTGGGTCGGCATGGCCGTCACCGGCGCCCTGATCCTGACGCTGGCCTTAGGTCTGGGCGCCACCAGCTACGAGGCGCGCCGCGCCGACCGCCAGCGCGATGCGGCGCTGCAGGCGCAGCTGCGCTCGCTGACGCAGACCGGCGCTGCGCGCCTGCGCGACGGCGACGTCGATGGCGCCATGGGCATCATCCTCGAAGTGCTGCCGCGCAGCCGCGCCGCCGGCGCCTATGCCCCGGAGGCGCTGAGCGTATTCCAGGAGGCGCGCGCCGCCGCGGCCCAGGTCATGGCGATCGCAGCTCCAACGGGGGTGTGGTTCGTGGCCTTCTCGCCGGATGGTTCGCGCCTGGTGACGGCGCTGGATGACAAGACCGCGCGCGTCTACGACAGCACCACCGGCACGCCGCTGCTGCTGCTGCGCGGCCATGGCGGGCGCGTCTGGACCGCCGATTTCTCGCCCGACGGCTCGAGCATCATCACCGCCTCCGCCGACAAGACCGCACGCCTCTGGGATGCGGTGAGCGGCCGCCAGATGCAGGTATTCGCAGGACACGCGAGCCAGGTGGCGCGTGCCGTGTTCTCACCGGACGGCCGCCAGGTCGCGACCGCCTCCGATGACAAGACCGCGCGCCTGTGGGAGGTCGCCAGCGGGCGCGAGCTGCGGCAGTTCGTCGGCCACGAGGCGCGCGTCACCTCGGTCGCGTTTTCACCCGACGGCCGGCGCCTCGCGAGCGCGTCTGCCGACCTGACGGCGCGCGTGTGGGATGTGGCGAGTGGCCGGGAGCTGGCGCGGCTTCGCGGCCATAGCGATCGGGTCTTCGCCGTGTCGTTCTCACCGGATGGCCAGCGCGTTCTGACCGCCGCCGACGATCGCACCGCGCGGGTGTGGGACGCCGCCACCGGGCGGGAGCTGCTGGTGATGCGCGGCCACACCAATCCTGTGGATTCCGCCGTCTACAGCCCGGACGGTTCGCGCGTTGTGACCGGCTCGACCGACCGCACGGCGCGGGTGTGGGATGCCGCGACCGGCGAACAGCTGCAGGTGCTGCACGGCCACCGCGACCGCCTGGAAGCGGTGGCCTTCTCGCCGGACGGGCGACGCATCGCCACCGCCTCCGACGATGGCACCACGCGCCTGTGGAACGCCGAGCCCCACCAGCAGCTGCGCGTGCTCGCCGGCCACAGCGACCGGGTCACCGATGTGAGCTACTCGGCCGACGGCTCGAAAGTTGCGAGTACCTCGGATGACAACACCGCACGGGTGTGGGATGCGGCAAGCGGTGCGCCGCTCATGACGCTCGCCGGTCACACCAACCACGTCTACGGCTGCGCGTTCTCGCCCGACGGGCAGCGTCTGCTCACCGCCTCCGCGGACAAAACCGCACGCATCTGGGATCTGTCGAACGGGCGCGAGCTCATGCAGTTGAGCGGGCACAGCGACTGGGTCGCCTCGGCCGCGTACGCGCCCGACGGGACGCGCGTGGCGACCGCGTCCTACGACAAGAGCGCGCGCATCTGGGATGCCTCCAGCGGCGCGCTGCTGCGCACCCTCAACGGTCACAGCGATGCCTTGTGGTTCGTCGGCTTCTCCCCCGACGGGCGCCGCGTCGTCACCGCATCACGCGACAAGACCGTGCGCATCTGGGATGCCGCCAGCGGGCAGCCGCTCGAGGTGCTGAGCGGTCACACCGGCCAGGTGCTGTCGGCCCTGTATTCCACGGACGGGCGGCGCATCGTCAGCGGTTCCGATGACCTGACCGCGCGCATCTGGGATGCCGCCAGCGGGGCCGAGCTCCTGCGCCTGGTCGGACACGAGGCGCTCGTCAACTCGGCGATGTTTTCCGCGGACGGGCGGCGCGTGGTGACCAGCTCCGATGACAAGACCGTGCGGCATCTGGGACGCCGCCAACGGGCAGCAGATCCAGCTGCTCGGCGGCCACACCGATCACGTCAGCTTTGCGGCCTTCTCCCCGGACGGGCGCCGCATCGCGAGCTCCTCTGATGACCGCACCGTGCGCATCTGGGATGCGCAGGCACCGGCCCTGGCGACACAGCTGAGCTGGGCAGCTGCCGCGCAGTTCGAGCCGCTGTCGGGCACCGAGCGCTTCCAGCTCGGGCTCGTGGCTCCCAGCGACGTGCGGCAGTGGCCGGCCAGCCGCTCGGCGTGCGATGCGGCGGCTGCCGCGCCCGACGATCCCCAGCGGCGCGCGCCGGGCGTCAGCCTCGCCGCTATCGCCACCGACATCGCCCTGCCGGCCTGCGCTGGCGGCAAGGCAGCAGAGCGTGACGCACGCATGCTCTATCAGGAGGGGCGTGCGCTCATGGCCTCGGGCAGTTACAGCGCGGCCCTGACAACGCCTGCAGCAGGCGGTCAGTGACGGTTACGCGGGCGCGGCGCTGGAACTGGCGCAGCTCCTGAGCGACCCGCAGGCGAAACTCCTCGACCCGGCGCGCGCCGTGGCGCTGTACCAGCGTGCCTATGCAGCAGGCGTAGCGAGCGCCGCGTTCGGCCTCGGCCAGCTGTACGAGCAGGGGGTGGAGTGCCCGGCGCGCCGGCGAGTGCCGCCTCGCCGCCGATGCCGCGCGGGCGTGGGACTGGTATGGCCGGGGAGCTGCGGCGCTTGAGCCACGCGCGCTGGCGCGCCTGGCCGAACGGGCCACGGCCGCGGCACGCGCGACGGTCGATGAAACGCAAAGAACGGCGGCGCTGCTCGAGTCTTTCCGCTACTACGCGACCGCGGCGGAGCGGGCGCGCCGCGAGGACTGGCCGGACGAGGCGTGGCGCAGCTGGCGCTATCAGCGCGCCTCGCTCGCGCATCTGCTCGCCAGTCGCGGCGCGATGGCGCAGACGGCCGCCGCCTTCGAGGCTGCGAAGACCGCCGGGCGTCCCTGAGCGACCCGTCAGGGGCTGAGCGCCAGCCCGCCGAAGCGCGCCTGGGCCGCGCGTGTGGCGCGCGGCAGCGCACGCGTGAGGCGCCGCGCGGTGAGCGACAGATGCGCCTCGGCTGAAGTGAACAGCTGCGCATACAGCTGACGACACAGCTCGTAGGCGCTCGCCCCCACCCAGTGCTCCGGCAGGAGCGCCGGGGGCAGTAGCGGATCGTGCAGGTGCACCTTGCGGTACTCATGGATGAGGAGCGTGCGCACCAGGAATGCCGTCTGCGGCGTCAGCCCCTCCTGCAGGGCCGCCGCCACCGGCGCGAAGCGCGCGATGAAGCGCCGGTAAGCGCGCGCCAGCTCGGCGAGGTCCCAGCCACGCGCGGCGATGTGCCGATCGACCGCGAGCTCAGCGCCGCTACTCTGCAATACCAGGGTCGCCTGTGCAGCGCCGCTGCCGCGCAGCCACGCGCGCGCCTGCCGCACGCTGCAGGCGGGGTGCGCAAAGAGCGTCGGCGACAACTGTCCGAAGCCGAGCCAGCGCAGCTCCGCCCGCTCGGGCGACAGCCGTTCCGGCAGCACCAGCAGCGTCCAGCGTCCGTCCCAGTGCTGCGGGTTCTCGCCATAGATGCGGCGCGTCGCCGCGGCGAAGCGCTGCGCGCCGCTGCGCGTCAGGCGGTACTCGCTGCGCCGCCCGGAACGCTGCGCCACCAGCCAGCCCTCGCGCGCGAGGCGCGCCACGCTGGTACGCACCAGGCGCTCGGTGAGGCCGAAGGGGGCGGCCAGCCGGATGAGGCTGCCGAGCGTCACGGCGCCGCCGCGCGGTGCGATCGCGTCGCCGAACAGCGTGATGAGGAGTGAACCCGCGCGCAGCGGCCGCTGCGCGCGGAAGCGTTGCAGCAGGATGCGCACGGCGGGCGGCAGGGGGGCGCTTACGCTGTCCATGGCTAAAAATTGTGACACAGAAATCGCCGTCTATGTGCTAGTCTTGTGTCACATTTGGCGGATCCAGGCGGAGCAGGCGCGATGTACACGCAGGCGCTCGATTCCCAGGGCAAGGAACAGGTGCCGGACGGTGCGCCCGGGAGCCTGGCTGCGCGCTTTCAGGCGCAGGTCGATGCCGAGGAAAAGATCGAGCCCAAGGACTGGATGCCGGACGCCTACCGCCAGACGCTCATCCGCCAGATCTCGCAGCACGCTCATTCGGAAATCGTCGGCATGCTGCCGGAGGGCAACTGGATAACGCGCGCGCCGAGCCTCAAGCGCAAGGCGGTGCTGATCGCCAAGGTGCAGGACGAGGGCGGCCACGGCATGTACCTGTACAGCGCCGCCGAGACCCTCGGGGTATCGCGCGCCGAGCTCATCGAACAGCTGCTGGCGGGCACCGCCAAGTACTCGAGCATCTTCAACTACCCGACGCTCACCTGGGCGGACGTCGGTGCCATCGGCTGGCTGGTCGATGGCGCGGCGATCATGAACCAGATCCCGATCTGCCGCTGCTCCTACGGGCCGTATGCGCGTGCCATGGTGCGCATCTGCAAGGAAGAGAGCTTCCATCAGCGCCAGGGCTTCGAGATCATGCTGACGCTGGCGCAGGGCAGCCACGCGCAGCGCCTCATGGCGCAGGATGCGCTGAATCGCTGGTGGTGGCCGTCGATCATGATGTTCGGCCCGAGCGATGCGGACTCCAAGCACACCGCGCAGTCGATGCGCTGGAAGATCAAGCGTTTCAGCAACGATGAGCTGCGCCAGAAGTTCATCGACATCACCGTGCCGCAGGCGCACTTCCTCGGCCTCACCATTCCCGATGTACAGCTGCACTGGGACGAAGCGGCGCAGCACTACGAGATCGGGCCGATCGACTGGAGCGAATTCCACGCCGTGCTCAAGGGCAACGGTCCGTGCAACCGCGAGCGCCTCGAGGCGCGCCGCGCCGCCCACGCGCAGGGGCAGTGGGTGCGCGACGCCGCCGCGGCGCACGCCGAGAAACAACGCGCCCGCGCTGGCGAGCGCCCTGAAGAAGTGAGACACGCATGAGTCAGGACTGGCCGCTGTTCGAGGTATTCATCCGCTCGCGCGCCGGGCTCGAGCACAAGCATGTCGGCAGCGTGCATGCCGCCGATACGCGCATGGCGATCGAGCACGCCCGCGATGTCTACACGCGCCGCCTGGAAGGCGTGAGCATCTGGGTGGTGCGCTCGACCGACATCGTGGCGTCCGACCCGCAGGAGGCCGAGGCGCTGTTCGAGCCGGCGCGCGACAAGGTCTACCGCCATCCGACCTTCTATGCGATCCCGGACGAGGTGAAGAACCTGTGAGCGCATTGCCCGCAGAGGCGGCGCTGCCGGATGCGCATTACCGTTACGTGCTGCGCCTCGCCGACACCTCGCTCATCCTCGGCCAGCGCCTGTCGGCCTGGATCGGTCACGGCCCGGCACTCGAGGAGGACCTGGGCTTGGCGAACCTGGCGCTCGATCTGATCGGCCAGGCGCGGCTGCTGCTCACCTACGCCGCCGAGCTCGAGGGGCGCGGGCGCGACGAGGACGCGCTGGCTTTTCTGCGCGATGCGCCCGAGTTCTCGAACCTCGCGCTGGCAGAACTGCCCAACGGCGACTTCGGCCAGACCATCGTGCGCCAGTGGCTGCTCGATGCCTGGCAGCTGGAGATGTATGCGGCGCTCGCCGCCTCGAGCGACCTGCGGCTGGCGGCCATCGCCGGCAAGGCGCTGAAAGAGACGCGCTACCACTACCGTTTCAGCAGCGGCTGGCTGGTGCGCCTCGGCGACGGCACCGCCGAGAGCCAGGCGCGCGTGCAGCGCGCGCTCGATGACCAGTGGCGCTTCACCAGCGAATTCTTCACGCCCGACGAGATCGATTTACACATGCAGGCGCTCGGGGTGGCGCCGGCGCTGGCGCCGCTCGCGGCGCGCTGGTCGCAGCGCATCGCGGCCGATATTGCGGCGGCGACGCTGCGCCACCCGCACTCGCAGCCCTATCCCTGGCACGGCAAGCGCGGCGTGCATACCGAGCACCTCGGCCACCTGCTGAGCGAAATGCAACACCTGCCGCGTACCTACGCGGGAGTGCAGTGGTGAGCCTCGCGGTGTGCGAGGCGCCGCCGGCGCGCAGCGCCGCCGAGCAGCACGTCTGGCGGATCCTCGCCGCCGTACCCGACCCGGAGATCCCGGTGCTGAGCATCGTCGACCTGGGCATCGTGCGGCACGTGACCATGAGCGACGCTGGGCTGCGGGTCGGACTTACCCCCACCTACAGCGGCTGCCCGGCAACCGAGGTGATCCGCGCCAGCGTGCGCGCGGCGCTCGATGGCGCTGGCTTCGCGCACGCGCTGCTGGAAGAGGTGCTGTCGCCCGCCTGGAGCAGCGACTGGCTGAGCGAGGCGGGACGGCGCAAGCTGCGCGCCTTCGGTATCGCCCCGCCCGAGCAGGCGGTGGCGAACCCCCGGCAGCTGTGGGGCGCCGCACCGGTGACCTGTCCGCGCTGCGGCAGCCGTGCCGGCGAGCTGCTGAGCGAATTCGGCTCCACGCCCTGCAAGGCGCACTACCGCTGCCGCGACTGCCGCGAGCCGTTCGACTACTTCAAGTGCCTGTGACGTGCTGAAGTTCCACGCGCTCAAGGTGATCGAGGTGGCACCCGATGCCGAGGATGCGGTGTCGATTGCGCTGCAAGTGCCGCCGCCGCTGCACGACAGCTACCGCGGCAGCCCCGGCCAGCACGTCGTGGTGCGCGCCACCATCGACGGCACCGAGACGCGCCGCACCTACTCGCTGGTGAACGCGCCGGGCGAGTGGCCGCTGCGCATCGTGCCGCGCGTGCACGAGCGCGGCATCATGTCGCGCTATCTGGCCGAGACGCTGCGCGCCGGCGATGAGCTGGACGTGCTGCCGCCGAACGGCAGCTTCACCCCGCGCGTCGCCCAGGCGGGGCCCGCGACCTACGTGGCCTTCGCCGCCGGCTGCGGCATCACCCCCGTGCTTTCGGTGACGCGGGCGTTGCTCGCGCAGCCGGGCAGCCGCGTGATCGTGTTCTACGGCAACAGCGGCACGCCGCGCACCATGTGCCTCGAGGAGCTGCTGGCGCTGAAGGATGAGCACCTGGCGCAGCTCGCACTGCACTTCGTCATGAGCCGCGAGCCGCAGGAGGTCGAACTCTACAACGGCCGTATCGATGCGGCGCGCGTGCGCTCGCTCGCCAAGAGTCTGTTCGAGCCTGCCGCGGTGAGCGAGTATTTCGTCTGCGGCCCCGGCGACATGATCGAGCAGGTCACCGGCGCGCTGCGCGAGTTGGGTGTCGATGGCGCGCGCGTGCATGCCGAGCACTTCACGCTGGCCACCACTGCCGAGGGCGCCGCGCCGCCGCCGGCGGTGGCCGCGGTCGCGAGCGCCCCGGCGGCCGGATTTGCCGAGGTGAGCGTGCTCATGGACGGGCGGCGCCGCACCTTCAGCATGAAGATGGACGATGACACGGTGCTCGATGCCGCGGCGCGCGCCGGCGTGGAGCTGCCGTTCTCCTGCCGCGCCGGGGTGTGTTCGACGTGCCGCACCAAGGTCGTGTCCGGCGCGGTGGCGATGGCGCAGAACTACGCGCTCGAGGACTGGGAACTGGAGCAGGGCTACGTGCTCGCCTGTCAGTCACGCGTGACCACCCCGACGCTCGAGCTCGACTACGACGAGAAGTGATGCGCGCGCGGCGCGCGCGCCAGGAGCGGGCCTACAGTGAGCTATCAGACCATTCTCTTCACGATCAGCGGCGGCATTGCGCGGCTGACCTTCAACCGCCCCGAGCGCCTCAACAGCTTCAATACCGAGATGCACGGCGAGGTACGCACGGCGCTCGCCGCCGTGCGCAGCAGTGACGCCCGCGTGCTGGTGATCACCGGCGCCGGCCGGGGTTTCTGCGCAGGCCAGGACCTGAACGATCGTGCCGTGGCGCCCGGTGCCGCAGCGCCCGACCTCGCGGCCTCGATCGAGCAGTACTACAAGCCGCTGGTGCTCGCCTTACGTTCCCTGCCGCTGCCGGTGCTCGCCCAGGTCAACGGAGTGGCCGCCGGGGCCGGTGCCAACATCGCGCTCGCCTGCGACCTGGTCATTGCCGCGCGCTCGGCGAGCTTCGTGCAGGCCTTTGCCAAGCTCGGCCTCATTCCCGACTCCGGCGGCACCTGGTTCCTGCCGCGCCTGGCCGGCACCGCGCGTGCCATCGGCCTGGCGTTCCTCGGCGAGAAGCTCACGGCCGAGCAGGCCGCCGCCTGGGGACTGATCTGGCGCTGCGTCGAGGACGAGGCGCTGCCGGGCGTCGTCGAGGAGCTGGCACAGCAGTTTGCCGTGGCACCGACCCGGGGGCTGGCGCGCACCAAGCAGGCGATCTACGAAGGTCTCAGCCGCACGCTTGCGCAGCAACTGGACGTCGAGCGCGACTATCAGGGCGAACTCGGCCGCAGTGCCGACTACGCCGAAGGAGTGGCGGCCTTCAGCGCCAAGCGTACCCCGCACTTCACCGGGCGCTGACCATGAGCGCCAGCGAAACGGCCGCGCAGAGCCGCGCCGAGCGGGTGGCCGCCGCCATGTTCGCGCGCGACCGCGCCTCGCAGGCGCTGGGCATGCAGCTCGCCGGAGTGCGACCGGGGTGGGCGCGCCTCACGCTGCGCGTGCGCGAGGATATGATGAACGGTCACGGCGGCTGCCATGGCGGCCTGTTGTTCGCGCTCGCCGACAGCGCCTTTGCCTTCGCCTGCAATTCGCACAACGACGTGACGGTGGCGGCGGCGGCTTCGATCGATTTTCTCGCCGCTGCGGCCGTCGGCGATGAGCTGACTGCGGTCGCGCAGGAAGTGTGGCGCACGCGCCGCAACGGCATCTACGAGGTGGCGGTCACGAACCAGCGGGGCGAGCGCATCGCGCTCTTCCGCGGCCGCTCCTACCGCACCGAGGGCCAGGTCGTCACAGAGGAATGAGCATGCAGCTGGAGAGTTACGTCGCCGGCGCCTGGCGCCGCGGCAGCGATGACGGCATGGCGCTGCGCGATGCCACCACCGGCGCGGTCGTGGCCCATGCCAGTGCCACAGGTCTGGACACCCAGGCGCTGCTCGACTTCGCGCGCAGTGTCGGCGGCCCGGCGCTGCGCGCGCTGACCTTTCACGAGCGGGCGGGACTGCTCAAGGCCCTGGCGAAGATGCTGGGCGAGCACAAGGAGGAGTTCTACCGGCTTTCCTACGCCACCGGGGCTACCAAGGGCGATGCGTGGATCGACATCGACGGCGGTATCAGCACGCTGTTCGTGTATGCGAGCAAGGGCACGCGCGAGCTGCCCAACAGCCGCATCTTTCTCGATGGCGGCGTGGAAGCCCTCTCCAAGGGCGGCAGCTTCGTCGGCCAGCACATCTGCGTGCCGCTGTCGGGGGCTGCCGTGCACATCAACGCCTTCAACTTCCCGGTGTGGGGCATGCTGGAGAAGCTCGCCCCGGCGCTGCTCGCCGGTGTGCCGGCGATCGTGAAGCCTGCCACGCAGACCTCCTACCTCACCGAGTGCGTCTTCCGCCGCATCGTGGAATCACGTCTCCTGCCCGAGGGCGCCGTGCAGCTCATCTGCGGTTCGGTGGGCGACTTGTTCGACCGTCTCACCGGCCAGGACATGGTGTCCTTCACAGGATCTGCCGCCACGGCGCTGAAGCTGCGCCAGCACCCGGCGGTGATGGCCAACGCGGTGCGTTTCACCGCCGAGACCGACTCGCTCAACTCCTCGATCCTGGGACCGGAGGCCGCGGCCGGCACCCCCGAGTTCGACCTGTTCGTGCGCGAAGTGGTGCGCGAGATGACCGTCAAGGCGGGCCAGAAATGCACCGCCATCCGCAGGGCCATCGTGCCGCAGGCGCGCAGCGCCGAGGTGCTGGAGGCACTTGCGAGCGCGCTCGGCAAGGTGGTGATGGGCGATCCGCGCCTGGAGACCGTGCGCATGGGGCCGGTGGCCTCCTTGAGCCAGCGCCGCGAGGTGCTCGAGCAGCTGGCGCGGCTGACGCGCGAGGCGCAGGTCATCTGCGGCGGGGCAGGGACGGCGCAGCCGCTCGGCGCCGATGCCGATCGCGGCGCCTTCATCGCGCCCACGCTGCTGTTCTGCCAGGACGCGCAGCGCGCGAGCGCGGTGCACGCGGTCGAAGCTTTCGGCCCGGTGTGCACGGTCGTACCGTACGGCGATCTCGATGCGGCGATCGAGCTGGCGCGCCGCGGTGGCGGGAGTCTCGCCGGTTCGATCTTCACCGCGGACGATGCCGTTGCCGCGCGCCTGGTGCTGGGGCTCGCGCCGTTCCACGGGCGCCTGGTCGTTATCAACCGCGACTGCGCCAAGGAATCCACCGGCCACGGCTCACCGCTCCCGCACCTGGTGCACGGCGGCCCGGGACGTGCCGGTGGCGGCGAGGAGCTCGGCGGCATCCGTGGCGTCATGCACTACCTGCAGCGCACCGCGGTGCAGGGTACGCCGGATGTCATCAGCGCCGTGGGCGGGCGCTGGGTGAGAGGCGCGCGCGAGCTGGATCCCGGTGTCCATCCGTTCAGGAAACCGTTCGGCGCGCTGACGATCGGCGACACCTTCCACTCGGCCGAGCGCACCGTGAGCGTTGCGGACATCGAGCGCTTCGCCGAGCTGTCCGGCGATCGCTTCTACGCCCACATGGATGAAGCGCAGGCCGCGCGCAATCCGCTGTTCGGCGGGCGCGTGGCGCACGGCTACTTCCTGGTGTCGGCGGCCGCCGGGCTGTTCGTCGATGCCCCCTACGGCCCGGTGCTCGCCAACTACGGCATCGACGCTCTGCGCTTTACCAAACCGGTCAAGCCGGGCGACCGCATCAAGGTGCGCCTCACCTGCAAGGAGAAATCGCTGCGCGCGGGCGCCGGCTACGGCGAGGTGCGCTGGGATACCGCGATCACCAACCAGGATGGCGAGGCGGTCGCCAACTACGACGTCCTGACGATGGTGAGCGAAAAAGCCGTCCCGGACGCTGCCGACTGACCTTCACGCTTGCGGCTTGAGACGATAGGCGTGGCCGCGGGTCGAGACCGCCTTGACCAGCGCCCACACTGCATCGCCGCGCCGCAGCTTGAGCGCGCGGTAGGCATTCGTGGTGATGCGCGCCAGCACGGCGGCCCCGCCGACGTCACACTGCACCAGCACCGCGCCATAACCGTCATCGCTCAGTTCGGTCACGGTGCTGGCGAGCGCATTGCGCACGCTCAGGCCCTGCACCGGCTGCGTGGCGAGGATGACGTCACGGGCCAGCAGCTGCAGCCGCACGCGCTCGCCCGGTGCCGCATCCGCAAGGCTCACCTCCAGGGTGCCGGTGCCCACGGCGAGCTGCGCGCTGCCGTGCTCGCGGTCGAAGCTGCGTACCACGCCCTCGAGCACCGCACCGACCAGGTCCGGCCCGACCAGACTCTGCAGTTCGCGCCGCAGGCACATCTGCGTCACCGGTCCCTGGGCCACCACGGCGCCGGCTTCCATGAGCACGACGTGCGTGGCAAGCCGCAGCACCTCCTCGAACTGATGACTGACGTACACCATCGGGATCGACAGCCGGTCACGCAGCGCCTCGAGGTACGGCAGGACTTCCTCGCGGCGCGCGGCATCGAGCGAGGCGAGCGGCTCATCGAGCAGCAGCAGCCGCGGCTGTGACAGGAGCGCGCGGCCGAGCGAGACGCGCTGGCGCTCTCCTCCGGACAGCTGCCATGGCCGGCGCTGCAGCAGCGCGCGCAGACCCAGAAGCTCGACCACTTCAGCAAAGCCGATGTAGGCGCCGCGACGGGCGCGCCGCGCGCCGTAGCGCAGATTGCCGCTCACCGTCAGGTGCGGAAACAGACGCGGCTCCTGGAACACGTAACCGATGCCGCGGCGCTCGACGGCGATCGCGGTGCCGGCGGCAGTGTCGCTCAGCACCTCATCGTCCAGCCGCACGCTGCCGCTGTCGGGCCCAAGGAGCCCGCAGATGAGGTTCACCAGCGTGGTCTTGCCGCTGCCCGAGCGGCCGAACAGCGCCGTGATGCCCGGCGTGGGAGCGGCAAACTGCGCTGCCAGCGTGAACCCCCCGCGCACCTTGCGCACCGCGACGCTGAGCATGTCAGCGCCGCCCGAGGTAGCGGCGCACGCGCCGCACCAGGAACTCGGAGGCGAGCAGACCCAGCAAGCCGAGCGCAAACGACAGCAGCGCCAGGCGCAGTGCCGGCGCATCGCCGCCGGGGGTCTGCATGGCGGTGTAGAGCGCCAGCGGCAGCGTGCGGGTGACGCCCGGCACGTTGGAGGCAAAGGTGATCACCGCGCCGAATTCGCCGAGGCCCGCGGCGAACGCCGTCACTGCACCGGCCAGGATTCCCGGCAGCATCAAGGGCAGCGTTACCGAGACGAAGCGGTCGAGGGCGGCAGCGCCGAGCGTGCGCGCCGCCTCCTCCAGACCGCGGTCGACGTTCTCGAGCGACAGGCGGATGGCGCGCACCATGAGCGGAAAGGTCATGACGGCGGTTGCCAGGGCTGCCCCTGCGGTCGTGAACGCGAGCTCGATGCCGAAGCGGGCGCGCAGCCACCCGCCGATCGGTCCGCGGGCGCCACACAGCAGCAGCAGCGTGTAGCCGATCGCCACCGGCGGCAGCACCAGCGGCAGGTGCACGAAGGCATCCAGCAGGGTGCGCCCCGGAAAGCGCGCGCGCGTCAGCACCCAGGCGGCCAGCACCGCCAGCGGCAGGCTCATGAGGACGCTGCGCGCGGCCACATCGAGGCTCAGGCGCAGCGCCTCCAGCTCGGCGGCACTCAGCGACAGGTTCATCCGCGGGCAAGTTTCTTGTTATGACCGGGCGGAAGGGTCTCACGCCAGCCGCGCTGCCGGGAAGTCAGTCCTTGACTAAGCGACCAGGGCCGCCTCGAGCGAGAGGGACGCGCGTGTGGCGGGCAGCGCCGCGCTGGCCAGCAGTCCCTTCTCCTGCAGCCACGCGCGGTTGAACAGCCGCGACTGGTACTTGGCGCCGGAGTCGCACAGCACCGTGACCACGGTATGTCCGGGACCGAGCTGCCGCGCCACCTGCACCGCGGCAGCCACGTTGATGCCGGAGGTGCTGCCGAGGAAGAGCCCCTCCTCGTAGAGCAGGCGGTAGACGTAGCGCACCGTGTCGCCGTCCTCGATGTGCACGGCGTCATCGATGGGGGCGCCGGCCAGATTGGCGGTGATGCGGCCGATACCGATGCCTTCGGTGATCGAGCCGGCGCCGGTGGCCCGCAGCGCGCCTTCGCGCACCCAGGCGTACAGGCTGCTGCCCGGCGGATCGGCCAGCACGCAGCGGATGCCAACGCGGCGCGACTTGAGAAACTGCGCGACCCCGGCAAAGGTGCCGCCGGTGCCGCACGCCGCCACGAAGGCATCGACGCGGCCACCGCTCTGCGCCCAGATCTCCGGTCCGGTGCTCGCCAGGTGCGCGGCGCGGTTAGCGGTGTTGTCGAACTGGTTCGACCAGACGGCGCCGGGGAGGGCGGCGGCCAGTCGCTGCGCGACCTTCTGGTACTGGTTGGGATTGCTGTACGGCACGGCGGGCACCTGGTGCACTTCCGCGCCGAGCATCTCCAGCAGGCGGTATTTCTCGGGCGACTGGTTGTCGGGCATGACGATCACGCAGCGGTAGCCGCGTGCGTTGCACACGTGCGCAAGTCCGATGCCGGTGTTGCCGGCCGTGCCCTCGACCACGGTACCGCCGGCCTTGAGCTCACCGCGGGCCGCGGCGGCGGCCACGATGGCGCTGGCGGCGCGATCCTTGACCGAGCCGCCGGGGTTCATGAATTCCGCCTTGCCGAGAATCTCGCAGCCGGTTTCGGCGCTCACGCCCTTCAGGCGCAGGAGCGGCGTGTTGCCGATCGCGCCGCTGAAGCCGTCGACCGTGTTCACACACTCGCCCCGAGAGCTTGGGGGGCTTCGGCCAGCTGCCGCAGGCGTTCGGCCGGGGCGAGCGCTGCGACATTGCCGATGATCAGCAGCGCGGGAGGCGCGATCTGCTGCCGCAGCGCCAGCGCTGCGATCGCGGACAGCGGCGCGCGCAGCACGCGCTGCTGCGGCAGCGTCGCCTGCGCGATGAGGGCGGCCGGGTGCTCGGCGGCTGCGCCGGCCGCGCGCAGCCGCGCGACGATGGCAGTGAGCTGCTGCACGCCCATGTAGAACACCACGGTGTGCTGCGGGTCGGCGAAGTAGCGCCAGTCGCTGACTGCGCCACTCGCCTGGTGGCCGCTGACGAACGTGACGCTCTGCGCCAGGCGCCGGTGCGTCAGCGGCACGGCGGCACTCGCGGCGGCACCGAGCGCCGCGGTGATGCCCGGCACGACGCGGTAGGGGATGTCGTGACGCGTGAGCACTTCGATTTCCTCGCCGCCGCGTCCGAACACGAACGGGTCGCCGCCCTTCAGGCGCGCGACGCGCTTGCCGGCGCGCGCCAGCGTGACCAGAAGTTCGTGGATGCGTTCCTGCTGGCCGCGCTCACCGGACTCCTTGCCGACGAAGATGCGTTCGGCGTCGCGGCGTGCGCGGTCCAGTATCTGTTCGCTCACCAGGCGGTCGTAGAGGATGACGTCGGCCTGCTGCAGCAGCTGCAGCGCCCGCAGTGTCAGCAGGTCCGCGTCCCCGGGTCCGGCGCCGATCAGGTAAACCTCGCCGAGGCGCGCGCTGCCGGAATGCGGCGCGGCGGTCAGCTGCGCCTCGCGCAACTCGCGCGCGTACGAGCGCCCGGCGGCCGCCTCGTCCGCGCGCAGCACCTCGCCGGCGGCAGGCCCGGTCGCCAGCCTCTCCCAGAAGGCGCGCCGCGCCAGCGGCCCCAGCGCGCGCTGCACTTCAACACGTCTGCGTCCCATGAAGCGCGCGAGCGCACCGAGGCGGCCGGGCAGCAGCCCTTCGATCTGCTCGCGCACCTGCCGCGCCAGTACCGGGGCTGCGCCGGCCGAGCTGACTGCGACCACCAGTGGCGAGCGGTCGATGATCGCGGGAAAGATAAAGGTCGAGAGCTGCGCATCGTCGACGACGTTCACCGGGATGGCGCGCGCGCGCGCCGCCTGCGACACGGCAGCGTTGACGGCCGCGTCCGACGTTGCGGCGACCACCACCACCGCACCGGCAAGCTGTGCGGGTGTGAATGTACTGGCATCCTGCATGACCGCGCCCTGTGCCACGAGCGCTGCCAGTTCCGCGTGCAGCTGCGGGGCGATTACCGTGATCTTCGCGCCGGCCTTGAGCAGCCAGCTGACCTTGCGCAGCGCCACTGCACCACCCCCGACCACGATCACCGGGCGCTCGCGCAGCCGCAGGAACACCGGCAGGTAATCCATCGCAGGGGGTCTCAGGCCGGCACGGCCACGGCCGTCGGCGGCGGGGTTCTCGGATGTAGGCCGCATTCGCGTGATTCGCCTTGCTCCCACCACCAGCGGCCGGCGCGGCGGCTCTCACCGGGCTGGATGGCACGGGTGCAGGGCTCACAGCCGATACTCGGGAACTGGCGGTCGTGCAGCGGATTGTACGGCAGGCCGTTGCAGCGGATGTACTGCCAGACCTCCTGCTCGCTCCATGCGAGCAGCGGGCTTACCTTGTAGAGGCCGTGCTCGGCATCCCAGGCGAGCGCCTGGCCGTGGGAACGCACGGCGGACTGCTCGCGCCGCACACCGGTGATCCATCCCGCAAAGCCTGCGATGCCGCGCTGGAAGGGCTCCACCTTGCGGACGCGGCAGCACTCCAGGCGCGCCGCCACGCTGTCGTAGAAGCCGTTCACGCCCTGGCGCGCGACGAGCTGCTCCAGGGCTTGCGCCTGCGGATGGACGAGGCGCATGCGCCGCCCGTAGTGGCGCTGCACGCGCTCGAGCAGTGCGTGAGTCTCCTCGTGCAGTCGCCCGGTATCGATGCTGAAGATGTCGATCTGCGGCAGGTGGCGCCAGATGATGTCGGTCAGCACCATAGCTTCCGCGCCCAAACTGTTGGCGTACACGAGCGGTCCGTGCCGCGCGAGCGCTTCCTCCAGCAGGCTGCGCACCTGGGCGGCCTGGCGTGCGAGTTTCATTTTGGTGACCTGCGCCATGGCCCGAATATAACGATGCACCCGGCCGCGGCAGAACGAATGATTGCTTCTGACGGACTGCCAGTTCGGTTATAGCGCGGTTACACGGCGCTCACGGGACGGTTGCCGCTTGAGTTAGGCTTAAGCCGATGCAGGCCGCGCCATGAAACTCCACCAGTTACGTTATCTTGCCGCCGTAGCGCAGAGCGGGCTGAACATCACCGCCGCCGCGCACAAGCTGCATACCTCGCAGCCCGGCGTCAGCAAGCAGATCAAGCTGCTCGAGGACGAGCTCGGTTTTCAGATCTTCGTGCGCGAGGGCCGCAATCTCACGCGCATCACCCCTGCCGGGCAGCAGGTCATCGAGCGCGCGCTGCGCATCCTGCAGGAAGCGCAGAGCATCAAGAACCTGTCCACCGAGCTGCGCGACGAGGGCAAGGGCAGCCTCTCCATCGGCACCACGCACACGCAGGCCCGCTACGTGCTGCCGGACGTCATCCGCGAATTCCGCAGCCGCTACCCGCAGGTGCGTCTCAACCTGCACCAGGGCACCTCCGAGCAGATCGCCGAGATGGTGACGAGCGATCGCATCGACTGCGCCATCGCCACCGGTTCGGATGCGCTGTTCGCGGAGCTGACGCTGCTGCCGTGCTACCGCTGGCACCGCACCGTGATCGTGCCGCGCAGCCACCCGCTCGCGGATGGCTCGAAGCTCACCTTCAAGGCGCTCGCCACCTACCCGCTGATCACCTATACGTTCAGCTTCACCGGTCCGTCCTCGCTGCACGAGGCGTTCGCACGCGCCGCGCTCACGCCCAACATCGCCATCACGGCGCGCGATGCGGATGTCATCGAGACCTACGTGCGCCTGGGCTTAGGCGTCGGCATCGTCGCGCACATGGCAGTCCCCGCCGATGATCCCGAGATCGTCGGCGTCGATGCCGCGCACCTGTTCCCGGCGCACACTACCTGGATCGGCTTCCGCCGCGGCACGCTGCTGCGTCGCTACATGTACGACTTCGCGCAGCTGCTGGCGCCACACCTGGATCGGCGCCTGGTGGACCGCGCGCACCGCGCAGCGTCCGCGGATGAAGTGCGCGCGCTGTTCGCCGATACGCCGCTGCCGCTGCGCTAGCGGAAGCGCTGCTGCCGCAGCGGCACCTGCGCGCTGCCGCGCTGGTAGGCAACGTCGAAGCGCGTGAGCGCGCGGCGTGCCGCCTGCGGGTCCTCGCCCGCGGCAAGTTCGAGCGCGTCGAAGCCGCAGCGTGCCAGGAAGAACACCAGGTCCTGGCGCACGCCCGCGCCGATGGCGCGCAGCTCGCCGCCGAAACCGAGCCGCTCGCGCAGCAGCCGCCCCTGGCTGTAGCCGCGGCCGTCGCCGGTACTTAAGAATTCCACGGCCACCAGCTGCAGCTGCGGCAGTTCGGCGGCGAGTTCCTCCACCGCATCGGCGTGGCCGATGCGCACGCCCAGGCGCACGCAGCTGCCGTGCCAGTGCGTGGGGTCGGCGCGCAGCTGCGCCCAGGGCACGATCAGGCCTGCGGCGCCGGCGCGCTCCTCGTCGGCGTAGCGCCAGTCATCGAGCACCCATTCATGCTGCCTGAGGATGTGCCGCATACGCCCCTGCCTTGAACGGTGCCAGCCCCACGCGCCGCAGCGTGTCGATAAAGCGCTCGCCCTCGTCGCGCCGCGCGCGGTACACCTCGACCAGGCGCTCGATGGTGGGGGCGACCTCGTGCTTGCGTACCGAGGGTCCGATGACCTCGCCGAGCGCGGTGAAGCCGTTGACCGAGCCGCCAAGGCTGATCTGGTACCACTCTTCGCCGTGCTTATCGACGCCGAGGACGCCGATGTGGCCGACGTGGTGGTGGCCGCAGGCATTCATGCAGCCGGACATCTTCAGCTCGATCTCGCCGAGATCGTAGAGGTAATCAAGGTCGTTGAAGCGCTCTTGCACCTGCTTGGCCACCTCGATGGTGCCGGCATTGGCGAGCGAGCAGAAGTCCAGGCCCGGGCAGGCGATCATGTCGGTGAGCGTGCCGATGTTCGGCATGGCAAGACCGAGCGCGCGCAGTTCGCGCCACAGCAGCGCAAGCTCGCTCTGGCGCACGTCCGCGAGCAGCAGGTTCTGGGTGTGCGTCGTGCGGATGAGGCCGAAGCTGAAGCGCTCGGCGAGGGCTGCGACCGCCAGCATCTGCGCTGCGCTCATGTCGCCCGGGACCTCACCGTGCGCCTTCAGCGCGACGAACACCGCGCGATAGCCGGGCACGCGGTGCGCTCGCGTGTTGTAGCGGTACCAGGCCTTGAAATCGTTGGCGGCGTCCGCGCTCGGCTCGCTGTCCGGCAGCGTCGCGTACGGCGGCGGCTGAAAAAACTTTCGCATGCGCTCGATGGCTTGCGGCTCGAGACGCGGGGCGTGCGCGCGGTTCGCCTGCCATTCGGCCTCGACCTGCGCGGCAAAGGCTGCGGCGCCCAGGCTCTTCACCAGCACCTTGATGCGCGCCTTGTGGATGTTGTCGCGCCGCCCGTAGCGGTTGTAGACCCGCAGGATCGCCTCGAGGTAGGCGAGCAGTTCCGGCAGCGGCAGGAACTCGCGGATGAGGGACGCAATCGCCGGTGCGCGGCCCAGGCCGCCGCCGACCCTCACCGCGAAGCCGAGCTCGCCGTGCGTATCGCGGCGCAGCTGCAGGCCGACGTCGTGTACTTCGGTCGCGGCCCGGTCATCCGCGGCGCCGCTGACGGCGATCTTGAACTTGCGCGGCAGATAGCTGAATTCGGGATGCAGCGTCGCCCACTGGCGGATGATCTCGCAGTAGGGACGCGGATCGTCGACCTCGCCGGGAGCCACCCCTGCCAGGTGGTCGGCGGTGACGTTGCGCACGCAGTTGCCGCTGGTCTGGATGGCGTGCATCTGCACGGTGGCAAGTTCGGCCAGGATGTCCGGCACGCGCGCCAGTTCCGGCCAGTTCAGCTGCAGGTTCTGGCGCGTCGTGAAGTGGCCGTAGCCGCGATCGTAGCGCGTGGCGATGTCCGCCAGTTTGCGCAGCTGTGCGGCACTTAACAGGCCGTAGGGAATGGCGATGCGCAGCATCGGTGCGTGGCGCTGCAGGTACAGGCCGTTACGCAGGCGCAGCGCCTTGAAGTCGTCCTCGGACAGCTCGCCGGCAAGGAAGCGGCGCGTCTGGTCGCGGAACTCGGCGACCCGCTGATCGACGAGGGCCTGGTCGAGTGCGTCGTAACGGTACATCTCACCCGACTATAGGTGCGCTTGCAGCGAGGGCTAAATACCGTCTGGTTGGGTGCACCTCTTTCTGGGGTTATGAGCGTGTGCAACACTAGCTGCGCGGACACGAGGAGGGGATGTGGCGGGACTTTATTTCGAGCAGTTCACGGTCGGTCAGCGCTTCGACCACCTCGTGCGGCGCACGGTCACCGAGACCGACAATCTGCTGTTCAGCGCGCTCACCATGAACCCGGCTGCCATCCACCTGGACGCCGAGTACTGCCGTGGCACCGCTTTCGGCCAGCGCATCGTCAACAGCGTCTTCACCCTCGGGCTCATGGTGGGCCTGTCGGTCTACGACACCACCTACGGCACGACCATTGGCAATCTCGGCTGGGAAGAGGTGCGCTTCCCGCGCCCCGTGCTGATCGGCGACACGTTGCACGTGGCGACCACGGTCGTGTCCAAACGCGAGAGCCAGTCGCGCCCCGACAGCGGCATCGTGGTTTTCGAGCATCGCGCCTGGAACCAGCGTGACGAGGAAGTCGGCTCCTGCAAGCGCGCGGCGCTGATGATGAAGCAGCCGCCGTGAGCGAGCTGCTCAAGCTGCCGCCCGAGACAGCGCCTGCCAGCCCCGTGCGCTCGTGGCTGTTCGTGCCCGGCGACAGCGAGCGCAAACAGGACAAGGCACTCGCCAGCCAAAGCGATGCCGTGATCCTCGATCTCGAGGATTCGGTGGCTGCCTCTGCGCTGCCGCAGGCGCGCGAGCGGGTCGCGCACCTGCTGCGCGCGCGCCGCGGCGGCGGCCCGCAGCTGTGGGTACGGGTCAACTCCCCGGGGAGCGACCTGTGGCGCGCGGATCTTGGCGAAGTGTGCGCCGCCGGCGCGCTGCCCGAGGGCGTGGTGGTGCCGAAGGTGTCCTCCGCCGAAGAGATCGTCAACGTCGCGCAGTACCTCGGCACGCTCGAGACCGGCTTCGGCAGGCCCCAGGGCAGCACGCGCCTGCTGGTGATCGCCACCGAGACGCCGGCAGGGGTGCTGGCGTTGCCGCAGTACCCGGTGGCGCTCGCGCAGACCCCGGCGGTCGCCGCCCGCCTCGCAGGTCTCACCTGGGGCGCGGAGGACCTGAGCGCCGCGCTCGGTGCGCTCGCCAAGCGCGACGCGCACGGCGCGCTCACCTTCACGTTCCAGCTGGTGCGTACGCAGTGCCTGCTGGCGGCCGCCGCCCTCGGGGTGCAGGCGGTCGATGGCGTGCACACCGATTTTCGCGACGCCACAGGACTGGCACGCGAGCTGCAGCAGGCGCGCGGCGACGGGTTCACCGGCAAGCTCGCCATCCATCCCGACCAGATCAGCGCCATCAACGCAGCTTTCGCCCCGAGTGAGGCGGAGGCTGCGCTACGCCGAGCGCGTGGTGGCCGCCTTTGCCGCAGCCGCCGGAGCCGGCGTTGCGAGCCTCGACGGGCGGATGCTCGACCGGCCGCACCTGCTGCAGGCACAGCGCATACTGGCCGCCCGGGCGCGTGCGAGGTAAGGGCATGAAGTTACGGATCAAGGGCGCAAGCCTGCGCCTGCGGCTGACGCAGGCGGAGATGCACGCGCTCGACGAGCGCGGTGTGGTCGAGGAAGAGGTGCCGTTCGCCGCCGGTACGCGCCTGGTCTATCGCCTGCGCCGCGATCCGGCCGCCGCCGACATTGCGGCCGCCTACGAGGGCAACGTACTCGAGATCCGCGTGCCTGAGCGCGCCGCACGCGAGTGGTGCACGACGCAGCTGGTGACGCTGTCGCGCGAGCAGCCGCTGGCGCAGGGCGCACTGCGCATCGTGCTGGAGAAGGATTTCGCCTGTCTCGCGCCGCGCGCCGACGAAGACGAGTCGGACAACTTCCCGCACCCGCAGAGCGGCCGCGGCCGCTGCTAGGGTACTTTGGGCGCCTCGAGCGCCAGCAGGTCTTCCGGAGTGTCGATGTCGACCGCGGCGCTCGGCATCGGCACGCGCACCACGCGATCGGCATTGCGACGCAGCAGCGTGCGGGCGCCCAGCTCGCCGCGCAGTTCAGACAGCTCGCGCAGCGCACTGCGCGGAAATATGGCCGGCGCCCCGGTTGTGCCCGCATAGAGTGCCGCGGCGATGTACTGACGTTGCTTGCGCCAGGCGCCGACCAGGCGTCGCAGGTCCTCGCCGCTGACGGCGGCCTGGTCCGCGAGCATGAGCAGCGCCCCGCCGCAGGTGGGCGGCAGGCGCGCCACGCCGGCACGAATGGAGCTGGCCAGCCCCTCGCGCCAGTCCTGATTCACCACGATGCTGCCCGGAGAGTGCTTGAGCAGCGGCGCAAGTTCCGCAGCGCCTGAACCGAGCACCACGATCACCGCATTGCCGCACACCTCCGAGGCGCGCGTGATGGCGGTGTGCATGAGCGGCCGGCCGGCGAGGCGCACCAGCTGCTTGGGCGAGCCGAAGCGCGTCGAGGCGCCCGCCGCCAGCACGATCGCGTACAGTCCGTCGCCGGCCTTGGCAACACGTTCCATGGCTTACGCTTCAGCCTGTCGCGGCGTCGAGCGTGACGCCTGCCGGCAGCGCGTCCCGCACGCCCGCGAAACGCCGCCGCTCCTCCAGAATGCTGTCCGCGTCGATGCCCGCCGATCGCACGCCAGTCGGTGATGCGCGGATTGGAGGCCAGCAGTGCCTCCAGCGCATCGCGGCGCGCGCTCCAGGCGCTGTCGAAGTAGGCCAGGAACGCACCCCAGCCGGCCGGCGCACCGCTGCCGGCGAAGGCCGCCTCGAGCTGCTCGAGCGTCTCGCGGCTGCGGCCGCGGCGGGCGAGCACCTCCTCGAGCGCACGCCGTGCCGGATCGTCGGCGGCCTGGCGTGCGCGCACCAGCTCCGCCAGCCTGAAATCGCGTTCCTCGAACGAGGCCAGCACGCACACCAGGTAGTCGACGCAGCGCTGCCGGAATTCATCCAGGGGTGAGCCGCTGGTGATCTGCGCCGCATCGGCACGGCCGAGTGCCGTGGCGCAGGCGTGCGCCACGGCGGTGGCGTGAGCACGCTCGCGCGCCAGCTGCTCGCGGATCAGCTGGATCTCGTTCATGCCGCCCGCCGTGCTTGCAGAGCCTGCGAGGAATACCCCGTAACTCATTGAAACGGGTCTCATGCGTGCCGGCTGAGCTGCGGGACATGGGACAGCGGCTGCTGCTGCGCCAGCGCGCCATGCACGAAGGCGTGCAGCTGCGCGACGATGGCGAGCGCGATCGATTCGGGCGTACGTCCGCCCAGCGGCAGCCCCACCGGGGCATGCAGCCGTGGCACCAGCGCCTGCGCCGCGCCGCCTAAGTCTGCCAGGAGCCGCTCGCGCCGCACGTGCGGCCCCAGCAGGCCCACGAAGGGCACGGCGCTCGCCGCCAGCACCCGCAGGTACCCAAGATCCGAGGGCAGGTGGTGGCTCATGACCACGGCGGCGGCAAAACGGTTCACATCCAGGCGCGCCGCGAGCTCCTCGGGCCGCGCGAGCAGCACCTGCTCGGCCTGCGCAAAATGCGCCGCGACCGCGTAGGCGGGCCGGTGATCGACGAGC
This sequence comes from uncultured Gammaproteobacteria bacterium, assembly GCA_963787655.1. Classification (GTDB taxonomy): domain Bacteria; phylum Pseudomonadota; class Gammaproteobacteria; order Steroidobacterales; family Steroidobacteraceae; genus 13-2-20CM-66-19. The sequence goes on along the minus strand of CAWBDY010000003.1, from coordinate 700,091 downwards.
GTGACCCGCCAGTCCAGGCGTGCGGCGAAGTCGACGACCGGGGCAGCATCCGGCCCTGCCCCGAGCAGCAGTATGCGCGGCGGCAGCCACAGCGGCAGGACGAAGAGCTTCAGCCCGTCTTCCTGGAGCCACGCGTGCCCTGCTTCGCTGGCGCGGGCCAGGGCTGCCTTGAGCCCGGCGCCGGCCAGCGCGTGCGGGCCCGGCCCGCCCAGCCGCCGTCGGGCAGGAGCACGCTGCCGACGGGTACATCGCCGTTGGAGGACTCCACCACGATGGCGACCGCCGTAGCGATGTGGGCGGCGTGCGCTGCCGCCAGGTGGGTCAGCGGCTGCCAGTCATTGGCAGGCCCTGCATGCAGCAGCAGGATCTGCATCGCACCCTCGCACCCCAGGCCCAGCCCCCACACCACATCGCCGCTGGTGCGCATGTCGTACAGCACCTGCGCGGCGTCGCCGGATGCGATGACGCTACGGGCGCGCTCGCCCAGGTCGCCCTCGAGGCAGCCACCGGAGATCAGACCTGCGTACTCGCCGCCCGCGGCGATGAGGATGAGTGCCCCGGGCTTGCGGTACGTCGAGCCGCTGGTATGCACGAGCACGCCCAAGGCGAGGGCGCGGCCGGCGGCGCGTTCGCGCTCGAACAGGGGCAGGAGAGGTCCTAGCGAGGCTTCCACGTCGGTCGATTATGCCAGTTGCCCGCGAGTACGCCGTCGTTGCACCGCTCCCGGCGCGTCAGTAGAGTCGCACGGCCTTTTGCAGTCTTAGAAATCATAAGCTTCGATGGTCAAGCCCGATCCCTGGGTCGTGCACAAGTTCGGGGGGTCGAGCGTCGCGGACGCCGACTGCTTCGGCAAAGTGGCGGCCATACTCGAATCGGCACCCCCCGGGCGGCTGGGCGTGGTGCTATCCGCCTGCAAGGGTGTCACCGATGCGCTGCTGCGGGTGGTGGCGCTCGCCGAGCGCCAGGACGAGCGCGTCAAGGACGAGCTCATCCAGCTGCGCGACCGGCATCTCGGCATCGCCGACCAGCTGCTGAGCCTCACCGCGGCCCGCGCCTACCGCGCCGCCTTCGAGAAGGACGTCCGCGACCTCACCGAGGTGCTGCGCTCGCTGCACCTGCCGCGCTCGCTGCACAACCCGCGCGGCTCGCTGCGCGGGGTGAGCGACCTCGTATCCGGCTACGGCGAGGTCTGGTCGACGCGGCTGTTCCGCCCCTTTTTCGCCGAGCGCGCGCGCCGCCCGGGCCCGGTCGCCTGGCTGGATGCGCGCCGCGTGGTGGTGGTCGAGTGGGGGCCGCTCGGCCCCGGCGTGCAGTGGCCGGAGTCGCGCGCCAACATCCAGGCGCAGGTGCCGCCACAGTTTGACGGCACGCTCATCATTACCGGCTTCGTCGCCGTCGACAGCCGCGGTGTGCCCACCACCTTGGGCCGCAACGGCAGCGATTTCTCAGCCTCGATCTTCGGTTCGCTGCTGAGCGCCGGCGAGATCCAGATCTGGACCGACGTCGACGGGGTGCTGTCGGCCGACCCGCGCCGCGTGCCCGATGCCACGGTGATCGATTCGCTCTCCTACAGCGAGGCGGTGGAGCTGGCGTACTTCGGCGCCAAGGTCATCCACCCGCAGACCATCGCGCCGGCCGTCAAAGAACGCATCCCGATCTGGATCAAGAACACCTTCGCGCCGCACAAGGTGGGCACGCTCATCTGCGCCGAGCCGACCTCGGTGCTGCCGGTCAAGGGCATCACCAGCATCGAGCGGGTGGCGCTCATCAACCTCGAGGGCACCGGCATGATCGGCGTGCCGGGCACGGCGCACCGCCTGTTCGGCGCGCTGCGCGAGGAATCGATCTCGGTGATCCTGATCTCGCAGGGCAGCTCCGAGCACTCGATCTGCTGCGTCGTGCCGCAGGAGCAGGCCGAGCGCGCCGCGGCGGTGGTGCGCAACGCCTTCGAGCGTGAACTCGAGGAGGGACAGATCCAGAGCGTCGACCTGGATCTCGACCAGGCGATCCTGGCGGTGGTGGGCGATGGCATGGCCGGCACCCCGGGCATCGCCGGCAAGGTGTTCACGGCGCTCGGCGCCTCCGGCATCAACGTGCGCGCCATCGCCCAGGGTGCCTCCGAGCGCAACATCTCGGCCGTGGTCGACGGACGCGGCGCCATGCGCGCGCTGCGCGCGGTGCACGCAGGTCTGTACCTCTCGCCGCACACCCTCTCGATCGGCGTGATCGGGCCGGGCACCGTCGGGCGCGTGCTGCTCGATCAGCTGGCCTCGCAGAGCGAGCGGCTGCGCTCGCAGTTCAAGCTCGACCTGCGGGTGCGCGGCATCATCGGCTCGCAGCGTATGCTGCTGTCGGATGCCGACATCGTGCGCGGCGACTGGCGCGCGCAGTATCAGGCCAGCACGGAGGCGGCCGACCTGGGGCGCTTCCGCGAGCACGTGCGCGTCGACTACCTGCCGCACACCGTGATCCTCGACTGCAGCGCGAGCGCCGAGATCGCCAGCCACTACGCCGCCTGGCTGGCCGCCGGCATCCACGTCGTGACACCCAACAAGAAGGCCAACAGCGGCGATCTCGCCTACTACCGCAGCCTGCAGGAGGCGCGCCGCAGCGGCGCCTCGCACTACCTGTACGAGGCGACGGTCGGGGCGGGCCTGCCGGTGGTGCAGACGCTGCGCGACCTGTGTCAGACCGGCGATGAGGTCACCGGCATCGAGGGCATCTTCTCCGGCACGCTCGCCTATCTGTTCAACGTGTTCGACGGCAGCCGCGGCTTCGCCGACATCGTGCTGGATGCCCGCCAGCGCGGCTTCACCGAGCCCGACCCGCGCGATGACCTGTCGGGCACGGACGTGGCGCGCAAGCTCATCATCCTCGGGCGCGAGATGGGGCAGCCGCTGGAGCTGAAGGACGTGAAGGTCGAGAGCCTCGTGCCGCCGGAGCTCGTCGGCGGCAGCATCGAGAACTTCCTGCAGCAGCTGCCGCGGCACGATGGCGTCATGGCGGCGCGCCTGGAGGCGGCGCGCGGGCGCGGCAAGGTATTGCGCTACTGCGGCACACTGACCGCCGAGGGGCAGGCCACGGTGGGACTCAAGGAGCTCGATGCCCGTCACGCCTTTGCCAACATCGCGCTCACCGACAACGTGGTGCGCTTCGCCACGCGCCGCTACTGCAACAACCCGCTCATCGTGCAGGGACCCGGAGCGGGTCCGGAAGTGACCGCCGGCGGCGTTTTTGCGGACCTGCTGCGCCTTGCCGCCTACCTCGGTGCACGGCTGTGAGCGCGCCGGCGCGCACCCGGGCCACCGCCTTCGCGCCAGCCTCGGTCGGCAACGTGGCCATCGGCTTCGACATCATGGGTTTTGCCCTCGATGCGCTCGGTGATCGCGTCACCGTGACGGCGCGCGAGCAGCCGGGGGTGGAGATCACCGCAGTGCGCGGGGTAGCGGGCGAGCTGCCGCGCCAGGCGCGTGACAACACCGCCGGACGGGCGCTGCTGGCGCTCATCGAGGCGCTGCGCCCGCAGTGCGGCTTTACCGTCGAGATCGACAAGGGCATTCCGCTCGGCTCGGGCCTCGGCGGCTCGGCAGCCTCCGCCGTGGCCGCGGTGGTGGCGGCCAACGCACTGCTGCCGCGCCCCGTCGACAAGCTCGAGCTGCTCAAGTTCGCCATGGCGGGGGAGGCGGTCGCCAGCGGCTCGCGCCACGCCGACAACATCGCGCCGTCGCTGTTCGGTGGCCTGGTCCTGACCGTGGGCATCGACCACCCGCGCATCAAGCAGATACCCGTGCCGCCGGGGATCCGTGCCGTGGTGGTGCACCCGCACATGTTCCTCGCCACCGCGCGGGCGCGCGCGATCCTCAAGCAGAACGTGGATCTGTCGGATTTCGTGTGGCAGACCGCGCATCTCGCCGGCTTCATCTGCGGCTGCTACACCAACGACCTGGACCTGATCCGCGCCTCCCTCGAGGATGTCGTCATCGAGCCGCAGCGCCAGGCGCTCATTCCCGGATTCCGCGACGTGCGCCGTGCGGCCATGGAGGCAGGCGCGCTCGGCTGCTCGATCTCCGGGGCCGGGCCTGCGATGTTCGCCTGGACGCCGGACACGGCGGCCGCCGCGGTGCTCGCGGGCATGCAGCGGGAGTTCGCGCGCCAGTCGCTCGCCACCGATCACTGGGTGCTGGAGGTGCCCTCGGCCGGGGCACGCGTGCTGGCATGACACGGCGATGAACGCGGCATTTGCCTTTCTCAGCTCGCGCGGCCAGGCGGCGCGCGCCTCCTTCAGCGAGGCGCTGCTGCAGGGGCTCGCCCCCGACGGCGGCCTGTACGTGCCGCACCGCTGGCCGCATCTGGCGCCGCAGGACTTTGAGGCAGCCACGGATCTGGCGGCGATCGCAACGCGCCTGGTGGGTCCGTTCGTGAGCGGTGACCGCCTCGCGCCGCAGCTTGCGGCGATCACGCAGGAAGCATTCAACTTTCCCGCACCGCTCGTGCCGCTCGCGGCGGACGGCAGCGTCGCGCTGCTGGAGCTGTTCCACGGGCCCACGGCCGCCTTCAAGGATTTCGGCGCACGATTTCTCGCGAGCTGCTTTGCGCGTCTGCCGCCGGCCGAGCGCACGCTGACGATCCTGGTGGCGACCTCGGGCGATACCGGCGGGGCGGTGGCCGCCGCCTTTCACGGCCGACCGGGAGTCAGGGTCGCAGTCCTCTATCCGCAGGGCCTCGTGTCACCGACCCAGGAGCGGCAGCTGACGTGCTGGGGCGGCAACGTCACCTCGCTCGCCGTGCGTGGCAGCTTCGACGACTGCCAGCGCCTGGTGAAGTCGGCCTTTCTCGATCCGGCGCTGCGCGCGCAGCGCACGCTGTCTTCCGCCAACAGCATCAATCTGGCACGCCTGCTGCCGCAGAGTACCTATTACGCGGCGGCCAGTCTGGCGATCTGGCGGGCACACGGCGAGCGCGCCTGCTTCGTCATCCCGAGCGGCAACCTCGGCAACGCGGTGGCGTGCCTGTGGGCGCGCCAGGTCGGCCTGCCGATCGGCGACGTGGTGCTGGCGCACAATGCCAACCGCACGGTGCCCGAGTACCTTGCAAGCGGTCAGTGGCAGCCGCGGCCGAGCGTGGCGACCCTCGCTTCCGCGATGGACGTCGGGGACCCGAGCAACATGGAGCGCCTGCGCGCGCTCTTTCCCGGCATGGCCGACCTGCGTGCCGCGGTCAGCGCCGGCAGTGCCAGCGATGAGGAAATCCGCGCACGCATCCGCAGCGCCTATCTGCAGTACGGTCAGATCTTCTGTCCGCACACCGCCGCGGGCGCGCAGGTGCTGGAATCGCTGCCGGCGGCGCGGCGCGCCGGCAAGCGCTGGGTGCTGGTGGCCACCGCACACGCGGCCAAGTTCCGCGAAACCGTCGAGCCGCTCATCGGTGCCACCGTGCCGGTGCCGGATTCGCTGGCGCGCCTGTTCGCGCGCGATTCACAATCGACGCAGATCGATGCGACGCTCGCCGCGCTGCGTGCGGTGCTGCTGAAGGAGTGAAGTAAGTGGACGAGTTGAGCAAGCTTTCGCCGACCGCCTGGGCGCTGATCGTCGGCGCGGCGGTGGTGGGCTTCGGCGTGTCCTGGGCGTGGCGCTGGTACCGGCACTACCGCGCGCGCAAGCTCCTGCGCGCGGCCGTGACCGCCGGCAGCGCCGACCATCTGGTGGACTCGCTCGTGCCCGACGGCATGGGCGGCAGCTATCACGTCGACTTCCTGCTGCTGACGCTGCGCGGCGTGGTGGTCATCGACCTGCGCGACGTCAGCGGCAACATCTTCGGCGGCGACCAGATGGCCGAATGGACCGTCATGGACGGCGCGCAGCGCTCCACCTTCACCAATCCGCAGAGCGCGCTCTACGACCGCATCGCCGCGGTCAAGGCGGTGACCGGCGACATGCCGGTCGAGGGGCGCATCGTGTTCACGCGCCGCGGCAAGTTCCCCAAGGGACTGCCGAAGTGGACCCTCATGCTCGATGCGCTGCGCTCGGAGTTTCCGGCCGCCGAGTTCGAGTCGCCCGCCGAGAGCGCCGCGCGCCACCGCGAGGGCTGGCAGCGCCTGAAGGAGGCGGTCAAGCCGAGCAACATGGTCGACATGCGCTAGCTGGGCAGTCTCGACGGGGCGTCCTGCCGTGCACTGGTCACACCCGAGGTGACAGGTCAGCCGAAGTGCGCTACATCCGTGCCACCACGCCTGCAGGAGACACGGATGAAATACCTCTGCCTGGCCTACGGTGCCGAGAAAGACTGGCTCGCACTCAGCAAGAGCGAGCAGGACGCGCTCCTTGCCCAGGACGAAGTGCTGCGCAAGCGAGGAGCCCTCATGGCTGCCGTGCAGACACGCGTCACCAGCGTGCGCGCCTGGGACGGTATACCGAGCACGAGCGACGGCGCGCTCGCCAGCGGCAGCGCGCCGCTGGCAGGATTCAGCATCATCGAGGCCGCCAACATCGACGAAGTCGTCCGGCTGGTCGCCAAAACCCCATGCGCACGCGCCCGGGGCTGGATCGAGATCAGGCCGATCCTGGCCATCAATGACGAGCCGCAAGCCCCTCGCAGCTAACTGCTCACGGTACGCGCGTGGTCCTCGAGCACCAGTGACACGCAGGCGGTGAGTTTCTTGGCGTACTCGAGGTGCAGGAACTCGTTCGGCCCATGCGCGTTGGCATGCGGGCCCAGCACCCCGGTGATGAAGAACTGTGTGCGCGGGAAGCGCTCGCCGAGCATTCCCATGAACGGAATCGTGCCGCCGCAGCCGATGTGCACGGCATCCCGTCCGTAGATCGCGCGCGAAGCGCGCGCGATCGAGGCCTCCAGCCACGGCGCGAAGGCCGGCGCGTTCCAGCCACCGGTGCCCGAACCATCGAAGCTCACCTGCGCGCCGTACGGGGGCTCGCGCACCAGCGCGTCGCGCACCGCGGCGGTGGCGCGCGCCGCGTCGCAGGTCGGCGGCAGGCGCAGCGACAGTTTCACCGCCACTTCCGGCAGCAGCACGTTGCCGGCCGAGCCGAGCTCCGGCAGCCCTTCGGCGCCGGTGACCGCCAGGGTGGCGCGCCAGCTGTTGTTGATGATGAGCTCGGTGGGATCGTCCGAGAGCGGCTGCACGCCCTTGAGCCAGGGCAGTTTGCCTGCCATCGACGCGCCGAGCACCTGCGCGGCGACGGCGGCCTGCGCACGCCGGTCGGCCGGCAGCGTCACGTGCAGCTCGTCGACCAGGAGGTCGCCGGTGATCGGGCTCTCGATGCGCGCCAGCAGCTGCTCGAGGATGCGGAACGGCGTCGGCGCGATGCCGGTCGCCATGCCGGAGTGCACGCCTTCGCTCAACACTCCTACCCGCAGCGTACCGACGAGGTTGCCGCGCAGCGAGGTGGTGCACCAAACCTGATCGTAGTTGCCGCACTCGGCGTCCAGGCACACCACCAGCGACGGTTCGGCCAAAGTATCGCCAAGCGCCTCGAGGTGCGCCGGCAGATCGACGCTGCCGCTTTCCTCGCACGCCTCGATCAGCACCACGCAGCGCGGCAGCCGCACCTTCTGCTCCTTGAGCGCGGCGATCGCGGTGAGCGAGCTGAATACGGCGTAGCCATCGTCGGCGGCGCCGCGCCCGTACAGCTTGCCGTCGCGGATCACGGGCTCCCACGGACCCAGGCCCGGCAGCCAGCCGGTGAATTCCGGCTGCTTGTCCAGATGCCCGTACAGCAGCACGCAGCCCGGCAGCTCGCCCGGTATGTCCACCAGCAGCACCGGTGTGCGCCCGGGCAGGCGCCGTACCTCGGTACGCGCGCCCGGCAGCGGCTGCGCGCGACACCAGTCGGCCATGAGCTTGACCGCCGCTTCCATGTACCCGTGCTGCTCCCACGCGGGGTCGAAGTGGGGTGACTTGTTGGGGATGCGCACGTAGGCGGTGAGCCGCTCGATGATCGACCCGTCCCAGGTCTTCGCGACGGTGCTCTGCAGCCGTTCAACGTCCATACTCGGCCTCATATCTTTGGTTAACAGTAGTTTAGGCGAAGATCCGTAGCGCGTTTCTCTAAGGCGGCGCGGGCAGGGCGAACAGCGCCCGCGCAGCCTCGGTGCTCGAGTGTGCCAGCATGCTCAGCGGCTCGCCGCGCGCCTGCGCCACCGTCGCGGCGACGTGCGGAAGATACGCCGGTTCGTTGCGTCGCGAGGCGGGTTTGGGTGTCAGGTCCCGCGGCAGGAGGTACGGGCCGTCGCTCTCGAGCAGCAGCCGCGTCGCCGGAATGCGGCTCATGAGCGGCTTCAGATGCGCCCCGCGCCGTTCGTCGCAGATCCAGCCGGTGATGCCGATCGACAGTCCCAGCTCCAGGTAGCACTCCAGCTGCGCCGCATCGCCCGTAAAGCAGTGCGCGACGCCGCGCCAGCGCGGCGCATGTTCGCGCAGGATCGCAACGAAGTCAGCGTGCGCATCGCGCTGATGCAGGAATACCGGCTTGTCAAGACGCCGCGCGAGTTCCAGCTGGCGGTGGAAGGCCTGCTGCTGTGCGGCGTGTGGTGCGTAGTTGCGGAAGTAGTCGAGCCCGCATTCGCCGAGCGCCACGACCTCGTCCGCCACCACCAGGCCTGCCAGCTGCGCCAGCTCAGCTTCGCCAAGCTCGGCGGCATGGTGCGGGTGAACTCCGGCCGTGGCGAACAGTCTGCCTGGATGTTGGCGTGCCAGTGCAATCGCCGCGGCACTGCCGGCGAGCGTAGCCCCGGTGACCATCATCTGTATGACGCCTGCGTGACAGGCGCGCTGCAGCACTGCGGCGCGGTCGCCATCGTAGCTGTCGTGCGTCAGGTTGACGCCGATGTCGATGAGCGCCGGGGCGTCAGCGCTCGGCGGCGACGTCGCTGTGCTATGGTTTTGCATTGTTCGTGCGCATTCTACTGAATGGAGGCGAATTGCAGCGTTTGATGCGCTACCGGCCGTGGCCTGCCCGCCACGGCGCGAGCCTGGCAGTGCTGCTCGGTGCGGTGCTGGCCGCCGTGCTCGGCGGCCGTGCTGCGCAGGCGCAGAGCGATGCGGCGTGGCGCGACATCGAGAGCCGCATTCAATACGGCTACTACACCGAGGATCCGACGGCGCTGCGCAAGCTCACCGAAACCGTCGGCACGGACGAGTCGCACGACAAGCTGCACGCCTACTACGCAGGACTGCTCGCCTGGCGGCAGGCGCAGCTCGCCGCCCACGGCGCGGCGGCCGCGGATGCCTCGGCCCGCCAGCTGGTGCAGCGCTGCGTCAGCGCGGCGGATGCAGCGCTCAGCGTCGAAGCCGACTTTGCCGAAGCCCTCGCGCTGCGCGCCGCCTGTCTCGGCACCCCCGTCGACAGCGGCGGCGGCCATGCGCCCTTCGGCGCGCGCCGCGCGCACAAGGATCTGCAGCGGGCGCTGGAGCTGGCGGGACGCAACCCGCGCATCCTCCTGGTCGATGCGATGAACGACTACCAGGTGAGCCCGGACAGGGGCGGCCGCGAACGTGCGCTGCCAAAGCTGCGCAAGGCGGTGGAGGCGTTCGAGGCAGAACGCCACGATACCGAGCATCTGCCGGGCTGGGGCGCGGCGGAGGCGTGGTGGCTGTTGGCGAGCGGACTGCTCGAGCACGGCGACCCGGTCGCGGCCCGCGACGCCGACGAACATGCACTGCTGTTGGCGCCGCAGTTCGCGCAGGCGCGCCGGCTGATGACGAAAATCACCTCCGGCTGAAGGCCCGCGCTCAGCTTCCGGGCTGACATTTGTCAAGTAGAGCTGATCACATCCGCCACAGGTTGGCAGCTGTTGCAGCACTGTATATTTGCGGGTGAGAGCAATGCGCGCCGGCTGATGTTATCGTTGCGCGCCTAAAAATACGGATAGCGGAATGAGCTCGGAGACCGACAAGAAAGCCCTGTTGGGACAGCTGCGCATCGATCGCAGCGAGCCCGCAGTGTCGGCAAATGCGGCACGCGCCCGCTGGCTCATCGGGGCAGCGGTGCTGCTCGTGGCCCTGCTCGGCGGCACCTGGTTCATGCTCGGTGCGCACGCAGCGCTGCCGGTGCACACCGTCGTCGCCCAGCCGCTCGCAGGCTCCGGCGGCGGCGCCTCGGTGCTCGATGCCACCGGTTACGTCACGGCGCGCCGCCAGGCGACCGTCTCCGCGCAGATCACCGGCACGCTCACGGCGGTCCTGATCGAGGAGGGCGATCACGTCAAGGAGGGCCAGGTGCTCGGCACGCTGGATGACACCGCGCAGCGCGCCGCGCTTGCGCAGGCGCAAGCGGCGCTGCATTCCGCGGAGGCGATCCAGGTTCAGGACAGCGCGCAGCTCGCGCAGAACCGGCGCGACGTGCAGCGTGACGAGGATCTGGTGGACCGCAAGCTGGTATCGCAGCAGGCCGTGGAGCAGGCGCGCACGCAGGTCGAGACGCAGAGTGCGCTGCTCGAGTCGCAGCGCCGCCAGATCGAACTGGCGGCCGCCAACGTGCGCGCGGCGCAGGTGCAGCTCGATTACTGCACCGTGCGCGCGCCCTTCACCGGCGTCGTGATTGCCAAGGCTGCGCAGGTCGGTGAGATCGTCTCGCCGTTCTCGGCCGGCGGCGGTTTCACCCGTACCGGCATCGGCACGCTGGTCGACATGGATTCCCTCGAGATCGAGGTCGACGTCAACGAGGCCTACATCAACCGCGTGCAGCCGGGCCAGAAGGTCGAGTCGGTCCTGAACGCGTATCCGGACTGGCGCATTCCCTCACACGTCATCGCCATCATTCCGACCGCCGACCGCTCCAAGGCGACCGTCAAGGTGCGCATCGGTCTCGACGTCAAGGACACGCGCATCGTGCCGGACATGGGCGTGCGCGTCTCGTTTCTGGAAGAACACAAGCCGGGCGAGGCAAGCGAGGCGCCGCGCCCGCACGGTGTGTTGCTGCCGGCCGCCGCGCTGCGCAAGGACGGTGACACGGACGTCGTGTTCGTGCTGCACGATGGCAAGGCGCAGCGCCGCCCGGTGACGCTCGGCGGCAGCAGTGGTGAGTTGCGTCAGGTGCTGACCGGTGTGAGCGCGGGCGAGACGGTGATCGTCGATGCACCGGCCGGGCTGAAGGATCTGACGGCGGTCAAAGAAGCTAAGTCCTGAAGGAACACACGTATGTCTGACTCCATGGTTCAAGTGCGCAACGTCATCAAGGTGTACGAGCGCGGCAAGCAGAAGGTCGAAGTGCTGCACGGCCTGACCCTGGACATCCCCAAGGGCGACTTCGTCGCGCTGATGGGTCCGTCCGGGTCGGGCAAGACGACGCTGCTCAATCTCATCGGCGGGCTCGACCAGCCGACCTCGGGCGAGGTGCTGGTCGGGGGCGCCCGCATCGACCAGCTCGGCAGCAGCCAGCTGGCGCACTGGCGCGCGCACAACGTCGGCTTCGTCTTCCAGTTCTACAACCTCATGCCGGTATTGAGCGCCGAGGCGAACGTCGAGCTGCCGCTGCTGCTCACCAAGCTGTCGGCGGCGCAGCGCCGGCAGAACGTCGGCGTCGCGCTGCAGGTGGTCGGGCTGGCCGATCGCGCCAAGCACAAGCCCAAGGAACTCTCCGGCGGCCAGGAGCAGCGCGTCGCCATCGCCCGCGCACTGGTCTCGGACCCGCAGCTGCTGGTGTGCGATGAGCCGACCGGCGACCTGGATCGCGCCACCGCAGACGAGATCCTGGGCCTGCTGCAGGTGCTGAACCGCGAGCACGGCAAGACCATCGTCATGGTCACCCACGATCCCAAGGCGGCAGGCTTTGCACGCCGCATCCTGCATCTGGAGAAGGGCCAGCTGCTCGAGCAGGCGGCCTGAACGTCACGCCAAGGATGCACCCATGACCAAGAGCGGCTTCGTCATCGCCAACATGTTCCGCAAGCGCACGCGCACGATCCTGACGCTGCTGTCGGTGATCATGGCGTTCGTGCTGTTCGGGCTGCTGCAGTCGATCAACTCCATATTCAACTCCGGCGCGGACTTCGTCGGCGCCACGCGCCTCATGACCCAGGCGCGCGTCTCGTTCACGCAGCCGCTGCCGGTCAGCATGGTGCCCAAGCTCGAGAGCATCCCGGGCGTGGCGCGCGTCGCCCATTCCATGTGGTTCGGCGGCATCTGGCAGGAGAACACGCCGCTGTTCGTGTTCTCGGTCGATCCGCTGCGCTACCGCGACGTCTACCCCGAGTACGTCATGCCCGATGCCCAGTGGCAGGCGTTCGCGCACACGCGCACCGGCATGGTGGCCGGCAAGCTGCTCGCCGATCAGTACCACTGGAAGATCGGGCAGAAGATCCCGATCTCCTCCAACATCTATCCGCAGAAGAACGGCAGCAAGTCCTGGGCCTTCGACCTGGTGGGCATCTTCGACGGCAAGGACGATGCCTGGCACCGGCAGACCAACGTCGCCTTCATCAACAGCGACTATTTCGACGAGGCCAACGGCTTCAACGCCAAGGGGCGCACCAATTTCTTCATCCTGAAGCTCACCGACAGCCAGCACGCCGAGAGCGTCAGCAAGGCCGTCGACGCCATGTTCGAGAACTCGCCCGACGAGACCAAGACGCAGACCGAGCGGGATTTCAACCTAGGTTTCGTCAAGCAGATCGGCGACATAGCGCTCATCGTGCACTGGATCCTGTTCGCCGTGTTCTTCACGCTGCTGCTGGTGGTGGGTAACACCATGGCGCAGAGCGTGCGCGAGCGCATTCCGGAGCTCGCGGTGCTCAAGACGCTCGGCTTCAGCGATGGCAGCGTGCTCGGCTTCGTGCTCGCTGAAGCCTTCGCGCTGTGCCTGTTCGGCGGACTGCTGGGCCTGCTGCTTGCGACCGCACTCGGCGCGATGGTGGAGAAGGGCACCGGCGGGCAGTTCCAGGTCGCGCTCGATGGTGGCGTGTGGCTGATCGGCATTATCGCGATCGTGGTGATGAGCCTCGCGGTCGGGCTGCTGCCCGCGCTGCGTGCGCGGCGCCTGCGCATCGTCGACGCGCTGGCCGGACGCTGACGCGCCGCCACGCTACAAGGAGAAAGCAACAGTGTTAAGGCAGGCCTTCGCCATTACCAGTCTCAGCGTGCGCAGCATTCCCGAGCGCTGGGCGCCCTCGCTCGTCATCGTCATCGGGCTTGCGGGGGTCGTGGGGGTATTCACCGCGCTGCTCGCGATGCGCACCGGCTTCGAGAGCACGATCAAGGCGACCGGGCGTGCCGATGCGGTCATCATCATGCGTGGCGGCTCGGACTCGGAAATCAACTCGGGGCTGAATCGCGAGCAGACCGACATCATCGAGCAGCAGCCGGGAATCGCGGCCGGCGCCGACGGCAAGCCGCTGGCATCGGCGGAGATGAGCGTCATTGCCGAGCTGCTGCGCAAGAATGACGTGAAGAACGGCGCCAACATCACCGTGCGCGGCGTCGAGACGGCCGCGTTCGCGCTGCGCCCGCGCCTCAAGATCATCGCCGGGCGCACGTTTACCCCCGGTCTGCGCGAGCTGATCGTCGGCAGCGGCGTGCTGCGCCAGTTTCAGGGGGCCGAGGTAGGTCAGCAGGTGCGCATGCGCGGCTCGCAGTGGACCGTCGTCGGGGAATTCGAGTCCGGCGACTCGCACGACAGCGAACTGTGGTGCGACATCAACGTGGCGCGCAGCACCTTCGGCCGCACCGGCGCGAGCTCGGTACTGGCCGCGCTCGACGGCCCCGGCGGCCTTGCCAAGCTCAAGAGTTCGATCGCCGCCGAACCGCGCCTCAACGTCGACATCCAGAGCGAGCAGGAATACTTCAGCGGCCAGACCAAGCAGTTCCGCCAGCAGATCGGCTTCCTCGCAGGCCTCGTCACCATCATCATGGCGCTCGGCGCGGTGTTTGCCGCGCTCAACAGCATGTACGCGGCGGTCGCGGCCCGCGGCAAGGAAATCGCGACGCTGCGGGCCATCGGCTTTGGCGGCTTCCCGGTGGTGATCTCGGTGATGGTGGAGGCGCTGCTCCTGGCGCTCGCCGGGGGCCTGCTCGGAGCCCTGATCGCCTACACGCTGTTCAACAACCTGTCCGTCGCCACGCTTGGCCAGAACTTCACGCAGGTGGTGTTCAACTTCCGGGTCACGCCATCGCTGGTGCTCAACGGCCTGATCATCGCCGTCGTCATCGGCATGGTCGGCGGCTTGCTGCCGGCGCTGCGCGCAGCGCGCGTGCCGGTCACCCGCGCCCTGCGCGAGCAGTAGGGAGCGCGCGCCGTTACAGCTGCGCCAGCGCCTGGCACAGCGCCGGCACGTCGCCTTCCGGCTGGTCCCAGGAGACGACGATACGCACCTGGCCGGCGCTCGCTGCGCCCCAGTCGTAGAACTCGAAGCCGGCCGCGCGCAGTTTCTCGCGACGCTGCGCGCCGAGCGCCAGGAACACCTCGTTCGCCTCCACCGGGTGCATGAGGGCGCCGCCGGCGCTTTCCCCGATGGCGCGCGCCAGGCGGTTGGTGCGCTCGGCGTTGCGCCGCCACAGACCGCTTTCCACGTAAGCCAGCAGCTGCGCCGCCAGGTAGCGGGACTTGGAGAACAGGTGCCCCGCGCGCTTGCGCCGCAGCTCGAAGTCGCGCACCAGTGCCGCATCGAAAAACACCACCGCTTCGGCTGCCAGCGCACCGTTCTTGGTGGCACCGAAGGACAGCACGTCGACGCCGGCGCGCCAGGTGATGTCACCGGGGTGGCAGTTGAGGAACTGCAGTGCGTTGGCGAAGCGGGCGCCATCCATGTGCACCTTGAGGCCATGCTCGTGCGCCACGCGCGCCAGCGCTGCGACCTCCTGCGGGCGGTAGGCCGTGCCAAGTTCGGTGGCCTGGGTCAGCGACAGTACCGCCGGCTGCACCGTATGCACGTCCACGCGGTGCGCGCCGAGAGCGGCGGCAAGCGTGGCCGGGGCGATGCGGCCCTGCTCGCCCGGCAGCAGCGCCAGCTGCGCGCCGCCGGAGAAGAATCCCGGGGCACCGCATTCGTCGACGGCGATGTGCGCACCCTCGTGGCAGTAGACCGCCCCATACGGCGGACTGAGTGTTGCGATGCTGAGCGAATTGGCGGCCGTGCCGGTGGCCACGGCAAAGCCGCGCACGTTAGTTCCGAAGACATCGCTGAGGGCGCCATCCAGGCGCTGGGTCCACTCGTCGTCGCCGTAGGCGGCGCTCAGACCGTGATTGACGCCGGCGATGGCGGCAAGCATCTCCGCCGAGGCGCCGCTGGTGTTGTCGCTGAAGAATCGCAAGCCATGCACTCCCTATAAGCGTGAACGCGGCGCCGTCAGTCGATGCGCCAGCGGAACGACCAGGCGCCGAACGCCAGGAATGCGAGCGCCGTGGCGGCCAGGAACACCAGATCCGGGATGATCTGCAGGAGGCCCGCGCCATCGAGCATGACGGCGCGCGCGGCATCGAGCATGTGCGTCAGTGGAAAGATGTGCGCCAGCCACTGCACCCAGCGCGGTGACCCCTCGAGCGAGAACCAGATGCCCGACAGCAGCATCATCGGCCAGGTGAGCAGGTTCAGCATGCCGCCCACCAGTTCCTCGCTGGAGAAGCGGGCCGCCACGGTGAGTCCGAGCGCGATCATCGACAGCGCGCCAAGGATCGCCAGCAGCAGCAGCAGCAGCACGCTGCCGGCGCTGTGGAAGCGGATGATGGCGCCGATGCCGGCGTACAGCACGCTCGTGACGAACATGATGAGCGCCAGGCGCGACAGCACCTGGGCGCAGAGAAACTCGAAGGCGGTGAGCGGGGTCGCGTGCAGGCGCTTGAGGAAGCCGCTCTTGCGGTAGCGCAGCACCACATAGCCGACGCCGAACAGGCAGCTGAACATCATGTTCATCCCCAGGATCCCGGGGAACAGCCAGTCGATGTAGCGCAGCGCCGCGCCGCTCACGGGCTGGCGCTGCGCGCCGGGGGCGGCGGCGAGCAGCAGCCGCTCGACGATGTAGCCCTTGGGCGAGTCGGTGTTCACCCAGTAGCGCGGCGGCTCACGCAGATCGACCAGCAGGTCGACCTGCTGGTGCGTCAGCTTGCGCAGCGCCTCGCCTTCGGCGGGCATGGCGATGAAATCGATGTAGCGCTCGCCGAGGAAGGGATGGCTCGTGCGCTCGATGTGGTCGGTGAGTACCCCGACCTTGAACAGCGGCCGTTCCGGACCACCGAAGACGAAGCCCATGCCGATGACCAGCATCACCGGCAGCAGCAGGGTGAACAGCAGCGTACTGCGGTCGCGCAGGAACTCGAGGTTGCGCGCGTGCAGCACCGAGCGCAGGCGTGCGATCACGGCCGCAGCTCCGAGCCGGTCAGCTTCAGAAACAGGTCCTCGAGGTTAGCCGGGCGGATACGCAGGTTGGTGAGCGGCACGCTGGCATCGAGCAGCGTGCGCAGGGTTGCCTCCAGGTTGTCGGTCGTGATCTCCACGCGGTCGCTGGTATCGAAGATCTTCAGCGGCAGGCTGCGCGCGGCCTGCGGAAACTCCTGGCGCGGCAGCTCGAGCAGTACCTCGGCGAAGTGTTCGCGCAGCAGCCGGCGCGGCGCCCCCTGCGCGACGATGCGGCCGCGGTCCATGATGACGATCTCATCGCACAGCAGTTCCGCCTCGTCCATGTAGTGGGTCGTGAGGATGATGGTCTTCTTCTGCGCCTTGATCGATTCCACCAGCTCCCAGAAGTTGCGGCGCGCCTGCGGGTCGAGCCCGGTGGTGGGCTCATCGAGAAACAACACGGCCGGGTCGTTGACGAGCGCTATCGCCAGCAGCAGCCGCTGCTGCTGGCCGCCGGAGAGCTTGCGGCTGTCACGCCCGGCGAGCTTCTCCAGCGCGCACAGGCGGATGACTTCATCGACCTCCAGGCCGTGCTCGTACAGCCCGCGGAACAGCGCGATCGACTGGCGCACCGTGAGGAAGTCCTGCAGCGCGGTCTTCTGAAAGAGAATTCCCGCCTGTTCGCGGAAGCGTGCGCCGAGCGGCTCGCCGCCGTAGCGCACCTCGCCGGAGGTGGGCGGCAGGATCCCCTCCATGATCTCGACCGTGGTGGTCTTGCCCGCGCCGTTGGGGCCCAGCAGGCCAAAGCACACGCCCGGTGGCACGGCGAACGACACCCCGGCCACGGCCGTGGTGGCGGGATACTGTTTGACCAGATCGCGGACTTCGATGATGGGTGTGGTCAAGCTGCGCCACGCGGTGCGACAGCGCCCGCCCGGCGGTGAGTGTACCATCTGCGCCATGACCACCCGCCAATACGACAAGTCCGAGCGCGTCGAGCTCGCTGATGAGGCCGTGCACTGGGATCTCGGCGCCTCGCTCTCCTACGGCGAATACCTGCAGCTCGACAAACTGCTGGCAGCGCAGAAGCCGCTGTCTGCCGAGCATAACGAGATGCTGTTCGTCATCGTGCACCAGGTGTCGGAGCTGTGGATGCGGCTCATGCTGCACGAGCTCACCGCGGCGCTTGCCTGCATCCAGCGTGACGACCTCGACCCGGCGCTTAAGATGCTGGCGCGCATCTCGCGCACGCAGACGCAGCTGATCTCGGTGTGGGACGTGCTCTCGACCATGACGCCGTTCGAGTACTCGGCCTTCCGCAACGCGCTCGGCCGCTCCTCCGGCTTCCAGTCGCTGCAGTACCGCATGCTCGAGTTCCTGTTCGGCAACAAGAATGCCGACATGCTCAATGTGCACCAGCGCGATCCGCTCGCCCACGAGACGCTGGCGCGCGCCCTCGCCGCGCCGTCGCTCTACGACGAGGTGCTGCGCCTGCTGTCGCGCCGCGGTTACGGCATTCCGGAAGACTACCTGGTGCGCGACTTCAGTGAGCCCTATCACTCGAGCAAGCAGGTGGCCGGCGCCTGGCTTGCCGTCTATCACAACGCCGATACGGGCTGGGATCTGTACGAGCTCGCCGAGCGGCTGGTCGACCTGGATCACAACTTCCAGCTGTGGCGCTGCCATCACCTCAAGACGGTGGAGCGCATCATCGGCTACAAGCCCGGCACCGGCGGTACCGGCGGGGTGTCCTACCTCGCCAAGGCGCTGGAACTCAAGTTCTTCCCCGAGCTGTGGCAGATCCGCTCGTCGATGTGAGTCCCTAGCGCGCGCCGACGGTCACGGGCGAATCGCGGTAGTAGTCCGGAAACAGCTGCTTGAGGGCCTGGATCTTGGGCAGATCGTTGATGACGATGTAGGGGTAGCGCCGGATTCTTCAGATAGAAATCCTGGTGATAGGCCTCGGCCGGATAGAAGCCCTTCAGGGTATCCACCTGCGTCACGATAGGCGCCCGGTAGGTCTTGTCCTTGTCCAGCTGCGCGATGTAGCTCTCGGCGATGTGCCGCTGCGTGTCGTCGGCATAGAAGATCGCCGAGCGGTACTGGGTGCCCGAGTCCGGGCCCTGCCGGTTCAGCTGCGTCGGGTCATGTGCCACCGAGAAGTAGATCTGCAGCAGCTCGCCGTAGCTCACCTCGCCCGGGTCGAACGTCACCTCCACTGACTCGGCGTGTCCGGTGTGCCCGGTGCCCACATCGTCATACTGTGCCGTGCGGCGCGCGCCGCCGGAATACCCGGCCAGTACTCCGTGCACACCGCGCACGTGCTCGAAGACGCCCTGCAGGCCCCAGAAGCAGCCACCGGCGAGCACCGCGGTCTGCAGCTTGCCGTGCTCCTTGGCGTTGTCGAGCGCGGGCTTGGGAACTGCGACCGGCGCATCGGCGCGGCTACTGGTCGCGATCCAGCCCAGCGCGCCGACGGCCATGAGGGCGAGCAGGGCAGGCAGGTTCTTTGCAGTCATGTGCGGAACTCCGTAAGGGAAGGGCGCGCCCTCAGGCGCGCGGCGTGAAGTTGAGCGCCACCGAATTCATGCAGTAGCGCAGGCCGGTCGGGCGCGGTCCGTCGTCGAAGACGTGGCCGAGATGCGCCTCGCAGCGCCTGCAGGACACCGCCACGCGCTGCATCCCCAGGCTGTTGTCGCCGCTTTCGGCCACGTTGAGGCGCGAGATCGAGCGCCAGAAGCTCGGCCAGCCGGTGCCTGAGTCGAACTTGGTGCGCGAATCGAACAGCACGGTGGCGCAGCAGATGCAGGCATACAGGCCGTCGGCGTGGTTCTTGTCGTATTGACCGCTGAAGGCCATTTCCGTGCCTTCGTGGCGCGTGACGTCGTAAGCGAGCGGCGAGAGCTGCGCGCGCCACTCGGCGTCCGTCTTGACGACGCGCGGCACGCTCACCGTGCCCTTGCTCTTGCCGTCGGCGCCGTACTCCTCGATGGTGACATTGCCGCTCAGCGCGGGAGTTGCCGCCTTCGCGCCGCGCAGCAGACGCGGCAGGAACGCCACCACGCCGAGCGATGCGGCCGCGCTCAGGAGCAGGCGGCGGCTGGGATCGACCTTGGAATCCTGGTTCATGGCGGCTCTCCGTTAGCCGAAGGTGAAAGAGTACGCCTGCACACCCGCGTCCAGAAATTCGATCGCGAACGTGTGCTCGGCCTGTGTCTGATTCTGGCGCAGCAGCTGGTACAGGCGCTGTTCCTGCACGCTGCCCGAGCCGTCCGGCTGCACGTCGCTGCCGTGATCGTTCCCGGGCGCATGCCCGTCGATGCTGACGCGGAAGCGCACGGCCTGGCCGCCGTCGGCAGGTCCCAGCACCAGGTGCAGATCGCGCGCGCGGAAACGGAACACGATCGCAGCGCCTGGCTTTGCCGCCACCGCCCGCTCGCCCCCGACGCGCCAGGCGCCTTTGAGTCCCCACTGGTTCAGCTGCAGCGCGCCCGGCACACTGTAATTCCTGGCCTGATCGTGCAGCTCACCGCCGGGGGAGGCGAAGTTGGCGGCGCGCTCGTAGCCCACGTAGGTTTCAGGCGACCCGACGTCCGCCATGTCCGGGGCTGCCTCCACACCACTGCCGTGCGGCTCCGCCGCGACACTGAGGTGCTGCGCGCCGGCCTCGGTGAGCAGCTGCCGCAGCAGCTGCTCGGAGGCGGCATAGTCGCCCTCGCCGAAATGGTGGCCGCGGATGCGGCCCTGCGCGTCGATGAAGTAGTGCGCCGGCCAGTACTGGTTGTTGAAGGCGCTCCAGATGGCGTAGTCGTTATCCAGTGCCACCGGGTAGGTGATCCCCAGGTCGTGCACCGCACGGGTGACGTTGGCCTCATTTTTCTCGAAGGCGAACTCGGGGGCGTGCACGCCGATCACCACCAGGCCCTGGTCGCGGTAGCGCGCGTACCAGGTCTTCACGTACGGCAGCGCGCGCAGGCAGTTGATGCATGAATAGGTCCAGAAATCGACCAGCACCACCTTGCCGCGCAGCGCGGCAGGCGTGAGCGGTGGCGAGTTCAGCCACGCCGTCGCGCCGCTCAGGTCAGGCAGCTGCCCTTCCACCGGCAAGTCGGCCGCGCTGGCGGACGCCGTCATGGCGTTGCGGTTCATCGTGCCCTGCATCGCGGTGTTGGCAGCGCGCCGCGGCGCGATGCGATCGATCAGCGCCTGCTCGAAGTGGTTGGTGCTGCCGACCGACAGGCGCGTCAGTGCACCGGTGTCCCAGCCAAGCGCGATGGCGGCCACCGCCAGCAGGACCGCCGCACCCAGAGCGCGGCGCACCCATTCGCCGGCGGCGAACGAGCGCTTCATGGCGGCGATGATGCGCGCGCTCGCAAGCGCCGCCACCGCCAGGGAACAGGCGGCACCCAACGCATAGGCGAGCAGCAGCACCGTGGTCGTGGAACTCGGACCGCGCAGCGCCGCGCTGGTAAGAATCAGCCCGAGGATCGGACCTGCG
Source organism: uncultured Gammaproteobacteria bacterium (assembly GCA_963787655.1). GTDB lineage: Bacteria > Pseudomonadota > Gammaproteobacteria > Steroidobacterales > Steroidobacteraceae > 13-2-20CM-66-19. The sequence continues at coordinate 679,309 of CAWBDY010000003.1, read as the reverse complement.
CAGGGGGCCCACAGGAACCCGGTGGCGACGCCGAGCAGGAGCGAGGCGAGCACGCCGCGCTCGCGGCTGCCGGCGCTGCCGGAACTGAGCCTGTCCCCGAGCCTCACGAACGGGCGCGTTATCCACTCGGAAAAGCGCCGCGACAGGAGCGCGAGCGCGCTCAGGGTCAGGAGCACTAAAGCTGCGATCCGGCCATAGTCGGACAGGTGTACGGCCCAGGCGCCGCCGACGGCGGCGAGCGTCGAGATGGCCGCGAACGTTGCGGCCATGCCAAGCAGCAGGGGCAGCGTGCTGCGCGTAAACGGCTGGTCCGTGCGCGCCAGTACGAACGGCAGCACCGGCAGGATGCACGGACTCAATATGGTCAGCGCACCGCCGAGGAACGCCAGTATCGCAACGATCATTCACGCCCCGTGTGAGTCACCGCGATCGTGCCGGCTGGCAGGGCGGTAAAGTGAGTTCAGGCACCTGAATAGACCCTGCCAGCGGCACTTTTATTACAGGCGACGGGCCGTAAAAACGCTAGTGCCAGGTGACGCAGGTGATGCCGAGCCGCGCGGCCGCGCGGCGCGCGGCGGCGGCGCCGTTCACCAGGATGCCGCGCTGCGCCAGCTGCAGATGCGGCAGGTCGCTCGCGGCGTTGGCGTAGGCGACGACCGGCAGCTGCGGATAGCGCTGCTGCAGCTCCTGGAGGCAGCGCACTTTCTCGGCGCCGCGCCGGTTGGCCGTGGTGAGCCGCCCGGTGAGATGGTCCTCGCGCCACTCGAGCCCGGTGCACAGGCTCTCGGTAAAGCCGAGCGCGCGGCCAATCGCCGGCACATACAGATCTGGGCTGGCGCTCAGCAGGATCAGGGTGTCGCCGCAGTGGCGGTGCTGCTCGATGGCCGCGAGCGCATCCGCGTGCAGGCCGTGCGCGATGAGCTGCGGCACGAAGTGCGAGGTCCAGGCCGCGGCCTGCGCCGGCGTCGCATCTCCCAGGGCGGAGGCGATCCAGCGCGCCTTGAGCTCGCCGCGGTCGGCACGCCCCAGCGCCAGGCGCGCCAGCACCGGCAGCACCTGCGGCGTGCGCCACAGGCCCGCTGGCGCGTGCCTGAGGAAACCACCGACGTAACCGAGCAGCGAGTCGTGCCGGGTGATGGTGCCGTCGAGATCAAAGAGCGCCAGTACGCGGGCTGCCTCACCCGCGCTCGCCTGCGGCGCGGCCGGCTGCGTCAGGCCGCACTGCCTGCCGCGGCGAGTTGCCGCAGCACGTACTGCAGGATGCCGCCGTGCCGGTAGTACTCGCGCTCCTTCGGCGTGTCGATGCGCAGGCGCGCGGTGAACTCCACCGGCTTGCCGTCGGCCGGGGTGGCCGTGACCTGCACTTCCGTCGCCGCCCCGTCAGCAAGCCCCTTGATGCTGAATAGTTCGCGCCCGGTGAGGCCGAGAGCGGCGACGTTCTGTCCGGGCAGGAACTGCAGCGGCGCCACGCCCATGCCGATGAGGTTGGAGCGATGAATGCGCTCGAAGCTCTCGGCGATGACGGCCTTGACGCCGAGCAGCAAGGTGCCCTTCGCCGCCCAGTCGCGCGAAGAACCGGTGCCGTATTCGCGTCCGGCCAGGACCACCAGCGGCACGCCTTCCTGCTTGTAGCGCATGGCGACCTCGTAGATCGAGCCCTGCTGGTTGTCCGGCTGGTGCACGCTGACGCCTCCCTCGACGCCGGGCACCAGGAGGTTGCGCAGGCGGATGTTGGCGAACGTGCCGCGCATCATGACCTCGTGGTTGCCGCGGCGTGCGCCGTAGGAGTTGAAATCCTTCGGCTCGACCCCCTGCTCGATGAGGTAGCGGGCCGCCGGGCTGCTCTTGGCGATGTTGCCGGCGGGCGAGATGTGGTCGGTCGTGACCGAGTCGCCGAGCACCGCCAGCGCGCGCGCCCCCTGCACATCGCGCAACGGCGGCGGCGTCATGGTCATGCCCTCGAAATAGGGCGGGTTCTTCACGTAGGTCGAGGTCGGTTCCCAGGCATACAGCTGGCCGGCCGGCACCGTGATGCCCGCCCAGTTCTCATCACCCTTGTAGACACTCGCGTAGCTGCGCTGGAACATCTGCGAGTCGATGGAGCGCTTGAGAAGCTCCTGAACTTCCGCATCGCTCGGCCAGATATCCGCGAGCAGCACCGGTTTGCCGTCCGTGCCGGTTCCGAGCGGCTCGCTGGTGAGATCGATGTCGAGGGTGCCGGCGAGCGCATACGCCACCACGAGCGGCGGGGAGGCGAGGAAGTTCATGCGTACTTCCGGGTGCACGCGTCCCTCGAAGTTGCGGTTGCCGGAGAGGACTGCGCAGGCGGTGAGATCGCCGGCCTTGACCGCGGCGGAGATCTCCGGTTTGAGCGGACCGGAATTACCGATGCAGTTGTGTACGCAGACCGTGCCGGCAACGAAGGCATGCAGCGCGTCAACCGCAAGGTCAAATACCTTGCGTACGCCGGCCGGGCGACGATCGACCACCGTGAGGGCGAAGCTCGGCAGCGTGAGTGATTCCTTGGCCACGCAATAGCGCTTTGGCTGGCCAGCCGCAGCGCCCGCCGGCATAGCGGCAAACCAGTGCCGCACACCCATCTCTGCAAATAGCCGCGCCGGCGAGGGGAACTCGCAGCTGGCGCGGTGCAGCGGGCGGAAGGCACGTCCCGCAGCGTTGGGCAGGCGTGAGAAGCGATCATGTTCTTGCAGCAGTGAGTAGTGCGGAAATACCGGCGTTTCCGTAGCGGTGAGCTCGGCCGCGGCCAGGGCCCGTGTCTTGGCGAAGGACAGCTGCACTTGGCCGCGCAGGGCTTCCAGGCGGTCAGCCATCCACAGCCGCTGTCGGTTGATCGTGTCGACGGTGCGCCAATAGACCGCCGCAGCGCTGCCGCGCAGCGTCTTGTCGATGCAGTAGCGAAAGCCAACGCGCTCGATGAAGGTCAGGCCTTCCGGCAGCTCGAGGCGAACCTCATAACGCGGGACGCCATCCTGTGCCTGCGGGTAGCTGGACGGGGCATGTCGGGTAGGGTAGGTGCGCACGGTGGCACCGCGCGCCTTGACCTTGCAGCGCACCAGCAAATGAATGATGTCCTGCATCATTCGCTGCGTCGCGCCGATGAATTCAGGTTTCGCGCTCTGCGAATAGGCGGGCGGCGAAAGGCTCGCCTCATCTTCGTTCTTGCCCCAGCGGTGCAGCGCCGGAGCGTGGCCATCGGCACCGAAGAGTCCGCCGAGGAACTCGCGCACCAGCGCCACGGGGCAGTGCGGCTCGAGGATAAAGTGTGGCAGCGACGGGGACTGATCGATGCGTCGCCCCAGGCGCACGCCCGGCAACGCGACGATGAGTCGCGTGAGCTCCTGCGGCAGCACGATCGACCACTTGCGCTCATCGTAGGCCGTCGCCTTAGGGCGGCGGCCACTCAGCAACTCGATGTCATTGAGTACCGCTTCGCGGTCAAAGGCCTGGCCGACATTCATGCGCCCCTGACCGGCGCGACTGATCGAGCCGTCGCTCAGGAGGTGGCCGAGCAGCCGCGCAAACGCCACAGCTGCGCGCCGCTCATGGGCGTCATCCAGTCGGTACACCCGATCGGCGAGCTGCAGCGCGTAATCCGACTCATCGGTACCGGGCTCATCCAGCGGCACCTCGAGTCCCATGACCACACGATCCTCGCCGGTGCGCAGTGCATCGGCCCGCACCCAGCGCCCGTCGGCACAGAGGATCTGGTGATCGGGGGTGCACACCAGCGTGCGTCCGTCCTGTAGGACCAGGGAGACACACTCGCGCTCGCCCTGGACCATCATTTCACGCTGACGCGCCATGGCGAGCTCGCGCTGCGCATTCGGCGCGATCAGCGTAGCGCCGCCGGCCAGGGGGAAACTTTCGATGCGTCGCGCAGTTCCATCCGCCTGCAGCACGGCTGTGCCCGCGGCGATGCACGTGGTACAGCCGTAACCGACCAGGTTGAAGCCGAGGGCGGCGAGGTCATCGAGCACGCCCGCCTTGGCGAAGTAGTCGGTCACCACGCGCGAGCCGGGGGCGAGGCTGGTCTTCACCCAGGGCTTGGAGGTGAGGCCGCGCTCGCGCGCCTTGCGCGCCAGCAGGCCCGCGCCGAGCATCACGGACGGGTTGGAGGTGTTGGTGCAGCTGGTGATCGCAGCGATCAGCACCGCGCCGTCCTTGATTTCGACCGCGCTGCCGTTCAGCTGCGCGCGCGCTGTGCCGTTCGCACCAGCGGAGCGGGCGCTACGCTCGGCCGCCGCTTTCTTGGCATTGTCCTCGTAGACGCGCTTGGCGCTCTTCAGCGGCACCCGGTCCTGCGGACGGCGCGGTCCTGCCAGGCTCGGCTCGACGTTTCCCAGATCCAGCGCCAGCTCGTCGGTGTAGCGTGCGGCCGTGGCGCCCTGGTTGCGCCACATACCCTGCGCCTTGGCGTAAGTTGTGACCAGTTCGAGGCGCTCGCGCGGGCGGCCCGAGAGCTCGAGGTAGCGCACCGTTTCGCCATCGATGGGGAAGATGCCGCAGGTGCTGCCGTACTCGGGCGCCATGTTGGCGATGGTGGCGCGGTCGGCGAGCGGCAGGTTGGCCAGTCCATCGCCGAAGAACTCGACGAATTTGTCCACCACGCCTTTCTTGCGCAGCATCTCGGTGACGGTGAGCACCAGGTCCGTGGCGGTGGCGCCTGGCTGCAGACGGCCCTCGAGGCGGAAACCGATGACCTGCGGGATCAGCATGGTCACGGGCTGCCCGAGCATGGCCGCTTCCGCCTCGATGCCACCCACACCCCAGCCGAGCACGCCGAGGCCGTTGATCATGGTGGTGTGCGAGTCGGTGCCGACCAGCGTGTCGGGATAGGCGCGGCGCGTGCCGCGCTCCTCGCTGTCGAAAATCACCCGCCCGAGATATTCCAGGTTGACCTGGTGGACGATGCCGGTGCTGGGGGGCACGACGGCAAAGTTGCGGAATGCCGTCTGACCCCAGCGCAGGAACGCATAGCGCTCGCGGTTGCGGGCGAATTCGATGGCGGTGTTGGCGGCGAGCGCGCCAGGGCTGCCGTACTGGTCGACCTGCACCGAGTGGTCGATTACCAGTTCCACCGGACTCAGCGGATTGACGCGCTCGGCGTTGCCACCGAGGCGCACGATGGCCTCGCGCATCGCCGCCAGATCCACGACGCACGGCACGCCGGTGAAGTCCTGCAGGATCACGCGTGCCGGGGTGAAGGCGATCTCGTGGCTCGGAGTCGCACTCGGATCCCACTCGAGCAGCGCCTCGATGTCGGCGCGCGTGACGCTGACGCCGTCCTCGAAACGCAGCAGGTTCTCGAGCAGGATCTTGAGCGAGTAGGGCAGGCGCGAGAGCTTCTCCTGCGGCAGGGAGGCCAGACTCCAGATCTCATAACTGCGGTCGCCGACCTTGAGCGTCGAACGGGCGCGGAAGCTGTTGGTCATCGGTGTCTCCACGGTCAGCCCGCAATTATATCGGTCAGGGCGCGCAGCTGCTGCCTCGCTGTGTTCAGGCGGCGGCGCTGCGGCGCAGGGCCGGCGTCACCGACTCGATGACCGCCCCGCCGAGACAGCGGGCGCCATCGTAGGCCACAGCGTACTGCCCGGGTGTGACAGCCCGCTGTGGCTCGTCAAAGACGATGTGCGCGCTGCCGTCGGCGCGCGGTTCGATGCGCACCGCCTGGTCACGCTGGCGGTAGCGCACCTTTAACGTGCAGCGAAAGGGCTGATCGCGCGGCGGCGCCAGCCAGTGCCAGGCCGACGTCAGCAGCGCACCGCTCGCGAGCAGCGCATGGTCGTGGCCCTGCACGACGATGAGCGTGTTGCGCGCTGCGTCCTTGGCGGCGACGTACCAGGGCTCCTCGGCGTGACCGGCCCGTCCGCCGATATGGAGACCGGCGCGCTGGCCGAGGGTATAGAAGGCGAGCCCCTCGTGCCGGCCGAGCGGCTCGCCGCAGGGCGACTTGATCGGTCCCGGATCCTTGTCGAGGAAGCGTGCCAGGAACTCGCGGAAGGGGCGCTCGCCGATGAAGCAGATGCCGGTGCTGTCGGGCTTGTCGAACACCGGCAGCCCCGCGCGCCGGGCCCGCTCCCGTACCGCGCTCTTGTCCAGATCGCCGAGCGGCATCAGGGTTGCGGCGAGGTCGGTGCGCGCTACCGCGTGCAGAAAGTAGCTCTGATCCTTGCCGTCATCATGTGCCTTGCACAGCGCGACGCCATCGGCGGCCGCCTCGAGGCGCGCATAGTGGCCGGTGGCGAAGTGAGTGGCGCCGAGGCGCTGCGCCCAGGTGAGCGCGACGCCGAACTTGATCTCGCGGTTGCACAGCACGTCCGGGTTCGGCGTGCGTCCGGCGCGGTGCTCGGCCAGGAAGTGCTGGAACACCCGGGCACGGTAGGCGGGGGCGAAGCTGGCACGGTGCAGCGGGATCGACAGCTCCGCGGCCACCGCGCGGGCGTCCTGGAAATCCTGGGCAGCCGTGCAGTAGGCATCGTCGTCCTCGTCCCAGTTGCTCATGAAGAGCCCCTGTACGTCCCAGCCGCGCTCCTTAAGAAGGAGTGCCGCTACCGCGGAATCGACGCCGCCGGACAGCCCGACGATGACCCGGGTGCCGGTGGCTGGCGGGGAAGGGACACAGGACATGCGCTTATTTTAGCGCACCGGAGGCGTTCAGACCGTCAGCGGGATGGTGGTAATGACTTCTGCGGAATGGGCCGCCCGCACACCGACCGCCGCGGCGCTGCGCAGGTCGAGTTCGGCGACCGCCTGCAGCGGATAGGATTGCCCGCTCAGGTAATCACGCACGCAGCGCAGCACCAGAGGCGTGCGCAGCCGCGGCGTCTGCTGCTCCAGATCCTCGACGCTCAGCCAGTGGGTGCCGACGATGCCGCGGTCGAGGCGCTGCGCGGCGTCGTGATCGCTCACGGTGCCGGTGAAGGCGAAACGCAGGATGCGGCGGCCGTTCGCCGGATTGCGCCACAGGTAGACTCCGAGGAGCGTCTGCGGCGCGAACTGCCAGGCGGTCTCTTCACGCGTCTCGCGTATCACCGCGGCGAGCAGGGTTTCGCCGTCCTCGACGTGTCCTGCCGGCTGATTGAATACCAGGCGGCGGTTGATGCGCTCTTCGACGAGGAGAAACCGGTCTGCGGTCTGCGCAATCGCAGCGACCGTGACGTCGAACTTCAGAACCATGCGGAAGATTGTAACCGTCCGCGCAGCGCGCGGCGCGGCCTTTAGCCGCGGCGGGCTGCGCGCAGGCCGTGTTCGGCGGCGCTGGCGTTCCACACCTGGTCGAACTCCTGCAGGTACAGCCGCGCGGCGGTGGGATTGTTGATGTCGGCGACACCATCCCAGGTGTCCGCGCGCATGCGGTAGACGATGGCGCGGTCGTCAGCGATCAGGTAGGCGGAAGCGCGCTGCGGCGCCTGTGCGGCGACGTAGCGGATGTCGATGCAGCTCGACAGGCGCCGCCCCATGGCGACGAAGCGGTTGCTGTCGCGCATGACGCGCGTGGGCTCGGCGAGCAGCACGCGCACCTTGGAGAAACTGCGCGTCAGCACGAAATGCTTGATGACCTCGAGGAAGGCGGTCTGGTCGTACAGGTCCGGCTCGAGGTCGGGCGTGTAGATGGAGATCAGACGCTGTGCGGTGGCGGCGATTTCGTTGACGGCGGCGCGCACTTCGTTGAGCGAGGTGAGCACGGTCAGCGTCTCGGCACCCTGGCGCGGAGCAGCAGCGCTGCCGCCTGGGGCAACAGACTCAGGGGCATAGCGCGCGTTTGCCAGCTGCGCCAATGCACTGTTGATGTCGTGTTCCCCGGTTATAGCCACACTGGGCGTCCCGTAAAAAGCCTGCGCAAATGACAGGTTACGGGCGATCTTAGTAACGGTAGCTCACAATGCCTTGCCGAACCGGTCACGGTTTGGGGGCGCGGCACGGCTGCAGTAAGTCAAAAGCGAGGGCTGGTTCGCACTTTATGCCCGCGAACGGACTGCGTGGCGCAAGGCCTAAGCCTTAGATCTGCCTCGCAAGCTTGGCCGCAAGCCCGGTGTAATCCTCGGGTTTGAGGGCGCACAGACGCGCCTTTTCCGCAGCCGGCAGCGGCAGAGTGTCGATGAAAGCGGCGAGAGTCGCGCCGTCAACCGCCCGCCCACGCGTGAATTCCTTGAGCTTCTCGTAACCGCCCGGGATGCCTGCAGCGCGCAGCACCGTCTGCACCGCCTCTCCCAACACCTCCCAGCTGGGGGCGAGGTCCGCCCTCATGCGCGCGGCGTCGGCCTCGATCTTGGCAAGTCCACGGCCGAGCGCGCTCCAGGCAATGAGCGTGTGGCCGAACGCGACGCCGAGATTGCGCAGCACGGTGGAGTCGGTGAGGTCGCGCTGCCAGCGCGACAACGGCAGCTTGTCGGCGAAGTGGCGCAGCAGCGCGTTGGCGACGCCGCAGTTGCCTTCGGCGTTCTCGAAATCAATCGGGTTCACCTTGTGCGGCATGGTGGAAGAGCCTACCTCGCCCGCAGCGACGCGCTGGCGCAGATAGCCGAGCGAGATGTAACCCCACATGTCGCGACACAGATCAATGGTGATGACGTTGATAGCCGCGAGCGCATCGCAGTACTCGGCGATCCAGTCGTGCGGCTCGATCTGCGTGGTCCAGGGGTTGTACTCAAGGTCGAGCGAAGTAACGAAGGTGCGGGCGAGCGCCGGCCAGTCGACCGCAGGCAGCGCGGCGTCGTGGGCGTTGAAGTTGCCGACCGCGCCGTTCCACTTGCCGAGGATCGGCACGGCGCTGAAGCGCCGCGCGGCGCGCGCAAAACGCGCGGCGAAATTTGCACATTCCTTGCCGAGGGTCGTCGGGCTGGCCGCCTGCCCGTGGGTGCGCGCCGGCATGGCAAGGTCTGCGTAGCGGTGCGCCAGCTCCCTCAGCTCGCCGGCCCGGGTAGTCAGCAGCGGCAGCAGCAGCTCGCGTGCGGCTTTAAGCAGGCGGGCATAGCTTAAATTGTTGATGTCTTCCGAGGTGCAGCCGAAATGCACGAGCTCCAGCGTCGCCTCGCTCGCCCCGGCTGAGGCGAGTTCGTCGCGCACGTAGTACTCGACCGCTTTGACGTCGTGGTTGATGCGCGCTTCGATGCCCTTGACCGCGGCAGCGGCGCTGGCATCGGGCGCGGCTGCCAGCTGCTGGGCGCGGGCCCGCACCGGCGCCGGCAGCTGCGCGCCGGCAAGCTGCGGGATTGCCGCGGCAAGGTGCAGCAGCCACTGGGCTTCGATGCGGATGCGCTCGCGGATCAGTCCGGCCTCGGATAAATGCGCGCGCAGCGGCGCGGTGGCGTTGCGGTAGCGACCGTCGACCGGGGAGAGGGCCTCAAGCGCTGACAGGGAATCGCTGGGGCTTGCGGGCATGCGTTATCATAACGCATACGGTCGTTCGACCGGCTTTCCGTACGCGGAGTCAGCGCATGACGAGTCCTTTCCGCATCGAGCGCGACAGCATGGGCGAGCTCAAAGTGCCGGCCGATGCGCTGTGGGGCGCGCAGACACAGCGCGCGGTGGAGAACTTTCCCATCAGCGGGCTTGCCATGCCGAGCGCCTTCATCGCCGCGCTCGGACTGATCAAGCAGGCGGCGGCGCGCGCCAACCAGAACATGCAGCTGCTCGATGGCAAGGTAGCCGCGGCCATCGACGCCGCCGCGGCCGAGGTCGCCGCAGGCGCCCACGATGCGCAGTTTCCCATCGACGTTTTCCAGACCGGCTCGGGCACCAGCAGCAACATGAACGCCAACGAGGTGATCGCAGCGCTGGCCAGCCGCCGGCTCGGCAGCGCGGTGCATGCCAACGATCACGTCAACATGGGGCAGAGCAGCAACGATGTGATTCCGACGGCGATCCACGTGAGCGCCGCGCTCGCGGTGCGCCGCGAGCTTGTGCCGGCGCTCGCGCACCTGCGTGACGTGCTGGCGGCGAGGGAAGCGCAGCTGGCCGGCATCGTCAAGACCGGCCGCACCCACCTCATGGATGCGATGCCGGTGACCCTTGCCCAGGAGCTGTCCGGCTGGCGCACGCAGATCGAACACGGTATGGAGCGCCTCAAGGCGGTCGAGCCGCGCCTGCTGGCGCTGGCGCAGGGCGGCACGGCGGTCGGTACCGGCATCAACGCGCACCCGCAGTTCGGGCGGCGCTTCGCGCAGGAGCTGAGCGCGCTCACCGGCGTGCCATTCGTGCCCGCCAGCAATTATTTCGAGGCACTCGCCAGCCAGGATACGGCGGTTGAGCTGTCCGGCCAGCTGAAGGTCATCGCGGTGAGTCTCATGAAGATCGCCAATGACCTGCGCTGGATGAACAGCGGACCGCTGGCAGGCTTGGGCGAGATCGCACTGCCGGCACTGCAGCCCGGCAGCAGTATCATGCCCGGCAAGGTGAACCCGGTGATACCGGAGGCGACCACCATGGTTGCCGCCCAGGTCATTGGCAACGACACGGCGATTACCGTGGCGGGCCAGTCGGGCAACTTCCAGCTGAACGTCATGCTGCCGGTCATCGCCCGCAACCTGCTCGAGAGCATCCACCTGCTCGCGAATGTGACGCGGGCGCTTGCCGACAGCGCGATCGCCGGCTTCACGGTGAACAAGGCGCGGCTGGCCGAAGCGCTCGAGCGCAACCCCATCCTCGTCACCGCGCTGAATCCGGTCATCGGTTACGAGAAAGGCGCGGCGATCGCCAAGAAAGCCTACGCCCAGGGCAAGCCCATCCGCGAGGTCGCCGAGCAGGAGACGCAGCTTGGGCGCGAGCAGCTGGCTAAGCTCCTCGATCCGACCGAACTCACCACCGGCGGCATCAAGGGCGGCGGCGGCGGCGGAGGCTGACGCGCCAGCGGCGCGTGCCATGCAGGAACGCACGGGCAACGACGCCGTCGCGGCGCAGGACTGGTCGCAGATCATCCGCGCGCGGCTCAAGGATTCCGTCCCACGGCACGCACCGGTCGACTGGGTGATTCCTGGCCGCGCGGCACCGGGCAGCGATGCCTACCGGCGCCTCTTCCCCAAAGAGCCGGTTGCGGCGGCCGTGCTTATCCCGCTGGTGGAGCGCCGCGAGCTGAGCGCGCTTTTCACGCAGCGCGCCACGCAGCTGCGCAACCACGCCGGGCAGATCAGTTTTCCGGGCGGGCGCGTCGAACCTACGGACGACAGCCCGCAGGCCGCAGCGTTGCGCGAGGCGCGCGAGGAGATCGGTCTCGACGAGCGGTTCGTTTCGGTGGCAGGTTACCTGCGCGATCATCTCGTCATCACCGGCTTTCGCGTCACTCCGGTGGTGGCGTTCGTGCGTCCCGGCTTCGAGCTGCTGTTGGCGAGCGATGAGGTGGACAGTGCCTTCGAAGTGCCGGTGAGCTACCTGTTCGATCCGGCGAACCACGTGCTGCAGCGTCGCCGCTCCAACGTCACCGGTGAGTGGGTGGACTTCCGCGACATCCCCTTCGGCGAGCGCAATATCTGGGGCGCCACCGCGGCGATGCTCCTGACGCTCTACCGGCTGTGCACCGAGCCGCCACCGCCATGAGCGCGGCCGAAGAGGCGCTCACCGCGCTGCTGCAGCTCATGGCACGCCTGCGCGACCCGCAGCACGGCTGTCCCTGGGATCGTGCGCAGACCTTCGCGACCATCGCGCCCTACACGATCGAGGAAGCGTACGAGGTCGCCGATGCCATCGAGCGCGATGACCACGAGCACCTGCGCGACGAGCTCGGTGATCTGCTGTTCCAGGTGGTGTTCCACGCGCACATGGCGCAGGAGCGCGGCTGGTTCGATTTTGCCGCCGTGGCCGGTGGCATTCGCGACAAGCTGGTGCGCCGTCATCCACACCTGTTTGCCGGGGCAACACTCGCGGCCAAGGACTTGGTGCGGGTGTGGGAGGAGCAGAAGGCCCAGGAACGTGCCGAGCGCGGCGACCATGGTGGCAGTGCGGTGCTCGGCGGCGTACCGCGCGCGCTGCCGGCGCTCCTGCGCGCGGCCAAGCTCGGGCGACGTGCGGCGCGCGTCGGGTTCGACTGGCCGGATGCGGGCGCGGTGCGCGCCAAGGTGGTCGAGGAACTGGGCGAACTGGATGGCGCCAGCGGTGCGGCGGCGCAGGAGGAAGAACTCGGTGATCTGCTCTTTGCTGTTGTGAACCTCAGCCGTCACCTGCAACTGGACGCGGAGCAGGCGCTGCGGCGCGCCAACGATAAGTTCGAGCGCCGCTTCGCACACATGGAAACGCTGGCGCGCGCGCGCGGTCTGCAGCTCGAACAGCTGTCGGCGCACGAGTGGGATGCCTTGTGGCGCGACGCCAAACTGAACGGCAGCTGAAGAAAAGTGAGTGTCCCGTGAAAGTCGCGGCCCAACATGCGAATGCGTTAGTCTTGAGCGCTAGCAATGAACGGCACACGCACCGCACTTCTTATGTTATGGCTGTCGGCCTGCGCCTGCGCGCCGGGCGCAGCGTGCGCAGCTGATGCCGCCTCAGCTGCCCAACACCCGGCATTGACGATGGCGCAGGCGGTCAAGATGGCGGAGGCTCGCTACCACGCGAGCGTTGCCAAGGCTGAAACGCAGAAAGACGGCGCTCGCACGGTGTACGTGCTGCGGCTCTACAACAAGGCGAGCGGCAAGGTCTGGACGGTGCACGTCGATGCCGCCAGCGGCGACGTTCTCTAGGACGACGGCATGCGCATCCTGGTTGTCGAAGATGAGGCGGCGCTGCGCGAGTCGCTCAAGACGCGACTCGTGGAGGCCGGTTTCACGGTTGACGTCGCGAGTGACGGCAACGAAGGAATGTTCGCCGGCCAGGAGTACCCGCTCGATGTCGCCATCATCGATCTGGGCCTGCCGGGGCTGTCGGGCCTGGAAGTGATCCGCCGCCTGCGCGCCGCCAAGAAGACCTTTCCCATCCTGATCCTGACGGCACGCGACAACTGGCAGGACAAGGTCGAAGGCCTGCAGGCCGGCGCCGACGATTACGTCGCCAAGCCGTTCCACTTCGAGGAAGTGCTGGCGCGACTGCAGGCGCTGCTGCGCCGCGCCGGCGGCTGGGCGAGTCCGCAGCTGAAGTGCGGCCCGATCGTGCTCGACACGCGCGCGCAGACGATCGCGGTCAGCGGCGCGGCGGTGGAGCTGACCACCTTCGAGTACCGCATCCTCGAGCACCTGATGCTGCGCGCCGGCGATGTCATCTCCAAGAGCGAACTCACCGAGCGCCTCTACGATCAGGACTTCGAGCGCGACAGCAATGTCATCGAAGTGCTGATGGGGCGGCTGCGCCGCAAGCTCGATCCGCAGGATGCCCTCAAGCCCATCGAGACGCTGCGCGGTCGCGGCTATCGCTTCGCGCTGCCGCGCGACGCCGGCAGCTAGACGCCCGCTGCCCTCAGCCGCGCCGTGCATTCGCTCAGTCGGCGCCTGCTGATCTCGGTTTCGGTTCCGCTGGCACTGTTCTTCGGGGTGATGATGCTGGTGCTGGACAGCGGCTTCCGCGCACTATCCGAGCGCTCCATCCAGGAAGTGCTCGATTCCGAGATGGTCTCGCTGGTCGCCGCGGCCGAGCCGCAGCCGAACGGCGGCTACGCGCCGACCCCGCGCGAACTGGATCCGCGCCTGGCGCGGCCGCGCTCCGGGCTATATGCCGAGATCCGCTCGCAGCTGCACCAGTGGCGCTCGCCCTCGAGCGCCGGGCTCGATGCGGACTTCGGCTCCCTGTTGCCACGCGGCGAGCGCAACCTCGTGTACGCCGTCATCGGGCACGAGCGCGTCGCGATCGAGAGCCGCGCCATCCAGTTCGAGGACGACCCGAACGGCACGCGCGGGCTGACGTTCAGTGTGGCGGTGTCGCTGACCCCTTACGAGGAGCAGCTGTGGCGTTTTCGCCAGCAGCTGCTCGGCTGGTTCATCGGGCTGATGCTCGTGCTGCTGATCGTGCTGGCGGCGCTCCTGCGCTGGGTGCTGGCACCGGTGCGGCGCATGGAGCGCGAGATCAACGAGGTGGAGGAGGGGCGTAGCGAGGCACTCGGCGGCGGCTACCCGCGCGAACTGTCGGGCGTCGCCACCAACCTCAATGCACTGCTCATCGGCGAGCGCCGGCGCGTCACGCGCTACCGCGACACGCTGGGTAATCTCGCCCACAGCCTGAAGACCCCGCTCGCCGTCATGCGCTCGAGTCTGCCGGCGGCAGAGGCGGGCGGGGCGGTGAGCCACGAGATCGACCGCATGAGCGGCATCATCGAGCACCAGCTGAAGCGCGCGGCGGCCTCCGGCGGCGCGCTGCTCGGGCAGGCGCCGGTGGAGGTGGCGCAGGTGGCGCAGGAACTGCGCGGAGCGCTGCTCAAGGTCTACGCCAGCAAGGATCTCGCCATCGAGCTGGCGATGGCCCCCGGTGCCCAGTTCGTGGGCGATCGCGGCGATCTCACCGAGCTGCTCGGCAACCTGCTCGACAACGCCTGCAAGTGGTGCAGGAGCCGCGTGCGCCTGGGCGCCGCGTCGGTGGAGAGTGCCGGGCCACGCGAGCGGCTGAGCCTGGTGATCGAGGACGACGGGCCCGGCATCTCGGCCGAGAACCGCGCGCGCGTGCTACAGCGCGGCGTGCGGGCGGATGAGACCGTGCCGGGACACGGCTTGGGCCTGGCCATGGTGCACGACACAGTGGCCATGTACGGCGGCACGCTCGCGATCGATGCCTCACCCCTCGGCGGCGCACGCTTCGCGCTGCGCCTGCCGGGGCGCTGAAGCGCGCCGCCGGCGGCTACTGCGGCGCGATCTTGAACTCGATCCCCTGCGCCAGCGGCAGGTCGCGGCTCCAGTTCACCGTGTTGGTCTGGCGGCGCATGTAGGCCTTCCAGGCATCCGAGCCCGATTCGCGGCCGCCGCCGGTGTCCTTCTCCCCGCCGAACGCCCCGCCGATCTCCGCACCGGAGGTGCCGAGATTGATGTTGGCGATGCCGCAGTCACTGCCGGCGGACGAGAGGAAGGTCTCGGCATTCTGCAGACGGTCGGTGAACAGCGCCGAGGACAGCCCGTGCGCTGCAGCGTTCTGTGCCTCGATGGCCTCGCTCAGGGAGTCCACCGGAATCAGATAGAGGACCGGCGCGAAGGTCTCGGTCTGCACGATCGGCCACTCGTTGCGCGCACGGATGATGGCCGGCTCCACGAAGTTGCCGGGACGCTTGAGCGTGTTGCCGCCGCTCAGGAGCTCGCCGCCGGCGGCGCGCGCCGCGGCGATGGCGGTCTGGTAGCGCTCCACCGCGGCAGGGTCGATGAGCGGACCCATGAGCGTGCCGCTTTCGAGCGGATCGCCGATGCGCACCTGCCCGTAGGCGTGCACCAGGCGCTGTTCGAGTTCGGCGGCGATGGCCTTGTGCGCGAACACGCGGCGCGTGGTGGTGCAGCGCTGCCCGGCAGTGCCGACGGCGCCGAACACGATCGCAGGCACGGCCAGATCAAGGTTCGCGCTCTCGTCGATGATGACGGCGTTGTTGCCGCCCAGTTCCAGCAGACTCTTGCCGAGGCGCGCGGCGACCCGCTCGCCCACCTTGCGGCCGACCTCCGTCGAGCCGGTAAAGGAGACGAGCGCAATGCGACGATCCTCGACGAAACGCGTGGCGAGTTCCGTGCCGGCATCGATGAACAGCTGGAAGATCGCCGGCAGGTGATTGGCTTCCATGACGCGGTTGCACAGGTGCTGCACCGCGAGCGCCGTCAGCGGCGTCTTCGGCGAGGGCTTCCAGACGCAGGCGTTGCCGCAGATCGCGCCGAGGAAGGCGTTCCACGACCACACCGCCACGGGGAAATTGAACGCGGAAATGATGCCGATGACGCCGAGCGGGTGCCACTGCTCGGACATGCGGTGCTGTGGCCGCTCTGAGTGCATGGTCAGGCCGTAGAGCATGCGCGACTGGCCGACAGCGAAATCGGCGATGTCGATCATCTCCTGCACTTCCCCTAGGCCCTCGGGCAGGATCTTGCCGTTCTCGAGCGAGACCAGCGTGCCCAGGTCGTTCTTGTGCTTGCGCAGTTCCTCGCCCAGCAGCCGCACCGCCTCGCCGCGCTTCGGCGCGGGCACGGCACGCCAGGCTGCGGCTGCCGTGACCGCATCGCTCAGGACGTGCTCGTAGTCTTCGGCGGTGGCGGGGCGCACCTGCGCCAGCAGCGTGCCGTTGGCCGGATTGCGCACGTTGATGAGTGCGCCACCGGTGGCGCTCGACCAGCCGCGCGCACCCGACCAGGCGCCGGGGTTGAGACTTCCCAGACCGAGGCGCTTCAGCACCGCATCCGTGTCCACCAGATTCATCCGTTCGCCGCTTTCTGGCGGCGCTGGTGGCCGGCCTTGCCGGACACCACGACCTCGCCCGAGACGTGCTTGGTGCCGCCCGGCGCGTAGTGGTGTCCGAAGCGGTTGGCGAGGATGTCGGTGAGGCGGAACTGCTCCTGCGGCACGAAGCCTGAGTACTTGCCCTTGTGGCTGAGCACCAGATCGACCACCGCAGTGATGCCGGCAGCGGTGGTCACCTGGATGGCCGACCACAGGCGCCCGGCGATGACCTGCGGGTAGATCTTGTTGACGTAGTTTTCCTCGCGCAGCTGGCCGTCCTGCGTGCCGGTGACCGCGGCATACACGATCACCACGTCCTGCAGCGTCTGCGGCACGGCGTTCTCGAGGATGCGCTTGAGGGTGGCGCGATCATGGTTGAGCTTCAGATCGTTCATCAGCAGGCGCATCTGCTCACAGTGTCCCGGGTAGCGCATCGTCTTGTAGTTCATCGACTCGATGTGTGCGCCGTGCGTCTCGGCGAGCGAGCCGAGCCCGCCGGAGGTGTTGAAGGCCTCGTACAGCGTGCCGTCGATCTCGATCTCTTCCAGTCCCTCGAGCGGCGCCACTTCCACCAGGCGCCCGTCGCTGACGGCCTGGCAGGGATTGCCGTACTCGTTGATCAGCCCTTCGGTCGACCAGGTGAGCGAATACTTGAGCACGTTGTTCGGATGCTGCGGCAGGGCGCCGACGCGCAGCTTCACCGCACGCAGTGTGTCGAAGTGCGTGATGAGTTCTGCGGCGGCGATGCTGATGAAGCCCGGGGCGAGCCCGCACTGCGGCACGAACGCCTGGCTCGCGCCGCTGGCGATGGCCCGTACCGCGCGCGTCACCTCGACGTCTTCGGTCAGATCGAAGTAATGGAGGTGCGCCTTGCGGGCCGCCTCCGCGACCCCGACGTTGCAGTGGAACGGCAGGCTCGAGATCACCGCATCCTGTGGGTGCGCTGCCAGGTGCCGGCCGAGGGCTCCCGTGTCGCTCGCATCGAGCGGGAACGCGGTCAGGTTGCCCGTGCTGTGGGCGTGCACCACCGCGTCAGCCGCCGCGCCGTCCACATCGCCCAGCTGGACGCGGTAACTGCCGGATTCGGCTAGTAATCCGGAGATCAGTGCGCCGATTTTGCCGGCGCCAAGGATGAGTACACGGTGCATTGCAGCCCCTTTGGAAAGGGGCGCATTCTGCCCTCGATACGGGGTTAGCGCCAGCGACAGCTACTCAGCAAATCCGCCTTAAGTCGCATGCTACGATCTAAGCCATGCGATCGCCCGAAACCACCTCCTGGCACAGCGCCAGCTGGCAGAGCAAGGCTGCCCAGCAGCAGCCAGTTTACGGCGACCCGCAGGCGCTCGAGCGCATCGTCGCGCAGATCTCGCGCCTGCCGCCGATCGTGGTCTCCTGGGAGATCGAGGCGCTGCGGGCGCGCCTGGCTGCCGCGCAGCGCGGCGAAGCATTCCTGCTGCAGGGGGGCGACTGTGCCGAGACCTTCGCCGACTGCGAGTCGGACATCATTGCCAAGAAGCTGAAGATACTTCTGCAGATGAGCCTGGTGCTGCTGCACGGGCTGAAGAAACCGATCATCCGCGTCGGGCGCATGGCCGGCCAGTACGCGAAACCGCGTTCGACCGACACCGAGACCCGTGACGGGGTGACGCTGCCCAGCTATCGCGGCGATCTGGTCAACCGGCCGGAGTTCACCGCCGCGGCGCGCGCCGCCGACCCGGAGCTGCTGCTGCGCGGTTATGAGCGCGCCGCGCTTACCCTGAACTTCGTGCGGGCGCTGGTCGAGGGGGGCTTTGCCGACCTGCACCACCCGGAGTACTGGGATCTGGGCTTCGTGCATCAGGCACAGCTCAAGGATGCCTACGAGCGCATCGTGCGTGCGATCGGCGATGCGCTGGATTTCTTCGAAGGCATCAGCGGCAACGCCGTGCACGAGGCGACGCTGGTCGATTTCTACGCGAGCCACGAGGGTCTGCACCTGCGCTACGAGCAGGCGCAGACCCGCTTCATCCCGCGCCAGAACCGCTGGTACAACCTGTCGACGCATATGCCGTGGATCGGCATGCGCACCGCGGCGCTGGATGGCGCGCACATCGAGTACTTCCGCGGCATCGCCAACCCCATCGGCGTGAAGGTGGGCTCGGCGATGGATGCGGCCTGGCTGCAGGGGCTGGTGACGAGCCTCAATCCGCAGAACCAGCCCGGCAGGCTGACCCTCATCCACCGCTTCGGCGCCAAGGACCTGGCGGCGAATCTGCCCAAGGCGATCGAGGCGGTGCGGCAGACCGGGCAGACGGTGCTGTGGGTGTGCGATCCGATGCATGGCAACACCGAGACCACCACTGGCGGCATCAAGACGCGCCGCTTCGAGAACATCCTGAAAGAGCTGGACCTCGCATTCCGCATCCACGCCGACCTCGGCTCGTACCTCGGGGGCGTGCACATCGAGCTCACCGGCGAAGACGTCACCGAGTGCACCGGCGGGGCGCGGGGACTGACCGATCAGGATCTGCAGCGTGCCTACCGCTCGAGCGTCGACCCGCGCCTGAACCACGAGCAGGCGCTCGAGCTTGCCATGCTGATCGCCGAGCGCAGCCAGACCCGCCGCCACGACAAACGCGTCACCATTCCTTCGCCCTGACGAGGGCGCCGCCCGCTTATGCAGTACCAGCGCATCGTCGTGCCGCAGACGGGACGCAAGATTCACATCAGGGCCGACGGTTCGCTGGAGGTCCCCCACCAGCCGCTCATCGGCTTCATCGAAGGCGACGGCATCGGCATCGACATAACCCCGGCCATGCGCCGCGTGGTGGATGCGGCGGTCGCCAAGGCTTACGAGGGGCGTCGTGCGATCTGCTGGACCGAGCTGTACGCCGGTGAGAAGGCCAACGCGCTGTACGGCGAGTGGTTCCCGCAGGAGACGCTGGAGGCGCTGCGCGACTTCGTCGTCTCGATCAAGGGGCCGCTCGGCACACCGGTCGGCGGCGGCATGCGCTCACTCAACGTGGCGATGCGCCAGGACCTGGACCTGTACGCCTGCGTGCGCCCGATCCGCTATTTTCCCGGCGTCGCAAGCCCGATGCTCGACGCCAGCCTCACCGACATGGTCGTGTTCCGCGAGAACACCGAAGACATCTACGCCGGTATCGAGTGGCCGGCCGGCTCGACCGAGGTGCACGCGCTCATTGCCTTTCTGGAGGGGCGCCTGAAGGTCACCTCCATACGCTTTCCGGCAAGCTCCGGCATCGGCATCAAGCCGGTCTCGCGCGAGGGCAGCCAGCGCCTGATCCGCAAGGCGATCCAGTACGCGATCGACCACGACCGCGTGTCGGTGACGCTCGTGCACAAGGGCAACATCATGAAGTACACGGAAGGCGCCTTCCGCAACTGGGGCTACGAGCTGGCCCGGCAGGAATTCGGCGCCAAGGCCATCGGTGCGGGCCCATGGCTGTCGTTCGCAAGCCCGAAGGGCGGCCAGCAGATCGTCATCAAGGACGTCATCGCCGACAACTTCCTGCAGCAGGTGCTGCTGCGCCCCGAGGAATACGACGTCATCGCGACGCTCAACCTCAACGGCGACTACGTCTCCGATGCACTCGCCGCCCAGGTGGGCGGCATCGGCATCGCCCCGGGCGGCAACATCGGCGACGGCCTGGCGGTGTTCGAGGCCACTCATGGCACCGCCCCCGGCTTTGCCGGCAAGGACCGGGTGAACCCCGGCTCGCTCATATTGTCCGCCGAGATGATGCTGCGTTACCTCAGGTGGACGGCGGCCGCCGATCTCATCATCAAGGGCGTCACCCGCACCATCGCCAACAAGGAACTCACCTACGACCTGGCACGGCTGCGCGAGGCGATCAAGCGCCCCAAGCGCGAACTGGCGGCTCGCAAGAACGTCGAGGAAGACATGCAGCGGCTCATTCCCGGGGCGACGCTGCTCGGGACCGCGGGCTTCGCCAGCGCCGTCATCCGGCACATGGATGACTGAGCACCCCACGCACGCCGCCTACGATCCGGACTGTACCCGCTGTCCACGCCTGGCGAGCTTTCTCACCGACGTGCGCGCGCGTCATCCGGAGTACTGGGCGCGCCCGGTGCCGTCCTTCGGTGCGGCGCAGCCGCGCATCCTGATCGTGGGCCTTGCGCCCGGCATGCACGGTGCCAACCGTACCGGCCGGCCCTTTACCGGGGATCACGCCGGGATCCTCCTCTACGAGACGCTGCACGCGGCTGGCCTTGCCACGCGCGCGGTCTCGAGATCCGCCGACGATCCGCTGCGGCTGCGCCAGGCGCGTATCGCCAATGCGGTGAAATGCCTGCCTCCGCAAAACAAGCCCCTGCCCGCCGAGATCCGCACCTGCAACCGCTTCCTGGCCGCTGAAGTGAGGCAGCTGTCGCGCGTGCGCGTCTACCTGGCCCTCGGCCGGGTCGCGCACGAGGCGGCAGTGCGCGCGCTCGGACTTGAACGGGCGACCTATGCCTTCGGCCACGGGCGCGAGCACGCACTGCCTGATGCCCGCTGGCTCATCGATTCGTATCATTGCAGCCGCTACAACACTCAGACGCGGCGCCTCACGGCCGAGATGTTCCGCGCCGTGGTGGCACGCGCCTGTCAGCGCGCCGGTCTTCCCATCGCCGCGGCGGACGAGTGAGGCATGACGACGCAGTTCGACGCCAAGGAATACATCGCCGCGCTGCCGAAGCGTCCCGGCGTCTACCGCATGTACGCGGCCGACCAGGAGCTGCTGTACGTCGGCAAGGCGCGCAGCCTCAAGGATCGCGTCGGCCATTATTTCCAGGCGAGCAACATCGATCCGCGCGTCCAGGCACTGGTCGCGCAGATCGGCGCGATCGAGGTGACGGTCACCAACTCCGAGACCGAGGCGCTGCTGCTCGAGTACAACCTGATCAAGGCGCACAAGCCGCGCTTCAACATCGTCCTGAAGGACGATAAGAGCTTCCCCTACATCCACCTGTACGTCGAGCACGAGTTTGCGCGCCTGGAGTTCTATCGCGGTTCGCGCAGCGCCCCGGGACGTTATTTCGGGCCATTCCCCAATGCGTGGGCCGTGCGCGACACGCTCAACCAGCTGCAGAAGCTGTTCCGCATCCGCAACTGCCGCGACAGCTTCTTCGCCAATCGCAGCCGCCCGTGCCTGCAGCACCAGATCGGCCGCTGCTCGGCGCCCTGCGTCGGGCTCATCTCCGCCGCGGCCTACGCCCAGGACATCGCCGCGGCCGTGAAGGTGCTGGATGGGCGCAGTGACGAGGTCAATGCCGAGCTGCACACGCGCATGGAGGAGGCGGTGGCGCACCTGGCGTTCGAGCGTGCGGCGCAGCTGCGCGACCAGCTGGCCGCGCTGCAGCGCATCCAGGCGCAGCAGATCGTGACCGCCGAAGGCGAGCGCGACGCCGACGTGTTCGCCATCGTCGGCGAGTCCGGCGAGTTCGCGGTGAGCGTCATGCTGGTGCGCGGCGGCCGCAACCTCGGCACCACCTGCTACTTTCCGCGCGCGGCACTGGCCGAACCGCACGAGGCGCTGGCCTCCTTCATCATGCAGTACTACGCCACCACGGAGGCCGCCGCGGAGGTGATCCTTGGCAGCCGCCTCGAGGAAGGCCCGGCTTTGGCCGAGGCGCTCACTACGCGCAGCGGCAAGAAGATCGAGGTCCGCTTTCCGCTGCGCGGTCTGGCGGTGCGCTGGGTGGAGCTGGCGCGCGAGAACGCCACGCAGGCGCTGCGCATGCGCTTTGCGCAGCGGCAGGGCATGGACGAGATGCTGCAGGACCTGGCCAGCGAGCTCGATCTGCCGGAGCCGCCGCAGCGCATCGAATGCTTCGATATCAGTCATACGGGCGGGGAGGGGACGGTTGCCTCGTGCGTGGTTTTTGGTCCCGAAGGACCGCTTAAGAAGGAGTACCGCCGCTTCAACATAAGCGGCGTGACCCCGGGGGACGATTACGCCGCGCTGCGGCAGGCGCTGGAGCGCCGCTACAAACACGTGCGCGCCGGCGACGTGCCCGCGCCGGATCTGCTCCTGATCGATGGCGGCATCGGACAGATCAGCCAGGTTCACGAGACGCTCGCCGAACTCGGTTTCGGCGACCTGGCACTCGTAGGCGTTGCCAAGGGACCCGATCGCAGGCCCGGACAGGAGCGGTTGTTCGTCTGGGGCGCGAATAGCCCCGTGACGCCGGAGGCGCACGCACCGGCCTCGCGTCTGGTACAGAGGATCCGCGATGAGGCGCATCGCTTTGCCATAACCGGACACCGTCGCAAGCGCGCCCGGCGCTACAACGAATCCGTACTGGAGTCGGTGCCAGGACTGGGGCCGGCGAAGCGACGTGCGCTGCTCAAGCACTTCGGCGGGCTGCAGGGCGTCATGCGCGCCGGCGTCGCGGATCTGACACAGGTCACAGGAATCGGCGCGGCACTGGCGCGAAGTCTTTATGATCACCTGCATCCCGGCTCATAGGCGGCCTTAATGCCCTGGAATCTGCCCAACACGCTCACCTGGACGCGCATCGCGGCGATCCCGCTGATCATTCTCCTGTTCTACATGCCGTACTGGTGGGCGGACCCGGCCGCGGGACTGTTGTTCGGCGCCGCCGGAATCACCGATTCGCTGGATGGATACTTCGCACGGCGGCTCGGACAGATCTCGCGCCTGGGCGCTTTCCTGGATCCGGTGGCCGACAAGCTCATCGTCGCGGTGGCGCTGGTGCTCCTGGTCAGCAAGGATCCGCGCGCGCTGATCGTGCTCACCGCGGTCGTGATCATCGGTCGCGAGATCACCATCTCGGCACTGCGCGAGTGGATGGCCGAGATCGGCGCGCGCGGCCGGGTTGCCGTCTCGCAGCTCGGCAAATACAAGACCATTCTGCAGATCGTCGGACTTGCGATGATGCTGTATCGCATTCAGCTCTTTGGTTTGCCGACTTATCGGCTCGGTGTGGTGCTGACCGAAGTCGCCGCAGTCCTGACGCTCATCTCGATGGTGCTTTATCTGCGTGCCGCGTGGCCTGAGCTGAAGCGTTAAGAATACTAAATAAGTAGTTGATTATATGTAATATAATGGTGCTGATGTAACAGTACCTCCCGCGTCTGCCGCGACACTGGTCGCCTTGACTTCCCGGGGGGTGGACATAGAATCTCGCGCTCTCTTCCGGGATGCGGGAATAGCTCAGTTGGTAGAGCACGACCTTGCCAAGGTCGGGGTCGCGAGTTCGAGTCTCGTTTCCCGCTCCATCGTTTTCTAAGACCGTCTAGAGGCTTACCTGCGCTTATAAGGAGCGCTACGGGCTCAGCGGTTGCGAAGTGCGTACCGCGCTCTGCAGAAGTTCGCAGGCCGAGAGCGATCCCGTGACGGACAGATGCGGCCGCCGGAGGAACCCACAAACTTACCGCCCGCAAGCTGACGCTGGTTTTTCTTCAGTGCGGCTGATGTCTAAATGGACTCACGGATCACGCATTCGTCAGGACGCGAGAAAACCAGCGCCATCCGCCAGGAAGTGCGCAATCATGTTGCACGGGGTGTCCCTTCGCCATACGTAGAGCAAAGCAAACACAATCGCTGCGACGAACACTGGGATGAGATGTACAGCACCCCATGCGGAGAGATGGCCGTAGGTGAACGCGATGATGGAAACTACGGCGGCAGCGCCCCAACTGCCGGTGAGCTGGTGGATCTTCTCCATCAAGTAGGAGCGAAACAGAATTTCCTCCACCACGGCGGCCCTTAAAACCAACAAGACCCGGTACCAGTATGGCGTTTGAATGATGTCCTCACGCATCTTGATCGCCACGTCTGCGTTCAAATGCAGGGCTGGCACAATCAGCGCAAAGTGCACGATCATGATTCCCGTCAACACGACCGCAGCCAGCACGGCAAAAGCGAACGTGCGCCAGGTAGGGACGCGGAAACCTATCGAACTCAGGGGTCTGCTCTCGACCCAGAGCAGCCAAACAATAATCACTGCCGCATAGCTCCACCACACGGCTTCTGTTGCGAGCAACGCTGGAATTGTGTTGCCCGTGATCCACCGTCCCACTGGCAGTAAAGGCAGGCACAGTGCAATCAGCAGCCCGATCGCCGCCTTCGCACGCGCGCCACGGACGCCGTAATCACATCGCCCCGAGTCGACACTGTTTCCCGCCACAGCAGATTCCCCCGGAGTTGCGTTGCGTGGCAACGGCAGACGGTAATGTTAGCCGGGACTAATAGCAGAGGCGATCGTAATGTCCCGAAGCGGGTCCTGCCATGCGGCGGCTCCGGCTCAAACGCAAGTACCCCCTTTGGAATCGCTAACAAGCCACAGCCCAGGGCCTGCTGGACCTCGGTGCACTTATCGCGGACGCGGTGGCGCTCAAGCCGGCGGCGCGCTACGCGGCGGCGCTTACGATGGCGCGCTTGAGCGAGTCGACGGTCAGGCGGGTGAGGTGCCAGACGAACGCGATGGAGGGCTCGGTATGCTCTTCCACAACAAGTGAGTGACTTGACTAGCTGCGGTTCTGGGTGCTGAGAAGGCTTTCAATTGCACCCGGGTTTTTCCCCGGGCGACCAGGCAACAGGTGGCGCGGCAGGAAAAATGCATTCGCAATCAATGTCGGTACGATGGCACTGCCGATGACGGCGGCGATCAGGTAGGAGTACTGCTTCTGATCGACGATCCCGTGCGACAACCCGAAGAGTGCAGAGATGCTGCCGAAGGTTAAGCCAGTCGACATCAAGAGGGTCGTGTACATGGCCTCTCGGGTGGGGGCCTTGAAAGCCCTCGTTATAGGGTAGACGCCGACGAACTTGGTGATCATCTTGGCGCCCAGCAACAGGCACAGAACACCGAAGCCGCTGACGAGGGACGCGGCAGATACCAAAGAGCCGGCGCGAATAAAATAGAAAGGCGTCAGCAGGCCGAACGTCAGCGTACGCAGGCGCCGCACGAGTGAGTGATCCTTGCCGACGGTGCTCGCCAGAATCATCCCGAGGATGTAGGCCGGCAGTACGGGCTCGCTGCCTGCCCAGAGCGCCAGCGCGCCCAATCCGAACATCACCAGTAAGAGCAGCTTTGCTTCCGGTTCTGAGGGCCGCTGTCCGTAGCGGGCGAAGAAGCGCGGCACCAGCCAGGGAAGTATGAAGAAGGCCAGGGTGCTGCCGCCGGCGAATGTCAGCGTCCTCAGGCCAAAGGGCGAGAATTTGAACCCCAGCGTCAGCACGGTGGCCAGGTCGTTGACGAAGCAGGCCGCCAGTACGACCTTGCCGTAATCCGTACGGTTGAAGCCGAACTCCAGCATCACCGCGTACACCACCGCGACAGAGGTCGTCGAAAGTGCGATGCCGGTGAGCCAGCTCGCATCGCTGCTCCAGCCTATGACGTAGTGCGCAACCGCGGCGCAACCGAGGAACGGCGCGGCGAACGCTACCAGGCCCACGATCAAGGCCTGCTTCCACTCGCGACGCATGACCTGGGGGTCGAGCTCGGCGCCCGCGAGAAACGTGAGAATTACCGCGCCGGTGCTGGCGAGGAACCTGATCCAGGACTGATCGGTGCCTAGCGCAGTCGCCCCGATACCCACACCGATAATCAGCTGAGCGACGGTGCCGACGATGATCTCGGACATGGCCGTTGCGATCCGCAGCCATATGGAGATCAGCGTCGCCAGGAGCGCGAGACCGAGCCATAACGTCGCAAGACTGTATATCTCGGTCAAGGCGGGTTCTTGCTCTTGTCAGCCCGCAGCCCGATGACCCCGAACTGCGCCGGGAGGCGCGCGTATACGAGACTGACTTCCTCCTGAGCGAGGCTCTCCAGCAGGCGATCGGCCATCTCGTCTGTGAGAATGAATTCCACCTCCATGGTCATCTCACCGGCCAGTTCAAAGAAATGTGCAGAGTGCAGCACGCCGTGACGCCCGAACCCCTCGACCGCGCGGAACACCGATCCGCCGTGAACGCCCAGCTTGCGGGCGTGCTGCAGCAGCCACTCATAAAGCAGTTGATGGCGATGTCTGACGTTCTCATGCACATAGAAGCGCAGGTAGGTACCGTTCATCGTGTCACCTCGCGATGTTTGCGATGGCAGCTATCCGCCTATGTAAGCCCTAATGAGAATGACCCCCAGGAGAGTCATGCACAATGAGCCTGCGACGTGTACGAGTATTGCCGCTGAGGCCCAGCCATAGCGCGCCTGGAGAAGAAGTGTCATGGTCTCGGCGGAAAACGTCGAGAACGTGGTCAGCCCGCCGAGAAACCCTGTCACGACCAGCAGGCGCAGTACCGGCGGAAATCCCAGGGGCTCGGCGGCACTCATGACCGCGCCGATGATGAAGCCTCCCAGGAGGTTGGCAGTGAGTGTCCCGAGCGGAAGCGTCAGAAAAACGGGGTTTAGCCGATGCCGAGGACCCAGCGAAGCCAGGCGCCTGACGCCGCACCGACGCCCACCGCGAGCAAACCATCGACAGGCACAAGACAACCCTCCGGTGCGACGGCAGCCGTGGTAGCAGGCCGTAATTAATAGAAGGGTAGTGTTGTCGCACGATGACCTACCGCTTCGCCGTTCAACGGCTGGGGTAGGCATCATTAGCTTTGCAGCGGTTCGCGGAGAATGCCATCTCCGGTGCAAAGTAAGTTTACGGCGCGCCTGCAAGACAATCAATACAGTCTATTTCTCGCCGGATGAGGCACGTGACACATTGCGGTGTTGGCACAACCATCAAGACGCATACCCGGAATCCGCGCGAGTGACTTGCGCCACGCGAATTTCCTCCGCACAGTCGGTGCCATCTGCGGGCCGCTGCAACGGATGTATAGACCGCTTTTTAGATCCCGGAATGCTTCGCCGAAGCAAATCGACGGAAGAACAACTGCAGGATCAGGTTCGGTTCGCGGGCGATGACCTCAATGGCGGGTGAAAGCCGCCATCCCGCACGCATGCATAGTGGTGAACAAGGTGGAAAACGACCTCTGGAACAACAACTGGGCTTGGGCGCTGCCGCTGATCGTCCTCACGGTCATCCTGCACGTCGTGGTGCTCGCCCTAATCAACGCGCGGGTGGTATCGATACTTAAGAGTCTGCGGCGACGCCGGCGCTTTATGCTGCATTTCGTAGTCGTCATGGGCATCGTGACCCTCTTGGCAACGCTGCTGCACGCTCTCGAGGCCACGATCTGGGCGGCCGCGTACCACGAACTTGGAGCGCTGCCGAATTCCAGGGAGGCACTGCTGTACTCCCTTAGCGCGCTCACGACTTACGGGCACGCCGAGCTGTACTTGGCAGCTCATTGGCGTCTGATGGGCGCACTTGAGGCTTTGAACGGTCTACTGCTGTTTGGGCTAACGACCGCGTTCCTGTACGCGCACGTGCAGCGCGTTTGGCCCGGTGAGGGCCGGCAGATGCCTACCGACCCTTCGCGCTAGCCGGCCCGAGCCGACTTCACAGCAGCGCCGCCGCCTTTTTCAGCGCAATGTAGAGCCCAATCAGGAACGGGATCCCGACTGCAGTCCAAGCGGCGATCACCAGCAAACCTGGGGCGCCGCGCGCGGCTGCCTGTGCATCGCCGCCGTTACGCGCCTCGCGCTGCAGGGAGCGCTCGTGTGCCAGTTGCGCCTCACTCATGTAGTACTTCTCATTTACTGGCCGCACCAGCAAATTGCACAGGAATCCAACGAACAGCAGTCCAGCCATGATGTAGAGCGTGCGGTCGTAAACGAGGTTCTTCGGTATACCGCGCGCAAGTTGCGTTTCGCGCAGCTTGGCGATCAGCGCAGGTCCGACGACTCCGGCAACCGACCAGGCCGTGATCAGGCGTCCATGGATCGCGCCCACCATCTGGGTGCCAAAAATGTCCGCAAGATAGGCCGGCACGGTGGCGAACCCGCCGCCATACATTGTGAGGATGATGCATACGGATGCCACGAACAGGGCGGCGAGGCCGAGGTGTCCCCACGTCGGCAGCAGCGCATACAGGAGCATGCCGAGTATGAAGAAAATGAAGTAGGTGTTCTTGCGGCCAAGATAGTCCGAAGCCGAAGCCCAGAAGATACGCCCCAGGCTGTTGAACAGGCTGATGAGGCCGACAAGGCCGGCCGCAGCGGCGACGATTGCCGCCTTGTTGGCGTCGCTCAGTACGGCGTGGGCCTCCAGCCCGAGGAGCCTGCCGCCAAACACTTCCTGCAACATTGGACTTGCCATCGCGATAACCGCGATACCCGCGGTGACGTTCAGACATAGGACGCCCCAAATCAGCCAGAACTGTGGCGTCTTCCAGGCAACATTCAGATGCACGTGTCGGCTCGTGATCATGCCGCCCGCAGCGGTCGCAGGCGCCGTCCAGCCGGCTGGGCGCCAGCCTGCCGGCGGCACACGGAAGCCAAATGCACCGAGGCTCATGGCGACGAAATAAATTACCCCGAGGACCATTAGTGTCTGCGACACGCCCGAGGCTCCGTCGCGGGAGAAGTGCGCCATCAGCCAAACGGCGAGTGGGGAACCGATCATTGCTCCGCCGCCATAACCCATGATCGCGAATCCCGTTGCCATACCGCGTCGGTCCGGAAACCACTTAATGAGTGTCGAGACCGGAGTGATATAGCCCAGTCCCTGGCCGACGCCGCCGAGTACGCCGCAGCCGAGGTATACCAGCCACAACTGATGGATGGCGACACCGTAGCCGCCCAAGACGAGGCCGCCGGCCCAGCACAGCGCCGCGATCAAGCCGGACTTGCGCGGCCCAGCGTGCTCGAGCCAGCCACCCCAGATCGCAGCCGAAATGCCTAGCATGGCGATAAAGGTCTCGAAAATATGGGTGACGTCGGCGACGGACCAGTTACAGCTCGTCACGGTCAGTTCCGCAAGGAAACCGTTCGAGCAGATCGGCGCGCCGGGAATCAGCTTGCTCATCGGTAACCAGAACACGCTGAAGCCATAAGCCATGCCGATACACAGGTGTATTGCCAGCGCCGCCGGAGGCACCAGCCAGCGGTTGAATCCGGGGCCGGCGATGATGTGTTCGCGATCGAGAAGACCAGCAGCGGGCACGGCGGACATAGCGCACCTCTTAGTTTGTGTTAACTCATCGCCGGCACCGAACCGCTGCGAGCGGTAGCACGTCGGAGTGGCGCCGCAATCGACGCATTGTCCCCTTTTTGCTACGCTTAACTCTACCGCAACTGAAGCGAAAGTCAGCGGGGAGCAGTCCGAGCGGACTAGCGTTCCAGGGAGCTGTGCTTGCGCGCTTCATTCTCACCTTCGGCTAGGTGGCAGAGTGGTCATGCAGCGGCCTGCAAAGCCGTCTACGCCGGTTCGATTCCGACCCTAGCCTTTCCCGAAATCTAAGTCGCGCGTGCCCGGGCGTCCTTCCGTGCCCCAAATGGTCGCCAAAGGCCTCAAATACTAGGATTTTCGCATACGGCGGTGTCTGAGCGCGTCCAACGCTGCCGCGGTTGGACCGTAAGTAAAGGTGGGGGTACGGTCAGCCCAGGTGGGGCAGTCGGGTGTTATACGGGTTCCCCGAGCGAGATTAGAGTTCGCAACGCCAAGCCGCGAGATCGTACCTCTTCGACCAACGCGGTCCGTAGTTGCTGGTGATGCCCTCGGGCTAACGACCGTGGCGACTCAAATACCGAATGTACGGGCGCGAGAAGCTGATCTCGCTCGGCGCCTATCCGGACGTGGCTCGAGGGGCGATGAGGCGCGAAAGCTCATCCGGAGGGAATCGATCCAAGCGCAGAGCGCCAGGACTGCAAGGCGGTGCTCCGGGATAGCCTTGAGGATGTGGCTGAGGAGTGGCTCACCCTGCACAGCGAGTCCCTTTCGCCGCCCTCACTCCAATTTCCGTCCATTGCACGCAGCTCCCGCCGCGAGAGTGGCTTATCTATCCGCAGGAGCTTCCCGGTCGATGATGGTGCACCCGATCTAGTGTTCTGCGTTATCTCGCGGGGCCTCGATTGCTATGAGGTTGCTTACGACGTGTCCGATTGCGCGGGTCGTAAAGCGGCGGCCCTCTCGGCCCTCTGGGAGATGCGCAGAATTTGGCAAGCGGCGTCTACGATTCTCGGGCATCTTAATGCGGCAGACAGTCTGCCCCATTTAGTGGGACTTGTGCCGGAAAGACTAAGGGAGAATCGCGTGAAGGTACCAACCCGCTTGCTCGTCGGTGCGATGGTCTTAATCTGCGTGGCGGATGCCAGCACGACCCGATCCACCCAAGCCGCAGATGAGAAATCCCTGGAGCTTGGAAACTTCTCCGTCAGCCTAGCCGTGAAAGACATTAAGGCATCCATGGCCTTCTACCAGAAGCTCGATTTCAAGCAGGTCGGCGGTAACCTCGAACAGAATTGGGTCGTTCTCCAGAATGGAACTGCGAGGATCGGGCTTTTTCAGGGAATGTTCGAAAAAAACATTCTGACTTTTAACCCGGGATGGACCAAAAACAAGGAGACCCTGACCGACTTCCAGGATGTGCGGGAACTGCAGCGCGCTTTGAAGGCGCGCGGTCTCACGATTGCGCCCGAAGCGGACGTAACGACCAAGGGGCCAGCATACTTTGAGGTCGCCGACCCCGACGGCAACACGCTCTTGATTGATCAGCACGTTCCCAGCCCCAGTCGCTAGAGCGCTTAGATATCGGGCTCCAGCATCTGCACGACTCGGTGGAAGCGGCGAAGGAATTCGACCTCGGGAGCTTTGCAGATGCTCTTAGGCCCTCTCACTCGCGGATTGCCTGAATCTTTGGACTGACGGTAACTGCCTTTTCATAAGGTAGGAGACTGCGGGCTGGCGGGCGTCGTCGCTGGGTCGAGTCCGACCCTGGACGGCAAGCGCGCTTGAGGGGTACAGGTACCCTCCCTGCTTGCGCGACATAGGCGACGAGGCACGCCAATCCCAAGCACAGTCGCCTCATCACTCTTTCCCTGCTGCCGCGGGGATTGCGTGCTCGCCGACCAGGGCATATGAGTCGCTTTTGGCCCAACTAGGTGCCAAGAAGCTGCGCCATTCTACCTCGGCCCGCGCCACTGCGGCCTCACTAAGGAGGTGAGCGGAGCGCTCGATCCCAAAGTTGCGAGTGCCGTGCCTTCGATGGATGCACGTCGAGGCCGTCGCTTTAGAACGCCCGGCCTTCGCGTCGCGCCTGCTCCGCCATCTCCGCCCGAAGCTCTTCTCCCGCCTGCTCCCGGGCATGCTCATAGTCGATGGCCTGCTGGTGCATCTGCTGATCGTAGGCCTTGTCCCAGTTCGCCCACTGCTGGTTGTTCCAGGTGACATGCTGCGCGGCGTTCTTCCGCTCCTGCATCTGCCTGGCTGTCTGGTAGTTCGCCTTAAGCTCCGCCTGCCGGGCGGCCCACATTCGCTGCCCGTCGGCTTGGGTATTCGCCACGAGCTCTTTCTCGTGCATGTGCTCGAGCACGCCGAGGCTCGGCATAGCCTCGCCGGGATGCTGTTGCCTCCATTCGTTCTGCCAGCGCTGATACTGAAGTACCTGCGGACGGACCGGTTGCTGCGCCTGCTGCGCAAGGGCTGCCTTTGTCATGGCGGCATTGCGTGCCTGCTGGTCGGCCCAATTCTGGGCCTGCTGTTGCTGGGCAGGCGTCAGCTGGTGCTGCTCGGCCCAGCCCGGTGGCCCCGGTTGCTGCTGCTGGGCAAGAGCTGGTGCGGATGCCGCAGCGATGACGATGAGTGAGAAACCAACAGACCTTTTGTTCATGTTTTGTTTTTGCTTCGTGTGGCGGCCGGCTGGTCGCGGGCGTACTCCGAGGCTTCGTAAGAGCCTCTGTTGGTCGGGACCAAGCCTACGCCATACAGGAATGCGCGGCCACATCGGCGGCGCGGCGCGGAAGATCAGGCCGGCAAGCCGTAGCGGGGTGAAGTTGAAGCGCGGCCCGCGGAAAGACTCGTTAGGCCAGCGGGCGCCCAGGCGCCACGTTTTACCGTCCAGCTCTCCGGGTCCTCGGCCAGATGGCCTGCCAGGCGAGCGGCGTGCTGCCTGAGTTCAGCAACAGCGGTGGTCTCCCAGTGGGCAGGCCTCAGCATGGGTCCGATGTAATAGAGGCCGTTCGCCGGATGACCGCTCGCGCTCACGAGGGCGTCGAACTCATCGGTGACCAGGCCCAGGCCCAGCGCATCGCCGGTGGCCAGGCCCTGCGCCAAGAGGGAGCGCAGCAGCCGCTCACGGGTGTGTACTGGGTTGTAGTCGGGTCCCGTGCAATTGATCACTCGATCGACCAGCAGCTTTTCCACCGCGGATTGCCCACGCGGGCGATACACCACACGAATCTGCTTGCCAGCCGGTTCGAGCCTCAGGATACGAGCGGCGTGAAGGTGCAACCGGCCCTCGCGTTGCAGGTCTTTGAGTTGCGTCCAGGTCCCCTCCGGCAGCCTGTGGCGGTGCACGTCCCAGTAGCAGCGCACGTGTCTGAGGAAGCGCCGGCGCTCGCTCACCGCTAAGCGCTGCCACAGGCGCGGTGCCAGCTCGCGTACGTAGCTGATGGCTTCGCGCCAGTCGCCCTGGTGCGCTTCGATCTCGCTGACCAGAGCGCGCACTGCCCGGCACAGGGAACGCAGTGATGTGGACGCTGCATCAAGCAGCGCCTGTGGATCGTGCTCGAGCTGCGCGTGTCGGAACGGCGTCTGCGCCGTGGGCAGCAACCCGTGTCGGGACAGGGCATGAATGACGACCTTGCGTCCGGCAAGTCCTGCGACCGCCACATCCGCCATGGTGAGTCCGGCGCCGACCAGGAGTACGGTCTCGCCCGCGCGCACGCTGCCGGGCGCCTGCCAGGGGTTTTCAAGGTAACGGGCATCTCCTCGCAGCTGCTCACTTCCCGGAAGCGGCGCAGGCGACGGATTGCCGAGCGCGAGCACCACGTCGTTGGCGCGCACTACTCGTCCGTCATCCAGATGAACCTGATAGATCGACCTGCGCGGAATGCGCTCGATGGCGATGACCAGCCCGTGCATGCGCTGCAGCTCGACCCCAGGCGGTGCCTCGCTCTCGGCCCGCCGCAGTGAGGATTCGAGGTACTCACCGTAGTGCTCACGAGGCAGAAAGTCCTCGCCGCGGGCCCCGGCGAGGCGGCGCTGCGCGAACTTCAGGAATTCGTCAGGGTCATCGACATTCGCCGACATGCGGCTCGCCGGAACGTTCAGCAGGTAAGCTTCCTTTGCTCTGCGGTAGGCGACCCCACGCCCGATCTCCGATCTGTCAACGAGTACGACTCGCACGGGCTGCTTGTGCCCCGCCCGCAGCAGGTTGGTCGCCACCGACGTGCCGGAGAAACCGGCGCCGACGATGACGATGGTACGCGGGGCTATATACGCCATGTCCTCGGCACTCCGAAGTGTCACTCTGGTGATGCCGAAGTCTAGAGAGCAGCCGGTCATACAGCAGTGTCGGCCCGGTAACAAAGTCGTGACATCCCGGCTGGCGTGTGCCTCCGCTGGTGGAATGAGCCCTCATCCTCCCGAGGGATAGCCGCTCTGCGCGGCTGCGAGTCATATATGTCAAATGGCGTCCCGTCTGGCACTCAATGCATTGGCGCCGGCGGCAAAGCATCACAGCCACTCATACGATCGTGCGCATCTCGTCAGAACCATCAGTCATGCCGCGGGGACCGCAATGTCACTGCGTTTCGATTAACTTTAAATATGGGCTTTTAAGGAGACCATCATGGAATTACCGCTCGCCCGTACCGGGCCGGATCTTTCAAGGACGACGCGGACGGGAACATTGCGCGGCCACGCGTGGGCGGGAAAGCTGTCCGCATCCAAGCTCAAGGCCTTCCATCTGGCCGGCATGACCGGAAGCTTCAAGCACGCCGCTCACCTGCTCTGCATCACTCCTTCGGCGGTCAGTGCACGAGTGCGGTCGCTCGAGAGCGACCTGGGCGTGCGACTGTTCAAGCGCGGGATTCGCAAGCTGACGCTCACCGAGGCCGGCGCGGAATACATTCGAGAGGTGGAAGCGACGCTCGCCAACCTGGAGATGGCGACGCGCGAGTTGCGCTCGCGTTTTGGAGCAGGCCTCCCCGCGCGCTAGCGACCTCACGCGGTGCCGGAGGCCTTGCGGCCGCTCATATCTGCCGGCCCTGTATCTTCGCACAATCCTGACACCCGCGACGACACCATGCGACCGTTACCGTGCACCCACCTCCCGCGACAGCCGATACGCCATCCAAGCGAGCAGCATCACTCCACCGCCGAGAACCGCCCAAAGCACCGCAAGCTTCCACGGTACGGTCCGCGGAGGTGGTTGCAGGCGCCCGGCACCGCCCAGGGGATGGGCATGGTCCGCTCGCGCCGGCGACACAACGATGCCATCCAACAGTGACCCCAAGACGGTAGTCGCGGGCTGTGCGGAGGCGTTGCCGTAAGCAAGGAGAAACGGACCGTCGCCCTTGGCGAGGAATACCACCTCCGCGTCATTCCAGATCGCCTGCAGCCTCACGTCGCCGATCGTCACTGACGGCTGCACCTCTCGCGCCAGCCAGAGGCGATCGAAGTTGAGCGGAATCGGAATAGGCGGGTTGCGTCGGTCGGAACTGCCGTTACGCACGCGATAAAATTCCGCCTGTGTGATCGGGCGCCATGGGTCGGTCGCGCGCGAGCGCGAGAGCAACTGCACTCTTACCGCTGAATTGGCTTCCGGTAACGCAAGGTTCACCCTGCGACACAGGCAACTTCGCATCCATATTGAAGGTCAATTCACTCGGCTTGCCAGGAACCGGAAGGCCCGCGACTGTGAAGGTCTATTGAGGCACATCCTTCGGGTCGGAGCCGTCTCTGCAACACCGAAGTAAGTTCGAACGGCGCTGCCCGCCCGACCCAGGTCAAGCCCAAATCTCGCCTTGATTCACCGAACTTCGATGCGGCTCTGCACAAGCTGCGAGCCGTTCGCGCGCAGATTGAGCACCGCGCATCGGATCTCACCGTGCGCCAAGACCCAAGATCCTCGCTTGCTTCGATGCGCATGCTTCCGAGAACTCTGCGGCGGCATCCTGCTGCGCATCTGCGCCCGGTAACGCTTTTTTCAAGTCCCGGCCGTCAACACGTGCTCGTGATGGCGTCTGGCTCCGGAGCTGCGGCTCCCGTGCGCAGAGCGACCGCCGCTCCCGTCGACTGTATCGTCACGCGCAGCCCCTCGAGCGATACGCGGGCATCGCCGCGCGGGGAAATAGCGGCAGCGGCGGCTCTCCGACTGCACCTTTTCCTTCGGCTCCGGCTGCTGTAATTCGTAAGGCACCGCTGGCCGCTGCCATTAAACACGCGCAGATCCCGCAGGTCCTCGTGCGTGATCTGCCGATATACCTCAACCGGAGCGTCAGCCGGTACGCCGCAGCGCGTGCGGACGTCTCTATGGACATGCCGTATGCAAAGTCACTTGGGGATGATTCTGCGGCCGGCGTAGCCGAGGTGAAAACGACGGAGGCGAGCAGCAGAATGCTCCGAGCGTGCGTATCATGTCATCTTCCGCGCAGCCGGTGGCAGTGGCGAGAAATAGCCGAGACCAGCATCAGCAAACCCACTCCGACGAACGACACGCTTCTCTCGACCGTGCCGATGCTCGACAGGTCTACCAGAAACAGCTTGAGTACGACGACGACCAATAGCGCCGCGCCGGTAAGCCACACGATCCGAGCCGTGACGCGGGTCGCTACTAACATGGTCGTCAAGGCCACAATACCCAAAAGATGAAAGGGCGGACTGTACCAGCGTCGACTTCATCATGGCTTCGATCTCGTACGGAATTCCGACCCACTGGTGGAGCGTGCGCAACAGCACAGCGTTCAACCAAAAGAAGTCACGAGGGACAGCAGCACCACACGGCCGCTGATCCATCGTGGATAGGGTCGCGCTAGGCTCGGCACACACGCGCAGCCATGCGCTGATCACGATGAACAGCACGAGGGCCTGCGCGATATCCAACGGATTGAACACAGGAACGTACGGCAGCGGCGCGACAGGCTCATACAGTACGTTGTCACGACATTCCACACCGAAAGATAAAGCGTATCCGCCGCGACGGCGAGTACTGTGACCTGCAACCGCAGCTCGTACTGCGGTGGCCGGCGAACACGCTGCGGATACTGCTGCCTGTGTAGCTCCAGATTACGATCGACCAGGCTCCTGCGTGGCCGACCGCGCGCCCGATCGCCCACGCGGCTTCCCAGCTCGATAGAGCCGTCAGCAGCCGCAGCGTACAGGCGTGCAGCGTACTCAGGGCGAGCGGGAGCGGCGCATCATCGTGAAGCCGCAGGATCGCGTAGAGCGCGGCGAATGAAACCGGCCAGGAAATCCAGCCGGCCTGGGCGAGCGGATGCGGCAGCGTGCTGGCCGCCCACAACGCAAATAGCGCCATAACCGGCATCAAAGACAAGGCCGGCGGGAGCGCGATGGTCAGTCGGAAGCGACGAGCCAGTGCTGCGCACAGCAGTGCCGTGACCGTGGCGAATGCCAGGGTCGAGGCAGCAAGTAGCTCTTGTCGACGTGCCGCTCAATCTCGCTGACACCGCCGATGCACCACCACAGCAATCCCCAGAGGAAGAGGCCGCCCGCGCGTTGCCTCGTCGTCCGCGAGCTTCTGCCTGTTCGCATGGAGATCTGCGCAGCGCACGCTGAAGCGACGCCAACCATCAGTGCCGCGATAAAGGTCCCGGAAGGTACGGCTGTGCCCGACAGGCTGGTCAAAGCGAGAGAAGCGCCCGCTGCGAGCTGCAGCAGCGTGCCGAAGCTGCGGGCAGAGCGGTGCTGCCGACAGCCGACCCAGATCAGTGCTGTTCCCTCGAGCGCCCAGCTCGCGGCGCTCCAGCGACCGTTCAGTGCCAATGGCAGCGCCAGCGTCAAGAACGCAACGCCCAACGCCATGAGCGCTTCCACCAGCAGACGCTGCCGCTCGCCTCGGCGAGTGTGCAGGAGCCGTGCGAGCGCGATATACAGCGCACTCAATACGAGGGCGCTGTATGCCAGCGCCAACCGCTGATCGTGCAGCATCGCAGCCTGCAAGCCGAACGCTGCGATCGGAGTACCGCAGATGATCGTGCCGTCGAGGTAACCGTGCAGGGTAGGCACCTGACGCGTGCTGTAAAGCACGGCGACGGCGACATCGAGCAGAAAGAAAAAGATCAAGAACGGCTCGCTGCTCGCGAAATCCTGCGGCCGGTACTGCAGGACACCCCAGGTGGTGCTCAGGACAAACGTGAAGACGAACCCGGCAACGTTGAGCGGCCGCCAGGAGCGAAACCAGGCGATACCGAGGATCGCCAGGTTCAGCACGGCGAAGTAACTGAACAGCGCCACGTGATCACCGTGACCTGTGGAAGCCAGGAACGGCGCAAGGAATCCGCCGATCGCTGAGAGCAGGGCGACCGCCTGGGAGCTTTGCAGAACGGCCAGAGTTCCTGACAAGGCGGAGACGACCGCAAGGAGCACAAAAGCCACGCCAGGCGTCAGTACTGAGTACAGATGCAGGGCAGAGAAGACGGTCAGGTAGAGAATGCCGATCGCCCCGCCCTGAAGCGCCAAAGCGTAGCCCGGTCGCCTGACCCTCAAGCGCCAGCCGAGTACCAGCAGCACGAAAGCGGCCAGCGCCACACCCGAAAGACGGAACTCGATCGGGATGCGGGTATGTTCGGCCAGATAACGAAGCAGGAAGGCCACACCGAAGAACAGGACGACCACGCCAGCGCGGACCAGAGTGTTGCCGCCGGTAAAATATTCGCGCAGGAATTTGATGATGGCGCTTTCCGTACGGTGCGTACGAACCGCGGTCCTCGCCCCGGATGTTCCGTTCGGCACTGTGGGTGGCTGCGGAACATGTGGCCGCGCAGGCGCCGGTTCGACTGCCGGGCGTGGCGCAAGTGCCTGCGGTGCGACACGCGGCGGGGGCGGGGTCGCAGGAGTCACGCGTTCTTGAAGTTGCGCTGCGGGAACCGACGCGGACTGACGTTCATTCAGTCGTCGTCGCAGCTCCCGCAGCCCGCATGCATGCGCTCCAGGGAGCTTCGCGTGGAGACGACTTCACCGGCGGCGAGGCCCGCCAGCGCGCCGACAACGGCTGCCAGCAGTCGCGCGCCCTCGCCGGCGAGATTCGCGCCGAATGCGGCTCCGACGATGGCGAGTACGATTCGAAGTGCAGGATGCGTGTAGTCTCTGGGCCCTGTTAAGTCGCAGCCTAAGGTGTTCTCTGAAGCCATACAAGCACTTAGGTCATCAGTGACACTGTCCGCACACCACCCGTATCATATTCTTATACCAACGGGAGACTGTAGCCATCGACCGCTTCGGCGCCGCTCCTGCGAGCGATCAAATTGACACTGCGTTCGCGCGAGCTGACCTATCGAAAACTAGCGGCCCTGCTGAGCGTCAGTGAGCCGACGTCAAGCGTGATTTGAGCAAAAGCCACTTCTCGTTAAAGCGTCTCGAATCTAATCCGCGCCGCCCTCAGACTGACTCTGGCCGATCTGATGCAAGCTCCGAAGCAAAAGACCTGTGACGCAGCTGAGTGAGCTCAGAACTAGCGCTCATCTCGCAGCCCAATACTCGTCGTGACCTACCTGCTCGTGAACGACTGGAGATATCGCGAGATCACCGAGGCGTTTCGCATGGACGAGAACGAACTCGTTGACGTTCTGTTGCGCCTGGATCAGCTGAAGATAATCGAGTTCGACCACCGCATAGAGTGCGAAAGCTTACCGCCCGAAACTTTGCGTGCGGAAGGACGGGCCGGTGCACACATTCTTTGTCACGCGCTTTGCTCCAGAGTTCTTTCAGTCCGCTTTCGATGGTGCCGGAGACGCCTTTCGATTCGTCGGAGGGACGCTGTCGCCGGGTCATTGTCCCAATTCAAGGCGTCGCTGGAGCGATTGGCAGTCGAATTCGAGGAACTGGCGCGCGTGATGCCGACTACCGCTCGCTGAACGCGATGGATGTAGCGCCATCCTTGCGTGCGATCCTGGGAGTTTTCCGAGTTCGCGCGTCTGCGCCGCGTCGGAGGCTCTCGCGGCAACCGGCCTGTTCAATTCACCGGCCAGCGCGGCGCCGCGTCGAAGTAAGGACGGTCGAGCGGATCTGCCAATTAAGCGCACGCGGACTATCGCGCTTAAGATGCTATACCTGTGCCGAGTACCCCATGTTCATTCGCCAGCTCAACTACCTCGTCGCCTTGGAGCGTGAGCGACATTTCGGCAGGGCGGCGAAGGCATGCAACGTCTCTCAGCCGGCGCTGTCGGCGGCGATTCGTAACATGGAACAGGAGCTGGGACTTGCCATCGTGCAGCGTCGCGGACGTTCCTTCGATGGATTTACCGCTGAGGGCGAGCGCGTGCTGCGCTGGACGCGCCAGATACTCTCCGACTGGACCTCTTTGCGTCAGGAGGCCACGGATGCCCGCAGCGACCTCAGCGGTGACCTGCGCATGGGGGCGATTCCCACGGCGTTGCCCGTCGTGTGGCTGCTCACTGAAGCCTGCCTGCGCGCGCAGCCCGGCATTCATCATATCGTCAATTCGCTGGCGACTACGGAGATCATCCGCCGGCTTGACGAGTTCGATCTCGACATCGGGCTTACGTATCTCGAAGACGAGCGCCTGGCGCGTTTCAACGTCATGCCGCTCTACCGCGAGCGTTACTTTCTCCTCGCGCGCAAGGGCAGCCTGCCGGATGTAGCGTCGACCATGAGCTGGGAAGCCGCGGCGCGCCTGCCCTTATGTCTTCTGACGAGCAACATGCAGAACCGGCAGATCATCAATGGCGCATTCCGGCGTGCGCGCGTCGAGGTCAAGCCGAGGGTCGAAACAGACTCGGTGATCGCGCTCTATTCGCATGTCAGGCACGCCGGGCTTTTCAGCATCGTGCCGCACAGCTTGCTGAGCCTGTTCGAAATGCATCAGGGCGTGGAGAGCATCATCTTAACGCCCGAGCTTGGGCGTGAGATTGGCCTGATTGCGCTCAGCCACGAGCCGGTATCGCCGGTGGTCACGGCCGCCTGGGCGATCTTCCAGAACTGCAGACTCCAGGAACGCCTGGACGCACTCATAAACGGCGCCTATTAGCTGATCCGCTGAATTGATTTGTCGCCGTCGCTGTCCGGGGCGAACAATCCGGAGCGCGATTTGTTCCTGCCCACATTCCAACCCGCGCCTTCGTATTTTTTTGCGGTGGCGCGTGCGTTCTTCTGGAGAGCTGCATATGGCGAAGGTACTGTGCGTGCTGTACGACGATCCGGTTGAAGGTTTTCCCCAAGTCCTACGCCGCGCGACGGAATTCCCAAGATCGACAAGTATCCCGGCGGCCAAACGGCCCCGACACCGAAGGCCATCGATTTCACGCCGGGTACCCTGCTCGGCAGCGTGACCGGTGAACTGGGGCTGCGTAAATTTCTCGAAGCGGGGGGCCACACAGCTCGTGGTCACCTCTGACAAGGACGGCCCCAACAGCGTGTTCGAGCGCGAGCTGCCGGACGCGGAGATCGTGATCTCGCAGCCCTTCTGGCCGGCCTATCTGACGGCCGAACGCATCGCGAAGGCCAAGAAGCTCAAACTCGCCGTGACTGCGGGCATCGGCTCGGATCACGTCGATCTGCAGGCGGCGATAGACAACAAGATCACCGTCGCCGAAGTGACCTACTGCAACAGCATCAGCGTGTCCGAGCACGTCGTGATGATGATCCTGGCGCTGGTGCGCAATTACATTCCCTCGTATCAGTGGGTGATCAAGGGTGGCTGGAACATCGCTGACTGCGTCGAGCGCTCATATGACGTCGAGGGCATGCATGTCGGTACCGTGGCGGCCGGCCGCATCGGTCTTGCGGTGCTGCGACGGCTCAAGCCGTTCGATATGAAGCTGCACTACACCGATCGGCATCGTCTGCCGGAGAGTGTGGAGAAGGAACTGGGCGTGACGTTCCACGCCAAGGTCGAGGACATGGTAAAGGTGTGCGATGTGGTCACCATCAACTGCGCCGCTGCATCCGGAGACGGAGAACCTATTCAATGCGGCACTGCTCGCCAAGATGAAGCGAGGCGCCTACCTTGTGAACACGGCACGCGGCAAGATCTGCAACCGGGATGACATCGTGGCGGCACTCAGGTCAGGCCAGCTGGCAGGTTACGCCGGCGATGTGTGGTTTCCGCAGCCCGCGCCGAAGGATCATCCATGGCGCTCGATGCCGCATCATGGCATGACGCCGCACATCTCCGGTACTTCGCTGTCGGCGCAGACACGCTATGCGGCGGGGACGCGCGAGATCCTGGAGTGCTGGTTCGACAAGCGCCCGATCCGCGATGAGTATCTGATCGTCGATGGCGGCAAGCTGGCCGGTAGCGGGGCTCATTCCTACAGCGCCGGCAACGCCACCGGCGGCTCGGAAGAAGCGGCGAAGTTCAAGAAGTAACCGCGACTGCCCTCCCGGGGTTCGTGCTGCATCGACCGGCGGCGCACGACACGCGCGCGCTGGGCGCGCAGCGTCCCGCACCGAGTCGGATTCTCGAGACTTCTTAGCTCCAGGCTGTCTGGCCGGCAGCTTTGCAGCGCGTGGATGAGAACGTGCGCGTGAGGAGCGATTGAACCTATGCCGCGGTAAGGTAAATCGCTGCCGACGGGTCGAACTCAGTCAACAGTGACGCAGGTCGAAGTTTTCGTTCCCAACTCCTGCAGGGGCACGCACGACTCGGCGGGAACGAGACGCAAGTTACCCCGCAAGGCTTGCCGGTTCGAGATCATGAAGCCTGTACATGGCCCTGCTGGCACGGATCCCATGAAGTTTCCCGCCTCACTCATCGTCATCGGAGCCATTTGGGGCGGCTACCAAATGCACAGTCAGCACCAGGCCGCACGCGCGTTGCGAGACGTGATGGCCAGCTCCGACGCCAACGGCTTCGTGGATGTGCCGCCGCCTGTGAATCAAGATGCGGATACCATCTATGTGGTCGCCGCGCAGAATTGCCCGCACGCAGCCGCGCAGCAGGCCGACCGCCTCGCTAAGCAGCTGGGCGCACAAGGCATGCCGGTTGTGCGCACTAGCGAAGTGTCCTTCCGTCCGCAGCAAGTGGACCGCGCCACCATGAGCCGCCTCAACGTGGTGATGAACGGAGCTTTGCCCCTCGTCTTCATTCACAGTCGTGCGGCGCCCAACCCCGAGCTAGACCGGGTGGTCGCGGAATACCGAGCCAGCTCGAGCCGGATGCCGCGCTAGCGCCTTGCGACGGATCGCCGGGCATTGCTAGAAGCTCGCCCGCGCGCCAATGTAACCCGAGCGACCCAAGGTCCCGTACTGGTATGCGGTCTCGTAGTGCCGATCGGTCAGGTTCTCGACCCGCCCATAAATCTCGATCCGGTCAGTGACCTGCAACGACGCCCGAAAGTCCAGCAGTACGTACCCCCCAGCACAATTGTGTTGGCGGCATCGTCGAAGCTGCGGCTGGCATAGCGCATCGCCACGCTCGTGGTCACATGAAGCGGCCAGCGATAGTTCACTGCAGCATTGGCAGCATCTTTTGGCCGTCGCGGCAGTGCGTTGCCGTAGGTCGCTGAGCCGGGCGAGCGATCCTGCGTGTCCGTGAGGGTGTAGTTGCCCGTGATGCTAAGGCTGTCCGTGGCCTTCAACGAACCGACCAGCTCGACTCCGCGCGCCAGCGTGCGTTCGATATTGGCGTAGTAACCGAACGGTTCGGTCGCACACAGAGGACTCGGCGTCGTGCAGTCAAAGAAGCCGATGAGATCGCGGCTGTTGCGCTGGAAATAGGTGGCCGAGACGACCAGGCGCTCATCGAATGCGTGGCGCTCGATCCCGGCATCCCAGCTGTTGGCAACCTCCGGCTGCAGCGCCTGATTGCCGAAGCTGCTGTACAGCTGGTAGAGCGAGGGCGCCTTGAAACCCTGTCCGAAACTGGCGCGCAGGATGGTCTGACGGTCATCGAGGGCCCAGGCGGCCGCGAACTGACCCGTGCCGTGGCCGCCGTACACGTCGTGGTGATCGTAACGGCCGCCGGCGGTCAGTGTCAGGCCTTTGAGCACTTCGTATTGTCCCTGGACATAGCCGCTGTCGATGTTGACCGCTTTCTCCAGTGGCATCGGGGTGAGGTCGAATGCCGGCGTGTCGGTGTCGATCGTGGAGTGCTCGTGCTGAGCGCCAAACACCAGCTGACCTTCGGGCGAGAACTGCCAGGTACCTTGGTACTCCCCACGGGTGTTGCGGCCGATCCCGTAGAACGTCTCGGTGCTCAGGCTGCCGAAGTTAGCGGGGGCGTCCGGATCGTATTCGCGTGTCTCGGAGTCGGTGTATTGCGCGGCAATGCGGTTGGTGAAGGTGTGATCGGGTGACTGCAGGGTGAGGCCGGCATAGCCGACGAGCTGCTTGGTCTTGCCGTATTCGTGGTCGTCGCCGAATGCCCCCGTCGGGGTGTCGAAGCCATCGAAAGCAGCACGTGCCTGCGTGTAGTAGCCACGCAGGTCGAGCTGCAGATCCGGCGTGAAGCTCGTATCTGAGTTGCGCGGCGGCGCCGCCGTTTTGCGCCGCCGCATCGCGCCGGCCGCCCAGGTATTGGTCAAACGTGGGAATGCCGCTGGTGCCGTAGTAATCGCCCGCGACCCGCCACATCAGCGAGTCGGAGCGGCCGCCGACATTGACGCTGCCGTAGCCGGTATCGTGGGAGCCGCCTTCGGCACTGGCCGAACCGCCGAAAGGGCCGCTCGGGTCGGCGGTGACGATATTGATGACGCCGCCGATCGCCTGGCTGCCGTAGAGCGTCGATTGCGCGCCGCGCAGAATCTCGATGCGCGAGATGTCGCCGATGAGAAGATTCTCGAAATCAAAGCCGCCGGCTGGCTGTGACGGATCGTTGAGGGTTACGCCGTCGATGACGACCACGGTCTGATCGCTTTCAGCGCCGCGAATGAATACGGACGTGGGCTGGCCCGGGCCGCCGTTGCGCGCCACCGTAATGCCCGGCGTTTGCGCCAGCAGGTCGGAGGCCACTACCGCCTGGCTCTGTTGGATGTCGTAGGCGTCCAGCACGGTCACCGAATTGCCGACCTTGGATAGAGGCTCAGGCGCACGGTTGGCGACAACCACCACCTCGTCGAGCGAATTATCGGGCGCGGCCGCAGCGCTCTGACCCCAGGCAGTGAACGACTGAAATAGCAGTTGAGCCACGATGGCGGCGGTGAGGATGCGATGCTTCACGGCGGAACTCCCCGAGCGAATGACCTACGACCGATCGCGTCAGAGGAGGTGGTGATGCAACTCGTTGAGGTACGACTTGCAAGCGCCCACGCCTCAGCGCGGTCTCAGCGTCGCCACTCGGTAGTTCCGCTCGTGCAGCTCACCCCGGCTGCTCGATTGGGCGACCACGACAAGCAGGTCTCCTGGCTCGCGGCTCTGTCCTGCGCATCACCTTCCCGGACTCGCTGTCCAGTGGTCTTTGATGCGAGGCGCACCGCTCACAGTTGCGGGGGCAGCCCGGGTTCTTACCCGAGTTCCCGTTTGAATCCCGTGAGGGAACTTGTCGTGTGCGCGAAAGGTGCCTCATAGTGCGCAGCGAGTCAACCACCGCCGCCGGTCCGCCGGACTTCGTGCCGGTCCGGGCGAGCTGCGCCCAAAGTGTTGGCGGC
The DNA here is from genome assembly GCA_963787655.1 of uncultured Gammaproteobacteria bacterium. Classification (GTDB taxonomy): domain Bacteria; phylum Pseudomonadota; class Gammaproteobacteria; order Steroidobacterales; family Steroidobacteraceae; genus 13-2-20CM-66-19. Next base: position 634,384 of record CAWBDY010000003.1, on the reverse strand, counting down.
AGACTCGCACAACGGCGCATCTGCGCAGGCGGACGTGTGACGGCATGACAACGAAAGCTGCGGCAGTCATGGTCTGCGGCACCAGCAGCGGTGCCGGCAAGAGTCTGCTCACGACCGCGCTCGCGCGTTTCTACGCCAACCAGGGTCTGAAGGTGGCGCCCTTCAAGGCGCAGAACATGAGCAACAACGCCCGCGTCGTCGAAGGCGGAGAAATGGCGAGTGCTCAGTACCTGCAGGCGCTGGCGGCGCGCTGCGCCCCGCACGTGCGCATGAACCCGGTGCTGCTGAAACCCGAGAGCGACACCCGCAGCCAGGTGATTGTGCTCGGACGCCGTGATGAGGCCCTGTCCGCCATGGAGTGGCGCGAGCGCGCACAGCATCTGTGGCCGACGGTCGAGACGTGCCTGCAGGAATTGATGGCCGGCCACGACCTGGTGGTCATCGAAGGCGCGGGGTCGCCCGCCGAAATCAACCTGCAGTCGACCGACATCGTCAACATGCGTGTCGCCATGGCAGCGGCTGCCGCCACGCTGCTGGTCTGCGACGTCGACCGGGGCGGCGCGTTTGCGCATCTCTACGGCACGCATCAGCTGTTGCCGCCGGCGCAGCGCGCCATGATCCGCGGCTTTGTCCTCAACAAATTCCGCGGCGACCCGCAGCTGCTGAACCCGGCCCCCGAAATGCTGCGGTCGCTGACGGGGATTCCGGTGCTGGGCGTCCTGCCGATGTGGCGCGAGCATGGGCTTCCCGAGGAAGACGGCGTCTTCGACAGCCGCGCCTGCCGGCACGGGATTTTCGATCGCGATCGTCGCCTATCCCCGCATCAGCAATCTCGACGAATTCGCCCCGCTGCGGCGCCTGCCGGCGGCATGCGTGAGTTGGGCGCGCCGCGCCGACACGGTCGGCGGCGCGGACCTGCTCATCCTGCCGGGTTCCAAGCACGTGGCAGATGATCTGGAGTGGTTGCGCCGCACGGGACTCGACATCGCCATTGCCCGGCACGTGAGCGCCGGGAAGCCGACGCTGGCGATCTGCGGTGGACTACAGATGCTCGGGCGCGAGCTCTTGGATCCGCAGGGCGTGGAAGGTGCGGCGCAGGGTTTGGGAATACTGCCGATCGTGACTGAGTTCCAGCGTGAAAAGCGCTATCGACGCGGCACCTACACATTTGGCCAGCTGCGCGGCTTCTGGGCGCCGCTCACCGGCTTGGCGTACGAAGGCTACGAGATCCGGCACGGCGCAACCCGCACCCTCGCACGAGAAGGGGGCCCTCTGGGCCTCGAGCCCGCTTTGCCGGATGACTGCGGCTGGCAGCACGGTCAGGTACTGGCGCTCTATACGCACGGCGTGTTCGAAGAGGGCGCTGTGCTGCGCGCGCTCTTCGGAGCCGAAGTCCCCACGTTAGAGGATACGTTCGAGGGCCTGGCGGAGTTCGTCGAGCGGTACCTCGGCGCTGCCCCCCTCATGGGTCTGCTCGCCTGAGGAGGCGTGCTGTCGCAGCGCGCCCAGCGCCGATGTTGCGCTAAGCGGGCAAGGCCGTGTGGCGCGCTTGGGTTCCAGCGCACCGTGAGCGACTAACGCCCGCTCGCCGGCGCGTCATGACATTGCGGGGCGTGTACGCCCCGCACTCTCTGCCGCACCTTACTTCTTCAGCATCGGACGGCCTTCGTGATCGACGAGCAGGTCGTGCATGTCGTTGGCATGCTCTTCTTCCTGCGCCAGGATTTTCTCCAGCATGATGCGCGTCGTCGGGTCCTTGTCGGCGAAGTAACGAATCATGTCGCGGTAAGTCTCGATGGCGACTCGCTCGGCGACCAGGTTCTCTTTGATCATGTCGATGAGATTGTCGCCCTCGACGTACTGCGACGCCGCCCGTGACAACAACCCTTCCGGGTTCATGTCCGGTTTGCCGCCGAGCTGATTGATACGCTCGGTGAGCATGTCCAGATGCGCTTCTTCCTCCTTGGCGTGCTGGGCGAATTCAGCTTTGACCGCTTCGCTTGAGATGCCGGTCGCCACGACTGCGTGATACTTGTAGCGCAGGACGCATACGATCTCGGTTGCCACCGCGTGATTCAGCAGCTTGATGGCGTGTTCTACGCGCCCGCCGTAATTGCGCGTCACGGCGCCGGAGGTCAGGTGTTCGCGGGCTTTCTTGCGAATCCCCTTGATGTCCTTCAGAAAATCACCGTGTGCCATCGACCTTCTCCTGCGCATTCTTATGGAATAGCAAGTTTAGCACCTGTACCCGCCAGCGATGTTTGCACTTACGCAGCACGCGCGGCGCGCTGCGGGTTGCATGAGCGCGCAGCACTCAGCTTGTTGCCGCGGCTATTCGGCGGACTGCTGGTTGGTGATGTCGGCCTCGCGCAGGTCCAGCGCGCGTTCGATGCGCCGGCGCGCCTCGTCCTCGAGTTCGCCGTTGCGATACAGCGCGTTGATGACGCGCCGTTCGGCCTCGATGAGGCGCAGCCCGATCTCATCGCCGAGCTCGACGATGTGGCGATGACGCTCACCGCTGGACTTGCGGTGCTCGATGTTCGCCAGCTGCTCGCGGTAAAAACCGCGCAGCGGTCGCAGAACTTCCTGCGGCAGGTCACGCTCCTTGGCGAGCGACTCGAGTTCGGCGCTCGCGGCTGCGAGTGCCTGATGCGTCGCCTTGAGCTCCGCGGCCCGGCTGGCCTGGCTTTCACGGCGGCCGGCATTGGCGAGTCCCAGCCAGGCCATGATGGGCGCCATGAGCAGCCCCTGGCCGACGAGCGTAACCAGCACCACGACGAAGGCGAGGAAAATGATGAGGGAGCGATGCGGAAAGGGCGTGCCCGCCGCGGTCGTTATCGGGATGGCGAGCGCCGCCGCCACGGTGACGATGCCCCGCACGCCCGTGAAGCCGATCGCGAACGGCCATTGCCATGGCGGCGCGGGGTCCCGGCGCCGCAGCGCAGGACTCAGCCAGCGCGGCACGTAAGTCGCCGGAAAGGTCCAGACAAACCGTGTCAGGATGACGGCGGCACTCACGACCACGATCGCGACGACGAGGTCCGAGCGGGAGTTTTCGGCCATGCCCGCCAGCAGGGTACGTGCCTGCAGACCGGTAATGAGAAAGACCATGCCTTCGATCAGGTAGATGAGGAAATCCCAGAAGAACACGCCCTGCAGGCGCGTCGCGGCGCTGATCAGCTCGAAGCCGTTCCAGCTGATGTAGAGGCCGGTAGTGACGGTGGCCAGCACGCCTGAGCCACCCAATTGAACCGGCGGCCAGTACGCAAGGAACGGTGTCAGCACCGAAAGCAGGATCTCGATGCGCGGGTCGGCGACCCAGCGCCGCACGCGCAGCATCAGCCAGCCGACGCCGATTCCCCACAGTATCTCGCCCGCCAAAATCGCCGCGAAAGTGCCCACGGCGGGCCCGAGCGAGAAGGCGCCGGCGCTGATGGTGGTCACCGCGAAGCGGTAGAGAATGAGGGCCGTGGCATCGTTCGCCAGCCCTTCGCCCTCGAGAATGACCAGGATGCGTTTCGGCAGGTGCATGCGGCGAGCGATCGCAAGCGGCGCCACCGGGTCCGGCGGCGATACGATCGCACCGAGCACGAAGCCGGCCGGCCAGGAGAAGCCGAGCAGCCAGCGGCTCGCCGCGGCGATCGTGACGGTGGTAAACAGCACGCAGCCTATGGCGAACAGTGAAATCGGCCGCAGATTGAATCTGAATTCACGCCAGCTCATCGCGACAGCCGAGGCATAGATGAGCGGCGGTAACACCACCAGAAGCGCAATCTCGGGAGCCAGCTCCACCTGCGGCAGGCCCGGAATCAGCGCGAGTACGATCCCGGTGACGACGAGCAGGATGGCGGATGGCAGCTTCAATCGGCGCGCGGCGACCGCGACCGCTGCGATGACGATCAGGAGCAGCACCAGCTCGCGCAGCGTTGCGATCACGGCAGCGCCCCAGCATGAGCTGCGCGCGCGCGCAGCCGACCTTTTAGGCGGCGTATCGATAGCCAACCGTTTGCCAAGAACGGCGGCACGCGGGTAACGCGATTGCCGCGCTTGTGCATCATTCCTTCTGACGCGCAGGCTTGCCGGGCGGCATCGTCAGGGCTGCAACCACAGCGCTCGCCAGCGCCAGCCCGGCGGCGATGCGCAGTACCAGGTTCACTGTTTCGGCGAGTGAAACGGTGACGATGGCGCGCGCGGTCGGACCTTCGGCGCCCAGCGATTGCGGCAACGTCGGGACGATGAAGCCGCCGCGGGCGCTGTGCACCGCGCTGCGCACCGCCGGCGGCGCGTTGGCAGCCGCCAGATGACGGTCGAGGGCGCGATCGAAGACGCCGAGTGCCACGCTGCCGAGCAGCGCGATCAGCAACAGGCCGCCGACCGCGGCGACTGCGTTATTGATGCCGGAAGCAATCCCGGTGCGATGCTGTGGCACGGCGTTGAGAACGGTGGCGGTGAGCGGCGCGACCGTGACGGCCATGCCAAAGCCGAGCAATGTCATGGAGAGCAGGATCGCCCAGTAGGAGCGACTGACCGCCACGCACAGGAAACCCGCGGCGGTGAGTGTCGGTCCGATGATCAGCGGCCCGCGTGCACCGAAGCGGTCGAGGAGGCCGCCAGACCAGCGCGACAGCAGGCCGAGCACCACAGTGAATGGCAGGTAGGCAGCTCCCGCCGCCGCCGCCGAGTAGCCGTAAGCCTGGATCAGCAGGAACGGCACGAAGAAGAAGGCGCCGCCAAGCGCACCATAGAGGAGCAGGGTGAGGACGTTGACCCCGGAGAAGGTGCGCGAGCGGAACAGCTCCAAGGGCATCATGGGTGCGCGGCTGTAACGTTCCACGGCGATGAAGCCTGCCAGCAGCACGAGCGCGGCGCTGAGCGAGGCGAGCACCGCGACATTGCCCCAGCCGCGCTGCGACGATGCGGTCAATCCGTACACCAGGGCGCCAAGGCCTGCGAACACGAGCACGGATCCGAACCAGTCGATGCCGTGCGAGGTCTCCGCGGCACGGCTCTCCGGCACTTTGGTAGCCGTGATCCACAATGTCACCACCGCCAACACGGGGTTGATGAGGAAGATCGCGCGCCACGACCAGTGATCGACCAGCCAGCCACCCACCAGGGGCGCCGCACCTGCGGCGATGGCCGATGCGCCCGACCAGATGCCGATGGCAGCGCCACGTTCTTTCTCATCGAAGGCAGCGCCGATCAAGGCGAGCGAGCAGGGCACGAGCAGCGCTGCTCCCACTCCCTGGACGACGCGGGCGCCGATCAGCACCTGTACGTTGCTGGCCAGTCCGCAGCCGATCGAGGCTGCGGCGAAAATGCCGACCCCGGTCATGAAGATCCGACGGCGGCCGAGCTGGTCCGCGGCGGCGCCGCCGCTGAGGAGCAGCGCCGACATGCACAGCGTGTAGGCGTTGATCACCCACTGCATCGCCGGCAGCGTGGCATGCAGCTCGCCTTCGATCTTCGGCAGCGCCACGTTGACGATCGACTCGTCGACGAATGCGATGGTCGAGCCGAGCACGGCCGCCGCCAGGATCCAGGACTTGCGTGCGGCGCACGCAGCGCTGCTCGCGTGGGAGCGGATCGCTGCCTCGTCGCACGGGAATGCCCTGGGATTACCCAACGCAGGCTCCTCTGACCGGGAGGCCGCCTCAGGTCAGTAACGCATGGCAGCCCTCAACGCGCCGAAATTAGCACGCCGCCGGCGATGCGGCGCGTTTTCGCGCGCGGCAGGCACGGGCCTGCGACCTGCTAGGCGTTCAGGAAGCCGAGGTTGGCGACCGGGAAAGCGCCGATGTTGGGCAGAACCGTCGGCAGGCTCGCCGGCGCAAGTCCGAACCAGGTCGCAAGCGTCGCCGCATACTGGTCGACCGAAATCTTCGGGATCCAGCGGCCGGTGCCGACCTCATCGGGCCCACCGATCGCGAGCGTCGGGTAGCTGCCGTAGTAGGCCTGACCCTTGACCGCGCCACCCATGATGATGTGGGGATTTGCCCCAGGCATGTCGCTGGCCGGCGCGAGACGCCGGCACGGCAGTCTTTGCAACGTCGCGGGCTGCCGCGGCTGTAAGCTAAATATTGATCCAGCGCCAGATTCCGGCGGCGAAGCCGCTGAGCGGCGCATGTGCCCAGGTTGCCAGCAGCCACAGCAGCAGCCCGCCAAGCAGCGCGTGCGCACCGAAGCCGCCGAACCGTGCCCGGCCCTGAGCGATCGCAGCGAACGGCCAGTAGCTCGTCTGCGCTTCCCACGCGGGCCACACCGCCGGCTGCAGCTGGCGCTTCTTTCCATCCTGCAGAGCGGCGCCGACGAGTGCGAGGAGCGCGATGGCAGCGGCCAGCACGATGTTCTTTGTGACCGGATAGACGAGGACGTGGCACATGCCCCAGGTCGCGAATGCCCACATCATGGGATGTCGGGTGACGGCAAAGACACCGCGCGCAACGGGCGCGGCAGTGGCCGCAGCTCCGCCGGTCGGGAAGGCGGGATTGCGCACGAATGACCCGACGAGCAGCACGGAAGCCACCAGCATCAACAGCGTCGCGATCAGCCACAGGCCATCGCCGACCGGCCACAGCGGCGCAGTGGTGGGGGCCCGGCGATAGGCCAGCACGAGCCAGACGAGGGTGAGCGCGGCGACGAGCGAGTAGACACCGAGAAAAGCGGCTTCACCGATGCTCCCCGTCAGCGGGCGCCGCAGCGGATGCGACAGCAGGAAATGGCTTCCCACGAATACGACGGCCGCCCCAAGCACCATGGCTGATCCTTCCACGTGCGTCTCCTCGTGCACAGCGGCCGCGATGTCGGGTGGCCTCAAGGCCACGGGGCAGCGGCGACTGCTGTTGGTTTTTCGGGAACACGAGTATAGCGAAGCGCTCGCACCTCGGGGCGCATTGGCGGCCGGAAGCCGGCGCGAGCGGTCGACGGCGCTTTCAGGGCAGCGTTGCCAGCAGCTCGCGTATCGCGTCGAGTCCCAGGATCGCGTCTACCGGTCCGGCGTCCACGGCTGCCGCAGGCATCACGGCACAGAACGCGGTGGCCGGGTCCTGCACGACGGTGACGCCCGCCTGCCTTGCGCACGGCCTGCAGACCGGCTGCGCCGTCTGCGTTAGCGCCGGTCAGAATAACCGCGAGCACGCGCTCGCGGTATATGTGCGCGGCCGATTCAAACATCACATCGATGGAAGGCCGTGAATAGTGCACCGGCTCGTCCGCAGACAGTGCGATGGCAGGTCCGGGATCGACCAGCAGGTGATAGTCGGCGGGTGCGAGATACACCGTGCCATTCTGGATCGGCAGTTTGTCCTCCGCCTCCACCAGCGCAGCCGCGCAGCTGCGGCCGAGTATGGAGGGCAGCAGCATACTTCCCTTGTCGCGCAGGCGGTGCATGGCAACGAAGCCGCTGGAGCGTCCGGCCCTGCGCAGCGCCGGCAGCAGGATCGAGAGAGCCTCGACGCCGCCGGCAGATGCTCCGAGCAGAAAGATGTCGACGTACTCGGGCAGCGGAAAGGCGCCCATGCGTCAGCCGCTCTTCTGAAAGATCTTTCGTTGTGGATCGAAATCGGCGAAGTCGGCCGAGTGTCTCGAGAAACGCAGAGACTCCTTCGCGCCAAGTCCAAGGAAGCCCTTGCGACACAGCGTGTCGCGGAACAGCCCGAGTGAGCGGTCCTGCAGCGTACGGTTGAAGTAGATCAGAACGTTTCGACAGGATACGAAATTTACCTCTGAGAACACGCTGTCGGTGGCCAGACTGTGATCGGCGAACACCGCGTTCCTGCGCAGCCACTTGACGAAGGCCGCATTGCCGTAGGCGGCGGTGTAGTAGTCCGACAGCGACGAGTGTCCACCGGAGCGGCGGTGGTTATCCGTGAACTCCGCCATGCGCGCCAGCTCGTAAACGCCGGCCTCGGCTTTGCGCAGCGCCTGTGGATTGATATCGGTCGCGTAAATGAGGGTGCGATCCAGCAGGCCCTCCTCGTGCAGCAGTATCGCGAAGGAATAGACTTCCTCGCCGCTGCTGCAGCCGGCAACCCATAGTTTGATTGACGGATAGGTGCGCAGCAAAGGCACTACGCGCTCGCGGATCGTGAGGAAGTAGGCGGGATCGCGAAACAGCTCACTCAGCTGTACGGTGATAATCTCCAGGAGGTTCGAGAAGGCGCGCGCGTCGCACAGGACGCGCGCCTGCAACGCCGGCACGCTGTCGATGCGCATGCGCGCCAGGGCGACGCCGATGCGCCGGCGCATCGAGGTCGGAGCGTAGTGACGGAAGTCGTAGTGGTAGTGCTCGAAGATCGCATCCAGCAAAACGTCTAGTTCGTCATCCCGCACCTGCGCTGCGGTATCGGACAGCGGTTGCATGAACTAGCTGACCATCCACACCCGTGCCAGCGAGAGCAGCTTGTCGACGTCCAGCGGTTTGGCGATGTAGTCGTTGGCGCCCGCGGCGAGGCAGGCCTCCTGGTCATCCTTCATCGCTTTGGCCGTCAGGGCAATGATCGGCAGCCGCGCCCAGTCGGGTCGCTTGCGTATCTCGCGGATCGCGGTGAGCCCGTCCATCTCCGGCATCATGATGTCCATCAGCACCAGATCCGGGTTGCGCCCGGCACTGCTGGACCGTGCCAGCGACTCGAGCGCCTCATGGCCGTTACGTGCGATGGCAACGTTCGCGCCTTTTGGCTCCAGGATCTTGGAGAGCGCGAAGATGTTGCGAGCGTCGTCTTCCACCACGAGGATTGTCCGCCCCTCGAACGCGTGATCGCGGTTGCGCGCTTCGCGCAGCATGCGCTGTCGTTCGGCCGGAAGTTTTTCCTCGACCTGATGGAGGAACAGCGTCACTTCATCGAGCAGTCGCTCCGGCGAGCGTGCATCCTTGACGATGATGGACGCGGAGAAGCGACCCAGCGCCTGCTCCTCATCCTGCGAGAGGTGCCGTCCGGTATAGACGATGACCGGTGGCAGTGGGCGGTGATTGCCGCGCGACAAGGACTCGAGCAGCTCATAGCCGGTGATGTCCGGCAGGGTCAGGTCCAGGATCAGGCAGTCGAAGGTCTCGTTGGCGAGCGCTGCAAGAGCCTCGGCGGCGGTGCCGACCCCCTTGATCTCGACACCCTCGGCGGTCAGCAGCGAGCGCATGCTTTCGCGCTGGCGGGCGTCGTCCTCCACGAGGAGGATGCGACGCTCGCCAGGGGCAAGCTCCTTAGCCAGCCGCGCGAAATCGTCCGCAAGGTCTGCGCGCGCCACCGGCTTCATCGCGTAGGACAGAGCGCCCATACCCAGGGCCTGATGGCGGTAGTCCGCCACGGAGACGACGTGCACCGGTATGTGGCGGGTTTCCGGCTGGCTCTTCAGACGCTCGAGCACCACGAGGCCCGAAGCGTCCGGTAGATGCACGTCGAGGACGATGGCGCGCACCGGGAAAACCCTGACCGCAAGCAGCGCCTGCTCGGCGCTGTCCACCAGGACGCAGGCGAAGCCCATGTCGCGCGCGAGGTCACGAAGTATCTCCGCGAAGCGCACGTCGTCCTCGACCACCAGCAGAGTTCTTGAGTTCGGGCCGAGCCGCTCGCGGTCGTCGGCGACGCTGGCCCGCACCATGTCGGCCGACGCTGCTGCGGCATGACTGGCGGGCGGTGCCGGCGATTCAGCGCTGGCCGTCAGACGCAGCGGCGGCGCTGCTCCGGTGCCGCGGTACACCAAGGGCAGCGTGAGCGTGAACGTGCTGCCTTTGCCCGGCGCACTCGCCACCGTGATATCTCCGCCCAGCAATCGCGCTAGGTCACGGGAAATCGACAGTCCCAGCCCGCTGCCGCCGAAGCGCCGGTGTATCGTGCCGTCGGCCTGGCGGAAGGCCTCGAATATGACTGCCTGTTGGCTGGCGGCGATGCCGATACCGGTGTCCTGCACGGCGAAGGTTACGCCCTCGCTCGCAGCGCTTGTGACGCTGACCGTTATCTCGCCCGCATCGGCAAACTTGCACGCATTCGATACGAGATTGCGCAGAATCTGCGCCAGCCGCCGCGGGTCGGTCGTGATCGCCTGCGGCACGTCCGCAGCGACGACGCTGCGCAGACGCAGATTCTTCTGCGCTGCGATCGGCTCGAAGGTGCGCCGCACTGCCTCCACCGCCGCCCGTACGTTGCACGCTTCCGGATGGATATCCGCGTGCCCCGCATCGATCTTCGAAAGATCCAGGACATCGTTAATGAGATCGAGCAGATCCTTGCCTGCCGACTCTATGGTGCTGGCGAACTTCATTTGCTCAGCGGTCAGATTGCCGGCTTTGTTCTCGGCAAGTAAGCGCGCGAGGATCAGCGCCGAGTTCAACGGCGTGCGTAACTCGTGACTCATGTTCGCCAGGAACTCGGATTTGTAGCTGTTCAGCCGCGCCAGTTCCTCAGCGCGCGCACTGAGCGCCTGTTGCGCCTCGCTGAGGTCGGATTTCTGTAGCTCCAGAATGTGCGCCTGCTGTTCGAGCTGTACGTTGGTCTGCTCAAGTTCCGCATGCTGCGATTCCAGGCGGACCTGTGAATCACGCAGTACGCGGCCGTACTCTTCGAGCTCCTCGTTCGAGACCCGCAGCTCCTCCTGCTGCGTTTGCAATTCCTCGGCCTGCCGCTGAGTTTCCTCAAGCAGCTGCGCCAGACGCTCGCGGTCGGTGGCCGAGCGCAGGCCGACGGCAATCGCCTCCGACACGCGCGCGAGCAAGGCAGTGTCCCGCTGCTGCAGCCGCCGCAGGAAGCCGAGCTCGACTACCGCGTGTACCCGCTCGCCGTCGTGGAGCGGCGCGACAATGATGCTCTGCGCGCGCGTCGCTCCGAGGGCCGAGCGGATCGGGTAGTAATCGGCCGGGATCTCCGAGGTGGCAAGGATCTGGCGGTCGCGAATGGCTTGTCCCAGCAGTCCCTGTCCGGGCCCGATCGCATCGACCGCCGGTTCGCCGGGCGGCAGCGCGTAACCTGCGATGCGGCGCAGGGATCCGTCGGCCTCGGTAACGAACAGTGCGCCGATGCGCGCGCCGAGCGCCGCACACAGAAAGGCGAGAGCCCGGTCGCCGAGCGTCTCGAGCGACTGGTTGCCCTCGATGGCCCGCGGCAGTCGCGCGGCAGCGCTTTGCAGCCAACCTTCCAGATGCAGCGCGCGGAAATCGCGCGACGCGGCCGTGGCGGCGGCGATCACCAATATGACCAGAAGCGCCGCGCCGCCCAGGATCAGCCACAGCGAAATCGCGGCAGCGGTTTCCGCCGTGCGTGCAGCGGAGTTCACGACGCTCGTGACGTGCGCAGTGAGGGTGGCCGCCACCTGCTGCAGACGCGTCATCGTGAGCCGGCCGCGATCAGTCAATAGGACGGCCAGCGCCGCCTTGCTGTCGCCGGCACGTTTGAGGTCGACCGTTTCCTGCAGCTCCGCCATCTTCTGCGCCGCAAGGGTCTCGATGGTGGCTTCATCGCTGTGATCGGCCGGGTCGTTGGCGGTGAGGCGGCGCAGTTCCGTCAGTTCGCGGTTCAGGCGCGCCTGCGCGTCGTTGTAAGGCTGCAGGTAGGTCTCGCGGTCGGAGAGCAGATAGCCACGCTGCCCGGTCTCGGCGTCCGTGATTGTCGACAGCACCTGTTGAATCTGGTTCAGCTCCTCCATGGCATCGGTCAGCGACGTGGCGGTCTGATCGAGGTTGTGGACCGCCCGCACCGAGGCTGCGGCCATCGCCAATATCGCGACGAGCGCGATGGCGAAGCCGAAGGCCGTCAGCGGCGGCAGCAGGCTGCGCGAAGCAAATGTATCGTCGGCAGGCGGGACACTCATGGCGCGGCAACACTGTCGATGTATTCGGACAATCTTAGCATCGGCCGTCGCCGCCGCAGGGTCGCGGCCCGCGCAGACCCGCTACCCTAACTGGCACGCGCGATCTAACCGCCGTGATGGCTGCCGATAATCGGCAGGATCTCCCGGTTATGTAGCTTGGGCACTGGGGAGGCCAGGAGCGCGGTATTCACGAGGGCGCGACCGCGTGGCATGTGTGGTAGCGCCCAGCGTTACAGGGGAAGTAGGCGACCGAGGTGGTTTGCAGCGTCGGATCCAACGCAGGTCTTTCGGGGATAGGTGTGCACCTGGAATGCGGCAGTGCTCACCAACACGCCGACCTGCCGGATGCGCTTAAGCGTAGCCGCAACCGCCTTCTGACAGCTGCAAACGGTGCACGTCGCCGTGCGTACCGATCGCCTCCCGCTCTTCGGCTTGTGCCGCGGCAATCGTCTCGCTGGCAGCGGCGTGCTCGTCGAGGCGACATTTGCGCCCGTGGCCAAGGCTATCTTTTGCCTCCACTTAAGCATGTAGGCCTCCTCCTACCGTGCTTCGGGTGCGCCCGGGATCGACCCAGACATCACCATCGCGCAACGTGGCACTCAGCAGGGCGCACAGATATCGCGCGGCCCACGCCAGGGGAATTCGCATGCTGCACTACGCCGTCATCTTTTTTCTCATCGCACTGATCGCCGCGATCTACGGGTTCGGCGGCCTCGTCGTAGGTCTTGCGACGGGCGCCAAGGTGCTGTGCGCGCTCTGCATGGTTGTGGCAGCGATCACCTTCGCGATTGACTGGCCGCACGTCCGCTGAATCGCAGACAAAAACTAACCTGGGAGTTCCAAATGTACTTTCCGATGAATGCACGAAAAATGACCGTTGCGGTGACCTTGCTCACGTCGCTGACCCTCGCCGCCTGCAATCAAGCCAAGAGCCCGCAGCAGGTTGCCAAGGACACCGCCGCGGCCGAACAGAGCGCCGCTGCAGACACGCAGAAGGCGCAGCAGGCCGCCGATGAAAAGCTGGCCAGTGCGCGTACCGAGGTACGTAACGAACAGAAGGACGCCGCACACACCAGCGCGGTGGAGACCGAGAAGGTCACTGACGAGGCCGCCGAGGGCAACTATAAGGTGGCGCTTGCGCAGTGCGAAGGACTGAGCGGCGCAAGCCAGAAGGCCTGCAAGGACCAGGCAAGCGCGGCCTATGCGACCGCGAAGGCGCAGGCCAAGGAAGTCCGCGTCAACTCCGATCCCAAGCCATAAGCGCCGCTGCATCTGACAGCGCGCTCCATTGCGGGGCGAGGACGATGTACAGCGTTCTGATTGCGGACGACCACGCGATGATCAGAGCGGGTTGCGAGACTGCACGGATCCTGGCAAAGATGCAGATGACAAGCAGTGCGGACCTGACGAGTTACGCGCTGCGCACCGGGTGATTCTTGCGTGAATGCAGCGCGCGCCACCGCGGCAATCTCAGCCCCGAGAGTTGCGTGCGCGTGGCGCGCTCAGGTCGTCTTGCGATTCTCACCGATGATGCCGGCCGGGGTGCCGCTCACCGTTGCTCGGGCGGCGGCTACCAGATAGGACACCGGGCCCGGCGCGAGCCAGTATTCGGCCTGCTCCATGTCGACCCGCAGCAGCGCCAGACGCACATCAGCGGGCCCGTCCGGATAGTAGGCGCGCTGCTCGATGCTCCACAGCTCCTTGGCCTTGAGCGGATCACGCACCAGCGTACCTGCACCGGTGATCGCGACGTACGCATGCCTGGCAGGATCTGCGTAAGCCACGCTGACGCGCACGTCCTCGCGTAGTTCGCGCACCTTGGGGCTGCCCCAGGCGGTGAAAAACCACAGCGTGCGGTCCGCGCCGACCTCCATGGTCTGCAGCGGCCGCGTATGAAAGCGGCCGTGAGCATCGACGCTCGTCAGCAGCGCCACGCGGATGCCGCGGATCAGCTCAAATACCTTCGCCCAGTCGCCTGCCTCGCACTCTTTCATGGGGCGTGAGCATACCCAGCCGCGGATGCGCTGTGCCGTAGGCGCTCCGGGCAAATTTGGCTGCCGCCAATTGCGACGCCTGTCGGGGGCAGCCATGGCCGCAGATACCGACAAACTCAACGAATTTCCGGGTCGTTTCGTCGGCGATCGGGGCGCGGATGGGTAGGGTCGTGACCGCAGGAGGACTCAGCCGGCTCCGCCGTGCGACCGGGACGCCGTCCAATCTGCTCTATCAAGCTTGTGATGCGCGGGCGCGCCTTCGCCGCGGCGAGTAGTGGTGCTGCGCAGCAGCACCGCCGCGTGCCGTGCCTAGCGGCGCTCGCGGCCCGATTTCAGGCGCTGCCTGACGCGGCGGCTGGCGATGACCGGAATGAAGTTCTTGATGCTCGCCGTCGACTGCAGATCGGCGATCTCCTGGTCGTAGAGATCCCTGACGACGTCGAAGTCGGTCTGAGTCTGGGTCGCCAGCGCCCGCAAGGACGCATCGCTGGAGCCCGCTTTGCGCGTCGCACGCGCCTCAGCTGTCACTGGATTCACCTTCGCTCACACACACAAGAACTACCTGCGAATGATACCCGAATCCGCCCGGCGCCTGCCGCAGCGGCCTGAAAAAGCAGTTTTGCCGCAAGACTCTTTACAAATGGCCGAGAGTGGGCCAAAGCGCTGTCGCGGTCACGGCCATTGCAGCGCCCTGCGCGGTAGCGCACGCGTACCTCGTGCTAGGGCGAGTCCATGACGACTTTGCCGCGGGCGTGACCCTGCTGCAGATAGGCGATCGCGCCGGCGGCCTCGCTCAACGGGTAGCGCCGGTCGACGACCGGCCGCAGCTTGCCGCTCTGCATGAGATCACGCAGATAGGCGAGATCGGCCTGCTTCAGCTGCGCCAGAATCGGCAGAAACTCCTGACTCCGGAAGGGGGCCATAACGAGCGCCTCCACCATGGGCACGAACGGGGCGACCCAGTTGCCGTTCATCGGCCCGCCGACCATGACGAGGATTCCCTTGGGAGCGAGGACACGCCGATATTCTGCAAAGGTATGGCTGCCGACGGTATCGATGATCAGATCGAAACGCTGTGAGCCTTTGGTGAAGTCCTCCAGTGTGTAGTCGATGACGTGATCGGCGCCGATGTCGCGAACCATCGCGGCGTTGCGGCCGCTGCACACGCCCGTGACCTGCGCGCCGTAGGACTTGGCAATCTGCACGGCGAATGTGCCGACGCCGCCGGAGGCACCGTTGATCAGTACCTGTTGCCCGGCTTTGATGCGCCCCTTGTCGCGCAGCGCCTGCAGCGCGGTGACGGCTGCGATCGGCACCGCTGCGGCTTGCTCGAACGTCACATTGGCGGGCTTGAGCGCGATGGCGCGATCCTCCGGCACCGTGATGTACTCGGCAAACGATCCGTAGCGTCCACCGAAGACCTCGTTGCCGGGCTGGAAGCGCGTGACCTTCGCGCCGACCGCTTCGACGGTGCCCGCGAAGTCGACACCGAGACGCGGATCCGTCGGCACGCCGATGCCGGAGTCGAGCCGTACGAGGTACGGTGTGCCGAGCATGTAGTGCCAGTCGAGCGGGTTCACTGAGTTGGCGTGCACCCGGACCAGGACCTCATTGTCCTTCGGGACGGGCTTGGCGGTGTCTTCATAACGCAGGACGCGCGCCGGACCGTAGCAGCGATAGACGATCGCCTTCATCGTGGCTGCGCCGGCGGGCAGCGCTGGCGCCGTGCCGCACGTCGCGTCGTGGCTGATGAAGAGTCCCGCCGACACGACGGCCACGCCGAGCAGGAGCACGATGCCGCCGAGGATGTTGTAGCGTCGTTTCATGGTGACCACTGCTGAGACGAAGAGGGAGAAGGCCGCCGCGCGCCTCGATGGCTAGGGTGACGACGGTGGACCAACTTAGACCCTGGACTCTTGTTCTGAACTTTGCCGGGGAGTGTAGCGCGGAGCATCCGGGACTGCGGCTCAGCTGGGCGTAAATTCACCTCGTTTTGCAGCCGGCGCCACGCCAGCGCGATGCCGCGGTGCGTGCGCGGCACGGTCCGATCCTGCGCGGGCGGACGGTCCTGCACATCTAGCGATCTCAAACGCAGCGCGCCGCAGGGACCGCGCCGCTGCCGCGCCCGCCATCGGCGAAAGCCTAGGTCTGCTGTCGCGGAATCGCGACCTTGCGGCGGCGCGCGAATCCGCGACGCAGTGAGCGATTCTGTCGTCCCGTGCCGCGCGGCGCGCACGCGCTCTTTACCATTACGCACTCATCAGCGAGGGGTGCGCATTTGGACGATAAGGGTCAGATCGGCAATCTGGCGCTGCGGGCGGCGCGCGGCGCATGCGCAGCGCTTGCGTGTCTTACGCTGGTGAGCTGCGGCGGTTCATCTGACGGCTCGGCGGCCAGCGGAACGACGTCCTCGGGAGGCGGTGCGGCGCCCGCGGTCAGCGCGTTCACGGCGCAGCCGATGAGCATCAATTCGGGCTCGAGCACCACGCTCAGCTGGACCACGCGCGGCGCGACCTCGATTGCCATTGCCCCTGGCGCCATCACCAGCACGGCGGCCAGCGGCTCGGTCACCGTGAGCCCCACCGCGACGACCAGCTACACACTGAGCGCCAGCAACTCCGCAGGCGTGAGCACCGCGACGGTCACCGTCATCGTGACGAGCCTCATGCCCGGCGGTCCCCTGGCGCTCATGACCATCTCCTGTCCGGGCGCAACCCAGGGAGCCGCTTACGCGGGCTGTGCGCTCGAGGCCAGCGGTGGTACGCCGCCGTATACGTTCAGCGTCGCTGCGACCGCCAGCAATCCGCCACTGCCGGAAGGCATGACCCTCAATGCGGCGAGCGGCGCAATCAGCGCCGCGACGATCGGCGGCCAGGGATCGTACGGCACCATGTTGGTTGTCACCGATGCGGCGCACGCGCAGGCCTCGCGCCAGATCACATTCGCGATCGCCGGCA
Organism: uncultured Gammaproteobacteria bacterium; assembly: GCA_963787655.1. Taxonomy (GTDB): domain Bacteria; phylum Pseudomonadota; class Gammaproteobacteria; order Steroidobacterales; family Steroidobacteraceae; genus 13-2-20CM-66-19. The sequence continues at coordinate 617,634 of CAWBDY010000003.1, read as the reverse complement.
ATAACGGCTTCCTCGCCGGAATCTTTCCGGCCAGTTCCATCTTTCACCATCGCGTCGACGCGGCGACCACGAGTCTGCCGGTCGATGCCTCGCCTGCTGCCGCGATCTACGGCGCTTACCTGAGCGCAACGGTCAAGCCGTTTTTTGGCAATGCCTCGAACGCGCCGTTTCCGAACGGCATCCCGGCGATCGAGGTGCCTGCCGCGCAGGCAGACGTGGCGGTCAGCACCACGCTCTATCAGTCCTATTTCACCTCCGGCCCGATTCCGGCGTACGCGCCCGTGGAAGGCACGAGTGATTCGAGCGGCGATCGTCACGTGCTGGTGTATCTGCAAGGTGGCGGCGGCAAGAGTCCCGCGCTCTACGAGATGTGGCAGGGTATCTACGAGGGCGGTCCCTGGACCGACTCGTCGAACGCGTTGTGGCCGGATACCTCATCGAACGCGCTCACCGCCCAGGGAAATGGCACGTCGGATGCGGCAGGCCTGCCGGTAGCGCCGCTCCTGCTCAATGCCGATGAAGTGATCGGTGGCGGCAGCGCCAGTGCGCCGACGGGCGTCGTCATGCACCCGGTGCGGTTCACCCTCAATCACATGCTGAATTACTGGGTGTGGCCGGCCACGCAGACCGCCGGGGTGGGCAGCTGTGCGAGCGCCGGCGTCACGATCCCGACCGAGAGTCAGATCTCGCAGTCAGTGCCGCCGACGAGCTGCACGATGAGCGGACCGGCGGGCGAGATCTACCGCCTGAAGGCCTCGGTGGCGACACCGGCCTGCGCTGCGACCAGCCCGCAGGCGGCGATCATCATCACCGGATTTCGCAACTACGGCATCATCCTCGCCGACAACGGCATGAGCGGCGGTCTCATCGGCACTCCCGATGCGCGCTGGAACGACGCCGACCTCGGTTGCCTCACCGAGCTTACGCTCGCCGATTTCGAGCCGGTCAATGTCTCCGGCCTGATCATGAGCAACGACAGCGGGCAAACCAGCCACTGACGCGGTCGCGAAGGCTCAGCGCGGGCCGTGCATCGCGCCATGGACCAGCACGCTCGGCAGCGGTGCTTGCCCTGTGTGCACCGCGTTATGTCTCGATTAGTGTGTCACGCGCAATCGTTCCACACCGAGCCGGCGCGCGATAGCCGGCGCATCGCTGAGCTCTGCCGGCAACGCGTGGCGCAGGAGCGTCGCCGCGGCGAATGCGCCGAGCGCGCTCGCGGTCTGTATGCCGTAGCCGCCAAGCCCCGCATGCCAGTAGAACCCGGAAGTTTGCGGCTCGAAGCCGGACACCGGATTGCGGTCCGGCGCGAAAGTACGCAGCCCAGCCCACGAGCGCACCACCCGACGCACCGAGAAGTCGAGCACCTGCTCGATACGCTCGACCGCGAGCGCTACGTCGAGCTCGTCCGCCTGGGCATCGCTCGGCGCGGTGGGTGTCTCCTCCGACAGCGAACCCAGGAGCTTGCCGGCGTCGGGCTTGAAGTAGAACTGTTCGGCAGCATCCGAGACCATCGGCCAGCGCGTGACCTCCACGCCCGCGGGACCGTCGAAGATGAAAGCGGTGCGGCGGTGCGGCGTAAGGCCCAGCGGCCCGATACCGGCGCGGCCGGCCAGTTCATCCGCCCAGGCGCCGGCCGCGTTGACGACCACGTCGGCGGTGACGTCCAGGTGAGGCGCGCGTACCTGCCAGCAACCGCCTGCGCGGGTGAGGGCAGTGACTTCCTGCGCGAGCGCAACACGGGCGCCGCGCGCGCGGGCACCGCGCAGGAATCCCTGCAGCAGCAGCTCGACATCGATGTCGGCTGCCGTCGGGTCGAGCAGAGCCCAATCGAAGCGCCCGGGGCGCAGCAGCGGCACCAGCGCGCGCGCCTGCTGCGGTGACAGCCGCGTCAGGGGCTGGTTGAGGTTCTTCGCGGCGGCCTCCTGGCCGACGACTGCCGCAAGCTCAGCGCGCGTGCCGATCGTCATAAAGCCGCGCTGCGACAGCAGCGGAGCGTCGGCAAACCCTGGCGGCGGTGCCTGCAGGAACGGTCCGCTGGCGCGCGTCAGGGTGCGGATCACATCGCTCCCGTAGAGGGGCGCGTACAGAGCCGCGGAGCGACCGGTACTGTGATAACCCACGTGCGGCTCGCGCTCGAGCAACAGGACGCTCGCGTGCGCGGCCAGATGGTAGGCGATGGACGCACCGGCCATCCCGCCGCCGATGATGCAGACGTCAACGCGCTGCAACGCGCGGCCCGGGTGCGAAGGGCGGCGCCCCCATCAGGCGCGCGCCAGCGTGCCGTCGGCGACCAGGGCGTCAAGTTCGGCCGTCCCAAGGCCGAGCACGCCCTGCAGCACCTGCGCGGTGTGTTCGCCCAGCCGTGGCGGAGGAAGCGGGGCGCGCACGGGCGTCGCCGAGAAGCGCAGCGGACTTTGCACCAGGCCCACGGCCCCGATGCCAGGCGTCGTCACCTCGGCGACACAGCCGCGGGCGACCGATTCTGCCGAGGCGAGCGCTGCCTTCACCGAGCGTACCTCGCCGACCGGGATGTCGGCGGCCTGCATGCGGCGCAGCACGGTGGCTGCGTCGAACTTCGCGAACTGCCGCTGCAGCTCGGGGATCAGCACGGCGCGGTGCAGGGTGCGCGCGCGGTTGGCGCGGAAACGCGCATCGCTGGCGAGCTCCGGGCTGTCGAGCACCGCCGTGCACAGGCGCTGATACTGCTCATCGTTACCGACGGCGACGGCCAGTCGCTGGCCGTCGCCGCAGGTGAACAGCTGATAGGGCACGATGCTCGGGTGCGCGTTGCCGTAGCGCTGCGCCTCCGCGCCGGTATTGAGACAGCCGGTGGCCACGTTCGCCAGCGCCTGCAGACCGCTGTCGAAGAGCGCGATGTCCAGGTACTGGCCGCAGCCGGTGCGCTCGCGCGCGAACAGCGCCGCCAGAACCGCCTGGCTGGCGTTGGCCCCGGTCAGCAGGTCGACGAAGGCGACGCCGAGGCGCATCGGCTCGCCTGCCGGTTCGCCGGTGATCGCCATGAAGCCGCATTCGGCCTGCAGCACGAAGTCGTACCCGGGGCGTTCCGCGTACGGCGTGTCGCGGCCGTAGCCGGAGATGGCGCAGTAGATGACCTGCGGGTTGAGTTCGCGTACGGCCTCGTAGCCGAAACCCCAGCGCCTGAGCGTCGCCGGGCGATAGTTCTCGATCACGACGTCGGCCTTGGCGGCGAGCGCCAGCAGCAGCCGGCGTCCCGCCGGGCGATTCAGATCGATCGCGACGCTCTTCTTGCTGCGATTGACGGTGAGATAGTAGGTGGAGACCCCGCCGGCCTCGGGGGGACTCCAGTGACGGGTATCGTCACCGCTGCCGGGTGGTTCTATCTTCCATACCTCGGCGCCGAGATCCGCCAGCGTCATGGTGCACCAGGGCCCGGCCAGGATGCGCGTCAGGTCGAGTACCCGTATGCCGGTCAGGGCACTCACCGGCACGCCGCCAGCGCGCTGCGGCGCGTTATAATGGCGGGCGCCACCGAGCGGCGGCTGCGCAGCAGGCCGATTCCGCTGGGTGCGACCCAGACAGGTTTACGGGGCAGCAGAGCAGCGCGGCGGAACGCGCCCGGACACGTGCCGCTGCACGACCTGCCGGGCCGGCCAGCCATTTAATCCTCTGCGCATCGCATTTTCGTGGAGCACATTATGATCGAGCGGACACAGTTCTACATAGACGGCAAATGGGTCGCACCGCTGGCCGCCAACCGCCACACCGTGGTCGATCCGTCCACGCAGCAGCCGTGCGCCGTCATCTCGCTCGGCAGCGCCGCGGATGCAGACCGAGCCGTGGCCGCGGCCAAGCGCGCTTTCGACACCTGGTCACAGACTGCCCCGCCGCAGCGGCTGGGCAAAGTGGAGAAGCTCCTCGCCAGCTACAAGCGGCGTGCCAGGGACATTGCCGAGGCCATCAGCACCGAAATGGGCGCACCGATCGACATGGCCCTGGAGAGCCAGACCGGCGCCGGTGCCTGGCATATCGAGAATTTCATCGCCGCGTTTCGCGACTACAAGTTCCTGCGTCCGCTCGGCGCGCACGCGCCGGACGATCGCATCTCGATGGAGCCGATCGGCGTCGTCGGACTGATCACACCCTGGAACTGGCCGATGAACCAGGTCACCCTGAAGGTGATCCCGGCACTGCTCGCCGGTTGCACCATGGTGCTCAAGCCCTCGGAGATCGCGCCGCTGTCATCGATGATCTTCGCCGAGTGCGTCGACGAGGCGGGCGTGCCGGCGGGCGTATTCAACCTGGTCAATGGTGACGGCGCCGGAGTCGGTACACGGCTCTCGGCCCACCCCGACGTCGCGATGATCAGCTTCACCGGCTCCACGCGTGCCGGGATCGCGATCTCGCGGGCTGCCGCGGACACGCTGAAGCGCGTGGTACTCGAGCTCGGTGGCAAGGGCGCGAACATCATCTTCGCCGATGCCGATCCCAAGGCGGTGAAGCGGGGCGCCGTCCACTGCTTCAACAACACCGGGCAAAGCTGCAATGCGCCGACGCGCATGCTGGTGGAGCGCTCCATCTACGCGCAGGCGGTCGAGACGGCCAAGGCGGCCGCCGAGTCGGTGCGGGTGGGCTCGGCCCACGAACCGGGCAGGCACATCGGACCCCTGGCCTCGGAAGCGCAGTTCAACAAGGTGCAGGACCTCATACGCAAGGGCATCGCGGAAGGCGCGCGCCTGGTGACCGGCGGGCTCGGGCGCCCGGAAGGTCTTGAGCAGGGCTACTACGTACGCCCGACGGTGTTCGCTGACGTCAACAATCAGATGACGATCGCGCGCGAGGAGATCTTTGGGCCGGTACTGTCCATTCTGCCGTTCGATACGGAGGAGGAGGCGGTCGCGATCACGAACGACACGCCTTACGGTCTGACCAACTACGTGCAGACGCAGGATGGCGCACGGCGCAACCGCCTCGCGCTGCTGTCGCGTTCGGGCATGGTCGAGATGAACGGCAAGCCGCGCGGCGCCGGCGCACCGTTCGGCGGGGTCAAGGCCTCCGGACGCGCCCGTGAAGGGGGCATCTGGGGAATCGAGGAATTCCTCGAAGCCAAATCCATTTCCGGCTGGGCTGCGGAAGCCGAGGCAGAGGCCTGAAGCGGCTCCACTGCCGCGCGGGGCGCGTGAGCGCAGTCGCGCACGGTTACCTCCTCACAAGAAAGTACGGCGCACTGATTAGTCAGTCAGACCTGCGTAGCAGCGCAAGGACGCTGCCTGAGCTGGACCGCAGCGTCCTCGATCGACCCTTGAGTTGACTGCTTCAACCGGAGTGTCGTCGGGTCTCCCAAAAGGCAGACGCGCACACGGCCGCGATCGGCGAAACTTTTTCGCCAGCGGTCGCGCCGATGTTGGTATCGGCGGCCGCAGCAAGGATGCCTGACGGGAGGGACGTATGACGCTGCTGTTAGCCGGTGCGTTGATCGTGATCGCCGTGCTTGCGCTCGCTGTTGTGGCACTGCTGAACATTGCGGCAGCCGCCGATGTCACCCCGCCGCTGTTCGCGCAACCCGAAGAGTCCGATGACGAGGGCGGCCGCGGCGCACCACGCGCGTTAACACGACGCACGGCAGGCGCCGGCCCTGCGCGCAGCCCGGAGCACGGCCGTATCAGTAACGCGTAGTCACTAACTCGCAGGCGCCCGCCCGCACGGCGGAAGCAGTCGAATCCTAAGTATTTGCCGAGAAACCCCAAGAGACTGTGCCAGACGCGGTCCGCTGCACTGGGCAATCAAGCACTTAGCATCCTGTTGCCAGCGTTATCTGGCAGGCGCTGGTCGTGGAGGGATCATTGCGCCGTGGTTGCGCTCGCCGTGAAATGTGGCTGCAGGTTCGCGAGACCGTTTGGAAGGAGTGAGCCAACATGCAACGCAGCCAACAGCTTCCGCAGCCAAGGCGCATAGCGGCCGCGCTCACGGCGGGTCTTCTGGCAGTTTTTGCGCTGGCAGCGCGCGGCGCCTATGCCGAGGACGCGCTGCCAGCAGCCGGCGTGCGTGATGCGCTTCAGCGTCGAGTTGACGCCTGACATTCCCAACCCGCGTGACGGCGGGTTCATCAGCTCGCTGCTCGGTGATCATCCGGGCTACCAGCTGACCTTGCGCCGCGTCGTCGATGACACGCACATTGATCTGCAGCTCTACGGGCCCGGTCCGGAGGAGAGCTGCGGCGACGTGCTGGCCAGCATGAGCAAGGACGGCCGGGTAGTGGCTATTCAGACCCTGTAGTTGCTTTCGTCTCTTCCGGAGGAGGTCTGGCCCGGCGACGCTGCGGCGTCGCCGGCTTGCTCCTGTGGATGCACGCGGCAGCGCTGCTTGGAACGCCGCCTCTAACCCAGTCGTGCGCGTCAGTTTCCCGGTTCGTGCGGCCGTGCAGCACCAGCGAGCGACGACAAGCGGCCACAGCTGGCCGGCCAGCGATTGTAGGCATCGTCTGACCCCATATCGGCAGCTTGGGGGCTGCCGCGCTCACGCATTGGATTCATAGGATAGGGTGTCGCTGCGATGGCCACGTCGGTCACGCCATTCGCGACGGTCAAAGTGGCTCACGAATCGCGGAGGAGTGTATGGCGAAAATGAAAAGACGGCCCCGGCGCACAGCCGCCAAGAAGAAAATGAAGGTGGCGAAGCGACGTATCGTGGCGAAAGTAAAGGCCAAGGCGAAGCGGGCGAAGCCGCGTCGCGCCGCGGCGAAGCGCGCGCGCACGCCGAGCGTCAGGGTCGCGGCCAAACGCGTGCTGGTGAGCGCGCGTCGCGCAGCCAGATCCCTGGCCGAGGCGGCGAGCAACGCCGGACGGCGCAAGGTAGCGGTGGGCGCGCGTGCCGCAGCCCACGGGGTGCAGCAGGCGGCGACGGGTGCCGGCGATGCGACCGCATCCGCGCTGGAATCCATTGCCGATCGCGTGGAGCCGGCCGGCGGATAATCCGTCCGGCTGAATTCGCGGGCTGATTCTTTCACTGCCGCAGTGTCGCGGCCGTCGTCTACCTAACCCTCGACGGCCGCGGCGAGCTGCGCCTGCTTATCGATCTCACTCTTCGCGTTCTCATCCGGCGGCGGTGCCGCGGCGACGAAGGCCGGCGTCACGCTGGGGGCGCTCTTGCCGGTATTGGTGGCGGCCATTCCCTGATCGATGGTCTCGCGCATATGGTTCTGCATCTCCTGCAGATCGGTCAGCGCCACATCCACCTGCGCCGCGCGCGCGCATTCGACGCCACCCTTGCTGGCCAGCACCACGGCCTGCGCGCTGCTGGTCTGGGGGTTGGCAGCCGAGACCACCTGAATCACGTCGCCCTCGCTGATCATGCAGCGGCGGCCTGACGGATCGACCAGGTCGAGGTCGGAAGCGACCACGAATACGTGCGTGTCCTTGTGACTCAGTTCATCGACCACGCTGCCTGCGCCGGCGGGCAGGGCTTTACCGGCCGCGTTGGCCTTGGCCTCCGTGGCTTCCTGCTGTACCTGTCGCCCGACCTGGTCGGCCACCAGCTCCTTGACCTCCGGCGTCACGATCGGCGCGGTGTTCACCGGCGGCGGGGGAGCCGCGCCGCTGCCGCCGGCCCCCGCCGGCGCTGCCGGTGCCGCAGCGGCCGCGGCGCTGGCCGGATGGTGCGCGTTGTACGAGTTGATGAGGCTCGTCGCCAGCACGAAATCGGTCAGCCAGCCAGTCGGACTCGAATAGGATGACTCGGGCTGGAAGTAGCCCTTGTAGTAGTCGAACCAGGGTGTCGGCGTGGCCGTGTAGTTCCAGGCCGGTACCTGCGGCGTGCTGTAGTTCTTGGTCGCCCACTGGTAGACCGCGGGCGAGTAGTAACGCTGCGGCGCATAGACGTCGAGCGTGGTGCCGGCGTAGTTGTAGGGCCGGTAGAACTGGTGCGTCACCTGGCCCTGATCCACGAAAGTGCGGTGCACGAACGGCTGCGCCTGGTACAGATACGGGTGCTCCACGAAGGCGCGACCCTTGCCCGGGGCGAAGATGCGCGAACCGTCCGGGTGATCGACCAGCACCCGCCGGCTGCCGTCCAGGCCGTGATGGATCGTCATGTTGTTCTTCGGGCTGCTGATGTCCAGCACGCTGCCGTCGGCGGCTTTGCGCACGATGCTGCCGCCGCGGTTCGTCTCGGTGCTGCCCAGGGGTCCCGGGTGGCCGAGGAATGTCTGCGACTGCACGCCGCGGGGCGGCGCGCCAGGAATCGGGCCGATCGTGGCCAGGTGCAGCGGATGGCTGGCCGCCCCCGGGTGCATGGCGTTGACGCCGCCGGCGGTGCCGACGCTCGGCGTGACTGATCCGCCGCCGGCATTCAGGGAGTTGTGTTTCAGCGGCGTGTTGGTCTGCGGATGCGGCTGCGTATTGCCGTTCGGCAGCAGCCCGTGCTGGCCCGGCAGTCCACCGGCCCCGGCGTTGCCATTGGCGTTGCTGGCATTCGCCCCGTTGCTGTCGTTGCGATGGAAGATGTTGTTGAAGAAGTGCTTCACCCCCGTCGCGTTGGCATTGGCATTCGGAGTGGCCGCCGTGCCGCTGTTGGGCGTGCTGCTGGCGTTGTGATTGCCGAAGAACGGCAGATGCCACTTCGATTGCGCGGGCGGCGGCGTCTGCGGATGCTGCTGCGCCGTGCCGTTGGTGAGCGGGTGCTGCTGCGGATTTTGCGCCGGCATCTGCGGGTTCTGCTGGTTCTGTGCTTCGGCAGCCCCGAGCGCGAGCCCCAGCAGGGCCAGCGCCGGCGCTGCACGCCTGAGGCGCGGGGCAGTAACAGTACGTCTGTTCTTTGCTAGCGGAGACATGTCGTGTCTTCTTGGTTTACTGCTGGACTGCTATATCTTCTTCAGCGCGCTCAACCTTCCACGGCCGCCGCGAGCTGTGCCTGCTGATCGATCTCATTCTTCGCATTCGGGTCCGGCGGCGGCGCTGCCGCGGCGAAGGCCGGCGTGACCGTCGGCGCCTTCTTGCCGGCATCGGTCGCGGCCATTCCCTGGTCGATGGTCTCGCGCATGTGGTTCTGCATCTCCTGCAGGTCCGCTACCGCAACGTCGACTTGCGTGGCGCGCGCGCACTCCACGCCGCCTTTGCTCGTGAGTACGATCGCACCGGCGGTGCTGGTCTGGGCATTAGCAGGCGAGGTGACCTGCACGACGTCGCCCTCGCTGACCATGCAGCGCCGCCCGCTCGGGTCAACCAGGTCGAGGTCGGAGGCGACCACGAAGGTGTGCGACTGGCCGTCGGCAAGCTCCTGCACCACGCCACCGGCACCGGGTGCCGGCTCGCGATTCTGTGCATTGGCCACCGCCTCCGCGCCCTCCTGCTTGACCTGCCGGTTGATCTCCTCGGATACCGCCTGCTTGACCTCAGGGGTCACCGGCGCCGGTGCCTCGGCCGCGGCGGTCCCGGAGCCCGGCGGCGCGGTCTTATAAGAGGCGGCAAGACTTGCGGCGAGCACAAAGTCGGTCAGCCAGGAGGTCGGGCTCGTATAGGTGGACTCCGGGGTGAAATAGCCCTTGTAGTACGAGTACCACGGCGGCGGGTTGTTCACGTAGCCCCATTTGAACGGGGTTGGTGCATAGGTACCCCCGACCCACTGGTAGACCTGGGGCTGGTAGTAGCGCGGCGTGGCGTACACATCCAGTGTGGCTCCGCCGTAGTTGTACGGACGGTAGAACTGGTGGAATACCTGTCCCTGCACGGCATAGGTGCGGTGATCGTAGGCGCGCCCGCGAAACACGTATGGGTGCTGCACGTAGGGTACGCCGCGCTGGGTGACGAATACCCGTGAGCGACCCGGCTGTTCCACCGTCACCTGGCGGGTGCCGCTCAGGCTGTTGTGAATCGTCATGCCGCTGCGCGGGTTGCGGATATCGAGCACCGAGCCATCCGCCGCGGTGCGCACGATATTGCCGTTGCGATTTTTCTCGGTGCTGCCTGGCGGACCCGGGTGCCCGAGAAAGGCGCGCGACTGCACCAGCTGGGCATTGCTTGCCTGGTTGGTATTGAGCGAGGCGAGGCGATTCGCGGGCAGGCGGGCGTTGTTCTGCTGGTTGGCGCGTTGAGCGGCGGCGTTCTGCTGCTGCTGAGCGCGCTGCGCGGCGGCGTTCTGCTGCTGCTGGGCGCGTTGACGCGGCGGCAGTTCTGCTGCTGCTGGGCGCGCTGCGCGGCGGCGGCGCGCAGCGTTCTGCTGCTGCAGAGCGCGCTGCGCGGCGGCAGCGGCCGCAGCATTCTGCTGCTGCAGAGCGCGCTGCGCGGCGGCAGCCGCGGCGTTGTTGACCGGCGGTGGCACGGGCGTCGTGTTCTGCTGGGTCTGCGCCAGGCCCGCAGCGCTTGCGCTCAACAGCAGCACGGCAGCAGCGGCGCACCTGCGATTGACGCGCAGCGGCCGGAGGGGGTGGAGGAAAGCGTGCATGATGACTGTCTCCGCTGGCTCTAGCGACTGCTCACGATCTGAAAGGACTGTCCCGCGTTGTGCAGATTGGGGACCTGCTTGCGATGGAAGTGCTCGTCGGCAATCTTCGGCACCTCGTCGTCGACGTAGTCGGCGAGGTCGAACGTCTTGATGTAGCCGTTCTTGCGGAAGTCGGCGCTGCCGCCGAGGCCCTGCAGCAGCACGAAGGTGAACAGGCCGTGGCCGTTCTCGCCCTCGAGGGCCTCCTCGTCGCTGGTGGAGGCGGACAACACCGTGCTGCCCACGGCGCCGGACAGCACGGCCACCGCCCCGGACTCCTGCAGATCGCGCGTGGTGACCATCATGGCATCGCCCATCGCGCCGGCGTGGCAGGTATCGAGCAGCAGGAGCTTGCGGGTCGCCGGAATGCCGGCGATCAGCTGCTTGAGCTCCGCATCACTGAAGGCGTCGTGCCGCACGGCTTCCTCGGTGAGCGTGTTGACGTTGGAGGGGATGAGGAAGTATTCGCGGCTGGCGAGGTCGGCGCCGATGATGGCGCCGTGCGTGGCGACGTAGAACACGAACACATCACCGGGCGAGATGTTCTTGTAACGGGCAAACGCATCTTCGATGGCCGTCTTGGTGGTCGCCTTCTGATCGGTCAGCGTCTGGATGTTGACCTTGTAGAGGGCGGCGGCCTTCTGCTGCAGCAGCTGCGCGATGGCGGTCGCATCGGCTACCGAGTACTTGAGATTCAGGGTGGTGTTCTGGAAGGACTGGATGCCGACCACCAGCGCATACAGTTGCGGCGGCTGCGGCGGCACGGCGAACTTTGCCGTCACGGTGGCGCGCGCCGGGTTGGAGTGCACCGAGTTGTCGGAGTTGAACGCGAGTACCTGGATGTCGTTGTTGCCGCTGACGAGCTTCAGGTGAACGGTGCGGGTCGGCGCGCCGCCGGCGACCGGTACGACTTCCAGGGCGCGCCCCGCCGTCTCCGCAACCGCGCTGCCGTTGAGCAGCACGCGCACATCACCGATGCCGCCGCCGCGATCGGCGATCTTGACGTGCAGATCGAGCGCCTCGCTATCGCTGTCCGCCGGCGGATCGATGAGCACCACGTCGGGCGCCGGCTTCACGCTGGCAAGTGTCGGCAGCGTGTCGGGCAGTTTCTGTCCGGTCAGCGCCATGCGCACCAGGTCCGGGCGATAGAACTTCTCCCGGTACGCGCTGATCGGGGAGACCTCGGTACCGACGCGCACGTTGAGGTATTCCTCCGCGGAGTCGCCTTGCGAGTCGTAGTAACCCTGCGGTGTGATGCGCAGGAAACTTCCGTCCCGGAAAGCGATGAGGCGCAGCCGCTCGCTGCCGCTGGCCACGTCCCACAGGCGGATGGTGGAATCCTCGCCCGCCGAGGCCAGCAGCCGCCCGTCAGGGGAGAAAGCCACCGACTCGACCAGATCGGTGTGGCCGCGCAGGCTGTGTTGCTCCTGGCCGCTCGTCACATTCCAGATCTTGATCGTCGCGCCCTCATCGGCGGAGGCGAGCAGCGGCTCCTTGGGGTCGAAGGCGAGCGAGGTGACCGGGCTGGCGTGGCCAGTGAGTGAGCGCACCTGCTGGCCGCTGCCGACATCCCACAGGCGCACGCTCTTGTCGCCGCCCGCGGAAGCGAGCAGGCGTCCATCGCCCGAGAACGCCACGGCGCCGACCCAGCTGGTGTGTCCGCTGAGAGTATGCGCTTCGTGCCCCGCGGCCACGGTCCACAGCTTGATAGTGCCGTGCTCGTCGCCGGAGGCGAGGAGGGCGCCGTCGGGAGAGAACGCCACCGTCGCGACCGCGGCGCTGTGGCCGGCGAGGGTGCGCAGTTCGCTGCCATCGGCGAGGTTCCACAGCTTTACCTGGTTGTTGGCGCTGCCAGCGGCGAGCGTATGACCGTCCGGCGAGATCGCGATCGAAGCGCTGCCGGCGTGCGCGTTGCCCGCCTGGAAGGTGCGCAGCTTCTTGCCCGAGAGGATGTCCCACTGCCGGATGGTCCCGTCGCCACCGCGCGAAAGGACCTGATGGCCGTCGGGGGTGATGAGCGCTGCGCCCACCCACGAGTCGTGCGCCGGGATGGTGCGCAGCTCGCTGCCGTTCGCCGCCAGCCATAGTCGCACGGCGCGGTCGGCGCTGCCCGAGACGATCAGTTTGCCGTTGGGGGAGAAGGCCACCGACTTCACGTAGTCGGCGCGTCCCTCGAGCGAGGACTGCAGGGTGCCGCCGGGCAGCGCCCACAGCCGCACCGCATGATCGGCACCGCCGCTGGCGAGCGCGCGTCCGTCGGGAGCGAAGGCCACGGCCTCCACGCGCTGCGGGTCGGCGGCAAAGGCGCGCAGCTGCCGGCCGCTCGCCGCATCCCACAGCATGATCTGATGGTCGTAGCCGCCGGAGGCCACGGTGCGGCCGTCGGCCGAACAGGCGACCGACCACACCTCGCTGGTATGACCGCGCAGGGTGCGCAGTTCGTGGCCCGCGCCCGGATCCCACAGCTTCACTGAGTGATCCCAGCTGGCGGAGGCCAGCACCTGGCCGACCGGGCAGAAACTGAGCGCGCTCACCCGGTCGGTGTGGCCGTTCAGCGTGCGTACTTCGTGGCCGGTGGCGGCGTCCCACAGCTTGATCGACTTGTCGAGGCTGCCGGAAGCGAGCATGTGGCCGTCAGGTGCGAACGCCACGGCCGTCACCGCGTCGTGATGACCGCTTAAGGTGCGCAGCTCGCTGCCGCTGCCGGCATCCCACAGGCGTACCGTGTGATCGGCGCTGGCCGAGGCCACGGAGCGCCCGTCCGGGGCGAAGGCCACCGAGTTCACCGGCGCGCTGTGCCCCCTGAGAGTGTGCACGGCGCGACCGCTGGCGATGTCCCACAACACCACCGTGCCGTCGTGTGCGCCGGTGACGAGGGTGTTGCCATCGGGGGAGAAGGCGACGGAGTTGATGCCGTTGGCATCGAGCTTGAGAGTGCGCAGTTCTCGCCGCGTCGCCACGTCCCATAGATTGACCGCGCCGTCCTCGCCGCCGGAGGCGATGAGATGACCGTTGGGGGAGAAGCTGACCGTGTGCACCGCGTTCGAATGTCCGAGTTGGGCGAACACTTCAGGCTTGTCGGCAACTGCCGCAGCCGCGCCGAGGCAGGCGCATGCGAGCGCAAATCCGCCGCGCTGCAGGGCGCGCACGGTACGACTCAGATGGCGTAGATGTCCCCTGTGGCTACCCCATGAATACACGAGGCGAGATCCTTATTCTTCCGTTCATCATAGCCGATAATGCCGGCTGCGTGACCGTGGCTTCCGCCCACCCCAGTGAACGCCCGCGACGACCAAAAATCGCAGTATTTTCCGCGCATTGCACTTAACGGGGCGGACGCGCGCCGCGGGGCGCCGCGCCGCAGCGCGCCCCTTACTGCTTATGTCGTCCGGATTGCAGTTGTGTTACTCGCGGCAGGCCCGGGCGCTGGCGCGCAAGCCACCACGACCGCCCGCACCATGCCGCATCCGGATGATCCGGCGCGGCAGGTTGAATACTTCGTCGAAACACCACACACGCCTGCGCCGTGGCCAACGGTCGTGCTGCTGCACGGCTACCAGGAGGCGCCGCGTAGCGGCGGCCGTGAGTTTGCCGAGTGGGGCGTGCTGCGCCAGCTCGCCGCGCGCGGCTATCTGGCCGTCTCGATCTCGCAGCCCGGTTACGGGGCCACCAGCGGACCGGCCGACTTTGCAGGTCCGGCCACGCAGCATGCCATCGCCGGCGTCATCGAGCGCCTGCGCGCCGAGCACCTGGCGCGGCCGAAGAAAGTCGTGATCGAAGGCCTCAGCCTGGGCGCACTCAGCGCCGGCCTCACAGCGCTCCACGATGCGGACATCGCCGGCGTGGTGCTGATCTCCGGGGTATACGACCTGCCGGCCTACGTCGCCGAAGCGCGCGGCAGTCCGGCGAAGGCTGCCGTCGTGGTCGACCTGTTGCGCGAAAGCGGCGGCAGCGCGGCGGCGCTCGCCGCGCGTTCGCTGCTGCCCCACGCCGCGCAGCTCAAAGCCGAGGCCCTGATCCTCAATGGCGCCAAAGACGAGCGCACCGACCCGGAGCAGGCCCGCGCGCTCGCTGCGCGGGTCGTGCGCGCGGGCGGCCGCGCGCGGGCGATCATCTATCCGGACTTCGGCCACTACATTCCGGTCGAAGTGCGCGCCCGCGTGATCGATCCCTTCATCGACCGTCTGCTGCGCGATCCGGGTACATGAGCGCGCGGCCGCATAACGCGCCGGGTGCGCAGCCGTGCTAGCGATCGTCAGCGCCACTCCCGAGGAGAACGCCGCGCTCGTGGCATCACTCGGCGCGGTGACGACGCGCGAGATCGGCCGGCGCCACTACCACGTCGGCACCTACCGCAGCGTCGAGGTGGTGGTAGTGTTCTCGCGCATGGGCAAGGTGGCGGCCGCGGCCACCACCGCTCAGCTGCTGGCGAGCTTCCCGGTCAGTGCGCTGGTGTTCAGCGGCGTGGCCGGTGCGGTGCGCGCCGGGCTGGCGATCGGCGATGTGGTGGTGGGAACGGAGCTCTTGCAGCACGACATGGATGCGACGCCGCTGTTCCCGCGCTATGAAGTGCCGCTGTGCGGCACGGACCGCTTCGTGACCGATGCGCCGCTGCGCGCACGGCTGCGGCAGGCCGCAGAGCAATTCCTGAGGCAGGATCTGCGCGGCGCGGTCGCCCCTGCCGAGCTCGCCGCGTTCAACATCGGGGCGCCGCAGGTGCGCGAAGGCATGATCGTCAGCGGCGACAAGTTCTTCGCCAGCAGCGCTGAGCTCGCGGAGTTGCGGCAGCGGCTGCCGCTTGCCCTGTGCGTGGAGATGGAAGGCGCCGCCGTCGCCCAGGTCTGCGACGAATACGCGCTGCCGTTTGGCATCGTGCGCACTATCTCGGACGCAGCGGATGAGAGCGCCGTACACGATTTTCCGCGCTTCTCACGTGAGATCGCGCGACACTACTCGACCGGTATCCTGGCTCGATTCGTCGAGCATCTGTAGCGCTGCAGCTGTTGTCGGACCGCTAATCTTGAGGAGTTGCCTGCATGAGATGGACTGTCGTGGCCGTGTTGATGGTGTTCCTGAGCGGCGCCGCCGCGGCTGCCGATGAGCCTGCGATGACGGCCGAGGACCTGTACGGACTGTGCGCCGGCACCGATCACGTCAGCGTCAACTCCTGCCGCATCTATATCCTGGGCGTCACGCAGGGGCTGGCGCTCGGCCTGAGCATCGCCGACGGCAAGACCAAGACGGGTCGCTCCTGCGTGCCCTCGTCGGTGTCCGCCGAAGCGCTCGAAGAGACGCTGAAGAAGAAACTCGAAGCCGATCTGAGCGCATCGCCCGAGCATCGTACCCGCGATGCGGCGGCCTTCATCGCCCGGGTGCTGGCCTCTTCCTACCCCTGTGGGAAATGACGCTGCCGTGAAAAGCGGTGGAACCGGGCGCACGGCGCAGGCTCTGGCGCGCGCCACAGCTGCGTGCCTGTGGCTGGCCGCGAGCCTCGGCGCGCGCGGCTCGGACGCCGCAGGCGCGAGTGCGCACGCGCCGCTCTTGCCCGCCGGTGGCGCGTCGGTCGCGGTGACCCTGCCGGATGAGCGCGCTGCAAAAGCGCTCGACGGGCGTCTCATCCTGCTCCTTAGCACGGATCTGACACGCGAGCCGCGTAGCCATGTCAGTCCGGACGAACCGCTGACGAGTCCCTATATTTTCGGCCGCAACGTCGACGGACTGCTGCCGGGCCACCCCGTAGTGATCGACGGGCGCGCCTTCGGCTGGCCGGCGCGCAGCCTGTCGCAGTTGCCCGCGGGTGAATATCTGCTGCAGGCCGTGCTCAATCGTTACGAGACCTATCACCTGGCGGATGGGCGCGTCCTGAAACTGCCGCCGGACAAGGGCGAGGGGCAGCAGTGGGCTGAGAAGCCCGGCAACCTGTACTCGACCGCGCTGCGTGTGCACATCGACCCACAGCACCCGCTGCGTACTGCGCTGCGCCTGGAGCACGAAATCCCACCCGTTGCCGAGCCCAGCGATTCCGAATTCATCCGCCACATCCGCATCCGCAGTGAACTGCTGTCGAGATTCTGGGGACGGGACGTGTTCATCGGCGCACACGTGCTCGTGCCCAAGGACTTCGACAAGCACCCCGAGGCGCGCTATCCGCTCATGGTATTCCATGGTCACTTTCCGCAAGACCTGTCCGAGTTTCGCAGCACGCCGCCGGATGCGGATCTCAAGCCCGACTATTCGCAGCGCTTTCATCTGGCCGGCTACAACCGCATTCAGCAGCAGGAGGCGTACGCCTTCTACCAGAAGTGGGTCTCCGCAGATTTTCCGCGTTACCTGGTCGTGGAAATCCAGCACGCCAATCCCTATTACGACGACAGCTACGCGGTGAACTCCGCCAACCTCGGTCCCTACGGCGACGCCATTAACAAGGAGCTGCTGCCGCAGATCGAGCGCCGCTTCCGCGCGCTCGGCGCCGGCTGGGCACGCTTCACCTATGGCGGATCCACCGGCGGCTGGGAAGCGCTGGCGACCCAGGTGTTCTATCCGGACATGTACAACGGCGCGTTCGTGGCCTGTCCGGACCCGATCGACTTCCGCGGCTTCGAAGTTGCGAACCTCTACGAAGATGCCAACCTGTATACCCTGCAAGGGGAGGCGGCGAGCGTCGAGCGCCCCGCTGCCCGCAATTACCTCGGCGAGGTGTTCACCACGCAGCGTGACGCCAACTACATGGAACTGGCACAGGGCGACTTAGGCCGCTCCGGCGGCCAGTTCGACATCTGGACGGCCGTCTATTCGCCGGTCGGCAAGGATGGCTACCCCGAGCCCATGTTTGACAAGCTGACCGGCGCGATCAACAAAGACGTGGTTGCTTACTGGCGCGAGCACTATGACCTGTCCCACATCATCCAGCGCGACTGGCCGGCGCTGGCAGCGAAACTGCGCGGCAAGATCCACATCTATGTCGGCAGCGCCGACACTTACTATCTGAACGACGCGGTCTACTTCGCGCAGGCAAGGCTCGAGTCCCTCACGCCCGCATACGAGGGCTCAGTCGCATACGGCGAGCGCGCCGAGCATTGCTGGAACGGTGACCCGAAACTCGGCAACGCGTATTCGCGTCTGCACTACGACTTCATGTACCTGCCGCTGATTCTGCAGCGCATCAACGCGACCGCGCCGCCGGGAGCGGATCTGCGCAGCTGGCGTTACTAGCCATTTGCGTATGGGTGTCCCGCACAGGCGACACCTGGTACTGCACAGCTTGCGCAAGCCCCGCCTTAGGCCTCCCTTGCTGCCTGAACGCGCCGCGCGGGTGTGCAAAATATGCGACGTCGGAATGCGTTGACGGGTAATTAGGCCAACGTCGGGCTAACTCGCCGATGCAGCAAAGCGATACTTCACTGGCCGTACCAATCACGGCCCAGGTGGAGGTTGCTATGCGAACCCACGATTCATCAGTTGCCCGCAGCCACGGCGTGGCCCTGGCCGTGCTCGCGGTGCTGACCGCCGGATGCGCATCGCACAAGCATCGCGACCCGCCGCAGTTCAGTGCCGATGCACCCTTCAGCCGCACGTTTCCAGGCTCAGGCGATGCCGTGTGCTGGAGCGTCAAGCGCGCCCTGTTGAGTCAGGGCTATATGCTCGACCGCCCGAACGATGCGGGCGTGCTCACGGGCACGCGCGACGAGCAGCCGCAGCCGAAGCTCAACGTCACGCTGCGGCTGCAGACCAGCTGCGCCGACAACCGCAACGGCACCAGCATCGTGTTCGTGACGGCGACGCGCGAGGACAGTCAGCTGCAGAAGATGAAGCAGTCCACCAGCATGGGCGTGGGACCGGCAACGCTGACCATGCCGTCCGGATCAGCCCAGGTGCTGGGCACGGTGCGGCGCGAAACGATCCGCGATCCGAACTTCTATAACCAGTTCTTCACGCTGGTGCAGGGCTACATCGCCCAGGAGCGTGCCGGGGCCCGCAGCGACGACCGGCTCGCGCAGGGCGCAACAGCGCCCGCACGGGTGACCCAGGAACCGCCGCCATCACCGGATCCACACGCGACGGGTCCTAACCCCTAAGAGTCCATGAAGGGCTCAGATCGGCGCCGTAAGCGGCGCCCCTCGATAGCGATTTTTTGGCAGAGGAAGGAGGTTCTATGAAGCGCACGACACTTATAGCGATGACCGTGGGCGCCGTACTGGGCGCAGCGCTGCCCGGAGCATATGCCCAGAGTCAGAACAGTGGCATGAGCACCGACACTCAGTCACAGTCGCCACAGCCGTCGACGCAGAGTGGGCCGGTGGCACCTTATAGCGGCGGCCCTCCGTCCGCGCCGCAGGCCAACCCGCCCGCCGTGGGCACTACCGGACCGAACCCGCCGCAGGCCAACCCGCCGACCGTCGCGCCGGCAGGCCCGAATGCGGCCGACGATCAACAGGCCATTAACCGCGACAAGACCGATATCCGTGGCGACCGCCGTGACCTCGCGCAGGATCGCGCCGATATGCGCGCCGACCAGCGCACCCTGCAGCAGGATTACAAAGAGCAGCAGGCTGGCGTAAATGAGAAGAGCAACATCGACCACGAGCGCGCGGACATGAAGGCGGACAGCCGCGACATGTCGCAGGACCGGGCGGATATCCGCTCTGACCAGCGCAATATCAAACAGAACGAAAACGGCATCCGGCACGACATGCGTGCCGATGAGAGCAACATCGGGCAGAACCGTGCCGCCATCCAGTCCGACCGCAAGGACATCGCCCAGGACCGTGCCGGCATACGCGCCGATGAGAGCAACATCGGGCAGAACCGCGCCGACATCCGCACCGATCGGAAGGACATCGCCCAGGACCGCGCCAACATCGCCACCGAGCGAAGCGACCTGCGGCACGACTACGCGGAGCAGCGCGCGGGTGTGAATGAGCAGGCCAACATCAAGCAGGCCCGCGCCGACATCCGCACCGATCGGAAGGACATCGGGCAGGACCGCAGTGCGATCCGTACCGATGCGGGCAACATCCGTACTGATCAGAGCGACATCCGCACCGACCGGAAGGACATCGGGCAGGACCGCAGTGCCATCCGCACCGATGCGGGCAATATCCGCACTGACCAGCACGACATCCGTACCGACCGCAAGGACCTGCGCGCCGACGGCGCCGACTTCAGAAATGGCGGCGGTACGGCGGATCAGCGCCTCGCCCGCAACGACGGCAACCCGTCCGCACAGCGTGCCTCAGGCCTGAAGCCGCAGAACCTGACCGCGGGCACGCTCGCCAACAACGCGGCCGACAACAGCAAGAAGACGCAGAACGAGCAGACCACCCACAAGGCGTGGTACCACTGGTTCTGGTAAGCCGTCCACAATCGTGATGGCAGACGGCCTGCACGGGTGATCTCCCGTGCAGGCCTTTTTGTGAACGCCAGGAGCCTCACTCGAGGCACGGGCACGCTGTCCAACTGACGGTGGCGGGAAATCGTGGCCCTGGCCTCAGGCCCTTACGTCTGGGATCGCTGCAGCTGCCCGGCGCGCCCGGGAGCGGTCGCGATGAGACTCCCAATCAGGCCGCAGGCGGCCGCGAGCGCCAGCCACGCGCCGGGAATCGCTGCATTGCCCGTCAGCTGCGTGAGCGCGCGGCAGATGGCAGGGGTAAAACCGCCGAACACGGCCGTGGCGAGGCTGTAGGCAAGAGCGAAGCCGGAAGTGCGCACATCGGCCGGCATGATTTCGGTGAGCGCGACGACCATGGCGCCGTTGTAGCTGCCATAGAGGCACGACAGCCACAGCTGCGTGGTGAGAAGACGCGCGAACGATGGCGCCTCGGCCAGCCAGTGCATTGCCGGATAGGCCGTCACCAGCATCAGCACCGTACACACCAGCAGCGGGGGCCGACGCCCGATGCGGTCCGAGAGGGCGCCCATGACCGGCAGCCAGAACAGGTTCGAGGCACCGACGCACAGGGTGACCAGGAGGCTGTCGTGCGCGGACAGGTGCAGCAGCGCACCGAAGGTCGGCGTGTAGGCGGTGATCGTATAGAACGACACCGTGGTCATCGCGACCAGCAGCGTGCCAAGCAGCACGATGCGCCAGTTGCGCAGCAGCGAGTCGCGGATCTCGGCGCCCGATGGCCGGTTGGTGCGGGCGCTGAAGGCTGCCGTTTCAGGCAGCGAACGCCGCAGTACGAACAGGAGCGGCACGATGGCGCAGCCGAGCAGCAGCGGCACGCGCCAGCCCCAGGTGCTCATCTGTTCAGCGGACAGCGAACCGCTGAGGATGACGCCGACCAGGGCTGCGACCATGACCGCAATCTGCTGGCTGCCCGACTGCCAGCTGACGTAGAAGCCCTTGTGGCCCGGTGTGGCGATCTCCGCGAGGTAGACCGAGACGCCCCCCAATTCCATGCCCGCCGAGAAACCCTGCAGCAGGCGGCCGCTGAGCACCAGCAGCGGCGCCAGAACACCGATCGTGGCGTAACCCGGCACGCAGGCGATCGAGAGGATGCCGATCGCCATCAGCGTCAGGGTGAGCAGGAGGCCTGCGCGCCGGCCGTGACGGTCGGCATAGGCGCCCAGCACGATCGCACCCAGCGGCCGCATCAGAAAACCGGCGCCGAAGGTCATCAGCGCCGACATGAGCGAGATGAAGTGATTTTTCGTCGGAAAGAAGGTGCGGCCGATGGCCTCGGCGTAATAGCCGAACACCATGAAGTCGTACATCTCGAGGAAGTTCCCGCTCGCGACGCGGACCACCGACCAGACCCGCGACGTGCGCTGCGCAACCATGAGCGGCGAACGAACGGCTTACTTCGGGCTGACGGTGTACTGCTCGATGAGGCCGCCGGGCTCGGAGCGAACGACCGCAAGGAGTGTGGTCCTGGCAAAGGTGATGTCGTACACCCGGGTGATCAGTCCGCCGCGCAGGCCCGAGCGCTGCAATTTGAATTCGGCAGGCTTGCCGAGCGCACTCAGGCTGCGGCGGAAATCCTCGAGCGCCGCGGAAGTGAAGTAACTGCGCGCGTTCGCTGTCAGTAGCGCCGGATCGACCTGGCCCTGCTGCAGGCCGAGGAACAGTTGCTCGGCTGCGCCAACCGCCGCGGCGTCCTTGGGAGAGTCCGCCACCAGCAGCAGCTTGGCAAGCTCCTCGGCAATCCCCTCGGCAGCGTTCGCGGCATCCTGATTGGTCAGTACCACGATCGCGATTCGATCCTCCGGGTAGACAAGATTCTGCGCCGTGAAGCCGCCCACCTCGCCGTTGTGACTCAGGAGGCGATGCCCGGACTGCAGTTCGACGTGCAGGCCGAGGGCATATCCGCTACCAGCACCGTTGGCGAGCTGCACTTCCCGGGTGAGTTCGCGGTGGCTCGCCTCGTTGAGCACCCCTCGCCCCATCAGTGCGATATCCCAGCGCGCCAGATCTGCAGCGGTCATGGCAAGTTCTCCCGCCGCGAACAGCCAGCCACGCCCTTCCTTGGCCGCCGGGCGCGGCGGTCCGAGCGCATAACGGGTGTAGCCGGTCGCATCCTGCGCGGGCAGGGGTGCGGCATCGAAGTCGTAGGCGCTGTCCATATGAAGCGGCGAGAAGATGCGCTCGCGTAACTGCGCGAAGAGCCCCTGGTGCGCGGCGCGCTCGGCGATGAGGCCGGCAACGGTATAGCCGGTATTGCTGTACTGCCAGTCGCTGCCGCTCGGGAAATCGAGCGGCTGATTTGCCCAGCGCGCCACGATCTGCGCCGGACTTATCGGCTTCAACATGTCAGGCGGGTCGTAGTCCTGCGGCCAGAAGTCACGGATTCCGGATGTGTGGGAGAGGAGCGCGCGCACGCTCGCCCCGGCCGCAGGTCCCAGATTCGCAAGCCACTTGCCGCCGGGGTCATCGAGGGACAGCGCGCCGCGCTCCTGCAGCAGAAGAATGGCCGCGGCGGCGAATTCCTTGCTGATCGAACCGATGGCGTAGCGCATCGAGGGCAGCGCGGGACGCCGCGGTGCCAGCTGCGCAAGTCCGTAGGCATTCGCGTAGGCGAGCTTGCCGTCGCGCACGATCGCAATCGAGGCGGAGGGCACGCCGGTGCGGGTCAGCACGGTGTTCGCCGCCGTATCGATCCGTGCGCGCAGTGGCGGCGCCAGTGACTGCTGCGCGCGTGCGCCCGGGACGAGCAGCAGGCCGCTCAGCAGTAGCAGCAGGGCGCGACGAGGGTGGGGCAGCATCCGGGCTCCTGGTGGTGGTCGTGCGCACGGTAAGGCGTGCGCTAGCTGCGCAGCCTGACACCTGCGGGATCGTAAAGCGGCGCCAGTCGTACGGTCGCGGTGCGCATCTCGCCGAGGATGTCGATCTCGAAGCGTGCCCCGTCGCGCGCGAGCCGCGCCGGCACGTAGCCGGCGGCAAGGCTCTTGCCGATGCAGTGTCCGAAGGCGCCGGAGGTGACGTAGCCGACCGCGGCACCGTCCTGCATGATCGATTCGTAGCCGACCACGTCGGCCTGCGTCTCGGCCACTTCCATGACTACGAAACGACGCCTGGCGCCCGCAGCGCGCTCGGCGAGCGCGGCAGCCTTGCCGGTAAAGTCCGCCTTGTTGAAATCGACGAACCGATCGAGCCCGGTTTCGCCGGCCGTGTAGTCGGGGCGGAAGTCCTTGTTGAACGATCCGTAGCCTTTCTCCAGGCGCAGCGACGACAGGGCGCGACCGCCAAACAGGGTGAGCCCGCAGTCCGCTCCGGCCGCGCGCAGATCCTCATACAGCGAGGCGAAATAGTCAGGCGTCGTCCAGATCTCGTAGCCGAGCTCGCCGGTGAAGCCGGCGCGCGTCACGATTGCGGGTGCAAAGCCCACGGCGGTCTCCGTCACCCGGAAGAACTTGAATGCGGAGGCTGCCAGATCGATGCGCACCAGGCTCTGCAGCAGCGCGCGCGACTTGGGACCGGCCAGCGACACCCCGCACAGTGTCGAGGCGGCCGAGCGCACGCACACGTCCGCGGGCGGTTCGGCAAGCGAGAACCAGCGCAGATGAAATTCCTCGGCGAAGCCTGAGCCGATGATGAGGAAGCGGTCTTCGCCCAAGCACGCCAGCGACAGGTCGCCCACGATGCGCCCGGCCGGGTTCAGCAGCGGCGCGAGGCACAGCCGCCCGGGCGGCGGGATGCGGCAGGCGAATACGCGGTCGAGCCAGGCGCGCGCGCCGCGGCCGGTGACCTCGTACTTGCCGTAGTTGGTCGTCTCGTACAGGCCGACGCCGCTGCGCACCGCCTGGCACTCGGCGCGCACGATGGGGAAGGCTTCCGAGCGGCGGTAGGTCGGGGTCTCCGCGGGCGCGGTGCCCGGGGGTGCAAACCACAGTGCATGCTCGAGGCCGAAGTTCGCGCCCATGACGGCACCGGCGTCCATGAGCTGCGCGTAGATCGGCGAGCGGCGCACCGGGCGGGCCGCCGGCAGCTCCTCGTTCGGGTAGGCGAGACGGAAGCGCCGCGCGTAGTTCTCCGGCACCTTGATGGAGGTGTACTTCGGCGTCGCGAACGCCCCGAAGCGGGCGACGTCCATCGACAGGATGTCCTGGCCGGGATCGTGCTCCTTCATCCAGCGCGACAGCACGAGGCCGATGCCGCCGCCCTGGCTGAAGCCCGCCATCACCGCGCACGCCACCCAGTAGTTGCGCACCCCGCGCACCGGACCCACGAGCGGATTGCCGTCGGGGGCGAAGGTGAAGGGGCCGTTCACGGCCTTGCGGATGCCGACCCGCCCGAGCGCCGGAAAATGGCGGAAGCCGACCTCGAAATAGGGCGCCAGGCGCTCGAAGTCCTCCGGCAGCAGCTGCATGGCGAAATCATCCGGAGTCTTGAGCGGCGACCACACCACGCCGTGTGGCTCGTAGGTGCCGAGCAGCGCCCCGCCGCGCTCCTGGCGCATGTACAGCTCGCCGGAGTAGTCGGTGGTGTTGACGATCTCCTGGGCACGCCCGGCGAGCTCGGGCAGGTCCTCGGTGATGAGGTAGTGGTGTTCCATCGCCAGCACCGGCAGCTCGATGCCCACCAGGTGGCCGACTTCGCGCGCCCACAATCCGGCGCAGTTGACGACGTGCTCGGCGTGCACGACGCCCTTGTCGGTGCCGACCTCCCATGAGTGATCACGCCGCTGCGTGAGGGAAGTGACACGCGTGAAGCGTTCGACGGAGGCACCGAGGGCGCGCGCGGCCTTCACGTAGGCCTGGGTGGTGCCGGAGGGGTCGCAGTGGCCGCCATCGGCGCGCCACAGCGCGCCGATGAAGTGGCTCGGATCGATGAGCGGGTTGAGCTCCAGCGCCTGCGCGAGCGAGATCATCTGCGTCTCCATGCCCAGATAGCGGGCGCGCGAGCAGATGAGCCGCAGGCTGTCCAGCTCGCCGTCGGTTGCGGCCAGCATCAGCCCGCCGTTCGGATGCAGGCCGCACGACTGACCGGACAGCGCTTCGATCTCGCGGTACAGGTCGATCGTATATTTCTGCAGGCGCGAGATGTTGGCCTCGCCGTTGAAGGTGTGCATGCCGCCGGCCGCGTGCCAGGTGGAACCGGAGGTGAGCTCGCTCTTCTCCAGCAGCACCACGTCGGTCCAGCCGATCTTCGCCAGGTGATAGAGAACGCTTGCGCCGACGACGCCGCCGCCGATGATCACGGCCTGTGCAGAAGCCTTCATGCCAGTCCCTCTTCGCAGATCCGCTCCACAGTAACATTGCCACGCATGCCCAGAGCGAAGGGGCGGCCGCTCGCTGCCAGCCACTCGTGCAGGTGACCTGCGGTGGTTGCGGGGGTGAGCAGCAGCAGTCCCTGCGGCAGCGGCCGTCACGATGACGCTCACCTGCGCGATGAGCGTCGCCGCCGCGCCATCGGCTGCGAAGGCGTCCGGCGCGAGGTTGACCCGGCAGCCGCGCGCCAGCAGTTCGCGCGCCGCCTCACCGCGCAGATAGAAGCCCTTGAGCGCCGAGGACAGGTCGACGGCCGTAGCGCTTCCAGCGCACTCCTGCTGCCACAGCAGCGCTGCTGCGCCGGGCGCGGCCGGCCGCGACAGCACCAGCCAGCGCCCCGGGCGGATGCACAGGGTGAGACCTGCGGCAAAGCTGCGGCGGTGCCCGAGCGGCGCCAGCGCCAGCCCACGCCGTGCGACCGCAGCGCCGAGCGCGCCGTCTGCAGCGCGCCGTGCCGCAAGCTCGATGATGTCGAGCGGACAGGCGGCAAGCGCCACTTGCGCCTCAGGCGCGGACACGCAGGTTCTCCGGATCGAAGTGGTGGGGACTGACGATCTCGACGGCGATGCGTTCGCCGTGCACCGGGGAGAGCGCCAGCAGCTGCTCGCCGTGGCGCTGCACGCCGCCGGCCAGCAGCGCCAGGCCCAGCCAGCCGGGAAGCGCGGCGGAGGGCGTGGCGGAGGTGATGTAGCCCAGGCTCTGCGCGGGCGCGTTCTCGGCAACCAGCTGGGCGCCGTTACGCAGTCGCGCGTCCGGTGCGAGCGGGCGCACGCCGGCCAGCTGCAGCCGCTCGGGCGCGCCAAGGGCGGGACGCAGCGCGAGGGTGCGGCCGATGAAGTCGCCCTGCTTCTTCAGCAGGCGCTGCATCCCTAAGTCCGCCGCGCTGGTGTTGCCGTTGAGCTCGGCGCTGGTGATATGCCCCTTCTCGATGCGCAGCGTGTTGAGCGCATCCAGTCCGTAGGCGCGCACGCCGAGCGACTCACCGGCCGTGAGCAGCGCGGTCCACAGCTCTTCAGCGTGCGCGGCGGGCACGGCCGCCTCATAGGCGAGCTCGCCCGAGAAGGAAATGCGGAACAGTCTGCCGGGGAGGCCGGCGAGCGTCGCGGCGCTGCCCGCCATGAAGGGGAAAGCCGCGTTGCTTAGATCCACACCGGTGGTGACGCGACTGAGGAGCTCGCGCGCGCGCGGCCCGGCGACTGCAAACTGCGCCCACTGGTCAGCGACATCCGTGAGCGTCACCTCGAGATGTGCACAGCTGCTCTGCAGGTGAAATTCCATGTGCTCCAGCACGATCGCGGCGTTGGCGGTCGTGGTGGTCACCACGAAGTGCTCGGGCGCGAGCCGCGTAGTGGTGCCGTCATCGAGCAGCATGCCGTCCTCGCGCAGCATGATGCCGTAGCGCGCCCGTCCCACGGCGAGCGTCGCAAACGTGTTGGCGTAGATGAAGTCGAGAAACTGCGCGGCCCCGGGACCCTGCACGTCGATCTTGCCCAGCGTCGAGACGTCCGTCATGCCGACGCCGGCGCGCACCGCGCGTGCTTCGGCGAGCACTGGCTCCCAGCCGCTGCCTTGCCCGTACACCAGCGGCCGCAGCCACAGGCCGGTCGGCACGAACCGGGCGCCGTGCGCCGCATGCCACTCGTGCAGCGGCAGCAGGCGCCTGGGCCGGTAGTGCGCGCGCACTTCCGCCCCGGCGAGCGCTGCGAACGTCACGGGCTGCGCAAACGGGCGCGGCCGCAGCTGGCCGACGGCGGCCAGCGCCACGCCGCGGGCCTGCGCCAGCACCGCGCCGCCGGTGAGCCCGCCGATGCGGCCCTGGTCGGTCGCCATGCCGTGCGTCGTATAGCGCTTCATGTGTTCGAGGTGTTCGTAGCCTTCGCGGCAGGCAAGCCGCACGTCATCGCTCGTCACATCGTTCTGCAGGTCGACGAATGCCTTGCCCGCGCCGCGCACCTCCCACAGGGGTGCCAGGAGGCTGCGCGCCTCGTCCGCGGGACACTCGGGCGGGGGCGGCGCCACAGCGGCACAGCGAAGCTGCGCGGCCAGCTGCGCGGCGATCTGCGCGCCGTCGTGCGCGGCGGCGGCAAGTCCAAACACCCCGCGCGCCGCGCCCGCCACCTGCACGTCAGGTGCTGCAGTTGCGATGAAGGCGGCGATCGCGTCCGTCCACTCGAGCGCCGCGCCGGCCTGGGTCGCCAGAGCGGTCAGCGGTGAGTGGCCGCCCGAGACGAGCAGACAGTCGGTGGCCAGCTGCCGATGCTCACCGCCGCGTGCGCGCCACCGTGACGGCGGTGACGGCGCGCCGGCCGCGCGTGCGGCACACCAGGCTGTCGGTGTATACCTCGATGCCGAGTGCGCGGGCACGTTCGGCGGCGCGCGCAGCGCTGCGCGAGTCGACGATGCGCACGTGTACGCCGGCGGCGCGCAAGGCGAATGCCGCCGCGTAGGCCTCGTCGTTGTTGACGAAGAACAGTGGTGCGCCTCCGACGGCCACGCCATAGCGCCGCAGATAGGAGAGCGCCGCGCCGGCGAGCATGACGCCGGGCCGGTCGTTGCCGGGAAAGGCGATCAGCCGCTCAAGCGCGCCGGTGGCGACCAAGACGCGCCTGGCGCGGATGACGTGCAGCCGCTCGCGCAGGCCGTCACAGCGCGCCGACTCCGCTTCGCTGAGGGTCTCGAGCGCGCCGAATACGCCGTGGCCGTAGGCGCCGACCACCGTGGTGCGGGTGAGACGGCGCACGCAACGTGCCGCGGCCAGGCGCCCCTCCATGGCCTCGCGCCAGCCATCCCAGCGTGCCTCCTGCAGCGTGCCGCCGCCTTCCACCACGTCCTGTTCGGCCAGCAGCACCGGCACGCCGCGGCTGCCCAGGTGCAAGGCGGCGCTAAGGCCTGCCGCTCCCGCACCGATGACGAGCACCGTCGTATGATCGTGGACCGTCTCGGCCGGACCCGCATGGTCGGCAACGATGGGATCGAGCCGTCCGAGGCCTGCGGCACGGCGGATCGCCGGCTCGTAGAGGCGCTCCCACGCCCAGGCCGGCCGCATGAAGCTCTTGTAGTAAAAGCCCGCCGGCAGGAAACGGCCGCACAGGTCGTTGAGCGCGAGCGCATCGAACCTGAGCGTCGGCCAGCGGTTCTGGCTCGCAACGCTCAGCCCGGCCGTGAGCGGTAGCGTCGTGGCCAGCTGATTCGGCTCCCGGCCGGCAGGTCCGAGCACGTCGACCAGCGCGCACGGTTCTTCAGGACCTGCCGTGACGATGCCGCGCGGCCGGTGATATTTGAAACTGCGGCCGACCAGGCGGCGGCCGTTCGCGAGCAGCGCCGAGGCGAGCGTGTCGCCGGCGAGTCCCTGCAAAGGCTCAGCGTCGAAGCGGAAGTCGAGGCGGCGGCTGGCGTCGGTGAGCAGGCCCGCTGCGATGCGCGACGGACCGTGACTCACTCCAGCATCCCGGGCGGCGGCGCCTCGGTCGGCCCACCCACCCAGCGGATCTCATGCGTGAGCGTATGGCGCACCACTTTGAGGAGGCTGCGGCAGCCGCCGACGTGCAGCCACCACTCCAGATGCCAGCCGCGGACGTTGTCGCGCTCGTACACGTAGGCGCTGAAGGCGGCTACACCGGCGTC
The DNA here is from genome assembly GCA_963787655.1 of uncultured Gammaproteobacteria bacterium. Lineage (GTDB taxonomy): Bacteria > Pseudomonadota > Gammaproteobacteria > Steroidobacterales > Steroidobacteraceae > 13-2-20CM-66-19. The sequence continues at coordinate 588,849 of CAWBDY010000003.1, read as the reverse complement.
GGCCGGTGGGCGCGCGCGGCCGGCGGCGCCGCGATAGCGGAATTCGACCTCGTCGCGCGCGCCGCAGTTGGGGCAGGGGATCCGCAGCATCGCGTCAGTGCAGGTAGGGAAAGGGGCCCACGCCGCGCTCATCCAGGGTGCGGCCGCTGGCGAAGCGCTCGAGACCCAGATGGGCCGCCGCCGGGTGTGGCGTGCCGTGTGCCAGGAGGTGCGCCGTCGTCAGCCCGCCGGCGGGGATCGCCTTGAAGCCGCCATAACACCAGCCGCCGTTCAGCACGAGTCCGTCGATCGGTGTGGCGGAGATGATGGGCGAGCCGTCCATGCTCATATCCATGACGCCGCCCCACTGGCGCAGCACCTTGAGGCGCGCGACCCCCGGCAGCAGCGTCACGGCCGCCGCTGCCACTTCCTCGGCCATGGGCAGCGTGCCGCGCTGCGCGTAGGTGTTGTAACCGTCGATCGCCCCGCCGAACACCAGCGCGCCCTTGTCCGACTGGCTGACGTAGAAGTGCCCGGCGCCGTAGGTGAGCACCACGTCGATGAGCGGCTTGACCGCCTCGCTGACGAAGGCCTGCAGCACGTGGCTCTCGATCGGCAGCGTCAGGCCCGCCAGAGCGGCCAGCACGGAGGAATGTCCGGCCACTGCCAGGCACACCTGCCCGGCTGCGATCTCGCCGCGCGTGGTGGTGACCCCGGTGATGCGCCCGCCGCTTAAGCTGAGTCCGCGCACCTCGCAGTGCTCGATGATGTCGACGCCGGCGGCGGCCGCGGCGCGGGCGTAACCCCAGGCCACCGCATCGTGCCGCACCGTGCCGCCGCGCGGCTGCAGAAAGCCCCCGAGTACCGGGTAGCGGCCGTTGTCCAGATCGACGAGCGGCACACGCGCCTTGACCTCCTCGCGGCTCAACGCCACGGCGTCCACACCCAGCAGGCGCATCTGGTTGGCGCGGCGCGTGAACAGGTCCCGCTGTGCCTCCGTGTGGAACAGATTCAGCGTGCCGCGCTGGCTCACCATGGCGTTGAAGTTGAGCTCGGCCTCGAGCCCCTCCCACAGCTGCAGCGACAGGTCGTAGAAGCGGATGTTTTCCGGACGGAAGTAGTTGGAGCGGATGATGGTGGTGTTGCGCCCGACGTTGCCGAGCCCGAGCGGGCCGCGTTCCAGCACCGCGACGTCGCGGATGCCGTAGCGGCTGGCCAGATAGTAGGCGGTCGCAAGTCCGTGGCCGCCGGCGCCGACGATGACCACCTGGTAGTGCGGACGCGGGCTCGCCTTGCGCCAGGCGTGCCTCCAGCCGCGCTGGCCGCGCAGACCCTCCAGAAATAGCCGCCAGGCGGAGTAGCGGCCGCTGGACTTGGCAGGATCTGCGCGGGGAAGGGACTCAGGAGCCATCGCTGCCACTCATCATAAGGGAATGCGCCGGGCTTGACGCGCCGCGCGGCAACCGACAACGTGACCGCGGTGACGAACCTGCTGAAGTGGCTGGGCACGGCCGCCGCACTGGCGCTCCTGACAACACAGGCGGCGGCGGCAGTGGTCGTCTCTTCCAAGCTGTCGAGCGAGTCGGCGATGCTCGGCCAGATGATCCGCCTGCTGCTCAATGCGCAGGGCATCGAGACGGTCGATCGCACGCGCATCGGCGCCACCCCGGTAGTGCGCAAGGCGCTGCTGGCCGGTGAGATCGACCTGTACGTCGAGTACACCGGTAACGCCGGGCTGTTCTTCAACGATGCCTCGGATCCTGCCTGGAAGGATCTCGAGCGCGGCTACGAGCTCGGCGCGCGGCTCGACTACCAGGCCAACCACATCGTGTGGCTGACCCCGGCACGGGCGAGCAACGCCTGGGCGCTCGCGGTGCGCCGCGACGTCGCCACCGCCCATCACCTCACCACCATGAGCGACTTCGGGCGCTGGGTGGCGCAAGGGGGCGAGGTCGTGCTCGCCTGCTCGGCGGAGTTCGCCAATGCCGGGACGCTGCGGTCGCTGGAGCGCACCTACGGGTTCACCATGCGCTCGCAGCAGCTGATCGTGCTGGCCGGCGGCGAGACCTCCGCGACCATCGGCGCCGCCGCGGCACGCACCAACGGCATCAATACCGCCATGGTGTACGGCACTGATGGCGGCATTGCGGCGGCCAACCTCGTGGTGCTCGCCGATGACCGCCACGATCAGCCGGTGTACGCACCCGTGCCCGTCATCCGCGAGGCGGTGCTTCGGGCCCATCCGCAGATCGCTACCATCGTGAAGCCGCTGATGGACAGCCTCGACCGCGAGACGCTGCAGCAGCTGAACGAGCGGGTGCAGATCAACGGCGAAGCCGACGAGGCGGTCGCGAGCGACTACCTGCACGCCCGCGGTTTCCTGAAGCCATGAAGCCGCCGCCGCGCCTGGATCCTCTGGGGTCGCTCCTGACTGCAGTCGGGGCGCTGGCGCTGCTGCTCCTGCCGTTCGTCGTGTTCAAGGCCAACCGCATCGTGCCGGGGGACGGGCGGACGCTGTTCGCCGTGCTGCCGCAGTGGCAGGCACTCACCGTGCAGGGGCTGCTGCTGCTGGCGGCGGCCACGGCGGTGGCCGTCGGTAACGCGCGCGTGCGCCTGGCCGCAGCGCTCCTGGGCGTTGCGGCCGTGGCGCTGGCCGCCGCGGCTGCCGCCGACACTCTGACCCCGCTTGGCAACAAGGTGGTGCGCATCGCCCCGGGAGCCGCCTTCTGGGTGCTCATCGTGTGCCTGGGACTTGTGGCCACCGATGCCATTACGCGGCTGCGGCCCGGGCCGGGGCTGCGGGTGGTATGGCTGGCCGGGTTTCTTCCTGATTGCCGGCGCAGCGCTCGCGCACGGCACCTTCGACAACCTCTCGGTGATGCGCGAGTACGCCGTCAACGCGAGCCGCTTCGCGCGCGAGGCGCGCCAGCACGTGTGGCTCGCGGCCGGCTCACTGGGAGCTGCCGTGCTGGTGGCACTGCCGCTCGGCATCATCTGCCACCGCAGCCCGCGTCTGCGCAACGGCATCCTCGGCACGCTCAACGTCGTGCAGACGATCCCGGCGATCGCACTGTTCGGCATTCTCATGGCGCCGCTCGGACTGCTTGCGGCACGCGCGCCCTGGGCGGCGCGCCTCGGCATCAGCGGCATCGGCGCAGCGCCGGCGGTGGTGGCGCTGTTCCTGTACTCGCTGCTGCCGATCGTCGCGAACACCGTGGTGGGCCTGAAGCGCGTGTCGCGCAGCGCCGTCGAGGCCGCGCGCGGCATGGGCATGACGCCCTGGCAGGTGCTGACCGGGATCGAGCTGATCCTGGCGCTGCCGGTGATCCTCACCGGCATCCGCGTGGTGCTGGTGCAGAACATCGGCATGGTCACCGTCGCCGCCCTGATCGGCGGCGGGGGTCTGGGCACCTTCGTGTTCCAGGGCATCGGGCAGACGGCGATCGATCTGGTGCTGCTCGGCGCGATCCCGATCGTGGCGCTTGCCTTCACCGCCGCGGTGCTGCTCGATGCCTTGGTGGAACTGACCGACCGGGCGCACGCATGATCACGCTCGAGAACCTGACCAAGCAGTACGGCACGGCCACGGTGGTCGCAGGCGTGTCGCTCGAGGTCGAGCGCAACTCGATCACGGTGATCGTCGGCACGTCCGGTTCGGGCAAGTCGACGCTCCTGCGCATGATCAACCGCCTGGTCGAGCCCACGAGCGGCCGGGTGCTGCTCGATGGCACCGATACCCGCCAGGAGCCGGCGTACCTGCTGCGCCGGCGCATCGGCTACGCGATCCAGGGACACGGACTGTTTCCGCACCGTACCGTCGCGGAGAACATCGCCACGGTGCCGCGTCTGCTCAAGTGGGACGACGCCCGCGTACAAGAGCGCGTGACTGAGCTGCTCAACGTGTTCCAGCTCGATCCGGCCACCTATGCCGGTGTCTTTCCGCACCAGCTCTCCGGCGGCCAGCAGCAGCGCGTCGGCGTGGCGCGGGCACTGGCGGCGGAGCCGGCGCTGCTGCTGATGGATGAGCCCTTCGGCGCGCTCGATCCCATCATCCGTGCCAAGGCGCAGGAGGACCTGCTCGGACATTCAGCGCCGCTTCGGCACCACCATCGTGCTGGTCACTCACGACATGGACGAGGCGTTCCGGCTCGGGAATCGCGTCGCCGTGATGAGCGAGGGGCGCCTGCTGCAGTACGACCGTCCCGCGGTGCTCCTCACCCGGCCCGCCGATCCGTTCGTGACGCGCATGACCGGCTTCTCCGACCGCGCGCTGAAACTCCTGTCGCTCACCACGGCAGCCGCGGCGGCCACGCCGGGCAACGGCCCGGGGCCTGCGATCGCGGCCGACGCGTCGCTGCGCGAGGCGTTGTCGCAGCTCGTGTGGGCGGGGGCGCAAAGTGCCAACGTCGTGGCCGGCGATGGCACGCCGTGCGGACAGCTCACCGTCGCGGCAATTCTCGCGCGCGGGCGGCCGTAGCGATGTTCGGCAGCGTGCTGCGCCTTGCGGCGCTGGTCCTGCTGGTGGCTTTCCTGGTCGTACCACAGAGCTTCGCGCCGCTGTTCGCGCCGCTCACCCAGTACGGTGCACCGCCGATCTACGACCAGGGCAACCTCCTGTCGCTGGCGCTCGCGCAGCTCGCCACGGTGTGTCTGGCGGCCAGCGCCAGCACCGTGGTGGCAGTCACCTTGGGGATACTCGTCACCCGCCCGAGCGGGGCGCAGTTCCTGCCCCTGTCCCGCACGCTGGTGAACATCGGCCAGACCTTTCCGCCGGTGGCGGTGCTGGCGGTGACCGTGCCGCTGGTGGGGTTCGGCGAGAAACCCACGCTGATCGCGCTGTTCGCCTACGGCCTGCTGCCGATCTTTGAGAACACCATCACCGGGCTCAAGACCACCCCGCCTGCCGTACTGGAGTCCGCCAGCGGCATGGGTATGAGTGCCGGCCAGCGTCTGTGGCGGGTAGAACTGCCGCTGGCGCTGCCCCTGATCCTGGAAGGCATCCGCCTGTCGCTGGTCATCAATGTCGGCACCGCCACCATCGGCTCGACCGTGGCCGCGAAGGGGCTGGGCGAGGTGATCATTGCCGGCCTTCTGTCCAATAACACCGCCTTCATCCTGCAGGGGGGGCTGGTGACCGGCCTCATGGCCATCCTGCTGTACGACCTCTTGGCGGCCCTCGAGCGGCGGGTGTGCCGCACGGTGACGCTCGACTGAGAACCGCCTCCCGAAACGGCGCGCAAGCTACAGCGGCGGCCTGACTTTAGGATAGACTCTGAGGCATTCTCCGACGCCCGGCCTGGGTGGAATGGCCCCCGAAGTCCGCGCCGCGGAAGGGGATTTGGGGCCGGATGACTCCTTTCGAGATTGCCGCTACCACGCCCTCCGGTGAAAACCCCGGAGCGCCGTCCCGCGCCAGGCCGCAAACCGCCGTGGAGGTTCCCACGCTGGTGCTTATCTTCACCGCCTATGGCGGCTGGCTGGCAATGACGCTCGCTTATGCGCACCTGCCGCTCGTCATCATCGCCCCCGTCCTCGCAGCGCTCATCACGCTGCACAGCTCGCTGCAGCACGAGATCGTTCACGGTCACCCGACGCGCTGGCCGGGCATCAACCGCCTGCTCGCGATCGTGCCGCTGTCGCTGTGGCTGCCGTACGAGCGCTATCGGCGCAGTCACCGCCAGCATCACATCGACCCGCGCCTCACCGATCCGCTCGATGATCCGGAATCCTTCTATGTGACGCACGAGACATGGCGGCGCAGCAGCGCGCCCACACGCTTCTTCCTCGAAGCGCAGCAGACGCTCGCCGGACGCCTGCTGGTGGGCCCGTTCTGGCGCATCGGCGTGTTCCTGCGCGCGGAAGTGCGCGCCCTGCGCGCCAATCAGCCCGAGGTGCGCGCGATCTGGGCCGAGCACCTCGTGTGGTGCGTGCCCGTGCTCGTGTGGATCAAGCTCGTGTGTGGCATACCGCTGTGGATCTACTTCCTCACCATGGTGATACCGGCCAACGGCCTGCTGCTCATCCGCTCCTTCGCCGAGCATCGCGCCCGCCCGCAGGTGCGCGAGCGCGTCGCCATCGTCGAGAACTCGTGGCTGCTGGGACCCTTGTTCCTGTTCAACAACCTGCACGCGCTGCACCACGAAGCCCCGGCCATCCCCTGGTACGAGTACAACGCGCGCTACCGCGTGGTGCGCGCGCGGCTGATCGCCGAGAACGGCGGACTGGTGTACTCCAGTTATTTCGAGGTGGCGCGGCGTTTCCTGTTTCGCCGCTACGACGTCCTCACTCACCCCACCGACCGGGTGCCTGCAGACACCTGAGGAGCCGCGGCTTGCTTGCCGCCGGCTGGATCTGCTCACCTCGCGCGCCGCGCCGTGAACGCGTTGACCCCGTGCTCGTGACTGAAGGACGGATCGCTGTGCGTCAGCGCAGCTCGTCGTAGGCTTCCTGCCCTGTCATGAGCTGCGCCGTCGCACGGCCTGCGGCGCGTGCTTAAGCCGGCAGCGGGTAGCCGGCCGCCTTGGCTTCCCGGTCCCAGTCCATGAGTGGCGCGAACGACTCGGCGCGCGCTTCCGCGAACCCTGCCAGCAGCAGGGTGTCCGCGAAGGGTGCGAACCAGGGCTGCGCGGCGGCTGCCGTGAAGGCGGCGCGCAGCCGTGCGACGACCTCCGCAGGCGTCCCGGCCGCGGCGACGAATGCCGGCATGGGCGCAAGCGCGGTCGAGTCGATGACGCGCACGCCGTGCGTCAGCTGCGGTGCATGACGCGCGAGCAGCAGGTGCCAGTAGGCATCGAGCGGCCCCACATCGATCTGGCCGTCGCGCACCGCGTCCAGCACGTTGCGCGCGGTGACGAGGTGACCGCGCATGTCCGCATACAGGCTCGGGCGCGCGGGCGTGCGCAGTCCCAGCAGGTGGTGGCGCCAGGCGTTGAAGCCGGAGTGGGAATGCTCCACCGTCCAGCCGGCGCGCCCGCCGAAGGTATCGGCGAGGGTGCGGTACGGGGCATCGGCGCGCACGATCAGATCGGTGCGATAGACGGCACGGCCGTGCGCCCACGGTACCGCGGGAATCGGTGCCGCCAGCGGGATGACCGGCGCCAGCCCGAGCGCGATCGGGTAACCGCACATGAACACCGCCCCGAGATCGGGGCGCGCCCACAGCTGCTCGAGCGGTTGGGGCGCAGGATAGGGGAGGTAGCTCAGGCCGACGCCCGCGGCGCGCGTCACCTCGTCCAGCAGCCCCCGCCAGGCGGTCTCCACCGCGGGCGTTACCGCATACATGCGCGCGTTCATGATGCGCTCGCTCACGCGCGCTCCCTGCCGCTTAAGCGGCGTTGCCGAGTTCACCACTGCGGCGCGCCACGTACGCGGCAATGGCCTCCCTGACGCCGGCATCCAGTGGCGGGGGCGAGTATTCGCTCAGGACCTTCTTCCAGATGATCGTGGCGCGCTCGGTGGCGTTGCGGGAGCCCGCATCGCGCCAGTTCTCGAAGTTGGACCAGTCCGACAGCAGCGGGCGGTAGAACGCCCGCTCGTAGCGGGCGAGGGTGTGGGAGGAGCCGAAGAAGTGCCCGCCGGCCGAGATGTCCTTGATGGCATCGACGGCCAGGTCGTCGTCGCTGAAATCCACCGGCTTCAAGATCTCCGCCCAGTTGCGCAGCAGTTCCGCGTCCACCACGATTTTCTCGAGCGAGGCGGACAGGCCTCCTTCCAGCCAGCCGGCCGCATGGTTGATGAGGTGGCTGTGACTCAGCACCGCCGCCTGCAGCGAGAAGGCCGTCTCGTAGGTGGACTGGGCGTCGACCATCGGCGAGGCGTTGACCGCGCTGGTGCGCACGGGGAGCTTGAGACGCCGGCCGAGCTGCGCCCCGGCGAGCACCGCGTGCACGTACTCGGGCGTGCCGAAGGCGGGCGAGCCGGTACGCATGTCGACGTTGGAGGTGAAGCCGCCCATGACGCACGGCGTGCCGGGCCGGATCAGCTGGCACAGGGCGACCACGCCGAGAGCCTCGGCCGTCTGCTGCACCAGCGCGCCGGCGAGCGTCACCGGTGCCATAGCGCCCATGAGCGTGAAGGGAGTGATGACGACGCACTGCCCGTGGCGCGCCATGATCATGATGTTGTCGAGGATCTCCTCGTCCACGCGGCGCGGCGAATTGACGTTGGTCACCGTCATCAGCGTGGGCCGCTGCGCCAGCGCCTCGATGCTGCAGCCATGCTCGATGGCGGACATGGCGAGCGCGTCCTCGGCCTGCACCCCGCCGATGCCGCGTGCCGCCCAGACGCTGTCGGCGCACTCGATGTGCGCCTGATAGGTGAGCAGGTGGCGCACCGCCACCGGCACGTCGACCGGTTCGACCACGATGCCGCCCTGCCAGTGCAGCACGCCGAGCGCATAAGTGAGCTTGAGAATGTTGCGGAATGCCTCGAGGTCGCCGTAGCGACGCCCGCCTTCCTGGTCGCGGATGTTGGGCGCACCCGTCACCGGGCCGAAATTGACCACGTTGTCGCCGACGTGCAGGTCGCGCTCGCCGTTGCGGGCGTGCAGCACGAAGCGCGCCGGCGCCTGCGCCAGCTGCGCTTCGACCAGCTCGCGCCCCAGCCGCACCAGCTGCGTCTCCTCATCGACGAGTGCGCCGGCGCGGCGGAACACCTCGCGCGCGGCGACGCTGCGGATCTCCAGCCCCGCTTCCTCCAGCACGCGGTAAGCCGCCACGAGGATCCGCTCCACCTGCTCGGCCGTGAGGATCTCGAGCGGCGCCCAGCGGTTGACCAGACGCGGCATGGGCGCGAGCGAGGCGCCGGTGGTGCGCGGCGCGCGACTGCGTTCGCGGCGGCGCGAAGGGGGCGGGGCATCGGTCATGGTGGTGTCGGCCAGCAGCGGCAGCGGGCTGCGATATTAGCGCTCATGACGAGCGCCTGTCCGTGCTGCCGCCCTCATGAGGCGCCGCCGGTGGCCGGCGGCTCATGTTCGCGGTGATAGCGATGGATGGCCCACAGGTAGCTCTCCATGAGCGAATCCTTGCCGAGCGCCACCAGCACGTCGTGGCGCCGCCGCGCGCTGGTGGCACGGGCCAGCTGCAGGCGCGCCCGGGCAAAGTGGCCGAGCTGATTGCGGTACTGCCACAGCAGTTCGCGCGTGGCGAGCTTGTTCTGGTGCAGCTCCCACACCCCGAGCAGCACCGCGAGCGAGCCCATGGCGAACGTCAGCACGTTCTTCACCGGCACTCCGAGTCCCGTGTCGATGTGGTGCAGCGTATCGCCGAACACGAACAGGAGCGAGATGACCACCAGGATACCGACGAAGAGGGTGTAGCGCAGGCGCTTGACGCGCCGCATGCTCACCTGCAGCCGCGCTACCTTGCGCGTGAAGTAGGCGTGCTGGCTCTCGATCCAGGATCGCTCCACGCCCTGCGCGGCAGTGGGCAGTCGCTCGGCGCCGGTCTCGAAGTCTGCAGGCTCTATGCCCTTCATGACGAGGCCGATGAGACCGAAGCCCTCGAAACGGTCGATGCCGGAGAGGGTCAGCACCTCGAGGGCATCGACGCCCCGGTCACCCCCGGCGAGGCGCAGGTAGAACCGCGCGCGCAGCGTTTCGGCGAGCGCACGGTAGGTCAGGTGCTTGCCAAACCAGCGCCGGCCCTGCAGCACGTAATACACGGCGAGACTTGCCAGCAGGATGATCGCGTAGGCGATGAGCAGCATGCGCGACTCGGTCAGTTTCTCGTACATGAGGTAGGCGAGCCCCATGAAAAATGCCATCACGCCGAACACGTCGAAGAGCCGTTCCGAGCGGCGCTGATAGTGCACCGCGAGCCCATCGGCCTTGCTGTACTGCTTGTCCATCTCCGCGAGCATGTGGCGCACCGCGGGCGTCATGTCCGCCGGTACCGCCTCCATCAGCGAGCTGTGCCAGCGCAAGCGGCCGCTCGCGGTAAGGCGGCGGAACTCGGCGTTGTATTCATTGAGATGCTCGAGCTGCTCCTTCAGCCAGCCGGGCATCTGCGGCACCACCTGCAGCAGGTTTTCCCCGGCGCCGAACAGAAAGCACGGCGGCCGCTGGTCGGTGACGCCGGTCGCATGGCGTGCCGCGGGCATCCAATACACCAGACGCGGCACGATGTCGGGCTCCTCCTGGGAGGTCACGAACTCGATGTGCTCGGGCTGCGTGCTGTTCTCGGAGCGGATGTTGAGATAGCGCAGCACGGTGTCGGCGGTGCCGCCCGGGCGCGGCGAGGCCTCGCCGTCCCACAGCGCCAGCAGCAGGCTGCTGCGCCGGATCAGGGTAGCCGCAAGGTGCGCGAACATGGCATCGCGCTGCGCCGGCGTATGCGGTGCCGCGGAGGCGGGGCTGGGCAGGAGTGCGGCAAGCTCTACACGGCGCACCTGCGGATGAGCGAGCAGGGAATTCAAATGGGCGAGGGTGGCCGCATCGAAGTCGGCGGCGTAGTGCTCGAGCGGCATGGGCAGTACCGCTTCGACGGCTACGCCGAGCGCGAGCGCGGTTTCGGCGACCAGCAGGTCCGCCCCTTCCGCCATGCCGACGATCAGGCGCAGCTCCGTATCCGGCAGGTACGCCTGCAGCTGCTGCACGAAGCTGGTCACCGCCTCGCGCAGGCGCGGGGTGTCCTGTGGAGCGAGATCGCGGTGGCCGGAGACCGCGACCATGAACGGCGAATTTGCGGGGTCCTGGGTGTCGGGGGAGTTCACGCTGCACCGGCTGCCTGCATGCGGTGAGCATTGTGCGGGGTCGGCTGCCATCTCCACAATGGTGTGCGGCCGCAGAAGTTGCACCGGGCGGCGGCGATCCTCTAAGTTGAACGTGTGCCGGAAGCCGTGCAGAGCGATTCGCCATGAGCTTGCTTTTCAGAATAAACCTGGTGCTGGTGGCGGTGTTCGCCGTCGCAGCCACCCTGACCGGACTGGCATTGCGCGCCGTGCTGCAGACCAATGCCCAGCGCGAGATCCGCGCCGAGGCGCAGCTCATGATCGACAGCGCGCTGGCGGCCCGCGATTACACGGCGAGCGAAGTGGCTCCCTTGCTGCACGCGCAGATGCAGCACGAATTTCTGCCGCAGAGCGTGGCGTTCTACGCCGCCACCGAGCATTTCCTGCGGCTGCGCGCCAGCCGCCCGGACTATTCCTATCAGGAGGCCACGCTCAATCCCATGAATCCGCGCGATCGCGCCACCGATTGGCAGGCCGACATCATCCAGCGTTTCCGCAACGACCCGGGCATGCACGAGTTCGTCGGCGAACGCGACACGCCCATGGGGCGCTCGCTCTACCTGGCGCGGCCGATCCGTGCCAGCGCCGATTGCATGCCGTGCCACAGCGTGCCGGCGCAGGCGCCCCCGACACTGCTGGCGCGTTACGGCAGCAGCAATGGCTTTGGCTGGCAGGTAGGTGAGGTGGTCGGCGCCCAGGTCGTGTCGGTGCCGATCGCGCACGCCGAAGCCAGCGCGGCGCGCGCCTTCGGCGCCTTCGTGGCAGCGCTCGCCTGCGCGTTCGTGGCGCTGCTGATCATCGTCAATGCCGTGCTGTATACGCTGGTCGTGCGGCCGGTGCGGCGCATGGCCGCTATCGCCGACCGGCTGAGTGTGGGTGACAATTCGGCGCCCGACTTCCCGAGTCACGGCGGCGCTGAAATCGCCGCACTGGGCACCTCGTTCAACCGCATGCGCAGGAGCCTCGACAAGGCCCTCAGGCTGCTGGAGACGCAGCGCCGATGACGCGTCCCGTGTTCGTCAGCTACTCGCAACCGGATCACGACGCGGCCTTCGAGATCGTGGAACGCGTCGAAGCGCGGGGCATGGCGTGCTGGATTGCGCCGCGTGACGTGCAACCGGCGGCCGACTGGGCCGCCGAGATCGTCAGCGCCATCGCGCAGGCGCGCATCATGGTGCTGCTGTTCTCAGCCAGCGCCAACGCCTCGCCACAAGTGCGCCGCGAAGTGGAACGCGCCGTCCACCGACAGGTAACGGTGCTGGCGTTCCGCCTCGAAGAGGTCCTGCCCTCGCACAGCCTCGAATACTTCCTCAGCAGTCAGCACTGGCTGGACGCATTCCCGCCACCGCGTGCACCCCACTACGCGCGACTGTGCGACTACCTGAGCACGCTGCTCAATACCGTCGGTGAACCTGCGGCGAGCGCACCGGCCGGCGTTGCGATCGGCGCGCCCCTGGAAGCGCGGCAGATACAGGCCCTGGAGGGCGAGCTGGCGCGCTACTTAGGTCCGGTGGCGCGGCATCTTGTCAGCCGTGCGGCCGCGCAGGCGAGCGGTCTCGATGCCCTGATCCTGCGCCTGGGTGGCGAGATCGATGCAGAGTCCGAGCGCCGCGAATTTATCGCGAGCGCCCGGACGCTGCTGCGTTCACGGCCCTAAAAAATAGTGCCTTCCCTGGCAGCCTTCCGTGGCACATACGCGCCGTCCGTGCGCGCACTCGGTCAGCGTTCCGTGCCGACATAAACATCAGATAAATCAATTTACTGAGTGGTCTATTTCGTGTTAATACGAGCTAGCGGCGAATCGGCTCGCATCGCCCTGGGCGAAGCGGCCGTTGTCGTCGGAGAAGATGATCTCGACGCGGCGATTCTGCTGACGCCCGGCCTGCGTCTCGTTGGTCGCGACCGGATAGCTCTTGCCGCGGCCGAGTGCACGGATGTCCTCGCCCGGCACGCCGCGCGACAGGAGCGCATTCGCGACCGCGTCGGCACGGCGCTGCGAGAGCGCATCGTTGTAGGCATCCGAGCCGACGCTGTCGGTGTGACCTTCGACCACGATCTTCGTCTGCGGGTGCGACTTCATGAACGTTGCCAGACGGTCGAGCGACAGGTCGGCGCCGGGCTTGAGAGTCGCCTGGCCGGTGTCGAACAACACATCACCGAGGGTGACAACCACGCCGCGGTCGGTCTGCTTCGCCTGCAGGTCCGCCAGCTGCTGCTGGGCCTGCGCCAGCTGATCCTTGGCGCTCTGCGCCTGCATCTGCGCGGTCGAAACCTCGCGCGTGCGCGCGGACAGGAGAATGCGGTTGCGTTCGTCCTGGGCCCGCGCCATATCCGCGCGGGCGTGCGCCGCCTGCACGCGCGCCTCGCCCGCTTCGGCGTGACGCTGCGCGAGGTAGGCGTAGTGATCAACCAGCGGCAGCGGCTCGTTCGCCTGCTGCGCAGCCTCAGCCGCGGCCAGCGAGGTGCGTGCGGCCTGGATGTCCTCGTTCGCCGCCTGTTGCGCCAGGGGATCCGCGGCGAGTGTCTGGATCTCGGTACGCGCCTGGTCGATGCGAGCGTCGTGCTGCGGCGCGCTGGCGCACGCCGCCAACAGCGCGGTGCTGACTGCAATGCCTATGAGTTTTTTCACGTTCGAGCTCCTGAATTAGTGCGGCGTCGCCTGCGCATCAGGCGGCGGCGGCAGCGCGGGCGGCGCGGCCGGATACGAGTCCACCGCCGGACGGGCCGGGGGCGGCGGTGAGGGAGGCGGCGGGTTGGACGAGGTCGCTGCCGCATCGGCCGCACGCTCGCTCTCCTGCGCGACGGTGGCATTGCCCAGCGCCACTTCGTGCGCTGCATGCTGCGCCTCGCCTGCCTGGCCGCGTGCGGTGGCGACGTCCGCATCGACGGCGGCCGACTCGGCAAACATCTTCGCCTCGTTGAACTTGCCGTTGCGGTCGGCGCTGTCGGCCTGGCTCAGCTCATCGTGCGCGCGCTGAATATCGGCGGCAGCGTAGCGCTGCGCCTGGGCCTTGTCGGCCTGGTCGACGAGCGTGTGAGCGCGCGTCAGCTGTTCTGTGGGGCGCGGTCCTTCGCTGGCACAGGCGGCAAGCCCGCATGCCACCGCCGCCGTGATCAATACCAGTCGTGACATGACATCATTCCTTGTTAGGTATCAGGGCACGGACGAACATAGCGCGACCGTCACGTGAGCAGTGTCAGCGTGCAACCGGTTCGGCGCGGGGAACGACGCATGCCGCCGTAGGACATCTCCTACCGCGAATTCACGCGTCTAATCATTTTGTTTTGGCGCAAGGTTGCGAGCCGGCGGCCAACGTGTGCGCGCTGCTCGCGGGCGGTTCAGCCGGGGTGGACAGCGACCGTACGCGGTGTGGTGGCGATGATGCGCACAGCCTGACCGGCGGCGAGGCGTTCGCCGCCGCGCACCACCAGGCGATCGCCGGGGGAGAGCGCGCCGCGTACCTCGACGGCATCGGCGATGCCCTCGCCGGGCGTGACGTCCAGTTGCTCGACCGTGTTGGCGCGCGTGACGCGCAGCACATAGGAGTGGTTCTCGCGGATCACCAGCGCATCGCGCGGCACGGTCACCGCGGTGCGTTCGCTGCTCATGGGCAGGTTCACTTCCACCGGCGTGCCGACCAGCCACTCGGCACTCTTGAGCGCAATGCGCACCTCGAATTGGCGCGAGCGGTCATCGCCCACCGGCACCACGGTGCGCACGGTGCCGGTTTTCTCCACACCGTGATCGCGGATGGTGACACTCTGGCCGGCATGCACGTTGGCGGCCAGCTCCAGAGCCGCCGTGGCACGCGCCTCGGTGTCGGCGGTATTCACCAGGCGCGCGGTGGCGGCGCCGGTCTGCAGGTACTCGCCCATCTGGATGAAGCGCTCGGTGACCACGCCCGGAAACGGTGCACGGATCAGCGACTGATCGATTTCGTACTGCGCCTGGCGCAGCTGCGCCTCGGCGCGCGCCAGATCGTCGTTGGACATTTCGCGCTGCGCGCGCGCGTCGTCCAGCTGGCTCGCGCTCAACGCCTGGGTCGCCGCCAGGCGATTGAAGCGGTCCAGCTGCGAGCTGTTGACATCGTGCTGCGCGCGGGCGCGCGCCACCTGGGCGCGCAGATCGTCCAGGCGCAGGCGCGGCATCGTATCGTCGAGGCGAGCAATCGGTTCGCCCTGGCGCACGCGCGTGCCGACGTCCGCGATCCACACCACCCGGCCGGCGACCACGCTGGCGATGCGTGCATCGGCGCGGCTGACAATCGAGCCGGGGATCCAGCTGACGAGCGTCACGGGCCGCACGCTCACGGTCGCCACCTCGACCGCGGCGCGCTCGGCCGGGGGCGCCGCGGCGCCGGCCGCGCCGAGCATGCCGGCCGCGAGCAGCGCCAGGGAGGCACGCGCCAGCGCACTCACGATTGCACCAGGGTGGCGCTCGCCGGCGCCACGCTGGCGCGCTGCCGCGCCGCCAGCAGACGCATGAGCGCCGGCACCAGCACCAGGCTGAACGCGAGACTTATGATCACGCCGCCGATGTTGACGGCTGCCAGCCCGCGGTAGATGACGCTGCCGGGTCCCGGATTAATCGCCATGGGCAGGGCGCCGAGCGCGCCGGTGAGCGTGCTGGCGAGAATGGCGCGCAGTCGCTGCTGCAGGCCGGTGCGGATGCCTTCCTCGAGGCTCGCGCCATCGCGCTCGACGCTGCGCACCGCCGCTACCAGCAGGATGGCATGGTTGATGATGACGCCGATCATCATCACGAAGCCGATCATCGACAACAGATCGAGCGCCTGGAACTTCGCAAGATCCAGCAGCCGCAGGCCGAGCACGCCGCCGACCAGCGCCAGCGGTACCGTCAGCAGCACGATGACGCTGTCGCGCAGCGAGCGGAACAGCACCGTCATCAGCAGCAGCAGCACGATCAGCGCCATCCCGAACACACGGCTCATCGTGCTGAGCGTCTCGCTCAGGCTGTCGGCGCTGCCGGCGAGGCGCATGGAGCCGTCGGCCGGCAGGTGGGCGCGCAGCGGCGGCAGGACGTCGCGGTCGATGGTCTTGAGCACGCTCTCGAGCGACAACGTGGCGGGCGGGTCGACGGTGAGCGTGACCGTGCGGCGGTGATTGAGGCGGCGTATGGCCGGTGGCCCGAGCTCGGTGGACAGGTGCACCAGGTCGCCGAGCCGTACCACCGGGCCTGAGGGCGTCGCCAGCGGCGCGTTGGCCAGATCCTCGGGCGTCGTGCCGGCGCCGGAGCGCAGCATGATCGGCAGCCGCGACTTGCCGTCGAAGTACTCGCCGAGCCAGGCGCCTTCGCCCACGGTGCGCACCACGGTGCCGAGCGTCGCGCGGTCCCAGCCGACCTCGGCGATGCGGCGATCGTCCGGCTCGGCATGCAGCTCGAGGGCTACGTCCTCGGGATTGGGGAAGCTCTGCACCGCAGCGCCCGGGAAGACTTTCTCCAGGAGCTTGCGCCCCTCGCTCGCCACGCGGTTGAGGCCTGCCGTGTCCTCACTCTGCAGGTGAATGCCCACCGAGCGGGCCGAGCCGCCGATGCCGCCGAACAGGTCCCCCTCGACGGTGAAGACACGCGTGTCGGGCAGGCCGACCGTGATCTTGTCGCGCACCAGGTTCTCGAGGTCACCGATACGGCTCTCGTCCACGACGCGCGCGCCGATGGTGCCGCCGCCGGGCCAGGTCTCGATGTACCAGTTCTTCAGATGCGGCTCGGCGCGGCCCTCCATGTACGGGCGCATGCGCTCGAGCAGCGGCGGGATCAGCTCGCGGTTGACGGCTTCCGGACTCATGCCGGGCGGGAAGTCGAAGAAGGCATCGATGGCGGCGCGCTTCACCGGTGGCAGGTAATCAAGCGGCGGCAGCAGCCACCAGGCGAGCAGCAGCGGCAGCACCAGAAGGCCGGCGATCCAGCCGAGCTGCTGCACGCGTGTCGCGGTGACGCGCAGCACCCACTCGGTGAGTCGCGGCCAGCCCTGGCCGTAGCCGCTCGGTCGCAGCGGCCGGTCGAGCGCAAAACTGAGGGCTACCGGCAGGAGGGTGAGGGCGGCGACCACCGAGATGGCGACGGCGATCGAGATGGTGAGTGCCAGGTCGCCGAACAGCTGACCTTCGACGTCCTTGAGGAACAGGACCGGCACGAACACCGCCACGGTGGTGGCGGTGGAGGCGAGCAGCGCGCCGGCGACCTGGCGCGCGCCCTTGCGGCACGCGTCTTCCAGCGGCATGCCGCCCTCGCGCAGGCGCACGACGTTGCCGGACACGACGATCGCGCCTTCGACCACCATGCCGACGGCGAAGGCGAGGCCTGCGAGTGAGATGACGTTGAGGCTGCGCCCGAACAGGTCGAGAGCGACGAAGGTGGCGCACAGGCACACCGGGATGGTGGCCGCGATCAGCAGCGTCACGCGCCACTCGCGCATGAACCACCACACCACCAGCAGCGCGAGCAGCGCGCCGACGATCAGGTTCTCGGTCAGAAGGTGCACCGCGCGGCGGATGAAGAGCGAGGCGTCGAAGGACTGCTCGATGCCGAGCCCGTGAGCCTTCAGCGGTCCGTCGCGCAGCTCCGCCACGGCCGCCTTGACCGCGTCCAGGGTCGCGAGAACGTTCGCGCCGCTGGCGCGGAATACCTGTATGCCGATGGCCGGGTTGCCGTTCTGGTAGGCGAAGAAAGTCTGCGGTGGCGGTGCGACGTCGATGGTGGCGACGTCCGACAGCCGCACCGGCCGGCCGTCGCGCCAGGTGAGCACCAGCGCCCCCAGCTGCTCCGGCGAGAAGCGTCCGGTGAAGCGCAGTGTGTACTGGTGACGGCCCACGTCGAGGAGGCCGCCGGAAACATTGGTGGCGCTCGCGGCGCGGTTGGCGATGTCAGGTACGGTGATGCCCAGCGCCGCGGTGCGCGCCAGGTCGAGCGTGATGCGCACATCGTCGGACGGGCCATCGTTTACGTCGACGGAGGCAACGCCCGGGATCGACTCGAGGCGCGCATGGATCGTGTCCTCGATGAAGCGGCGCTGCGCCTCGATCGGGCCGGGCGTGCCCGGCAGCAGCTGCACGAAGAACCACGACAGGGTTTCGTTGGCGTTGCCGTTGCCGCCGAGCGAGACGCGCGGCCGGTCGGCATCGCGGGGCAGCGGCGGCAGGCGGTTGAGACGCCCGATCGCCTCCACCAGTGCATTCTTCATGTCCGTGCCGAGTGCGAAGCGCAGATTGAGGTTGGCGCCCTCGGCGACGGCGTTGCCCTCGATTTCCTCGATGCCGGGCATGCCCTGCATGACGTTCTCGAGCGGCTCGAGCAGTTCCGACTCGACCTCCTCGGGGGAGGCGGTGCGCCAGCCGGTATAGATGGAGAGCTGCGGGCGGGTGACGTCCGGGAACAGCTGTAACGGCAGGCGCGACAGGCTCAGCAGCCCCACCATGCCGACAAACACGGCGATGACGATCACGCCGATGGGGCTGCGGCTCGACCAGTTGAGACTTTCCACGGTGCCAGCCGACGTTGTGCGGGGACCATCCCTGCAGCTTGGATGCTACTGCCGGGCCGGCGGTTTGAATGGCCCGGAAACGGCCATAAACGGCCAGACGCGCCGGACCGTTCGGCCGGTACGACCAGTTGCGGTGCCGGCAGTCACAGGGTCACGTACGGCCATCGCGGCCGCGGCCGGCAGTTTCGCCGCCGCACGCCACTTTCGGACCTCGAAATCTCCCATTGAGGTCCGAAAACGTCCGGGGTCCTGCAAGGGGCGGCACTAGAGTCGGCCGCAAGAAGCAAGGCCACATACGGCCAAGGGAGCTGACAATGAAACGCAAGTACGCACTCACCTGGCCTCGGCGCCGCAGCCGCTCTCGGCTGCCTCGCGCTCGCCAACGCGCAGAGCGAGCCTGAGGCGCCTGCCTATATCATCTACGACACCGGCACCCTGGGCGGCGAGTTCGCCTTCGGCGCCGGCATCAACAACGTCGGCTGGGTGACGGGCGCATCGCTCAACGCCAGCGCCGCTCTGCACGCGACGCTCTCGATCCCGGGTAACGTGCTCGACCTGGGCACCCTCGGCGGCATGAACAGCGCGATCGAGTGGCCCATCAAGAACAACCACGGGCTGGCCGTGGGCATCTCCGAAACAGCGACGCCCGATCCCAACGGCGAGACCTTCTCCTGCGCCGCATTCATGCCCACCAACGGGCACACGTGTCTGCCGTTTCTGTGGCAGAACGGCACGCTGAACAAGCTTGCACTGCTCGGCGGCAACAACGGCTTTGCCACCGGCATCAACAATGCCGGCGTCGCGGTGGGGTGGGCGGAAACCGCCGTCAAGGACGGCGACTGCGTGCTGCCGCAGGTGCTGCAGTTCCTCGCCGTCGAGTGGGGCCCGGGCACGGCGGTCAGCCGCGTGCTGGTACCCCTCAGCGGCGACACCACCTCGGCTGCCACGGCCATCAATGACGCCGGCGAAGTGGTCGGTATCTCCGGCGCGTGCGACAACGCCGTCGGTGCCTACAGTGCGCGGCATGCGCTCCTGTGGGTGAATGGGCGGCCGAGCAAGCTGGCGACGCTGGGCGGCAAGGGCTGGAACACGCCGATGGCGATCAACAACGCGGGCATCATCGCCGGCTTCTCCGACACGCCCGGCGATGTCAGCGGCGGGGTGCTGACCGCCAACAACCAGGCGGTCATCTGGACACCCGGCGGCATCGTCAACCTGCACACGCTGCCGGGTGATGGCACCGCGCAGGCCACCGGCATCAACGAGTTCAATCAGGTGATCGGCACCTCGTTCCTGCCGGGGCCGCCGAACGCGGTTCCGGACGCAGTGTTCCTGTGGCAGCAAGGGCGTCTCTACAATCTCAACGCGCTGCTGCAGCCGAACGCGCCCATCTTCGCGCTCGGCACCGGTGACATCAACGACCGCGGCGAGATCACCGGATTCGGTTGCGTGCTGGTCGACGGTGCATGTGGCCCGGACGTGCATACATTCGTGGCCATCCCGGCACCTGGCAGCCGCCCGCCGGGCTGGCAGCCGGCGGAAATCGTTCAGCATCCGCAGCTGCCGGCGCAGCTGCTGCAGGGTCTGCTGCGGCAGGGCCGGCTGATGCACGCAGCAGCTCAGTAGAGCATCGCGAGCGACCACGGTGCGGGCCGCGCCTGCGGGTAAGGCGCGGCCCGCAGCTGTTGAGCCGCGCTTGCTTGCCGCACGCCGAACGGGTTGAATCGCAGCTCAGGTCGAGTTGCAGGAGCAGCCCATGCCGTCCGGCGGCCATACAACGGTGATTCGCCGGGTCCTGGAGCGCCGCGCGCAAAAGATCCCCGATGTCGATGACGGCAGCACCACCGCAACGGTCGCCGTCATGGTGCGGGTGCTGCCGCCGCCCAAGGCGCTGATGCTGTTCACGGAAGCGCCGTTGCGCACGCTCATGGAGCGCCGCTTCACCGCGGCCATGCTGGATCTTGAGTCCGTGGCGAGCGAGGCGGAGGCGCTGCGGCGCTATCGCGAGCAGTTCCGGCCGCTGGTGCTGACCGACAGCGCTGAGCTCGTGCGCAAGCTGCGCTCGCGCAGCGGCGACGAGCGCGCGCCGTTCATCCTGTTCTTTGCCGAGCTCGACGAACCGGGCGAGCGCGAGTCAGGACTCGTCGCCGGCGCGGACGATTGCATCGGCCGGCGCGCCTCCGACAGCGAGCTCGATGCGCGCATCGCCAACGCGCGCCGCATTGCTGAGCTCGAGGGCGTGCTGCGCATCACGCTGCGCGAGAACCGCAAGCTGTCGGCGACGGATGATCTGACACGCGTTGCCAGCCGGCGCTTCTTCGGCAAGCATTTTCCGCGCGAGGTCGAACGCGCCGCACGCTACGGTGCGCCGTTGTCGCTGCTGCTGTGCGACATCGATCACTTCAAGAAGATCAACGACACCCTGGGGCACGCCGGCGGCGACCAGGTGCTGCGCCAGTTCGGGCCGCGCCTGAAGCAGGCGCTGCGCCAGAAGATCGACTGGGTCGCGCGCATCGGCGGCGAAGAGTTCGCGATCGTCCTGCCGGAGACCAGCTACGAGCGCGCGCGCGAGGTGGCCCGCAAGCTGCGCGGCGCGATCGAGGAGGGCGCCTTCACCGTGGAAAAGAAAAAGGTGCGCGTCACGGCAAGTTTCGGCCTATGCGGTATCGACCAGGTGCGGCGCGCCTCGCGGCTGGCGCAAAAGATACTCAAGATCGCCGACGCAGCGCTCTATCGCAGCAAGCATGATGGCCGCAACCGCATCACCGGCACCACTCTCGAAGGCAGCGAGCCATGAGCACAAGATCTATCGCGAGAATAACGCTGGTGCTGGCTTTGTCGTGGCTGGCGTGCGGCGCGGGTCCGGTCAGCAGCCCCGCGCCCAAACCCTCGCCGGCGCTGTTTGGCATGGGCGCGCAGCCGTGTCAGGCATTGATTGATGTCGCCGGCGAGACCAACAACCGGGAAATAGCTCTCAGCGGCGCCATGTTTTCCTGGGCGCAGGGTTGGTTTTCCGCCCGCAACGTGGTCGGCCACGAGAGCCATCCGCTGCTGGTGGGGGGCTCGCTGCCCTCTGAGCGCCTCAAAGCCCTGCTGGTGGCGCAGTGCCGCGAGCACCCCAGTGACTCGCTCTACCTTGCCGTCAACGATCTGTACGAGCGCCTGGCGCAGGCGAAGCTCTGAGCGGTCCGCTGCGGCCTGCCGTGAAGCGCGATCGCGCAAGCGCGCCACGGATGCATGAGGGCGATTTGCGCCTCGATTGACTATTGATCGTTTGTGCCAGGTTGCCGCCGTGTCTAAGGTCACCCCCGTCGAGCCGGTGCTCGAATGGAGCTGACACCATGAGTAAGTATTTGACAAAAGGACTGGCGGCGGCCGTCGTCGCTGCCCTGCCTACGCTGGCCGGTGCCGGCGCCCCGCAGGGGCACGCCGCATTCCTAACCCATGAACCCCTCGTCATGCGCCTGAGCAAGGATGAGTTCCGCATCGCCTTCGGCGTGAACGCGCAGGGCTGCGCGACACACGGCTGCAGCGGCATGATCCGTTACCGGGTCGACTGGAGGACCGAGGATGGCAAGACCGCGTCGGAGTACAAGCGCGTGAGCTATACCGTGCTGCCGAACTACGAGCGCGCGTTGACCGTCGATCGCCAGTATTTCGATACTGCCGAGGGGGCGCACACGACCGAAATCGTCAAGGTGACTGTCGCGACGATCACCTGCACGGACGCTTTGCAGCCACACGCCGCAGAAATGGCGGCGAACACCCGCTGAGCCTTCGCCGCTGACCGGCCGGCGCGCGGCCGGCAGGGCGGTGCGCCCGCTTGGGGTAGCATCGCCGGCCATGCGCCCGACGTTACGCGGCTACCTCAACCATCGATGCCAGTGGATCTTCGCAGGCCTTGCCGGCGGACTGGTGGCTCTGCTGATCGGCGCACGCCGTGCGAGCGACGTGAGCACGGTCCTGGAGGGCGTGTGCGTCGCGCTGTGGATCGTGACGCTGGTGTATGCAGCGCGCACGCGCTGCCCGCGCTGTGGCAGCTCGTGGCGAGGGCTGCTGCTGCGCGCATTCTTCGGCAGAGGGCGGCAGGCGCGAGTGCCTGACAGCTGCCCGGGCTGCGGCAGCGCGCTCGAGACGCCGCTGCCGTGAGGCCAGGCGGCGACACGATCCGCGAGCGGCTGCGGCGGCGCATGAAGTGGTCGAACACGGCCTTCGCCGGAATCGTGTTTCTCGGCTTCGCCCTGCCGCCACTTCTGCCGCTGACGCGCGAGGCGGAGGCACTGACTGTTGGTGTGGCGGCGGCGGCGCTCGTGGCGTGGGCGGCGTTCGCGCGGCGCTTTGCCTGCCCACGCTGCGGTGGCAACATCGGTGGCGCGTTCGGCAATCGCGCCAGTGGTTTCGCTGTCGGCAGCCGCAAGGAGCGTCCTGCCAACAACTGCCCGCACTGCGGCGCCTCGCTGGATGCGCGCTGGCCGCAATGAGGCGGCGGCCCGGGCGGTCAGGCGGCCGGCAGCGCGGGCCTGCGCAGGCTCGCGCCGAGATAACACATCGGAATCAGGAGGATGAGGAAGGCGGCGTGGTACCAGACGGGCATCAGGCGCAGGTACTGGGACTGCACGAGGATGCCGACCGCGAGCAGCAGTCCGCCCAGAACCGCGATCGCCGCCTGCGAGGTCGTGTTCTTCAGGTGCGCGGCGATTGCGCCGGCGAGCAATGACAGCACCACGCTGCCCGCCAGCAGGGCCAGCAATGACGAGGTCTCGGAGACGGGCAGTAACGGATTGGCCGGCAGCAGGCCCAGGCTGCGCAGCAGCGCGTTGTAGGCCAGCCAGCCGGCAGACCAGGCGATAAACGCGATGATGACCGCAAGTCCTGGTCGCCTCATGATGTCCCCCGCGCATCGGCGCATCTGTTGCCGCGGATTTTAGCTCGCCAGACTCCGCGCGTGGCGGCCGGGTACGGTGCGGATACGGCCAACCGACGGCTGGAAGGGTCCGGTGGAGTGGCGGATCCTGTGTGCGCAGGCTTTCTTTTTCGCCGTGGCAGTCGCACGCTGTCCGTTGTCGCCGCGGTTACATGATGGCCGCCCGAAGAAGGAGTTGCACGCATGTCGAACAAGCCAAAGGGATCAGCGCCTGCCGGCGCGCCTGCGCCTGCGCCGAAAGGTCATACGCCGAGTCCGGATGCCAGCACGGGGGAGAACCGGAAGACGCCGTCCTCGGTCGGCGGAGCCGCACCGCCGCCGTCACCGGCAAAGCCCGGAACGAAAAAGTAGCCTCTTCACGGGCGGGTCCGTGAGCGATCGCCCTGGGCGGCGAGCCGCCGTGTCGCCCGGTACGGTCCGCTGAACTCGTGCGGTGACCGTCATCGTCTGTGTCGGGCGTCTCACTGAACGCAGCCGATCGTCGCAAACCAGCCATTCGTGGCGATAGCATTGAGAGCTATGAACGAGACGATCCGCGACTTCGTCACCCGCCGCGTCCGCGGGAGCCTGTTGATGGGCATCGGGGGCTGGGCTCTAGCCGGTTCCGCAATGCTGATGCGCAACCCGGCCTTGGAACCCACCCAGATTGCCGCCGGGCTGTTTATGGTTGCCGGGGCGATTCTGAACGGGTATGGGATCAAGTGCCCAAGGTGCTCGACTCGGCTCGGCCAGGTCGTGATGCCGCTGGCGATACCGGGACTGAAGCCCAAGCCAAACTTCTGCCCCTATTGCGGTGTGAGTTTTAGCGAGCAGCGCCAACCGCAGACGACTATCAATCCGATCAGCTGAGTGTGCCGTGGTCGCAGCAGCACGGAAAAGTGCTGATTCCAACGCGGCCCCCAAGACGCCCGGGGGATTAATCGCGCCTCAAGCGGCCTCCCTGGAATAGAGCAAGTGCCGCAGATGAGATCGCTGACTTTCCTCACGAAGCTTTCCTTGGCCACCCGCGTTGAGTGCCTGCGGGCCGGGATCTAGCCCAAGACGCGCGGCTGTCAAACGGAGCGGGTCGGCGCGCCTTGCGGCATGTCCGGCAACCTTTCGTACCCCAGGTTTCTGCTTGGGGCGCCATTGCTGGGTCCGTATATGGAAAGGAGGCGCGCGTACTTTGGCGCCCAATATCTGCCCGCCGCTCCTGCGGGCACTCGCACTACGTCGCCCGCACGCGCCTCAACCACTACGCCGCCGGATTCTACGAAGAGCTGGCCTTCAATCACGAAGTTGTACTCGCTGTGCGGATGCTCATCCGCCCACGACTCCGCAGTCAGTTCCCACTCAAACAGCCGTGGCTCTGACCAACCGCCCTTGACGGGTGGCACAATAACCCGACATTTCGGTTTGTTGCCGTTCTCGCTTAAGTCGCTTCGCGAAAATTTCTTCGGCGAACTTGCAGCATCGGTCATTGCGCTGTTTCCTCTCGACGGGAGCCTCGCGACTCCGATTATTATGCTGTCTGCGAAAGCAGATTACCCGGACTCCTCGCTGCAAATGCTCCGTTACTGCGCTGTACTCTTTCACGAAGTCGTCCGGCCCGGTGACCAACCTGTTCCAAGGAAGCGATGGGAACCCCACGGCGGGCGGCGCTTCCTGAGGCTACGCTGCCCTCTTTGCCTGCCTCCTCGTCAACGACGCTCGACGCGCTCACGAATCGGCTGCGCTGCTCGCAGTGCGGCAAGAAAACTGCGGAGTTCGTGGCCGTCGCGAGGCCCAGGGCGCGCAATCGCATTAGGTAAAGCGAGCTGATTGGGAAATACGACGAAGCGCACGATGCGCTTCAGACGCGGGTGACGCCGATCACGCTTCGCTGGTCGCTTTGGGCGTTTGATGATCCCGTCTGTGCGCCCACCATCGAGCGTCGCCGATGCTAAGGCTCCTGCTGACGATAACGGTCGCTTGGTTCTCCCTCTCGCTGCTGTGCGGCGGTCTCTGGGTGCTGCTTATTGAGTTAGCGCTGCGCAGGAGAACACGGCAAGCGTCCACAGTGATCGGCCCGTCCACACAAACTCTGAGCGACAAGAAAATCGAAGCGCTGCTGACGACGCCGGCGGCGACGAGTGATCCGATCGGCACGCACGTCGACACGAGCCAGCTCGTCAGGGACCGATTGTTTCCAAGGTAAGCTCCAGAAAGGCCCTCAGCCGCGCGGTTCATGGCGGAGGGCTCCAGGTAGGAAATCACTTTTCCCCGAGGTCCAGGCGAGCTCGACACATGAGAGCTCGTCATTTTCGGGGCGGTCGTTCAGATCGGCTGGCAGGCGACACAGCTGCGCCTCACGACCTTACGTCATCCGAATGTCACGAAATGCCTGTTTTACTGTGTGCCCGGGGCCGGGGTCGAACCGGCATGGGGTTTCCCCCGAGGGATTTTAAGTCCCTTGCGTCTACCAATTTCGCCACCCGGGCGAGCGCGCGCCGCCGGATTCTACAGAAAAGAGCCCCTTTGACGCGGCTCGCAGACACCTATCGTTATGGCGCTAAGCTCATGAATTTGCGAGACTTGCGCCCGCGCCCGGTGACTGAACCGAGAGGGCGCGGAGCACGACACACCGTGCAGCCGGTCTACACGACTAGCTTTGACCGTCTGTGGGGCTACGTTTTAGGCGCGAAATGCCGGATGAACGACTCTCCGTCGAGAACCTGCACCTGTGGCGCGGGGATAGCCATGTGCTGCGCGGCGTGCACTTCACGCTCGAGCGTGGCGCGTGCCTCGAGGTCACCGGTGCGAATGGTGCGGGCAAGACGAGCCTGCTGCGCACGCTGTGCGGGCTCATGTATCCGGAAGAGGGGCGGATCCTGTGGCATGGCGCCGACGTGCGGCGCGACCTCGCCGCCTTCCACAGCCAGCTGGCGTACCTCGGTCACGAGGCGCCGCTGAAGGCCGACCTGAGTGCGCGCGAGAACCTGCATTACTGGATCGGCGTGCGCCGGCCGCTTGCCAGCGCCGAACTCGACAGCGCCCTGACGCGCGTCGGGGCGGCCAGCTGGAGCCAGCGCCTGGTACGCACGCTGTCGGCGGGTCAGCGCCGGCGCGTGGCGCTTGCAGCGCTGGCGCTGCTCACGGTGCCCCTGTGGATCCTCGATGAGCCGACGACCAATCTCGACACGGAAGGACAGCACCTGGTGGGCGAGCTGCTCGCGCAGCAGCTGGCGCGTGGTGGCATGGTGGTGGCGGCCGTACACCAGGGTCTGCCGAGCGCGGTGCGCCAGATCCGGCGCCTGGAGCTTGCAGCCTGATGCGGCCCGGAAGTCCAGCGGGTGTGCTGCCGGCGGCGGCGCTTGGCACCGGGACCGCCGCTGACATGGCGACGGCGAGTGCGCTGACCGCGGCCCGACTCGCGCTTGCCCGCGACCTGCAGCTCGCATTCCGCCGCCCGAGTCAGCTGGTGCAGCCGCTGGCCTTCTTCGCAATCGTGACGCTGCTGTTTCCACTGGCCATTTCCCCGGAGCTGTCGCGCCTGAGGTTCGTGGCGCCGGGCGTACTGTGGGCGGCGGCGCTGCTCGCGTCCCTCCTCGCACTCGAGTTCCTGTTCCGTGACGATGCCAGCGACGGCACGCTCGAGCAGTACGCGCTGTCCGGCCAGTCGCTCACGGCGCTCATGTTCGCCAAGACCGTGGCGCACTGGCTCCTGACCGGGCTGCCGCTGGCGCTGACCGCGCCGCTGGCGGCGGTGTCACTCGGTGCAGCGGCGGCAGCGATGCCCGGCGTGCTGCTCGCGGTCGCCGTCGGAACCGTGCCGTTGAGCCTCATCGGCTCGATCGGTGCGGCGCTCACGCTCGGCATGAAGCGCAGCGGTGCGCTGCTGTCGCTCCTGACGCTGCCCCTGTCGCTGCCGGTGCTGATCTTCGGCGCCCGCGCCACGCAGCTCGCCATCGACGGCGCCTCCTTCCTCGCCCCCGTCGAACTGCTGGCCGCCGTCGCAGTACTCGCGGTCACACTGGCGCCGCTCGCCGCCGCGGCGGCCGTGCGCATCAGTCTCGAGTAGCGCTGCGCCTCAGGAAGCATGATGACCTGGACCTGGTTTCACCGCCTCGGCTCACCGCCCTATGTGTACGGCCTCGCCGCACGCCTGACGCCCTGGTTTGCCTGGCCGGCGGCACTGCTGATCGCCGCCGGACTCGTCGGCGGTCTGGTGCTGGCGCCGCCGGACTATCAGCAGGGCGACGGCTATCGCATCCTCTACGTGCACGCACCGAGTGCCTGGATGTCGCTCATGGTTTACACCACCATGGCGCTGGCGGCGGCAGTGGGCCTCATCTGGCGCATCAAGGTGGCACACGCGGTCGCTGCCAGCTGCGCGCCGATCGGGGCCTCGTTCACCTTCGCGGCCCTCGTCACGGGGGCCCTGTGGGGCCAGCCGATGTGGGGAACGTTCTGGCAGTGGGATCCGCGCCTGACTTCGGAACTGATTCTGTTCTTTCTCTATCTGGGATATATGGGACTGCGCGCAGGCCTCGAGGATACGCAGCGGGCGGACCGGGCCAGCGCCGTACTGGCGGTGGTGGGCGTGGTCAACGTGCCGATCATTCATTACTCGGTGACCTGGTGGAATTCGCTCCACCAGGCGCCCTCCATCATGCGGCTCGCCAAACCCACCATGCCGGCGGTGATGCTGGTGCCGCTCCTGATGATGCTGCTCGGCTTCACGCTGTTGTTCGGGGCGCTGCTCTTGGTGCGCCTGCGCGGCGAGGTGCTGGCGCGCGAGCGCACGGCCAGCTGGATCCGCGGGGCTGTGAGCGCATGAGGGAATTCTTCGACATGGGCGGCTACGCGGCCTTCGTCTGGCCGGCCTACGCCGTCACCTTCGTCGTGATCGTGCTGAACATCGTCTGGGCGCAGCGCCTGCTCGCCCGTTCGCGCGCCGAGGCGCAGCGCCGCCTGGCGATGCGCAGCGAGGCCCCATGACGCCGCGCCGCCGCCGTCGTCTCATCCTGGTGCTCGGCATCGTCGCCGGCGTCAGCATCGCCGGGGCGCTGGCCTTGAGCGCCTTCCGCCAGAACGTCACCTTCTTCTTCGACCCGAGCGAGGTCGTCGCAGGGCACGTGCCCCCCGGCGAGCGCTTCCGGCTCGGCGGCATGGTGACGCAGGGAAGCCTGAAGCGTGATCCGGGAAGCCTTGAGGTGCGGTTTGTGGTGACCGACTTCAGTCACGACGTCCCGGTGAGCTATACGGGCGTCCTGCCGGACCTGTTTCGCGAGGGTGCCGGCGTGGTGGCGCACGGCCGGCTCGATGCGCACGGCACGTTCGTCGCCGATGAAGTGCTCGCCAAGCACGACGAGAAATACATGCCTCCGGAAGTGACCCGCTCGCTGAAGCGCCGCCACGGCGAATCGCGCACCGATACCACCGCCACCGCGCCGCCCGCGGGCGCTGCGAACGGGAGTTAACGCCGTGCTCCCCGAACTCGGTCATTTCGCGCTCATCCTGGCGCTGCTCTTGGCCGCACTGCAGGCGTTCTTTGGCATCGCCGGAGCGGCGCTCGCGCGCGAGCGCTGGATGGCGGCCGTCATCCCGGCGGTTGCCGGCCAGTCCGTCATGGTCGCCACCGCGGTCGGCTGCCTGATCGCCGCCTTCGTCGGCAACGACTTCTCGGTGCGTTACGTGGCGGATAATTCCAACACCGCGCTGCCGCTCTTCTACCGCGTCACCGCGCTGTGGGGGGCGCACGAGGGGTCGCTGCTGCTATGGATCCTGCTGCTGGCGCTGTGGACGCTGGCGGTTACCATCGGCGCGCAGCGCCTGCCGCCGCGCTTCGCGGCGCGCGTGCTCGGCGTCCTGGGCCTCGTGAGCTTCGGCTTCCTCTTGTTCACGCTCGCCACCTCCGACCCGTTCCTGCGACTGGACCCGCCGGCACCGGACGGCCACGACCTGAACCCGATCCTGCAGGACCCGGGACTCGCCGTGCATCCGCCGATTCTGTACACCGGCTACGTCGGCTTCGCGGTCGCCTTCGCGTTCGCGTGTGCGGCGATGCTCGAGGGCAGGCTCGACCAGGACTGGGCGCGCTGGACGCGTCCGTGGACCACCGCCGCCTGGTCTTTTCTCACCTTAGGTATCGCTCTGGGGAGCTTCTGGGCGTACTACGAACTGGGGTGGGGCGGCTTCTGGTTCTGGGATCCGGTCGAGAACGCCTCGTTCATGCCGTGGCTGGTCGGCACCGCGCTCGTCCACTCGCTCGCCGTCACCGACAAGCGCGGGCTGTTCAAGAGCTGGACGCTGCTGCTGGCGATCCTGGCGTTCTCGCTGAGCATGCTGGGGACGTTCCTGGTGCGCTCCGGCGTGCTGGTGTCGGTGCACTCGTTCGCCGCCGACCCCTCGCGCGGCATCTTCATCCTCGTATTCCTCATCATCATGATCGGCGGGGCGCTGACGCTCTACGCCTGGCGTGCGCCGAAACTCAAGTCGAGCGCCGGCTTCGAGCTCGGTGCCCGTGAATCCTTCCTGCTCTTTAATAACGTGCTGCTGGTCATCGCCGCCGCGACGGTGTTCGCGGGCACGCTCGCACCGCTGATCGCCGATTCCTTGCACCTCGGTACGGTGTCGGTGGGTCCGCCGTACTTCAACCCGACCTTCATGATCTCGATGCTGCCGCTCATGGCGCTCTTGTCGGTCGGCATCCATGCCAACTGGAAGCGCGGCCGCCTCGGGGACCGGCAAAGGACGCTGCTGTACACGCTGGTGGCGGCCGCCGTGCTCGCTCTCGGCCTGACGTACGGCATCTATTCGGGCGGCCATCTGCTGACGCCCATCGGGGCGCTGCTGGGCGTGTGGATCGTGCTGTCATCGCTGGTGGACCCGATCGACCGCTGGCGCCGCGGCCTGTCGCTGTCGCGCGCCGTGCTCGGCATGACGGTGGCGCACTTCGGCATCGCGCTCGCCGTGATCGCGCTCACCACGGTGCAGTCCTTCACCGTGGAGAAGGACGTCGCACTCGCGCCGCAGGCCAGCGCCAGCGTCGGCGGCTACGAGTTCCGCCTCGCCGGCGTGCACCCGATCGAGGGGCCCAACTACGACGGCGTCGGTGCGACCGTGGTGGTGACGCATCACGGTGCCCCGGTGGCGGTGCTCGAGCCGCAGAAGCGGCAGTACTGGGTGCAGCGTCAGGTCACCAGCGAGACCGCCATCAAAGTGCACCATGGCAACAACGTGCTGCTGGCACTCGGCGATGATCTGGGCGGCGGGCGCTGGAGCCTGCGCATCCAGATCCGCCCGCTGGTGAGTCTGGTGTGGCTGGCCGCGCTCATCATGGCCATCGGCGGCGCGCTCGCCGCCTCCGACCGGCGCTACCGCGCCAAGGTCGCGGCACGGGCAGATGCGGCGCCTGCGGCTGAACCGGCGCGATGAACCGCTTCCTCATACCGCTGGGCGTGTTCGTGCTGCTGGCTGCAGTGCTGGCCATTGGTATCGAACACTCGCCCGACAAGGGCCTGATCGCCTCGCCGCTGCTCGGCAAGCCGGCGCCGCTCTTCACCCTGCCCAACCTCACCAACCCCGCGCAGCTGGTGCGCTCGGCCGATCTGAAGGGGCGCTTCTACCTTCTCAATGTCTGGGGCACCTGGTGTGGTGAGTGCCGCGCCGAACACGATGCGCTGCTGCAGGTGCGCCGGGCGGGCACGGTGCCCCTGATCGGCCTCGACTGGAAGGACGACGATTCGCAGGCACGCGCCTGGCTCACCCAGCTCGGTAACCCATACGACGCCGTCGCGGTCGATGCCTCCGGCCGCGAGGCGATCGAATGGGGCGTCTACGGGGCGCCCGAGACCTTCCTGGTGAATCCGCAGGGCATCGTGGTCTACAAGCACATCGGCGCGCTGACGCAGGAGACCTGGTCCAAGGAGATCCTGCCGCGCGTGTCGATGGCTGCGGCGTCGGGTTCGTGATGCGCACGGCCTCCCGGGTGCTCGCCATGGCGGCGCTGCTGGCCGCCGCCGCCGCCGTGGCCCTGGACACCACGCAGATGCCTGACCCCGCACTGCAGGCGCGCTACATCACGCTGACGCACGAGCTGCGCTGCATGCAGTGCCAGAACGAGTCGCTCGCCGACTCGCCGGTGGATCTTGCCGCCGACCTGCGCCGCGAGGTGCGCGAGCAGCTCTTGGCCGGCAAGACCGATGCGCAGGTGCGCGAGTGGATGGCGGCGCGTTACGGCGACTTCATTTTATTCCGGCCGCGCTATTCATGGCGCAACGCCTGGCTGTGGGGCGCGCCGCCGGTGTTGCTGCTGGTCGGTGCCCTCGTCGCCTGGCGTACGGTGCGGCAGCGCACCAAGCTCCTGGCCGCCGACGATGCGCCGCTCGATGAGGACGGCCGCGCCTGATGCTTAGCTTCGTCCTCCTGGCGGCGGCGCTGACCCTGGCCGCGGTGAGCGCGCTGGCCTGGCCGCTGCTGCGGCGCACGGCCGCAGGCGCAGCGCCTGCGTCCTGGACCGCGCTCGCGGTCGCGGCGGTGCTGGTCGCAGGTTCGGCTGCGCTGTACGTCAGCTGGAGCAACTGGCCCTGGCACGCCCCACCTGCGGCGGACTCCCCGCAGATGATGGTCGCGCAGCTGGCACGCAAGCTCGAACACGATCCCAACGATCTCAACGGCTGGCTGATGCTCGGCCGCTCCTACGCGGTGCTGCAGGAATTCCCGCTCGCCGTGCGCGCCTACGAGCGCGCCGATCGCCTGAGCGGCGGCAAGAGCGCGGAGGCTCTGGTGGGGGAAGCCCAGGGGCTGGTGCTGATGGATGAGGGTGCGCTCGATGGCCGCGCCGCCCGCCTGATCGAGCAGGCGCTCGTGATCGAACCCAATTCCGGCCGGGCGCTGTTCTTCGGCGCGCTCGTGGCCGAGCGGCATAACGATCTGCCGCTCGCGCGGCAGCGTTTCATGAAACTGCTGGCGATGAATCCGCCGGCCGACGTGCGGCCGCTGCTCGAGCAGCAGGTGAGCGCCATCGATGCGAAGCTTGCGGGCGGCGCGGCAGCCGCAGGTTCCCCGCCGGCGGCCCCCGCCGCCAGTGCGTCGCCCGCGCTGGTGCGGCTGACCGTGACGCTCGCTCCGGCGCTCGCCGGGAACGTCGGACAGGCGCCGCTCTTCGTGTTCGTGCGCGATCCGCGGCAGGCCGGGCCGCCGCTGGCCGTCAAGCGCCTGGTAAGCCAGTTTCCCCAGAGTGTCGCCCTCGGTGCCGCCGACTCCATGATCCCCGGCCGGACGCTGACAGATGGCCAGAGCGTTCAAGTAGTTGCGCGCATCGCGCGTTCCGGCAACCCGGTCGGGGCGAGCGGCGACCCCTTCGGCGAAGTGACCTATCACATAGGTCACGACGGCCTCGTCAGCCTCGTGATCGACCGCCTGACCCCCTAGGGCGTCAGACCGCAAGTAGGCGTGCGCTGACGGCAGCGGTCAGGCTTAGCCTGATACTCGGAACCGATCCGCGTCGCTATCCTCGCCCTGTCGCAGTTTTTATATCGCATCACACCGCCGGCTTCGCATGCGCGGACCCGCGAGACAAATGAGGAGATACGTGATGGCTGAAGGAATCGGGAATGAAGGGCGTGTTTCGCACCGCGGGTTTGCCTCCATGAATGCAGAGCGCCAGCGGCAGATCGCGAGCATGGGCGGTAAGGCGGTTCCGGATGAGAAGCGCAGCTTCTCGCAAAATCGTCGTCTCGCGGCCGAAGCCGGCCGCAAGGGCGGACAGAGCGTGCCGGGTGCCAAGCGCAGCTTCTCGCAGAACCGCGAGCTGGCGGCCACGGCCGGCCGCAAGGGCGGACAGAGCGTGCCGGACGAGAAGCGCAGCTTCTCGCAGCATCCGGAGCTCGCCGCGGAAGCCGGCCGCAAGGGCGGACAGGCGAGCCACGGCACCGGCAGCGGTGCGATCTGAAGAGGTCCTGGAAGGACTTCGAACAATCGCAGGGACGCACTGCCAACGCCTATGGATGGCGATGTCCACGGACGACGGACGTGCACCAGGGACGGTGCATGAGCTAGGGACGGCCTGGGGACGGCGCGCGCGCTAGCGCGCGCCGTCCATCCTTTTCAATCTTTCAAGCTTCAGCCGGAGCGTTCTGCGCCGGCCAGCGGCATTGACCTGCGCGCGCGCGCGTACTACTTTCCACGGCGAGCTAGGGGAGCCCCGGCAGGGGGCTGAGAGGCCAGCGAGCGCACTGGGAAAGCGCGGCTTGGCGACCCTCCGAACCTGATCCAGTTTATGCTGGCGTAGGAAAGTTTCTCTGCAGCCCACGATCGCACCGCGCCTGCGGTAGCGATGCTTTCCTCAAGCACGCATCGACGGGATCTTCTGCGGCACCACGTCCAGGAGTCTGCCGATGAATGCGCAATTGCTGCCCGTCGTTTCCGAGCCCTTGCCCGCCTCACGCAAGGTATACGCCTCAGGCACGCTGCACCCCGAGATCAAGGTGCCGATGCGACAGATCGAGCTGCACGCTTCCGCGGGCGAGGCGCCCGTCACGGTCTACGACAGCTCCGGTCCCTACACCGATCCGGCTGTGCGCATCGACATCACGCAGGGCCTGGCGCGCCTGCGCGCCGCCTGGATCAGCGGCCGCGCCGACGTGGAGGCCTATCCCGGCAGGCGCGTGCAACCGGTGGACAACGGTCTGGCGGGCGGCGGCAAGGCCGCGCCTGAGTTTCCGCGCGTCCCCGCGCCACTGCGCGCCAGCGCCGGTGGTGCCGTCACCCAGCTCGCCTACGCGCGCGCCGGCATCATCACCGCGGAGATGGAATACGTCGCGATCCGCGAGAACGTCGGGCGCGCCGCACGGGCCGGGGGCTCGCGCGACGGTAACGCCTGGGGCGCCGCCATCCCCGAGCACGTGACGCCGGAGTTCGTGCGCGCCGAGATCGCCGCCGGGCGCGCCATCCTGCCCGCCAACGTCAACCACCCGGAGTCCGAGCCGATGATCATCGGCCGCAACTTCCTGGTGAAGATCAACGCCAACATCGGCAACTCCGCGGTGAGCTCCTCCACCGCGGAAGAGGTCGACAAACTGGTGTGGGCGATCCGCTGGGGCGCGGACACGGTCATGGACCTCTCGACGGGCCGCAACATTCATACCATCCGCGAATGGATCCTGCGCAACGCGCCGGTGCCGATCGGCACGGTGCCGATCTACCAGGCGCTGGAGAAGGTGGGCGGGGTGGCCGAGGAACTCACCTGGGAGATCTTCCGCGACACGCTCATCGAGCAGGCCGAGCAGGGCGTGGACTATTTCACCATCCATGCCGGCGTGCGCCTGCCGTTCGTGCCGCTGACCGTCAACCGCGTCACCGGCATCGTCTCGCGCGGCGGCTCGATCATGGCGAAGTGGTGTCTGGCGCACCACCGCGAGAGCTTCCTGTACGAGCACTTCGAGGAGATCTGCCAGATCTGCCGTGCCTACGACGTCAGCTTCTCGCTCGGCGATGGGCTGCGCCCCGGGTCGATCGCGGACGCCAACGATGCCGCGCAGTTCGCCGAACTCGAGACCCTGGGCGAACTGACGCAGGTTGCCTGGCGCCACGACTGCCAGGTCATGATCGAGGGCCCCGGACATGTGCCCATGCACAAGATCAAGGAGAACATGGACAAGCAGCTCGCCACCTGTGGCGAGGCGCCGTTCTACACGCTCGGCCCCCTGACCACCGACATCGCACCGGGCTACGACCACATCACCTCCGCGATCGGCGCCGCCATGATCGGCTGGTTCGGCACCGCGATGCTGTGCTACGTGACGCCCAAGGAACATCTCGGACTGCCCGATCGCAACGACGTCAAGACCGGTGTGATCACCTACAAGATCGCAGCGCACGCGGCGGATCTTGCCAAGGGACACCCCGGTGCCCGCGACCGCGACGACGCGCTGTCGCGCGCGCGCTTCGATTTTCGCTGGCAGGACCAGTTCAATCTCTCGCTCGATCCGGATACCGCCTGCGCGTTCCACGACGCGACGCTGCCGAAGGAAGGGCACAAGGTGGCGCACTTCTGTTCCATGTGCGGACCGAAGTTCTGCTCCATGCGCATCTCGCACGAGGTGCGGGCCGAGGCGCAGGCGCAGGCGCGGGGCATGGAGGAGATGTCGGCCCGCTTCCGCGCCGCCGGCAGCGAGCTGTACGTGCCGGCGGATGTGAAGGACGCCTGAGCGCCATGCAGGTGAGCGTCATTGGCGCGGGCATCGCAGGACTGACCTGCGCGCTGGAGCTGGCCGAGCGCGGCGTTGCCGTCGAGGTGCTGGAGCGCGCGCCCCGGCTCGGTGCCGGCTCGTGCTCCTGGTTCGCCGGCGGCATGCTCGCGCCCTGGTGCGAACGCGAGAACTCGCAAGCTCTCATCGCCGAGCTCGGCGCGGAGAGCCTTGAGTGGTGGCGCACACGCTTTCCCGCCACGCTGCTGAACGGGACGCTGGTGGTGGCGCACGCGCGCGATGCCGGGGAGCTGGTCCAGTTCGCGCGGCGCACCACGCACTACGAGCCCGTCACGGCCGAGCACATCGCAGCGCTCGAACCGGACCTCAGCGGGCGTTTTGCCCATGGGCTGTATTTCGCTCAGGAAGGCCATCTCGATCCGCGCGCCGCGCTCGCAGCTCTCGCTGCGCGCCTGGACGGGCTCGGGGTTGCCATCCGCTACGGCGTGGAGGCGCTGGCCGGCATGCTGCCGGGCCGTCAGGTGATCGACTGCAGCGGGCTTAGCGCACGGGCGCAGCTGCCGGACCTGCGCGGCGTCAAGGGCGAGATGCTGCTGCTGCGGCTTGGCGAGGTGACGCTGCGGCGGCCGGTGCGCGTGCTGCATCCGCGTGTGCCGGTGTATGTGGTGCCGCGCGGTGACGGCGTATTCATGGTGGGCGCGACCATGCTCGAGAGCGATGACGCCGCCCGCATCAGCGCGCGCTCCATGCTGGAGCTTCTGTCCGCTGCCTACGCGCTGCATCCGGCGTTCGGCGAGGCACACATCATGGAGATCGGCACTGCGGTGCGCGCCGCCTTCCCCGACAACCTGCCGCGCCTGCGGCGCATCGGCGGCACGCTGTACGTGAACGGCCTGTATCGCCACGGTTTCCTGCTCGCCCCTGCGCTGGCGCGGCGGGCGGCGGCGGTGCTGCTCGAGGGCAGCCACTTTGCGGAGGTGATGGATGAGGATCCTCGTCAACGGCGCCTGGCGTGAAGCGCAGGCCGCGCAGCTGGCAGCCGTGCTCGATGAGCTCGGCTATGGCGGGGCCGTGGTGAGCACGGCCGTCAACGACGAGTTCGTGGCGGTGGCGGCGCGCGATGCCACCGCGCTGCACGAGGGCGACCGTGTGGAAGTGCTGGCACCGATGCAGGGCGGCTGATGCTCGAGGTCTACCAGTGCGCACTGAATTCGCGGCTGCTGCTGGGCACGGCACGCTACCCGTCACCGGCGGTGCTGCAGGAGGCGGTGCGCGCCGCCGGCGCCGAGGTCGTGACGGTGTCGCTGCGGCGCGAGTCGGGCGGTGAGCGGGCAGGGCAGGGGTTCTGGACGCTGATCCGCGAGCTCGGCGTGCGCGTCCTGCCGAACACCGCCGGCTGCCACTCGGTCAAGGAAGCCGTGACCACGGCACACATGGCACGCGAGGTGTTCGGCACGCCGTGGCTGAAGCTCGAAGTGATCGGCGAGGACGACACGCTGCAGCCGGACGTGTTCGGGCTCACCGAGGCGGCCCGCATCCTGTGCGGCGAAGGTTTCCAGGTGTTTCCCTACACCACCGAGGATCTCGTGGTCGCCGAGCGGCTGCTGGCGGCGGGCTGTCAGGTGCTCATGCCGTGGGGGGCGCCGATCGGTTCGGGGCGCGGTCTCAACAACCTGTTCGGCCTCAAGGCACTGCGCGCGCACTTTCCGCAGGTACCGCTCATCATCGATGCGGGGCTGGGGCTCCCCTCGCATGCCGCGCAGGCGCTCGAGCTCGGCTTCGATGCGGTACTCGTCAATACCGCCATCGCGCAGGCGCGCGATCCGGTGCGCATGGCGCAGGCGTTCGCCCAGGCCGTACACGCCGGGGCGGCCGCGCGCGCGGCCGGTCCCATCGAACCGCGCGATCTTGCCGCACCCTCGACGCCGCTCATCGGCACGGCGTTCCGCGGATGATGCCGCGTGTCTACCCGGTGGTCGACAGCGTTGCATGGGTGCGGCGCCTGCTGCCACTCGGCGTGCGCCTGGTGCAGCTGCGCATCAAGGATGCAGCAGCGCCGCGGGTCCTGGCACAGCTTCGCGAGGCACGCGAGTGCTGCCGCGTCGCCGGCGCACAGCTCATCGTCAACGATCACTGGCAGGCCGCACTCGAGTGCGGCTGCGATTTCGTGCACCTCGGCCAGGGTGACCTCGATAGCGCGGATCTGGGGGCGCTGCGCCGTGCGCAGGTGCGCATCGGCATCAGCACGCACGACGAGCGCGAACTGGAGCGCGCGCTCGCGCTGCACCCGGCCTACGTGGCACTCGGACCGATCTATCCGACGCTCCTGAAGGTGATGCCCTGGCAGCCGCAGGGACTCGCGCGCCTCGGCCAGTGGAAGCGCCGCATCGGCGCACTGCCGCTGGTGGCGATCGGCGGACTGACGCTCGAGCGCCTGCCCGGCGTCTTCGCCGCCGGTGCCGACG
Source organism: uncultured Gammaproteobacteria bacterium (assembly GCA_963787655.1). GTDB lineage: Bacteria > Pseudomonadota > Gammaproteobacteria > Steroidobacterales > Steroidobacteraceae > 13-2-20CM-66-19. The sequence goes on along the minus strand of CAWBDY010000003.1, from coordinate 551,078 downwards.
TCGCCGCGGTCGTCACCGACATCGTGCGCGCCGCCGACCCCGAGGAGCGCGTGCGCCAGTGGCTGCGCGTCGCAGCCCCGGCCGCGGCGGCCTGAGCGATGCCCGGAAGGATGGTATGAGCGATCGTTACGCGCGGCAGACGATGCTGGCGGAAGTCGGTGCCGCAGGTCAGGCGAAGCTCGCCGCAGCCAGCGTGGTGGTGGTGGGCGCCGGGGGGCTCGGCTGCGCCGTGCTGCCGTATCTTGCCGCCGCCGGCGTCGGCCGGCTCGTGATCGTCGATCACGATCGGGTCGAGGAGTCGAACCTGCACCGCCAGCCGCTCTATCGCATGAGCGATGTCGGGCAGCTGAAAGTGCAGGCGGCGCGGGCAGCGCTGCTGGCACTGAACCCTGCGCTCACCATCGAGGCGCACGCCGAACGGCTCAGCGCTGCAAACGCGGCGGCCTGCACGCAGGCGAGCGTCGTGGTGGACGCAGCCGACAGCTTCGCTGTCACGTACGTGCTCAGTGATGCCTGTCGCGACGCCGGCATACCGCTGGTCAGTGCATCGGTGGTGGGACTTGCCGGCTACGTCGGCGCCTTCTGCGGCACGGCCCCGAGCTACCGCGCGGTCTTTCCGGAGATGCCGCGCACGGCAGCCAACTGCGCAAGCGCCGGGGTTCTGGGAAGCGCCGTCGGCGTCATCGGCACGCTGCAGGCGCATCTGGTGCTGGCGCTGCTGCTTGAGTGGCAGCCGCCGGTGCTCGGCCGGCTGCTGTCGATCGATTTCCGCACGCTGCACGTAGGCGGCTTCGGTTTCGGCGGCGCGGCCGAACCTGCCGGTGAGTCGCTGGTGTTCATCGCGCCCACGCAGGTAACTGCCGCGGACATCGTCATCGACCTGCGCTCGCTGGCGGAGACGCCGGTATCGCCATTCGCCGCGGCGCTGCGCGTAGCGGTTGAGACCGTGGAGCAGGCGCAGCTGGCGCTACCGCGCGGACCGCGCATCGTGCTGTGCTGTCGCAGCGGCGTGCGTGCCTGGCGTGCGGCACGCGCACTGCAGCGTCAGGGCCACGTAAGCCTCGCCCTCGTCGCACTCGGCGAGTGAGCGCGGTACTGGTCATCGCGGGCGCCGACTCGAGCGGCGGTGCCGGCATCAGCCGTGATGTGCACACCCTCACGCGTCTGGACGTGCGCGCCCTGTGCGCCGTCACGGCAGTGACGGCGCAGTCGGACACGCGCCTGAGCGCCGTGCACGTCGTGCCAGCGGCGCTGGTACGCGCCCAGATCGACGCGGCGTTCGCCACCTGCGACATCGGCGCCATCAAGATCGGTATGCTCGCGAATGCCGTGACAGTGCGCGCCGTGGCCGAGAGTGTCGGCACGCGGGCCAGGCTGCCGCTCGTGCTGGACCCGGTACTGCGCTCCAGCTCCGGCGGCGAACTGCTCGATGCCGCAGGCCTCCTGGTGCTGTGCGAGCTGCTGCTGCCGCGCGCCACGCTCGTCACGCCCAACATCGCGGAAGCGGCGCTGCTCAGCGGCGAATCCCTCGCGCGCACGCAGCAGGAACTCGAGCGCCAGGGACAGCGGCTGCTGACCTTGGGCGCGCGCGCGGTGTTGCTCAAGGGCGGCCATGGCGCAGGCCTCGATGCCACTGACGTGTTGCTGCAGCCGCGGCGCGCGCCGCAGCGCTTCAGCACGCCGCGCTACGCGGTCACGCAGCGCGGCACGGGGTGCGCGCTGGCGAGTGCGATCGCCGCAGCGTTGGCCGCAGGTGCCGACGTCCCGCAGGCCTGCGCACATGGCAAGCAATATATGGATCAGTGGCTGCATCCCTGAGCCGCAAGGCAACACTGAGCTGTCGCTGCCCGCAGACACGAGGCGCGGGTAAATCAATCTGCGCCTGGGTCAACCAACTGTAAGTTCGTTCGCTATACGGTCCAGCGCCGCAAGTTGGCGGCCCGTGACGAACTAACAGAGGGACTTGCTATGCAACGCATTATGTTGCGACGCGCGATTCACAGCGCAGTCGTTATGGGACTGACGGCCGCATTGGCGGCTTGCGGTGGTGGTGGCGGCGGCGGCAGCGGGGATTCCACTTCCGGCACGCCGCCTCCGCAGAGCATGGCGGCCATGCCGCTGATGCTCAGCGACGCCTCCTCGGATGACTGGGCCTGCGTCGGCGTGCGCGTGCTCAGCATCGCGCTGATCCCGCAGGGCGGCGGCAGCAATGTCACGGTGTACAGCGCTGCAAATCCGGCCCCTTATGTGAACCTCGAGCAGCTGGACCAGCTGGCGGAGCTGCTTGGCAACGTGAGCATCCCGGCCGGCACCTACAGCGGCGCGGTGCTCACCCTCGGTGGCAACCCGGGAGACGTGATCCTCACTGTCGCCGCGAACCCCGAGAGCGGTTTCCCGCTCGCAGGCGGCACGAGCGTGCCGAGTGATCAGATCCAGATCAAGCACACGAGCGGCAGCAGCGGTGCGCTCAGCGTGCCGGTCACCGTCAACTTCGACACGCCTCTTAGCGTGACCAGCGGCGCCAGCAATGTCGGACTCGACCTCGAGTTCAACCTGGCACATCCGGCCTTCATCGTCGGGCACACCCCGCCGGCGGCCGACGGTGCGACCTTGTGGGCCATCAACTTTGATCCCGCAATCCGTCGGCACCCGATACGCGACATCGCGGCGCGCGTGCTGCGCCACACCTACGGCACCGTCGGCACGGTGACCGATACGGCATTGACCGTGACCAAGGACTTCCCGGTGTACCCGGTCACCACTCCGGAGACCGAGAACACCAGCTCGATCTCACTGACGGTCGATGCAGATGCCAGCAACGGCACGATCGTGTACGACCTGGATGCCGGCACGCGCACGGTGGTGAACGACTTCTCCGCCGAGGCGGGCCTCGCCAATCGTTTCGTGCGTATCGCGGCGCGTTACCAGGAAAATGGCACGCTCACCGCGGTGCGCATCTGGGTGAGCGCGGCCTTCAACAAGGTCTGGGTGAGCCCGGAAGGCCATGTACTGAACGTCGACACCACCAACGACATCATCGACGTGACCAACGAAGATGGCGTGCCGGTCCCTGTGACCATCAACGCCAGCACGCAGTTCTTCTTCCGCGCACCGCAGAGCGGCCTGGCCGATGCCACGCCGATCGGCACCGGTACCGGCTTCCTGACGAGCCAGATGCTGGTGCGCGGCTTCAAGGTGCACATCGGCTCGCTGAACCCGCTCGGCGTACCGCTGGTCGCCTCGAGCGTGGACATCGAGACGGCCGGCTTCGGTGGCTACATCTCCAATGCCACGACCTCCGGATTCACCTACACGTCCAATTACCTGGCACAGAACGACAACTACTCGCTGCCGTTCGGCTACATCGCCGGCACCACGCCCAACGGCAATGACGATCAGGACAATCCGATCGAGGGCTTCAAGTGGTGGAACTTCACCTTCCCGACGGACGTGAACTTCGGCTCTGACGCGACCACACAGTTCGTCGCCGCCACCAACGGCGCGGTGAACTTCGGCGGCAGCGTCGGCACGCTGCAGTCCTTCGGCATCAGCCGCGCCAGGTGGGGTGACGGGGCGAGCAACACGAGCAACTGGTACCTGCGCGATGCCGTCCTGCTGCCAACCCCGGTGCCGCTGGGCACGGTCAGCACCGCCTACGCCGCCAACACCTTCGCGATGACGGTGCCGAACGGCACGCTGCCGGTCACGGTGAACGTCAGCACGACCACCGGGTCGGCGACGCTCGTGTACCAGATCGACCGCACCAATGGGATCGTGACGATAAGCCCGATCGACATCACGACCTCCGCGGGCCTCATGGCCATGACTGCCGGGCTTGCCGCGGGTGCACCGGTGAAGGTGTACGGCGTGCCGCAGGCACCGATCGCGCCGGCTGCCGGCACGCTCAAGGCCTACGTGATTGCCTACTACACCGGTGTGATGCCGAGCACCTGAAGCAGTGCGAATCGGGCCGGGCAGGATGCCCGGCATCGAGAAGGGAGGGCGCCGCGGTTCAGCCGCGGCGCCCTTCGACTTTGCAGGTGTGCATGGCGGCGGGCCGGCTGCGCCGGGCTGCTATCATGCCGTGATGCCACAGCAGCCCGCGAACCTCGATCAGCTCAAGGACATCGCGCACCAGGCGATGCTCGACAACGGTCTCGAACCGGATCTGCCGCCCGCCGCAGCCGCGCAGCTGCGCACCATCAAACAGGCCGCGACCGCGCAGGGGGCGGACATCCGTGACCTGCGCGAGCGGCTGTGGTGCTCGATCGACAACGACGATTCGCGTGACCTCGACCAGCTGTCGGTCGCAGAACCGGTGGCCGGCGGCAACGTCAAGATCCTGGTGGCCGTGGCCGACGTCGATGCGACGGTGTCTGCAGGCTGCGCGCTCGATGCGCACGCGAGTGCCAATACGACCTCCGTGTATACGCCCGCGGAGATCTTCCCGATGCTGCCGGAGCAGCTGTCGACCGACATTACCTGTCTGGCGCTCAACCAGGACCGCCTCAGCTTCGTGGTGGAGATGACCGTCACCGCGGACGGCACGCTGAGCGGCGAGAGCGTCTACCGCGCGCTGGTGCGTAACCGCGCCAAGCTCGCCTACAACAGCGTCGCCGCGTGGCTCGACGGCAAGGGACCGGCGCCGGCTGGGGTGAGCGCCGTAGCCGGCATGGACGAACAGCTGCGCATCCAGGACAAGGTGGCGCAGGCTCTGAAGCGCGTGCGCCAGAGTCAGGGTGCCCTGCAACTGACGACGCTCGAGGCGCAGGCCGTCTACGAGGGGGCGGCACTCCTGGACCTCACGCCCGACGAGGACAATCGCGCCAAGGAGCTGATCGAGTATTTCATGATTGCGGCCAACGGCGTGGTGGCGCGCTATCTCGAGAGCAAGCGCTCAGCGTCGCTGCGCCGTGTCCTGCGTCAGCCGGAACGCTGGGACCGGATCGTGCAGCTGGCCCGCGGCCTCGGTACGCAGCTGCCGGCCACGCCTGATGCGCGCGCACTGAGTGCTTTCCTGGTGCAGCGTCAGGCGAGCGCCCCGGCGCAGTTCCCCGACCTGTCGCTCGCCGTCGTCAAGCTGCTGGGCGCCGGCGAGTACGTGTTCAAGCGTGCCGGGGAGCCCGCCGAAGGACATTTTGGGCTGGCGGTCGATGATTACACGCACGCGACCGCCCCCAATCGCCGCTTCCCGGACATCATCACGCAGCGCCTCGTGAAAGCAGCGCTGCGCAGCGCCCCAGCTCCGTATGACGATGGAACGCTGCGCACACTTGCGGCGCACTGCACCACGCAGGAAGGCAACGCCAACAAGGTCGAGCGGCTGGTGCGAAAGTCCGCTGCGGCACTGTTGCTGCAGGGACGCAACGGTAACGAGTTCGACGGCATCGTCACCGGCGCCTCTGAGAAGGGCACCTTCGTACGCATCGAGCACCCGCTCGCGGAAGGGCGCCTCATCAAGGGGTTTGCGGGACTCGATGTAGGCGATTCCGTACGCGTGCGCCTCCTGCATACTGACGTGGCACGCGGCTTCATCGACTTCGCCCGCGCCACGTAATTCGCGGACGTAGCCGCAGCGCCACGTTGCGTCACGCGTACCGACACCGGTGCGCGCCTCGACGCCGTTGGCCGACACCTTGCCGCAACCAGCGGCATCGTCTTACATCCACGCATGACAGGAAGTCGCAAACTCAAGGCGTTGGTCGGCAGGGCGCTCGCGCAGCGCCGCACACGCGCCGCTCAGCGCCGGTGACAGGACGCACGGTTACGATCGCTAAGGAGGTGTGTATGAGACGTTCGACAATCTGGGCAGTGACGGCTGCGGCCGTCGGGATCGTGGCATTCACGCACAGCGCGGCAGCACAGACCTCACAGGCCGTGTCGCCGGTTGATCCGGCCACCCAGCCGACCGATCCTGCAGCCACCGCGGCCGGGCGTCAGCAGGAAGTGCCGACGGAGCAGGCGCCGAGCGATACGCCGGGCATGGCCAGCGACCGCGCCGCCAACCAGGAGGCAGCTGCGGATACGGCGGCGAGCCCTGCCACTGAGCGCGCCGAACACGACACGCGTCTGGCAGCCGTGACGCCCTCGGGCATGACCACCCAGGAGGCGTGCCTCGGTTTTAAGAGCGTTGCGGATTGCGCGGCCACGATGCACGCATCCCAGAACCTCGATCTGTCCTTCGCGGATCTGAAGTCGAGGGTGACCGGCGGCCAGAAGCTTGCCGCTGCCATTCACGGTCTGAAGCCTGAGGCCAATGCGAAGAGTGAGGCGCGCAAGGCGCAAGGCCAGGCGCGCGTCGATGTGCCGAGCGCGCCCCAGGGCTGAGAGTCTATAAGTTGCTGAACCGCGGTCGCGGGTTGCTTTATGCCCCGCGACCGCCCTTTCAGGCGGCGCGGCGCGACAATTGCCGGTCCACGAACACGGCGATTACGCCGAGAATCCAGAAACAGGCGAATATGAGCACGGCATTGCGTCCGACCGTGCCCCAGCCCAGCTGCGCAATGTTGGCGAAGGGATAAAGATATCGACCGGTGGCCTCACCCAGCAGCACCAGGAACACGCAATAGGCGAAGGGGTAGGCGAGCCATTGCAGTGGCTGCCGCCAGCGCAGGCCACCCCTGGGCGCCCCCGTCAGCCACCACAGCAGGTACAGCAGCGGTACCGCGTCATGCAGCAGCACATCGGCCACTTTCTGCAGACCGGTCGGCGCCCAGGTCGCGCGCAGCAGCAGTGAGTAGATGAGTCCCACGACGAAAATATAAACGGCGCCAGCGGCCAATGTGCTGCGCGCGGTGAGCCAGCCGTCGCGCCCCGCGGCTCGCGCCGTACTCACGAGCGCCACGAACAGGTTGCTGAGCACCGTGTTGTAGCACAGGGCATCGAGCACACCGGCAAGCGGCGAGCGTCCCTGCTGGATGGCCAGGCGCGCCGACAGCACCAGCTGCAGCAGTACGCCGAGCCAGCATGCGCACACGACCAGCCACAGCAGCGCCCGCGTCAGTTTCGCGTGACGATCGGCGGGGCTGACAGTCGCGGCGGCATTCTGCACCTTGATATTGTAGCGGGCGGTGCGGCAGCTGTGGCGGTCTAGCTGGCGCCGCTGGTGGGTGCGGCCGTCGCCGGGCTCGGCTACCGTGCGCTGGGCGGGGGAGGGCAGCCGGCGCGGACACAGGCAGGCCTGGGTGAGGCGGCCGGCGGCTCGCCATATACAATACCCCCCATGCTATGTTGCGGGCATTGCCCGCAAACGAGGTTGCCGTGAAACACACGATCCAGGACAAGACGCGTCTCTTGCAGCGCGTGCGGCGATTGCGCGGCCAGGTGGAGGCGATCGAACGGGCGCTGCAGCGTGACGCCGACTGCGCGCGCGTCATGCAGCTCACCGTGTCCGTACGCGGCGCGGCCAATGGCCTGATGGCGGAGCTGCTGGAGGATCACATCCGGCTGCACGTATCGGATCCGGCGCGCGACCGCGACCGCACCCGCGCCCGCGGCGCGAAGCATCTCATCGAGGTCGTGCACGCCTACTTAAGATGACGGCTGAGCGAGCGGCTGTTTCGCCGGCTGATGCCAGTCGCCACCCAGCGCCTTTACCAGCAGCACCGTCGCGGTCGCGCGGCGGATCTCGATGTCTGCGGCCGAGAGGCGCGCCGACAGCGCGGCGTTTTCCGTCGATACGACCTCGAGATAGGTAACGATGCCGCCCTTGTAGCGCAGGTTCGCCTGGTCGAGCGCGCCCTGGGTCGCGGTGACGGCCGCCGCCTGCGTCACGCTCTCGCGCTGCAGCTGGCGAATGGCCGCGATATTGTCCTCGACGTCCTGGAACGCCGTGAGCACGACGCCACGGTAGTTGGCGACCTGTTCGTCATAGGCGGCGTGCGCCTGCGCTGACTGCGCCGCGTGCAGGCCGCCGTCGAACACGGTGAACAGCAGCTGCGGACCGATCGACCAGTAGCGCGCGGGCGCGGTGAATAGGGCGGCCGTGGTCGTGGCTTGGCTGCCGAGGGTCCCTGTGAGATCAAGCACCGGGAAGTAGGCCGCGCGTGCCACGCCGATATTGGCGTTGGCCGCCGCGACCCGCCGCTCCGCGGCGGCCACATCCGGGCGGCGTTCCAGCAACTGCGACGGCATGCCAAGCGTTACAGCCGGGAGGCTGTGAAAGGTGTCGCCAGCGCGCGCATCGAGGGAGAAGGCACTCGCCTCGCGCCCGACCAGCACGGCAATGGCGTGCTCGGTCTGCGCGCGCCGCAGGCGCGTGTCCTCGGCCTGGGTCCGCGCCAGCTCCAGCTGCGCCTGCGCCTGGTCGACGTCGGCGATGGCCGCGGCGCCGCCGTTGTATAGATTCTGGGTGAGCTGCAGCGCCTTCGCATAGTCCGAGGCGGTCTGGTCGAGCAGCTGCTGTTCGATGTCCAGTCCGCGCAGGGTGAAGTAGTCCGTAGCCAGCTCCGCCTGCAGCGCCAGAGCGAGCGCTGCGGCATCACCGGCACTTGCCTGCTCGTTGGCGCGTGCGTTGGTGACGGTGCTGCGGATGCGTCCGAACAGGTCCACCTCGTAAGACAGGTCGCCGCCGACGACGAACGAATTGCCGGTGCGGGTGGGTCCGGGGGTGTAACCGGGCGCATAGACCGAGGTCTCACCGCGGGTAGCGTCACCCTGCGCGGTAATGGTCGGGAACCATGACGAGGTGGCGATGCGCACCTGGGCGCGCGCTTCATCGAGGCGGGCGAGCGCGGCCTTCAGGGACTGGTTGGTATCGCCGACCTGCGCCTCCAGCGCATCCAGCTGGGGGTCGTTGAACATGCTCCACCATGGACCGCGCGGCGTGGCGTCCGCCGGCGCTGCGACCTTCCAGTCACCGGCCTCCTTGAAGCTCTCGGGCGGCGCGGCCGTGGTCGGGCGCTGGTAGTGGGGCGCCAGCGAGCAGCCGCCGAGCGCCAGCAGCGCCAGGCACGTGAACGGCTGGCGCGCTTTCATGAAGGCTTGCCGTTGGCCGCTGCGACCGCCGGCTTCGGCTTCGCCACGCGCACCTGCCTCGCCGTCGATGAGCGAGTCGGGCGGGTTCACGACGATCGTGTCAGTCGCGCTGATGCCGGCGAGCACCTCGATCTCGGTGCCGAAGTCGCGCCCCTGACTGATCGACTTCAGATGCACGTGCTGGCCGTCGGGATCGAGGATGGCCAGCTGCTGTCCTTCGGTGCGGAAGATGACCGCATTCGCCGGCACACGCAGCGCCTTCGTGTCCGTTGGCAGGTTGAAGTACACCTGCGCATACGATCCGGGCAGCAGTTCGCCCTTCGAATTGTCGATCTGCAGTTCTACCTGCAGCGTGCGCGTGGTGGCATCGAGGGCACGGGCGGTATTGGCGATCGCACCCGTGTAGCGCTTGCCCGGATGGTCGGCGAACTCAAGCTGCGCCTGCACCTCGGGCTGCATCGCCGACGTATACGGCTGCGGCACGGACACGTAGATGCGCAGGCGGTGGGTGTCGGCGACGCGGAACAGGGCGCTGCCGGGGCTCTCACCAGCGTTGATGAGTGCCCCGACGTCGGTATTGCGCTGGGTCACGACGCCGTCGAAGGGCGCCAGCACGCGTTTGAAGGACTCCAGCTCGTTGAGGCGCGCGAGATTGGCGGCCGCGGACTGCCGCGCGGCGAGTTTGGCGGCCGCATCCCCGGCACGCTCGTCCGCGTCCTGCTGCGAGACCGACTGCGTGGCAAGCAGTCCCTTCCAGCGTGCATCGGTAGTGTGCGCGAGTTCGTAGTTGGCCTGCGCGGTGCCGAGGTCAGCCTGCGCCTGACGCTGCTGCTGATCGACCTCCGGCGCTTCGATCTCGGCGAGCACCTGGCCCTTCTTGACGTTGGTGCCGATATCGGTGAACCAGGTCTTGAGATAGCCGTTGGTGCGGGCGTAGATCGGCGCCTCGTAGAAGGCCTGCACCGTGCCTGGCAGCACCAGGATGCTGGAGGCGGGCCCGGCATGCGCCTTGGTGGTCGTGACGGTCGGAATGGCGGCACTCGCCGCCTCCTTCTCCAGGGCATTACGGGCGCTCAGGCGGCTGACGATGCCCCACACCGCGAGAATCAGCGCCACGATCACCAGGATCAGCGCGTAGCGCTTCGGCGTAGGGGCCGTGGCAGGGGATGAGTTCGCGTCCGACATCAGTGACTCCGCCGTCCGTGAATGAGAGTAAACACGGTGGGTACGAAAAAGAGAGTGGCGACGGTTGCAAACACCAGGCCGCCGATGACCGCCCGGCCGAGCGGCGCATTCTGCTCACCGCCTTCACCGAGGCCGAGGGCCATCGGCACCATGCCGATGATCATGGCGAGCGCGGTCATGAGCACCGGGCGGAAGCGCTGGAAACCGGCCTGCAATGCTGCGTGCATGGGGTCGTCGCCCTTGTCCATGCGCTCGCGCGCGAAGCTGATCACCAGCACGCTGTTGGCGGTGGCGACACCCATGCACATGATGGCGCCGGTGAGTGAGGGCACGCTGACGGGGGTATGGGTCAGGAACAGCATCCACACGATACCGGCCAGCGCCGCCGGCAGTGCCGTGATGATGATGAACGGGTCGCGCCACGACTGGAAATTGACCACGATCAGCAGGTACACGAGCACGACGGCACCGGCGAGGCCGATCAACAGGCCGTTGAACGAATCGACCATGGTCTTGATCTGGCCGCGCACGTTGACGTTCGAGCCCTTCGGCAGGTCATGCTTGCTGTCCGCGATGACCTTCTTGAGCTGCCCGGACACGAAGCCAAGGTCGGTGCCGTCCACCGCGGCATAGATATCGATCACCGGGGTCGCGTCATAGTGACTGGAGAGCGCAGGTGAGACGCCGCGCCGGAATGAGGCGAGGTTCGCCAGCATCTGGCTGCGGCCGCTGCCGTTACTGGTTAGCGTCGTCACCGGTGTCGTCTGCAGGTCGGTAAGGGTCGCGAGGCGAAACTGCGGAGTCTGCGCGACCACCGGATACTGCGTGCCGCTCTTCGGGTCGATCCAGTACGACAGCGTGTTCTGCGAGCTGCCGGACAGCGACACGAGCAGATCGGACGCCACGTCGGTCTCGGTCAGGCCGAGGAGCGCCGCTTTGCTGCGGTCCACATCGACGGTCAGAGTCGGATAGTCGTAAGCCTGCTGGATGCGCAGGTCCACCACTCCGGGAATGCTGTGCATCTTGGCGAGCAGCTCATTGGCATACGTCAGGTTGGGCGCGACCTTGAAGCCCGAGACCTGCACGTCAAGCGGCGAGGGCAGGCCGAAGTTCAGGATCTGGCTGACGATGTCCGCCGGCAGGAAGGCGAAGGTTGTGCCGGGAAAGTCGCCGTTGAGCCGAGCACGCAGCTTGTGCACGTAGTCGGCGGTCTTGTGGTGATTTTCCTTGAGACTTACCAGGATGTCGGCATCCCCGGGTCCGACGGGAGCGGAACTTGAGTACGCGAGGTTGATGCCGCTGTACGGCACACCGATGTTGTCGACGATGGTGTCGAGCTCTTTGGCCGGGATCATCTCGCGGATGGTCGCCTCGATGTGATCGCACAGCGCGGCGGTCTCCTCGATGCGTATACCGGTCGGCAGACGCACGTGCAGCTTGATCTGACCGGCATCGACTTTCGGAAAGAAATCGCGGCCCAGGCCCGGCAGGTAGCGGCCCATGGGGAAGGCAAGCAGCGCGGTCAGCGCCATGGCGGCCAGGAACGGCACCGCAAAGGCGAGGCCGGCGGTGAGCGCACGCTCCAGCAGGCTGTGGTAGCCGTCGCGGAAGTCGGCAAACTTCTTCTCGAACCCGGTCTGGAACTTCTGGAAGAAGCCGTGCGGCGCGGGCGCATGCTCCGCATGCTTGTGCAGCCAGTACTTGGCCAGCGTCGGCACCAGCGTTCGCGACAGCACGTAGGAGGCCAGCATGGCGAACACCACGGCCTCGGCGAGCGGCACGAACAGAAATTTGGCGATACCGACCAGCATGAACATCGGCACGAACACGATGCAGATGGCGAGCGTCGAGACGAAGGCGGGCACGGCGATCTCGTGCGCGCCGTTGAGGATCGCCTCCTCGACGTCCTCGCCGTGCTCGAGGTGGTAGTTGATGTTCTCGATCGTGACGGTGGCATCGTCCACCAGGATGCCGACCGCGAGCGCCAGCCCGCCGAGCGTCATGATGTTGATGGTCTCGCCGAGCGCCGCCAGGCAGATGATGGAGGTGAGGATCGACAGCGGGATCGAGACCGCGATGATGATCGTGCTGCGCCAGCTGCCGAGGAACAGCAGGATCATGAGTCCGGTGAGCGCGGCCGCAATGACGGCCTCGCGTACCACGCCGCTGATGGCGGCGCGCACGAATATCGACTGGTCTCCCACGAGGTCGATGTTGAAGCCTTCGGGCAGTGCGGCCTTGATGCGCGGCAGGCGCTCCTTGATGCTCGTGATGATGTCGAGCGTGGAGGAGCTGCCGGTCTTCAGCACGCTCATCAAGACGCCGCGGCGGCCGTCACGCCGCACGATATTGGTCTGCGGCGGGTAACCGTCGCGTACGTGCGCGACGTCGTGCACGTAGATGACGCTGCCGTTGCGCGTGGTGATCGGCAGATCGTTGAGCTCCTCGACGGTGCGCGGATTGGCATTGACGCCGATGAAGTACTCGCGGTCACCGATCTTCTGCGTGCCGGCCGGCAGAATCGAGTTCTGCGTCGTGATGGCGTTGGTGACATCGTTGCCGGACAGCCCCTGCGCGCGCAGCGCGTCCGGGTCCAGGTCCACCTGCACCTGCCGCTGCAGGCCACCATAGGGGTAGGGCATGGACGCGCCCTGCACCGTGGCAAGGCCGGTGCGGATAATGTTGTTGCCCAGGTCGAACAGCTGGGCCTCGGACAGGGTCGGGCTGGAGAGGGCCAGCTGCAGGATCGGCACCGAGGAGGCGTTGTACGCCAGGACGAACGGCGGGGTGGTACCCGGCGGCGCGGAACGCAGCTGCGTCTGCGACACGCCGGTGATCTGCGCGAACGACAGTTCTTCTTTGACGTTCGGCTGGAAGAAGTACTTGACCACCGAGGTGCCGGTCAGGTTCTGCGATTCGGTGTGCTCGACGTCGTTGACGGTGGTCTGCGCGGTGCGCTCGGTCTGCAGCACGAGACGCTCCGCCATCTCCTCCGGCGCCAGCCCGGTGTATCGCCACACCGTCGCCACGACGGGGATATTGATGTTCGGAAAAATGTCGGTGGGCGTGCGCAGGATCGAGAACACGCCGAGCAGCATGATCACGATGGCCAGCACGATGAAGGTATACGGGCGCCGTAGCGCCAGTTTGACGATCCACATGGCGAGCACACGATAGCGCAGCGCGTGCTGGCGGCGGTTACGCCGCTGCTGAGCCGTGTTACAGATGAAATGCGCGCTGCAAGCGCGCCGCGACATCCGCCGCCGACAGTGCTAGCGCGGCGATCAGCCGCGGCAGGGCGCGCTGCAAGACGCGCAGGTGGGCCGGTTTGGCAGGCGCAGCCTCAGTAGACAGCTTCAACGGCGACCGCGACGCGGTAACCGACGCCGCGCTCGGTGACGATGATGCGCGGCTCGGACGGGTTGGCTTCGATCTTGCGGCGCAGCCGCAGGATCTGCACGTCGATGGCGCGGTCGTAGACTTCGTTGTCGTAGCGGCGGCTGAGCTCGATCAGCTGATCGCGGCTGACGACGCGATTGGCGGTGGCCAGAAGGGCTGCGAGCAGGTTGAATTCGCCGTTGCTGAGCGTGACTTCCGCGCCGTCATGACGCGTGAGGCGCCGCGTACGCAGGTTCAGCTCCCAGCCCGGCAGCCGATAGGCGCGGCACACGGGTGCCCCGTGCACTTCCTGCCCGGCGTGGGTGCGTCGCAGCACCGTGCGGATGCGCGCCAGGAGCTCGCGCGGACTGAACGGTTTGGTCAGGTAATCGTCGGCGCCCAGCTCCAGGCCCATGACGCGATCGGCTTCCTCGGCACGGCCGGTGAGGATGATGACGGGGATGTGCGAGTCGGCGCGCAGCGTGCGCAGCAGCTGCATACCGTCCTCACCACGCAGGCGCAGATCGAGCAGCACCAGGTCGACCACCTGGGCGCTGAGCACACTCATCAGCTGCGTGCCGCCCTCGACGCCGGTGACGCGGAAATCGTTCTGCGCGAGGTACTCATCGACCAGCTGCCGCACCGTCGCGTCGTCGTCGACTACCACGACGTGCGGCAGCGGTGCGCTTACCATGGCAGGTGCCGGCCATGAAACGTGTGTTGGTGGTCGAGCACGATACGCTGCATCGTGAACTCATCCGCGAGTGGCTCGAGGCCGGCGGGGCTACCGCGGTGTGGCCGGAAGCCGAAAGCAAGACCCCGGCGGACATCGATGCGATACTGGTCGACGTGACGTGTCAGCAGCAGGCTCATGCGATCCTCATGCCCTGGCGGCGCGCGTATCCGCGTGCGGCGATCGTGCTCGCCTCGGGCCGCTTCTCCCCGGGTGATATGGCGAATGATGCCATGGCGCTGAGACTTGGGGCGACACGCATCCTGGCCAAGCCTTACACGCGGGGCGATCTATGGGCAGCAATCGGGCTGCGGGCCGCGGCTCCGACGCACCCCCCATCGACCCGCTAGCCGGCCCGGTCGGCAGCGAAGGCGGCATCGGCCGCGCGCTGCGGCTGCGGCTGATCCTGATCGTGGCGATCGTGTGCGCGGCCGTGTGGCTGTCGACGCTGTTCGACAGCGTGCAGGACCGCAAGGCGACGCTTGCCTTGGCCGAGCTTCAGCACGACAACATCGCCGGCGCGCTCGCGGAGCAGGCAGCGCGGGCGCTGCAGGCGACCGATCTCATTCTCAGTCAGGCGGCACTGCTCGACCCGGATGCGCCGGGCAGCAGCAACTCGGGCGCCTCCATCGCGGACCTGCTGCGCCGGCACATGAGCGGCGTGCCGCAGGTGCGCAACCTGTTCCTGTTCGACCCGGCCCGGCAGCTGCACGTGAGCTCGGCCACGACCCCCGCAGCCAACGCCGACCTGAGCGATCGCTCTTACTACGTCATCCAGCGGGATCAGCCCGAACTCGGCCTCTTCGTGAGCGAGCCGTTCATCAGTCGCGTCACGGGCGAGCCGACCTTCGTCCTGAGCCGGCGTCTGCCGGGTCCGGGCTTCCGTGGCATCGTCGGCGCGGCCCTGGACGTTCATTACCTGCGTCACTTCTACCGGGCCCTCGATCTCGGCGCGGGCAGTCGCATCGAGCTGCTGCGCAGCGACGGCATCACGCTCGTCAGCCGCGAACGGCCCGACATCAGCGCCGGTCCCACGCCGTGGCTCGCCGCGTTGCAGGCGCTCGGTGGCGCCGATGCGCTGCACACAACCCTGACCGACCCGCAGCTCGGCGCGACCCGCGTCAGCCTGCGCCGCGTACCGGGCTACCCGGCGGTGGTGGCCGTAGGCCGCAGCGAACACGACATCCTGGGTGCCTGGCGCGACAAGGCATGGAAGAACGCGGCGCGCACCTTCGTGATCACCGCGCTCGCGGCGGTGCTCCTCATCGCGTTCCTGCGCCAGCTCGGGCGGCATCAACGTGTCACGGCACAGTTTCATCAGTCGCAGAAGCTCGAGGCGCTCGGGACCCTGGCCGGCGGCATCGCGCATGACTTCAACAACGTGCTGGGGGCGGTGCTCGGCTACGGCGAGCTGGCATTGCAGCAAGCGCCGCCCGGCAGTGCACAGCGTCGCTATCTCGACAACATCATCGTGGCGGCCAACCGGGCGCGAGACCTGGTGGCACGCATCCTGGCCTTCAGTCGCCCGGGCGTGGGCAGCGCGCACGCCCTGTCGCTGCAGAAGGTGCTGAGCGAAGTACACAGCCTGACTTGCGCCGCCTTGCCCCCGGGAGTCACCGTGGAGTGCCACCTGCCGGCACGCACGCTGGTGGTCAAGGGCGATGCAGCGCAGCTGCACCAGATGCTGGCGAACCTGCTTACCAACGCGGTGCAGGCGGTCAGCGGCGGCGGGCGTGTGGTGCTGCGGGCCGAAGCGACCACGGTGGACGAGCCGCGCGACTGTACCGTTGGGCGTGTGCAGCGCGGCAGTTACGCCCGCATCGACATCAGCGACTCAGGTCCTGGCATGAGTGCGGCGCAGGTCGAGCGCATTTTCGAGCCCTTCTTCACTACCAAGCCCATTGGTGCCGGCACCGGCCTCGGTCTGTCGCTGGTGCACGGTATCGTGCTCGACCACGATGCGGCGCTTGCGGTAAGAAGCGAACCCGGTGCGAGCACGACCTTCAGCGTCTACCTGCCACTGAGCGACGTTGAGCCCCTGCAGGAGCCGGCGCCACCGGCGGCGCCGCGGGGCCACGGCGAGACGATCCTGGTGGTGGACGACGAAGAGAGCCTGGTGCAGCTCGCGGAAGAGGTGCTCGCGGACCTCGGCTACGAGCCGGTCGGCTGCGTGGGGGCCGAGGCGGCATTGCGGGTGTTTCGCGCCGATCCCGAGCGCTTCGATGCGGTCCTGAGCGATGCCATCATGCCGGACATCTCCGGAACGCAATTCCTCAAGCAGGTGCGTGCCGTGCGGCCGGATCTGCCGACGGTCCTGATGAGTGGCTATGGCGGCCCGGATCTGCAGGCTGAGGCCGAGGCGGCCGGTGCACGCGCGGTGTTGAGTAAGCCGCTCGCAGCGGCAGACCTCGCGCACTGCCTGGCGCAGCTGTTTTCGGGAGGCCTAAACCCAACCCTTGTCTCGCCAGCGGCCATCGTGGGTCGCTATTAAAATGTCCCCGCGCACGCGCGCGCTCTAGGCACCCTTACGGCGTGCGGGTGTATTGATGCCAAAGGTCCATTTCCACGCATTGCCGTCCTTCACGTAGACCGACGTGCCCCAGATGACAGAATTGACCGGCTGGCCGCCGCAGGTGCCGTCGGCAGTGCCGGTAAATGTCAGGATGCCGAGTGTCGGCGAGAGCATCGTGCCCGCGGCGTTGGTGACACTGACCCGCTTGACATCGCATCCCGGCCCGGACCAGTCCTTCAAGGCATCGGCCTTGCTTGCGAGGTAGGTGCCGAAAATATTGATGAATGAAACATCCTTGGCCGTCAGGTCCGAAAGTTTCCTGGCGTCGTGTTCTCGCCAGTCTTCCCAGACGGTCCTTTCGACCGCGAGCATAGCGTCGGTGGCCGCATCTCGAGCCGCCGGTTTAGCCTCGGGCGCGGCAGGCGCCTGGTTGTCGACGGGTTTCGCGGCAGCCTTCGGATCCACAATCGGAGATTCGGCGTGGAAGACTCCTTTCCATCGACCGCCCTCCCGAACATATATGCTCGCCGCCCAACTGTTAGCCGGCAGCTTTTGCCCGCCGCATGTGCCGTCAACGGATGTTTTGTAGGTAATCAGCGCAGCGCGCTCACCGAGCAGCCGCATCTGCTCGTCGGACAGGGCGTAGCTC
Source organism: uncultured Gammaproteobacteria bacterium (assembly GCA_963787655.1). Classification (GTDB taxonomy): domain Bacteria; phylum Pseudomonadota; class Gammaproteobacteria; order Steroidobacterales; family Steroidobacteraceae; genus 13-2-20CM-66-19. The sequence continues at coordinate 533,645 of CAWBDY010000003.1, read as the reverse complement.
TTGATCTCACAATCATTGCCAGTGTATTCATCTTTCGCTGAGGCCTTGTCGAGCCTGCCCGACAAGCCGTAGCCGACAAACTTGTCCGATAGAAAAGTGTCCCAGAACGTCGCGTCCTTCGACTTCCAGGCGTCGTAGGCTCTATTTTCGAGCCTCATGAGGGCATCTTTCGTAGGTGCAGGCGGCGCGGTCTTTTCAGCCGTGTTAGCGGCCCTCGCATCGCTCGCCAGAACACTTGCCGCGCAGGATGTCGAAAACGAGAGCCGCTGCAAAACACTTGATCTTGGTCATGATTTGACGCCTCAACTGACTCGGGCGGGATGGTTTTTTGACTGCCGGCGTGTTCTTCTTACCTGTGACGGCACTTAACCTTGGATCGATCCGTGACCGGTTTGGCTCAGCCGTGGGGCTTGCGTGCCTTGAAGAAGCGCGCCACGCGCTCGCCGGCATCCGGCGCCAGGCCCTCGTTCTTGAACAGGTCGAGCGTATGCGCATCGTGTAGCGGCAACCCATCGCTCTCGATCAGGGCGCGCTTGTTCACCTCATTCGAGTACCAGGAGTTGGCGAGGATATCGGCTGCGAGGGAGGCCAGTTCAGTCTCGAAGCTGGCATCGGCAAAGCAGAAGTTCGCCAGGTGCATGTCGTGCGCCTCGCTGCCGTTGTAGCTGCGGCAGGTGAACATCATCTCCGCCGCCTTGGCCGTGCCCACCCGGTGCGGCAGCCGCAGGCTCAAGCCCCAGATCGGCGTCAGCCCCCAGCGGGCGTAGGCGTCGCAGAAGCTCGCCGACTGCGCGGCGACGATCAGGTCCGCGGCGAGGGCGAGTTCGAGCGCGCCGGTCGAGCAGTGTCCCTGCACCGCGGAGATCACCGGCTGGGGCAGATTCGCAATTTTTTCGATGACCTCGACATAGTGATGCGGCTTGGCGTGAGCCTTGACCTGGCTCTGCACCTCCTCCATGTCGTGCCCGGAGGAAAAATTGCCGCCGGCACCGCGCAGTATCACAAGTCCGATGGTCTTACTCTCGCGCGCCAGGGCATCGACATGATCCTCGAGCGCCTCGACCAGGTCCTTGGAGAGCGCGTTGAGCTTCTCCGGACGGTTCAGCGTCAGGAGAGCGGCGCCGCCTTTGTTTTCCCGCAATACCAGTGAGTTCATTTGAAAGTGGCCTCCGGCAGGTTCCACCAGCCGCCGCCAAGCGCCTGGAAGAGCGCTGCAGTATCCGCGAAACGGTTGGCCTGCGCCTGTACCAGCGCCAGCTGCGCCTGCAGGTACGTCTGTTCGATATTTAATAGCACGACGGTGCTGAGTGAGCCGTTCTGCACCTGCTGACGCGCAAGATCCAGCGCAGCCTGGCTGGCCCGCGCCGCTTCGGCACTGGCCTTGAGCCCGTCCGCGTCCGCCTGCAGAGCGCGCAGCGTATCGGCCACGTTCTGGCAGGCGAGGATCACCGCCGCGCGGTACTGCGCGGCCGCCTGGTCGAGCGCTGCGTCCGCGGCACGGTGCCTGTGCAGCAGCGCACCGCCGTCGAACAGCGTCTGCGTGAGCGATGCCCCCAGGTCCCAGAAGCCGCTGTACGGCGTGAACAGCTTGCCAATCTGCAGCGCCGCCGATCCGGTATCGGCGCTGATCGTGAACTGCGGCAGCATGTTGGCGAGCGCGACGCCGACCTGGGCGGAGGCTGCGTGCAGGTTAGCCTCCGCCTGCAGCACGTCGGGGCGCTGCTCGACTACGTTGGAGGGGAGGCTCACCGGCACCTGCACCGGCAGCGTCAGGTCCTCCAGGCGAAACGTATCGGCGGGTTCACCGGACGGCAGCCTGCCCAGCAGCGCGGTGAGTGCGTCGCGCGTTTGCCCCAGCTGCTTCTGCAGCGGTGGCAGGGTGGCGACGGTCTGCGCTTCGAGCGCCTGTTGCGGCAGGAGGTCGGCGTTGCTGGCGCCGCCGACAGCCTGCTGACGCTGCACGATGTCGGTGAGCTGGTGCTGCAGCGCCAGCAGACGCTCGGTCGCTTCGATCTGGCCGCGCAGCGAGCCCTCCTGCACGGCGGTGGTCACGACGTTGCTGCTCAGCGTCACGTAGGTGGCGATCAGCTGGAAGCGGGTGGCATCGGCCTGCGCGCGTGCCGACTCGACGGCCCGGCGTGTCGCGCCGAACACGTCGGGCATATAGCTCAAGGTCAGCTGCGCGGTGTACAGGTTGTAGATCGAGGTAGGCGCCACCGTCGGGGCCGTGAGTGCGTTGGTGGCGTACTTGCTGCGCGTGGCGTCGAAGCCACCCTGCACGCTCGGCAGGAAGCTCGCGCGCTGCGCAAGATACAGCTCGTGTGCCTGGCGCAGCGCCGCCTGCGCCGCCGTGACGTCCGGATTGCCCGCAAGAGCCTGCTGCACCAGCGCGGTGAGTTTCGGCGACTGAAACAGCGTCCACCACTGCCCGGGGATGTCCATGCCCGCGACCAGCTGCTGGGCAGCGCCGGCGGTGCCAGGCGCCGCCGCCGTGGTTCCCTGCAGCGGGGCGTTGCCGTAGTCGCTGGCCTGCGGTGGGGCAGGGCGGTGGAAGTTGGGTCCGACCGCGCAGCCGCCCAGGAGGGCCAGCAGCGCTACTGCGGCACCGTTGGCTGCCGCTCAGGCCCATCGTGCCTGGCCATGGCGGCGTTCCGCCCAGTGCTCGACGACGTGGTACATGGAGGGCAGCACGAAGAGCGTGAGCACCGTGGAAATCGCCAGCCCGCCGACCACCACGGTGGCGATGCCACGCTGCACGTCGCTGCCGACGCCGGTATGCAGCGCCGCCGGCAGCATACCGAGCGTCGCGACGGTGGCGGTCATCAGCACGGGCCGCAGTCGCTCGGTCGCGCCCTTCATGATCGCTTCGTGCAAACCAAAGCCCGCCTGCCGCATGCGATTGAGGTTGGACACCATGATGATGCCGTTTTGCACCGCTACGCCAAAGAGGGCGATGAAGCCTACGCCTGAGGCGACGTTGAGCGTCTCGCCCGTCAGGTGCAGCGAGAACAGGCCGCCGAGGGTTGCCAGCGGCACGACGCCCAGGATCAGCAGCGCCTGGCGCAGCGATTTGAGGCCGACGGTCAGGAAAATCAGCATCAGGCCCATCACCAGGCCCAGTATCACCAGCAGGCGAGCTTCCGCACGCCGCTGGTTTTCGAACTGGCCGCCCCATTCGAGGCGGAACTTGGCGGGATCGAAGTGCACCCGCTCGCCAATCTTCTTCTGTGCCTCTTCGAGGTAACTGGTGAGGTCGCGATCACGATTGTCGATGCGGATCGTGAGGTTGCGCTGCCCGTTTTCGCGCGTCACGGTGCTCTCGCCGGTCTGCACACGGATATCCGCGATCTGTGACAGCGGCACCTGCGCGCCGCCCGCGGTGTTGACCGTCAGGTTAGCCAGCGTGTCGGGCTTGTCGCGGCTGGCCGCGGCGTAGCGCACCGTGAGGTTGTAGACGCGCTCGCCGACGTAGACCGTCGAGACCGGCGCCTGCCCGACGCCGGTCTGGATGACGTTCTGCACGTCCGCGATGTTGATGCCGTAGCGCGCCGCCTTCTCGCGGTCGACCACGATGTTGATCTGCGGGATCGGCGGTTCCTGAAAGAGCGAGGCGCTGGAGGTGCCGCGGATCGTGTACAGCACGTCGACGATCTGCTGGCTGATCCTGCGCATCTCTTTGAGATCGTCGCCGTACAGCTTGATGACCAGCGGGCTGTGGGCGCCGCCGATCAGGTCGTTGACACCGTCGATGATGGGCTGGCTGATGCCGATCGAGTAGCCGGGCAGTTCGCGCGCCAAGGTGCCGGCAAGCTTATCCAGGAACTGCTTCTTGGTCTCACCGCCATGCCAGGTGTCGTAGGGCGTCAGCCCGACCGGGGCCTCGATATGCGACATCGTCCAGGGATCGGTGCCGTCGTCGTTGCGGCCGGTCTGCGTGACGACGTAGGAGACTTCCGGAAACTTGAGGATCGCGCGGCGCAGGTCGCTCGCCATGTCGCTCGCCTTGTTCAGCGCGAGCCCGGTCGGCAACTGCACCTGCAGCCACAGTGCGCCCTCATCCAGATCCGGCAGGAAGTCGCGGCCGACCGTGCCGCCAAGACCCACCACCGCCAGCAGCGCGAAGATGGCGATGCCGTAGACGATGTGCGGCTGCTCGATGCAGTCGTGCAGCACCCGCTCGTAGCCGCGCGTGAGGCTTTCGAGCCAGCGGTTGCGATAGACCTCGCCGGGCTTGTGGTAGGCGAAATAGGCGAGCCCGGGCACCAGGGCCAGTGCGGTCAGCAGGGCGCCGATCAGCGCGTAGCCCATGGTGTACGCCATGGGCGTGAAGAGTTTCGCCTCGGCGCGCTGGAAGGAGAACAGCGGCAGGTAGGCGGTAATGATGATGAGACTGGCGAAGAAGATCGGCCGCGTCACCTGCACGGCGGCGGCCTTGACCTCGCTCTCGCTCAGTTCCTCGGTCGGCATCGCCTCGCGCCGGCGCAGGATGGCCTCGGTCACGACGATGGCGCCATCGACCAGGATGCCGAAGTCGATCGCGCCGAGCGACAGCAGGTTGGCCGACACCTTGGTGAGGTTGAGGAGCGAAAACACCGCCACCAGCGCCATCGGAATGGCGACCCCGGCCACGAGTGCGCTGCGTGGACTGCCCAGAAAGATGATCAGCACCAGGAATACGAGCGTGATGCCCTCGATGATGGTGCGGCCCACCTTGTGCACCGTGGCATGCACCAGGTCGTCGCGATCGATGTAGGGGACGATGCGCACGTCGTCCTTGGCAAGCTGGCGGTTGAGTTCGGCGACCTTGGCGTGCACGCCCTTGAGTGTCTGCGAGGGGTTCTGATACTTGAGCATCAGTACGATGCCCTCGATGGTGTCCGGATTGCTGTCCTTGCCGAGGATGCCCTCGCGCTCCTGGTGGCTCAAGGTGGTGCGGCCGAGATCGCGCACCAGTACCGGCGCGCCATCCACCTGAGTCACCACCGTGTTGCCGATGTCGGCAAGACTCTTGATCAGTCCGACGCCGCGGATCACGTAACTCTGGTCGCCGCGCGAGACGCGGCCACCGGCCGCGTTGGCATTGTTGCTGTTGATGGCGTTGATGACCTCGGTGATACCCAGGCCGTACTGCTGCAGCCGCTGCGGATCAAGGTCGAGCTGATAGTCCGTGGTGAAGCCGCCGAAATTGGTGTCATCGACCACGCCCGGCACGGATTTGAGCGCCGGGATGACCGTCCAGCGCTGGATCTCGGACAGTTCCTGCAGGTTCTTGCTGTCCGACTTGAGCGTATAGCGATAGATCTCGCCGCCGGGGCCTGCCACCGGGTCGAGCGAGGGAGTGGCGCCGCTTGGCAGCGTCACCTGGCTGATGCGCTCGAGCAGCCGCTGCCGCACCCAGTAATCCTCGTAGCCGTCGCGGAACAGCACGGTGATCAGTGACAGGCCAAAGGTGCTCGAGGAGCGCATCAGCAGCAGTCCCGGCGTACCGTTGATCTCGCGCTCCAGCGGCACGGTGATCAGCTGCTCGACTTCCTCGGCCGCAAGTCCCGGCATCTGCGTGGTCACCTGGGCGGCCACATCGCCCAGTTCCGGGTACGCCTCGACGTTCAGCGTCTCCCAGGCATAGATACCGAACACCCCGAGCAGCACGGCGAGCACGATCACCGCAATGCGCCGGTGCAGGCAGAACCCGACGAACTGATCAATCATTGAGCAGGATTCCGCCCTTGATCACGACCTGTTCACCGGCCTTGAGTCCGGAGCGGATGGCGACGGAGGAGCTTTCCTCGAGCTGCGGTTCGACGATGCGGCGCTCGAAGGTCCACGGCGCGGTCGCGACGAACACCGTCGTGCGATCATTGTTCATGAGGAGTGCCGAGCTCGGCACCAGAACGCGGCTGTGCGCTGGCCCCTCAAGAGTCACGCTCGCGAACATGTTCGGCTTGAGGGCGTAGTCGGCGTTGGGAAAGGCGATACGCGCCTTGTTGCGCCGCGAATCGCTCTCCAGCACGTCGGAGACGGACACCACCTTGCCGTGCCAGCTGCGCCCGGGATAGGCCGAGAGGGTGACAGCGGCCGCCTGGTTCGCTGCCACCGCACCGACATCGCTCTCTGCGACCAGCGCGGTGACCCATACCGTCGAGAGGTCGGCGACCGTCATGACCGGCTGGGTGGGATCGTTGATCATGTTGCCGGTGGCCACCGACAGTGTCGTGACGCTGCCCGCAAACGGTGCGCGGACCGTCAACAGAGACGTGCGGCTGCCATCGCCGGAAGCTGCGCCCAGCGCCTTGAGACGTGCCTGGGTGCGGGTGTATTCGGAGACCGCCTGGCTGTGGTCGCTGCGCGACTGGTCGAGTTCCTTCTGCGCGGCCGCCCCGATCTTGAACTGATCTTCCTGGCGGGCAAGGGCTTTGCTGGTCAGGTTCAGGGCGTCGGCGGCCTTGGCATCGTCATCGAAGGCCTGCGCGAGGTCCGGGGCATCGATGACCAGGAGTGCCTGGCCACGCTGTACGCGGTCCCCCAAGGCCACTTTCAGTTCCACGACCCGTCCGCCCAGGGGTGCCAGCACCGCGGCGGTGCGCCCCGGATCCGATTCGACGATCCCCGGTAGCACCAGCGCGGCACCGAGCGGCTGCTCCTGGGCCGGCGCCACCACCAGACGCTGGCGCAGAGCCGAATCCTCCGGGACGAAGATCTTGCCGTTCTGGTGCACCAAGAGCGGCTTGTCCGGGGCACCGCCCCCGTGGCCCCACAGGCCGAAGCCGTCGGTGAACAGCACCAGCACCAGCAGCAGCCCGAGACCGATCCCGCCCCACAGAAAGGCGCGGCCGCGCGGCGTCTCTGCATGCTCGATCTGCTGCTCTTCCATGACGTCCGCCTGGCAAAAAGCTGGTTACTTTACTCGCACATGTATGACAAAACGTCGAGTGTGTGACCGGCCGGGCATTTGCGGCGTTGCGGCGCGATCCGGATGTCTCCTGCTTCGATCTGCAGCCGTGCTGCCACCTGCAAGAACGCGCGCCGGTATGCGCGGCGTGCCTGCAGCGCTCGCGGCGATTCTAATGCCGCCAAAACCAAAGTCAATCAATACCATACCCCCCACCCTATACATGAGCAGTGGCGTGTACCATAGTCTGCGGGCGGGCGAGGCGTATCGGCCCCGCGGCCATCGGCTGCCCTTAATCCGCGTGCGCCGCGCGGTACGCCAGCACGCGCTGGCGGACGTTCGCGCGGATGTTGGCGTAAAAAATGTTGTAATCGTAGATGTGATAGCTGCCGAAGAAGGTCAGTAGGTCCTTAAAGCCGCTGCGGTTGCCGGCCGGAATGTCGATGTGCAGGGCGGCGCCGTCGCACCTGGCGCCGGTCAGCTGCGGCACCAGCGCCGGCAGCGGCCCAACGCCGCCTGAGGCGGGGAGGGCACCGAGATTGAGGTCCGGGGGCGCCTCTGCGCCCTCGCGCCAGTTGAGCGGATTGACACATACGATCGTGTGCCCGGGGATGTGCTGATAGCGACCATCCAGCCAGATGAGGTGGTTTTTCTCACGCGCGCCGCCGCCGGCGTCGGCGCTGACGGTGTTCCAGCTGGCCACGCAGCCGGTCTGCTGCGGCGCCGCGCACACGGCGATACCGAGCCGCTCGATGTCCTGCGGCACGTAATAACCGACGACGTAGGCTGCCACCAGCTGCTGTTGCAGCGGCTTGCCGGCGATGCGCTCCTGCAGCAGGCGCAGCGCGTGCAGTGAGCCCTGGCTGTGCGCGGCAATGACGAACGGGCGGCCGTGGTTCTCGTGGGCGACGTAGTAGTCAAACGCCGCCAGCACGTCAGCGTACGCAAGCGCGAAGGCGCTCGCCGCCTTGGCGTCGCTGGCGCGCGTGAAGGCGCTGAGGGCGGCCTGGCGGTAGTGGGGCGCGTAGATGCGACAGCAGGCGTTGAAGACGCTCGCCTGGTAGCGCAGCACGCCGCGATCGATCTGCGCTGCGGTGAGACCGGGTTCATCGAAGCGCGCATTGGGCGTGGTAAGGGAAAAGAATGTCGTCGGGTGGATGAAGAACACGTCGACCCGCTGGGCATCCGGCAGTGGCTCCTCACTCAGCCCCTGCGGCACGGCGTCTGCCGGCCCGGCGCGTCCCGGCCAGGCGGCCCAGGCCTTGGGTAGGGAATAGTCCGGGGCCGGGGGCGGCCGTGCGCACGCCGCGGCACACGCCAGCAGCAGCGCGAGGGCGACATGCCGCGCCACTGCCGCTCAGGCGCAGTAGTCGGCCGCCACGGTTTCGTCGCGCACCGCTTCGCGCGAGCCGAGCGCGTTGAACACCGGCGTCAGCACCACCACCAGCACCAGGTTCAGTATGACTGTGTAGAAGGCCGTGTAACCGGGGAAGGTGTAACCGGAGAACTCCAGCGGGAAGGTGGGCTTGAGGTCACTATGGATGGCCATCGCTGTGCCCACGAATGTCCCGACGGCCCACCCCACCAGCAGTGCCCAGGAATTGAACCAGCGGGTGTAAGCGCCAAGCAGCACCGCGGGCAGCGTCTGGATGATCCAGATGCCGCCGAGCAGCTGCAGCTGGATGGCGAATTTCGTCGGTACGAACAAGATGAAGACCAGCGCACCAACCTTGACGATGAGCGACACCCACTTCGCCATCTGCGCCTCTTGCTTGTCGGTCGGATTCCGGTTGATGAACTCGCGGTGGATGTTGCGCGTATAGAGGTTCGCCGCCGCGATCGACATGATCGCCGCGGGGACCAGCGCGCCGATGCCGATGGCAGCAAAGGCGACTCCGACGAACCAGGCCGGGAAACTGTGCAGCAGCAGCGCCGGGACCGCAAAATTGGCGCCGAACTGCTTGAAGCCGGCGGCGAATTCCGGCAGCTCCTTGACGCCTGCCGCGATGGCGAAGAATCCGAGCAGTGCCAGCAGGCCGAGCACGAAGGAATAGCCGGGCAGCATGGCGGCGTTGCGGCGAATGGCGCCACCGCTGCTGGCGCTCAGGATGCCGGTAAGCGAGTGCGGATAGAGGAAGAGGGCGAGCGCCGAACCGAGTGCCAGGGTCGCGTAGGCGCCATAGGCGCCGGTACTGTGGGGACCGGGCGCGGCCAGCAGCACGTTGGCGTGCGGCACGGCCGCGAAGATCTTGCCGAAGCCGCCGAGCTGCATGGGGATCACGATCACCGCGGCAAAGGCGGTGATGTAGATGAGGATGTCCTTGACGACGGCAATCGAGGCGGGCGCCCGCAGGCCGCTCGAGTAGGTGAAGGCCGCAAGGACTGCGAAAGCAACCAGCAGCGGCAGGTCGGCCGCGAAGCCCGTGCCCGAGATGCCGAGCGCGCCGATCACGACCTGGATGCCGACCAGCTGCAGCGCGATATAGGGCATGGTGGCGATGATGCCGGTGACCGTGATCGCGAGTGCGAGCCAGCGGTTGCCGAAGCGCCCGCGCACGAAATCACCCGCCGTGATGTAGCCGTGCTTGTGGCACACGTGCCAGAGGCGCGGGAACACCAGGAACAGAATCGGGTAGATGAGGATCGTATAGGGCACGGCGAAGAAGGCGAGCGCGCCGGCGCCGAACGCCAGGGCCGGCACTGCAATGAAGGTGTAGGCCGTATAGAGGTCACCGCCCACCAGAAACCACGTGATCACGGTGCCGAAACGCCGGCCGCCGAGGCCCCATTCGTGCAGCTGATCGAGGTCACCCTTGCGCCAGTGGGCGGCGGCGAATCCCAGCCAGGTAATGAAGCCGAACAGCACCACAAAAATGCCGAGCGCCACCCAGTTCACATCGTGCATCGTGAGTCCCCCGGAAGCCTTAGCGCTTGGCGCGGCTATTTCTTGGTGGCGAAGTAGACAATCGCCGTCGTGACCGCGCTGACGATCACCCACAGCATCTGGTACCAGTAAAAGAACGGCACACCGTGCCAGTGCGGCTCCGCACCGGCGTAGAAGGGTACCCACAGCACACCGACGAACTGCACGACGAACAGCAGGTACCACCAGCTCCAGGAATCGCCTTTATTTTCCGCACCGTTCACAGCGGGACCCTCCTGAGGTAACGATCGCTGGCAGCAGCGATTATCGTTTTATGTGCTGCCGCCCCGAGTTACAAAGTATTTCACACGTTACCTCTCGGACCAAGCCCCGGCGGACACGGGCCCCGATTGGGACAATAGGGCCCATATCATCGCCTCAATCCGGGGCGAAAGAGCGGCCGTAGTTACTCGAAGAACGGCCGCAGGCGCGCATCGCGCCCCAGACCGTCATACAGATCGAAACCGCGTTCGAGCCACTCGCGCAACACGGTGTCGTCCTGCGCCAGTGCAGGCAGAGAACTGACACTGCCGATCCACTGAAACGCTCCGAGCGCGATGTAGTCGGCGTAGCTCGGCGCGGCCCCGCCCAGAAACGGGGATTGCTTGAGCTGCATGCGCAGCGGTGTGAGGGCTTCGCGCAGGGAGCCCAGACGCTCGCCTCGGTCGGCGGTGTACGCCTCGAGTGTCATCTTGAAGCGTGCTTCGCGGCTCTGCCGAAAGTAGCTGCGATCCTCGGGGCGCGCGGCGTTGTGCACATCGAGGGCATAGATGCGCAGCATGCGGCGCAGTATTTCGAACGACAGCCACGCATCGAGCAGCCGGATGGCGGCATGGTCGGCAGCTCCTGCGAACAGTGGCTTCTCCGGGTAGCGCTGATCGAGGTACTCGACGATGGCCCAGCTCTCGGCGAGCATGGTCGCGCCGTCGGCGATGACCGGCAGCGTCTTGAAGCGCCCCGCAAAGAAAGTCTGAATCTCGGTGAAGCCCAGCGGCACCGAGTCGAACGCCAGGCCCTTGTGCGCCAGCGCATAGCGCACGCGCCATACGTAGGGGCTGACAGAGCGGCCATTGGCCAGGACCAGTTCGTAGAGTCGCACAGTAGGGCGCGTCAAACGTTCGCCTGGCCTAAGAGTCTTCGTTGAGCAAGCGCTTCCCGCGCGGTTCGCGTCCCGGGGCTCGGCATTCTATAGGACGGTCGGGGAAAAGACCGTGCGCCAGAATTCCTGATGAACGGCCGGCGGGGTCGGCGAGGTGAACAGCGTCTGGGTCATGAGGAGGGCGGCCTTGCGCGCGTTCGGATCGGCAATCCAGGTCGTGCCGAGGCCGCCGTTCCAACCATAAGCGCCGACCGGAAGACCTTCGTCCGACTTCGTAACCACCACGCTTATGCCAAAGCCCCAACCGCGTCCCCTGCCGAGGATGGCGGCTCCGCCATCGCGCTGCGCCGCGCTCAGCTGGTTGGTGGTCATGGCAGCGACCGAGGCTTCAGCGAGCAGCCGGCGACCGTTGACTCGACCGCGGTGCAGGAGCAACTGGGAGAAGGCCAGGAAGTCATCGGCCGTGGACACAAGTCCTGCACCGCCGTCCGGAAACGCTGGCGGCGTTGCCCACGCGCTGCTGGCCGGATCGTCGTACAGCACCAGACTTCCGGATTCGAGGCGGTAGGCGCTGACCAGGCGATCGCGCTTGTCGGCTGTCACGAAGAAGCCGGTGTCGGTCATGCCGAGCGGCGCGAAAATCCGCGTCGCCAGCAGCTCGGGCAGCGACCGGCCTGAGGCCCGGGCGAGCAGCACGCCAAGGACATAGGCGCCGGTGTTGTACAGCCACTGCTCGCCGGGTTGCGCCATCAAGGGAAGCGTGCCGAGTCGCTTCAGCCACTCATCAGGGCCGATCGGCGACGCCGGATCGGGCGGCCCGAAGCCCACGAGTTTGAGCGCCGCAATCTGTTTCTGGATCGGATAGCTGTCGGGCGCTGCGAGCACAATGCCCCAGCCGAGACGGAATGTGAGCAGATCTGCAACGGTGATCGGCCGCCGCGCCGGAACGGTGTCGTGGAGCTCGCTGTCGATCCGTTTCAGTACACGGCGATGCCCGAGTTCGGGTAACCAGTAGTCGATCGGCGCGTCCAGGCGCAATTTGCCATCCTCGATCAGCATCATCGCCGCCACTGCCGTGACGGGCTTGGTCATGGATGAGATGCGAAAAATGGCATCGCGGCGCAGCGCGCCGGGAATCTCCCGGCTGTGGCGCCCGGCCACGACAACCTGGACCTTATCCGCTTGCGAGATGAAGGCGATGCCACCGGACATGTAGCCACGGGCGATGTGCTGCTGCAGCAGTGCTGCAGCCTGCACCGCGGTGGCTTTGAGGCTCTCCAGGTCGGTTGTCACCAGGCTCTCCTCGGACGCCGTCACGGCGTTCACCGCGCGTACCGGGTTCAGCAGCGCCGCGCAGGCGCCTCCCAGCAGGGCGTTGAAGCGACGGCGAGCCGCAAAGAACGTTGTCATGTCAGATTCACGACGAGCAAGTGCTGGCCGAATCGACAGCGCCCCCATTTCCGACTGTTCCGCATCGACGCTACTGCGCTATCTCTGATTCACTGGACTCGTGGCGCTAAGGGCAGGGCGCTGCCCGGTGTCGAGGCTCTGATCAACGCAAGCCTCTTCATTGAAACTCCTCTCCCTGGGCAGTGTCACGCGTATAACTGCCGCGCGAGGATATCGGAGCGTGTCCCACAGAGATATTGGTCGCCTCGAGGGTCGACGCTCTTTGATTCCCAGATCAGCACATGGCGTGCCGCTCACTCAGTAGCGTTGGCGTCGTTTCCGATCAGCGTCCCGGCCAGCGTGTCAAAGCCGACCGTCACCTCATCATGCAGGCTGAAGAAAAACAAAACGTTCCAGAGCTGAGGGAGGAAGCTGAATTCAACATGTGAGGCTGTCACCCGGGACTCTCAGAATTCCTGTCAGCGTGCCGACGATTGTGCGTGAGTGCTGCCGATAGAAGGTCCCGGTCGGCAGCGTGAACCCGCACCACGGATAGCCTGTTACTCAAGAAGGGGTGGACGAGACTGCTGGCGGGGCCATCAATCAATCTCAATATATCTGCTATTTACCATAATATACATTATGCGAAGTACAGTAGGTGCTAATGTCCGGATATGGGACTTACCTCACCTCCGTTAATTGGCATTGAGCTGTCCCCGTTTCGCCTGACACCGACTTAAGCTTTTCCTACTGAGCTTTCGAACTCCACTGGACTTAGATATCCGATCGTCGAGTGCCGACGCCGTGCATTGTAGAACCGTTCGATGTAATCGAACACGTCAGCCTTAGCTTGATCGCGAGTGCTGTAGACCTTGCGATTGCAGCGCTCGGTCTTCAGGCTCGAGAAGAAGCTCTCCATCGCCGAGTTGTCCCAGACATCGCCCTGGCGGCTCATCGAGCAGGTAATGTCGTGATCGCTCAGCAACCGCTGGAACTGTTCGCTCTGATACTGACTTCCCTGGTCCGAGTGATGCATGAGCTGCTGCGGCGTTCCACGCGGCCACAACGCCATCAGCAGCGCATCGGTGACCAGCTGCGCCGTCATCGTCGAGCTCATCGACCAGCCGACAATCCGTCTGGAGAAGAGATCCAGCACCACCGCGACGTACAGCCATCCCTCGTCGGTCCAGATGTACGTGAAGTCCGCTACCCATCGCTGGTTCGGCGCTTCGGCTTCGAACTGTCGATCCAGCAAGTTCGCCGCGATGGCGTTCTCAGGTCGCTGACCTGCGTCATAGGGCAGCCGGCGACGTTTTGCACGGGCTTTAAGCTCTTCCAGCGCCATCAACCGCTCGACCCGATGACGTCCACAGGCCTGACCCCAAGCACGCAGATCTCGCCAGACACGACGACTGCCGTAGGTCTGATCGCTCTGCTCGAAGCTGGTGCGGATGTGCACCACCAGCTGACGGTTCGCCAGGGTGCGCGGCGCTTCTGGCCGGCTCATCCACTCGTAGAACCCTCCTCGAGAAACCCCGAGCGTCTGGCACATCTGTCGCGTCTGCCACACCTGGCGATGCTTGGCGATGAAGGAGAACTTCACCGCGGTTCCTTGGTGAACAAGGCAATGGCTTTTTTTAAAATGTCGCGCTCAGCCTTGGTCTTGGCCAACTCGCGCCGCAGCCTCGATACCTCGGCATCATCCGGTCGCTGCTTGCCACGACCCGGAAACGCTTGTCCGCCGCTCTCAGCGTGATCTTTAACCCACTTGCGCAGCACGTTCTCGTGCAGCCCCAGATCCTTCGCCGCCTGGCCTATCCGTACACCACGTTCCCGGACCAACTTGACCGCCTCAAGCTTGAACTCCGGGCTGAAGGTTCGCCTTCCCATGAAACACCTCCGGTTGCATCATCCCACCTAACCGAGGTGTCAGGAAAAACAGGGGCATCTCAATCAGCGACTGAGCGGCGCTGCCTAGGTTCAGTAAATTTACACGCAAGACTACGCAAACAAAGCATTGCGGTATGGGCCTATCGGCGGGCAATAAATTAAACGCAAGTATCTTGACCAGCGCATCCATCGATACTAGCGCGAGGAGAACACGGGCCTGTCGCCTTGTCGAAGAGGTCATCGGCCGCCTAACGGCGCAGTTGAAGGGCAGCGCACAAGCGTGGGGTGCGCAGACTCTCGTCCAGCGTTTGCGGCGCCAACCGGCTCACCCATCACGGCCCTTCGAACGATTGTTAGATGGCTTCACGGGGGCTACAAACGTTCGATGATTTTCCCACCGAGCCAAATTATCGCGAAGCTCACAGTGATCAGAGCTAGAATTGTGGGAACCCCAAGCGCGATTCGTGCGCCGCTGCTTAGTCGTCTAAAGACCCCACTTTGCAGGATCACGTCACCAAGACACTCCAAAAGGGCCCAAGTAGGGAGGCCCAGAGCAAATAGCGCCAACCAGCCGAGCAAGGAATGCGGCATGGCTGGGTAATATAGGTACAGAAGAACACCGGCCACAATGACTGCTGCCAAGAGCAGCGCGATCAAGTCGAAGCTTGCACGTCTCGGAGCCATCTAACTAGCATTTAGGCGACCCAATGTCGCCCTTGTATTACCCCATAGTGCCGCATCACGCCCCCTACTCCCACCCGCCGTCACAAAAGCGTGCCAGGGCTCACGACCTTGTCGGCGAACTGGCTCTCCAACTCGACCATCAGCGCCCCCATAGCGGCTGCGGATTCCTGTGCGCGTCTCTTATGGTGCGCAGAGTCTGGTCCTCATCGTCGGCCTTGGTCTGCGGCAGCCCAGTGTCGCGGATCACTTTCGCTTGCTATTACATTGTGCGAACGTTGTACTGGTTTGCGGTGATCAAAGGTGGCGCGGCATCGCGCGCGTTTCGCCAGCCGCCAGCTTGTTGGGGAGAAGACCGGACTTCTGGCGACGCTCGAGGGCTCCCGCTCGCGACCCACGATCCGTTTCAGAGTCTTTGCCTCAACCAAGCGAGCGGTTTGTGTCCGGGCTCGAGAAGGTCAGATGCGAAGGCCGCATTTAGCTGCAGTCATAGCCATAATTTTGCTGGCGGCATGTAACTATGACCGTGGTTCGCGCGCAGTCACCAGTGAACCTAAAGGGACCCCGGCAGCCCCAGCTCCGGCAGCGACAGAGCCCGCGCCCCCCGTAGAATCACGGACGGAGCCCCAAACTGCCGTCTCAGTCGTAGGCAGTGCGCCGCAGGTTCCTGCTGCGAATGCGCCGGCGCCGGCCGCCACGCCGACCGCACCCGTCCCGTCTTCACCACCCGGCCAGTCCGGGCCCGGCATTTCGAAGTCGCAACCGTCCAAGCCGGCAGCTGGCCCAGTGAGCGCACCTGCGTTGCCGGTCCCCGCAACGGCCGCAGCCGCCGCTGCGACTCCCTCAGCGGCGCTACCCAAGGCCGCGGCTCCACAACCGCTCGATCTCAAGGGGCTCGAACAGCGCCTGCGCGACACTCGAGCAATAGGCCTGTTTACGAAGCTGTCTCTCAAGAACCAGGTGGATGATCTGCTCGCACAGTTCAAAGCGTTTCACCACGGGCTCGTCGGGAGTCACTGTCGGGCAGCTGCGCCAGAAGTACGAACTGTTGCTCATGAAGGTGGTCACCCTGCTACAGGATGGGGATCCGGCACTTGCAAGTGCCGTATCGTCCTCGCGCGAGGCCATCTGGAATGTCCTAACGGACCCACAAAAGTTCGCTGCCATCGCGTACTCGACATGAGGAGCTAACATGCCTGCGCGCTCAATTATTTTTCCATGTGCCATGACGCTGCTCGGCTTGACCGGCCCCGTGGCGGCCCAGGCTCCGTCAACAGGTGCGGACCTGAAGGCGACGATCGCTCTGAATGGCTTTCCCTGCGACCGGGTGGTCGAATCGAAACGGAACGCCGACAGCGACTACACGGCCACCTGCAAGGACGGCAATCGCTATCGCGTCTATGTGGATGCGAGCGGTCGGGTCGTCGTGAAGAAGCTCTAAGGCCGGACGCACTCATCGATGCAGTCCCGGGACCGAGGGTTATCCGCGATCGAGTACCGGATCGGAGTTCCCCTCGCCATACATTATGTGGAAGTAGCCATAGGAGCGAGGTTGAAATGTCCGCTTCCAGCGTCTGACGAGCGGCCGGTTTCCGGCGCTTAACGTTGAGAGGCTTACGTGCCACGTCGCGCTGAACTTTGACGCGCAGACACTTTCTTACTGGCCGTCATCTTTGCGGGCTTGATTTGGAGGGCCTCTATTGGCCCTCCGCGCGTTGTGACAGCCATGAACCATGCGTCTAGCCCGAATCCAAGGCCGCTTGCAGGTTTGCTCTCGCCGAACACTTCAGCGGCCTCCAATGCGACGGCTCCATGGAGGAACGCCCAAAGCGCGACAGACGCCTGCGCAGCTCGGTCCGACCCGGCAATTCGTTTTACCTGCTCGACTGTGAACGTCCACAGGCTTTGGTGGAGGGTCGCATCGTCCTTCGGCACGTGGGGACTCATCATCACGTCGTAGAGGTGACGGTTGTCCTTAGCGAACTTTATGTAGGCAGATGACATCTCGCGGATTGCGGTAACCGGCTCGCGCCCGTCTGCTGCCCTCCTCAGCGCCAATTCCATTTGCCGGGCAGCTTCGCCCGCCAGCGCAGCTTCCAATGCTGAGCGATCGGAAAAGTAACGGTAGATTGCATTGGGCGCGAGATCGAGGGAGGCCGCGAGATTGCGCAACGACAAGTCGCGGATACCCACGTGCGCCAGCTGCTTCAGCGCTGCTGAAAGGATGGTCTCGCGGTCCGTTTTCGACGGATAAGGCATGGCGAATACTGTACACCTTGACACCTGTAACCGCGAAGGTGTACGGTGCCCATGTTGAAGATGGACAGTGATCATCTTAGGAGAGATGCGATGGCGAACAGCAAAGATGTCGTGGTCACCGGAGTCTCCACCGGAATTGGTTGGGGAACCACAAAGGTGCTTGTTTCGAAGGGATTTCGCGTTTTCGGTTCCGTACGCAAGCAGGCTGACGCCGATCGTTTGCTAACAGAGTTCGGTAACCGATTCGTGCCTCTCATGATGGACATTACGGACGCCGCCGCCGTGCATCAAGCTGCCCAGAAGGTCGGCTCCATGATAGGCGACAGGAATTTGGTTGGCCTGGTGAACAATGCAGGAATTGTGGTGAGTGGACCACTCCTTTATCTGAGGCCCAGCGATTACAGGCGGCAGTTGGATGTCAACATGATCGCCCCGCTCGTCGTAATCCAAGCCTTCGCTCCTCTTTTGGGAACGGATAAGAAGAGGCAGGGTCCCGCCGGGCGCATCGTGAACATCACCTCTAGCGGTGCAAAAGTCCCTATCCCGCTTCTCGGTGCGTATAGCGCCTCCAAGTCTGGTCTTGAAGGGATGTCGGACGTGCTGCGGCTGGAACTAATGTTATTTGGCATCGATCTCGTGATGATCGAACCGGGCTTCGTGAACACGACGATGTACGACAAGGGCGAAAAAGAAGACTTGAGTGAGTTTAAGCCGACCGAGTATTGGGAGGCGGTGCAGAACTTTCAGAAGTTCATCGTCGGCGAAGGACGCAAGGGTTTCTCCCCGGAGCGTCTGGGCGCAGCCGTCCATCAAGCACTTAGCACCACAAAACCGAAGGCACGCTACGCTGTCATCAAGCAACGTTTCAAGAACTGGACTTTACCCAGGCTTCTTCCTGCGAGGATGCTCGACGCCCTGATCGCAAAGCAACTCGGATTCGTAAAGTCGTAGCCAGCTCGAACACGTGATTCTTACGTCGAATGAGGTGCCGGGAAGCTTGCCCTAGCCCCCGCAAGAAAGTGCACTCCACACGGTTTTTGTAATCAGAACAGAGGCTCGGGGGCCAACGAGCTTCGAGTCGCCGACTTCAAAACCCTGGCCGCCCGCTTTTGGCCGACTCTTGGCAGCCGCGCCGTCATAAATAACTATTCCGTGCACCCCAAGCCGTGAGAATCAGCGGCCTGATTTCCGGCCACGCGCTATGATCTGTGGCCGCACGCGCGCGAATACCAGTTGAATCTCTGAAAGGCGCCCCGCGGGTGTGGTGAAACAGAAGTCAAAAACAACCTGAGGGCCTGACAATGAACGGGAAAAGCATGGTAATCGGCGCGACCATGGTGCTCGTGCTCGCGGTTGTGAGCGGTGTAGCTATTTCCGCGCAGGACAAGTACACGTTGAAATTACCCAACGGACTCGCCTTCTCTGACTGGAAGGGCTACGGGGACTGGCAGCTTATTTCCAGCTCGAAGACCGACGACCGATTGAAAGTGATCCTGGGAAATCCCACGATAATCGCCGCTTTCAAGTCCGGTATTCCCGGTAACGGCAAGCCATTCCCCGAGGGCTCGAAGATCGCAAAGGTCCAGTGGAAACCGAAGAAGAGCACGGAAGCCCCGTTTGTTGTGGACGTACCGGACACGTTGGCCGATCTTTTTTTCATGGAGAAGGACAGCAAGGGATTTCCGGACACCGGCGGATGGGGATATGCCCAGTTTGACTATGACCCGGCGTCGGCGAGTTTCACGGCCGATAAAGCCGGCACCCCCAATTGTGGGCAGGTGTGCCATGTGGCAGTGAAGGCAAAGGATTACGTCTTCCATCCCTACCAGACGCGGTGAGAGCTTAGCGGGGACCAGAAAAAAGGCAGCGAGCCACCGCAACGTGATGAAAAATGACATCAACGATGACGTCATTCTCGCGGCGCGTCTTTTTCTTGCGACCCTGTTTTTGATCTTCGGCTGGAGAAAGCTCAGGGACTATCCGGGCACGGTTAGTCAGCTGGTGCGGGATTGCGTTCCGATGCCGGCCCTGGCTGCTGCCGTCGCGATCTTCATGGAGCTTCCGGTCGCGTTCGCGGTCGCTGTTGGCGCCTTTACACGTCCGGCTGCCGTCCTCATGGCTTTATACACGGTGGGAACTTCGCTCATTGAACATCGCTATTGGAGGACGACAGGCGCGACTCGAGTCGAAACCATGGAGGCCTTTTACAAGAACCTCAGCATTATCGGCGGCTTCTTGCTGTTGTACGTTACCGGCGCGGGAAAGTATTCGATCGATGCTTTGGCAGGCATCGCCGCGCCGTGACCTGTGTGCTTTTCGGTGCGAGGATGCATCGTCAGGTCAGACAGAGGCGCGCGCGTGCAGCCTACCCGGGACATCACCTGGCACGAACATCAGCCGCACTCATCCCGCCCGCAGACATCGAAGGACACATCGAATGACGGGAAGCGCGATGGATTTACTATTCGTCGGTGTTGGACACACCGATCTCGCGCTCACCCTGAACCGGGTCGCGGTCGGGACATTCTTCATGCTGTCCGGATATCACAAGCTGTTCAACGCGGAACGTCATCGTTCAATTGTGGATGAGCTCAAAGCGCTCGGCGTTCCAGCAGTGGGTTTCAATCAATGGCGGGTGCCGTTGGTCGAGTTCACCGCCGGCGGCGCCGTGCTTATCGGGCTCCTGGCACCGCTCGCTGCACTTGGCCTGCTTGTCATCATCATCGTCGCCATGGCGACGTCCGGACGGCAGCGAATCAAACTCAACAAGCCGATCGACGAATCGGATCGCCTCGACGATTGGCTCTATTTGCCGGAAGTGCTTTATGCCTTCATGTTGATCTTAGTCGTCTCGGCCGGCGCCGGCCCCTACAGCGTCGATGCGCTGATCGTGGGTCTGATGAATAAGCACGTCACGTGACACTGGATCCTCACCTCGCCGATAAGGAGCCGTCAAATGAAGAGCGTGCAGATCGAAGGGAAGAGCTATGAGATGCCGCCCCGCGACGGGTTCACGATCACACTTTTTATCACCGTCGCCGACATCGATCGATCAGCTGATTTCTATGAAAAGGTCTTCGGTGGTCGAGTTCTGAGCAGAGGCGATAGCAAGGGCGCGTCTGGGCATATTCAGATCGCGAATACGTGGCTCATTGTGAACGTCGGGGGCGGTCCCACCCCGGACAAGCCAACGGTAACGCTGAGCGTCCTCGCCGACCCGGACAAAATCAGCAGCTTCATGAATATTCGCGTTGCCGACATTCAAGCGTGCTATGACTTATGGCGAAGTCGGGGCGCGGAGTTCATTACAGAGCCGATCCCTAAGTACGGCGAGATTCGCTGCTACATGCGCGATCCTGACGGATATATCATCGAGGTCGGACAGAGCACGGATCTTACGCACGGTTGACGCGCGGCCCGCACTGGATGTCGGATTCGATACGCTCAGTGCTAGGTCTCCTGATCTTTTTTTCGAAACTGTTTTTGGCTGTGGGCATCGTTATATGAGTCGGTCATTCACGCTTTCAGCGTGGGACGTTGGAGTCGTCAATGAGCAGCGTACAAATCGAGCAGAAGAGCTATGAGATGCCCCCGAGAGAGGGGATCAGCATCGCGTATTTTCTCACCGTCGCCGACATCGAGCGATCAGCTCGCTACTACGAAAAGGTATTCGGCGCTCGCATTCTGAGTCTGGGTGACGGCAACGCGCCTGGGTACCTTCAGCTTGCGAACATCTGGATGATTCTGAACGTTGGGGGCGGCCCGACCCCGGACAAGCCGACGGTAACGCTCAGCATTCCCGACCCGAATCACATCAACAGCTTTATGAATTTCCGCGTTGCGGATATTCAAGCGTGCTATGAACTATGGAAGAGTCGAGGGGCGGAGTTCATCACGGAGCCGATTCCCAAGTACGGCGAGATTCGCTGCTACATCCGCGATCCTGACGGATATATTATCGAGGTCGGACAGAGCACAGACCTCACTTACGGTTAACGCTAGGCCCGGATGGGATGCTGGATTTAAACACTTTGGTTGAAGGCCTACTGCAGACGAATGATTGGTTATTAAGGCGCGTAGTGTGTGAAGACGAAGTCGCTAGCTTTCGCAGGCTCGTGGCAGGGAGCGCATGCTTTAAGCTTCGCCTCATCCGCAGAAGGATTGCCGTCCTTATCGAATTGAGCGTATCCCCAGCCGCGAGTCGCTGCGTACTTTTTTGAGTCCTTGACCATGAACTGGAGGTACCAGTCTGGGGCGGACCCGGCAACGAAGGATTGGGCGCGGCCAAACACTTTGTTGTTCTCCTCCGACGGGACATCCTTCCAAGCTATCCGGGCAATGATCGTGCCGTCCGGAAATGGAACCTTTCCTTCCCGGTAGGCCTTAATCGCCACATCATTGCCCAGAATGGCGCGGATGTCGTTGAGGCTGCCCTCCTCGTGCGCCACGGAGATCAGCCGCCAATCGCGATAGCCGGGCTGAATTGTGATGCCGAAGAGCGGAGCAGGCTTACTCGAGTTTGCAACCGAAGTCGCGTGTGGCTGGCTGTCCGCGCCGCCTTGGGCTTCGGACCTCGCGATGAATACCGTACAAAAGGCGAAAGCGGCGCAGCCGCCTAAAGCACCTAAGTACTTAAGACTGCGCGCAGTTGAGTGAAGCATTGACGTCTCCTTGGGAGTGGTACGACGAGAACTCAGTGTGAATGTTGTTTTGGTTCACGGCGGACGCGCGTTTAATCAGGCTCTGTCGACATCGACCACAGCCTGGGCGAAGGCCTGTGGAGCTTCTTGCGGCAGGTTATGACCGACACCCCCCGTGATATCCCGGTGTTCATATTTGCCCGTGAACTTTCCCCGATACGCTGTCGGGGGCGCGTGCGGTGCCCCGTTCGCATCGCCTTCAAGGGTGATTGTCGGTATGGAAATGACTGAACCTTGGGCAAGTCGCTTTTCCAGGTCGTTATATTTCGACTCACCTTCAGCCACGCCGATCCGCCAGCGGTAGTTATGAATCGTGATGGCGACGTGGTCCGGGTTGTTGAATGATGCTGCGCTGCGATCGAATGTAGCATCATTGAAATTCCACTTAGGCGAAGCGAGCTGCCAAATGAGCTTCGCAAAATCGTGCCGATACTTCTCGTAGCCCGCCCTGCCGTTCTCCGTCGCGAAATAGTACTGGTACCACCACGCGAACTCAGCCTTTGGCGGCAACGGCATCTTGTTGGCTGCGGGACTGCCGATCAGGTAACCGCCCACCGATACGATCGCCTTGCAGCGCTCAGGCCAAAGCACCGCCATGATGTCAGCCGTCCGCGCCCCCCAATCAAAACCCGCGATGACGGCTTTCTTGATCTTGAGAGCATCCATCAAAGCGATGATGTCCAGGCCGACGACCGACTGCTGACCATTCCGAAACGTTGCACTGGAAAGGAAGCTTGTTGACCCATAGCCGCGCAGGTACGGAACGATGACACGGTAGCCCGCCGACGCCAGCAAAGGAGTGACATCGACAAAGCTTTGAATGTCATAGGGCCAGCCATGCAGAAGAATTACCGGTGGCCCATTGGCCGGGCCGTCTTCAGCGTATCCGACATTGAGGAGACCGGCGTCAATCTGCTTCATCGATTTGAAGGATGTGTTCGTGCCAGGCCTGAGCGCCGGCACCTTCGACGTCGGCGCCTTGTCGGACTGTGCAGCCACCGAGTCCATCAGCCCGAG
Source organism: uncultured Gammaproteobacteria bacterium (assembly GCA_963787655.1). Classification (GTDB taxonomy): domain Bacteria; phylum Pseudomonadota; class Gammaproteobacteria; order Steroidobacterales; family Steroidobacteraceae; genus 13-2-20CM-66-19. The sequence continues at coordinate 510,798 of CAWBDY010000003.1, read as the reverse complement.
CTGCGCCACGGCAATGCTTATGGCTGCAGAACCAAAGAAACGGCGGCGACGCAGATTAATTTCTTCGCTCATGGGATCTCTCCGATTGGCAACCAGGTTTGAGTTCTTGGAGGCTTGTTCTCTTCTACCTGGAGAGGGAAGCTGTTGTTGCCAAACCCCCAGTCTCCGCGGCACGCGCGAGAGAATAACCGCCCAATAATGGACGCCCGACAACCAAGGGTCGAGAGCTGATACGCTCCGCTACAACATCGAATCGCCAGTAGCCGTTGATGACGTAGCTCAATTCTTCGACGGTTAGCGGGCAGAACATGAAAGCCATTCAGCAATTCCTGCTAGAGCGAGACCTGCGCGAAATACGTGGCAGCGTTCACCAGCAGGATCAGCAAGCCTGGCACCCAGGAAGCCCGCTGAAGACGGTGGCTTCTAAAAGTGTCGACTGTGACGAACGTCAGCGTGGTCACGAGCATCAATCCGACCACGATGATCTCGATGTGGTCGTGCCGCAGATAGGCGACCAGCCTGCCAAACGCCGGCGGCAACAAAGCAACCATGGCCATCACCATGAGCCGCCTGTGAATCGCAGTGCGAAGCCGATATCTCCACGCCAACGCCACAAGAGCACCAAACAGCAGCAGGCTAAGACCGTCGAATGCTACAAACACGATCGCCGACATCAACGGCGTCGCATCGGGAAACGCTAGCCGTGTACGGACCAAGATCGTCGCAATGCCAACCGCGACTACAGGCTATGGCGAGCCATACGCTCCATTCACCGAATTTGCGGTGCAGGCCCACCCTGCCTCGGGACACCATAGTCGCTTGGGATACGAACAGCGCGAGCCAAGCCGTCATCACGATCCCATGGATCCAAGCTGTGAGAATCAGCGGCCTGGTGCCAAGCCAGGCGCGTAGATAGAAATTCTTCGCAAACCCGACCAAGATTATTGCGGTGACGAGAACGATGAGCCCGCGGGCAATACGACTGTCGTCGCTCTGGCCGCCGGTTGCGAAGGATCTGTGCGTCATTCTGATGTCATTCGAGGAACGCCGACGGCGCCATAATGTTACTGTGCGTGCCTTCAGTGCTGGTGACATACCGACGGCTTGGACACGCGTGCTCGCGGCAATGTGCCTTAACGCTCGGCGGCTTGCTTCAAGTTGGCGAGGCCTGATTCGAAGTGTTTTCCCATCAGACGATCCATGTTCACGAACAAACCCATCAGCTTCATGGCGTAGAGGTTGGTGCCACGCAGGGTCCAAGTCACCCGCGTTGCATCCCCTGATCTCTGCAACGCGAATTCGTTAACGTTGTGTGCCGCGAAGGGCTTGACGAAGTCAGTCGTCACGATGACATCTTTCGCGGGAACCGAGTCGGTAATCGTCATTCGCCCGCGACCCGTGCTGCCCTTGCCGTGCCAGTCCGACACTGCTCCGACCCCACGAGCTGCGACCGCTGTATGTCCGTTGCATCGATGGATCCTCACGATCCTGGGGAGCCCAGCGCGGCCACTCGTGAAAGTCGTTTATGAGCGCAAACACCTTCTCCGCAGGAGCGCCGATCAACGTCGAGCGCTGCACGCGGAATGGTATTCGGGCGAGTCGCTGCCAGCACGAGGAGGATCACGGTAACGACTAGAAAAATCGCGAGCTATTTTCATGGCCAATCTCTTGCCGCACGGTGTCCATTGAGTTTCAATGAATTGCTCCCCGAGCTCCAGTGACCGCTCTCGGCGCACGGATCTCAACGCGAGAAAACGACGCCGTGGGGGTTGGCCGACCCCTTCCATCCGTGCGGCCATTGTCGATCGTCGAACCCGAAACCAGGCTTGCCTGAGGAATCGTGGAAGGCCGTGTCGAGCGCCAGCGCGCCGGTCTTCTCATCCAGGGTGAGCATGAAAAGGCGATGTTCGTTGTAGCCCGTCACAACGAGCCGCCGTGTTTTTGCATCCCAGCCGGTCCAGTGGGGCGAGATAACATCATCAAGCTTCACGCGGGATGCTTCGCGCGGTCGTGACGGGTTCGCAATATCCAATGCCACGATGCCGTGGTAGCTGGGTACGCTTTGAATAAGATAATGCCCGACGATCGTGGGCACGCCGCAGAACATACCTGGAAACATGTATACCAGCTGTGACTTGGGTGCGGCGCTGCCGATATTCGTCACGCGCTCGATGCCGCACGACAGTGTCTGGACGAATACGGATCCATCGGGTCCGCGCCGAGGCTCCTCGGGATCAATGTCCCCATAGCGATGGCCACCGGTATCGAAATACTCGGTATGGAGCAGCTTGAGGTCAGAGAGCCGGAACACCTGAAAGGTGTGTCCGTGGGGATCCTCGTCATGCATCGAAGAATTCGTCACGAGCACCCTATCCAGTTCCGGCAGGAGCACCAGGCTGTAGGGCATCAACAACGCATCCGGAAATGCCGGATCAGCCGAGCTGGCGGAACGGACCACCTGACCCTGGTTGTCGATCTCGACAATCCCACCGGAGCTTCCCAGGGTGTTACCCATGGGCATATCCATGCCCGCCGGATGTGAGTGCTGGAAGCTCGCGAGCACGTGTCCATTGGGAAGTCGCAAGAACGAATGCGGATGACTGTAGCCGGCCATCTCGGTAAACGATCCCGCGATCTTCGGCTTCAACGGATCGCGGAGGTCGAAGATGAATGTGCGCCCGGCAAGATGGTCGTTCGCGAACAGCATCCCCTCCTCCGGCATGGTGTACTCGGTGTGGTGGACCTGCATGCTCTTCTGGTCGGTCGCCACGGAGGTCACCAGCTGACCGTAAGATGCGGAGTGTGGGTCCGCATCAATTACTGCCAGGAAATCATTCCCCTGCTTCTCAACATCACCGGCCCAGGCAAATAAATAGTGGCCAGGTGACGCGGCCTGGTTATCCGCCGATGCCGGCAGACAGAGTGCGCCGAAGATCAGAACCAAACCCGCAAGATATCGTGACATATGTGTCTCGCTACGGAATTCTTACTTCCAGGCGAAGGATGGTAGGCGCTGGGTTCGACAGGCTTATTAGTATTATCGGGTAAAGCCACTCGCGATCCATTCCGTCGCGTGCCTTGTCAGACCCTTCGCTACCTAGCGATGCAGCCTACAGTAGCCCTATGATTTTTAGGGGGGGGGGGGGGGGGGGCACGAGGAGGGATGTGGGGGGGGGGGGGGAGGGGGGGGGGGGGGTTTAGGGGCGGGAGGGGGGGGAAACACTGTTTCCGACGTTAGCGCCTCGCCAGTCGACGCCGTTATCGGCGGACTACATCTCTTCGAAGCGACCGATGAGCACGTCGATTGGACCGCGCAGCAGATGCGTCATTTTGGCGTGCGACACCTGATCGGGGCGCACTGCACGGGCATCGAGGCCCTGACACGCCTGAGAACTGGAATAGGCTTGAATCGCAAGACCGCGATTCAGGGCGCGATCGGGACCCGTTACACCCTCGACCAGGGGATAGACCCCGGACCGGGAAGCCTCGTCCGCTGATTGCGGGGGTTTCGCGCTCCCTCCCCCGGCCGCGTCGGAAATCTCCGCGCCGACTGCTTGCTAGGTGGTCAGGACAACGCGGAAGCGCGCCTTACCGCTCATCATCCGCTGATAGGCCTCTTTGGCCTTCGCCAGTGGAAACGTCTCGATCATCGGTCGCACGCTCGATTGCACGCAGAATTTCAGGGTGTCCTCAGAATCGGGCGCCGTGCCCGACGGCCACCCGGCCACTGAACGTCGCGCCCCGATGATGGCAAACGGCGGCACGGCGATCGGCTCGCCACTGGCACCGACCACCACGAGCTTGCCGTCGATGCCGAGACCTGGAATGACCGAACTCATGGTCTTGGCATCGGTCACTGTCGCGAGAATCACTTTCGCGCCGCCGAGCTTGGCCAGCTCTTCGGCCGCATTCTGCGACGTGCTGTCGATATAGATGTGGGCGCCGAGCTTCTTGGCCAGCGGACCCTTGTCCTCGCCGCGTGCGATCGCGACCGTCTTGAACCCCATCTTGCTCGCGAACTGCACGCCCAGGTGACCCAGTCCGCCGACGCCGAGAACAGCGACGAGGTCCCCGGCCCGCGCGCCGCTGTGACGCAGGGCGTTGAACGTCGTGATGCCCGCACACAGCAGGGGCGCCGCGTCCTCCGATTTGAGCTCATCCGGAATGGAAGCGAGCGCCTCGAAAGGCGCGATCAGGTACTCGGCGTAGCCGCCGTCGTAGGAGATGCCGCAAATCTGTTCCACCTTGCAGGTAATGAAGTCGCCGCGCCGGCACGACTCGCAATGCCCGCAATGCCCGCCGTGCCAGCCCACGCCGACGCGCGTGCCCTTCTTCCAGTCCGGCACGTCCGCACCCACGGCATCGATGATGCCCACCACCTCGTGACCGGGCACTCGGGGGTACTGAATGCCAGGAAATGCGCCGGCGACCGTGAACATGTCGCTGTGGCAGACGCCGCACGCCTGCACCTTGATGCGTACTTGCCGCGCAGTCGGCTCGGGAATGTCACGCTCGACCACTTCGAGGTCACTACCGGGCTTGGAAACTTGAACGACCTTCATACGGGGCATGGCAATTCCTAGACGACGTTGATAAAAGGCGCGCATGACCGGCCGGAATTCCTCCAGACGTGTCACACGGGCGCGTTAGCGCTGCAAAGGTCGCCGACAACGGGCAGGACCGCAATTGCACCTTAGAGCTAGTGTGATGTCCCGTTGATAACTTTACATAGGCGCTCGACTTTGGCGAGGATTGAATCGGCGGTAGCGGTCCACATGAAGGGCCTCGGATGTTGATTGTAGTGATCGACGAACTCATTGATCTTGCGCTTCAGATCAGTCACGGAATCGAAGGAGCCGCGGCGGATAGCCTGCTGCGTGATCAGTCCAAACCAGCGCTCGACCTGGTTGAGCCAGGAGCAGTAGGTCGGGTGTGAAGTGCAGATGGAAGCGCGGCCGACGCGCCAGCCAAGCCTTAACCCTGGCGTGTTTGTGCGTGCCGTAGTTGTCGGCGATCAGGTGTACGCCGAGATGCTCGGGAACATTGGCCTCGATGTGACGCAGGAAACTCAGGAACTCCTGATGGCGATGCCGCGGCTTGCACTGCGTAATCACTCTGCCATTGGCCACATCCAAGCGCGGCGAACAAGGTCGTCGTGCCATGACGGACGTAGTCGTGCGTGATGCCTTCTACATATCCCAGGCCCATCGGCAGCACCGGCTGCGTACGCTCCAGAGCCTGAACTTGGCTCTTCTCATCGACACACAACACCAAGTGCGTTATCCGGCGGATTCAGATACAGCCCGACTACATCGCGCACTTTCTCGATGAAAAACGGATCGGTCGAGAGCTTGAAGGATTTGGATCGATGCGGCTGCACTCCGAACAAGCGTCAGATAGCGATGCACCGTGGTCTCGCGAAATGCCGGTCTCGTCAGCCAGACGTCGGCCCGACCAATGCGTGGAGCCCTTGGGTCGTTTGCTCAGCGTGGTGTTAATCAGCTCGGCCACACGCTCCTCACCCATCCAGCGCGGTCGCCCCGGCTTGAGTTCATTGTGAAGACCGCCGATGCCACGTTCCCGATAACGCGTACGCCATGTCGTCACGGTTGGCCGGCTCACGCGAAAACGCCGCGCTACAGCAGTTCCGGATTCCCCGTCAGCCAAGCGCAACACCATTTGTGCGCGCCGAACCAGTCCCGCCGGCAGGCTCTGCGAGCGCGCGATCGACTCCAGCTGTCGCGATCTGCCGCAGTCACATTCAATTCTTTTGCAGGTCTTCCAATCTTCATTCCGAGCGCTCCGCATCCAAGGATACACTTTGGACAGCGCTCAGACCGTAAAGTTACATATGGAACATCACACTAGGCCCGCGTGACACCTGGGTCCTAACCTGAGCGCTGCCGACCAGCCCCGCTGGAGCAGGATGCTGGGCCTCGCGATCGCAATGATTCGCTGACCCGCGGGCCCGTCACGCTGCCGTAGCGGATCCGCACGCCTCTACTAACGCTTGTTGAGGGCGAGCCAGGGCATACCCCGGTAGGATTCCGCCACCAGCCAGCCGCCCGCCACCAACGCTGCATTGACGATCGCCTCGCTCCAGGTATCGGCGCCCGTCTTTCCCGACATCAGCATGGGTACCCACACCAGCAGGAGGAAGAGTCCCATCTGCCAGACCGAGAGCACCGCCGCCAGCCGTGCATACACCCCGATGAGAATGGCGGCGCCTGCCGCCAGGTAGGCAGCGCCGGTGAAATATGCCCAGAACACGTGCGCCGGCAGCCAGCCCGGAACCAGTGGCGCGGTCAGATTGAGATAGGCGAAATGGGAGAAGCCGAAGGCGATCAAAGCGAGGGCATACAGCACCCGTGCAAGGCGCACTCCCCTCTCGCCGGTGGCAAAACCAAGCCGTCGCCGGTCCGAATCCGCTGCGAACCATGCATACAGCACCCACGCGCCGGCCACAACCGTCGCGGTCTCGCCGGTGAATTGATAGGGACCCTCCGTCAGGGGCGAGCGCAGGATGAAGGGCACTCTGAAGACCAGCATCCAAAACATGAGGGCAGCGAAGAGCACGCGGGCAGCGACGCTCGCGGTGCCCCGCCACAGCAGGCCAATGCCGCCGGCGAGCGAGATGATGGCGCACAGGTAGTCCAGTGCGACGTGTGCCGGCGCCCACTTAGGTATCGGCTCCCACACCGGGATGAAACCGGTTGTCACCAGGCCGATGACTCCAAGGGCGATCATGACCGCCGCAAAGGCCGCATGACCGACGCTCACAATGCGCATAGGCTTATTCTCCGCTGGTATTCGAGTTCGACGAATGCAGGCATCCGTTGTATGCCAGAGCCTGCGCAGGAACCCTTTTGCCGCCCCCGCTGCGCGGCATGCGGCCGCAAAGTCCCGGTCGGCGCCTCTACAGGCCGCATGCCATGATCCTGGTCGCCGGCTCAGACCGGCTATTTCACGAGCGCCCAGACGGCCAGTACGACCGCCGCCATGCCGAGGGTCGCTATATAAGCCGCCCCAACGGCGAGTCCCTTCAGGACGGAACTCCACCAGGCCGAGCCATACACGACATGTAGTGCGATAACGGTGTAAACGAACAGATACAGGTCTAACCCCCACTGTGCCCACTGTGGCATGGGCAACAACCGCACGAGCAGTATCAGGAACCAGAAGCTGTGTACGTGCAGAGCGAACAGGAAATGTTCGCCGTACCGGCGCCTGAAATAGGCGAGCTGCAGATAGAAGGCGAAGACCGGCAGCAGCAGGAAAATGGCCGTCGAAAAGTGAGCGAAAAGCTCGCTCGGCAGCGCCGAGGCCCGCCTCTCCAGCTCTCCCGGGGGCTGCACCACCCGTTCGTTGATGCGGGTGCACAGCCATCGCGGCAGATCACAGGTGAACGAGCCGTCCGGGTGCCGGATGGCCTTGCCAAAGCCGAGATCCACAATCGTGAAGGTCGTGTGTCCATCGTTCAACGAGCGGTGCACCGCCTCGGTCATGCGGTGCGAGTCGGGCGTCAGCGCAAGCTGCAGCACCAGGAAGAAGACCACGCTTACGGTCAGATACAGCCGCAGCGGCAACACGTACGCCCGCTTGCGCCCGCGTAGGTACTCGAGGGTCAGCTTGCCCGGGTGCAGGACGAGCGCGCTGAGCGTGCGCCACAGGCGTCCGTCGGCCGCAAAGTAGTGCAGGACGAACTCGTGCACGAACTCCCGGGCGGTCGGCAGCTCTTCGGTGGTCTCCTGCCCGCACTCAGGACAGTAACGGCCCGGTGCAGCCGCGCCGCAATTTCGGCACCGCAGTGACTCGCGCGCTGCGGAGCCTTCGCGTGAAACCATTCCCGTCGTCCGCCTGCTGCCTACCGGAACGCCTTCGCTCGGGCGTCGATCGCGGTGTGGGGACGAATAGTCGCATCTTCGCGCGGGTACGTCAGCCTAACTTCATCGTGGCATCCCCTCGATCGGCCTCACCTGAGGTCCATCTGCTTGCTGCTGCCGCAGCGGCCGTCACCGCGGGCGGTCTTCAGGCTTCGAAATAGCGCGGCCGGTCGAGATCGGCAAGGAGCCCGGTCTGCTGCGGCTGCCAGCCCAGCAGTCCCCGGGTGCGCTGACTCGATGACGGATTGTTGAGCGCTGCAAAATGTGCGAACCAGCCGAAGTGGGCCGGGGCGTCCTCCACTGTCTTGCTGACGACCGGTACGTTCAGGCGGCGGCCGATGACGCCGGCGATGTCCCGGAACGGTACGCCCTCCTCGGCCACGCCGTGATAGCGGGCCCCCGCGGCGCCCTTCTCGAGCGCGAGCCTGAACAGCTGCGCAGCATCAAGGCAGTGAACTGCGGGCCAGCGGTTCGCGCCATCGCCCACGTAAGCGGAAGCTTGCCTGTCCCGCGCCATACCGATGAGCAGCGGCACAAAGCCATGATCGCCATCGCCGTGGACCGATGGCGGCAAACGCACCACCGAGACGCGCACGCCGCGCGCCGCCACCGCAGCGGCTGCCTGTTCCGAGGCAATGCGCGGAATCACGTTGGTGCCGGCGCAGGGCACACTCTCTTCGGTCGCCGGGCGATCGCTCAGTATCCCGGTTCCCGAAGTGACGATCAGAGGACGGGCAGAGCCGGCGAGCGCAGAACCCAACGCCTCGATGGCGCGCCGATCGGTCTCGCAGTTCGCCGCGAATTTCGAGAAGTCGTGAATAAAGGCCGTGTGCACCACGCCATCGGATGCCGCAGCTCCACTGCGCAGGCTCTCGAGATCCTCCAGATCGCCGCTATGCGCCGCGGCACCAGCGGCTACGAGGGACCTGGCGCCCGCCTCCGAGCGGGTAAGACCCAGGACCTCGTGGCCCGCGCTGAGCAGCGCCTGAACCGTCGCAGACCCGATAAACCCCGTCGCACCGGTGACGAACACACGCATGAGGAGTACTCCATTACTTGGTCAGGACCACAACCCGCAGTCCCGTGGTCAGCAACATAGGTGATTGGGAAAATACGATCTATGCGTTAAATTCCTTATTACCTTCGCAATCGTCCAGGGTAGGCATGGATCCGCTGTCAGACGTGCTCGCGCTCCTGAAGCCGCGCAGCTACGTGTCCGCCGGCTTTGATGCCGCGGGCGAGTGGTCAATTCAGTTCCCGCGGCACGAAGGCATCAAGTGTTACGCCGTCGTCTGCGGGGAGTGTTGGCTGTCGATGGAAGGCGTGCCCGATGCGGTGCACCTGCGCTCCGGGGACTGCTTCTTGCTGCCGTGCGGACGGCCCTTCCGGCTGGCGAGCGATCTCGCGCTGACCCCGGTCGATGCCCAGACCATATTTTGGCCGGTGCGCGAGGGCGGGATCGCCTCGTGCAATGGCGGCGGAGAGTTCTTTCTGGTCGGCAGCCGCTTTGCCCTTGCCGGCGCGCATGCCGGCATCCTCCTGGGGATGCTGCCGCCGATCGTGCACATTCGCGAGAAGTCAGACCAGGCGGCGCTGCGCTGGTCGGTCGAGCGGATGATGCACGAGCTGCACGATCCGCAGCCGGGTGGATTTCTGATCGCGCAGCACCTCGCCCACATGATGCTGGTCCAGGCCCTGCGGCTGCATGTGGCCGAAGGCCCCCAGGCTGGTGTGGGCTGGCTGTTCGCGCTGGCGGATAAGCAGATGGGTGCGGCGATCAGTGCCGTACACGCCGATCCGGGGCATCGCTGGACGTTGCAGGAGCTGGCGCAGCGCGCCGCCATGTCGCGCTCGAGCTTTGCGCTTCGATTCAAAGCGACGGTCGGTACGCCGCCGCTGGAATACGTGGCACGCTGGCGCATGCTCTTGGCCGGGGACCGGCTGACACACTCCGGCGAACCCGTTTCCGTCATCGCCTTGTCGCTCGGCTACGAATCCGAAAGCGCCTTCAGCACCGCCTTCAAACGGGTCATGGGCTGCTCGCCGCGGCAATACGGCCGGAATAGCGCTGCCTTATCACATCTCAAGTACACGACGCTCGCTCCAACCGTCTTGAACCGATGGCAGGTTGAACGTCCGCGCTGAACGCGCGACTGCGGTCAGTGAGCAAACGTGCCGAGCGCCAGTGAGTCGCGCTCGTATCAGCGCTGCGCCGGTGCGCGCCGCCCTTTCCGGGAGCGCATGCCGAGATAGGCCACCCGCTCCGCTCGGCGTTCAGCCCACTCCGATCACCGCAACGCTCATGATTGGTATCCGTGGCACGAGCCTCATATGGCACTCTCAGATCCTCAGGAGATTGTTACGGCGTGTCCAGACCGTAGCGACGGATGACGTAGTCCAATATTGTGGATTGAAAGTAACCGCCGATGCCGCCGCCGAGTGCCGGCGGAATGATCGAATGATTGAAATACAGGCCCGACAGATAGCCGCCAACGCCTGCACACAGGCCGCACAGCAGCACGCCAGCCCATGCCTCCCAGTGCGCGTAAGCACGTCCAATTGCAGATGCCTTCATCGTTGTGCCCGATACCCCGGACGCAAGTATGAACGCAACCGCTGCCCGGATCTTCCTGAATGTGATGATCTGCGTGGCCATGACCGTAACTGCCTGCAGCGCCGTGCGCCCGGTCGCAGGCAGAGGCATTGATCCGAAGATTCAGACTTCAGACGTCGAGCGCTTCTACACGGTGTACAACGCAGCCGGCGGACATCCGACGGCCGAACAGCTGCAGCGCGATTACATCGATCCGGGCTCGGATGGTCTGCAGCGCTTCTTCAAGCTTCGCAATACGACCGCCGCGCGGCTTGCAGACGCCATTGACAAACATCCCGATGTCTACGCGGACGCCAAACGCTGCCTCGCCGTGCTGCCGCAGGTGCGCCCGCGCCTCAAGGCCGCCTTAGCCAAGCTGGCACGGCTCTATCCGCAGGCGGCATTCCCGCCCGTGACGATCGTGGTCGGACGCACCAAGCCGACCGGCGTGACGGATGCAGCCGGCGTCATGATCGGGCTCGAGAGCCTGTGCGCGGTGAGCTGGATGAATCCCAACCTGGAAGACCGGTTCGTCTACGTCAGCGCGCACGAATATGCCCATGTCCAGCAGGCGCGTAACGCGCCGGCCCTGTACGACGCCGAGCATCCGACCGTACTCGAGGTCTCGATCGTCGAGGGGGCGGCCGAGTTCACCGGCGAACTGATCTCCGGCGGCGCCACCTATTCGTTCCTGCGCGACCGCAACAAAGGGCGTGAAAAGGAGATCGAGACGGCCTTCGTCCGCGATGAGGACAAGACCGACCTCTCCGACTGGCTCTATAACGGCACTCTGGAAAAAGCCGGTGATCTTGGCTACTGGGTCGGTTATCGCATCAGTAAGGCGTATTACGAGCATGCGCCCGACAAGCGGCGCGCGCTGGCTGAGATTCTGGGGATGACCGACGCGCACGCCTTCCTCGCCAGGAGTGGCTGGTATCCGGGCATCCAGCTGAACTAGCCCGCGGCGGCCCAGCCACGCCTTGCCGGCATCCGGCCGTGACATTTGTGGCCCGGGTTCGGCACAGTGCGCCTTGGCTGTGAATGCGAAAGGCCGCGCGTGTCGCTGCTGCGTATCTACCTGCGGGTGCTGGGGCTGCTGGCCCCGGAGAAATGGCTGGCGACCGGGCTTGCGCTGGCCAATATCGCGCTCGCGGCAGTTTTCCTCATCGAGCCTTGGCTCTTCGGCCGCGTGGTCGATGTGCTCGCCGCCAGGGGCTCGGCCAGCGCGTGGCCCTATATCGGCTGGTGGACCGGCGTGGGCTTCTTTGGCGTCGCCGCGAACGTGCTGGTCTCCCTGTACTCCGATCGCCTGGCACACCGGCGCCAGCTCGAGGCGATTGCCGACTTCTTCGAGCATGCCATCGCGCTGCCCCTGTCGTTCCACGATCAGCAGCATACGGGGCGGCTGCTGCGCACCCTGCACAGCGGCAGCGGTAACCTCTTCTACCTGTGGCTGTCGTTCTTCCGCAGTCACCTGAGCACGCTGATCGCCGTCGTGGTGATGATCCCGCTGGCGCTGCGCAGCAACTGGCAGCTGGCGCTGCTCATGATCGGTCTGATGTTCAGCTTCGTCATGTTCAACACGCTCGTGGTACGCCGCACCGGCAATGCGCAGCGGCGGGTCGAGGAGATGAACCAGGAAATCTCCGAGCGCGCCGGTGACGTGTTCGGCAACGTCATGGTGGTGCAGAGCTTCTCGCGCGTCGTCACCGAAGTCGCTGCGCTGCGCCGGCTGGTCGCTCAGGTACTGGCGGCCCAATACCCGGTGCTGCGCGGCTGGGCGTGGGCCGCGGTGGCCAACCGCGCGGCGAGCGCCATCACCGTGATCGGTATCTTCGCGCTCGGGGTACAGCTGCACGGCCAGGGTGAGATCACCGTCGGCCAGATCGTAGCCTTCGTGGGCTTTGCCATGATGATGATCGGCCGCATGGAGCAGCTGGCGGGCTTCATCGCGGACCTGTTCTTCCAGGGGCCGGCGCTGGCGAACTTCTTCGAGATCCTCGATACGCGCAGCGCGCTCGCCCAGGACCCGCAGGCGTCCGATCTGGTGAACGTGCGCGGCGAGGTAGCCTTCGAGGACGTCTCCTTTGGCTACGATGCCGCGCACCCGGTGCTCAAGGGCCTCACCTTCCGGGCGCCGCCTGGCAGTACCGTCGCGGTAGTCGGCCCCACTGGAGCCGGCAAGACCACCGCACTGTCACTCCTCTACCGCGCCTACGATCCGGCCAGCGGGCGGATCACCATTGACGGCACCGACATCCGCACCGTCAGCCTGAGCTCGCTCCGCGCCCAGATCGCGGTGGTGTTCCAGAACCCCGGCCTCCTCTACCGCTCGATCGCGGAGAACCTGCGCATCGGCAAACCGGACGCGAGTGATGCCGAGCTCGAAGCCGCAGCCCTCGCCGCCGAGGCGCATCAGTTCGTTGCGGTGAAGCCCGATGGCTATGCGGCTCTCGTCGCCGAGGACGGCAAGTCGCTCTCCGGGGGCGAGCGGCAGCGCCTCTCGATTGCCCGGGCGATGCTCAAGAATGCCCCCATCCTGATTCTGGATGAGGCGACCAGTGCGCTCGACAACATCACCGAGGCACGGGTGCAGCGGGCGCTGCGCACCCTGGTGAAGGGGCGCACGACCTTCGTCATCGCGCATCGTCTTTCCACCGTGCGCTCGGCCGACATGATCCTGGTGCTCAAGGACGGGCGGCTCATCGAACAGGGGCGCTACGAGGCGCTGGTGAAACTGGGCGGTGTCTTCGCGCAGCTGGACTCGCAGGGCAAGTTCGTCGCCGACGCGCAGGAACACCCCGCGACGGACGAGCCTGCGCTCGGCGATGACTTCTCCTGCTAGCGTAGGTGCGGCCCGGTGCTCTTGGGTCACCAGATGCGCGCCCGCTGCGAGGGGTCCAGGTACAGCTTGTCGCCGCTGTGCACATCGAAGGCGCTGTACCAGGCATCGACATTGCGCACGACGCCGTTGACGCGGAACGAGCGGTACGAATGCGGATCGCTGGTCGTCAGATTGCGGATGTAGTCTTCGCGTCCTTTGCCGCGCCATGACTGTGCGTAGGCGCGAAAAAAACGCTGGTCGCCGCTGATGCCGTCGATGACTGGCGCGGGGCCTTTGAGCGAGGCATGGTAGGCATCGAGTGCGATGACTACGCCACCCAGATCGGCAATGTTCTCGCCCATGGTCAGGTCCGGGTTGATGTGCAGTCCCGGTACGGGCTCGTAGCTGGCGTACTGTTTGCCGAGCACCGTGGCCCGCGCCTTGAAGGCGCGCGCATCGGCGTCGGCCCACCAGTCGCGCAACGCACCGCTGGCATCGAGCTTGCGGCCCTGGTCGTCGAGTCCGTGGGTGAGTTCGTGGCCGATCAGCGTGCCGACGCTGCCGAAATTCACCGCAGCATCCGCGGCCGGATCGAAGCCCGGCGGCTGCAGGATCGCCGCCGGCAGCACGATGTCCCGCAGTGCGCCGTTGTACGCATCGAAGGTCTGGGGCGTCATCTGCCAGTCGCTTTTGTCGACCGGGCCGCCGCTGCGGTCGACGTAGAACGCCCAATCGGCCGCCGCCGCCCGCCTGACGTTGCCGACCAGGTCATCATCGCGCACGACGACACTGGAGTAATCCCGCGGGCGGTCGGGATAGCCGATCTTCACCGTGTAAGTATCGAGCTTGCGCAGCGCCTCGGTGCGCGTTGCCGGGGCCATCCACTCCAGGTGTTCGATGCGCTGATGGAACGCGCGCAGGATGGCGTCCGCCAGGGCCTGGGCGCGCACCTTGGTGGCAGGCGGGAAATAACGCGCGGTGTAGAGCTGGCCCACTGCCCAGTTGAGCGTGCCGAAGCAGCTGCTCGGATCGCTGCAGTCGCCGCCGGACACGGCACTGATGCCCTCTTTCCAGTGTTCCGGCCGCTGGCTGATGCCGAGGATCGCCTTGCGGTGGAAGTCGAAATAGGCCTGCGCAAAAGGCGCCGACAAGTAGCGGGCGGCCCCGTCCGTGGTCGTGAACGCGAGCCACGCCTGCAGCGTTGGCGGCGGGGTCGCGGCAAAGATCGCGGCGATCTTCGGAAAGGCGCTCTTCTCGGCGATGACGATCTTGGTCGCCCCGCCGCGGTGCGCGCCGGCCAGGAATTCGCCCCACGGCATGCCCGGCGCGAAGCTCTGCAGCTGCGCCACCGTGAAGGCGTTGTAGGTCTTGTCAAGATCGCGTTGCTCGGCTTTGGTCCAGCTGACCTGCGCAATACGCGTCTCGAGCGCGACGATCGCATCGGCCTGGGCGGTGGCGTCCGGCCAGCCGATCAGCTTCAGGATCTGTGTGGCGTAGAGGCTCAGCTGCGCCTTTTTGGCGGCGAGGTCGGGTTTCAGGTAGTAGTCGCGGTCCGGCAGCGTGAGACCGGCCTGCTGCACGTAGGTGGCGTAATGGGCGGTGTCCTTGAGGTCCAGATCGATATAGATCTGGAAGAAGGTGCCGCCGAACGAGGCGGTCGACTGCCCCATGAGGCGCGCCAGCTGGGCCGGCGTGCGAGCGTCACGGATGGCCGCCAGATCGGGCGCGAGCGGCGTCGCGGCCAGGGTCTCGCGTCGTGAGTCGTTCATGAACGAGGCGTAGAACGCGCCGACCTTGCCGGCGAGATCCTTGGGCTCGTGACCGCTGTGGGCGGCCGCCCCCTCGATCAGGTCCCGCAACTGACGCTCGACGCGGTCACGCACCGCCTGTGCCTCGGTCATGAACGGCTTGTCCGCCGGGATCGCCGTGCGCGCCAGCCATGCGCCGTTGGCGTACTGGAAGAAATCATTTCCGGGCCGGGTGGTCGGTGTCGACCGCCGACATGTCGAGTCCGGCCGGCGGGTACATCGGGGCCGTGGCTGCGAACGCGCAGGCGCAACCGGCGACCAGGAAAATGGATACTGCGCGCTTCATGTTGTTCTCCGAACGATTGGCCGATGGGCCACGCCGCGCGGCGCCGTTACTGGGTGACACCGTACAGCTGATGTGCGATCTGCGCCATGAGGGCCGCGCTCCTGGTGGGATCATCGATGCCGCGCGTAAGGATGACGAGTACGAAGGGCCGGCGCGCGTAGACGATGGCGGCGTCGTGCTGGATCTTGGTGATCTGACCGGTTTTGTGCGCGATCCGCAGGCCGGCCGGCAAGCCCGCCGGAATCTCGTCGTTGTCGGTCTGGCGCGAAAGAACCTCGACCATCTGCCGTGACGCCGCGGCGTCGACCGCGTGCCCGCGGGCGATCGCGTCCATGATCTTGAGCAGCGCGTTAGCCGTCGTCGTGTTGTTGAGGCCCTGCTGGAAAGCCTTGCTGTCCTCGAGCCCGCGCCGCACGTTCATGTCGTCCGCGCCGAGCGCATGCATGCTGGCGCGGATGTTGGCGATACCGAGACGGTCTATCAAAAGGTTCGCGGCAAGATTGCTGCTTACCGTGATCATGAGCTCGCTCAACTCGGCGAGCGTGCGCCTCTGTCCGACGGCCTGATACAGCTGTGTCTCCGAGTCGTCGTCGGAACTCAGGCTGAAGCTAGAACCGTCGACCAGGCTCTTAAACTCGTTGCGCACGACCAGGGCCTCATCGAGCCTCGCCTTGTGCAGCCGTACTTGGTGGTAGAGCTCGATGAGCACGGCGAGCTTCATGGTGCTGGCGGCGTGAAAGGGCTCGTCTGCGCGCAGCAGCCACTGGCTGCGGCCGTCGAGGGTCCGGAACGCTACCGCGACGTCAGCCCCGCTCTGCTCGATCTGCGACTCGATGGCGGGAATGACCGCCGCGAGGCGCGCGTCTGCGGCCGGCGCTGCAGGCCCTGCGCAGGCAGGTGCGCCGCCGCCGGCGAGTGCCGCGGCCCATGCCACCGTTGCGCGCCACGCGCTCAACGCTGGCTCGTCACCGAAGGCTTACGCCGCCGGCGCGCTGCGCTGCGCGTCCGGCGGGCGCTTGCGCCATGTTCAAAGTCCCGAACCCGCTCTCTCATGCCTGCTCCTCAAGGGCGCGCTGCGCCGGCGTATTATGCGGGAGCTTGCTGAAGGGTTCGTGGCGCCACACGCCGCGCGGAGGGTTTAAGGAGATGAGCCGTCCGCTAACGGTGGAGGCGATTGACCACATCGTCATCAATGTCAGGGACGTTGAGGTTTCGGCGGCCTGGTATCAAGCGGGTCCTCGGCATGACGCGCGAGCAGTTTGCCCGGGAGGCTCAGGCACCGCGCACGGCGCTCAAGTTCGGCGCCCAGAAGATCAACCTGCGGCCCGTTTCGGCCAGCCAGCACGACTGGTTCACCGCCGCCGTGGCAAGCCCCGGAACACAGGACCTGTGCTTCCTGACCCGCACAACACCGCCCGATGTCATAGCGCACCTGCAGCAAGCGGGGATCGCGATCGAACTCGGCCCGACGGAAAAGACCGGCGCGCGCGGCACCCTGCTGTCGGTCTACTGCCGTGATCCTGACGGTAACCTGATCGAGATCGCCTCTTATTAAGGTGTAGCAGCCGATGCAGCGGCGCACGTGCACGCCGCATTCTGTCAAACCTCCCGGCAGCGCCGACGCGGCCCGTCGCGCTCGCGACCCGCGTCCACGCACCGCATCAGGGGTTGCCGGGGGGGCTTTCGGGCCGTCAAAACGGCCGCCGGGGGGCGTTATGTGCCCGCAGCACGACCGCCCATAGCCCTGCGCCGGCCGTCCGTCGGACCGCCGGCCTGATGTGACGTGGTACGCGCTTTCCAGGCGCGCGCGTCCAGTACATTGCCGCCCCATGAAACGGCAATCTGGCTTCACGCTCATAGAACTGCTGGTCGCGGTGTCGATCCTCGCGATCCTCATGGTCATCGGCCTGCCGTCCTACAAGTACATCACCAGTTCGTACCGCATGTCCGCGGAGGCGAACGATCTGCTGGGCGATCTGCAGTACACCCAGGGCGAGGCCATCCGCGAAGGCCAGTTCGTGACGGTGTGCGCATCGAATGCCGCCCAGACCGCCTGTTCGGGCAACACCTCATGGGCCAGCGGTTGGCTCGTATTCTCGAATCCGACCAGCGCTGCGCAGCCGGCTGCCGGCTCCATCATGCGCGTGCACCCGGCGTTCCTTGGCACGACCCCCGACACCTTCGTCGCCAGCGGCGCCGTCTCGCAGGTCACCTATAACCGCGAGGGCTTCGCGACCACCGCGGCGGGCTTCCCGAACACCACGATCACCTTGCACAACCCCACCGCCGCGACCGCCTATACGCGCTGCCTCTGGATTACACCGGTGGGACTGGCGCAGGTCGAGACTCCGGCGAACAACCTCTCGGGGACCTGTCTATGAGCCACTCACGCAGCGCTGTCCGCAGCGCCGGCTTCACACTGGTTGAGGTCATGGTGGCGGTGGTCGTCATCTGCGTCGGCCTGCTGGGCGTCGCCAAGCTGGAGGCGCTGGCCATGAGCAATATGAGCACCTCGCGGCTGCGCTCGCTGGCGGCGATCGAGGCGGCGAGCCTTGCGGCCTCGATGCATTCGAATCGCAACTACTGGGCGAGCACGCCGCCGACCACCGTGACCATCAACCCGACGGCCGCGCCGATCATCCAGTCGACCGACGGTGTGATGGCCGCCCAGGCGACCGGGGATATGGCGGCTCCGCTGGTCTGCGTCGGCACCAGTAACGGCGCTTCCATGTGTCAGCCAATGAATCTGGCCGCCTCCGACCTGGCGCGCTGGACCACCACCATGCAGGGCCTGCTGCCGAATCCGGTCGCCACGATTTCCTGCCCGCCGGTGGTCAACAACACGCCCACGGCCTGCACCATTCAGATCACCTGGAGCGAGACCGCGGTGTCGGTGAACTCGCAGGAAGTAACCGACCAGGTGGCGAATGCCGCGAACAGCACATTCGAACTGCCCTCATATCTTCTGTACGTGGAACCATGAGCAAGTTGTACAAGCCCACGGCGCCGCGGGCGCCGCAGCGCGGATTCACGCTGGTCGAGCTGATGGTGACCGTCGCCATCGCCGTGTTCCTGCTCTTCGGCCTGGTCAAGGTGGTCGAGAACATCCGCGGCGCCAATAGCAATCAGCAGGCCCTCGCTCTGCTGCAGGACGAGCAGCGCTTCGCCATGACGGTGCTGACCGACGTCATCCAGCAGGGCGGCTATTTCCCCAGCCCGACCGACCTACACGCCGTTTACTGCCCTGCCGCGCCTTCAGCGGCCCGCAGGCCTGGGAGGTCTACCAGGTGGCGCAGCCCTTCGTCGGCTCGCACCCCGCTGCTACCGGGCCCGACACCATCGGCGTGCGCTACCGCACCGCCCTGAACGATGGCGTGATCCTCTGCGACGGCAGCACCAACACCACGGTCGCGCCGGACCAGTATTTACGCCAGCCAGTTCTACGTGGTGCCGCCGGTGGGTAACACCCCGGGCCAGCTCATGTGCCAGCTGAGCATTGGCGCCAACACCAACGCCGCCGTCTCGCTGATCACCGGGCTGCAGAGCATGGTGATCTGGTACGGCGTCAACCGCACCTCGCCGTCGACCACGTACAACGTCGATACCTACCTGACGGCGGACCAGATGTGTTCCAACGCGGCGAGTCCCTGCGGCTTCGACGACTGGAGCAACATCAGCTCCGTGCGGGTGCAGCTGACCTTCGTCAACCCGCTGTTCCCCCAGCCCGGTCAGCCCGCGACGATCGTAATAGAGCGGGTCATCCAGGTCATGGCGCGCGCCGGAGTGCACACATGAACAGTCGCGCTGCTTCCATGACGCACGCGCGCGGCTTCGCGCTGTTTACTGCGCTGCTGCTGCTGATGATCATTACCATCCTGGCGATGAGCATGTTCCGCGCCTTCGGCACCCAGGAGCACATTGCCGGCAACGTGCGCGAGAAAGAGCGCGCCTTCCACGCGGCCGAGAGCGTCCAGCAGTACGGCGAATGGTGGCTGCTGCAGGGAAACAACGTCGCGATCGGCGCACAGGCCTGCGCTGCGGGCATCCTCAACGGCAACACCCCCAATGCGGGGCAGATCTGCACCACGACGCTGGTGCAGAACGGCCAGACCGTGACCGCCCCTGGCACCTGGGCGAGTGCGACCACGTACCTGCCGGCCGGCATGAGCGTGACGCCCGGGGTGAATGGCACCAACGGCGATCCGCCGTATGCCGCGATACCGGGTTTCTACATTGCCGATGTGGGTCCTGCCGCCGATACACAGGGCGAGGCCTACCAGATTGATTCCTACGGCTATGGCGGCTCGCTCGCCACGGTCGCCGTTGTCGAAAGTGTTTACGAAGTCCAGCAGGGCGTCGTATGCAGGAGTTGTAACCCATGAACCGTCAGGGAATATTCACAGGTCTTCTCGCCGCCGCGGGGCTGGCTGCATCGTTCACGGTGCAGGCGCAGAGCGCGATCAGCGAGGATTTCACCGGCACGACGACGACCAACAGCTGGTACTCGTTCTTCGACGCCTGCCTCACGGCCGGCGCCCTGGCGGGCTCCCAGCCGAGCGGCGGCACCGGTGGTCAGATCCCGGGCTGTACCGCGATCAGCGGCACCTATGGTGAGAACCTGGTCGGCGGCCAGAATGGCGTCGCCGGCTCCGGGCAGACACTTCCCGATCCGGTCGGCAAGGGCGCGCTGCGCTTCACCAACGGCTCTCCGGGCGGCTACAACCAGCACGGCGCCATCATCTCCGCGGCCCCCTTCCCCACCGGCCAGGGTGTCTCGATCACCTTCAAGACCGTCACCTACCGAGGCGATAGCGGCGGTGCCGGCGGAGACGGCGCCGACGGCCTCAGCTTCTTCCTGATGGATGCGAGCCAGACCCCCAACATCGGCTCCTTCGGCGGCAGCTTGGCCTACACCTGCTCGAACGCCAACGCGCCCTATACCGGCATGGTCGGCGGCTACCTCGGGCTCGGCATCGACGAATACGGCAACTTCCTGAACGGCGCGGCGCTCATGCCGGGCTACAACGGGCTCCAATACGGCCACGGGCGACAACAGCGCGCTCGGCTATGGCTACAAGCCCAACCGCATAGGCATGCGCGGCGCCGGCAACATTGCCTGGTCGTGGCTGAATGCGAACTATCCGACCTACTACCCGAGCTCGATGAACTCGGCGCAGCAGCAGTCCGCCGTGCAGGCGACCTGCCGCAACGGCGTGGTGTGGAACTCCACCACCAACAGCGCGGTCACCTCGGGCGGCAACCCGATCGCGCTCTACGATTACGCCCCGATCCCGAACGCCTACGTCGAGCTGCCCTCGACCGTGCAGATCGCCAGCGAGAGCGCCATGAGCCGGCCGGCCGCGACCCCGATCTTCTATGCGCTGAAGATCTCGCAGGACGGCCTGCTGAGCCTGTCGTACAGCATCAATGGCGGCGCCTACCAGTCGGTGATCAGCAAGCAGAACATCACCACCTCCAACGGCCCGCTGCCGGCCAACTTCCTGTTCGGCTTCGCCGGCTCCACCGGCGGCAGTACCAACATTCACGAGATCCTGTGCTTCAAGGCGCAGCCGGCCACTTCGGCCTCGACCTCCGCCGGTGCCAGCGAAAAGCAGTCCGCGAAACTCGAGACCGGCGCGCAGGCCTACTTCGCCTTCTACAACCCGAACGACAACTGGACCGGGCGCGTGACGGCCAGCAGCCTGGGGTTCGACGCCTTCAACAACGTCATCATCGCCACGATTCCCAACTGGGACGCCTCGTGCAACCTCACCGGCGTCGCCACCGGCTCCACCTGCGCCACGACCCTGGCGGTGGGCCCGATCGCCGCGCAGGCGCCGACCGCCCGCACGATCATCTCGTACAACGGCGCCGCCGGCATCCCGTTCGAGTGGAGCAACCTGACGGCCGCCCAGCAGACGACCCTTGACCAGGGCGACTCAGCCTCAACGCCCTGCAACTCGACCACCGCCTATGCGACCAACGAGCGCCTGAACTTCCTGCGCGGTGACCGCACCTGCGAGATCAACAGCGCCGGCGCGGGCCTGTTCCGCCGCCGCACCAGCGTGCTCGCGGACATCATCGACTCGAGCCCGAGCTGGGTCGGGCCGCCGATCGCGAGCTACAGCACGGTCTGGTCCGACAAGATCGTCAGCACCGATCCGCTGCCCGAGAACGGCGGCGCGTCAGACCTATCCGGCGTTCCAGAGCGCGCAGGTGCAGCGCGAGAACGTCGTCTACGTCGGCGCCAACGACGGCCTGCTGCACGGCTTCCGCAGCGGCTACTACGACGCCAACAGCAACTTCTACACCGCCACCAATGACGGCCAGGAAGTGCTGGCGTACATGCCGGCCGCGGTCGTGAAGACCATTCACTCCACCACGGCCAATCTCGACTATTCGAACTCACAGTACGGCCACAACTTCTTCGTCGATGCGACACCGGCCACCGGTGACGTGTTCTTCAATGGTGTGTGGCACAGCTGGGTGGTCGGCGGCCTGGGTGCGGGCGGCGCCTCGCTGTTCGCGCTCGATGTCACCACGCCCCCCAATCCCACGACCGGGGTCGCGGGCAACTTCACCGAGGCCAATGCCGCGAGCCTGGTGATCGGCGAGTGGACGCCCGCCACCATTGCGTGCGCGAACGTCGCCGGCTGCGGCACCAGCATGGGCAATACCTACGGCACGCCCATGATCCGCCGCCTGCACGATGGCAAGTGGGCGGTGATCTTCGGCAACGGTTACGGCAGCGCCTCGGGCGATGCCGGCATCTATGTCGATGACGATCAGCACCACCGGTGTCAAGACCTTCTACTACCTCAGCACGCATACCGGCTCTGCTGCGAGCCCCAACGGCATCGCCTTCCCGTCGCCGGTGGACCTGGACGGCGATCACATCACCGACTACGTCTATGCCGGTGACCTGCAGGGGAACCTGTGGCGCTTCGACCTGACGAGCGCGACGGAGAGCAACTGGGCGGTTACCAGCGGCCCGCTGTTCAAGACACCTGCGGGCCAGCCGATCACCACCGCCATCGTCGCCGCCTCCGGCTCGCCGGCGGTGGGCATGCAGCAGCAGCTGATGCTGCTGTTCGGCACCGGTCAGAAGATTCCGCTGACCAATACCAACCCGGCGACCTATGCCACGGCCACGCAGAGCCTGTATGGGGTGTGGGACTGGAATATGGCGGCCTGGAACACGCTGTCGCCGAATACCCAGTACGCCTCCATGGCCGGGTCGGCCACGGGGCTGTCGGGTAACTACACGGAACAGCAGGCGAACCTGGTACCGCAGGTCGTGACCATCAACGCGACCACGCAGGATCGCGACATCGCCAGCAACGCGAGCATCTGCTGGCCGTCACTGTCCGGCTGCACCGGTGCCGCGAAGCGCTTCGGCTGGTATCTGAACCTGCCCGGCGTGCAGGAGCAGATCATCTTCAACCCGGAACTGGTGTCGCAGGCGCTGACGGTGAACTCCATCGTGCCGGCGCCGAATGTACCGACCTCCTGCGCCGCGCTCGTCGACAACGGCATCACCTACGTGCTGAACGCAATGACCGGTGGCGCCTTCAACCAGGTATTCCTGCCGCCGAGCGAGGCGGCGAACCCGACGGTCAGCGGCAACGCGGCGTACACCGATCCGAACGCCATCGGCATGCTCACCAATGCGACCGGCAGCTCGTTCATCACCAGCAACAACGCCGGTACGCGCTTCCTGGTGTTCGAAACCAACCAGGCCAATAACAGCACCGTCACCGGTGGCACGCTCGGCCTGAATCTGCCGCCCAACACCAGCGGCCGGCGCATCAGCTGGGTACAGCGGCGCTAAAGGCGATCCCAGGTAACACAGGACCTACAAGTCACATGCACGCTCATAAACCGGCCCGGCTGTCCCGCGGCTTCACGCTGATCGAACTGATGATCGTCGTGGTCATCGCGACGATCCTGCTGTCGATCGCCGTGCCGCTGTACATGACCCAGACACGTCAGGCGCGCCGCATCGAGGCGAAGACCGCGCTGCTTGACCTTGCGGGGCGCGAAGAGCGCTTCTTCAGCACCAACGGCTCGCTGTACACGGCGACACCCGCCTCGCTCGGCTACACCGGCTTCGGCGTCGGCAATCCGATCGGCAGCGGCTATTACTACCTGACGGTGTGCGCCTCTACCGTGGCCGGCGCGACGCCGGCCTGCGATCCGAATGCGAACGCGCCGGTCTATCCGTCCTACTACGTCATCGCGACGCCGATCGCGGGCACGACGCAGGCCAAAGACACCCAGTGCACCTCGTTTGCCGTCGACTCGACCGGGGCGCAGTTTGCAACCGGCACGCAGACCCCGGCGTTCTGCTGGTCGAATTGATATATAAAACAATACGATACATCGTACATTTCACGTAATACGCCATTGACGTCGTAATACTCCCGCCCGGCCGCTGCCAGCGCGCCGGGCGTGTTATTTTCTAGAGGTCGCGGTATATTTCGCTCCCAGCTACTTGAGTGTGCTTGGTATTCTCGACGAGCCGGACAACAAGAACTAACCGACGCCGCCCCGCGCAGGCTCGAACCGGACGAACCAACATTGCGGCGGCGTCCCACGGAGTAGTGATGAACACTACATGGGAACAACTGGAAGGGGCTGCACTGTCACTGGTGCGATCAGGAACGATCAAGGATCGTCTGACGGATGCCTACCGCAACCATCTCGCACAGGTAAACGCCGAGCAACTCAGCGACGCGCTGCGCGCGGAATTTCGTGCCTGTCACGCAGCGCTCACGCGCGAGCCGCCGCTGCGCGGCGAGGATGCGGTGCGTGCCACGGTGCGCAAGATGTCGCCGCACGAGGCCGATGAGGTGGCGTCGAGCGTGCTGCACCTCTATGCCGCCATGGTGCGCGAACAGGCGCGCGTGGCGCCGGCTGCCGAGGATCTGCTGAACGGCACCGCGGACCCGGTGCGCAACCGCCTGAAGGCGGTGCCGCAGGTCATCGCGCTGTACGCGGCGGCTGCCGAAGCCTAGAAATCGTTCGGATCGAGCTTGAACTCGATCGTGTCCCAGCGCGTGGTCTCCTCGTGCCGCGCCTGGCGCCGGATCGCGTCCACCAGCGCCCGCTCATCCCACTCGCATACCTCGCTCGCCAGATCCGCGATCGCCTTCGGGATCGCGGCGGGCGCGCCGAACGGCTTCATGAGCACGACCGGTTTGTTGCTCGCCTGGGCGAACACCAGCTCGAAGGTGAGCAGTTCCTGCTGAGTGGCGTACAGGCTCGACAGCCCGATGACCGCCTCGACCGGCGCGATCTGGCGACGCAGATCCTCGCGGCGTGCTTCCTTCTCGCCACCCGGCGGTTTGTCGGGCGTGCTGTAGTTGCGGTAGAAGAAGTTGCGCGCACTCTCCAGGTACTCGAATACCCGCAGATAATCATCACTCGTCTCCCAGGCATGAGTGACAAAGATGCGCAGCGGGTTTTGCTGAGACATGCTGCGGCAGTCTCGCACAAAGCGGCCCGGCGACGAAACCTGCAGCTTTGCGCGCGCCACGCCGAGGCCACGCTGCGGCAGGCGGCCAGCCCCTTAGCGCCGCAGGCATTGACGCGGCACGATAGAATGAGTGTTTACCACCCCCGCGCGGCGAGGCTGCTGGTCCCTAAGTGCGACTGCTCGTCTACAACATCCGCTATGCCACCGGCACCGGGCCCGCGTTCCACCTGCCGCTGCCCGGCGCGGGCTACCTGCGCAGCAACAAGAAGGTGCTGGGCGGCATCACCGATTTCATCCGCGCCGAGCAGCCGGACGTGGTGGGCCTGATCGAGGTCGACACCGGCTCGATCCGCACCGGCATGGTGAACCAGGCCGAGCACATCGCCGGCCAGCTCGGCCACTACTCCACCTTCCAATCCAAGTACGGCGCAGGCTCGCTCAACCAGTTCATGCCCATCGTCCGCAAGCAGGGCAATGCCTTCCTGTCCGCCCCCAACGTGCATGGCGAGCGCTTCCACTACTTCGACACCGGCATCAAGCGCCTCATCATCGAGCTGGAACTGTCGGATGTGTGCGTGTTCCTGGTGCACCTGTCGGTCAAATTCCGCCACCGCCAGTACCAGCTGCGCTCGCTGCACGACCTGATCGTGCAGTCGGCCAAGCCCGTCATCGTGGCCGGCGACTTCAACACCTTCTGGGGCACCCACGAGATCTACCTGTTCATGCGCGCCGCCGGCCTGCGCAGTGCCAACACCGCGGGCCTGCCCTCCTTCCCGGCGCGCGTGCCGCGCATCGAGCTGGACTTCATCCTGGTGAGCGAAGGCATCGAGGTCAGCAATTTCCGGATTCCCGACGTGCGCTTCTCCGATCACCGGCCGCTCGTGTGCGACTTCTCCGTGCCGGCGGGCGCGAGCGCCCGCGCCTCGGCGGCCTGAACCTCTCCGCCACGAGAAACAAACCATGCCCGACAGCAGCCCCGCGACCTGGAAAGCCGAGCGCGACGCCGACGGCATCGTCTGGCTGACGATCGACAAACCCGGCACTTCCGCCAACGTGCTCTCGAGCGGGGTGCTTAAGGAGCTCGATGCGCTCCTGACGCAGCTCGCCAGCGAGCGGCCGCGCGGCGTGGTGCTGATCTCGGCCAAGAAGAGCGGCTTCGTCGCCGGTGCCGACATCAAGGAGTTCACGGCTCTCACCGACGAGGCGTCCGGCTACCAGCTGATCCATGCCGGCCAGGAGGTCATGAATCACCTGGCCGCGCTGCCGTGCCCGACGGTGGCCGCCATCCACGGCTTCGCCCTCGGCGGCGGCCTGGAGCTGGCACTCGCCTGCCGCTACCGCGTGGCGGTCGGCGATGAGCGGCTGTCGCTCGGGCTGCCGGAAGTGATGCTCGGCATCCATCCCGGTTTCGGCGGCACGGTGCGCAGCGTGCGCATCGCCGGCGTGCGCCCTGCCATGCAGATGATGCTGAGCGGCAAGCCGCTGCGCGCCGCAGGCCGCTTTGCGCGCCGGCTTCGTCGACCGGCTGGTGCCGGAGGCCGAGCTGCGCGATGCCGCGCGCGCCATGGTGCTGAACGCGCCCGCGCCGCGGCGCGCACCGCTCATCGAGCGCCTGCTCAGCAGCGCTGCGCTGCGCCCGTTGGTGCGCGGCTCGCTGATCGCGCCAGGTCGCCAAACGTGCGCCGCGCAAGCACTACCCCGCCCCCTACGCCATGATCGACCTGTGGTCGCGCTTCGGTGCGCACGGCGCGGCCGCCTTCGAGGCCGAAGCCCGTTCGATCGCGCACCTCTTCACCACCCTGACCTCGCGCAACCTCGTGCGCGTGTTCCTGCTGCAGGATGCGCTCAAGACGGCCGGCGGCAAGAGCGGCGCCGACATCAAGAACGTGCACGTGGTGGGCGCCGGCGTCATGGGCGGCGACATCGCCGCCTGGGCGGCGCTGCGCGGCTTCAACGTGACGCTTGAGGATCGCTCGCTCGAGTTCATCCAGCCGGCGCTCAAGCGCGCCGCGGAGCTGTTCGACAAGCGGCTGCGCGACCCGCAGAAGAACGCCGCGGCGCGCGCCCGCCTGAGCGCCGATGTGGCCGGCAACGGCGCCGCCGCCGCCGACGTCGTGGTCGAGGCCATCTTCGAGAACGTGGAGGCCAAGCAGGAGCTGTACGCGCGGCTCGAGCCGCGCATGAAGCCCGGCGCGCTGCTCGCCACCAACACCTCCAGCATCATGCTCGAGCCGCTGGCGGCGAAGCTCGCCCGCCCCGAGCGCCTCGTCGGCCTGCACTTCTTCAACCCGGTGGCGCAGATGCCGCTGATCGAGATCGTGCACGGTGAGCGTACGGAGGCCGCGGCGGTGCAGGCGGCCACCGGCTTCGCGCGCCGCCTCGACAAGCTGCCGGTGTCCTGTCGCAGCGCCCCGGGCTTCATGGTCAACCGGGTGCTGACGCCATACCTGTACGAGGCCATGCTCGCCGCCCAGGAGGGCACGCCGCTTGCCGTCATCGATGCCTGCGCGGTCGATTTCGGCATGCCGGTGGGTCCGATCGAACTGGTCGACGTCGTGGGTCTCGACGTCGCCTCGCATGTTGGCGAGATCATCGCCCAGGAGCTGCACCGTCCGGTGACCAAGATCGCGCGTCTCGATGAGCTGCTGGCGGCCAAGAAGCTCGGCCGCAAGAGCGGCGAAGGTTTTTATCGCTGGCTGGACGGCAAGGCGGTCAAGGCGCCGCCGCAGGCGGTCAGCCCGCCCGCCGACCTCATCGATCGGCTGATACTGGTGCTGGTGAACGAGTGCGTCGCGTGCCTGCGCGAGGGCGTTGTCGCCAATGCCGACCAGGCCGATGCCGCCGTATTGTTCGGCACCGGCTTTGCACCTTTTCGTGGCGGACCTGTGAACTATGCACGCACGCGCGGTGTGACCAACGTCGTGTCGCGGCTCGAGGAACTGGCCGCACGTCATGGCGAGCGCTTTCGGCCCGATGCGGGCTGGCAGTCCCTTGGGGACGGCCCAAAAGCGTGATGGGTGCCCGGCGCACTAAATGCGCTGTGCTACCATCGGCTGATCGCGGCGCAGCAAGCGCGCCTGCGAGCTAGAACACGCAATTGTTGGGAATAAATGTCCGAAGAGCAGCAAGCAGCGACAGTCCAATTGCTGCGCGGCTTCGCGCCACTCGATGGCATGAAGCGCGACAATCTGGCTGCGCTCGCCAAGAAAATGAGTGTGCGCACGCTGACCGCCGGGCGCGTACTGTTTAGCAAGGGCGACACCGACAAGCGCACGGTGTGGCTGGTGCGCGGCGTCGTGGAGATCGACGACGGCGAGCACCGCTCGGTCGTGGTGCGTGGTGGTACGCCCGAAGCCCGCAATCCCCTGCATCCGCAGCTGCCGCGCCGCGTCACCGTGCGCGCCGTCGACGAGGTCAGCTACCTGTCGATCGACAGCGATCTGCTCGATGTCATGATCACCTGGGACCAGACCGGCAGCTACGAGGTCGAGGAGCTGCAGGCGCAGCTGGAGGGCGCAGGCTCCGACGACTGGATGACGACGCTGCTGCAGACCAACGCCTTCCATCGCATCCCGCCGGCCAACATCCAGGCCATCTTCCAGCGCCTGCAACGCACGCCCTGCAAGGCCGGTGAGGTGGTGATCAAGCAGGGTGCGGAAGGTGACTACTTCTACATCGTCGTCAACGGCAAGTGCGCCGTGACGCGCGAGACCCCGCTCAGCCGCGACGGCATCAAGCTCGCGGAACTCGGTGTGGGTGACACCTTCGGCGAGGAGGCGCTGATCGCCGAGGCGAAGCGCAATGCCACCGTGACGATGATCACCGACGGGGTGCTGATGCGCCTCAACAAGCAGGATTTCCGCGAGCTCATGAACGAGCCGCTGCTGCAATGGGTCAACCCCGAGGCGGCACTCAAGCTCATCGCCCGCGGCGGGCGCTGGCTGGACGTGCGCCTGCCGTCCGAGCACCAGAACCTCGCTATCGAGAACTCGCTCAACGTGCCTTTGTACCTGGTGCGTCTCAAGCTCTCGACGCTCGATCGCAGCAAGCCCTACGTCGTCTATTGCGACACCGGGCGACGCTCCTCCGCCGCCGCCTACATCCTGGTCGAGCGCGGCTTCGATGCCTACGTCCTGACCGGTGGCCTCAGCAACAACCAGGGCCTGCCGCTGACGCGTGGCGGAGCCGCAGACAAACCCTGACGGCTCTGCCGCCGCGCGCGCGGCGTTGCAACTACAGCGCCGGTACACCGGAAAGGAGCTTCGCGGCGGCCGCCACTGTGACGGCGCGCACGGTTGTCACGAATAGTGTGGCTCTGCGGGTGCGGACGAGGGGCGAAATGCCCGAGAATTGCGGCAGCGAAAGCCTTCAGGTTTAAGGCGCCCCACCCCGTAACACGCCATGCTGCGAACGATTGCCCTGCTCTTGGTCCTGGTACTGGCCGCCGGCTGCTCGGTCGACACCTCGCCGGCCGAGCAGGCGGTGCCGAAGTTTCATTCCATGCTGGATGCGGGCGACTTTGCCCAGATCTACGACAGCTCTTCCGAAGATCTCAAGAGCCTGAGCTCCCAGCACGACTTCGTCGCCTTCCTCGACGGCGTGCATCGCAAACTCGGCGCCTCCGCCTCCAGCCAGCGCCAGGGCTGGCGGGTCGACTACCGCCCGGGCGGCACCTTCATCACGCTCACCTACCGGACGCGCTACGCGGTGGGTGAGGCCCAGGAGCAATTCGTGTTCCGCATGAAGGACAACCGGGCACTGCTGGCCGGCTACCACATCAACTCCAATGCGCTGATCCTCGGCCGCGACGCCACGACCACGATCTGAGGCTGTGCGCGTTTGCGGCGCAACGCCCGGTAGCATGCGTAGCCACCCACCCGCTTCCACGGGCGGGGCAGATGGGAATCTGGAAAGTACGGCGGGGCCTGGCGGCGGCGCCCGCGAGAGCTACATCGTATGTGTGGCTTTGTCGCCGGACAGCGCGCCCGCAAGATAGGTCTCGATCTTCTTCTGCGTCTGGCCGCGGTCCTGCTCGGAGAACTGCACGCCGATGCCGGCGGTACGTTTGCCCTGGTTGCCCTGCGCCCCCTTGGGCGTCACCCAGATGACGCGGCCGGCGACCGGCAGCTTCTCGTCCTCGCCCATGAGGTTCAGCAGCATGAACACTTCATCGCCCATGCGGTAATTGCTGTTGGTCGGGATGAAGAGGCCGCCGTTCTTCACGAACGGCATGTAGGCGAGGTACAGCGCACTCTTGTCCTTGATGGTCAGAGTGAGCAGTCCCGGCTTGTTTCCAGTCGATCGCAATTTGTCCCCAGCCACTTGTGCCGCCCTAGCGTTCATCGCCGTTCCCCAGTGGATGCTCTTTCTGGAGCCGCGAGCTGCCTGAAAACAGCCTCGAGCGCCAAGCCCCGGTTGAGCGGGATATCGAGCGTCGCCCGCAGGTCCCGCACCGCGTCAACCAATCCAAATAGCTCACGTATATTCAAGAACGCACCGGCCGCTGGCAAGTAGGGGGCAGGTAGCAATTCCGGAAGAAAGGCTCCCTGCCGCTCCGCTCCGCGGATGCGTTCTGTGAGCCAATTCTCAAAGCAGCGCAAACGCAACGCCACCTGCGAGCGCGCCCAGCGCTCCGCGGCCGCCACCGGATCGGTGCGACCGGCGAGCAGCGCATCGAGCGTCGCGCGGCTGTCATGGCCCACCTCGGCCAGCTCCGCAGGATTGCCCGCGAGCGCCAGGAACGGGGCATCCCCGAGCGCATCGAGCGCGCCGTTCCAGTCGCCCGGCCCGCGGGCGGCGGCGAGCCAGGCGAGCGCCTCGCCGCGCGACGGGGCCGCGATACGCAGCCGCTGGCAGCGGCTCAACACGGTTTGCGGCAGGCGCGAGGGCTGGCTCACCACGAGCACCAGCAGCGTGCGCGGCGCAGGCTCTTCGAGCGTCTTGAGAAGTGCGTTGGCCGCGAAGCGATTGAGCGCATCGGCCGGCGACAGGATGGCCACCTTGTAGCCGCCGCCATGGCTGGTGAGTGCCAGGTCCGCCGACAACTCGCGCACCTGCTCGATGCGGATCTGGCGCGATTCCTCGATGAGCCCCAGGAGCGCGAGATCGGGATGCGCCAGCGCTGCGACCCGCCGGCATTCACGGCACACACTGCACGGTGCGCCCGCTTCGCGGCACAGCACCAGTTGTGCCGCCCACAGCGCGAGCCACTCCCCGCCCGCCCCGCTCGCTTCGTGCACGAGCAGAGCATGCGGGAAGCGCCCCGCGGCGTGCGCGGCGCGCAGCGTCGCCATCTGGCCCTGCAGCCACGGCGGCGGCGGCGCTGCCAGCAGTGCGCCCTCGCCGGCCGTGCCGCTGAGCGGGCCCGGCGCGCTCATGCCAGCTGCCGCCGTCGCTCGCACAGCGTCTCCATGACGGCGGCAATGCGGCGCTCGACTTCGCCCAGGGGGGCTGCCGCATCGATCACGATGAAGCGCTGCGGTTCGGCACGCGCAAGGTTGAGGTAGCCCGCGCGCACGCGCTCGAAGAACGCGGCCGTCTCGGACTCGAAACGATCGATCGTCGCGTTGGCGCGCGCCTTGGCGCGCGCCAGCCCGTCTGCGACCGGCAGGTCCAGCAGCAGCGTGCAGTCGGGGGCAAGCCCCGGATGCACCGCCTGCGCCAGCGTCTCGATCAGGCGTGCGTCCACGCCCCGGCCGCTCCCCTGGTAGGCGCGGGTCGCATCGGTGAAGCGGTCGCACACGACCCAGTGGCCGCGCGACAGCGCCGGCCGGATGAGATTGTCGACGTGCAGCGCGCGGGCGGCGAACATGAGCAGCGTCTCGGTCTCGGCCGAGATGGGCTCGCCGTTGCGGTCGAGTGCGATCTGGCGCACCCGCTCGGCGAGCGGCGTGCCCCCGGGCTCGCGCGTCAGCACCGCCGGCAGATTGGTGCGCGCGAGCCACCCGCCGACGATGCGGGCCACGGTCGACTTACCCGCCCCTTCGATACCCTCGAGCGTGAGGAAGAAGCCGCGGCTCATGGATGGTGCGCGCCCTGCGCGTTGCGCATGCGCAGAAGATAGGTCTGCACCGCAGCATTATGCTCCTCCAGCGTGGCCGAGAAATGGTGGGCGCCGTCGAGGAGTCCGGTGGCCACGAAATACAGGGCATCGGTCTGCGCCGGCTGTACGGCCGCCAGCAGCGACTCGCGCCCCGGCAGCGCGATCGGCGTCGGCGGCAGGCCCTCGCGCGTGTAGGTGTTGTAGGGCGTGTCGGCGCTCAGATCACGCGTATGGATGCTGCCGTCGTAGTGCGCGCCGAGCCCGTAGATCACGGTGGGATCGGACTGCAGCTTCATGCCCTTGCGCAGGCGGTTGACGAACACGCCGGCGATACGCGCCCGCTCGCTTTTCAGCGCCGCCTCCTTCTCCACCATCGAGGCGAGGATGAGCGCCTGGTACGGGGTGTCGAACGGCAGAGCGTCGCTGTGCACCTTCCAGGCTTCAGCGAGCACGCGCTGCATGTCATCGTAGGCAAGGCCCAGGATCGTAAGGTCGGTCGTGCCGGCGGCGAAGCGGTAGGTGTCGGGGAAGAATTCGCCCTCGGCCGCAACCCCCGGGTGCCCGAGCGCGGCCATGATCGCGGCAGGCGTCCGGCCCGTGAGCGTGTGCAGCACGTGCGGCTGCTGTGCGAGGGCCTCCAGGAAATCGGTGAAGGTCGCGCCCTCGACGATCGTGACCTGCTCGAGGATCACGCGGCCTTCCGCGAACAGCTGCAGGATCTCGCGGGGGCTGGCGTGCGGCGGAATCTCGTAGGCGCCGGCGAGTACCTTGGATTTCAGCCCGCGCAGGCGCAGGTAGATCTCCACCGCGCGCGCATTGCGCACGCGGCCCGCCCCTTCAAGCCGTGCAAGCACGTTGCGCACTGTGGCGCCGGGCTCGACTTCGATGCGCGATGCCTGCGCACCGGGACCTGGCGCGAGGTACTCGTTCTGCAGGAACAGATAGCCGCACACGGTGAGCACGCCCGCCAGCATGAGCAGGATGAGCACGATCCAGCCGGCGCGGCCGCGCTGGTTGGCCCTGGGAGTGAGCCGTTCAGTCATGCAGGAGCGGGGCGAGCTTGCCCTGCAGGCGCTGCGTCACCGGGCCGGGCTTGAGCGTCATGCCGGCAAGCTCGCGCACCGGGCGGATGCCGGTGAGCGCGTTGGTGAGAAACACTTCCTGTGCACCTTGCAGATCCTCGAGGCTCAGCACCTCTTCGCTCGCGATGATGCCGCAGGCGGGCGCCTCTTGCAGCACCACGCGGCGCATGATGCCGGCAACCCCACACAGGTCCATGCGCGGCGTCACGAGCCGCCCGTCGCGCACCAGGAACACGTTGGACATGGTGCCCGAAACCAGCCGGCCGGAACTGGAGAACAGTAACGCTTCGGCGATGTCAGGATCGTGCCACTCTGCGCGCGCCAGCACCTGCTCGAGGCGATTGAGGTGTTTGAGGCCCGCCAAGAGCGGATTCTCGCCGAGCCGCAGTGTCGCAAGTCGCACCCGCACGCCGTCGCGCGCCGCCTCCGTCGCCGGCACCGGCCACGCATAGCGCAGCGCGATGCGGCTCGGCCGCTCGCGTCCCGTCGTCGCGTAGCCGCGTTGCTGCGCGACGCCGCGCGTCACCAGTAGCTTCACCACCGCGCACACCCCGGGGGTGAGAAGCGCGTGCACCTCGCGCGCGAGCGCTGCCGCGGCCGGGGTCTCGATGTGCAGGCGCTCGCAGCCGGCGCGCAGCCTTTCCAGGTGCAGCTCCAGAAAGCGCGGCACGCCTTGCGGGCAGGCGATCGTTTCGAACAGGCCATCGCCGTAGTGCAGGCCGCGCTCGAGCACGGACACCGTGTCGGTCGCGCGCCCGTCGACGCGCGCGCCTTCAGCGCTCATGGGCATCCAGCGCCGCCAGGAGGCCGCGCGCCTTGGCGCGCGTCTCTTCGAGCTCGCGCAGCGGATCGGAGTCGGCCACGATGCCGGCGCCGGCCCGGAAACTTAAATTGGACCCCTGCAGCGACATGGTGCGGATCAGGATGTTGAGATCCAGCCGGCCGTCACGGGTGAGGTAGCCGAGCGAGCCGGTATAGGCGCCACGCCCCTCGCCTTCCAGCTCCGCGATGATCTGCATGCAGCGGAACTTGGGACAGCCGGTGATGGTGCCGCCGGGAAATACCGCGCGGATCGCGTCGACGGGGGTGACGTCCGCGCGCAGTACGCCCGAGACGTTCGAGACGATGTGATGCACGTGCTGGTAGGACTCGATGCTCATGAGCTCATCCACGCGCACCGTGCCCGCCTCGCATACCCGCCCCAGGTCGTTACGCTCCAGATCGATGAGCATGATGTGTTCGGCGCGCTCCTTCGGGTGCGCGGCGAGCTCCGACATCTCGGTGCGCTCCGCTTCCGGGCGGCGGCTGCGCGGCCGCGTGCCGGCGATCGGGCGCGTGTCGACCTGGCGGCCGTCCACCCGCACCAGGCGCTCCGGCGAGGAGCTCAGGATCGCCACGCCCTGATACTGCGCGAGCGCTGCGAACGGTGCGGGATTGGCGGCGCACAGGCGCTCGTAGAGCGCGCCGGGAGTCGCATCGAGGCGCACGCTCCAGGCACGCGACAGGTTGGCCTGGTAGATATCCCCGGCGCGCACGTACTCCTTGGCCCGCACGACGCGCTCGAGATACGCCTGCGGCGGCTCCTCGCTGATGACGCGGACGGTGACCGGCGCTGGCGGTGCGGTGCGGCCGGCCGCGTTCTCAGCGTCGGCGACGATGCGCCGCAGCGCATCGCCAGCCTGGGCCTCGGCCACGGCGTAGACGCGCCCGCGGCGCCAGATCGTGCACCAGCGCGCAGGGGGTGCGCAGCGCGAAGGCCACCCACGGCAGCGGCGTGCGCGGTAGGGCGAGGTGGGGCTCGACTTCCGCGGCGAGCTCGTAGCCCAGGAACAGCGCCCAGCCGCCGCTGAACGGCAGCTCGCTTACCGCAGTGCTGCGCTCCTCCTGCCACCAGTGCTCGAGGGCGCCGAGGAAAGTGCTCCCCTGCGGTATGAAGCCGGTGGCGCGCAGCCCGCCGTCGGGCTCGAGCCACAAGGCAGCGGCAGGTTCGGCCAGGAGCACGCTCACCTGGCTCAGCGGCCCGTCGGCGGCACTTTCCAGGAGCAGCGGGTAGCGCTCGGGAAACTGGGCGGCGAGGCGCCGCAGCACCGCGGGCGGCACCGTGAGCTCGCGGATCAACGGGCTTTCTGCGGCCAGACGCGTGCGACCGCGCTTCAGGCGTTGAAGCGCCGGAAAATCAGCGAGCCGTTGGTGCCGCCGAAGCCGAAGGAGTTCGACAGCGCCACGTCGATCTTCATGCGCCGCGCCGTGTTGGGCACGTAGTCGAGGTCGCAGTCCGGGTCGGGCGTGCGGTAGTTGATGGTGGGCGGGGCCACGCCGTCGCGGATCGCCAGCACCGAGAAGATCGCCTCGACGACACCGGCGGCCCCCAGCAGGTGCCCGGTCATCGACTTGGTGGAGCTGACCGCCACGCGCTTGGCGTGCTCGCCGAAGGCACGTTTCATCGCGGTGGTCTCGGCGCGATCGCCGAGCGGGGTCGAGGTGGCGTGCGCGTTGATGTACTGCACCGCGTCCGGGTTCATCTGCGCATCGTTGAGTGCATTGGCCATGGCGAGGCGTGCGCCCTCGCCGTCCTCGGGCGGCGCGGTGATGTGGTAGGCATCGCCGCTCATGCCAAAGCCGACCAGCTCCGCGTAGATGTTGGCGCCGCGCTTGCGCGCGTGTTCGAGCTCTTCGAGCAGCACCGCGCCGCCGCCGTCGCTCAGCACGAAGCCGTCGCGCTCCAGATCCCAGGGGCGGCTCGCCTCCTGTGGCGCATCGTTGCGGGTCGACAGTGCCTTCGCCTGGCCGAAACCGCCGAGTCCGCAGCGCGTCGTGGCCATCTCGCCGCCGCCGGCGACGATGACGTCCGCATCGCCGTACTGGATGGTGCGCATGCCGAGCCCGATGGCATGGGTGGAGGTGGTGCAGGCGGTGACGATGCCGAGGTTCGGGCCCTTGAGCCCGTAGCGGATCGACAGATGGCCCGCGATCATGTTGATGATGGTCGCCGGCACAAAGAACGGCGAGATCTTGCGCGGACTCATCGCCTTCAGGTATTCGCCGTACTCGGTCTCGATCGTGTCCAGGCCGCCGATGCCGGCGCCGCACACCGCGCCGCAGCGCGCCGCATCGGTCTTGCTGAAATCGATGCCGGAGTCGGTCACGGCCTGCACGCCGGCCGCGACGCCGTAGTGCATGAATTCGTCCATGCGCCGCGCTTCCTTCGACGGCATGTACTGCGCGACGTCGAAGTCGCGCACCTGGCCGCCGAAGCGCACCGGGAAGGCCGACACGTCGAAGCGCGTGATCGGGCCGATGCCGCTCTGTGCGGCAAGCACGGTGTCCCAGGCGGACTTAACCGTGCTGCCGACCGGCGACACGATGCCCATACCTGTGATGACGACGCGGCGCTTGCTCACACGCTTCCTGTCGGCGCCAGTGCTGCGACCTTAGGACTTGGCGCGACGCTCGTTGATGTAGTCGATCGCTTGGTGGACGGTGGTGATCTTTTCGGCGTCTTCGTCAGGGATCTCGATCTCGAATTCCTCTTCCAGAGCCATGACCAGCTCGACCGTATCGAGCGAGTCGGCTCCCAGGTCATCGACGAACGAGGCATCGTTCGTGACTTGTTCCTGTTTGACGCCCAGCTGTTCGGCAACGATGGCCTTGACCTGCTGCTCAACTGTGCTCATTAGCGATGGGTCCTTTTGTGGGCTTGTTAATGCGGGCTCCCCAGCGCGCCCCTTTCGGGTCGCAGCGGGCGCGGTATTGTAGGTGAACACCCCCCGGGGTGCCACTGGGGCGCCTGCGGCGCGAGTGATTGTTTTTACTGGCGAAACTGGCCTCGCCCGTCCCCCTGCACCGCTGTGCCGCGGCGCGCGCTGTGGCGCGCCGACAACGCCGGCAGGCCTCACGGCATGTACATGCCGCCATTCACGTGCAGCGTCTCGCCGGTGACGTAGGAGGCCTGCGGGGAGGCCAGGAACAGCACCGCGGCGGCGACGTCCTCGGGTTTGCCCAGGCGTCCGGCCGGGATCTGTGTCAGGAGCGCGCTCCTTTGCTCCTCGCTCAGGCCGCGCGTCATGTCGGTGTCGATGAAGCCCGGCGCCACGGCATTGACGGTGATGGCGCGCGAGGCGAGTTCCTTGGCGAGCGACTTGGTGAATCCCAGCAGGCCCGCCTTGGCGGCCGCGTAATTGGCCTGCCCGGCGTTGCCGGTGACGCCGACCACGGAGGTGACGTTGATGATGCGGCCGCGCCGCTCCTTCATCATGTGGCGCACGCACCCCTTGGTGAGGCGGAACACCGCGGTCAGGTTGGTCGCGATCACCTGGTCCCAGTCATCCGGCTTCATGCGCAGGAGCAGCGTGTCGCGGGTGATCGCCGCGTTGTTGACGAGGATGGTGGGCTGCTCGCCGGCCTCCTCGAGCGCACCCAAAAGCGCGTCGATGGAGGCGGCGCTGCCGGCGTCCAGCAGCGCGCCATGGCCGTTGCATCCGTGCGACGCGAGCGCCGCGCCGAAGCGCTCGACCCCTTCCGCACTCGTTGCCGTGCCGATCACGCGCGCACCGGCCTGCCCGAGCGCCAGGGCGATGGCGTGCCCGATGCCGCGCGAGGCACCGGTGATCAGGGCCAGCTGATTCTCAAGCATGGTCACTTACTCCCTTTCGATGCCTGCAGGGCCGCCTCGAGGGTCGCCGGATCCTCGAGCGCGAAGTAACTCAGCCCGTCGCGCTTGATGATGCGCTTGTTGAGAGCGGTGAGGACCTTGCCCGGTCCGCACTCGATGATCCGGGTCACGTCCGCACCCGCCAGCGCCGTGAGTGTGTCGGTCCAGCGTACCGGGCTGGACAGCTGCCGTACCAGCACCTCGCGGATGTCCTCGGGCGCGGCATGCGCCCGGGCATCGACCGCGCTCACGTAGCGGATCTGCGGCGCGCGCACGGGGAGTGTCTGCAGGCGTTCGCGCAGGCGCTCGCCCGCACCCCGCATCAGGCTGCTGTGCGAGGGCACGCTCACCGGCAGCGGCACCGCGCGCTTGGCGCCGCGGATCTTGGCCGCCTCGATGGCGCGCTGCACGGCGGCGGCCTCACCTGCGATCACCACCTGCCCCGGGGAGTTGAAGTTCACCGGCTCGACCACGGCGCCGCGCGCCGCCTCGCGGCACACGGCGATGACGCCCTCGTCATCGAGGCCGAGGATCGCCGCCATCGCACCGCTGCCGGCGGGCACGGCTTCCTGCATCACCTGGCCGCGGAAGCGCACCAGCTCGACCGCCGCGGCAAACTCCAGTGCGTCCGCGCACACGAGCGCTGTGAATTCGCCGAGGCTGTGACCTGAGACGGTGGCAGGCACCGCACCGCCGCGCGCGCGCCATACCCGCCAGGTGGCGACCCCGGCGGCGAGCATCGCCGGCTGCGTGCGCTCGGTGGCGTTCAGTTCGCTCTCCGGGCCTGCGCTCACGAGCTGCCACAGGTCGTAGCCGAGGACGCCGGAGGCCTCCGCAAACGTCGCGCGCACGGCCGCGTCGGCGGCGGCGAGCTCCTTGAGCATGCCGACCGACTGCGACCCCTGACCCGGGAACACGAATACCAGCGACATCCAAGACCCCCCTCACCTGTTCAAGCGGGCGAAACTATCACGGCACGGCCCCTGGGCTTCAGGAACGCGGCAGCGATCAGACCGCCGGCCACACCGTAGAGGTGCGCATCGACCACCACCGGGTCACGACCCGACAAAGGCAGGGCACCCACCCAGTGCTCGTAGATGAGCTTGATGACCAGCACCACCGCGAGCAGCCAGCCCTCCGGCTCGCCACGCCGCATATAGGCCAGTGCTCCGGCCGCCATGACGCCATGCAGGACGCCGGAGGAACCGACGTACCACAGGACGGTCGAATCGGCGAGCCACAGCCCCAGGTCGATCGCGGCGATGGCGGCCATGAGGATCAGGAGCCATTGGCGCGCCGAGTAGCTGCGGGCGAACAGCGCCCACATGAGGGTCAGGCCCACGCCATTGAGACACGCATGCCGCAGATCCAGATGAACCAGGTGCGCCGTCACCAGGCGCCAGTACTCGTCCCTGGCAAGCCCTGCGCGGTCGTAGCGCAGCAGTTCCTGCCACGCCGGGCCCGGCAGGGTGAGTGCCAGCAGGGCCAGCCAGGCAGCTCCCAGCGCGATGCCATACCGGCCGTCGCAATTGAGCGACTTGAGCGTGACGTGCGCCCGGTTCACGAAGCCGGCGACCCCCATTTGCTATGATCCGGACCCGATTTTTCGTGCTTCAGCGCCGGCTTGGCGCCGCAGCACCGACACTTACGCAGGAGTCACATGAATCTGAAGGTTAGCAGACAGCGCGTCCGCGGGCGTGCGGGCGGCTTTACCCTCATCGAGATCATGGTCGTGGTGGTCATCATCGGCCTCTTGGCCGCCGTGATCGTGCCCACCGTCGTCAGCAAGGTGGACGAGGCGAAGGTCAACAAGGCGAAGGCGGACATCCAGAGCCTGGAGACCGCGCTCACCATGTACCGGCTCGACAACTCCAAGTACCCGACCTCCGACCAGGGCCTGGCGGCATTGACCACACAGCCGACCGACCCGTCGATCAAGCACTGGCGCCCGGGCGGCTACCTCACGCGCGTGAGCAAGGACCCGTGGGGTAACGACTACCAGTACGTGATCCCCGGCTCGCACGGCAAGGAGTACGACCTGTTCAGCCTCGGAGCCGACGGCGCGCCCGGCGGTGAAGGCATCGATGCCGACATCGGCAACTGGAACATCGGCGACTAGGTTTTCGAGCGGCAGCCGCCCGCGCCGCGCCTTTGTGCGGGCCGCGGGCTTTACGCTGATCGAGATCCTGGTGGTGGTGGTCATCATCGGCGTGCTCGCCGCCGGCATGATGCTGTCGGTGTCGCTCACCGGCCGCGACCGCGAGCTGGAGAAGGAAAGCGACCGGCTGCTCGCGCTGTTCACCTACGCGCGCGAACAGGCCGAGCTGCAGACCCGTGAGTACGGCGTGCTGTTCCAGGATGACGGTTACGAGTTTCTCGCCTACGACGTGCGCCGCGGCGCCTGGCGCAGCGTCTTCGAGGACGACGTGCTCGCGGCGCGCAAGCTTCCCGACGGCTTAGGCTTCACCTTAAGCGTCGAGTCGCGCCCGGTGGTGCTGAAGCGGCCCAAGGACTCAACAGACAAGACTCCCCAGGTGATGATCTTTTCCAACGGCGACCTGACGACCTTTGCCGCGGTGCTGCAGCGCGACGGCGGCACGCGCAGCGTGACCCTCACGCAGGACGACAAGGGCGCCGTCATCGAGCAGCCGATGGTCGAAGCAGGCCAAAAGAAGTGAACCTCGCGCGCCAACGCTGCGGCGGCTTCACGCTCATCGAGGTGCTGGTCGCGCTCGCCATCGTCACGCTCGGCATGGCCGCAGTGCTCGGCACACTCTCCTCCTCGGCCGACACGGTCTCGTACCTGCGCGACAAGACCTTCGCCCAGTGGGTGGGGCTCAACCAGATCGCGAACCTGCGCCTGTCGGGTCAGGTCGCGCCCACCGGCAACTCCGAGGGCGACACCGATTTCGCGGGGCGCAAATGGCACTGGCGCCAGGAGGTGGCGGCCACCCAGATCCCCGGCGTGGTGCGCATCGACATGAGCATCCGCCCGGCCGAAGTGAAGGGCGACAACACCAACTGGATGACGACGGTGAGCGGCATCCAGGGAGACTCGGTCGGGGTACCGAACGGCTACCTGCCGGACTGGGGCGCGCAGCTGCTGCCCGGGCAGAACGGCCAGATCCCCGGCGCCAACGGCGCGGCCGGCACCCTCGGCAGCGCCGGCACCACGACGTTCGGCGTGCAGGGCGGCAGCAGCTCATCGGGTCTGGGCGGCTCGTCCACGCTCGGCGGCTCATCGACCTGGCTCATCGCCTGGGCGGCTCGTCGAACGGCAGCTCGTCGCTGGGCGGCTCCTCCTTCGGCGGCCCCTCGGGCTCGCAGAATCCGCCGACGCCGCCGACCCCGCCGCAGGACCCGGACGAGGACTCCCCGCAATGAGGGCGCGCGGCTTTACGCTGCTCGAGCTGCTGGTGGCGATCTTCATCGCCGCGCTCATGTTCGCCATGGGCTACGGCGCGATCCGCCAGGGGCTGCGCAGTCACGACTCGCTGAAGGAACAGCAGGCCCATCTTCTGGAACTGCAGACCGCGGTGCGCGTCCTCGAGCAGGACTTCGTGCAGCTCGCGCCCCGGCCGGTGCGCCAGGCGGTCGGCGACGAGCCGGCGCAGGCGGCCCTGGTCGGCGGGCTGCCCGGCGCCCAGCCCATCGTGGCGCTGACGCGCGACGGCTGGTCGAACCCCATCGGGCTGCAGCGGCCCGGGCTGCAGCGGGTGGCGTACTACCTGGAGAACGGCACGCTGCGACGCGAAAACTGGAACGTGCTCGATCCGACGCTCGCCAGCACCACCGCGCGGCGCGAACTGCTGACACACGTGAAGACCTTCTCCATCCGCTATCTGGACGTGAACCGCCAGTGGCAGGAGCAGTGGCCGCCCGCCACCTCCACCGTGCTCGTCGGCCAGTCGCTCGAGGCGACGCTGCGCGAGCGTCCGCTGGCGGTCGAGATCACGATCGACAGCGAGGACTGGGGCAAGATCGTGCGCGTCATCGAGATCGCCGCATGAACGGCCGGCACGCCTCAGCTCGTCGGCGTCGTGGCGGCGCGCCGCCGCGCCGGCAGCGCGGCATCGCGCTCCTGGTCGCGATCCTGCTGGTGGCGATCGGCACGGTGCTCGCTGCCACCGTCGCCTACGAGAGTGCCATGAGCGCACGCCGCGGCACGGCGACCTATGCGTTCGACCAGGCGGTGCTCATCGGCGAGGGCGCCGAGGCGCTCGCCGCCTACGGCATGAAGCAGATCCGCGCCAGCGATCCGACGCACACCTATCCGGGCCAGGGCTGGGACAAACCGGTGGGACCGATGGAGGTGGTGCCCGGCGTCATGCTCGAAGCATCGCTCGAGGATCTGCAGGGGCGCTTCAACCTCAACAACCTCGTGCAGAAGGACGGCACGCCCGACCCGGTGATGGTCAATGCCTTCACGCAGCTGCTCATAGCAGTGGGGCTCGAGCCGAAGTGGACCGGGTTTCTCATCGACTGGCTCGATGCCGACATCGTGCCGCAGAACCCGGAAGGCGCCGAGGACAGTGTCTACATGGGGCAGACCCCGCCCTATCGCACCGCCAACCGCTACATCACCAGTGCCAGCGAACTGCTGGCGCTGCCCGGCTTCGGACGCGACCGCTACCTGAAGCTGGCGCCGTACGTCATAGCGCTGCCGCAGGGCACGACCATCAACATCTGCTCCGCCCAGGGAGTGGTGCTCGATTCGTTCATGGGCCAGGGACACAGTGAATTCGGCGCCGAACCGGACGCACTGGCCAAGACCCGCGCGCAGGCGTCGGGCTGCTCCCCGACAATCGCAGAGATCCAGGCGGCGTTCGGCAAGTTGTGGACCGGCACGACGCCGCGGAAATTCAGTCAGACCTCGAACTACTTCCGCCTGACCAGTTTCATCACCATTGGCAGTGCGGAATTCAACTTGTACAGTCTTCTGTACCAGGACACGACCGGCTCGGTGCGCCCGATACAGCGCAGCTTCACCCCGGACTGACCGCGTTTTTCGTGCGCACAGTGACACAGTCGACGAGCAGGCCCGCACGAATGATGACAGTATCCGCTTATGTCTGATTGGCTGCTGCTGCGCCTGCCACGCACCCCGGATCAGCCCGCATCCTGGCTGGTCACCGATGCGCGCGGCGCCCCTTCCGGACCGCCGCAGAGCGGCCCGCTGAATCTGGCCGTGCCGCGCGCGGCGGGCCGGCGCGTGTGCGTGCTGGTGCCCGGTGCCGACGTGCTGCTCGCCGAACCGGACGTGCCGGTGAAGGCCGGCGCAAAACTCCAGCAGCTCGTGCCCTAC
Source organism: uncultured Gammaproteobacteria bacterium (assembly GCA_963787655.1). Taxonomy (GTDB): domain Bacteria; phylum Pseudomonadota; class Gammaproteobacteria; order Steroidobacterales; family Steroidobacteraceae; genus 13-2-20CM-66-19. Next base: position 467,846 of record CAWBDY010000003.1, on the reverse strand, counting down.
GCGCTCGAGGAGCACCTCGCCGAAGACATCGACGATCTGCATTTCTCCATCGGCCGGCGCACCAGCGACAGCGGCGCGCGGGCACCGGTGGCCGTGGTGGCGCGCGCGCTGCTGGATGACTGGCTGACGACGCTGCGCGCCGCGGGACTCGAGGCGGACGTGGTGTACGCCGACAGCGACCTGTTGCCGAAGAACCCCGGTCAGGCGGTGGCGCTGCTCGAGGAGGACGCGGTGTTCGTGCGTCCGCCCGGCGGCTCGCCGGTGACGCTGCCCGCCGATGCGCTCGGCCAGGCGCTCGAGATCGCACAGGCCGGCGCCGATGCGACGACCGGCGGGCGCGGACTGATCCTCTACACCGGCGCCGCCGAATGGCAGCGCCATTCGCCGCAGATCGAGGCGGCGCGCCCGCAGTTCGACGGCATCAAGGTGCAGCTCCTCACCGGCGGTCCGCTGGCGCTCTTTGCGCAGCAGCTGGTCGAGGGCAACCCCATCAACCTGCTGCAGGGCACCTACGCGCCCACCTCTTCGCGCGCGGTGGGCTTTCGCGCCTGGCGCGTCGCCGCGATGCTGCTCGGCTGCCTGATCGCGCTGCACGTCGTCGGCAAGGCCGCGGAACTCACGGTGCTCAAGAAGCGCGAGCACCAGGTGGATTCTTCCATCCGCGACACCTACCACAGCGCCATGCCGGGCGATGTCGCCGTTAGCGAGGCGCGCGCGCACATGGAGCGACGCCTGGCCGCGACGCGCGGAGCCGGCGGCGGCCTGCTGCCGGCGCTGCAGGCCCTGGCGCAGGCGCGCGACACCGCGCCGGGCACCAACGTGCAGTCACTGAACTTCCACGCCGGGCAGCTGGAGATGAAGCTGTCGGCCCCCGATGCCTCGAGTCTCGATCGCCTCAGCCAGTCACTGCGCAGCAACGGCTGGGCGGCGGACCTCACCGGCGGCACCAATACCGGTTCCGGCTACGAGGGGCGCATCCAGGTGCACGGCGGCGGCACTTGAAGTCATGAAAACCCCGGCACTGTCGCTCGAGTCCTTCAACGCCCTGACCGTGCGCGAGCAGCGCATGGTGCAGCTGGTCGCCGCCCTCGCCGTGGTGGCGCTGCTGGTGGGCATCTTCTCGCTCGACCGCAGCGTGTCGCACACGCAGCAGCGCCTGACGAAGAAGCGCGCGGACCTCACCTGGATGCAGGGCGCGGCCCCCGAGATCGCGCAGTCTGCCCCGCCGCCGGCGGCCAACGGCGAGTCACTGCTGGTGATCGTCGACCGCTCGGCGCGCGAGTCGGGGCTGGCCGGTGCCCTGGCCGGCAGTGAGCCGGGCGCCAACGGCGCGCTGGCCGTGCGCCTGGAGAGGGCGTCGTTCGATTCGCTCATTGCGTGGCTGGCGCGACTGGCGCAGCAGAACGGCGTCAGCGTCGACTCGGCCAACATCGAGAAGTCCGGCGCCCCCGGCCTGGTGAACGCCGCCATCGTTCTGCACGCAGGCTGAAGTGAAGCGGGGGATCTGGATCGGGCTGCTGGCGGCGGCCGCCTTCGTGGTCATCGTCATCGCCAACATGCCCGCCACCTGGGTCATTCCCGCCGCCCGCACCCAGGGCCTGTGCGCCAGCGTCGACGGCTCGCTGTGGAGCGGCAGCTGCAGCGGGCTCACCGTCAGCGGCAAACCCATGGGCGACCTGAACTGGGATCTGCATCCGCTGCGGCTGCTGCTCGGCAAGCTTGCCGCCCACCTGCAGCTGGTGAACGGACCGGCCAGCGTCAACACCGACGTGGAGCTCGGCTTCGGCGGCCGGGTCACCGCCCGCAATCTCACCGCCGACCTGCCGCTCGACCCGAAGCTGCTGCCGCTGCTGCCGAGCACCCTGGCCGGCAGCGCGCACCTGGATCTGGCGCTGGTGCGCCTCGAGCACGGCATCGTCAAGGAGCTGCGCGGCAAGATCGAGGCGCACAACATCGAGGACCGGCAGGGAGCCGACACACCGCTCGGCAGCTACGTGGTCACCTTTGCCGGCGGCGAAGGCATTCCGACCGGCCAGATCCGTGACCTGGACGGCCCGCTGGCGATGGAAGGAACGCTGAAGCTGACACCGCAGCCGGGCTTCGAGCTCGAAGGGCTGGTGGCGCCGCGCAAGGGCGCGCCTCCCGAGATCATCAACAACATCCGCTTCTTCGGCTCACCGGACGCCTCCGGGCGCCGGCCGTTCTCGCTCTCCGGCACCTTCTAGGCGCTCGCCAGCCGCGTCCACTTCGCGGAACGCCCCGAGCAGCGGGAAGTAGAGCCCGGCGCGCACCGTTTGCGGCCCGAGCGTGCGGGCGAGTGCGACGTAGCCGGACAGCTGCGCCCGGTAGCGCTCCACTTCCGCATCCAGAAACGCCTCGACCCCTGCGCCCTCGTGGCGGCTGGTCTTGTAGTCGATCACCCAGCGCGTGCCCGCCTCGTCCACGAAGCAGCGGTCGATCACGACGCTGCGCAGGCGCCCCTCGCTGACTCCCGTGAGCGCCAGCTCGCTGGCCGCGTACGGATGGGCGCCATCGAGGATCCAGCGGCCACGCGCATCGCCGAGCGTGCGGGTCACCGCCTCCACCACCAGCGCCGCTGCCGCGTCGCGCTCGGCGGCCGGCACGCCTTCGAGGCGCAGCTGTTCGATGAGCGCTGCACGCTCGCGCTCGATCTCCTGCGCATCCGGGAGCGGTGTGCGCTGTGCGGCGCGCGCCAGCAGCAGGTGCACCAGCGTACCGATGTGCCGCTGCGTCTCGCCCACCCAGCTGAACTCCACCATCTCGGCGGCTGCGAATTGCAGCGGCAGACGCGCGACCGTGGGGGCGGCCGCAAGCTGCGGCGGCTGCCAGCCGTGTCGCAGGCGCAGCAGCGGCGTGCGGCTGCGCCGCGGCAGCGTTGCCGGCGTCCCCTCTTGCACCACGAAATCGCTCGGCGCCACTGCCCACAGCGGCTCGATGAGCGAGTGGCGGCGGATGTCGAGCGACCCGTTGCGCCGCCGCGGCGGCGCGCCGGACAGGTGCAGCGTCTGCCGCGCGCGGGTGACCGCGACATAGAGAAGCCGCGCCCGCTCATGAGTTTCGCGGGCCCGCTCGAACGTGTGGATCAGATGGGCAAGTCCTTCGCCCTGCGCCTGCTCGGAGGCTTCGACCGGCGCCATCAGAAGATCGCTGCCGCCGTCGGGGCGCGGCAGGTCGATGAAGCTCAGCAAACGCTGCTCGTGCAGCGGAGTATTGCGATCAGTCGCCGGCACGAAGACGTGATCGAACTCCAGCCCCTTGGCGCGATGGATCGTCATGACCTGCACCGCCTGCACGCCGGAGGGCGGGGGCACGCTGAACAGGTTCGCCAGCAGCGCGGCGAAATCCGCCGGTCCCTGCCACAAGCCCGCGTTGCTGCGCGCGGCGAGCGCATTAAACAGTGCGCGGGCATCGGCGAGGTCGGCCGCCGCGTAAGTGTCCTGCCCGCCCAGCTGCGTCCAGGTGCTCTCGAGCAGGTCCGCCGGGCTCTGGGCGGCGCGCCGCTCGAGCGCCGCGCTCAAAACCGCGCGCACGCGTGCCAGGCGCGCCAGCTCCTCGGGCGGCAGGCGCACCAGGCGCTGCACGTCATGCAGCGTCTCGAAGATGAGCGGCGCCGGATCAGGCCCCGACAGTATGCTCAGGGTGCTCAGCCGCGCGCCGCACCAGGGGGCACGCAGCACCGCAAGCCAGGCGCTGCGGTCCGCCAGGTCATGCAGCGCCCGGGCGAGCTGCACCAGATCGCGCACGATCGGCCGGGCGCCCAACGGCACCAGATCCACGCCGCGCGTCTCGATGCCCAGCGCGTCGAGGGCTGCGACCACTATGGGCGCGTGCGCGTGCGCACCCACGAGCACTGCGATGCTGCCCTGGCTGTGCTCGCGCAGTTCGCGCACCCGCACGGCGAGCGCCTGGGCCTCCGCCGCGCGCGAATCGGGATAGAGGCGCAGCTCGACCGCCGGCCCGCGGGCCGGCACCGCTGTGCGCGCCGGCACGCTGTCACGGTAGGCCACGGCGCCGCTGCGCAGCTCGTCGTGGGCGGCGAAAACGTGCGCGAAGGTGCGGTTGGTCCACTCGATGAGCGCCGGCTGCGAACGGAAGTTGCGCGTGAGCTTGAGAGGCTTCAGCCGCACGGCGCCGATGCCGTGCGCGCGTGCCGCGAGGAACAGGCCGACCTCCGCGTCGCGGAAGCGGTAGATGGACTGCATCGGATCGCCTACGACGAACAGCGTGCGGCCGTCGCCCTCCTCCCACGCCGCGGTGAGCGACTCGAGCAGCTGGAACTGCGCGAGCGAGGTGTCCTGGAACTCGTCCACCAGGATGTGGCGCAGCGCGAGTCCCGTGCGCAGTGCGAGCTCGGTCGGATGGCCGGTCTCGGTGAGCGCCTCACGCGCCGCACCGCTCACGTAGGTGTAGTCGACCCGGCCGCTGGCGGCGAACTGCGCCTGCAGCTCACCGGCCGCATGCGCCAGTACCTGCGCGAGCGCGGCGATTCCCGCGCTGTCCCGCGCGGACAGTTGCGGCGCCGGCAGGCGCTGCAGCTCGCGCAGCAGCGGCTCGAACTGCGGCACACCCTGGAGGATCGCGATGCAGTCGCGCAGCTGCTGGCGCCGCGCCGGCGGTGTGAACTCCTCACCCAGGGTGCGTGCCGAGAGGATCTGCCGCCAGCCCTGGTCGGTGAGCGTCAGGCGCGCGAGCTCCCGCCACTGCGGCAGCGCGTCCGCCGCGCTTAAGTCCGCGACTCCGGGCAGCGCCTCGCAAGCCGCCCGTGCCGCGCGCGGCAACGCGCTGCACAAGGCCCGCACCCGTGCGCCGACGACGTCGGCCAGGCTTGCCGCAACGCGCGCGCACAGTGCCTGCGGATCGTGCTGCAACACGTAGCGCAACCAGTGGCCGCGCAGCTGCAGCATCGTCGCCAGCATGCCCTCCAGGCGCCCCCAGTGATTGTCGAGCCGTTCGAACAGCAGCCCGATGCTGGCGGTGAGCACGGCGTCGCCTTCGGCCTCGAGCGTGCGCCGCGCCGCCCGCCGGTAGAGGTCGTCCGGTTGCTCATCGATGCTGAGGCGGCCGCCGACGCGTGCTGCCAGCGGCAGCTGACTCGCCAGCCAGTAGTTAAAGGCGTCGATGGTCTGGATGCGCAGCGCGCCCGGATCCTCGAGCAGGTTCCAGCCGCGCGCGGCGCCGTGCTGGCGCGCCGCCTGCGCCAGAGCCTGCAGTTGCGCAGCGTTCGGATCGTCGGCAGGCGAGCTGACCCGACAGGGCGCGCAGCACGCGGCCGCGCATTTCGGCGGCCGCTTTGAGCGTGAAGGTGATCGCGAGGATCGCGCCCGGCTCCTCCACCGTGCACAGCAGCCGCAGGAAGCGCTGCGCCAGCACTGCCGTCTTGCCGGAACCTGCCGGCGCTTCGAGCAGGATCGAGTCGCGCGGATCGATCGCGGCAACGCGCGCCGCCTGGTCGGCCTGGGCGAGCGCCTCATCCATCGGTGCTCTCCGGCGGCGCTTCATCCTCTTGCGTGTCGGCGGATGCCGCGCCAATGCGGCAGATGTCGATGACGTGACAGTACTTGCAGGCGTCCGGCTTGGGGTCGACCTGCGCCTCACCGGCCAGAAAGGCGCGCACCAGCGCTGCGATGCGCTCGCGCCAGGCACCCTGCAGCACAGGCCATGGCAGCTCCTCTGCGCCTGCACTGTCCCGGCGTCTCCCGGGCACGAGCGGCGCGTCGCGCGCGATGGCATCGAAGCGCAGCGCGCGCGTGCTGACATACACGTTGGCCAGCGCTGCGACGTCCTCGCCCAGCGCGGCGCCATACACGAGCAGCTGCGGATAAGAGGGGCGCTCGCCGTACCAGTCCGGAGCTGCTGCGTTTGCCGGTCTTGTAGTCGAGCACGGCGCGGCCGCCCGAGGCGAGTTCGTCGACGCGATCGGGCCGCACGGTGAGCGTTGCGCCAGCCACGGTGAACTGCGCGTTGGTTTCCAGCTGCGCCACCCGGAACGGCGCGCGGCGGCGCTCCAGCTCGCACAGGCTGGCGATGAGCCTTTCGGCGCGCTGCCGTTCGCGCTCGAAGATCGGCGGCACCGCGGTGAACAGATCCAGCTGCCCGAGCTGCGCGCCGGCCGCGTCGCCTGCGCCGCAGCGGCGCCGTGAGAACCTGCTGCAGCGCATGCTCCACGCACTCGGCGATGAGCGGCGCGAGCGCCTCGGCAGATCGCGCCGCAAGGCCGTGCGAGTCCCCGAGCCTGCGCCACAGCTGCTCGAGCGCCGCGGTGCAGCAGGTCACCGCGGCGATTGGCGGCGATCCCGGGCGCGAGGCTCTCGGGCCGCACGCTCCCCAGGCGCATTTCCGCATAGGCCAGGAACGGACACGTGTTCTGCAGCTCGAGCGGCCGCACGGTCAGGGGCTTGGCGATCGTCCACGGCAGTCCCCGCTCATCGATCCCCGACTCGGTTTCGACCTTGCCGCGCGAGGCTCGCCGGCAGCCACTTAAGTGCCGGCGCGCGGCTGAAAGGGCGCGACGCGAGCAGCGGCGTGGGCAGCAGCTCCAGGTCCTGCGCATGTGTCGCTGCGGACAAAACCAGCTCGTCGCTCGCCCGGCTCCAGGCCGCGAGCAGACCCTGCGCCTGGGCGAGGCGCCCGGCGGCGCTCGCTGCCGGCACGCCCGCGGCGCGCTGCGCAGCGAGCGGCAGGAAGGCGTTGGGATCCACCGGCTGTGGGAATGCCTGCGCAGTCAGTCCCGCCACCCAGATGCCGTCGTAGTGCACGACCGGATCGGCCAGCTGGGGTGAAACCGTGACGCTGACATCGCCGCTCTCGCATCTCCAGGCACTCGCGTGTGCCAGATCGCGCAGCAGCCCGATGGCCGCGCCCGCACCCAGCGTGCCGGCCGTGGCCGTCAGCGCCCCGAACTCCTCGAGCAGCTCGTGCCAGCGCTGCAGTGCCTGCGCCGCCGCCCCTGGCGCCGTACTCCCCGGCCAGCCGGCAAGAGCGAGGGAGGCGTCGATGCGCTCCGACCAGGTGCGCGCGCTGGCCCCGCTCTCCTTGAGCGCCCCGGCGGCGCGCTGCAGCTGCGTGGTGAGTTCACGGGCTGCGCCCTGGCGTTTGCTGTCCGCGCCGCGCAGCGCGCCCAGAAAATCGCGCAGTCCGGCGCTCGCCAGTCCCCGCGCACGCAGGGTGAGCGCCAGCGCCGCCCGCTCCGCGGGCGCAGGCTGCGCCCACTGCGGCGCGCGCAGCCACGCACATAGAGATTCGAATTCGAGTGTTGCGCCGGACAGGAACTCAAGCGTCGTGAGGGCCTGGGCGATGAGCGGCTGCTGCGCCAACGGCTCCCCTCCTTCCTGCGCCACCCAGCTTGCCGCGCCCGCGGCGCTGTCGAGGATCGCGGCCGGGTCCAGTGCCTGGCGGATGCGGGCGGTGAGCCGTTCGCGCTCGCCGGGCGCCCCCGGCGCGATCACGAGCAGGCGCGCATCGCCGTTGGCGGCGATGCGCGCCTGGCACCAGGCGGCAATGTGCGCCGCCTCTTCCTGCGCATCGTGCGCCAGCAGCAGCGGCGGCAGAGGTGCGGGTGTCTCTTCGTGCGCTCGCGCGGTGCCTGCGCCGGCGCGCAAAGCCGGTGGCAGGGCATCGAAGCCTCGCCACAGCACCTGGCTCATGCTCTCGGGAGTGGCCACGCGCGCGAGCAACGAGCTGACACCGGCAGCGCCCAGGGCGCGGCAGCGTGCGCCGAAGGCACGTTGCGTTTCGTAGAGGAGCGCCGCCTCACTACCGGCGGCCGCCGGCTGCAACGCTATCTCCCACAGGGCCGCAAGCTCGGCGGCCCGCTCAAGTGCAGCGCCGAGCGCACCGCTGTCCAGGAGCACCAGGTGTTGCGTGGCCTCGAGCGCACTGATGCGCCACAGGTACCACTCCTCGCTCGCGGCGAGCAGGCGCGGCCAGGCAGCCGGCGAGCGCTGCGCCGCGCGCAGCGCCTCGCGCCGCAGCCAGGCATTGGCACTGAGGATGTCGGCGCTGGCCCAGACGCGTTCCTGGCCCTCGAGTCTGGCAGCAGCGTGGGCCAGCTGCAGTGCGCGGGCATGCTGCCGGGTCGGCACGATGAGCGTACCGCCGTTTTGCAGGTGCGCGCTTAGATCGCTGGGGAGCCTGTACAAAACCGTGTCTTGACGGTGTGTCTGTCCTGAATCACTTGAACCGCGCGGCCGCCGGCAGCACGTTGCTCAGCTGTGCCTGCGGCCGTGCCGCGTAGGCGCACAGCAGTTCCTCGATGCGGGCGAACACTTCACGCAGCGTCTTGTCATCCGGCAGATTGGTGATGCGGAAGTGGTTGCGGTACGGCACGTTGAAGCTGACGCCGGGAGCGACCAGCACATGCTTCTGCTCGAGCAGGTCGAGCGAGAACTGCTGGTCGTCGAAATCCGGCAGCACAGCAGGATCGACGCCGACGAAGGCGTACATGGCGCCCTTGGGCGGTGCGAGCTTCAGGAAGCGGCTGCGCGCCACCTCGCTCAGGATCGCCGCGCGCGACTCGTACAGGCGCCCGCCGGGGCTGACCAGCTCGCGCACGCTCTGGTTGCCGCCGAGAGCGGTCTGCACCGCCCACTGCGCCATGACGTTGCTGCACAGGCGCAGCGATGCCAGCAGCTCGAGCGCGTGCAGATACTCGCCGGCGGCGTGCGTGCGGCCGGAGAACACCGCCCAGCCGACCCGGTAGCCGCAGGCGCGGTACACCTTCGACAGTCCCGAGAGCGTGCAGCACAGCGTGTCGTGCACCAGGGTCGCCAGCGGCACGAACGCGGCCTGGTCGTACACCATCTGGTCATAGATCTCGTCGCTGAAGAGGACGAGCCCGTGTTCCTCGGCAAGACGCGCCAGGGCCTCGAGCACCGCGCGCGGATAGACCGCGCCGGTCGGATTGTTGGGATTGATGACGACCAGTGCGCGGGTGCGCGGCGTCACCAGGCGCGCCAGCTCCGCCGGGTCGGGCACGAAGTCGTTGTGCGGCAGACACGGGTAGTGCACCGCGCGCCCGCGGTTCAAGGTGACCGCCGCGGTCCACAAGGGATAGTCGGGACTGGGCACCAGGACTTCATCGCCATCGTTCAGCAGCGCCCGCAGCGTGAGATCGATGAGCTCGCTCACGCCGTTGCCGATGAACACCTCCTCGGCGGTGACGCCGGTGATGCCGCGCTCCTGCTGCTGCATCACCACCGCTTCGCGCGCCGGGAAGATGCCCTTCTGGTGGCAGTAGCCTTCCGCCTCGGAGAGGTTCTCGATCATGGCGAGACGCATGGTCTCGGGCGTGCGCAGGCCGAAGGCGCGCGGATTGCCGATGTTGAGCGAGACGATCTCGTAGCCCTGGCGTTCGAGCTCGTGCGCGCGGCGCGCCAGGCGCCCGCGGATCTCGTAGCGCACGTGCTTCAGGCCCTCGCTCGGGCGGATGCCAGGCTCGCTCTTCATGGCCCAAGAATAGCGGAAACGCCGCGCTGCGCGGGAGCGCTGCTGCTGCGAACTGTGAGGGACAGCCTCTAAAGCTCCCGCCAGCGGTGACAGGCCACCCGCGCCTCAGCGTGCGTGGGCTCCCAGGCCGGCACGCGCGCGGCGCACACCGCCTGCGCGTGCGGGCAGCGCGTGCGGTAGACGCAGCCGCTCGGCGGATCAAGTGGCGAGGGCGGCTCGCCGAGGCGCACCTGCGCCAGGCGCTGCGGCTGGATGTCAGGATCGGTGCTCGGGATCGCCGCCAGCAGCTCGCGTGTGTACGGATGGCGCGGCGCCGCAAACAGCGCCTGCACGGGCGCGAGCTCCATCATGCGCCCGAGATAGAGGACCAGCACCCGCGTGCACAGGCGCCGCACCAGCGCCAGGTTGTGGCTGATGAACATGAGGCTCATGCCGTGCGCCGCGGTGAGCGCCTGCAGCAGCGTCACGATCTGCTCCTGCGTCGGCACATCCAGCGCACTCACCGGCTCATCCGCCACCAGGAGCGCCGGTTTCAGGATCATGGCGCGCGCGATGCCGACGCGCTGGCACTGGCCGCCGGACAGCTCATGCGGATAGCGCGCGGCCAGCCCCTGCGGCAGCGCCACGGCCTCAAGAGCTGCGGCGACGGCGCGCGCGCGCGCCTGTGAGTTGAGCGACGGCTCATGCACCGCGAGCGGCTCGGCGAGGATCGCGGCCACCGTCAGGCGCGGGTCGAGACTGCCGAGCGGATCCTGGAAGATGATCTGGCGGTCGCGGCGCAGGCGCCGCAGCTCGGCGCGCGGCACCCCGGCAATGTCCCGCCCGAGCCACAGGATCCGCCCGCTGCGCGGCAGCAGCAGGCGCAGCGCCGCGCGCGCGAGCGTCGACTTGCCCGAGCCCGATTCCCCGACGATGCCGCAGGATTCGCCGGCGGCGATGCTGAGGTCCACGCCCGCGAGCGCCGCCAGCTGCCGTGGCGGGCGCAGCCAGCCGCGGCTCACCGCAAACTCGACCGACACGTCCGTGAGCGACAGCGCGGCCGGTCCCGCGAGCGGCGCTGCCGTGGCCGGCGGCGCCGCTGCGAGCGTGGTCACCGCCTGCGCCGCGCGCAGCAGCTGCTGGGTATAGGGCTCGCGCGGGGACTTCAGCAGCTGCGCCACCGGACCGGATTCGACGCTGCGTCCCGCGCGCAGCACCAGCACCCGGTCGGCAACTCCGGCGAGTGCTGCCAGGTCGTGCGTGATGAGGATGAGCGCCATGCCGCGGCTGCGCTTCAAGTCCGCGAGCAGTTTCAGGATCTGGGCCTGCACGGTGACATCCAGCGCGGTCGTGGGTTCGTCCGCGATCAGCAGCTGTGGCGCGCCGCTGATGGCGATCGCGATCATCACGCGCTGCCGCATGCCGCCGGACAGTTCGTACGGGTACTGGTGCAGGCGCCGCTCGGCATCGTTCACCTGCACCTGCTGCAGCAGTTGCAGGGCCCGCGCCGGGGCCTCTCCCGCCGGCGTGCCGTGGCGGCGCAGCACTTCCGCGATCTGCGCGCCGACCCGGAGGTGCGGGGTGAGTGAGGTGAGCGGATCCTGGAACACCATGCCGATGCCGGCGCCGCGGATGCGGTCGAGGGCGGCGGGGGCAAGGTTGACGAGTTCCGCGGCGCCGAAGCGCGCGCTGCCGCTGACGCGCGCGTTGGCGGCGGCCAGCCCGAGCAGCGCCAGAAACAGCTGGCTCTTGCCGGCTCCCGATTCACCCACGACCCCTAAGCACTCGCCGCGTGCCACGCTGAACGATACGTCGGCGACAGCGCGCACCACCTGGTGACGGGTCGCGAACTCGACGCTGAGCCCGCGCACGGCAAGGACCTCGCTCGCCGCAGCGCTGTCAGTAGTCGCGCGGGTCGAAGGCATCACGCAGACCGTCGCCGAGCAGGTTGAGACTCATGAGCAGCACGACCAGCACACTTGCCGGTGCCAGCAGCATCCAGGGGGCCGATTCCATCTCCTGCGCACCGCCGAAGATCAGGTTGCCGAGGCTCGCCTGCGGCTCCTGCACGCCCAGCCCCAGGAACGACAGGAAGCTCTCAAAGAGGATCATCTGCGGCACGATGAGGGTCGCGTACACCAGCACCGGGCCTGCGACGTTCGGCAGCACGTGCCGGGTGAGGATCGCCGCCCCCGAAAGCCCGCCGGCGCGCGCCGCCTCGATGAACTCGCGGCGCCTGAGGCTGAGCGTCTGCGCGCGCACGATGCGCGCGGTGGTGAGCCAACCGACGGCCCCGAGCGCCACCAGCAGCACCGCGATGCTGCCGCGCCGGAACAGGCTCGTCAGGATGATCACGACGAACAGGTACGGCAGCGAGTACAGAACGTCCACGCAGCGCATCATCCAGCCATCGAGCCGGCCGCCGGCAAGGCCGGCGACCGCGCCCCAGGTCAGTCCGATCACCAGGCTCAGCGCGCTCGCCAGCAGGCTGATGAGCAGCGACAGGCGCAGGCCATAACAGGTGCGCACGAACAGATCGCGCCCGAGCCGGTCCGTGCCGAACCAGTGCGCGGCGGTCAGCCCCGGCGGCTGCCCGAGATGGTGCCAGTCGAGGCTGTCATAGGCCCAGGGACTGAACAACGGCGCCGCGAGCGACACGGCGGCGATGAGCGCCAGCACGCTCAGCGCTGCAAGGCTCAGCGGACTTGCCAGCAGTCGTGCGCCTGCCGCGCGCCATACGCCGCCATCGGCATGAGCCGCAGCGACGCTCATTGCCGCGCAGCCGGATCGAGCCAGCCGTAGGCGAGATCGGTAATGAGATTCACAAGCAGCGTCAGCGCGCCGTACACCACGACCATGCCCATGACGAGCGGATAGTCGCGATCGATCGCGCCCTGCACCAGGAAGCGCCCCGTGCCGGGCAGACCAAACACCGATTCCACCACCAGTGAGCCCGTCACGACGAAGGCCACGGCGGGGCCCAGATAACTCAGCACCGGCAGGAGCGCCGGCGGCAGCGCGTGACGCCACAGCACGCGCGCACTGCCCAGCCCGCGGGCCCGCGCGCTGCGCACGAAGGGGGCGCGCAGCACCTCGAGGAGCGAGGCGCGCGTCAGGCGCGCCAGATACGCCGCCACCGGCAAGGCGAGCGTCACCACCGGCAGCACCAGGTAGCGCGGCGCAGCGGGGGCGAAGCCTGCCACCGGCAGCCAGTGCAGGTGCAGGGCGAAGACGAGCGCGAGCAGCGGGCCGACGACGAAGCTCGGCAGCGCGATGCCGAGCGCGGTGACGGCGGCCACCCCGAGAGCTGCGCCGCGGCTGCGCCACAAGGCGCTCGCGATCCCGCACGGGATGCCCACCAGCACCGCCAGCAGGATCGCGGCCAGCCCGAGCGTGCCGCTCAGGGGCAGCCCCTGCTCGATGAGTTCGCGCACGGTGAAATCCCGCTGGCGCAGCGACACCCCGAAATCCCCGCGCACGAGCCCTGCCAGATAATGCAGGTACTGCACCGGCAGCGGCTGGTCCAGGCCGTAGACGCGCTCCAGATTCAGGCGCACCGGGGCACTGAGGGTCTGCTCCTGATCGAACGGGCCGCCCGGCGCCAGGCGGATGATGGCGAAGGAAATGCTGACGATGACGAACAGGGTGAGGAGGATTCCGGCGAGACGTCGGAGCGCGTAGCGCAGCATGTGCGACTTTAGGGAGGCGGTGCGCAATCCGTCAACGCCGTGGCACTCCCAAGCAACACCGGCTATGGCCGCCCGTTATACTGACCCTCCCCGCCCGAACGGGTCAGGAGCTGTGTAAGCGGAATGAAGCGCATTCTGGTCGGCATCAAGCGCGTCGTGGACTACAACGTGCGCATCCGGGTCAAACCCGACGGCAGCGGCGTCATCACCGATGGCGTGAAGATGAGCGTCAATCCGTTCGACGAGATTGCGCTCGAAGAGGCGCTGCGCATCAAGGAAAAAGGCGGCGCCGAGGAAGTGGTGGTCGCCACCGTCGGGCCGCCGGACTGCCAGCAGCAGCTGCGCACCGCGCTCGCCATGGGCGCCGACCGCGCCCTGCACGTCACGGCCAGCGGCAGCATCGAGCCCTTGGTGGCGGCGCGGGCCTTGCTGAAGCTGGTGGAGCGCGAGCAGCCGATGCTCGTGATCTTGGGCAAGCAGGCGATCGATGACGACAACGGCCAGACCGGCCAGGTGCTGGCGGCGCTGTGGAACCGTCCGCAGGCCACCTATGCCTCCAAGCTCGAGTTGCACGGCGACACGGCGCGCGTCACGCGCGAGGTCGATGCCGGACTTGAGACCCTGGAGGTGGACCTGCCGGCGGTGATCACGACGGATCTGCGCCTGAATGAGCCGCGCTACGTGAAACTGCCCGACATCATGAAGGCCAAGAAAAAGCCGCTCGACACCGTGACGCTCGCCGACTTGGGCGTGGCTCAGCAGGAGCAGCTGAAGCTGGTGCGCTTCGAGCCTCCGCCGCAGCGCCAGAAGGGCATCAAGGTGAAGGATGCCGCAGAACTGGTCGAGGCTCTGAAGAAGAAGGGGCTGCTGTGAGCGCGAGCATCCTCATCGTCGCCGAGCACGACGGCGCCAAGCTCAATGCCAGCACGGCCAAGTGCGTGACCTGTGCGCGCCAGCTCAGCGGGGCGGACATCACCATCGTGGTTTGCGCCGCCGACGGCGCCGCGGTCGCCGCCCAGGCCGCGCAGCTGTCAGGCGTCACGCGCGTCATCACCATCGACAACCCGGCCAACGCGCACGCACTCGCGGCGCTCCTGGCGCCGCAGATCGTGGCGGTCAGCGAGCCGTTCACGCATCTGTTCGGACCCTCGACCACCTTCGGCAAGGACCTGATGGCGCGCATTGCGGGCCTGCTGGGTGCCCCGCAGGTGAGCGACATCATGGCGATCGAGAGCGCCACGCGCTTCCGCCGCCCGATCTATGCCGGCAACGCCATCCTCACCGTCGAGGTAAATGGTGCGCCAAAGCTCATCGGCACCGTGCGCACCGCCTCCTTCGAGGCGAGCGCCACGGGCGGTGCGGCGGCGATCGAGAAGGCGCAGGTGAACGTCCAGCTGCCCACGCATACCCGCTTCGTCTCGGTCTCGGCGGCCAAGAACGACCGGCCGGACCTGCAGACTGCGCAGCGCGTCATCTCCGGCGGGCGGGCACTGGGCAGCGCCGACGGCTTCAAGATCCTCTACAGCCTCGCGGACAAGCTCAAAGCCGCGGTCGGTGCGTCGCGCGCCGCGGTGGATGCCGGCTACGCGCCGAACGAGATGCAGGTGGGGCAGACCGGCAAGATCATCGCGCCGGAGCTGTACATGGCGATCGGCATCTCCGGGGCGATCCAGCACCTCACCGGCATCAAGGATGCCCGCACCATCGTCGCGATCAACAAGGACGGGGAAGCGCCGATCTTCGAGGTGGCCGACATCGGCCTGGTCGGCGACCTGTTCCAGATCGTGCCGGAAATCGAACGCCTGATCGGCTAGAGGTGCGCGAGGATCGCTTCCGCCGCGGACACCTTGAACTGGCCGGGCTCCTCGATGTCGACGCGCGTGGCAACGCCGTCCTTCACCAGGATGGCGAAGCGCTGGCCGCGCATGCCCATGCCGTAGCCCTTGGCGTCGAGCTCCAGGCCGAGCGCCTTGGCGTACTCGCCGTTACCGTCGGCGAGCATGAGGATCTTGTCACCGACTCCGGCGGACTTGCCCCAGGCATTCATGACGAACACGTCGTTGACCGCCATGCAGGCGATGGTCGCGACGCCCTTGGCGTGGATCTGATCGGCCAGCTCGACGAAACCGGGCAGATGCTTGGCATCGCAGGTCGGCGTGAAGGCGCCCGGCACCGAGAACAGCACCACGGTCTTGCCCTTGAACAGCTCGTCGGTGCTCATGTCCTTGGGGCCGTCCTTGGTCATGCGCTTGAACTTGCCCGCGGGCATGCGCTCGCCTGCCTTGATGGTCATACCGCTCTCCTTGCGCCGATCAGGCCGCCTTGGCGTGCAGCGACCAAAGATTGGCGAGGCGCTCGAGCGTCGGATCGCCCTTGACGGACTTGAATGACTTGAGCGCATCGTCCTTGTGACCGCTCTTGAGCTGGGCGATGCCGAGCAGCAGGCGCGCCTGCGCCTCGTCCTTGACCCCGCCCTTGGTGAGGCCCTTGTTGATCTCGTCGGCGGCCTTGTCGTACTGGCCGTAGCCCAGGTACGCAAGACCCACGCCGACGTTCTTGGCGCCGGTCGGGGCTGCGTCCGCTTCCTTCTCCAGCCGCGGCAGCGTTGCCTGGTCGGTGGTCGCCGCCTTCTTGGCATTGTCGAGCAGGCGCTGGTTGCGATCCGACGTCAGCTTGTCGGTGAAGATGTTCTTCTGGAACGCCTTCTGCAGCGTCGACTGCGCCTCACCCGGTGAGCCGGCCTCGAGCGCCAGCTGCGCCATCTCGTTGTAGTCGGACGGGGTCTTCATCACGTCCACTTCCGACATGAGGCGATAGGTCTGCAGCGTGTCGGCATCGTTGTTGCCGGACTGCTGGCGCAGCGCGAACAGCAGCTGGCTCCAGTAGTCGGGTGCCGGGTAGTACTGCACCAGATGCTCCATGGCCTTCGTCTGGCAGGCATCGTCGTTGAGCTTCTGGCAGGAGCTGTACACCAGGAGCAGCGTCTCCTTCTTCGGCGTGTCGCCGGCCTTGATCGTCTTGTCGACCTGGCCATCGACGAACTTCAGCGCGTTCTTGTAATCGCCCTTGAGGTAGTACGACTGGCCAAGGAGCGTATTCATGCGCTCGTCGGCGAAGCCGCCCTTGACGGCGCGGTTAGCGTAATCGACGACCTTGTCATAGTTCTTCAGCTGGTAGTTCATCTCCGCGATGGCGCGGATCTTCTGCGGCTTGTCGGCCTCCGGAGTGAAGCCGTCGTCGAGTTCCGCTTCGAAGGCCTTCGAGGCCTCCGCGTAGTTCTGCGTATTGATGTAGGCGACGCCGAGGAAGTCGTTGATCACGTGCTGGTCGAAGGGCGTCTTGCCCGCCGTGCCGTCGGCTTCCTTGAGCTTCGCGATGGCGCCGTTGTAATTCTTGGCCTTGAGATCCTCCTGCGCCTCGTGCAGGGGCTTGGCCAGCTTAGCGCTCGGCTGCTGCCCCTTGTCCGCAGCCAATGCCACCGGGGTGACCATCCAGGCGGCGGCCGCCGCGATCGAGGCGCCGACGAGGAGCGCGCGCAGATTCGTTGCCTTCATAGTGAGTGTTCGCATGAATTCGGTTTAAGAGAATTTAGTCCTTGAACTCGGCGACGTTGACGAAGCCGATCTTCTTCATGTGGTTGCGCTGTGCCGCGGCCAGCACTTTCGCCACCACGTCGTAGCGGGCGCGCCGGTCGGGTCGCAGATGGATCTCCGGCTGCGGATCCTTGACGGTCTCGGAGGCGAAATAGCCCTCCAGCTGCGGGATACCCGTGACCGGGTTGCCGTTCCACACCACCGTGCCGTCGCCGTCGATCTCGAGGTTGATCACTTCCGGCTGCTGATCCGGTGGCGGCGGCTGGGCGTTGGGATTGGGCATGTCGAGCTTGACCGCATGCGTCATGACGGGCAGCGAGATGATCAAGGTCACCAGCAGCACCAGCATCACGTCGATGAGTGGCGTGGTGTTGATATCGCACATCTCCTGCTGCCCGGAGGTACTACCGACACTCATGGACATGTTCTGACTCTCCTTAGCGGTAGCCGCGGACGCCGTGGTCCGGCTCGGTGAGGAAGCCGACCTTGAGGATGCCGCCGCGCTGGATGGCATACATGACGCGTCCGATCGACTCGTAGCGCGTGGCAGAGTCGCCGCGGATGTGCACTTCCGGCTGCGGCTTCTTCACCGCCGCCGCCTCGATCAGCCCCAGCAGTTCGTTGCGGTCGGCGACGCGCTTGTCGTTCCAATAGATATTGCCGTCCTTGTCCACCGCGATCGTGATGTTCTCGGGCTTGGTCTGGGTCGGGATGTTGACCGCCTTCGGCAGATCGACCTTCACGGTCTTGTTGATGACCGGAATGGTGATGAGGAAGATGATCAAGAGCACCAGCATCACATCCACCAGCGGCGTGGTGTTGATGCTGGCGATGGCTCCGCCCGATTCCTGCCCAACGCTCATTGCCATGGTCGGCTACTCCTTAAACATCCTGTGTCGGCAGCGCCGCGCAGCGCTGCCGCTGCGCATCTGCCGTGCGCCTGACTACTTGATGACAGGCGCAGCCTTGGCCGTGGCCGGACGGACGCCGCCGGCTTCCGAGCCGACGCGCACGCCACCCACCAGATAGGCCTGCAGGTCGCTGGCGAAGTTGCGCAGGGCATCCTGCAGCACCTTGTTGCGGCCCAGGAGCCAGTTGTAGCCCATGACCGCAGGCACCGCGACGAACAGACCGATGGCGGTCATGATGAGTGCTTCACCCACCGGGCCTGCCACCTTGTCGATGCTCGCCTGGCCGGCGATACCGATACCGACCAGCGCGTTCAGAATGCCCCACACCGTGCCGAACAGGCCCACGAACGGTGCCGTCGAGCCGACGGTCGCGAGCAGGCCGAGTCCCTTGGTGAGGTTGCTGTTCACCTGGTCGGTCGAGCGCTGCAACGACATCGTGATCCATTCGTTGAGGTCGATGCGGTCGGTGAGACGGCCGTCGTGGTGTGACGCGGCGCGCAGGCCGTCCTCGGCGATACCGCGGAAGTCATCGCCCTTCTTCAGGCGGTCCACGCCGTCCTTGACCGTCGGTGCGGTCCAGAACTGCTTCTCGACGACTCTTGCGGACTTCTTGAGTTTTCCCTGGTCCCACAGTTTCGTGAGCATCACGTACCAGGACGCGAGCGACATGATCAGCAGCAGTATGAGCACCGAGCGGGCGATGGGGTCGCCGCCAGCCCACAGAGCGTAAAGGCCATAAGGGTTACTAACGGTTGTGGTGGCTTGGTTTTCCATAGTTTTCCTCGAACACAATAGGCACTCATGCGAGTGCGGCATCTCTGGGGCGATTGTTTACTTGCGCATCTTGAAGCTGATGCGGAACACGAAGCACTGCTGTATCGGCTTACCGTCTTCGGTCGCGGCTTGATAGTGGCCCGAGCCGGCGGTGGCGAGCTTGAGCGCACCATCGTCCAGGCGCGGGCTGCCGGAACTCTGCGCAATGGTCGGCGGCTCGGTGATCTTGCCGTTCGGGCCGACGCACACGTGCACGTTGGCAGAGCCCTCCTCGCTTAGACGCTGCGAGGCCGGCGGATAGTAATCCTCCGAGTTGGGAAAGCCCTTGCCGGGCTTGGCGCCGACGACGGCACCGGCGGCCCTGGGCGGCGGCGCCTCCACGTGCTTGGTCGTGACGTTGGTGATGGCCGTCGTCGGGGCCGTCTCCACCGGCAGATCAACGACCACGTCGACCGGCGGCACTTCCACCGGCGGCTTCTGGAACTCAGGTGGCGGTGGCGGCGGCGGCTCGAGCTTCTTCTGCTCTTCCTGCACGATTTCCGTCTGGATGGGTGGCGCCAGAACTTCGATCGCCTTGCGCGCCAGCCCGGTCGCGAGCGCCCAGGCGATGATCACGTGCAGCGCAATGATCGCGAACAGCACCATCGTGCGCCGCGTGAAGAACTGGGTATCGTGTACGTAAGCAGCCATGAGTTATTTAGTAATCGTGAGCTTGTCTTAAACACACCAGGCCGGTGAGCGGCAGCAAACCAGCGTTCTTTTTCGTCGCCCTCTCACCCCGAAGGACCCGGACCCACAGTTATCGGCAGCTGCGTCTGCCGGACTAATTACATCTTCCCTAAAGCAGCGCGCGCGGGATTTTCAGCCCGGCGGCGCGTCAATCCTCGAACATCCCCCCGGATGGTGCTCGTCACTTGCGCGCAGCGACGTTTGCTGCGGTGAACTGTAACCGCTGCCTTTGGGACTGACAACTCCGGCGCAGCATCAAGAAGCGCGCCGACGTGACTGTATCGCCTCGGTGACTGCCCCGCGCGAGGCGCTGCCCACCAGGCGGGCGTACTTGGCCAGGACGCCGGCGTGCGCGTAGGGCTTGGCCGGCTTCCACGCGGCGCGCCGGCGGCGCAATTCAGCGGCCGGCAGTTCCACCCGCAGCTCCTGCTTGATAGCGTCGATGCTGATGCGGTCACCCGAGCGCAGCAGCGCGATCGGGCCGCCGCGCGCCGCCTCGGGGGAAATATGTCCCACGACGAATCCATGGCTGCCGCCGGAGAAGCGCCCGTCGGTGATGAGCGCGACCTTGCCGTTAAGCCCCATGCCGGCAATCGCGCCGGTGGGGCTGAGCATTTCACGCATGCCCGGGCCACCGCGCGGGCCCTCGCCGCGGATCACGACGACGTCGCCGGCGCGTACCCTGCCGCTCAGAATCGCCGCGGTAGCGCGCTCTTCTCCCTGAAAAACGCGCGCTCGTCCCACAAAGCGCTCTCCTTCCTTACCGGTGATCTTCGCAACCGCGCCCTCGGGGGCGAGGTTGCCGTACAGCACCACCAGATGGCTGGTCTTCTTCAGGGGCGCCGCCAGCGGATGAACAATGTCCTGCCCGCTCATATACATGGGCGCATTTTCCAGATTCTGCTGCAGCGTGCGGCCGGTGACCGTCATGCAGTCCGGGTGCAAGAGGCCCCCGGCGAGCAGCATCTTCATGAGCGGCTGGATGCCGCCGATCGCTACCAGCTCCGACATCAGGTAGCGGCCGCTCGGCCTTAAGTCCGCCAGCACCGGTACGCGCTTGCCGATGCGGGTGAAGTCGTCGAGCGCCAGGCGCACGCCGGCCTCGTAGGCGATCGCGAGCAGGTGCAGCACGGCGTTGGTCGAGCCGCCCAGCGCGATGACGACCGTGATGGCGTTTTCGAACGCGCGTCGTGTCAGGATGTCGCGCGGCTTCAAGCCGTCGCGCACCAGGCGCACCACCGCCTCCCCGGCGCGGTGACAGTCCGAGCGCTTGTCCTCACCGACGGCCTCCTGTGCCGAACTGCCCGGCAGCGACAAGCCCAAGGCCTCGATGGCCGAGGCCATGGTGTTCGCGGTGTACATGCCGCCGCAGCTGCCGGCACCCGGTATCGCCGTGCGCTCGATCTCGAGCAGACCCGCATCGTCGAGCGAGCCGGCCGCATGCGCGCCAACCGCCTCGAATACAGAAACGATGTCGCGTCGCTTCGTTCCCGGACGAATGGTGCCGCCATAGACGAACACCGCCGGGCGGTTCAGGCGCGCCATCGCCATGGCGCAGCCGGGCATGTTCTTGTCGCAGCCGCCGAGCGCCACGAAGCCGTCGAAGCCGGCCGCCCCCACGACCGTCTCGATCGAGTCGGCGATCACCTCGCGCGAGACCAGCGAGTAGCGCATCCCTGGGGTGCCCATGGAGATGCCGTCGGACACGGTGATGGTATGGAACAGCACCGCCTTGCCGCCGGCACTGTCGACGCCGGCGCAGGCCTCGCGCGCGAGGCCCCCGATATGCATGTTGCAGGGCGTGAGGTCCGCCCAGCTGGAGGCCACACCGATCTGCGGCTTGTCGAAATCCGCGTCCGTGAAGCCGACGGCGCGCAGCATGGCGCGCGAGGGTGCCTGCTTGGCCCCGTCCACCACCACGCGCGAGTAACGGCGCGGATCGGCTTTCCTGTCTTTCATCACTGTCCTCCGGCACGCCGCAGCATGCGGTTGAAGCCCAGCGCGCCCGCCCCGGTCATCGCCAGCGGCAACAGCAGCGCAAACTCCCCCACGCCGTGGCGCAGTCCCTCAAGCCCCATGTAGGCGAGCACCCCGGCCGGTGGCGCAAGCCCGCCGCGCACGCCGGTGAGCGTCACGTGCACGCCCATGTAGTGCTGCGCCCGGCCGATGGATGCGAAGTCATTGTGCCCGAGATTCCAGCCGAGGTTTGCGCCGGCCTGCGCCGCTCCCAACAGCACCGCGCCGATCCACAGGATCGCGAGCGAGCCGGCGAACACCCCGACGCACATCGCGGCACTGGCGAGCACGATGGCCCAGCCCTGGCGGGCGCGGTAGCGCACCACGTGCGAGCCGTCGAACAGGCGCGCCCACCAGGGCAGGAACAGCGGCTGCGTGATGAGTGGTACGACGGCGAGGAGCCCGATCTGGGTGGCAGAGGACAGGTGCAGCTGCTCGGTGAACACCAGCACCAGCTGCGCGGTCAGCATGAGCGTACCGCCGCCGAAGATGCCCATCCACAGCATGTACTCGCGGTAGGCCGGATCCTGCTTGAGGATCGAGGTCAGCATCGAGAGCGAGAACGGCTCGCTGCGCGCGACGCTGGCCGTTTCCGCCGCCAGCAGCTGGAACTCGCGCCGCACCCGCGTGGCGCGGTAGCGCCAGGCGCCGATGAGGCCGGCCAGCGCCCCGCCGCCATACAGCCAGCGGGCATCGACCGCCTGCCGCTCGAGCGCGACGCCGACGAGGGCTGCGGAGATGGCGACCGCGATCGAGTTGACGATCACCATGCGCCCGGTGATGCGCGCGAGCACGTTGCGCGGGTAGTTGGCGCTCCAGATAGCGGCCCGCACCGTGAGAATGCCCGACCACAGCACGCGTGCTGCGACCACCGACAGCACCGTGACCACAAGTCCCGAGGTGGCGTGCGAGGCAAAGGACACGCAGCCGACGGTGAGTGCAAAGCCTGCCTGCAGGGCCACCATCAGCTGCACCCGGGCGCGCCCGTGCGCGACGTTGGCCCACACGAAGCTCAGCACGTTGGAGAAGGCCGGCGCCCCGGACACGAGCGCCACCGCAAGATCGACCACGGCGGTGGGCGCGGCTGCGCCAAAGTGCTGCTTGACCAGCACCGCCGCGGTCGCCCCCTCGACCAGCCCGAGCGCAAGCCCGAGCAGTCCCCAGGGAACTACCTCGCGGCGGAACATGCCCTCCGCGAGCGCGCTGGGTCTGACGGGGCCTACGGGCACGCGCGCCAGCTTAATCGCGAACCGGCCGCGCCGCAACCGTTCGTTGACAATTCCTGCGGCGGTATGCTCCTATCGAATCATCAGGTTCGGTTCGCATCATGACCTTAGGCAACACCATCGCCCTTGAGCACGCAGCGCTGCCGCGCGCGCGTCGGGCGCTGCTGCCGGTCCTGCCCCTGCTGCTACTCCTTACGGGAGTAGAGTGCGGGGCACTCGCGAACGCCTGACAGTTCACCAGGCCGCGAGTTAAAACAGCAAAGACCCCGCACCGGCCCAAGGCCGCTGCGGGGTTTTTTATGCGTGCACAGCAAGGGTCCGGAAAGGACCTGCAGGAGTGAAGGCAGATGAGGCTCTATTCGCAGAAAGACGTCGACAAGAAGGCCCTGCGGGGCGCGCGCATCGCCGTGCTCGGCTACGGCAGCCAGGGACGGGCGCATGCGCTCAACCTCAAGGACTCAGGCTTCGACGTGGTGGTCGGTGTGCGCAAAGGCGGCAACGGCTGGAAGAAGGCGCGCAAGGATGGCCTGGCGGTGGCCGAGCCCAAGGCGGCCGTCACGGGCGCGGACCTCGTCGCCATGCTGGTGCCCGATATCGCGCAGAAGACCCTCTACCAGGACATCAAGAAGCAGCTGAAGGCCGGCGCCGCACTGCTCTTCGCGCACGGCTTCAACGTGCACTTCAAGCAGATCAAGCCGCCGAAGCAAGTGGACGTGGTGCTGATCGCCCCCAAGGGACCGGGCGATCTGGTGCGCCGCCAGTACCAGCAAGGGCGCGGCGTGCCGTGCCTCATCGCGGTCGCGCAGGACGCTTCCGGCAAGGCGCACGCCCGCGCGCTCGCCTACGCGCACGGCATCGGCGGCACGCGCGGCGGGGTGCTCGAGACCACCTTCGCCGAAGAGACCGAGACGGATCTGTTCGGTGAACAGGCGGTGCTGTGCGGCGGGGCCACGGAGCTCGTGGTGAAAGGCTTCGAGACGCTGGTCGAGGCCGGTTACCAGCCCGAGGTCGCCTACTACGAATGCCTGCACGAGCTGAAGCTGATCGTCGACCTCCTGCACGAGGGGGGACTCGCCAAGATGCACCAGTTCATCAGCGAAACCGCCAAGTACGGCGATCTGACGCGCGGGCCGCGCATCGTCAACGAGCGCGTCAAGAACGAGATGCGCAAGGTGCTGAAGGAGGTGCAGAGCGGCAAGTTCGCGCGCCAGTGGATCCGCGAGAACGCCGAAGGCCGCGTCAACTACCACAAGCTGCTGCGCGCGGACATCGACCGGCAGATCGAGAAGGTCGGCGCGAGCCTGCGGGCCCGCATGCCGTGGCTGCAGGAAAAGCGCGCCTGAAGGCGTGCAGGCTCGAGAGCGTCAATGCAAAGGGCGAATGCGATGATTGCAAATCCAGACCAGGTGCTGATCTTTGATACCACGCTGCGCGATGGCGAACAGTCGCCGGGCTGCAGCATGACCGCGCCGGAGAAGCTGCGCGTCGCGCGCGCCCTCGCCGAGCTCGGCGTGGACGTCATCGAAGCGGGCTTCCCGGCCGCCTCGCGCGGCGACTTCGAGAGCGTGCAGACCGTGGCGCGCGAGGTGCCCGGGCCCATCATCTGCGCCCTCGCCCGCTGCAACCCCGAGGACATCGAGGTGGCCGCACGGGCGCTCGCGCCGGCACCCCGGCAGCGCCTGCACGTGTTCCTCGCCACCAGCGCCATCCATCGCCAGTACAAGCTCAACATGGCGCAGGAGGAGATCCTGCGGCTGGCCGCCGCCGGCGTGGCCCGCGCCCGCGAGCTGTGCGCGGACGTGGAGTTCTCGCCCGAGGATGCCTCGCGCACGGAGCTGGAGTTCCTCGCGCAGGTGGTGGAGGTCGCCATCGCCGCCGGCGCCAGCACGGTCAACATCCCGGACACGGTCGGCTACACCGTGCCGGACGAGTTCGCGGAGCTGTTCCGTTACCTGCGCAAGAACGTGCGCGGCATCGAGGGCGTGCGCCTCTCGGTGCACTGCCACGATGACCTCGGCATGGCCGTCGCCAACAGCCTGACCGCGGTGGTGGCCGGCGCCCGCCAGATCGAGTGCACCATCAATGGCATCGGCGAGCGCGCCGGCAACTGCTCGCTCGAGGAAGTGGTCATGGCGCTCAAGACCCGCGCCGCCTTCTTCAACGTCTCCACCGGCATCCACACCAACCGCCTGTACCCGACCTCGCGCCTCATCTCCAGCATCACCGGCATGCCCATTCCGCGTAACAAGGCGGTGGTCGGCGAGAACGCCTTCGCGCACGAGAGCGGCATCCACCAGCACGGCATGCTGAAGAACCCCTCCACCTACGAGATCCTCAAGCCCGAGGACGTGGGCCTGTCGCGCAGCCACCTGGTGCTCGGCAAGCACAGCGGCCGCCACGCCTTCCGCGAGCGCGTGCAGGCCCTAGGGTTCGAGCTGGACGAGCTCGAGTTCAACCGCGTGTTCGAGGAGTTCAAGGAGCTCGCCGACAAGAAGAAGGAGCTGTTCGATGGCGACATCGAGGCCCTGGTGCTGCGCGCGGAAGGCTCGGCCGGCGGCCCCTGGCACCTGACGGAGCTCGCGACCGAGGCCAGAAGCGGCGCGCCGGCGCGCGCCCAGGTACGGCTCACGCACAGCGACGGCCGCGAGGTCGACAAGTCCGCGAGCGGCGACGGACCGGTGGATGCGGCCTTCAAGGCGATCGAGGCGGCCACCGGCATCGCGGTCACGCTGCGCAAGTTCGAGGTGCACGCCGTCTCCGAGGGCGAGGATGCGCAGGGCGAGGCGCGCGTGTACGTGGAGTACAATCGGCGCACCTACCGGGGCGCCAGCGTGAGCACCAATATCGTCGAGTCCGGCACGCAGGCGTTTCTCGAGGTGATCAATCGCATCGAGCTGGCGCAGAGCGGGGCCCGGAGTCGCGAGGAACGCGCCGCTGCCGCCGCCACGCCTGCTTAAAGGAGCCGCGCATGCCGATTCCCGCCACACAGTTCATCTGGTTCAACGGCAAGCTCGTGCCCTGGGAGAAGGCCACGGTGCACGTGCTGTCGCACGCCCTGCACTACGGCTCCTCGGTGTTCGAGGGCGTGCGCGCCTACGAGACGCCGCGCGGGGTGGCCATCTTCCGCCTGCGCGATCACACGCGTCGCCTGTTCGACTCGGCCAAGATCTATCGCATCCATATGCCCTTCAATGCGGAAGCGCTCAACGATGCCTGCCGCCAGGTGATCTCGGCCAACGGCCTGAAGCGCGGCGCTTACCTGCGCCCGGTGGTGTTCAAGGGCTACGGCGAGATCGGCGTCAGCCCCAAGCATGATCCGCCCACCGACGTCGCCGTGGCCGCGTGGGAGTGGGGCAAGTACCTGGCGAGCCACGAGGAAGAGGAAGCCGGCGTCGATGTCTGCATCTCCTCCTGGCACCGCGTGGCGCCCAACACCCTGCCGGCACTCGCCAAGGCCGGCGGCAACTACCTCTCCAGCCAGCTGATCGCCGCCGAGGCGCGGCGCCTGGGGTTCGCCGAAGGCATCGGACTTGCGCCCGACGGGACGCTCAGCGAAGGCTCGGGCGAGAACCTGTTCCTGGTGAAGGACGGCGTGCTGCTCACTCCGGCGCTGGCACACTCGGTGCTCGGCGGCCTCACCCGCGACACCGTGATGCGCCTGGCACGCGAGCGCGGCATCGAGGTGAAGGAGTGCGCGCTGCCGCGCGAGCTGCTGTACATCGCTGACGAGGCCTTCTTCACCGGCACCGCGGTCGAGATCACCGCCATCCGCTCGGTCGACCGCCTCGCGGTCGGCAACGGCAAGCTCGGGCCCGGTGACCGAGACGCTGCAGCAGGCGTTCTACGGCCTGTTCAACGGCAAGACCGAGGACAAGTGGGGCTGGCTCGACTACGTCGACATGTCGGTGAAGAAGGCCGCGGCCTCCGGCTGATGGGCCCCGCGCCGCAAACGCTGTTCGACAAGGTGTGGCGGCGCCACGAGGTGGTGGCCGAGACCCAGGCAACCCCTGCGGTGCTGTACATCGACCTGCACCTGGTGCACGAGGTCACTTCGCCGCAGGCGTTCGCGGTGCTGCGCGAGCGCGGCCTCACGGTGCGCCGGCCGCAGCGCACGCTCGCCACCATGGACCACTCGACGCCGACGCAGACCGCGCAGGTGTTCGGCGGTGCGCCGATCGCGGTCGACTCCGCCGCCCGCCAGGTGCAGCAGCTCGAGCGCAACTGCGCCGACTTCGGCGTGGAGCTGCTCGCCCTGCGGCATGCGCAGCGCGGCATCGTGCACGTCATCGGCCCCGAGCTCGGCCTCTCCCAGCCCGGGCAGACCATCGTGTGCGGCGACAGCCACACGAGCACCCACGGCGCCGTCGGCGCGCTGGCCTTCGGCATCGGCACGACCGAGGTCGGCCACGTGCTCGCCACCCAGTGCCTGCTGCAGCGCAAGCCGCGCGCGCTCGCGGTCAACGTGCACGGGCGCCTGAGCCGCGGCGTCACCGCCAAGGACCTGATCCTCACCATCATCGCGCGCTTAGGGGTCGACGGCGGCACCGGGCACGTGATCGAGTATCGCGGCGACACGATCGAGTCGCTCGACATGGAAGAGCGCATGACGGTGTGCAACATGTCGATCGAGGCCGGCGCGCGCGCCGGCATGATCGCCCCGGACGAGACGACGTTCGCCTACCTTGCCGGCCGCCCGCGTGCGCCGCAGGGGCAAGCCTGGGAAAAGGCGCTCGCCGACTGGCGGCAGCTGCCGAGCGATGCGGGCGCGCGCTTCGAGCGCGAAGTGACGCTCGATGCGGGGGCTGCCGAGCCGATGATCACCTACGGCACCAATCCCGGCATGGTGATCCCGATCAGCGGCCGCATCCCGGAGCGGCCGGACGATGCCGCGTTCGGCCAGGCGCTGCGCTACATGGGATTCAGCGCCGGCGAGCAGCTCGCCGACCGGCCGGTGAACGTGGTTTTCCTCGGCAGCTGCACCAACGGCCGGCTGTCGGACCTGCGCAGTGCCGCGCAGCTGCTGCGCGGGCGGCACATCGCCCGCGGCATCACCATGCTGGTGGTGCCCGGCTCGCAGCAG
The DNA here is from genome assembly GCA_963787655.1 of uncultured Gammaproteobacteria bacterium. Lineage (GTDB taxonomy): Bacteria > Pseudomonadota > Gammaproteobacteria > Steroidobacterales > Steroidobacteraceae > 13-2-20CM-66-19. The sequence goes on along the minus strand of CAWBDY010000003.1, from coordinate 440,384 downwards.
GTCAAGCGCGAGGCCGAGGCCGAAGGGCTCGACCGGGTCTTCACCGCTGCCGGCGCCGAGTGGCGCGAGTCCGGCTGCTCGATGTGCCTGGGCATGAACGGCGACACGGTCGAGCGCGGGCACTACTCGGTCAGCACCAGCAACCGCAACTTCGAGGGGCGCCAGGGCGCGGGCGCCCGCACGCTGCTGGCAAGTCCCCTGACCGCCGCCGCCTGCGCAGTGCGCGGCCGCATCACCGATCCGCGCGAGCTGATGCAGGGGTAAAGGCGATGGAACGCTTCACCACCCTCACCTCGCGCACCGTGGTCCTGCCACAGGCGAACATCGACACCGACCAGATCATCCCGGCGCGCTTTCTCACCACCACCACGCGCAGCGGGCTCGGCGCGCAGCTGTTCGCCGACTGGCGCTACGAAAGTGACGGCGCGCCGCGAGCCGACTTCGTGCTGAACCAGCCGCAGGCGCGCGGCTGCCAGATCCTGGTGGCGGGCAAGAACTTCGGCTGCGGCTCATCGCGCGAGCATGCACCCTGGGCGCTCCTCGACTACGGCATCCGCGCGGTCATCAGCACCGAGATCGCCGACATCTTCACCAACAACTCGCTGAAGAACGGCCTCCTGCCGGTGCGTGGTGGATGGTGCGACGAGCGCCTGGCTGCTGGCGCATCCCGGCGCGGAGGTGACCCTTGACGTCGCGCGCTCGACTCTCGCCCTGCCCGACGGGCGCACGGTGCGCTTCCCGCTCGAGGAGTTCGCACGGCACTGCCTCACGCACGGGGTGGACCAGCTCGGCTTTCTCCTGGCGCGCGGCGCTGCGATCGAGGCCTACGAACAGCGCCAGCCATGAAGGCGTGCGTGGCGGTGCTGCCGGGTGATGGCATCGGCCCTGAGGTGACCGCTGCCGGCAGCGCCTGCCTTGAGACGATTGCGCAGCGCTTCGGCCACGATTTCAAGCTCACCTCCCTGCCCTTCGGCGGCGCTGCCATCGAGGCGCACGGCGATCCCCTGCCGCCGGCCACCCTGGCCGCCTGTCTGGCAGCCGATGCGGTGCTGCTCGGCGCCATTGGCGGCCCGCAATGGTCGGCGCCCGATGCGCCGCTGCGCCCGGAGAGCGGTCTGCTGCGGCTGCGCAAGGAGCTGGGGACGTTCGCCAACCTGCGTCCCGTCACCGTGCACCCCGCGCTTGCCGATGCCTCGCCCCTCAAGAGCGACATCGTGACGGGCGTCGATCTGCTGTTCGTGCGCGAGCTCACCGGCGGCATCTACTTCGGCGCGAAGCAGCGCGACGCGGCGGGCGCGAGCGACCTGTGCAGCTACACGGTCGCCGAGATCGAGCGCATCGTGCGGGTGGCGGCGCAGCTCGCCGGCCGGCGGCGCGGGCGCCTCACCTCCATCGACAAGGCCAACGTGCTCGAGACCTCGCGCCTGTGGCGCGAGGTCACGCAAACACTCGTCAGCCGCGAATTTCCGCAGCTGCAGCTCGAGCACATGCTGGTGGATGCGGCCGCCATGCATCTCATCAGGCGCCCGCGCGACTTCGACGTCTTGGTGACCGAGAACATGTTCGGCGACATCCTCACCGATGAGGCCTCGATGCTCGCAGGTTCGTTAGGGCTGCTGCCGTCCGCATCGTTAGGCAGCCGGCCGGCGCGGCATCTACGAGCCCATCCACGGCTCGGCGCCCGACATCGCCGGCCGCGGCATCGCCAATCCCTACGGCACGATCCTGTCGGTGGCGCTGCTGCTGCGCCACTCGCTCGGGCTCGAGCGCGAGGCGCAGGCGGTCGAACAGGCGGTGCACGCCGCCATCGCAGCAGGCGCGCGCACCGCCGATCTGGGCGGCGCAGCGCCGCTCTCCACCGGCGCCGCCGCCGACGCCGTACTCAGCAGGCTGCGGCAACCCGCCTGAGGCGGCGCTGCGGCAGCACCGCGGCGGCGCGTGCCAGCGCGGCGGCCAGGTCGGCGCGCAGATCCTCCAGCCCCTCGATGCCGATCGACAGGCGCACCAGCCCGTCGGTGAGTCCCGCACGGGCGCGCGCCGCCGGATCCATCGCCGCGTGCGTCATGGTGGCCGGGTGCGCCACCAGGCTCTCCACGCCACCGAGCGACTCGGCGAGCGAGAAGCAGCTGAGATCCTTCACGAACTCGCGCACCGCGTCGTGACCGCCTTCGAGCTCGAGCGTCACGACCGCGCCGAAGCCGCGCTGCTGGCGCCGTGCGAGTTCGTGTCCGGGATGCGTGGCAAGGCCCGGGTACCAGACGCGCGCCACGTTGTCCTGCTGCACCAGCCAGTGCGCCAGCGCGTCGGCGTTGCGCCCGTGGTGCTCGAGGCGCGCATGGAGCGTGCGCAGGCCCCGCAGGGTGAGAAAACTATCGAACGGCGCGCCGGTGAGACCCAGACAGTTGGCCCACCAGGCGACCTCGGTGTGCACGGCCGCATCGCGCGCGATCACGGCGCCCCCGACCACGTCGCTGTGGCCGTTCAGGTACTTGGTGGTGGAGTGCACGACGATGTCGGCGCCGAGCTGCAGCGGCTGCTGCCAGCCCGGGGACAGGAAGGTGTTGTCGACCACGACGAGCGCGCCGCGCTCGTGTGCCGCGGCCGCGACGGCGGCGATGTCGGTGATGCGCAGCAGCGGATTGCTGGGCGTCTCGATCCACACCAGCGCCGCCGGCCGCGACAGCGCGGCGGCGAGCGCGGCCGCATCGCCGAAGTCGACGAACTCGACCTGGCGCTCGCCGCGGCGCCGCCAGGCATCGAAGAGCCGATAGGTGCCGCCGTAACAGTCGTGCGGCACGATCACGCGCCCACCGACGGGCACGAGATAGCCGACCACCGTGACCGCGGCCATGCCGCTGGCGGTCACCACCGCGCCCGCACCGTGCTCCAGTTCCGCGAGCGCATTGGCGAGCAGGTCGCGGGTCGGATTCCCGGAGCGCGTGTAATCGTAGGGGCCCTTCTCGGCAAAGCCGCGGAAGGCGAAGGTGGAGGACAGGTGCAGCGGCGGTACGACACAGCCGGTGCTGTCGTCGCATTCGATACCGGCACGCACGGTGCGCGTCACCTGGCTTAAGGCAGTGTCTGCTGCTTCCCAGGGGAGGCGACTGTCTGGAACTTTGCTCACGGGAGACTCCGCTTTGTGTGGCACGGTCTCACCGGGCCTCCTGCGGAGCGCGCCTGTCACGGGTGCGTGCCAGGCGTTGTAGCGTCCATCCCGTCCAAGGCGCCAAACACCTCGAAGGGCCACGCGACCGCTCATCTGTCTGCGTCCCCGAAGGCGGAACGCTGCAGGAGTTGGCACCTTTCCAGGGTGGTTAAGCCTGGCGGTTGCCCCGGCGTCTAAGGGCCTTATCCCTCAGCCGGTCTCGATGAGTGGCATTGAGTTTAGGGGGCGGACGGCGCCTGCGCAAGGCGCGCCTGCGTGATCCCCCTCGCAAAGTGTCCGCCACACCCGTGCACGGTTTCAGTGCGTGGGGTGGATCGCCGGCGCCGGCGCAAACCCCTGGATCCCGACCGCCGGATAGACCTCGGCAGGCAGGAACACCACGCCGTCCTTCATGACGAGGCTGACCCGGCGCACGTCACTGATGTTCTGCGTCGGGTCGCCGTCCACCAGGATGAGGTCGGCGCGCTTGCGTGCCTCGATCGAGCCCAGCTGCGTCTGCATGCCGGTGAAGCGTGCGCCGTTCCAGGTCGCGATCTGCAGCGCCTGGGCCGGCGTGAGTCCGGCGCGCACATACAGTTCCAGCTCGCGATGCAGCGTGAAGCCTGCAATGCCGTCGGTGCCGGCTTCGAGCGGTATGCCGGCGCGGTACAGCTGGCCGACGAACTCCACCATCTTGTCGAACGAGGCACGGTAGGTCTTCACGTTCCTGGCGTTCACGTCGGTCGAGTTCTCCAGGAACGCGCGTCGCACCGCCACCGGCACATGGTCCGCGATCATGCCGTAGCTGTGACTCATCTCCCCCGGCAGCTGCGTAAAGGAGTCCTCGAAGGCGGTGAGCGTGGTGTCGAGCGCCGTGCCGTGTTGCTGCATCAGCGTGACCAGATCCTTGACCCGCTGCGAGCTCAGATCGAGCGAGGCGGCGTTCTCGGCGATCAGTGAGAAGCGCGCCAGCGTGCGCGTGTCGTCCTTGGGTCCGACGAAGAACATCAGCATGAGCTGGTTGATGTGCTGGATCTCGTCGTAGCCGGCGCGGATCGCCTCATCCGAGCGCATGAAGGCGGGCACGTGGCCGCTCACCCGCATGCCATGGCTGTGCGCAAGCGCTGCGGTCTCGGCCACCCACTCCGGGTGGAACGAGTTGTAGATCTTGATCTGCCGGTAGCCGCGCTGCGCGTACCACTCGACCGCATCCTTGGCTCCCTGCAGATCCTTGACGGTGAAGCCGTTGGCGGCCGCGTACGGGCTGTCACCCTCGATCCAGCCGCAGGGAATGACGCGCGGGCCGAGTATGTCGCCGTCCGTCACCTGCGAGATGAGGGTCTGCAGGCGCGCGTTGCTGTTGCCCATATCGCGGCTGGTGGTCACCCCGCCTGCGATCTGCAGCACCATGTTCCAGGCATCCTCGTGCGCGTGCAGGTCGAACAGCGCCGGCAGCAGCACCCGTCCCTCCCCTTCGATCACGGTGCCGGGCTCGCGCGGCGTCGAGCCGGCCGGATAGAGCGCAGCGATGTGGCCCCTGAACACGTACACGTCCTGCACCGGCCCAAGCTGCGCGTGCTCGGCGTCGAACACCCGCACGTTGCGCAGCAGGATCGGGCCTGCGAGGTTGTGGGTCAGGCGCGCGGCGAGCGCGTGCAGCCACTCGTGCTCGGCCTGGGCCTCGAGTTGCTCCAGCCGTTGTTCCTGTCCCGCAAAATCCTGGCGCAGGACCTGGAACAGGCCGATCTGCACCACGGCGAACAGCTGCTGGCTGGCATCGGCGGTCAGCCAGACGAACACCGGCTGCGTGTTGACCCCGGTGATCGCATAGAGAGAGATCGACTGCTCGCGGCCGGCCTCCGTGAGGCGCGCATCGGCAACCTTGGTCACCGTGATCTCACCGCCCGGCAGTGCCGCGATGCGCCCCTGCTGGCGCAGTGCCGCGCGCACCATCGCCGCCAGGGGCTCGAAGCTCGAGTCGTTGGCGACGTACATGGCAGGGGCGCTGACCACGACGCTGCCGTGATCGGCGAGCGACTGCCACTGCGCAGTCTTGCCGTTAAGAGAGAAGCGCTCGCTGATCGGCCCACCGAAGGTCGACTTGCCGGTGACATTGACGGACGTCAGCGTGCCGTCGGCCGCGTACTTCAGGTGCTCATCGATATCGGGACCGCGGCCGTTGTTGCGGTAACTCATTTTGACGTCCACCGCGCCGTTGCTGCGCGCCGTGGTGGTCTGCGAGCCAGACGGTCGGCCGCTGAAGACGATCGTGTAGTTGGTGACCGTGTCCGCCTGCGCCGCAGCGCAAGCAAGCAGTGTTGCCGCAACAAGTAACCGCATCTTGTTCCCCTGTATTTTCGCGCCGACACGTTAGCACGGCCGTGGCCGCGATCTTAAGCGCGCGTCCGAAACGGATGGGCCGCCTGCGGCGAACCTAAGCCGATGCGAACAACGTTCGCCTACTGCGCCACCAGATTCCTGGCGCGCTCTTCGGCCTCGGCGGCCTCCGGGTTGCGCCGGCGCGCACGCAGTGAATCGGCAACGAGATGCCAGGCAGATGACTGTGCCGCGAGATCCCCGGTCGCGAGCGCCAGCGCCTTGTGGGCCATGGCGTCGGCCTGGGCCGGGTCGTTGGCACCCAGGCGCACGCGTCCGAGCTCGATCCACAGGAGCGGATTGTCCGGCTCGATGCGCAGTGCGCGCTCGATGGTAGCCGCGGCCTGCCCGTAGTCCCCGCCGTTCGCCTGCGCGTGGGCCTGCGCGACGAGCGCGGTGGAGGCGGTGCCGAGCCGGAACTGTCGCTGCGGCGGGGTGTACGGCGGTGGCGGAGGTACGGGCTGCGCACTGCCCGCCCCGCTCTGCGCGCCCCCCGGTGCGCTGCCGCTGGCGCCGGGGCCGTGGGGAGCAGATGGGCCCCATCATGCTGCAGCCGGCCACAACGAGCAGTAGCCCGACTCCGAGTAAACGCGATCGCATGCCGCCGATGATAACGGCACGGGGCGCGGCACCGCGCATCAGTGCACCACCCGATGCAGCCAGGCTTCCGCGCGTCGGAGCAGTGAATTGCTGGCGCTCTTGCTCACGGGGGCTGCGTTCTCCGGGAAGCCGCAGCCCGGGCGCACCGGCAGCGCCGCATTGCCCGGTACCGCGACCGCCACGATGTCCTGCGCGCAGCCGGGTACGACGCGCAGCCCGGTGGGGTATTCGATGTGCACTTCCGCGAGCGACTCGGGCATGGGCGCATTCCAGGAGTTGGTGTTGAGTCCGGCCATGATGTGCGCCCACACCGGCAGTGCGCCGGCAGAGCCGGTCAGCCCCGTGGGCTCGTTGTCGTCGTAGCCGACCCACACCACCGTGAGATGGCTGCCGGAGAAGCCTGCGAACCAGCTGTCGCGGTAGTCCGATGAGGTGCCGGATTTGCCGGCGACCACGAGCTGCGGCGGCAGAATGGCGCGCGCCGGGCGGCCGGTGCCGTGCTCCATGACGAGCTCGAGCATGCGGTTGAGCTGATACATGACTTCGGGTGCGGCGACCGGGGTGACCTGCAGCGGGAAGGCCCTGAGCGGCTTGCCGTCGCTGCTGATGACGGCGCGCACCGCGCGCAGCGGGTTGCGGAAGCCGCCGTTGGCGAGTCCATTGAACAGCTGCGCCGCCTCCAGCGGCGTCACGTTGACGGCCCCCAGCAGCATCGCGGGTACCTGCGCCGGGGGCTGCGGCAGACCGAACCGGGTCAGCGTCTCGGCGACCTTCGGCAGACCGAGGTTCAGCCCGATGCCGACGGTGGCGAGGTTCAAGGATTCGGCGAGCGCCCGCACCACCGGGACCGCGCCGTATACCTCGCGGGTGAAGTTCTCCGGCGTCCAGTGCGTGCCGTTGACGAGCTTCACATCGATCGGCGCGTCCTGCACCACGGTCGCGGCGTTGTACTTGCCGCTCTCCAGCGCGGTCAGGTAGATGAACGGCTTGACGAGCGAACCCATCGAGCGATGCGCATCGAGCGCGCGATCGAAGCCGTCGTAGCCGACGTTGCGGCCGCCGACGATGGCGATGACGTCGCCGCTTTGCGGTGAGGTGACGACGACGGCGCCTTCCAGCGGCGCCTTGGGATTCTTGTGGGCGCGGTCGAGGCGGTCGAGATCGCGCTCGAGGGCGCGCTCGGCCTCATCCTGCGCGCGCGGGTCGAGGCTGGTGTAGATGCGCAGGCCCGCTTCCGTCAGGTCCTGCTCGTGGTAGTCGCGCCGCAGCGTGCGTCGCACGAAATCGAGGTAGGCCGGATAGTAGGCACCGGCGGGCCGCACGCTCACACCGAGCGGCCGGCGGCTGGCCGCGGCGGCCTCCTGGGTGCTGACGATGCGCTGGTCCGCCATCTCCTTCAGGACGAGGTTGCGGCGCGCTTGCGCGCGCTCCGGGTGACGGCGCGGATCGTAGTAGGACGGCCCGCGCACGATCGCGACCATGAGCGCGACTTCCGCAAGATCGAGCTCGGCGAGCGGCTTGCCGAAATAGAACTGGCTGGCCAGCCCGAAGCCGTGGATGGCGCGGTCGCCGTCCTGGCCCAGGAAGATCTCGTTGATGTAGGCATTCATGAGATCGGCCTTGGTGAAGTTGGCGTCGAGCGCCATCGCCATGACCGCTTCGCGCAGTTTCCGCGACAGCGTCTGGCGCGAATTGAGGAAGTAGCTGCGCACCAGCTGCTGTGTGAGCGTGCTGCCGCCCTGCTCGATCTGCCCGGCGCGCATGTTGACGAACGCGGCCCGCAGCATGGCGACCGGGTCGACGCCGTGATGGGTGTCGAACTTGCGGTCCTCCACGGCCTTGAGCGCCGCCGGCAGGAGCGGCGGCACCTCGGCGGGCGCGACCACGATGCGGTCCTCACCGTGGATCGGAAAGATGCTGCCGATGAGCAGCGGCTCGAGCCGCAGCACCGGCACGTCGTGACCTGCGCCGTCGCGCAGGTTCGCGATGCCGCCGGCGCCGGTGCTGATGGTGAGCAGCTGCGCCGGGCGCGACTCGTCGGCGAAGCGCGCCGGGCGCAGCGCCACGTCGATATGCTCGCCGGCCAGGTGATAGCTGCCGGGACGGTCCGTCTTGTCGGCTTTGCGGTAATGCAGGCGCTGCAGCTCGTGTTCGAGCGCCGGCAACGACAGGTTGAGTCCCGCGTACAGCTCGAGCGGCGCTGCGTACACCTGCGCCGGCAGCGTCCAGCGCCGCCCCTCGAACTGCTTGACCACCGTCTGGTCGAGGTAGAAGACGTAGGCGGCGATCAGGAGCACCACGGCCACCGCGCCGGCAAGCAGCGGCCGCTGCCACTTCAGTTTCAGAGGAACAGCTCCTGCGCCGGCGCGCGCAGATTGTACGCAGAGCTCATGGTGCGACCGTAAGCGCCGGCGGTGGCGATCACGAGCACGTCGCCCTCGTGCGTGAGCGGCAGCAGCCGGTCGTGACCGAGCACGTCGGCGCTTTCGCAGATCGGGCCGACCACGCTCACGAGCTCGGTGGCCGGATCATCCGCGCGCGTCAGGTTCGCGATCTCGTGATAGGCGCCGTAGAGCGCCGGGCGGATGAGCGAGTTCATGCCGGTGGCGACACCGACGAAGCGCACGCCGCCCTTGCCCTTCAGCTGTGTGACGCGCGCCAGCAGCACACCGGCGGCAGCGACCAGGTAGCGCCCGGGTTCCAGCCACAGCTCCAGCTGCGGGTGCTCGGCGCGCACCGCCGTGAGCAGCGTATCGAGCTTGGCAAGATCGACGCCCGGCTGGTCGGGACGCTCCGGCACACCCAAGCCGCCGCCGACATCGATGACCTTGAGGTCCGGCAGCCCGCGCGCTGCGGCCGCGAGCAGCCGCCCGGTGTGCTCCCAGCTGGTCACATCGAACACACCGCTGCCGACATGGGCCTGCAGACCCGCGATGCGCAGCTTGAGTGCCTGCGCCTGGCGCACGAACTCGGGCAGATCGGTGAGCGGCAGGCCGAACTTGGAGCGGCTGCCGGCGGTGCGCACGTGCGAGTGGTGGCCACGGCCGACGCCGGTGTCGACGCGCACGAAGATCTCCCGCCCGCGCAGCAGCTCCGGCCAGGCACCGAGTGCAAAGGCGTTGTCGATGGTGACGCGCACCCCTTGGGCGAATGCCCAGGCGTATTCGGCGCGCGGCGCGAAATTCGGGGTATAAAGAATGCGCTGCGGCTCCAGCTGCGGGAACAGCTGCCGCACGCGCTCGACCTCGCCCTGGGAGACGCACTCGAACTCGATGCCCTCCGCGCGCAGCGCACGCAGCACTTCGGGGTGCGGATTGGCCTTGACCGAGTAATGCACGCGCGACAGCGCGCGCAGGCGGCGCAGGGCGCGTGCGGCGGCGCGCACCACGTCCAGGTCGTACACGAAGGCGCAGTCGGCAGCGCCCAGCGCCGTGAGTAGCGCCGCACGCTTGGCCCGCCACCAGGGGAGCGAGGCGCTGCCGTGCGCCTGCGGCTGCGAGAACAGCTGCTGCCAGGTGGGGCCGAGCACCTTGTCGCCCGGCACCGGGCGGATCAGCAGCTCGTGCAGCTGTTCCACCAGGCGGTCGCCCTGGTTCTCATCCACCACGAAGGTGAAGTTCAGATCGTTGGCCGCCTGGCTGACGAGGTGGATCTTCTGCTCCTCGAAGAATTCGAATGCGGCGCCGAGCTGGTGCAGGATGCCGCGGATGTTGCGCCCGACCAGGCTCACCGAGGCGCACGGCCCGATCACCTGCACGCGGCACAGGCGCGACAGGTCGGCGACGAGCTCGGCCACCATGGCGTTGTCGAGCGTGTTGGCGGCCGGGTCGAGCGACACGGTGACGTTGGTCTCGGAGGTCGACACGAGGTCGACCGACATGCCGTGCTGCTTGAACACCTGGAAGGCGTCGGCGAGAAATCCCACCTGGTGCCACATGCCGGGGCTCTCCAGTGAGACGAGCGTGATGCCCTTCTTGCTGCACACCGCCTTCACCTGCGCACTGCCGTCGGCGCCGGCCGCCGTGAGCACGGTGCCCGGCATGTCCGGCACCTGGGTCGCGTAGATGTGCAGCGGGATGCCGTACTGGCGCACCGGCAGGATGCAGCGCGGATGCAGCACCTTGGCACCGCTGGTGGCGATCTCCTGCGCTTCGTCGTAGTGCAGCGTGCGCAGCAGGCGCGCGTTCGGCGTGGCGCGCGGATTGGCGCTGAACATGCCCGGCACGTCGGTCCAGATCTCCAGGCGCTGGGCGCGCAGCTTGGCGGCGAGGTAGCTCGCGGAAGTATCCGACCCGCCACGCCCGAGCAGCACCGTGTTGCCCTCCTCGTCGCTGGCGATGAACCCCTGCGTGATGGCGATCTGCGCGCCGGCTTCAAGGCGTGCGGCGAGCGCCGCATCGGGGGCAAAGCCGCACACCGCCGACAGCACGCTCGCCTTGGCGGAGGCCCCGTGCCGCTCGGCGCGCAGCATGCTGCGGGCGTCCGCCCACTGCACGTCAAGTCCACGGCTCTTGAGGAACTCGGCACCCAGGTGGGTCGCCATCAGCTCACCGCTCGCCATCACGCGGGCGCGCGTGTGGTCGCTGACCTCGCGCACCAGCGCGACGCCTGCTGCGATCTCGCGCAGCTCGGCGAGTGTGCGCTGCACTTCGGCCCCGAGCGGAATGGCCAGTTCGCTGGCGAGCCGCCGGTGACACTCCTCGATCGCCTGCAGCTCGTCTTCCTGCGACTGGCCGATGGCGGCATCCAGGAGGCACTCGAGACGGTCGGTGATGCCGGAGATGGCGGAATGGACGATGAGGACCCGTGCCCCGCCTGCGGCACGCGCGGCCGCAACGCTTGCGATGTTGTTCCAGTTCGGCAGGCTGGAGACGCTGCTGCCGCCGAACTTGAGGACGATCCAGGCCGAGGACGCGGGATGCATGGCTACTCCGGGGATGCCGGCGGCGCTTGGCGCGCCGGCAAACTCGATTCCCTTAGCGCTTGAGATTGGAGCGCGCCTGCGGGCGGCGGGTTCTACATCTCGTCGTCGAAGTCTTTCAGGTCTTTCTCAAGCTTGCGATCGGCCAGCACTTCCTCGAGCCGGCTCCAGGCCGCCTTGCCGCGCTTACCCTGGTTGCGGACACGCTTGTCCACACGGTCAAGCAACCGGTCGTAATCGGTGCCGTCCTCGGTGGGGCCGGCCAGAAATTCATCGTCGAGATCGAAAGTCTCGTTATCTCGTTCCGACATCGGGCGGCATAATTCCTGAATTAATTCAATGGTTAACGTGCCGACGGCGGCACTGGCAAGGCTGCGAACTATAACGGATTCGCGCCGCCGATCAACTTTTGAGCACTTGTTGTCGTTTTCAGCCCAGACCGACCCGGCCGGGAGCGTTTTTCAAGTCCGCCGCGACCGGCTTTCCCGGCTGCGGCGAGTCAGGGCTGGTCGGTACGGTTGCGTACCACGACCGGGGCGCCATGGCTCAAGCCGAGCCCCTCCGCGGCGCTGTCCTCGGCGCGCGCGATCTCGACGACGCCGAAGGAATTGATCAGTGCCAGGTACTCACCCGGACGGGTATCGCCGTAGGTGCGCAGCAGCGCAAAGGAATGATTGCCGGCGTGCACCAGCGGCAGGCGGAAGCGCTCGATCAGCGCCGCGTCGATGTTGGTAATGAGATTGCCGAAATGATCGATCGTGATGACGACGCCGCTGACGCTGCGCGTCTCGACCGCCGGGTCATCCACCCACGAGGGCACGATCGAGGTGACGATCTCGCCCAGCTGCTCGATCTGGCAGCGGCCGGCGGCCAGTTCCGCGGCCACGGGGGCCAAGATGTCGCGGCCGTGAAACGTGGCGCTCGGCCGGTGCACGCCCAGGTGCGCAAGCTCCACCGTGCCCAAGCGCACGATCACGGCGGGAGCTGCGCGCGCGACGACATTGGCGAGCAGTCCGTTGTCGGGGGCGAGGAAGGTGTGGCCGCCGGCGCGCACCGCGATGATGCTGCGGGCGGTGCCGACGCCCGGATCCACCACCGCGACGTGCACGGTGCCGGCCGGGAAGTAGCTGAAGGCGCGCGCCAGCCAGAACCCGGCCTCCGCCGGCCAGTGCGCCACGATCTCGTGCGTCAGGTCGATGATGCGCGCGCCGGGAAAGCGGCTGAGCATGCAGCCCTTCATGACGCCGACGAACGGCCCCTGATGGCCGAAGTCGGTCGTGATGGTGATGACGCCGGAGCTTGTCGTCACGTCGCGGCGCCTGCAGGGCAGACGCGGGCGTCTTCAGCCACGGGCGTTGCGTCCGAGCGCCGGCTTGCCGCCTTCGGCGCAGGCGCGGCAGCGGTCGGTGTACGGCACGGCCGCCAGACGTTCCGGCTCGATGTCCTCGCCGCACACGGCGCAGCTTTCATAGCGACCGGCCGCGAGGCGCCGCAGCGCCGCCTCGACCTGTTGCAGCTCGACCTTCGCGGAATTGGAGATGGCGCCGAGCACGTCGTCGTTCTCGCGCTGCGTGACCTGCTCGGCAAAGTCGGCCGACAGCGGATCGGACTCGTGGCGCAGATCGGCACTGGCCTCGCTCGCGCGCTGCCGCAGCTCGTCGCGGCGTTGCAGAAGTCGCTCCCGTACCGATTTGGTGTCCACGTGAATCCCCCCGGGGAGAAAACACTCTTTTATGTTCTAGGACTTTTGCGGCCCGCGGCGCTTGTCTTCGAGCCACTGCTGCAGCTTGTCAAACGGTTCGACAAACTTGGTCACGCCTTCCTTCTCCAGCTGCTGGGCGACCGCTTCCATGTCGACGTCCAGCCGCTCCAGCCCCTCGCGCACATCGCTGGCCTCGGCGATATGGCGCTCGAGCCGCAGCTCCGGCTGCCCCTGGCGCCGGTAGGTCCTGAGCGTCTCGAGCGGCATGGTGTTGACGGTGTGCGGCGCGATCAGCTCCTCGACGTACTTGATCGGGCTGTAGCTCGGATCCTTGGTCGAGGTCGAGGCCCACAACAGGCGCTGCGGCATCGCGCCGCGCGCGGCGAGCCCCTGCCAGGCATCACCGGCGGTGATCTCCTCGTAGATTTCGTAGGCGCGACAGGCACTCGCGATCGCCGCCTTGCCGCGCAGGGTGCGCGCCGCCGGCTGGCCGTGGCTCGCCAGATTGTCGAGCAGCTTGTCGACCGCACTGTCGATGCGGCTCAGGAAGAAGCTCGCGACCGAGGCGACGCGCGCCAGCGGCTGACCCGCGGCGGCGCGCTGCTGCAGCCCCGCCATGTAGGCGTGCGCCACGGCGCGGTAGCGCTCAGGCGAGAACAGCAGCGTCACATTCACGTTGATGCCGGCGGCGATCAGGTCGCGGATCACGCCGAGGCCAGGCTCGGTACCCGGGATCTTGATGAAGGCGTTCGGCAGCTGCAGCCGCTGCCACAGCCGCTTCGCATCGGTGAGGCTGCCCGGCGCGTCGTAGGCCAGGTGCGGCGAGACTTCCATGCTGACATAACCGTCAGCGGCCGAGCTCGAGTCATACAGCGGGCGCAGGAGTCCTGCGGCATCGCGCAGATCGTGCAGCGCCAGCTCCTCGTACAGCGCCATGGCGGATTTCACCGTCGGCAGCAGCTGTGCGATCGGCTGCGCGTACTTGGGGTCGGTCTCGATCGAGTTGGCGAAGATCGCCGGGTTGGAAGTCAGGCCCGCGATGCCATCGTCGTGGACGAGGCGCGCAAGACTACCGTCCTCGAGCATGCCGCGGCTGATGTCGTCGAGCCAGGCGCTTTGCTCAAGCTTACGCAGCTCCAGCAGCGGATTTGACATGATGCCGAGGGTAGCGCAGCTGCCCGTGCGAGTCTCGCGGTTTCGGTGCGAATGTGCGTAAATCGCAGGCTATGAAAGCCAGACCGTACAAGGAGTAAGCGATGACCCAGACGCAAGAGGCAGGCCGCCTGGCCGACGACCTGCGCACCCTGATGGAAGATGCCGAACAGCTGCTGCGGGCGACCACCAGTGCCGGCAGCGCCGAACTCACCGCGCGCGCCCAGGCGACCCTCGCGGATCTGCGCGAGCGGCTGAACGTGGTCGAAACCCAGGTGCGCGCCCGCGCGCGCGACGTCGACAGTTACGTGCGCGACAACCCGTGGCAGGCCGTCGCCATCACCGGCGGCATCGCCCTGGTGCTCGGGCTGATCATGGGTCGCAGATGATGGATGCCCCCGCGCCGCCACCGGGCAGCGCTGCGGCGGCCGACCCCCCGCGCGCGCTGCGCGGCCTGCTCGCCACCATGCTCGAGGCGCTGCGCACGCGTCTCGACCTGGCCGCAGTTGAATTCGAGCTGTACCTGTTCGTGCTGCTGCGCAGCCTCGTGTGGGCGCTCGGCGCGCTCGCCTGCGGGCTGCTCGGCGTGGCGTTCGCCATGATGGCGCTGGTGGTGGCGCTGTGGGATACGCACCGCATGCTCGCGATCCTGGGTGGCAGCGTGGTGTTCGTGGCACTGGCGGTCACGTTCGGCTACCTGAGCGTGCGCAACATGCGGGGCCACCCGGGCGTGCTGGACGGCTCGCTCGGGCAGCTGCGCGAGGACACGCGCCGCGCCGGTGAGCGGCCGTGAGCCGCGTGGCCGAATTGCAGGCGCGGCGCCGCGCCCTGCTGGCACGCTGCGATGCGCAACGCGAGGAAATCGCTTTTCAGATTACGGAACTGCGCGAGGCGCCACGTCGCTGGCTGAAAGGCGGCGCCGGACTGCGCTCGGCGGCGGCCGCCGCGCTCCAGCCGAGCCGTCACCCGCTCGCCTGGATGGCGAGCCTCGCCGGGCTCATGCTCCTTGGGCGCACGCGCGAGGTGCTGACCTTCATGGTGTGGACGCGCTCGGCGCTGGCGCTCGTGTCACGCGTCACGCAAATCCTGGGCCTGGTCGGAGCGCTGCGCGGCCTGCGCAGGACCCCGGCCAAGGAACGCGAGCACGCCTAGCGCTGCGCCTGCGTCGCGCCGCTGGCGGCGCCATCGGCCGGCTTGTCCGGATCGGCCGCAAGTCCCACGAGTGTCGGAATGCCGCTCGCCGCCTGCAGCGTCGCGCGTGCCAGATCCCATTCGATCGCCGCGGTATCGCTGCCGAGTGCCTTGTCGAGCTTGCTCGAGAGCAGATTCAGATCCGGCTCGATCACCTGGCCTTCCGCATCCACCGGCGGATGCGCTTCCAGGAACAGCTGGCCGCCGACCCAGGCCACCTTCACCGGTTCATTCACCAGGCGCACGTGCGTGCCGACGGGGATCAGCGCGAACAGCGCCGCCACGTCTTCCGGGTACATGCGGATGCAGCCGTGCGTCACCGCCATGCCGACCGCGGTCGGGTTGTTGGTGCCGTGAATCATGTACTCGCCGTGGCCTGCCGCGAGCCGCAGCGCGAAATCTCCCAGCGGGTTGTCAGGACCTGCCGGCACGACCTTCGGCAGCGGATCGTCGTTGGCGGCGTGCTCCTTGCGGATCGATTCCGGCGGATACCAGGCCGGGTGTCTGATCTTGGCGATGACGGTGGTGTCACCGATCGGCGTGTGCCAGTCCATCTTGCCGATGCTCACCGGGTAGGTGATGACCACCGGCGCCTCGCGGCCATGCGGCGGCGGGTAATAGTAGAGGCGATGCTCGGGAATATTGACGACGATGCCGGTGTGCGGCCCGGGCGGCAGGATGCGCCGCCCGGGCAGTGTCAGCTGCTTGCCTGCGCCCGGCAGCCACACATCGACGGCCGGGTTCGCGCGGATGATCTCGTAGAAGCCCAGGCTGTAGCGGTGCGCAAGATCGGGCAGCGTGTCCTCATAGACCGTCGTGATGGTGGTGTCGGTACCGACGACGGATGACCCGTCCGCGGGCAGCGGATAAACGCTCGCCCCGGCGGGAGCCGTGAACGTCACCCAGGCGAGCGCGCAGGCGCTGACCGCGGCGCGTCCCGCCCTTTCCCGAAGCATTCTTTGAAAGCCTCTCATATCCTTGATTCTAAAGCCCTTGGCGACCCTGCCAAGGACCGTTAAGCGTGCATTGTAGAGGATTCCTTTACCATCGCGCGCGGTGAGAGGACACAGAAGACTTCCGCGCGCGTTCTTCGAGCGCAGCACGCTGGCCGTGGCGCGGTCGCTGATCGGTGTGCATCTCGTGCACGATGACGGCACGCGCCTCAGGCGCGGGCGCATCGTCGAAACCGAGGCGTACCAGGGACCCCGCGATCTGGCGGCGCACTCCGCGCGCGGTCGCACGCCGCGCACCGAGGTCATGTTCGGACCGCCCGGGCACGCCTACGTCTATTTCATCTACGGCTTCTGGAACTGTCTGAACGTCGTCACCGGGCGCCCCGGCGTGCCGCACGCGGTACTGCTGCGCGCCCTCGAGCCGCTCGACGGCTTGAGCGCACGCACCTGGGGGCCGGGTCTTTTGTGTCGGGCGCTCGGCATCGACCGGCGCCTGAACGGCGCGGACCTGTGCGGCACGGCGTTGTGGCTGGAACCGCCGCCGCCGCGCACGCCGTCAGCGCGCATCGCACGCACCACGCGCATCGGCATCGACTACGCCGGGGAGTGGGCGCAGCGCCCCTGGCGCTTTTTCGAGCGCGACTCACCGTACGTGTCGACCGCCCCGGCGCGGGCGCGCCGCGCAGCGGATGCCGCGGGCGCGCCAATCGGAAATAATAGCCGCCTCACACCGGGGAGACGTACGTGACGAGAATCATGAGCTTCGTGCTGAGCGCGGCACTGTGCGGCTGCGCCCTGCAGGGCGGCAAACACCCGCCTCCCGCGCGCGGCGCCACCACCGCGGCGGCCGCGCCGACCCCGGCGGCGGCATTCTACCCGTCCACCTACCAGATCCCCTTAAGCGGCGCGACGCTCATCCGGAATGCCACGGTCCTGACCGGCACCGGCACACGGCTCGACAACGCCGACGTGCTGATCGTCGAGGGCAAGATCAGCGCCGTCGGCGCCAGCCTCAGCGCGCCGGCCAACGCCACGGTGGTGGACGGCAGCAATCGCTGGGTCACCCCCGGCATCATCGACATCCACTCGCACCTGGGCGTCTACCCGAGCCCGCAGGTCGAGGCCAATTCAGACGGCAACGAGGACACCTCCCCTTCCACCGCCAACGTCTGGGCGGAGCACTCGGTGTGGCCGCAGGATCCGGGTTTCCGCACCGCGCTCGCCGGCGGCATCACGACGCTGCAGATCCTGCCCGGCTCCGCCAACCTCTTCGGCGGGCGCTCGGTGGTGCTGAAGAACGTGCCGAGTGTCACCTACCAGGGCATGAAATTTCCCGGGGCGCCGCAGGGGCTGAAGATGGCCTGCGGTGAGAACCCCAAGCGCGTCTACGGCGCCGGGAAGAAAGTGTTCCCGGCCACGCGCATGGGCAACATGGCCGGCTATCGCGCGCAGTGGGTCGAAGCGCAGGAGTATCTGCGCGACCAGCAGGAATACCAGAAGAAACTCTCCAGCGGCGCGAAGGATGCCAAAGCGCCCAAGCGCGATCTGCGGCTCGACACCCTGTCGGCCGCGCTCAAGGGCGACATCATCGTGCACATGCATTGCTACCGCGCCGACGAGATGGCAGCCGTGCTCGACATGTCGCAGGAATTCGGCTACCACGTCGCCGCCTTCCACCACGCCGCCGAGGCCTACAAGATCGCCGACCTGCTCGCCGAACGCGGCGTGTGCGCCGCGATGTGGGCCGACTGGTGGGGCTTCAAGATGGAGTCCTACGACGGCATCCCGGAGAACATGGCCTTCGTCGATGCCGCCCCCGGCGGCTGCGCCATCGTGCATTCAGACTCCGAAGAAGGCATCCAGCGCCTGAACCAGGAAGCTGCCAAAGTGATGGCCTACGGCGCCCGCGCGGGCTTGCCCGTGCCACCGGAGCGCGCGATCCGCTGGCTCACCGCCAATCCGGCCAAATCGCTCGGCCTGCTAGAGCGGGTCGGCACGCTCGAGCCGGGCAAGATGGGCGACGTCGTCGTGTGGAACGGCACGCCGTTCAGCGTCTACGCGCAGGCGGACCTGGTGTACATCGACGGCGCGCTGCGCTTCGATCGCGCTCATCCCGAACTCACGCCGCGCTCCGACTTCCTCCTCGGCCAGCCGTCGGCGCCGCAGGTGAGCCCGTGAGCGCGCGGGTACTGCTGCTCGCGGCGCTGACGCTCGCAAGCCCGGCCTACCCCGCCACCATCCTGATCCGCGACGCCACCGTGCATACCCAGACCGGTGCCGGCGTGCTGCCGCACACCGACGTCCTGATCAGCGACGGGCACATCGCCGCGCTCGGCCACGCACTGAGCGTGCCCGGCGATGCGCAGGTGATCGAGGCCAAGGGACGCCCGCTGACGCCGGGCCTGTTCGGCGGCGTCGGCCATCTCGGTCTCGAGGAGATCGGCATCGAGCCGACCGTGGACGACTATTCGCTGAAACTTGGCAGCATGCGTCCCGAGTTCGACGTGACGCCGGCGTTCAATCCGGACTCGGTGGTGCTCGGCGTCGGGCGCCTGGGCGGCGTCACCTTTGCGCAGCTCGCCCCGAGTACCTCCAAGGGCGGCACCATCATCGCCGGCCAGGGCGCGATGGTGTACCTGGACGGCCGCAGCGCCGGTCCCCGTGCGCTGTTCGTGGCAGCGGGCGGCGATGCCAACGATGTCGACGGCGGCAGCCGCGCCGCGCTCTACATGCTGCTCGGCCAGGCGATCGGCGAGGCGCGCAACCCGAAGGCGCTGCTGCCGGGTGACACGCGCCTCTTGACGCCGAACGGCCGGCAGGCACTGTCCGGCTATCTTTCCGGTCACGGCCTGATCGTGTTCGACGTCGAGCGCGCCTCCGACATCCGCCAGCTGCTGCAGCTGGCACAGCGCAACCAGCTGCACATCGCGCTGCACGGCGCGGCGGAGGCCTGGCGGGTGGCCGGGGAGCTTGCGCAGGCACACGTGCCGGTGATCCTCGATCCGCTGGATGACCTGCCGGAGAGCTTCGACATGGTCGGCGCGACGCTGGAGAACGCGGCACTGCTGCACCGGGCCGGCGTCAAGATCGCCTTCAGCCTGACCGACACCGCGCCGCACAACATGCGCAAGGTGCGCCAGGCCGCCGGCATCGCCGTCGCCCACGGCCTGCCGGCCGAAGATGCGCTCGCGGCGCTGACGCGCAACCCGGCCGAGATCTTCGGGGTCGCCGATCGCAACGGTACAGTGGAGCGCGGGCATCCGGCGGACCTGGTGCTGTGGAGCGGCGATCCGCTGGAAGTGACGACGCTCGCCGATGCGGTGTTCGTGCAGGGGGCGCCGCAGGCGATGAGCTCGCGCCAGACGGAACTTCGCGACCGCTATCTGCCTAAACTACGCGCCAATGCGGCGCGCTGACCAAGAAGGGAACGCTCATGTGGAATGGCAAGGCTGTGATGCTGGCACTGTGCGCGGCGCTCGCGCTCGTGCCCCTGACGGCGCACGCGCAGCAGGAAGGCATTGACTACCGGGCGCTGGTGCCGGCGCAGCCCACCAGCGTCGGCGCCGGCAAGATCGAGGTGACGGAGTTCTTCTCCTATGCCTGCCCGCACTGCAATGACTTCTACCCGCTGCTCAGCGCGTGGATGGCGAAACAGGGCAAGGATGTGGTGCTGCGCCGCGTGCCGCTCGGTTTCGAGCGCCCGCCCTGGGTCGCCTTGCAGCGCGCCTTCTATGCGCTGCAGTCGACCGGCGACCTCAACAAACTCGACGGGCCGCTGTGGAACGCGATCCATGGGCAGCACCGCCAGCTCTACAACGAGCAGAGCATCGCCGACTGGGTCGGCGCCAACGGCGGCGACTCGGACAAGTTCGCCAGCGCCTTCTCCTCCTTCGGCGTCAACACCGCCATCGAGCAGGCGGACAAGATGGGCGAGGACTACGCGGTGGACGGCGTGCCGACGGTTGCGGTCGACGGCCGCTACGTGGCCTTAGGCAACGAACAGCCTGAGATCCTGGTGAACGCCGACAAGCTCATCAAGAAGGTACGTGCCGAGCGTGCCAAGGCCGCACCTGCGCCGAAAGGGAAGTAGCCGCAGCGCCAACGGTCAGGTGGCGGCAGCCGCGCGTTTGAGCGCGAGGAGCTCACTGCCCTCGGGCACCCGGTCACCGCGCGCGAAGTGCACCGTCTCCACCGTCCCTGCGTACGGGGCGGTGATGGTGTGCTCCATCTTCATGGCCTCGATCACCATCACGACCTCGCCGGCGGCGACCGTCTGACCGACCGCGACCGGCACTGATACCACGACTCCGGGGAGCGGCGTCGTAAGTCCCCCGCTCGCCGCACTCGCGGCAAACTCGTGCGTGCGCGGATCGTCCACGACGAGATCGTAGAAATCATCGCCCGCCCACAGGAACAGGTGCTCCGCGCCGTGCAGATAGCGCGCCGCCAGGGCGCGCCCTGCGATGTGCACCGCAACCGTCGTATCGGTCCGTGCGGCGCCTGCGAGCGCCAGCGTCGCGCCAGCGTCGACCCGCGCGGCGGCGAGGCGTCCGTGCGCATAGGCGAGGTCCACCGTGTGCGTGTGTGCGCGCCATACCAAGCCGTAGGTGACCGGCACGGTGAGGTTGGGAGTGAAGCCGTCGCGCGCCGCCCACGGATCGTCGCTCGCCGCGCCCAGGCCGTGCAGCGCCAGCGCCGCCAGCACCAGCACCTCAGGGGCTGCCTGCGCCGGGCCTGCGAACTGCGCCGCCCCCTGATCGAGCAGCGAGATGTTGTGTGCCACGGCCAGGAAGCGCGGCGAGCGCAGAATGCGCGCGAGCCAGTGCTCGTTGCTGTGCACGCCGGCGCAGTAGGTGTGGTTGAGCGCGGCGGCGAGCGTTGCGGCGGCGGCCTCGCGCGTCTCTCCCCAGGCGATCACCTTGCCGAGGAGCGAGTCGTAACAGTCCGGCACCGTGTCGCCAGTGCCGAAGCCCGCATCGACGCGCACGTGCTCGGCTTGCGGCCATTCGAGCAGCTGCAGGCGTCCGGCGCTCGGCAGGAAACCGCGCTCGGGGTCTTCCGCGCACACCCGCGCCTCGATCGCGTGGCCGGTCAGCCGTATGGCCTCCTGCGCCAGCGGCAGCGGCTCGCCGGCAGCGATCCGCAGCTGCCATTCGACGAGGTCGAGACCGGTCACCGCCTCCGTCACGGTGTGCTCGACCTGCAGGCGCGTGTTCATTTCCATGAAATAGAACTCGCGCCCGTCGAACAGGAACTCGACCGTGCCGGCGCTCTCGTAGCCGATCGCGCGCGCCACCACCAAGGCCGCGGCCCGCAGCCGCGCGCGCACCTCGTCCGGCACCGCCGGTGCCGGCGCCTCCTCGATGAGCTTCTGATGGCGCCGCTGCGTGGAACAGTCGCGGTCGCCGAGGTGCACGAAGTTGCCGTGGCGGTCGGCGAACACCTGCACCTCGAGGTGCCGCGGCGCAGCCAGATAGCGCTCGATGAGCAGCGCGCTGTCGTTGAAGGCGCTTTGCGCCAGGCGTCGCGCTGCGGCGAGCGCGGCTTTGAGCTCGCGCGCCTCGCGCACGATCTGCATGCCCTTGCCGCCACCGCCCGCGGCCGGCTTGATGATCAGCGGGAAACCGGCGCGCTGCGCCTCCTCTGCCAGGTGCTCAAGGTCCTGCTGCTCACCGGCGTAGCCCGGCAGCACCGGCACGCCGGCTGCCTGCATGCGCGTCTTGGCGACGATCTTCGAGCCCATGGCGCTGATGGCCCGCGCCGGCGGTCCGATGAAGGTCAGCCCGGCATCGGCACAGGCCTGCGCGAAGGCGGCATTTTCCGAGAGGAAGCCATAGCCCGGGTGCACCGCATCGGCGCCGCTGTCGCGCGCGGCCGCCAGGATGCGCGCGGCGTCCAGGTAGCTGTCGCGTGCCGCGGCGGGCCCTATGCGCAGCGCCACGTCCGCCTCGCGCACGTGCCGCGCGCTCGCGTCCGCATCGGAATAGACCGCCACGGTACGTACGCCCATGCGCCGCGCAGTGCGGAAGATGCGGCAGGCGATCTCGCCGCGGTTGGCGACCAGCAAGGTCTTGATCAAGTGCCCCCCGTGTGCGGCTTCACATGCGGAACACGCCGAACTGGGTCGGCTCCGCCGGCGCGTTGCGCACCGCGGCGAGTGACAGTGCGAGCACCCGGCGGGTGTCCTGCGGGTCAATGATGCCATCGTCCCACAGCCGCGCGGAGGAGTAATAGGGATGGCCCTGGCGCTCGTACTGCTCGCGGATCGGCTGCTTGAAGGCTTCCTCGTCCGCCTGCGGCCACTCGCGCCCCTTGAGCTGATCGCGCTTTACGGTGGCGAGCACGCTCGCCGCCTGCTCCCCGCCCATGACGGAGATGCGCGCGTTCGGCCACTGGAACAGGAGCCGCGGCGAATAGGCGCGCCCGCACATGGCGTAGTTACCCGCACCGTAGCTGCCGCCGATGATGACGGTGAGCTTCGGCACCGCCGCGCACGCCACGGCGGTCACAAGCTTCGCGCCGTCCTTGGCGATGCCGCCGGCTTCGGCCCGCCGTCCGACCATGAAACCGGTGATGTTCTGCAGGAACAGCAGCGGAATCTGCTCGCGCGTGCACAGCTCGACGAAGTGCGTGCCCTTGAGTGCGCTTTCGGAGAACAGCACACCGTTGTTGGCCAGGATGCCGACCGGGTAGCCGCACAGGTGCGCAAAGCCGCACACCAGCGTCGTGCCGTAGAGCTGCTTGAACTCGTCGAGCTCGGAGCCGTCCACCACCCGGGCGATTACCTCGCGCACGTCGTAGGGCTTGCGCAGGCTTGCAGGCGTCACGCCGTACAGTTCGGCGGCCTCGTAGCGTGGCTCGCGCGCGGCCTGCGGCGCGGCAGGCGTGCCGGCGGGGCGCAGCCGCGCCACGATGCGCCGCGCGATACCGAGCGCGTGCGTGTCGTTCTCGGCGTAGTGATCGCAGACCCCCGACTCGCGACAATGGACGTCCGCGCCGCCGAGGGACTCCGCATCGATGTCCTCGCCGGTTGCAGCCTTCACCAGCGGCGGGCCGCCGAGAAACACGCGCCCCTGGTTGCGCACGATGACGTTCTCGTCGGACATCGCCGGCACGTAGGCGCCGCCTGCCGTGCACGAGCCGTGCACCACGGAGATCTGCGCGATCCCGGCGGCCGAGAGCGTCGCCTGGTTGTAGAAGATGCGGCCGAAGTTGTCGCGGTCGGGGAAAACCTCGTCCTGCGCCGGCAGGAAGGCGCCGCCGCTCTCCACCAGGTAGACGCACGGCAGGCGGTTCTCGCGGGCGATTTCCTGGGCGCGCAGGTGCTTCTTGACGGTGATGGGATAGTAGGTGCCGCCCTTGACGGTCGGGTCGTTGGCCACCACCACGCATTCACGCCCGGCGATGCGGCCAATGCCGGTGACGATGCCGGCGCAGGCGATGTCGCCGCCGTACATGCCGTGGGCGGCCAGCTGCGAGAACTCCAGGAACGGGCTGCCGGTGTCCAAAAGCACCCGGATGCGTTCCCGGGCGGCCAGCTTGCCGGCCGCGCGGTGCTTGTCGTTGGCGGCCTTGGAGCCGCCCTGCGCCACCTTCTCCACCTCGCGGCGCAGGTCCGCCAGGAGCCCCTGCATGGCCTGCTGGTTATCGCGGTAGTCCTGCGAATGCAGATCAATCCGAGTGGTGAGACGGGGCATTGTCTACTTGCCACGGTTGCCGGTTTGTCCGACAATCATACGATTACGACTGCGGAGATGGCAAGCATGAGCACGCTTGATTGCACCGACAGCGACTTCGGGCTGCCAGAGGAACTGGAAGAGATCCGCCAGCAGGTACGGCGTTTCGCCAGCGAACAGATCGCGCCGCGCGCTGCCGAGATCGATCGCAGCAACGAGTTTCCGCGCGACCTGTGGCCGGCGCTGGGCGAACAGGGCCTGCTCGGCATCACCGTGCCGGAGGAGTTCGGCGGTGCGGGCCTCGGGTATCTTGCGCACGTCATCGTCATGGAAGAGATCTCGCGCGCCTCGGGCTCGGTGGGACTGTCCTATGGTGCGCACTCCAACCTGTGCGTCAACCAGCTGCGCCTGAATGGCAGTGATGCGCAGCGCGCCCGCTACCTGCCGAAGCTCGTGAGCGGCGAGCACGTCGGTGCGCTCGCCATGTCCGAGCCCGGGGCTGGCTCCGATGTCGTGTCCATGCAGCTGCGCGCGCTGCGCGCCGGCGACGGCTTCGTGCTCAACGGCCGCAAGATGTGGATCACCAATGGCCCGGATGCGGACGTGTTCGTCATCTACGGCAAGACCGACCCGGCCGCCGGCGCGCGCGGCATCACCGCCTTCATCGTCGAGCGTGGCGCGGCCGGCTTCAGCACCGCGCAGAAGCTCGACAAGCTCGGCATGCGCGGCTCGGGCACCTGTGAGCTGGTGTTCGATGACTGCCACGTGCCGGCCCACAATGTGCTCGGCAGCGAGAACGGCGGCGTGCGGGTGCTGATGAGCGGCCTTGACTACGAGCGCGTGGTGCTCGCCGGCGGCTCACTCGGCCTCATGGCCGCAGCCCTCGACGTGGTGCTGCCCTACATCCGCGAACGCCGCCAGTTCGGCCAGCCGATCGGCACGTTCGAGCTCATGCAGGGCAAGATCGCCGACATGTACGCGGCGCTGAACGCCTCGCGCGCCTACGTTTATGCGGTGGCGCGCGCCTGCGATGCGCGCACGGTGCGCCGCCGCGATGCCGCCGGCTGCATCCTGTTCGCCGCCGAGCGTGCCACGCATGCAGCGCTGGAAGCCATCCAGGCGCTCGGCGGCAACGGCTATATCAACGACTACACCGCCGGCCGGCTGCTGCGCGATGCCAAGCTGTACGAGATCGGCGCCGGCACGCAGGAGATCCGCCGCATGCTCATCGGCCGCGAGCTGTTCGAGGCGGCCGCGTGAGCGTGGAATTCGCCCCCCTGCTGCTGGAGCCGGCTTACCGCAAGGTGGCCGAGGCGATCGGTGCGCGCATCCTCAGCCGCGCGCTGCGCGAAGGACAGCGCCTGCCGCCGGAGACCGAGCTCGCGCGCCAGTTTGCGGTCAACCGCAGCACCGTGCGCGAGGCGTTGCGCGAGCTCGAGAGTCGTGGCCTGGTCCAGCGCCGCGCCGGCTCGAAGCTCATGTCGGTCAGCCGCCCGCGCGAGCACGTCGTGGCGCAGGGCGTCAGTCACGCCCTCATGCTGCACGACGTCACGGTGCGGCAGCTGTGGGAAGCCCTCACCATCATCGAGCCGCCGCTCGCCCAGGCCGCGGCCCGCGCCCACACCGCCGAGGATCTCACCGCCATCCAGGCAGCCGTCGCAGCCTACGCAGCCGATGCTGCCGCAGCGTCGCGGGCGGCGCACGGCAGTGCCGAAGTCTTCCGCGCCATCGGCCGCGCCACTCACAACCCGGTGCTCGGGCTTGCGCAGGAGCCGCTGTTGCAGCTGCTCGAGCCTTCGCTGCGCGTCATGATCGACAAGGTGCCGCAGGCGCGCACCCGCATCGCCACCGCGCACCGGCACCTGCTGGAGGCGCTCGCCAGCCGCGACGAGGACGGTGCGCACAGCTGGATGGCGCGTCACGTGCGTGACTTCCGCAAGGGTTACGAGCTCGCCGGGATCGACCTTGAGGTGCGCGTCACACCGCGCGCCATTGCGGCCGCCAGCGCCGCGTGACCGAGGTCACCGATTCGCATTGCTGAGGCGGCTGCCGGGCACAACCTGAGCGTATGCTGAAGCGTTGGGTGCGCACAGCGCACCTGCGCTGAGGGCGTGTCATGTTGGCAATGTTGATCGTGTTGTTCCTGGCCGTGGCGCTCTTTGGCTACCTGATCGGCGTGTACAACGGCCTGGTGCGCGTGCGCGCCGCCGTGAAGCTCGCCTGGTCGAATATCGACGTGCTGCTGGTGCAGCGCCACGACGAGCTGCCGAAGCTGGTCGAGGTGTGCAAGCAGTACATGAAGTACGAGGCCGACACCCTCGAGCGCGTCATGCGCGCCCGTGCCGGCGTCGATGCCGCGCGTGCCTCCGGCAGCGTCGGCTCGCTCGGCGGCGCCGAGCGCGAACTGCGCAGCGGCCTCAACGGCCTGTATGCGGTCGCCGAGAATTACCCGCAGCTCAAGGCGAGCGAGCCGTTTCAGCACCTGCAGCAGCGCATCAGCGGACTCGAGACGGCCATCGCCGACCGGCGCGAGGTCTATAACGAGGCGGTCAACACCAACAACGTGCGCATCGATGCCTTCCCGGACATGCTGGTGGCGCGCCTCGGCGACTTCCCGCCCGCGCAGCTGCTGCAGTTCCAGGCCGACGAGAAGGCCGACGTCGACCTGCAGGCGGCCTTCTCGCGCTGATGCTGCCCGCCTCTTTGCACCCGCGGCTGATCGCGGTTGCCGCCGCTGCCGCGGCCGTCTGGTCCGCGTACGCGCTGCAGCGGCACCTGCGCCGCGACCGCCTGGTGGCCGACACGCCCGCGTCGCGCATCCGCTCGGCCGCCCAGGGCTACGTCAAGGTCAGCGGCCGCACGCAGCCGGCAGGCCCGGCGCCTACGGCTGCCCCGCTGAGCGAGCGGCCGTGCGTGTGGTGGGACTTCAAGATCTGCCACGAGGAGCGCGATGCCAAGGGCAATACCCGCTGGGAGACGGTCGAGCGCGGCTCAAGTGTCGAGCTGTTCGCCCTGGTCGACGAGGATGGCGCGCAATGCCTGGTGGGCCCGGTGCGCGCCGAAGTGACCCCGACGATCAGCAACACCTGGTACGGCTCGACGGCGCGCCCGAGCGGCTCACTGCCCGCCGCGGGCACGTTTCTCAACTACGGAGAATGGCGCTACACCGAACGCCTGCTCGGCGTCGGCGAGCACGTGTGCGTGCTCGGCGAGCTGCGCTCGCACTCGGAAACGGGTGATCTGAACGCGGCCACGGCCGAGAAGCTGCGCCATTGGAAACAGGACCCGCAGCGGTTGCTCGCGCGCTTCGACAAGAACCACGATGGTCACATCGACGCGGCCGAGTGGGATGCGGCGCGCGCCGCCGCGACAAATGAGGCGCAGCAGGAGCTCCTGAACTCGAATATCTCGCGCACCAGCGTCATCTCGGAACCGACCAACGGCGAACCGTTCCTGGTCGCCCCGCTCACCCAGACCCAGCTCGTGCATCGCGAGCAGCTGTACGCGGTCCTGTTCTTCATGCTGGGCCTCGCCAGCATATTTGTCTCGGTCTGGACCTGGGAGCACTCCTAGCTAATGCGCCAGCTGCAGGTGGCCGAGTAAGGCGTCCGCCTGCCGCTTCAGCATCGCGCTGAACAGCGGCTGCAGCTGGTCCAGCTGGGTCTGCGGGATGGCCTTGAGATCCGGCGGCGCCTGAAACCCGGGCCAACCGCCACCGTCCCCGCCCCATTCGCGGTCCGTCAGCAGCGCACCGGCAGGCGGCGTTGCGATCAGCAGCAGCTCGGTCAGGTCGAGCAGTTGCGGGGCGGCGCTCGCGCCCTCCCCCGTCACGAGGCACCAGCCGCGCAGGTACTCGGGCAGCTCCTTGTGGCGCGCCCCGCCCGCGTGATTGGAGTCGTTACGCCCGGGCCCCAGCACGATCAGGGCACTCAGCTGGGACGCTGCGGCAAAGACGGCAAAGGTCTTGGCGCAGTCCTTGGACAGGCCCTTGGCGAGCGCGGCGTTCAGAAAACAGCTCTCGCGCGCGCGCGCAAGCATGTCGCCCGGGGCAAGCGGCACCGCCGTGAATCCCAGCTGCGTGACGTGCTCGGACACAAGACTCAAGAGCATCGCGTTCACCGACCAGTTCAACGCGTAGGTCTTGAGGTAGCTGTTCTCGATGTGAGTGGAGGCGTGGAAGTGCGTGACTTCGGCATCGAGCAGGTTGACGACGCCCACGCGCGCACCGGCGGCGAGCGGTGGCGGCGGCTCCTTGGCCGCCTCAGCCGGCCGCCAGGCCGCGCCCACGAGCGCCAGTGCAGCCAGGACCATTGCCGGCATTCTTCGGGTCATACTCTCCCCTCAACCGGGGCGAGTCTAACCCTTAACCGGCGCGCCGCACGAGGCGCTTAGGCTCGCTCAACGCGCCGGGACGCGGGTCATGCGCGTGGCGATCTTGATCGCCAGCAGCACCGGCAGCGCCAACACGACTCCTGCCACGCCCCACAGCCAGCCCCCGATCCACAGTGCAAAGAGCACGATGATCGGGTTCAGGTTGAGGCGCCGCCCGAGGAATACCGGCTCTACGATATGGCCCTCAATGGTCGCAAGACCGAGGTAGGTCGCAGAAACCGCAAGGATGTGCGCATTGCTCGCGAAGGTGACGAGCGCCACCAGCGTCAACGTGGCGAGCGTCAGTGCCGGGCCGACGTAGGGCACGAAATTCAGGGTGCCCGCGACCACGCCCCACAGCAGCGGGTTCGGCATTCCCAACAGCCACATGGCCGCGGCGGTCACGGCGCCGTAGACGAGATTGATGATCAGCAGCGTGCCGTAGTACTTGCCCACTTCACGGCGGATGGCGGCAATGATCTGCAACGCGTGCACCGCCTTCCAGTCGTGCGCCAGCACGCAGGTCATGCGTGCCAGGGTCGTCGGTCCGGCCGCGAGCAGCAGGAACGCAAAGGCCATCATCGTCACGAGCCCGATCGCCACGCCACCGGTGGCGGCAAAGAACGCGAGCGGACTTAAGCCCGCCACGGCCGGACCCTCGGCGGCGGGCGCGCCCGGCTCGGGGTTCGCACTTTCTGCCAGCGAGGTGGCGCGTTTGGCGATGTCATCCAGACGCCGCAGCACCGACTGCGCCGGCCGCACCTTGTGCTCGATGACCCGCAGCGTCTTCGGCGCGCTCTGCAGCCACTGCTGCGCGGGAGTCGCGATCATGTCGGCCGTGCCGATGACGGCTCCTGCCAGGAGCGCCAGCAGCACCGCGGCGCTCACGGCGCGCGGGATGCGCCAGCGGCGCAGGGCTTCCACGGCGCCCGAGAGTATGAAGGTCACGAGCAGCCCGAGCGCGAGCGGAATGAACGCCTCGCGCCCGAAGCGCAGCGCCGCGCCCAGACAGCACAGGGCGATGATCCATAGCGGGCGCACCCAGGCGGGGTGCGCCGCAGACGACCTGTCCGCGTCACGGCGCTCGCGGGGGCGCGCCGCCTCGACCGAGCGCAGCCGGACGTCACTCAGGACGCCCGGCTGCGCGGCCTCGCTCTTCATACCCAGCGCGGCTGGGCTCATTTACCTTCCTCACGGTGCGGCTGGGCATGTTCCTCGGTACGCGCGGGGGCGGCCGGACGAGCCGGCGCGTGCTGCGCTTCCGGCCGTGGCGCCTGCGCCATGCGCAGCGGCTGCGCGGCCGGACGTTCCGGCTGCGGGCGAGCGGCCTCGCGCGGCGGCGCACTTTCATGGGCCACGGGCGGGCTGTGCTCGGCCGGTCGTTCCGGTGCCGGCGCTTTCGGCGGGGTGTTGTGCACCACCGGTGCCGGCTGATGGACCGGCTCGGCGGCCTGCTTGGGCGTCTCCTTCACCGGCGGCTCGCGCGCGGCGGCAGTCCTGGCGGGTACTTCCTTTGCCGGGGCCGCCTCCTTCACCGGCGGCTTGCGCGCCGCGGCGGTCCTGGCAGGCGCTTCCTTCACCGGGGCCGCCTCTTTCACCGGCAGGTCGCGCGTCGCGGCGGTCTTGGCGGGCGCTTCCTTCGCCGCGGCCTGCTTCGCCGGAACCTGCTTCGCCTCTGCTTCCTTTAAAGGCATCGCACCGCGCGCCGCTACCACGCCGCCAGCAAAGTTGCCGGCCTTCGGCGTCGCAGCGATCGGCGGCTTGCCATGATTGACGGCGGCGAGCAGCGCGTGGTTCGAGCTGGCCATCGTGGCATGCTCGGTCTGCGCCGCGGTGGGTCCGCGGTGCGAGCCATGCATGACCGCCTGCTCAGCAGCCGTCGGGGTCGCCTTCACGCCGCCCGGTCCGCCGTTATAGCTGACGTGATTGACGACGGTCACGTTGTTCACGACCGTCTTGTTGTAGACGTTGGTGATGTTGGTCGTGCTGATGTTGGTGACGCTGCGGTTGTAATAGAACTGGTTGTTGCGCCATTCACCGCCATAGAAGCCGTGGCCGGGATAGCCGTAGCCGTAGTCGATGCCACCGTAGTAACCGACCGTCGGGCCCCAGTAGCCGGCGTTCCAGGCGTACGCGCCGCCGGCCCAGCCCCAGTAACCCGGTGTCCACACCAGCCCGGGCTCGGGCGGCAGCACCCAGGTGCCCGGCACCCAGAAATAGCCGTCCTCGCCGTAGGCCCAGTAGCCCGGCGACCACAGATAGCCGGGCTCCGGGATCGCCGGCTGCTCGTACACGGGCAGTGCCGGCGGACCGACGTTGACGGTCACGGCAAACAGCGCGGCGTTGGCGCGCACCGACACGAGGAGCAGCACTGCGGTGAGCGTTGCCAAGGCGGTAACGAACGAGCGCGACGTGCGGCTCAGCGCGAGGCTGCCTTGCGCACGGGGCTCTTGATGCACTTGCACTGACATGGGGTTCTCCCGACCTGTTTGGTTTTCCTGATCGGAACTGTGCCAAGTCGTGTGAAGTGTCGATAGAAGGGCTTACAACTAGCCGCTGTCGGTGCTGTCTTACGCCTGCGGCGCGTGTCGCACGTTTCCGACGTTCGCGGTGGAATTCGGGCGCAGGAATGCGTCCCGGCCGCGTGTCTCGCGCCCTATGCCGGCCAGTGTCCTACGACAAGCCGGCGCCCTCGCCTACAGGTGTCGCGCGGAAGCGACCCTACACTCGCCGCCAACTGGCCCTCAAGGCATCGCGCTCTGGTAAGGAGAAAAATCATGCGGCTCATTCTGATAGTCGTCCTCATTCTCTTGTTGCTCGGCGCGCTGCCGACCTGGCCCTACAGCGCGGGCTGGGGTTATTACCCGAGCGGGGGACTGGGTCTCGTATTGCTGGTGCTTCTGATCCTGGTTGTGTTGGGTCGTATCTGACGAAGGCGTATTCACCATGGCACGCAAGTACAGCAAGGCCGCGGGCCGCAAGGTCAAACGGGCCGTGCACGAGATGAAGCGCGGCACGCTCAAGAGCGGCCGCTCGGGTAAGAAGGTGCGCTCGCGCAAGCAGGCGATCGCCATCGGCCTGTCCGAGGCGCGCGCGGCGGGCAAGAAAGTGCCCAAGCGCGCGAGCGCGCGCTAGTGTCCGCCTTCGACCAGCACTCCCGCATCCGCTAGCGCGGCCGCGAGCTGCGCCTCGATGCGGCGCGCCTCGAGGCGCGCGATGCGCTGCAGGTGCAGCGTCGGACCTGTGAGCACTTCGAGGCCGCGTTTGAGGACACTGCCGGCAGCACGTATCCCGGCCTTGTGCTGATCGAAGCGCTGCGCCGGCGGGTAGTGGCTCATGCCGACGTAGATCCCGTAGGGGCCGCGATCGCGGTCCTCGAAGTCGAGGAGCACAAGATAGACGTTGTGTCGTCCGCGACGCGCGGCCTGGAAGCGCCCTGCCACCTCGTACACGGTCGGCAGGAGTTCCACGTGGCGCATCGGCAGCCATTCGGGCACCGTAGCCGCCGCGCTGTGCCACAGTGCGGCGAGTGCCGCGTCGATCTTGGCGCCGAAGGCACCGCGCATCCACAGCTCATGAATGCAGTGCGCGCCGGCAAGACCGTCCCGTGCACGCAAGGCGGTGCGCAGCTGCGCCTCGAGCTGCGAGGGCGGCAGCTGCGCCAGCGGCCGCGTGGCCGGGTCACGGCGCAACGGCGCTGAGCTCGCGCTGCGTTTACGCGGGGGACACACGCTTGCGGTGCGAGCCGATCACGGCTGCCGCCAGCCAGATGATGCCGCCGATGACGATCGCCACCGGCACCAGCAGCACGGCGCGCTGCAGCGAACCGACGTCGGCAAGGTACCCGATCAGCGGCGGCGACGGCACATCTCCCAGCAGATGGATCGCGAACATGCTGAGCGCAATGGCGGAGGCCCGCTCCAGCGGCGAGACGACATTGGCGATGGCGGCATTGATCGGGCCGGTCGACATGAACAGCAGCAGCTCGGAGATCACGACCGCGGGATAGAAAACGTGCGGCGCGCTTGCGATCAGCGCCAGCGCCGCAAACGGCGCCGCAGCAAGCGTCACCACGCCGCAGAACCATAGATACCCCTGGCGCGAGCGCTTGAGACAGTAGTCCCCGAGCCAGCCACCGATGAAGGTGCCGAGGATGCCGGTCACGACGACGATGATGCCGAAGCCGGTGGTCGCGGTCTGCACCGGGATGCCGCGGACACGCTCGAGAAAGCTCGGCATCCACACCCCGAGCGCGCCGAGACCGAAGGTGTAGGCGGCGTAGCCGAGCACCAGCAGCATGTACGGCCAGCGCATCAACAGGCTCAGATAGACCTTCAGCGCGTTCAACACCGCGCTGCCGCGCAGCTTCTTCGGCGCCGCGGGCGCGCCACCTTCCTGCGCGCCGCGCGGCGGGTCGGGCAGCCACAGCACCGCCAGCGCCATGATGGCTCCCGGAATGCCGCAGACGAAGAACGCGGCGCGCCAGCCGAAGTGCTGGCCGATCAGCCCGCCGCAGATGAAGCCGAGCGCTGCGCCCACTGGAATCGCCATATTGAGCACGGCGAACACGCGGCCGCGTGCCTCCACCGCAAAGCAGTCGGCCAGCAATGCCGGCGCGATCGCCACGTAGGCCGCTTCCCCGACACCGACCAGCGCGCGCGCCGCGAACAGCTGCGGGTAGTTGCGTGCCAGTCCCGACAGCACCGTCGCGGCGCTCCAGATCAGCGCGCCGATGGCGATCGGGCGGGTGCGCGAGGTGCGGTCACCGAGTGCGCCGAACACCGGTGCGGTGACCATGTAGACCAGCATGAATGCCGACCACAGCCAGCCCGACTGCGCGTGCGAGAGCTTCATGGCGCTCTCCAGGTCCGGCAGCAGCGGCGGGATGAGATAGCGATCGAGATAGTTCAGCAGGTTGATCGTGGTCAGGACGATCAGCGCCCGCATCGCCGCGCTCGAGGTCGGTCTGGAATCGCCCATTGGGCTCCCGCGGCAGTGACAGTGCCGCGGACTGTACCGCAGCTGCTCAGGCAGGAGCGAGTTTCAACTTCTCCAGGTACTGCCGCACCGGCTCACGGAAGCCCTCGCTGCTGGTGACCGTGGTGCCGCCGGCCACCACCAGGATGAAGTCGCCGCGCGGCGTACGGCTGACCTCGCGCACGTGGCGCATGTTGACGAGGCAGGAGCGGCTGATGCGCAGCATGGGCTGCGCGGTGAAGGATTTCTCGGCCTGCTGCAGCGTGCTGCGGGCGTGGAAGGATTCGCGGCCGATGACCAGGCGGACGTAATTGCGGTCGGCCTCCACCACTTCCACCTGCGCCACGTCCAGCATGTGCATGCGGCTGCCGGCTTCGGCCAGCACGCGCGGCTGACTTTCGGCGCGCGCCGCGGCGCTGCGCTCCAGCTGTTCGAGGAGTGAGGTCAGGGCGCCCGAGCGGTCGAAACCCTTGTCCGCCGCATGGCGGCGGCGCACCCGTTCCATGGTCGCGCGGAAGCGCGTGTCGTCAAATGGTTTGAGCAGGTAATCGACCGCGCTCACCTCGAAGGCCTCGAGCGCGTAGTGGTCGTAGGCGGTGACGAATACGAGCAGCGGCAGGTGCTGCGGATCGAGCGCCCGCGCCAGCGCCATGCCGGTCATCGAGTCCATCTGGATGTCGAGGAACAGAAGATCCGGCGGTTTGTCGCGAATCGCTTCCAGCGCCACCCGGCTGTCGCCGTACTCGCCGACGACGTTCAGATCGGGCTCGCGCTCGCAGCATTCGCGCACCGTGCGCCGCGCCGCCGGCTCGTCGTCGACGATGATCACATCCATCATGAATGTTTGGCGGCATCGGGCCGCGGCGGCCCTCCCGGTCCGTCGCGCAGCAAAGGCATGTGGATCTCGGCGAGCCACAGGTCGGCATCCACCGCCCCGGCGCTGAAGCTGGCGGCATCGCCGAACTGCACTTCCAGCCGCTCGCGCACGTTGGCAAGCCCGATGCCGGTCAGTCCCACGGCCTTGCCCGGCGCGATGGTGTTGAGGACCCGCAGCGCCAGGCGCTCGCCGCTCACATAAGCCTCGACGCGGATCGTCACCGGGCCTTCGTGACCGGCGAGCCCGTGCACCACGGCATTCTCGACCAGTGGCTGCAGGATCAGGCTCGGCACCCAGGCGCGTGACACATCCTCGCGTGGCGGCACGCGAATCGTCAGCCGGTCGGCGAAGCGCTTCTGCTGCAGCTCCAGATAGAGCGTCACGAACTGCAGCTCGTCGGCGAGGCGTGCGAACTCGCGTTCGCCGGCGCTCAGCAGGCGGCGCAGCAGATCGCCGAGCTGCACCACCATCGCCTGCGCCGCCGGCGGGTCCCAGGTGATCTGGCCGCGGATGGTGTGCAGCAGGTTGAACAGCGTGTGCGGCGAGAGCTGCATGCGCAGCGCCGCCAGATGCGCCTGCGTGAGGGCGCGCTCCAGCGCCGCCGAACGCAGCTGCGAATCGCGCAAGCGCTGATAGAAAGCAAAGCCGGTAATGAGCGCCAGACCGAACAGGTAGGTCACGAGGAAGCTCGTGATGCTGGCGAGCCAGGTCGGAATCTCCGGTCCGGACAAGAACTCCTGCCAGCCGTCCCAGTTCTTGTGCATCGCGTTCGGTTGCCAGCGATGCATGGAACTCGCCGCTATCTCGCCCAGCACCAGCGCCGGCGCTGCCAGCACCGACAGGCACAGCGCACACAAGAGCTGCAGCGGCACGGCGCGCCACAGCTTCGTCCAGCCGATCTTGAGCGACAGCCACATGCACAGGATGAACAGCGGATAGAGCAGCAGGTGCTGAATGATGCGCGCGTCCCACGGCGCGAACACGTGCTCCACCTTGAGACTTGAAAGACTCGCCTGCATGTTGTTCGCGTACATGACGTTCGACAGCGCGACGTACACCCAGAACACGGTAAGCAGGACCAGCAGCGGCCGGAAGCCGTTGCGCACAGCGGCGGGCGCGGCGGCATCGGACTGTCCGGTCAGCGCGGCCAGCGCCGGTGCGATGCGTTCCAGTGGGGTGGCGGCCATGGGCGGACTTTCAGGCTCTCTTGCTGGCGGCTCGGCACGGCCGCGTACCCTCATAGATTACAGATAAGTGACGCGGCCGGTGCGCGTCTTAACTCAAATCGGGGACGAGCCCGTTGGCCGCAGGGACGATCCCGCGCGGCGCGGCGAACTGCGCGCCACAGCGCGTAATACGGCTCGCGCACCCGTGCAAAACGCGCGCGAACACGCCGCACCGGCCGCTGGTACGAACACGTCGGCCGCCGGGATCAGTACGGCGGACGGCGGCTTAGCAGGCGCGCGCGTCTGGTGTCTTATACACACGCCCCGAGTGAACCAACTTCTAACACCGTTCTTTGAGGAGTGTCTCATGACCAGCATCGCGAATCGTTTCCAGACCCTGCGGCAGGCCGCCCCCGCCCTCACCGCGCTCGGCGTGTGCCTGCTCACCGGCGTCTCCGGCGTGGCGCATGCCGCGACTGCCGCCGCCGCCGCTCCGGCCGTCACCGTGACGTACGGCGATCTGAATCTTGCCAGCGCCAAGGGCAGCGAGGCACTGCGGGCACGCATCGTCTACGCGGCGCGCCAGGTGTGCGCTGTCGACGACGTCAACATCCGCAACCTGCACCAGCTGGCGCTGGCGCAGTCGTGCGAGCGTGCCGCAATCGCGCACGCCGAAGAGAGCGTGTCGGGACCGAAGATGGCGGCGCGCTGAAACGGCGCGCGTGTGAGCGCTGCATCACGCGGGTGGCCCGCCCCGGCGGGTCGCCCGCAGCGCCGCGACGCTAGCCGAGGGCTTTGAGTTCCGCGGCGGTGAGGTGCAGGGAGGCCGCAGCGACATTGTCCTCGAGGTGCGTCACCGATGAGGTGCCCGGGATTGGCAGCATGGCCGGGGATTTGGCGAGCAGCCAGGCCAGTGCCACCTGAAAGACGCTCACGCCATGGGCCTGCGCAACGCTCGTCAGCGCACTGTGGCTGTCCGCCTCGAGCGTGTTGGCGGTGCCGCGGGCGATCGGTGCCCAGGGAATGAACGCGAGTCCCT
The DNA here is from genome assembly GCA_963787655.1 of uncultured Gammaproteobacteria bacterium. GTDB lineage: Bacteria > Pseudomonadota > Gammaproteobacteria > Steroidobacterales > Steroidobacteraceae > 13-2-20CM-66-19. The sequence goes on along the minus strand of CAWBDY010000003.1, from coordinate 404,238 downwards.
CGCGCTCACAGATGCCGAGCACATCCTCGGCGGCGCGGTCGCCCAGGTTGTAACGATTCTGTACCGAGACCACCGGCACGATGCGCCGGGCGGCGCTCAGCTGTGCGGCGTCGAAATTGGACACGCCGACGTGGCGGATCTTGCCCTGGGTGCGCAACAGCGCCAACGCCCCCATCGAATCATCGAGCGGCACGTTCGGATCGACTTTGTGCAGCTGGTACAGATCGATCCGCGCCAGCTTCAGCCGTTTGAGGCTCGCCTCGCAGGCCGCGCGCAGGTGCTCGGGCCGGCCATCGGCCACCCAGGCGCCGGCCGAGGGGCGCACCATGCCGCCCTTGGTCGCGATCACAAGTCCGTGCGGGTAGGGATAGAGAGTCTCGGCGATGAGCCGCTCGCTCACCTCAGGCCCGTAGGCATCCGCGGTATCGATGAAATTGACCCCGAGCGCGACGGCGCGCTGCAGCACGGCGCGTGCCTCTTGCGGGTCCTCGGGTTCACCCCAGATGCCCGGACCGGTGATGCGCATGGCACCGAACCCGAGGCGGTTGACGTTGAGATCACCGCCGATCTTCAGCGTGCCGGCGCCGGCAGCCGCCGCGCCGCCCGCCGCGCGGGCCGCCGTGAGCCCCGCCATTCCTGCCAGAGCGCCCATCAGCACCTGCCTGCGCGTCAGCCGTGAGTCGTGCACGCCGGCGATGCTACAACCGCGCACGCACGAACACCATGAATGAGGTGGGCCGGTAGCCGTAGCTCGGGTTCAGCTGCGCCGCATAGCTGTAACTGCTCACGAGCCCGCCGACGCCCAGATTGAGCGCGCCGTAACGCAGGAAGTCGCGGATATAGCCGAGCGACAGCGCGTTGATCGTGAAGACGCGCCCGTACAGCGCCGCGCCGGGCAGGAACAGCTCGTCCTTGCCGACGCGCTCGAGACGGGCAAAGAGCGTGTCGGCGGGCGTGATGCGCAGGTCGGACTCGAGCAGCCAGCCATCACTCGCCGCTCCCGCCGACGGCACGTTGCGACCAAAGGCAAAGGTGGTCTGCCAGCTCTGCGGCACGGGCGCGTTGTAGGTGGCCGAGGCGGTGGTGCGCTGCACGTTGATGCCCGGCTGCAGCTGCTCGGGCGCGACCAGGTGCCCGCTGCTCACCTGCATCGACCAGTCGCGCGTCGGGTTGACCGTCACGCGCGCGGCGTACGAATCCAGCGGACCGGTCTCGATGTTGTAATGGTACTGGTCGGGCTCGCGCCCGTTGAAGGCCGATGCCTCGAACTTCAGATTGCTGAAGGTATAGCCGGTGGTGACGACGCCCCAGGCGACGTGCGTCGAATCGAGCCAGTGGTGCGCCAGCGGCGCCTCCGGATCGTCCATGCCCGAGAGGCGGTGCATGAAGGCAGTCGGACCGAGCGCCGGCTCCCCCGGCAGGCCGCCGTAGAGAAACAGCGAGCTGTGATCGGACAGGTTGAGGCTGTAGCTGAGGGCGGCCTCCATGAGTAGATCGTGCGGGTGCTGGCGGTCGATCAGTGGCAGCACGCCGTTGCCGGTCTCGCCGCTCTGGAACAACAGCGGGTAGCCGTCGCGGCCCATGAGCGGATCGCCCGAGAGCATGAAGCGCAGCCCGAGCGCACCGTCTGCCAGCTGCCGCCGCGCCATGAACATCAGCCAGCTGGTGGAAAACGTCTGCACTGCGCCGCGCGCGCCGCCCTGATCGTCGTAGATGAGGTCGGCCTGGCCGTGCACCATGCCCTGCCATTGCCCCTGCACGCGGTAGACACCGCCCATGGCTGAAGAGTCCGGCTGCCAGCTGGTGCCGGAGGCCTCGCGCGACATGGCGTAAGGCCCGTACCGCGCGCTCATCGCTCCCATGTCCATCATGTCGCCGCCGTCGTGACCCATCTCCTGTGCCTGGGCGATGAATGTTGCCGCCGCGAGGCTCATCGATAAAAAATACCGGCGGCGGCGGCGGCCGCGGGCGGGGGTCTGTGATCGGGTCATGAGCGCAGGCGCCTGGGGCAACGGTCAGATGCTACGCGAATCCGGCCGCTGCACGTTTCAGCTCAGCCTTACCGCTGCGGGCGTACGTCATCGTCCGCTGCCGCTATGCGCTGCGTGACGATGATCACCCCGCCGATCGCTGACATAATCCAGCGTATTCAGGGGCCTACTGTGGCACGCTTGCGGATGGTTCCAGGGCGGATCTTGCGCCGCATTTTCACCGTCGCCTGCGAAAAGTGGGACGCGGCGCAGCTCCCGCCAACCCGTGGCGGCCCCGCCCTGCCGGCTTGGTAATATGCGCCCATGAATGACGTTCCCCAGAAAATGCCGCTGAGCGATCTGCACAAGCACGTCGGCGAGGAGATGGGCGTCTCCTCCTGGACGACGCTGGACCAGGCACGCATCAAGGAGTTCGCACACTGCACCGGCGATCACCAGTGGATCCATGTCGATCCGGAGCGTGCCGCGAAGGAATCCCCCTTCGGCGGCACCATCGCCCACGGCTTTTTGACGCTGTCGCTGGTGGCGCCCACCGCATTTGAACTGCTGGTGGTGCGCGTCGACCCGAAGTCGGTGGTCAACTACGGGGTGGAGAAGGTGCGCTTCTACGCACCGGTACGCGCCGGCAAGCGCGTGCGCAATCGCATCAAGCTCACCGGCGTCGATGAGCGCGGCGCCGGGCGCTACCGCGTGACCACCGAGAACACCATCGAGATCGAGAATGAGATCAAGCCGGCGCTGATCGCCACCACCGTGGCCATCTTCATCGCCTGAAGCTGCCGCTTCAGGCGCGCAGGCGCGTACCGTGCGGATCGTACGGCGCCTCGCTCAGGCGCGTGGCCGCTCGCCGCTCGCCGATGATCTCGATCTCGAAACCGTCCGCTGCGCTGGCCAGCGCCCGCGGAATGTAGCCGAGCGCCAGCGAACGCTGCACGCGGTGGCCGTAGCCGCCGGAGGTCACCCAGCCCACCACCTTGCCGGCGTGCCAGATCGGTTCATCGCCGATAGCATCCGCATCGGCCGCATCGACCTCGAAGGTCACGAGCCTGAGCGCGCCGCCGCTCTGCTGCTCCTCGAGTGCCGCGGCACGGCCGACGAAGTCGCCTTTCTTAAAGTCCACGAAGCGTCCGAGGCCCGCCTCGTACGGTCCGTAGATCGGCCGGTATTCGCGTGCCCAGGTGCCGAAGCTCTTCTCGATGCGCATGGCATTCAGTGCCCGTCCACCGAAGAGCTTCAGCCCCGCTGCCGCGCCGTGCGCGCGCAGCAGGTCGTAGAGCGCACGCTGGTATTCGCCCGTCACCCAGATCTCGTACCCGAGCTCGCCGGTGAAGCTGATGCGGCCGAGCAGCGCCGGGATCATGCCGATCTCGAGCCGCCGGAACGACAGGAACGGGAAGGCCGCATTCGACAGGTCCGTGGGGGTCAGGGACTGCAGGAGCTCGCGGGATCTCGGGCCGGCCACCGACAGGCCCAGGTACTGCATCGCGCAAGCGCGCACAGTCACGCCGTTTGGCGGCGGGTAGCGCTCGAACCAGCGCCGGTAGAAGACTTCCGCGGCATAAGTGCAGATCAGGAACACGCGCTGCGCTTCCGGGCGGCACAGGGTGAAGTCGCCGATCAGCTTGCCGCGCTCGTTGAGCATCGGCGACAGCGCGATGCGTCCCACCGGCGGCACGCGGTTCGCCATGACGTGGCTGAGCCACTCCACGCACCCCTCGCCGGTGACTTCGAACTTGCCGTAGTTGGAAATCTCGAGCAGGCCCGCCGCCTGCTGCACCGCCTGGCACTCGGCCGCGACGTGCGGGTGCGCCTCGGAGCGGCGAAAGGTGATCTGTTCGTGCGCCGCTGCCGCACTGGGTGCGAACCACAGCGGGTGCTCCAGTGCGCAGTAGTCGCCGAACACCGCGTGCTCGGCCTGCAGGCGCTCGTAGATCGGCGTAGTGCACAGCGGACGGGCGGCGGTGAGCTCCTCGTTCGGAAAGCGGATGCGGAAGCGCCGCGAGTAGTTCTCGCGCACCTTGGCGTTGGTATAGGCAAGGCCGGCCCACTCCCCGTAGCGCGCCACGTCCATGCCCCAGATGTCCGCGCCCGGATCGCCGTTCACCAGCCACTGCGACAGGGCAAGTCCCACCCCGCCGCCCTGGCTGAAGCCGGCCATGACTCCGCACGCGACCCAGAAATTTTTCAGTCCGCGCACCGGGCCGACCAGCGGGTTGCCATCGGGTGCAAAGGTGAACGGCCCGTTGACGACCTTGCGGATGCCGACTTCGCCGAGCGGCGGGAAGTGCTCGAAGCCGACTTCCAGGCTCGGGGCGATGCGCTCCAGGTCATTCGGCAGCAGGCTCTGCGCAAAATCCCAGGGTGTCGTGTGGGGTGACCACGGCACGCCCGCGCGCTCGTAGGTGCCGAGCAGCATGCCGCCGCGCTCCTGGCGGGTGTAGAGCTCGCCCTCGAAATCGATGACGTGCAGCACCTCCGGCTGGCCCTTGAGCTGCGGCAGGTCCTCGGTGATCAGGTACTGGTGCTCCATCGCGAGCACCGGCAGCTCGATGCCGACCATGCGCCCGACCTCGCGCGCCCACAGGCCCGCGGCATTGACCACGTGCTCGGCGTGCACGTTGCCGCCTTCCGTGATCACGTCCCAGGAACCGTCGGCACGGGGCTTGAGGTCGGTGACGCGGTTGTGGCGTACGACTTCGGCACCGCCCAGCTGCGCCGCCTTGGCGTAGGCCTGCGTGACCCCCCAGGGATCGACGTGGCCTTCGATCGGATCGAGCAGCGCGCCCACGAAGTGCTTCTTGTCCATGAGCGGAAACAGGCGCGCCGCCTCGTCCGCCGAAATGATCTCGAGCTCCATGCCGAGGTAGCGCCCGCGCGCCTTGGCCATCTTCAGCCAGTCGAGCCGCTCGCGCGTGCCGGCCAGCATCAGCCCCCCGGTCAGGTGCATGCCGCACGACTGGCCGGAGATTTTTTCCAGCTCGTGGTAGAGGTTGATGGTGTATTGCTGCAGCTTGGCAACGTTCGGGTCGCCGTTGACGGTGTGCATGCCACCGGCGGCATGCCAGGTCGAGCCGCAGGTGAGTTCATCGCGCTCGATCAGCAGCACGTCCTGCCAGCCGGCCTTGGTGAGGTGATAGAGGACGCTGACGCCGACGACCCCGCCACCAATCACTACCACGCGCGCATCGCTCTTCACACCGTCTCCGCTCTGGGTTGCATGGATTGGCTGCGCGGCCTGTCGCGCTCAGCTGTTCGACACGGCCAGCTGCACCGGTGGGATGGCCGCCGGGACACCGCTGCCGAAGCGCTCGATCAGCCAGGAGCGAAAGAGCGCAATCGCGGTGTCGCCGAGGCCTTCCGGGTGGGTCGTGAGGTAGTAGCCGTAACCATCGTCGAGGGTTGCGGTGAAGGGCTTCACCAGGCGCCCGCTCTCGATCTCTGCGGCAAACAGGCGCGTATCGGCGAGCACGATCCCCTGGCCGCCGAGCGCGTACTGCACAGCGAGCACGACGGTGTCGAACACCAGGCCGCGCTCGACGTTGACGTTAGCCAGGCCCGCATGGCGCACGAACTGCGCCCAGAACTGGTGGCGCGGCTGATCGGCGATGCGCACGTGCACGATCTCGTTCGCCTCGATGAAGGCGGCGAGGTCCTTGCCGCGGTGCATGGCGGCGATCTGCGGGTGGCACAGGATCGACAGATGCACCGGCCACAGCAGATCGCTCACGCGGTCGGTGACGGTAGGACGCGAATACACCACCGCGACATCGACGTCGCCGAGCGGCGGGCCGACGCCATAGGGGCTGATGAGATCGATGTCGACATCGGCGCTGGCGCGGCGGAAGTCGCGCAGGATCGGCACCGCCAGCTGCACGGCGAAACTCGGCGGCATCTGCACGCGCAGCGTGCGCTGCACCGGCGCACCCTCGTTGCGGATGTCATCGAGTGCGTATTCCAGCCGGTCGAAGGACTTGGCGACCGCCGGCAGCAGATGCTGTCCGGCCTTGGTGAGGGTGAGTGCGTGCGGCCGGCGCTCGAACAGCTGCACGCCGACCAGACGCTCCAGCGCAATCACATGGCGCGACAGCGCGCTCTGCGAGATCAGCAGCGCGTTGGCGGCGGCCGTGAAGCTGCCGTGCTTGGCGACGCCTTCGAAGGCACGCAGTGCGTTCAGCGGCAGCCAGCGTCGGTCGATGCTCTTTTTCTGCACAGGGGTTACGTCCTCGTCGCCCGGGGCCTGCGACAGTTGCCTTTGTATCTGCCGCCATCCTCGCCCAGACCCAAGCGTCGCGCCAAGCGCCCCTGCCGCTCCAATGCCTTTTTTCGATGCGGGTAGTGAATTTCTCGGCTTTGAGGCCTGCGCCGTCTGTGGAAGGCTAAAGCCGGTGAACGCCGCCGCCCGCCAGATCGTGTCCGCTGCCGCCGGACAGCGTATCGCCGCCATTGGCATCACCCACCACCGGCTGCCGCTCGCGCCGCCCTTCAACGCCGCCTGGGATACCCAGCCGCGCGTGCACTTCGACGCGACCATCGTGCGGGTCACCACCGATAGCGGACTCGAAGGGGTCGGCTCCGGGGACCGCATGCTCGGCTTCGAGGGTCACGAGAGCCTGTTCGTCGGCCGCGACCCGCTGGAGCTGGAGCGTCATTACCGGGTGCTGTCGAACATCGATTTTCACTATGGCCGCTGCTGGCCGCTGGATCTCGCCCTGTGGGACCTCGCCGGCAAGATCCTCGGCCAGCCCTGCTGGAAGCTGCTCGGGGGACTGAGCCGCCGCGTGCGTGCCTACGCCTCGGCCGGTACCCTGCGCGATCCCAAGGCCCAGGCCGATGCGGCCGAGCGCTATCTGGCGCAGGGCTTTCCCGCACTCAAGCTGCGCTTCCACCGCGGCGACTGGCGCGACGATGTGAAGGCGCTGGAAACGGTACGCGCGCGCGTCGGTGATCGGCTGGAGCTGCTGGTCGACTGTAACCAGGGATGGCGCCTGCCCTGGGATACCGACGGCCCCTGGACCTTCAAGGACGCCCTGACGGTGGCGCGCGAGCTCGAACGGCTCAAGGTCTACTGGATGGAGGAGCCGCTGCACCGCGCGGATCACGCCGGCATGCGCGCGCTGCGCGAGGCCACCGAGGTGCGCATCGCCGCCGGGGAGATGACCCGGCAGCTGCACGAGCTGCGCGAGCTCATCACCGGCCCCTGCGTGGACGTGGTGCAGCCGGACGTGGCGCTGGTGGGCGGCATCACCGGTTTGCGGCGCGTGGCGATCCTCGCCCAGGAACACCATGTCACCTTCACCCCGCACACCTGGACCAACGGCATGGGGGTCACCGCCAATGCCCACCTCGTGGCAGGCCTTGCCGATGCACCGTTCCTGGAATTCCCGTTCGATCCGCCCGAGTGGAGCCTGGCGCGGCGCGACTTCATGCTCACCGCGCCACTCAGCATCGACGATCAGGGCTGGATCAACCTGAGTGACGCCCCCGGCATGGGCTACACGCTCGACGAGGCGCGACTTCAGGCCACGCGCCAGTGAGGCCTTTTAGGCCGGCTCGGCCGGTGCCAGCTCCCCGAGCGCTGCGCGCAGCGCGGTGAGCCATGGCGCGAAGTGGCGCCACTGCTCGGTACTCTCTTTATAGACCGGGCGGCGCACCTGTTCGGAGCTCGCGGTGCGCACGCTGCGCTCGGTCTTGTAGAACTCAAGACACGCCGGCTCGAACGGCAGGCCGCAGAACTGCAGCAGCCGCCGCACGCTTCCCTCGAGATCCGCCACCACCTCCTCGTGCTGCACGCGCAGGATCTTGCCCGGCAGCACCTCATCCCAGTGACGCATGAGCTCCACGTAGCTGCGGAAGTAGCGGGTGATGTCCTCGATGCTGTAGGTGAATTCCTGGCCGGTGGCGAACAGCTGCTTGTAGTTGCTGAAACAGCAAGCGAGGGCTTCGCGGCGCGCGTCGATGATGCGCGCGCGCGGCAATATCAGGTGGATGAGCCCGAGGTGGCGGAAGTTGTTCGGCATCTTGTCGATGAAGTGCGGCCGGCCGCTGCGGTAGGCGCGCGTCTCCGCCAGGTAGCGCTCGCCCAGGCCGCGGAAATCCTCCGGGCTCAGGTCCTTGAGCATTCCCGGGTAGCGCGGCGGCGCATCATCGGGCGCCCTGCCCTGCATCTCCGCCACGATGCGCGGGATTTCCGCCAGCTCCATCGTGCCCTCGACGGATGAGTGCGAGGCGAGGATCTGCTCGAGCAGCGTCGAGCCGGAGCGCGGCAGCCCGACGATGAAGATCGGCTCCTCGCTCTGGCAGCCGACGCCGGCACGGGCGGCCAGGAATTCCTGCGTGCAGACCTCGCGCTGCAACCTGGCATTGCGCTCGATCAGCTGCGGCTTGTAGCGGCTCTGCGCGCGCTTGATCTGGTTGCCACGCTCGTAGTAACGGAACGACTCGCCATAGTCGCCGCGGTCCTCGAGCGCCTTGCCGAGCGCAAAGCACAGATGCAGGCGGTCGGCGACCGAGGTCGCGGGCGCGCTCTCGAAGGCGCGCATCGCGCTGATCTCCTCTGGCGTGAAGCGGTAGGTCTTGAGGTTGGCCAGACTCCAGTAGGCATCGCCGTAGCCCTGACGCACCTCGGCCGCGCTGTGATAGCACTCGATGGCTTCGGCGGTGCGCCCGAGCGTCTTCAGCGCATGGCCGATCGACAGGCGGATCTCGGGCACCCCCGGGGAATTGGGCTGCTCGCGCAGGATCTCCCGGTAGAGCGTCACGGCGCGTTCCAGTTCGCCTAACGCCACGGTGGCCGTGGCATAGGCGGTGCGGTAGCTGACGTTGCCCGGCTCGTCCTTGAGGAGCAGGTCGAGCTGCGCGCGTGCCTGCAGCGGCCGCTGGCGGTCGAGCAGCACACGCGCGTAGTCGAAGCGCGCCGCACGGTAATCGGGTGCCTGCTGCAGTACGGCTGCCAGCAGCGTTTCGGCATCGTCCAGCACGCCGAGCTCGAGGCCGATCTTGGCCAACAGCCGCATCGCCTCGATATGGTCGCCGTGCTCGAGCAGAAACTTGCGGATCATGGCCTCGGCCGGGGCGACCTCGCCGTCGGCGAACATGCTGGAAGCGGTGACCACCGGCGCCGGCAGACCCGCAAGCGTCGCCACGTGCGCTGCGGCCATCTCCGCATCGGCCGTTCGCCCGGTCATGCGGAAGAGCGTCTGCAGCGAGTTCCAGCTGCCGGGCAGCGCCGCATTCAGGTGCACGGCCTTGAGGAAGGCGGCGATGGCCGGCTCCGCCTCGCGCCGCGCGACGTGGCAATGGCCGCGCTCCTGGTAGAGCCGGCTGTAGTTGGGATGGAACTCCTGCAGGCGCGCGAGCGTCGCGAGCGCCTGCGGGATCTGCCCGAGATAGCGCTCGCTCACTGCCTGCATGTACAGCAGGTCGCGGTTCTGCGGCACGTCCACCAGCAGCCGCTGCGCGGCATCGAGCGCCTGCGCGAAGGCACGCTGCTCGATGAGGCCGCGGATGTGCCGCACCTGCGGCTCGAGGCGCGACTGCGGCGGGTCAGGTGAGACGGCTGCCATACTTTGCCAAGCAAAAAAACAGGCGGGCATCACTGCCCGCCTGCAATTCTACTGTAGCCGTCCGGTGTCCTAGAACTTGTAGCCGATCTTGAGTCCCAGCACCCGCGGCCGGATGACCGTCTGTGTCTCGATCGCTTCCGAGGCCGACGTGAACACGATGCCGCGCGTGTCGGTGATGTTCTGGCCGTAGATCTGCGCCGTCCAGTTGTCGCGGCTGATGCCGAGCGAGGCATCGAGCGTCGAGTAGCCAGGGTCGGTGTAGTTGATATGGGTGGAGCCGACCGGGGCGATCGGCGGAATGATGCCGACGTAGGCGAGCGAACTTGCCGTGTGCGTGCCGATCGCCTGCACGAAGGCCTCGTAGTTGCCCACCGCCCATTCGTAGCGCAGGCGCAGCGAGCCCTGGAAGGGCGGTGACTGCGCCAGGTGACTGCCCTCGTCGCCGAAGACGTTCGGCACGGAAGTGATCGCCGTTCCCAGGAGTGAGGCATAGGGGGTGCCGACGAGTGCCGGATTGTTGACGATCAGGAAGGGCGAGTTAGTCTGCTGCGAGCGGTTCCAGGCGGCATTCAGCTGCACCGTGAGGCCAGTGACCACGCGCGCCATGGTCTGCAGCTCGATGCCCCGCACCCGGTAGTTGGCACCGTTGTCGACGAACGACAGGTTGCCGAGCGCCGCCGGATTGAAGAACTGCAGCTGCGTGTTCTTCCAGTCCTCCTGGTAGATCGTGCCGTTGAACAGCACCCGGTGGTCCAGCCACTCGGTCTTGAAGCCCAGCTCGTTGTTGGTGAGGGTGTCCGGCGAGTAGGCCTGCGGAATCAGCCACTGGTCCAGCTTCGTTCCCGGGATTGGAATATGGCCGCTGGCGTCACGATTGAAGCCGCCCGGGCGGAAGCCCTGCGAGAACGTGTAGTAGAGCATGGCGTCGCTGGTGATGTGCCACGCGAGGCTGCCGCGGCTCTTGAAGCCGCTGTAGGTGGTGTTGCAGGTTCTTGGCATCGAGACTGTCCCCGCTGCATACGTTCCCCGGCCCAGAGGGACCTGCATTCTGACAACCAAAGCTGCCCAGGGCGCTGCCGGTCTCGGTGTTCTTGAAGTTGTAATAGCGCGTGCCCGCGGTCAGCGTCAGTACCTTCGGTATCAGGTCGAAATCGAAGGAACCGAAGAAGGCGTACTGTTTGTACCCGCGCTGCACGTCGTCGAAGTAGGAGGTGTTATCGGACTTCACCCCCGGATAGTTCGACGTCGACCCGGGGGTCGGTTGCACATCCGTCAGACAGCCGAAGGTGACCGTGGTCGTACACGCCGGTATGCTCTTGTAGTACCAGTCGGTGTTGTCGTAGACGCGGAACTGCTCGAGGAACGCGCCGCCGATCGCGCGGATACGCCAGTCATCCGGGGTGCTGGCGCGGAACTCATTGCTCAGGTGCGTGTTGCGCTGCACGTTGCGCCAGTAGGCGCTCGGCGAGTAGCACTGACTCTTCGGGCCGGGCACGCCGTAGTGCACGTAGGTGGAGCCGGTGCTGCCGTTGGTGGTGCACTGGTAGAAGTCGGCGAAATAGCCGCGCGAGTAATTGGTGTAGTCCTGCTGCGCCTCGACATTGCGGACCAGGTAGCCGCCGGTATAGATGAGCTTGATGGGACCTGCCTGGCCGTTGACCGTCCAGGCCGTGTCCTCAAACTTGTCCTTGTCGTAGGACGGATTGAAGGTCGTCACCGACAGGTCCGGGAGCGGGGTCTGATTGAACTGGAAATCCGAGCCGTGCGGCATCTGATAGAAGACCCCGTCCGCTTCCATGTTCTGGTAGGACTGCTGGACCAGCACGTTCCAGTCGTTGTTGATCTTCCACAGTGCCGAGAAGCGCGCACCGGTATAGGTGACCGGGTTGATCGCGTTTGCCACCTGCGACGAGTTATTGATCACCGCGCTGCCGGGCGGCACGCCGTAGGCGGTCACCTTATTGCCGGCCCCGGGGCAGGCGTTGTTGACCGGCGCACCGGCGGAGCAGCCGGTCGCGTAGCCCGCGTAAGCGATGCCCAGATCGTTCGGCGAACGGGTGAAGGTCTGCGGCACGTTGTTGATGTAGCCGCCGCGATGATCGTCGTAGATCACCGCGCGGATCGCGAGTGTGTCCGGGATCAGTGGCAGGTTGAGCGTGGCATCGAAGCTGGCGTTCGGGTCGCCGTGTGCGGTCGTGCCATAGCCGCCGTTGAAAACGCCCTCCGTCACATCGAGCTTCGGCTTGTTGGTGATGTAGCGCACCGCGCCGGCTTCGGCGCCGGCGCCGTACAAGGTCCCCTGCGGTCCTTCGAGTACCTCGACGCGCTCGATGTCGACGGCGTAAATGTCCAGATTGCGGTAGGGCATCATCGCCGACTGCTCGTCGAGATAGACCGCGACGTTCGGGAAGTTGGCGTCCGTGCCGCTGCCCTCGGTGCCGAGTGCGCCGGTGCTCAAGCCGCGCATGAAGATCAGGTCCTGTCCCGGTCCCCACCCCGCCGAACTCACGTTCGGGGTGAACTTCATGAAGTCCTCGAAGGTCGTGACATTCAGCTCACCGAGCGTCTTGGCGGTGAGCGCCTGGATGGTGATCGGCACGTTCTGCAGGTTTTCCGTGCGACGGTTGGCCGTGACGATCACTTCCTGCAGCTCCGTCCCGCCGGCGGTGGCGGCGGCCGTATCGGCCGGGTCGGCGGCCAATGTCACCGTGCCGGCCGATGCGCCGAGAATGGCTGCCACGGCCGCAGAGATCTTCGGATTTGGCTTCATTGCGCTGCCCCCAGGCTTGGTTGTGATTTTCCCACGCCTGTCCCTTGCCCCGGAACAGGCGACTCCCCTATCGATCTTCTATACCACTCATCCCGGTCACGCTTGAATAAACGCGTCACCGGGGCATGACGCACGCGCTGCGGCGGCACTTGCCCGCTACCCGACTGAGACCGAGTCAGCCAGCGCCGGCCCTAGCTTTTCACAGGTGTGCCGCCACTTGCAGCCTAGAAATTGAATAGCGCCATCTAAAAAAGCCGCGCGCCGCGCACCGTGGCGGTGCACGCCTGCGCTTCACTGCGGTTTGGAGGACACCGGCGCACCGTCGGCGCGCGCCCGCGTCCCCTGTTGCGCCTGCGCATCATAGTCGCCGCGGCGCGGGCGCAAGCTCGGCAAGCGTCCTATCATGGCTGTCCGGCCATGAGTTCACCGCAGCACGTCCTGGCGATCGATCAGGGCACGACGTCCACGCGTGCCCTCCTGTTCGACGATTCGGCCCGGGCCGTGGCGCTCGCACGGCGCGAGCTGACGCAGCACTACCCGGCGCCCGGTTGGGTCGAGCACGATGCGCAGGAGATCTGGCGCGACACGCTCGCCGTGGTGCGCGAGGTGCTGGAGACCAGCGGCATACCGCTGACGCACATCGCAGCCCTCGGCATCACGAACCAGCGCGAGACCGCGGTGGTGTGGGAGCGCTCGAGCGGTACGCCCATCCATCCGGCCATCGTGTGGCAGGACCGGCGCACGGCGGATGAATGCCAGCGTCTGAAGGATGCCGGCGCCGAGGAGCTGGTGCGCTCGCGCACCGGACTTCTGCTCGACCCGTACTTCTCGGGCACTAAGCTTGCCTGGATCCTGGATCACGTCGAAGGCGCGCGTGAGCGCGCCGAGGGCGGTGAGCTCGCCGCCGGCACCATCGATTCGTTTCTGCTGTGGCATCTGACGGGTGGCACCGTGCACGCGACCGATGTCACCAATGCCTCGCGCACGCTGCTCTTCGGCATCCACCGCCAGGACTGGGACCAGGAGCTGCTGCGCCTGCTGCGCGTACCGCGTGCGCTGCTGCCCAAGGTGCGCGACAGCAGCGCACTCTACGGCACCACCGATTCGGGCCTGTTCGGTGCGGCCGCTGCCGATCGCCGGCATCGCCGGCGATCAGCAGGCGGCGCTCATCGGGCAGACCTGCTTCCAGCCGGGCATGGTCAAGTCCACCTACGGCACGGGATGCTTTTTGTTGAGCCACACCGGTTCCGCGCCGGTCGCCTCCGCCAACCGCCTGCTCACGACCCTCGCCTACCGCATCGGCGGGCGCAGTGCCTTTGCGCTCGAGGGCTCGATCTTCGTGGCCGGCGCTGCCGTCAAGTGGCTGCGCGACGGCCTCAAGGTCATCGCGCAGGCCGGTGAGACCGCACAGCTGGCCGAGAGCGTGCCCGACGACCACGGTGTCTACCTCGTGCCGGCGTTCGTCGGGCTGGGCGCACCGCACTGGCAGCCGCAGGCGCGCGGCCTCTTGTGCGGACTGACACTCGACGTCACCGCCGCGCACCTGGCGCGCGCCGCGCTCGAGTCGGTCGCCTACCAGACGCTCGATCTCACCCGTGCCATGGCCGCGGACGGGGCGCGCACGGCGGCTGCCATCCGCGTCGACGGCGGCATGGCGGCGAACGACTGGTTCTGCCAATTCCTGGCCGACATCCTCGAGACCCGCGTCGAGCGACCGGCGCAGCTCGAAACCACCGCGCTCGGAGCGGCGTTCCTCGCGGGCCTTGCGACCGGGGTATGGCGCGATCTGCGGGCGCTCAGCGCCACCTGGCACAGCGCCGCGACGTTCGAGCCGCGCATGCCACCGCAGCGGCGCGCCGCGCTCATCGACGGCTGGCAGCGGGCGCTGGCGCGCACGCTCCTGCCCTAGAAGTCAGCGAGCGTTGCGGCGATCCAGCCCAGCACGTGCGGCAGATAAGCGCGATCCAACACCAGCCAGGTCTCGCCCTCACTCACCGACAGGGCCAGCACCGGCACGTCGCACAGCCGCCCGCGGTGCGCCTCGCCCACGCCCGGGATCGCGGCCGTGCCGCCCAGGCGACACAGCAGATCGCTGCTGCGGGGGCCGCACAGACGCACGACCTTGAAAGCCGCGCTCAGATCCACGCAGGCAGGCCTCGTTCGAGCCGGCGAGCTTTTCGCTCAGTCGCTGCAGCACCTCCGCGGCGCCACTGAGGAGGAGTGTTTCGGACGGACTGCGCCAGGCCAGCGTGACCTCACCGTCGGCACCCTGACAGGCCTGTTGGTTTCCCGGCAGCCCCGCGCCGGTGGTCTCCTGCAGCAGCGCAGCGAGCGGGGCTAAGGCAAAGTGGCGCAGGCTCGCCATATGCAGTCCCTGCGCCAGCTGCACCGTGAGGCCGGCACAGACGCTGACGGGGACGAGCTCAGCCATGGACGCGCCGCCCGGCCGGGTCCACGAACGGGGTCGGCACCACCAGCGCCTCGATCAGCTCGCCCAGGTGATAGACCTGCACGCGCTCGCCGCAGCGCTGCGCGCCGCGACGCAGGAGGCCGAGTGCCACCGGCTGCCCGAGCTCCGGACTCGTGCAGCTGGAGGTGATGCGGCCGTCGACCGGTGCGGGAGGCGCGTGCGCGGCGATGTGCGCGCCGACCGGCAAGGGCGTGCGGCCGTCGGCGGGCCTGAAGCCCACCAGCTGCAGGCGCTGCGGCTCGCGTGCGGCGGGACGCTCGAGCGAGCGCCGGCCGACGAAGTCTGCCGCTTTCCTTTCAAGCCCGCGTGCAAACCCCACGTCCCCGGGCAGCGTCGTGCCATCGGTGTCGGTGCCGATGTGCAGGTAGCCCTTCTCGATGCGCATCACCTGCAGCGCCTCGATGCCGTAGAGCGTCGCGCCGATCTCGGGCGCGCGTTCCCACAGGCGCTCGAACAGTGCCGCCGCCGCATCGGCCGGCAGGTTGATCTCGTAGCCGAGCTCGCCGCTGAAGCTCGCGCGCAGCACGCGCAGCGGCACCCCCTCGAGCACCGTGTCGCGCAGCGTCATGTGCTTCATCGTGCCGGGGCTCAGGGCTGCGTCCAGCCCGACGCACGCGAGCCACTGCCAGGCGCGCGGTCCGGCCACGGTGACGTTGCCCCACTGCGAGGTGACCGCCGTCACGAGCACCTTGAAATCCACGTACTCGCACTGCAGCCACTCCTCGAACGCGGCGGCCGTGCGCTCAGCGCCCGCGGTGGTCGTATTGACCCAGAAGCGCTGCGGCCCGAGCCGCGCGACGATGCCGTCATCGACCAGCGTGCCGTGTTCGTTCAGGAGCAGGCCGTAGCGTGCCTGGCCGACCTGCAGGCTCGACATCGTGCCGACGTACATGAGGTCGAGAAATCGCCCGGCATCGGGACCGAAGATCTCGAGCTTGCCGAGCGGCGAGCCGTCGAAGAGGCCCGCGCGCTGGCGCACGATCGCGACCTCGCGCTGCGCGGCCTCCTCCAGCGATTCGTGCCCGTGCGGGTAAGCGGCCGGTCGGCGCCAGTCACCGAAGGTCTCGAGCAGCGCCCCGTGCGCCTCGTGCCAGGCCTGCGCCGGCAGCTCCTTGAGCGCGCGATAGAGGGGGCCGACCCGGCGTCCCGCGAGCGCGCCGAGCGTCACCGGCACGAACGGCGGCCGGAAACGCGTCGTGCCGACCTGCTGCGGCGGCTGCTGCGTGCACTGCGCCATCAGCACCAGCGCATTGATGTTGCTGGTCTTGCCCTGGTCGGTGCCCATGCCGGTGGTGGTGTAGCGCTTCAGGTGCTCCACCGAGCGGTAGTTCTCGCGCGCGGCGAGCGCCACGTCTGCCGTGGTCACATCATTCTGCAGATCGACGAACTGCTTGCCGCGTGCGCCGCTGACGTGGGCCTGGGCGACGCTCTTCGGTGCGCCCGCGAGCGGCGCCGGCGGCGCTTGCGCGCCCGCCGCCACCGCCTCACCAACCGCCTGCGCGTGCGCCATCGCCGCAGCGCGGGCGAACACCCCGGCGCAGGCTCCGACGCTGACCACTCCCGCAGCGGCGCCCTCGGGAACGAACATCGCCGCATCCTCCAGCCAGCGCAGCTTTCCGCCGGCCTGCGAGTGCAGGTGTACCGCCGGGGTAAAGCCCCCGGCATTGAGGATGAGATCGCAGTCGATCCGCTCCCCGCCCGAGCCCGCGGCCAGTGCGGCGAGCGGTGCAATGCGACAGCCGCGCACCGCGCGCCCGCCGCACACCGCGGCCAGCGTTGACCCGGTGACGATACGCAGGCCGCGCGTGTCGAGCTCCGCCGCGACGCTGTCACGGCGTTCGACGAACGCCGCGATCTCGATGCCCGCCGCCCGCAACGCCTGCGCGGCAGCGTAGGCGGCGTCGCTGCCGGCGATCATCACCGCGCGCGTGCCGCAGGCGACGCCGTACGCGCCGGCATACTTCACCGCGGCACCGCTCAGCATCACGCCCGGGCGGTCGTTGTCGGCAAAGACGAGCGGCCGCTCGAAGGCGCCGGCGGCCGCGATGACGCTGCGGGCTCGGATCTTCCACAGGCGCTGACGCAGGACGCCGGCACGGCCCTCATCGCTCAGGTTCTCGCAGGCGCACACGAGGTTGTGGTCATACACGCCGAAGGCGACCGTCGAGGTGAGCAGGCGCACACCCAGTGTGCGCAGCGCCTCGCACAGGGCGGCGACCTCGCGATCTGCCTGCCAGGCGAGCGCCCCGCCCGGCCGGTCACCGCCCGTGACGAGCAGCGTGCGCGCGCCGCGGCCGGCAGCGGCCGCCGCCGCCGCAAGACCGGCGATGCCGCCGCCCACCACCAGCACGTCGCACTCGCACGCGACTTCCTCGTAGTGATCCGCATCCGCGCGATCCGGGGCGCGTCCGAGGCCTGCCAGGCGGCGGATCGCGGGCTCGAACAGATGCCAGTTCGGCCACTTGAAGGTCTTGTAATAGAAGCCGGCGGGCAGTAACGGTGCGAAGGCGCCGGTGAGCGCGCCCAGATCAACGCCCACGCCCGGCCAGCAGTTGACGCTGCGCGCGCTGAGCCCCGGGCTGATTCTAAGGAGGGTCGCGCGCACGTTCGGCGTGCGCTGCGCCCCGGTGCCGACATCGACCAGCGCGCTCGGCTCCTCCACTCCGCACGACCAGACCCCGCGCGGGCGGTGCAGCTTGAAGCTGCGCCCGACCAGGCGCACCCCGTTCGCCAGCAGTGCCGAGGCGAGCGTATCGCCGGCAAAGCCTGTGTAGCTGCGCCCATTGAAGGTGAAGGTCACCGTGCGCGCCCGATCGAGGAACGTTCCGGCAGGGGCTGCGAGTCGATGGCTGGCCATGGGCGCGCTCAGGGCTGCGGCGGCGGGTCGGTCATGGCGTACACCGACAGCACCTGGTGCGTGACGGTGTGACGCGCCACGTTGAACCACTGCCCGCAGCCGAAGGTGTGACGCCAGCGCTCGAGCAGCACCCCCTTGGGGTTGTCGCGCAGGAACAGGTAGGCGCCCCAGTCGGCATCACTTGCGCTCAGTGGCGGACGGGCGATGTGGCTCGCCCCGCCGCAGGTGAACTCGTTTTCATCGCGCGGTCCGCAGAACGGACAGTTGAGCTGCATCACGTGCCGGTCACTCCTGCCACGTCAGTGCGTGATGCCCGACGCCGCGGCCTCATCGATCAGCCGCCCGCTAATGAAGCGCTCCAGCTGAAAAGGTTCCGCCAGCTCATGGGACTTGCCGGTGGCCAGTACGTGCGCCAGTGTCCAGCCCCCCACCGGAATTGCCTTGAACCCGCCGGTGCCCCAGCCGCAGTTGATGTACAGGCCCGGCACCGGCAGCGCACCGATGATCGGGCTCGAGTCGTGCACGACATCGACGATGCCGGCCCACTGGCGCAGCAGCTTCAGGCGGCTGAAGGACGGAAACATGGCGAGTGTGCCCGCCACGACCTGCTGCGTGACCGCGAAGCTGCCGCGCTGGCCGTAGGAGGCAAACAGATCCAGGCCACCGCCGATGACCAGTTCGCCCTTGTCCGACTGACTGAGGTAGGCGCCGGTGGCGGGCGAGATGACCACGATGTCGAGGCAGGGCTTCACAGGCTCCGTGACCATCGCCTGCAGCGCGTAACTTACGACCGGCAGGCGCACGCCGGCGAGGGCCGCCAGCACCGAGCTGTGGCCGGCGGCGGCGATGCCGATGCGTTCGGCACGGATCGCACCGCGGCTCGTGTTGACCCCCGTGACGCGACCGCCGGCACCGCGCATGAAGCCGGTCACCTCGCAGTTCTGCAGGATGTCGACGCCGAGCGCGTCGGCCGCGCGCGCATAACCCCACGCCACCGCATCGTGGCGCGCGGTGCCGCCGCGCCGCTGCATGAAGCCTCCCATGACCGGGAAGCGCGCAGTCGGCGACAGGTCGAGGAGCGGCGCCAGGACGCCGACCTGCTCGCGGCTGACCAGCTCGGCATCGACGCCGTTCATCTGCATGGCGTTGACCCAGCGCGCCATGGACTCGAGGTCGTGGCGGCTGTGCGCGAGCATGACGTGGCCACGCTGGCTCAGCATCACGTTGAAGTTGAGCTCGCGCGAGAGGTCCTCGTAGAGCCTGAGTGAGAAGTCGTAGAGGCGCGCGCTTTCGGGATAGAGGTAGTTGGAGCGCACCACGGTGGTGTTGCGGCCGGTGTTGCCGCCGCCGAGCCAGCCGCGCTCGAGCACTGCGACGTTGCGGACGCCGTGATTCTTCGCCAGGTAATAGGCGGTCGCGAGCCCATGTCCGCCGCCGCCGACGATCACGACGTCGTAGGCAGGCTGCGGCTGCGGCGAGCGCCACGCGGGCGGCCAGGAGCGCTGCCCCGTGAAGGCCGCGCGCGCAAGGCTCAGCGCCGAGTACCTCACAGCTTGGAGCGGTAGTCGGTCTGCACCTTGCGGATGCGCTTGTTGGTGCCAAAGAACGCGTGGCGCGACATGTCGACGCTGTAACGGCTGGCCGGCGGCTTGCGGCCCAGGCTTTCCGCGAGCGCACGGATGTGGTGCGGGCCTGCGCCACAGCAGACACCGAGATAGCGCACCCCGAGCTCGAACGCTTCGCGGCCGAAGTCCGCGATTTCCGCGCGCGTGCAGACGAACGGGTCGAGCCCGACGGGGAAGGCGCGCGCATCGCCGCAGCACGGGTCCGTGAGTGACATGAAAGAGGGCTGCTGCGGGGTCGTGCGGTACGGCACCGGCAGCGCTGCGACGTGGCACTTCACCGCCGCGCGGATCTCGCGCAGCAGCGGCATGATGGTCTGCGGCCCGCGGTGGCAGTTGAGGCCCACCACGTCGGCGCCCGCTCCTTCCAGGCGCTGGCAGGCCTGCGCGGCCGTCAGTCCTTCGCGCGTGACATCCTCGCGGTGCATCGCCATGGTGATGACCGCCGGCACCTTCGAGTACTTGCGGATGGCGGCGAGCGCCAGCTGCGCCTCTGCCGTCCAGGAGAAAGTCTCGGCGACGAAATAGTCGACCCCCGCCTCCACCGCCCAGCCGACCTGCTCGGCGAAGATCCGCTCGACCTCCTTGATTGCGCGTGCATCGTTCGGATCGTAGATGTTGGTATTGCACAGGTCGCCTGCGAACAGCGTACCGGTGCGGCGCGCGACTGACTTGGCGATGCTGAGCGCCGCGCGGTTCATGGGCACCAGATCCTTCTCGCGCCCGATGACCCGCAGCTTCTCGCGGTGCACGTAGTAGGTGAGCGCCTGAGTCACATCAGACCCTGCGTGCACGAAGTCCAGGTGCAGCTGCTCGACCACCTCGGGGTGCTCGAACAGCACTTCAGGCACGAAGGCGCCCGCCTGCAGGTAGCCGCGGCGTTCGAGTTCGAACACGTAGCCTTCCGCGCAGATCACCGCGCCGCTCTTGAGGCGGGTGAGAAGGTCCGGCGTCCCGGGACGGCGCGGCGGGGCGCGCCGGGTGCCGGCGGCGCGGACTTTGGCGCGGGATCGGCTTTGGGTTTTGGCCTTGCCAGCCATGGGGTTTTCTCCGTGCCTGAAGGCGCGCTACATTCTAAGCGGCGCCGCTGAGCTGCCGATGCCTCTTTTCGATGGGGCTATTCAATTTATAGGCTTCATTGACCGCCACGAGTATGAAATCTTGACCACCGTGAACACAGCGCCTGCCCTCACCCCCGTGCCCACGCCGCGCACAGCCCACCCGACGGAGGCGCTGCGCGGCCATGTGGCCTCACTCCTGGCCAGCTACCGGCCGGGCTTCGCGCTGCCCGGGGCCTTCTTCAGCGACGACACGCTGTATGCGGCCGAGATGGAGTACGTCATCGGGCGGCACTGGCTGTTCGCCGCCCCGGAAGCGGAGATCCCGGAAGAAGGCGACTACCGCACGCTGCAGATCGGGCCGTGGCCGATCTTCATCCTGCGGCGTGACGACGGCTCGGTGAGCGCCTTCCACAACACCTGCCGGCATCGCGGCTCGCGCATCCTGCAGCACGACACAGGGATCGCCGGCACGACGCTCGTGTGCCCCTACCACCGCTGGACTTACGACATGGAAGGTCGGGTGGTGAACTGCGGTGGCACGGGCGAGGCGGCCGCGGGCCAGCGGGGGCTCAAGGCCGTGCACGTGCGCAGGCTCGCCGGGCTCATCTTCGTGTGCCTGGCCGATGAGCCGCCGGCCGACTTCGATGACATGGACGCGCGCATGCGGCCCTATCTTGCCCCGCACGCGCTCGACCATACCAAAGTCGCCAAGCAGGTCGACATCGTCGAACACGGCAACTGGAAGCTGACGATGGAGAACAACCGCGAGTGCTTCCACTGCGCCGGGCATCCGGAGCTGCTGTGCTCGCTGTTCCACTTCTTCGGCGAGATCGATAGCGCGCATCTTGCCGGCGCGGAGCGCGCCAACTACGAGCGCTACCTCGCCGCGCAGCGCGAAGCCGAACGGCTGTGGGCAGCAGCCGCGCTGCCCTGGAAACCGATCGAGGAGCTGGCGGGCCGCGCGTCCGCATTCCGCACCGAGCGCCTGGTGCTGGACGGCGCCGGGGAATCGATGACCCCGGACACGCGCATCGCGTCGCGGCGCCTGCTGGGCGCCCTCACCGAGCCGAAGCTCGGGACGCTGCACTACCACACCCAGCCGAACGGCTGGTTCCACTTCCTGTCCGATCACGCCCTCACCTTCGCGATGTTTCCGCTGGCCCGTGACCGCACGCTGGTGCGCTGCACGTGGCTGGTGCACGAGGACGCGCAGGAGGGCCGTGACTACGACCTGCACAACCTGACGAGCGTGTGGCAAGCGACCAACGAGCAGGATGCGACGTTCGTCGCGGAGACGCAGCGCGGCGCCACAAGTCCGGCGTACATCCCCGGTCCGATCACCGCCGGCGAGTACATGGTGCAGCTGTTCCACACCTGGTACGCCGAGCGGCTGCGCGCCCAGCTGCAGCTGTAATGCCTCAGACAATGGGCTGGTCGGCCATCTCCAGGTGCAACCTGTCACCGGTGTACGGATGGGCGGCCAGCACCGCCTCGTTGAGCTCGACGCCCAGGCCCGGCTCGGTCGGCGGAATCACGTACCCGGCCTCCCAGCGGATCGGTTTGACGAGCACCTCGGCATGGAAGCCCTGCCAGCGTTCGATGCCTTCGAGGATCAGGAAGTTCGGACTGCAGGTGGCGAGCTGGATGTTGGCAGCTCCCACCACCGGGCCGCAGTAGAGGTGCGGCGCGATCTGCACGTGCTGCACTTCTGCCATGGCAGCGATCTTCTTCGCCTCGAGGATCCCGCCGACGCGCCCGAGGTTCATCTGCAGGATAGCGGCGGCGCTGGCGCGCAGCAGGCGCGCAAAGGCGTACTTGGTGGCGAGGCGCTCCCCGGCCGCGATCGGGATGCTGGTGGCGCGCGCCACCAGCGCCATCTCTTCCGGTGCATCCGGCGGCACCGGTTCTTCGAACCACAAAGGGTCGTACGGCTCGAGCCGCCGCGCCAGGCGAATCGCACCGGCCGCGCTCATCTGCCCGTGCGTACCGAACAGCAGATCCGCGCGCGTCCCCACCGCCTCGCGCAGCTGCCGCATGAAGCGTTCGCTGAGTGCGAGCGCGGCGAGCGACAGCTGCCGGCCGTCGAAGGCCGAGTACGGCCCTGCCGGGTCGAACTTCAGCGCCGTAAAACCCTGCGCCAGGTATTCCGCGGCACGCGCGGCTGCCAGATCCGGGTCCTGGTAGACATCGGTCGCATCGCCGGGCCGCGCATAGATATAGGTATAGGAGCGCAGCCGCTCGTGCACCCGACCGCCGAGGAGGTTGTAGACCGGCTGCCCGGCCTCCTTGCCGATGATGTCCCAGCAGGCCATCTCCAGCGCGCTCAGCACCGCACCCATCGTCAGATCGGGTTGCTGCGTGTAGCCCGCACCATATGCGCGTCGCCAGATGCGCTCGATGTTGTGCGGATCCTCGCCCTCGAGGTAGCGCGCGAACACGTCCTCGAGCAGGTGCGCGACCAGATGCGGATCGAACGGCGCACAGTACGCCTCGCCCACGCCGTGGACGGCACCATTGGTGGTGAGTTTGACGAAGACGAAATAGCGCCCGCCAAAACCGGGTTGCGGATTGCCGGTGACGAAGGTCGCGATATCCGTCAGCTTCATCGCCGGATCGTTTATCACAGATGACCGGGTATGACTACATCATCGTCGGCGCAGGTTCCGCCGGCTGCGTGCTCGCCAACCGCCTGAGCGCGAGCGGGCAGCAGCGCGTGCTGCTGCTGGAGGCCGGTGGCGCGGACCGCTCGCCGTGGATCAAAGTCCCTATCGGCTACGGCCGCACCTTCAACGATCCGCGTTTCAACTGGATGTACGAGGCGCAGGCGGATCCGGCGCTCAACAATCGCCGCGCCTTCTGGCCGCGCGGCAAGGTGCTCGGTGGCTCGAGCTCGATCAATGCCATGATCTATGTACGCGGTCAGCCGCAGGACTTCGCCGACTGGCGCGCCGCGGGCAACCCCGGCTGGGCGTACGACGACCTGCTGCCCTACTTCAAGAAGCTCGAGGATCACGCCGGCGGGGCTTCCGCCTTCCACGGCGCAGGCGGCCCGGTCCATGTGAGCGATGTGTCGGCGAGCGTGCACCCGCTGTGCCACAACTTCCTGGATGCCTGCAGTGCCTTGGGGATAGAGCGCACGGCCGACTTCAATGGCGCGCAGAGCGCAGGGGCGGGCCTGTGGCAGGTGACCATCAAGGACGGCGTGCGCGTGTCGGCATCCAGTGCCTACCTGCACCCGGTCATGCGCCGGCGCAATCTCGAGGTGCGGCTGCGCGCGCAGGCGCTGCGCGTGCTGTTCGCCGGCACGCGCGCGACGGGGGTCGAGTACCTGCAGGGCGGCGAGCGCCGCCAGGCGCAGGCGCGCGAGGTGCTGCTCGCGGCCGGCTCGATCAACTCGCCGCAGCTGCTGGAACTGTCCGGCATAGGTGATGGGCGCCTGCTGCAGCAGTACCAGATCACGGTCATCGCCGACTGCGCCGCCGTCGGCAGCCAGCTGCAGGATCACATCGCCTGCTCCTACTTCTACCGCTCGCGCGTACCGACGCTCAACAATCAGCTGGCACCCTGGTACGGCAAGGTGAAGGCGGCGCTGCGCTACGCGCTCGGGCGGCGCGGCGCGCTCGCCATGAGCGTCAATCAGGCCGGCGCATTCCTGCGCAGCCGCCCGGAGCTCGAAGTGCCGAACCTGCACATCTACTTCAATCCCGCCAGCTACAGCACCACGACCACAGGTCCGAGCCGCAGGCTCATGCAGCCGGATCCCTTTGCGGGATTTCTCATGTCGTTCAATACCTGCCGGCCGACCAGCCGCGGCAGCGTCCACATCGCATCTCCCGACCCGCTGGCAGCGCCGGCCATCCGGCCGAATTCACTGTCGACGGCTGAGGACGTACAGGATGTGTTCGACGGTGCACGCATGCTCCGGCGCATCGCCTCCGCAGCGCCGCTGGCGCAGGTCATCGAAAGCGAGCGCGAGCCGGGAGCGGCGGTCACGGCCGACCAGGACGTGCTGGCGGATTTCCGGCAGCGCGCCGGCTCGGTATTCCATGCCAGCGGCACCTGCGCGATGGGGGCCGATGTGCGCACGGCGGTGCTGGATGCCCGCCTGCGGGTGCGCGGTGTCACGGGTCTGCGCGTCGTGGATGCGTCTGCCTTTCCCAATGTCACCTCCGGCAATACCAATACGCCGACGCTGGCACTGGCTGAGAAAGGCGCCGACCTCATTCTGGAAGACAGTCGCGCGGCTCAGGCGTAACCTCGGTTGAGGATGCGGAAAAAATTCTTATGAGTGAACGGCAGGAGAGCATTGTCGCCCCGGCTCCTGCGGCTTCCGCCACGACGCTGGAGCAGCGCTGGTACGTGCTCCTGATGATGTGCCTGGTATATACCCTGAGCATCGCCGACCGTTACGTGGTCTCGACGGTGCTGGAGCCGATGCGCCTCGAGCTGCGACTGACCGACTTCGGCATCGCGCTGCTGACCGGCCCCGCCCTGGCGCTCTTCTATGTGGTGCTGGGGTTCCCGCTGTCTTGGCTCATCGATCGCAAGAACCGTCGCAACATCATCGCCGTGTGCCTGGTCGTCTGGTCGGTAATGACCACGCTGTGCGGCAGGGTGCACAGTTCGTGGCAGCTGTTCGGCGCGCGCATGGGCGTCGGCATCGGCGAGGCCGGCGGCACGCCCGGCGCCAACTCGCTGCTGTCTGATTATTTCCCGGCCAGCCGGCGTGCCATGGCACTCACCGTTTTCTCACTCGGCGCGCCCTTCGGCGCCTATGTGGGCTACTCCATCGCCGGCGCCGTCGCCGATCGCTACGGCTGGCGGGACGTGTTCTTCGCGCTCGGTGTACCCGGTGTGCTTGCCGGCATTGCGGTATGGCTTACGGTGCGCGAACCGGTGCGCGGCTGCCTTGACTGCCCGGACGAGGAACCCGCGCCGTCGTTCCTCACCACCATGCGCTATCTTTGGACGCAGCGCTCGGCGATCCACGTCATGATCGCCAGTGCCGTGTGCGCACTGTGGGGCTGGGGCCTCATGTACTGGACCCCGACGTTCCTGCAGCGCACCTACAGCCTCACGCCCGGCGCGGCCGGTGAGCTTACCGGCTCGATGCATCTGGTCGGCGGGGCGCTCGCGACAGTGCTGACCGGCTGGCTGATGGGCACTCGCTTCATGGCCGACTCGCGCCGCATCGTCTGGCTGCTCGGTATCACGATAGGCATCGCCACCCTTGCGTCTGCCGTTGTGTACTGGACGCGCGACCTGAAACTTGCCACGGTCATGCTGTGGATTTTCATTCCGTCGATTTATTTCTACATCGGCCCGTGCTTCGGCCTGCTGAACAACCTCGCCCGCTGCAAAATGCGCGCGATGTTCTGCGCGACCACGCTGTTCCTGGCGAATGTCGGTAACCTCGTCATCGCACCGAATCTCATCGGCGGCCTGAGCGATGCCTTCATGCCGCATTTCCACGGCAACAACGTCGATTCGCTGCGCCTGGCCATGCTGTGCCTGGTGCCGACAGGACTGTGGGCCACGCTGCACTACTTTCTCGCGGCGCCCGCCATCAACCAGGACGAGGCGCGCGCGCGGGCGTTCCCTTACTGAACCGCCACGGTCGCGGCCTTCCACTCCACCGGCTGGATCTGCGGCACCAGCGCCAGCCAGGCCACAAAACCTACGAGCGCCACGCCGCCCGTCACCCACAGTGCGACCGTATAGTCGCCGCTGGCAGCGGTCACGAGCGCACCCGTCACGACGGGCGCGAGGATCCCCGCCGAGTTGCCGACGCCATTCTGCACGCCCATCCAGCGCCCGGTAGCCAGAGGTCCCGCGAAGCGCTGCGTGACCGCGCAGACGGAGGGACTGTTGAGTCCGTCGGCGAGCGCGGTGGCGAGCAGCAGCGCCACACCCACGCTGACGCCAGCGGCGCTCACGGCGATGAGGCTCACCCCGACACCGCAGGCACTGAGTACCAGCGCGGTGCGGTAAGCGCGGCCGGGCGCCACGCCGCGTGCGATGGCGGCGTCGAGCGCCCAGCCGGTCGCAACAACACTCAGCGCGTCGACGACGTAGAACGCGGTCATGAACTGCGTCATGGCGATGAGCGACAGCCCGCGTTGGTGCACCAGATACAAAGGCAGTGCGGTGAAGACGAACCAGAACGCGTAGTTGGAGCAGAAGTTAGCGAGGGTGACTGTCCACAGTGCCCGCTGCGTGATGATCGCCCCAAGTCCCGGGGCCGGGCCCGGCGCGCGCGCCAGTGTGACCGGTCGCTGCCGCAGCTGGCTGGTCCAGGGAATCAGCCACAGCAATGAGACGAGCCCCAAGCCCATGAACATCGCCCGCCAGCCGTAGCGGATCATGATGATCCCGCCGACGTAGGCACCGAGCGCGGGGCCGACCAGGGCGCCCAGCTGGATCACCGCGGTGGCGCGGCCGCGCTCGCGGTCACCAACGCGCTGCGCCAGCAGCGCCAAGGCGCTCGGATAGAAAACGGACTCGCCGACACCCATGAGCAGGCGCAGCCCCAGAAGCGCGACGACGCCTGCCGCGACGCCGGCAAGGAAGGTCGCCACCGCCCACAAGGCAAGTCCGGCCGCAAGCACGCGGGCGGCGCCCAGGTGATCCACCAGCCAGCCCATCACAGGCTGCGAGGGCACGTACCCCCAGAAAAACGCCGACAGGATCAGGAATATGGCGTTGTCCGACAGATGCAGTTCGCTCGCCATCAGCGGCGCGGCGATGGACAGACCGCCGCGGTCGACGTAATTGATGAGAAGCGCGGTCGCAAGCATCGCGACCAGCGCGTACGGCACCCTCGGAGACTCCGATAGGTGGCCCGCCTCAGCCGCCACGGTTACTGGCCGTTGCCCGGTGCAGGACGCGTCTGCGGCTGGGGTTTGTCGTTGTCCGGGCGCTTGCCGCCCGGGGGCCTGGCCTCCATCGGGCGGCTTGCCACCACCCGGCCCAGCGCCACCCGGAGTCGGGCGATTACCACCGGGGGCCTGGCGCCACCGGGGGGCTTGCCAGCACCCGGACTACCCGGAGTCGGGCGATGGCCGCCCGGCGGTGGCCGGTTACCGGGCGGGCGGCCTGCCGACCGGCGGTCGAGGACGCGGCGGCGGACGCACGACCGGGGGACGCACCGGCGGACGCACGATCGGACGATGGGGCGGCGGCGGCGGCCGGCCGTGTGGGTACCGATTCCAGTAGTTGTAGTAGTAGGGACGGCGCGCGTACCAGGGTCGCCCCTGGTAGTAGCTGCCCCAGTAGCTGTTGAGTACGAAGGAAATCACCGGCACGCCGAGAGTGACGCCGCCATCCGCAACGATCACCGGACCGCTCGGGGCCGACATCTGCAGATAGGCAGCATCGACCCAGCCGCGGTCCGGCCCGATCTGGGCGTCGCACCAGCCGTACCCCTGTTCGCAGCCGAACACCTCGACTACGGCGCCGGGCGCGAGCATCACCACAGGCGGGTATTCGATGCTCGGGCCCGCGCGCAGATGCGCATGCGCCATGACCGTGGCGCTGTAGGCCGAGGCAAGCGGCGATGCGCCGCACAGCGTGGCTGCGCCCACCACTGCAAGTGCGAGGCGCCGCAGGCACCGGCCGAGCATTGCTTTTCTCATGGCATCGCTCCTCACCGGGTCGCACCCTTGGCAGCCGGTGCGTCTGCGACCAGGAACTGCGCCTTGAGCTGCGTGCCACCGATCTCCAGCTGGTTGGGAATGCAGGTCGAGTGGTAGTCGATGTTACGGGTGCTGAAGAGCGGCAGAATCCGCTGCTTGATCTGCTCGATGAGTTCGCAGTCGCCTGCGAAGTCCAGGGGATCGCGCGAGGCGCCGAGATCCACCAGCTGCCAGTGCGCCGGCACTGTCGGGGTCTTTGCCGACGCACTCTTGGCGTCGGCCGGAACCAGCACGTTGATATTAATGGTCACGCCCGGGAAAGGCGTGGGCCGGCCGAATCCGCCGGCGCACGCCGTCGAGCGCACGTCGAGGTCGGAACGTGCGCCGAATTTCAGAAGCGTGCTCCTGAGTTTGTCCCGCAGGCCATCGCACGAATACCTGGAGGTAAATCCCATGAACGTGAAACGCAGCGTTTTGGGCGTCCACACCGCCGAGGTGCCAGCTGCCTGATCCGATGTATCGGCAAGCGCGGATCCGCTCACCAGGGTGGCGAGTACGATGAGCAGGGCCGGCGCAGCACCGATGCGTGCGAGCAAGGAACTCATGACAACCTCCAACATGCCATACGCAGCGCGCACAGCGCATCCGATCGTAGCGCTCTTGATGTTACGTGACGGCGGTGGCCGGCGCACCGTTCCCGGTGTGCCGGTCGCCGGTTCCGGAGTAGAGTGCGCAGCCAACCGCAGCCGCAAACGGAAGCATTACCATGCCCGGAAAACCTCCTGTCGCCCTCCTGCTCGCGTCCGCCGTACTGTTCGTCGCCGCCAGCAGTGCGCAGCAACCCAATCCTGCCAATCCGCTCGATGTGGTACCGGACAAGATGCCGTTCGACGTGCCGTATGGGGCGCCGATCCCGCTTGAGCGCGCGCTCGCGCTGATCGCCGCGACGGTCGCAGAGGCGAAGAAGCATGACTGGAAAATGAATGTGGCGGTGGTGGACTCGGGGGGCAACCTGGTCGCGTTCCAGCGCATGGACGGGGCGCAGCTCGCCTCGATCCAGATCTCCGAGCACAAGGCGCGCGCGGCCGCCACTTTCCGCCGCGAAACCAAGGCATTCGAGACCGCGATTCAGAACGGTAATCATTACATGCTGGGGCTCGACGGCGTCGTCGGCTCTCGCGGCGGGATACCGCTCGTGGACAGTGGCAAGCTCATCGGCGCCA
This sequence comes from uncultured Gammaproteobacteria bacterium, assembly GCA_963787655.1. Lineage (GTDB taxonomy): Bacteria > Pseudomonadota > Gammaproteobacteria > Steroidobacterales > Steroidobacteraceae > 13-2-20CM-66-19. The sequence goes on along the minus strand of CAWBDY010000003.1, from coordinate 375,048 downwards.
TCGGCTGCTCCGGCGGCACCGGCTCGCAGGACGAAGTGGCCTGCAGCGCAGGTGTCGCCGCGCTGAAGAAGTAGAGACCTCAGGGAAGGCGCCCGCGCGAGCGCGGGCGCCCGCATGCTTACTGCTTTGGCGGGGTCGCCGGAGGAGCACTGCCGCCCGCAGCCGCTGCCCTGTGGGCAGCACGCGCCTGGGCAAGCGCATCCTTGCAAGGCTGCGACAGCTCGTCCTTGTGCGCCTTGGCACAGGCCATCAGTCGCCCACCGCCGGGCTTCACATCCGGACAGAACTTCTGGTAGTCGGCCATGCAAGCCTGACGCACCGGTCCCTCGCCCCCTGGCGGAGCGGAGGGCGCATCCTGCGCTTGCGCCGTCATGGTGAAAATGGCGATGCAGCTCAAAGGAATCAACCAAGTCTTCATGGATGAAAGCCTCGCGTGATGGACGGGTAGCGGCTTACACCGCCGCGCACAGGGTACAACAACGGCAGCGCCTGCCGGGCGTTGACGGGTGCCCCCTTTCCAATCTGCTACGCCTCACCCCTTGGCCATCTTCTGCGGCACTCTGAAGGGTGTCTCGCTCTCTTGGTTACAAATGGGATACAACTCGATGACGAGTTCGCGCTCGCGGATGACCTGGTTAGGGGTCACCTCGGCCGTCCAATGGGTCGGCCGCTCCTGCGTGATGCCCGCGTGGTCACCGTGCAGGTGCCCCAACAATCGCTCCCTGATATTGCCTCGCCCGATGTAGATCCACGCGTCCGCGCGCAGCAGCCCGTATACGCCGCTATGGTGCGGATTGATCGTCTCGATCTGAGCCTGCGTAAAGGGCTTGCTTGGATGCGCAAATGCCATGATACCCCCGGTGCTGGGAGCCGCCTGCTGCGCCCCGCGTCAGCGGACGATGCTCCCTCGCTTTCTGTACTGTCGCGATGCCGCAAAAACTCTCAGCCGTTTCTCCGATCCGGCGGGCACGCGATGCTGGGCCGGCCTTCGCCGCCGCGCGGCGGACCGTCTGCCCGAAGCCATGGCCGACATCGCCCGATGCGGACCGCAGCGCCGACGTTCACGATGGCCGCTGGGGAGTTCGAGACTTCGGGGCTCGGGCGTTCTCTTGGGCAATGCGGTCCCGTTGAATCAGACGGCTCTGACACCCAGGCGAGCACCGCCCCGACCTGCTCGCGAAAGGTGAGCGGGTACTCTCAACCGCGCTCCATCCCGAGCCCACGATTCACGCAAAACTCAACGGAGACACGCTATGACTCTCAGGTCCGCAGTTCGGAGCGCCACGCAAGCCGTGACGGAGGCGATGGGCGCCAGTGACAAGGAGGCCGCCGGTGCGGACATTCTGAAAACGCTGAAAGACGAGCACAACGAGGTGAAGGAGCTCTTGTCGAGGCTGGAAGACGCGAACGGCGCCGCCGAGCGCAAGGCCCTCGTCAAGCGCATCAAGGCGGCACTGGTGCCGCACACCAAGGCTGAAGAGAAGGTCGTCTATGACGCCGTGCTGCGATTGCGCGACAAGGACGCACAGGAAGACGGCCACGAGGGGTACCTCGAGCATGAATGGGCCGCCAAAACCCTGCAGCGCCTCGCGGGCATCAGCAACGCCACCTCGCCCGAGCACCGTGCCACCGGCAAGGTCCTGAAGGAACTCGTCGAGCATCACATCCGCGAAGAGGAAGGTAATGTCTGGGCGGACGTGAAGAGCCACTTCTCCGACCAGCAGCGGGTCGCGATGAACCGCGCATTCCTGGCGGTAAAAAAGCGCGTCAAGCTCAGCTGAGGCAGCCGGCACCGCGCCGGCGCGCGTTCAGACCGGACTATACCGACACCGTCATGCATCCCGGCAGGCGCGTTTGTGAGGCGCGCCGCCGGGGCCGGAATCCAGGGTCAGACGACCTTGCGCCGGACGAGTGCGTGATAGACGACCAGGACGATCACCGCGCCCACCACCGCCACCAGCATGCTGTAGATGTTGAGACCGGTGACTCCGGCTTGGCCGAACGTGCTGAACAGCCATCCGCCGACGAAAGCGCCAACGATACCGAGGATGATATCGAGTACGAGGCCCTCGCCGGTCTTGTTGACCAGCTTGCTGGCGATGAACCCGGAGATGAGCCCCAGAACGATCCAGGCAACGATTGACATGACTTTATCCCTCTCGTTTTTGTTGCGGGCCGCGAGCAGCCGCTCGACGGCAGGTCGAACATACGCTCATTCGGCCGCCACGCTGTAGGCGTCCGCCCCAATAACTGTTGCGTCAGCTTGACAGTGGCCCCGCGGGCCGGCCTGCAAGGGTCGGATCTGAAGGGGTCAGGCCCGGCCGCGGCCGCCGCGGCCCTGCGCGGGAATGAACTGACGGCTCTAGTCCGCCCAGCGCTCGAGCGCCGCATCATCGGCCGAGGGACGGCGCATGCGGGCGAGGAATACCAGCTCATGTTGGACGCAATCGCGGCGCACAATGAAGGGCGTCGCGGCGCGACTGCGCATGATGGCTCGCACCACGGAGCGCGCCGTCTTCCTGCCGGGCCGGGACGTCGACCCGCCGTGGCGGATGAGCAGCCAGTCAGCGCCGCATTTCTGGGCGGCCACCAGTTCCGCGAGCGTGTCGTCGCGGACCTCGTTCATGGCCACCCAGTAAGGCACCGCGCGCGGACCCCATTCACTGCGGTGCAGATCGAACTCGCGCGGCTGCAGGGCCCGGAAGCGGGTCCAGTCACCGGTCTCGACACGAAATGAAGTCACCGTCGCGCTTTCAGCTGCGGCGTGATCCGCGGCCGCTTGCTCAAGAACTTCGCCATCCGCTGTGCAGTCTTTGAGACCTGGCGCCTTTCCTGACTGCTGATGCTGTGCTCCAGGATGCGGTCGAGTGCACAGAAATCTACCGGCTTGAGCAAATGCGCGTCAAACTCGCCCGCCGCGGCACGCCCGTCCCAACCTGCCTGTCATTTCCTCGCACATGGCCCGCATCCCGTGGACCGCAGCCGTGCCCGTCCGTGGCGCCCATCAGTGACCGAGGAGGCCCTTCAGCTTGTCCTGGACGGTATTCTGCAGTTTCTGTTTCAGCTGCGACTTCACCAGTCCCTGCAGGTCCGGACGGACTTTCGGGTTGCTCGCGGAACCTGAGATTTCCACCGGGATCCCGCCGAGCGTCAGCGCCGAGAGGTTGGCCCCGGAGCTGGACGGGGGTGCCTTCAATACCGTCGCAACGATGTGGTAGTCGATCGCCTCGGTGACGAGATTGGTCGTGCCACTCCCCGTCACCCGCAGGTACTGCGAGGCGATGTTGAGGTCCTTGGTGGTCGCAACGCCGCCCGCGACATCGGCGGACATCTTGAACGCATCGAACTTGGTGCGATGATCGTCGCTGCCAGCGGGCGCCGCCTGCTGTTTGAGCAGCGCCTGCGCACGGTTGAGCTCGTACCACAGATCGATACCGTTCACGGCGCCGTCGGCGAGGTTCATCTCGACGCGCCCGCTCAGATTCCTGGTCAGTGCGTCACTCGTGACTCCTGCGCCGGCCAGTTTGGCGCTGGCATTGCCATGACCCGAGAGCCGCTCGCTCTTCATGCTGTCCTTGAGGAGCCCCGCCATGTCGACCCCCGCCACCTGTTCGTCGATCTTCACGCTCGGCACGGCACCGTGCGCATCGTAGGTAATGTCACCGGTGCAGGTGCCGCCGTACAGGTTGGCACTGACGGGCGAGAGGTGCACGATGCCCTCCTTCGCTTGCAGTCCCAGACGCAGATTGGACACGGTCATCCCCTCGACTTTGGCGCTGCCGATACTGAACTTGCCGTCGATGTCCAGAGCGCGGACCGCGCTGGTCGGCAACGGCGCGGGCGGCTCGGTGGGTTTGGCAGCCACTGGCGCTGCGCTCTTGCTCTTGGGCGGCAGGTAGCGGTCAAGATCGATGTGATCGACGTTGAGGTCAAAGGTCATCGCCTTGCTGTCGAGGTTGGTGATGGCCGCCACACCGCGCAGGTGACTGTCATCCAGCTGGAAATCGAGTTTCTCGAGGCGCAGTGCGTTCTTGCCGTAGGCGAAGTCGGTGGTCGCAGCGAGTTTCGAGAGCGCCGCCGCATCCTGCGTCTTCGGCGGCGTGATGCCGAGTTGCCGCATGAATTCGCGCAGCTCGAGCGGGGTCAGAGTGAACGAGCCGGCCAGCGCCGGCGCCGCGGTGATCTTTTCACCGCTGAGCGAGCCGGACAGGCGGGCCGCTCCGGCCTGCGCGGTAAAGCTCGGCGCCTTGAGAGTCTGGGCCGCCAGATCAACCACGACCGCGGGCGCGGCGAACTTCCAGGGCAGCTTGGCGCTGGCGCTCTTGTAGTCGCCCTGAAGATCGACTCCCTGCAGGCCGTAGTGGCGGGTCGCAGCGTCGAGCGTCGCGGCAAATGCCGCCTTGAAGGTGAGATCGCTGCCGCCAGGTCCCGTGTTCAGATCGAATCCCGCCTTCACCGGCACGGTTGACTGCTGCGACACCTTGCCGACATCCAGGTTGAGCTTGGAGAGCGTCATCGCGTTGTAGCTGAGGCGGCTGTCCTTGATCGCGACACCATCCAGGCTCTGCGAGCGAGGCGCCGCTCTGGCCGCCAGCCGGCGGCGCTGCACTGTCCTGCTTCTGGCCGAAGTCCTCCCAGTTACCTTTGCCGGCTGCGTCGGTCTTGAGGCGCAGATCGAGCCCGTTGATCTCGATGCGACCGATCTGCAGCTCCTTGCGCAGCAGCGGCAGCAGCTTGACCCGCAGCGCCGTGTGCTGGATCGACACAAACGGGTCGGAACCGAAACCGGGCGGATTGCCGAGGCTCAGCGGTCCGAGGTTCAGCGCGATCCAGGGAAATACCGACAGCTTGATGTCGCCCTGCAGGTTGAGTTCGCGCCCGGTCGAGGTCTTGACCTGCTGCGCGATGCGGCCCTTGTAGTCATTCGGATTGACGAAGAGGCTGACCGCGAGCAGAAGCAGCGCGATCAGAACCACCAGCCCGCCGGCCACCAGACCGGCAATCTTCAAGCCGCGCATGTTCTGTCCCCTGTTACTCGGCCTTACAAGTCTAACTCACCCGGCAGCGCGCCCGTGGCTGCACCGGCGGGCTGGCCGAAGATCCCTTGCAATCTCGAATCGCTGCTCGAGGTTGGGCAGATCGCATGACCAGGGAAAACGACGCCGGCCGGTTGTTGCACCGCGTGTGAGCTGCGGGCCGGGCCGCCAGTCGCGCCGCTGTTCAGTCTTGCTTGACGAGAATCTGGTGCCGGATGAGCATCCGTGCGCCGCTGGCCCAACCCTCCTCACCGCCGGCAAAGTTCGCCGCCTGCTGGTCCAGGATCGTGCCGGTTCTGGCATCGCGGATTTGCATCCACAAATAGTAGTCCGTCTGAGTCGCCCGCTTCACCACACCGATCAGCGCCTGATCTGCCCCGAGCGCTCGCGCGAGGGCCGCCTCGCAACCGTCGCAGGATCGGAAAGACTTGTTCGCCACCGTGTTCATATCGGTGCCGCTGGCGTCGATCACGTTATATTTCCCGGACGCCGCCAATTCCAGGCGCGCCGCGCTGCTGACCTTGTGCAGGGCACTCGCAGTACTGGTGCCCTGATTCAGGAGCGCCGCCGCCGGACTCTGGTCGTCAAGTTCAAAATCAAACACTGCGATCTTGATTGCAGCAGGCTTCGGATCCTCTTTGGCAAAGGCCGGAAGGTAACCGAGGCTGAGCGCGAGAAAAACGACTGACCCGATGCGGGCGAACCGTGCCAGGCTTCGAGCCCGCTTGGTGCGCACCGCGCCGGCACCGGTGACCGGCGCCATGCCCCGAGGTGATTCGTCGTTCATGCGAGAGGCCACCTTTTTCCCGAATCGATGGCCTGACTCGTACGCCAGAGCGTCAGCCGCGTCAACGCCGCGTGTGGAGCTTTGCATTTACTACGCCTGGCCACGGCGAGCAAGGCGCGCTTTCCACCTAGAAGCGGATGGTTGCTAGGTCCGGCTACGGCCGGCTCGCGCCACGCTGCCGCTCGCGTCCTAGATGGTGCTTCTGCGGTCGGGCCGGGTTGACATCATTGTCTACACATGTAGTCTTCCCGGTGTTTACAGATGTAGTTTGTGGGCGGACGCTATCACTTCCGCGCAATGAGGACGCCAGGGATCTTGCATCGCAACACCAGCACGCCGCGCAGTATTCAATCCGGAGACCTTTCGATGACTCAACGTTTAACATCAGGCTCCCTGGCAGGGAGCGCATTATTGGCCGCATCACTGGCCATCGTCACTGCACAGGCCGGGACAACCGCCGCGGCGGCGGCGGACGGAGCCATGCCGCCGGGCTTTTCGTTGACGCACACCGGCAGCGTGCACGACTTCGACTTCGCCGCAGGTGCCTGGACCTCACGCCAGCAGCGCCTCAAAGCGCGCAACGTCGGCAGCACCGCATGGGAAGAGTCTCCGGGCAACATTCACTGCGCGAGCAGCTTTATGGATGGCGTGACTACGGTGGATGCCGCCTACTCACCCGCGATGAGCCCTGCCGGCCTCTGGCTGCACATGTTCGACGTGGCGAAGCACCAATGGACGGTGTACTGGATCAACCCGAAGACCGGCAGGATGGATAGCGGAGTCGTGGGCGGCTTTGACGGCGTCCGCGGCGAGTTCTTCGGGACGGACGAGGACAATGGCAAAGCCGTGAAGGTGCGCTACACGTGGGAAGCACGTGATCATGATCACTACACGTGGACACAAGCGTTCTCGTTCGACAACCGCACCTGGGAGACCAACTGGAAATCCGATTTCACGCGTGCCGATCCGGGGGTCTGCGAAAAGAAAAACTAGCAAACGACCTTGGCCGCCCACCCCGGCCGGTCCGTGGTCGGTGCGGAGGATATTTCAGGGGCCACCTGCGGTAGTTTAGCGGAGCGCCCTGCAGCGCAACTCAGCGCACGCGGCACTCGCATCGTCGTGCGGCCCGCCCTGCGGTTGCGCCGATTGGGAATAATGGCCCGACGCCCGGCACCCAGGACGCGCATGTCCAGCTGGCTTAGTTACTGCGCTATGCGGCTCACATGAGCGAGCCAGTACGCATATCACGGCGGCAGTTTTGCTGCGTGACCGCGCTCGGCAGCGGCGCCCTCCTCGTCGGCGTCTATCTGCCACTCAGCGCAGGTGCGCAACGCCAACCCGCCAAGGCCACGGCGTTCGTGCCCAATGCCTTCGTGCGCATCGATCCGGACGGGCAGATCACGATCATCGTGGCGCGACCCGAGATCGGTCAGGGTGTGCGCACGTCGCTGCCGATGCTGGTGGCGGAAGAACTGGACGCGGACTGGACGGGCATTCGCATAGAGCAGGCCCTCGCGGCAGATCATGCGGTGTACGGATCGCAGCATGCCGGAGGCAGCCAGAGCGTACGCACCGGGTGGCAGCCGCTGCGCCACGCCGGGGCCGTCGCCCGCGCGATGCTGGTAGCCGCAGCGGCGCGGCAATGGGGCGTTTCGGCCGACACCTGTGAGACGCACAGCGGCACTGTCAGCCACCGCGCCAGCGGACGGCGTGCCTCCTATGGCGCGCTGGCGGCCGCTGCGGCGCTCCTGCCAGTCCCCACGGATGTTCCTCTGAAGAGCGCCGATCGTTTCACTCTGATCGGCAAGCCCACCCGCCAGCGCGACGCAGCGTCGCTGGTCGACGGCAGCCAGCTCTTTGGCCTCGACGCGCGCGTACCCGGCATGCGCTTTGCCGTGATCGAGCGCGCCCCGGTCATCGGTGCGCGTGTGCTGGAATTTGACGCCGACGGCGGCCCGCAAGATCCCCGGTGTGACGGATGTGGTACCGATCGATGCCGACGGGTTCGCAGGCTTTGGCGACAACGAACCACGTCCTGCGAACGGTGTCGCCGTCATCGCCACGTCGACCTGGGCCGCCATGAAAGCACGCCGCGCGCTGCGGGTGAAATGGTCCGCAGGAGCCACGGGCGAGGACTCAGCGCAGCGTCTGGCTGAGTGCCAGCGGCTCGCCACCGTCGCGGCGGAACGTGTGGTGCGCAATGACGGGGACGTGGAGCGCGCCTTCGCCGGCGCAGCGCACACGGTGGCGGCGACGTACGAACTGCCGCTGGTGGCACACGCCGCGATGGAACCGATGAACTGCCTTGCGGATGTGCATGCGGATCGCTGCGAGGTGTGGGCGCCCACCCAGAATCCGGAAGCGGCGCGCAACGTTGCAGCGCAGATGGCCGCACTGCCGCCCAGCTCGGTCACGCTGCACGTCATGCGCTGTGGCGGGGGCTTCGGGCGGCGGTTTTATTCAGATTTCGTCGCCGAGGCGACCTTTCTTTCACGGCGCGTCGGGGCAGCGGTACAGGTGGTATGGACCCGCGAGGATGACATCAGGCACGACTTCTATCGGCCCGCCTCGTACCACGTCATGCGCGCAGCCCTGGATGCGCAGCACCGCTTGGTGGCCTGGTCACAGCACCTCATCAACGCCCAGCGCGGCGAGTTCCTCAGATGGGAACTGCCCAAGGGCGTGACGCTATTCGCCGCCGGAGACGAGCTGGGGCCACACGATTTTCCGGCCGGCTATATCCCGAACCTGCGCCTCATGGCCACGGCGGTCCATGGCTGCGCGGTGCCACTCGGCCAGTGGCGCTCGGTCGAGGATTCAAGCAACGTGTTCGTATATCAGAGCTTCATCGACGAGCTGGCGCACCACGCGGGAGAAGATCCGCTGAGCTATCGGCTGGCGCTGCTGACCCCGCACACGCTGATGCCGTACGACGATGGGCGCACCTATGACGCGAGACGACTGCGGCAGGTCCTTGAGGTTGCCGCCCGTGACGCCGGCTGGGGCGCCGCGTTGCCGCCTGGCAGCGGACGCGGTATCGCTGCCTCCTATGCCAACGACGCCTATGTCGCGATCGTGGCCGAAGTTGCAGTCACGCCGGCGCACGAGGTGCGTGTCCGGCGGATGGTCGTGGCCGCCGATCTGGGCACGGTGGTGAACCCGCTGGGCGCGCAGGCACAGCTGGAGGGATCGGTGATTTTCGGACTGTCGGCGGCGCTGAAGCAGGAGATCACGATCGCCGCCGGGCGCGTGGTGCAGGGAAACTTCAACGACTTCCCGGTGCTGCGCATGGCCGAGGCGCCGCGCATCGATGTGCACCTGATGGCCAGCAGCGACGTGCCGCTCGGGGCGGGCGAGCCGGCCGTGCCACCTACCGCTCCCGCGCTCGCCAACGCGGTGTTTGCCGCCACCGGAATTCGTGTGCGCCACCTGCCGATTCGTCCTGCCGATCTGAACCCCGGCCAGCGGCGGCACGCCTGAGCCTCACTCGCTGCCACCCGTGCGCACTGCCTGAGGTCCGGCGCTGCCCGGGAGGGCAACGCGCAGTCGCCCCCGCCCGTCGCGCTTGGCCTGATAGCACGCCTGATCGGCGGCCGCGGCCCAAGCCGCTTCACTGTCGAACAACGGGGTGATCATGGCGAGGCCGACGCTCGCGCCGATTTCGTAGCTTCTCCCCTCCCAGTCGATCTGCAGGGGGTTCAAGGCCTCCAGCACCCGTTGTCCAATGAGCGTGCCGCGCGATTCCGGACACTTTTCAAGAATGATGGCGAATTCATCGCCACCCAATCGCGCTATCGTGTCCGATTGCCGGATGGTAATACTCCCGCGCAATACCTCTGCCACGCGCCGCAGCATAGCGTCGCCCGCCGCATGACCGCCGATATCGTTCACAGTCTTGAAGCGATCGAGGTCAATCGCCAACATCGCCGCTGGAATTTGCGTGTGCCGCGCTCGACGGAATACTTCGCTCATACGGCGCTGAAATTCGAAGCGATTTGCCAGGCCGGTGAGCAGATCGTGGCTTGCCCGGTGCGTCACATCGCGCGCACGCTCCAAGTCCGCGCTCGCATCCTGCAGTACCACGACGATGCCCCTGACCGATCCGTGTGAATCCAGAACCGGCGAAGCGACGTCGCGAACATAGCGGACGAGTCCATCCGGACGATGCAGTACGCAGGGCGTCTCCCGTCGCACCGCCCGGCCATGCACGCGGCTCTGCCCCACCAGATCGGGCGCGGACTTTGAGGTCTGCGGGTCGGTCAGCGACATCACCTCACTCAATCGCCGCTGCTGCAAGTCGGCCAGCCGTTGCCCGAGAAGCTCCTCAGCAGCAGCATTGATGTACGTAATACGGGTATCAGCATCGAGCGTAATCACCGCATCCGCGATGGAACTCAAGGTGATTCGCAGCCGCTCGCGCTCGGCAGCGAGGTTCGCCTCCGCCTGACGGCGCGCCTCCAGACTCTCGATTTGCGCGATCAGATTTTGCGGCAGCCCCTGCTCATCGCGTAACACCGATACGGCAACGTGCGTCCAGATCCAGTGGCCGTCCCTGTGGCGAAAGCGTCGCTCGGTATCGTACTCATCTATGTCCCCCGACACTAACCGTCTCAGGCGGCTCGCACTTTGCGTCCACTCATCCGGCTCCGACGGGCCGCCCGGCGGAAGCGCCCGCAATTCCTCCGCGCTGTAACCCAGCATTTCCTGCAGCGCGATGTTCGTGTAATCCCAAACACCGTCGAGACTCGAGATGAGCATGCCGATGGGCGAGTGTTCCATCGATTCACGAAAGCGCCGCTCGCTCACATTCAATCGCAGAACGGCAGCACGGCGTGCGTCCGTCCCGAGACCCACCGCAATCGGTGGCAGTACCGTAGCCAGCAGCGCGAGCACGGGCAGTCCTTCCAATGATGCCACTACGGGGGTTCGCTCAAGACCCTCCGGTCGCAGGCCGAGTGACCAGAGCGCGGCTATCGAGAAGCCCGCGCCGAGACTCAACAATGCCGCCCCGAAGCCGCCCACACGAAACGCAGCAATCAGCAGCAATACGCCGACCACCACAAAAGGGAAGCGCACATAATGTATCGAGGCATAGGAGCCGAGCAGGACGAACAGCACAAGCCCGAAGTTCTGCGCGCGGAACTTCTCAGCGACCAGGCGGCGCAGTGAGTTCGAACTCCACAGAATGATCGGCGGCCCGACGAGACAGGCGCCCAACGCGTGCGACGACCACCACTGCGAAGATCCGTCCGTGAACGCCAAGCCGTAGTATCCGTACAGTGCGGCACCCCCGGCGATGGCGCTCAGTCCCGGTATGGCGATGCCAAACACCGCGGTCATGAAGGTGGCTTGCCCGATGCTGATTTCCGGATAGGGGAAGCGCACCGGCAAACGAAACATCCATACCGTGAACGCGATCTCTGCAGTGTTGATGCTCGAGAAGAGGATTGAGATCGGCCATGCGCGATGTGCAACCGTGGCATTTGAAACAGCGCCCGCGACGAGGAGCAGCACCGCCGCGCTGAGCCAACGCACCTTCGCACAACGGATGAGCAAGGCTGCAGCGACGGCGTTGGCCGGCCAGATGAGTGAGATACCGCCGTTGACGCGGGTCATAAGCATGGAGCCCAGCGCGACCACAAAGAAAATCGCAGCGATTGCGAGTTCTTTCCGAGGAAGGTGCGGGGAATTCATGCGCTCGAGGTTCGCGGCTATCTCGACAAGGCAGGACGCGATAAGACGGCTGACGCTGCGGACTGCCGGCCTCATGATCGGCGCGGGCACGTGGCTATCGACGCATCAGCCGGGTGCATCCAGCACTGGTATATGACTTGGGAAAGCAGGTTAACGATGGACCCCGCGCCGAATCGCGACGTGCGTCTCATCTCAAGGGCGAACCTGGCGTGGGCACGAGCGCGGTCTCGCGGAATGGACCGAAATCCCGGTTCGATCAGTTGATGGTCCTTGGCCAATCAGCGGCTAAACCGGACCTCAGCACGAAGCCGCCGGCCATGGTCCAAACTGATCTCTTCCAGCCGTAGACGCCGTGATCGGCGGGCGGCCATCGGTGGCAGTGACGGGAAGGGGCCCCGCTAAACCTGGCGCTTCGCCGGCGGTGGATCCTCGTCGGGTTCATGCCCTGGAATTGGCACTGGCCCGGGTTCGCGCACGGGGTCTTCCGGGGGAATGCCCGGGGGCTTCTCAGAGGTCATGCTGCGAGTCTACATTGCGCCCTGTTCGCAAAGCTGCGGGTTTACCCACTGCTCCCCTTAAGACACAGTCCGCAGCAGCATGGCTCAAGTCGCTAACTGCTGCCGTATGTGAGCCGGTCACCTCCCCCGGACTCCGCGGGTGACGCGTCAGGCGGCGCTTTTTCGACCAACGTAAAGTATCGTGGGCAACTTCACTCGGGAGGGAGTATGCGATGCGTCTTGCTGGCTTTCGCCTGGCTGTGCACGTTCGCGAGTGCGAGTGCGCTCGCTGAGGAGTGCACGGGCCCTCAACTTGGGACCTGGAGACTTCTGTCGTTCACGAGTCAGGATCCCGAGACCGGGGAGAAAACGGCACCGTACGGTTTGTACCCAACGGGATTTCTCAGCTTCACACCAGACTGTCGGATGTACGAGATTATCGTCCGCGAACATCGGACGGCACCGGTTTCACTAGTCGGAAATGACGCCGAGAAAATCGCGCTGTTTGAAGGCCTCATCTCGTACTCGGGTACCTACAAAATCAACGGAAATAACGTCAGCCATCACATTGATGCGTCCTGGAACGAAGCCTGGACGGGCAGCACCCAGGTTCGTCAATTTAAGCTCGATGGCAACACGCTGTACACGCAATCGCCGCCACAAAAAAATCCACGCGACGGAAAAATCACTTCAGAATCGCTCATCTGGACGAAGCTACGGTAAGCCGCTAATTCTCTCGGTGGCGGGTGTCCCTTTCAGGCCGGAGAGTCTTGCGCAACACTAGATGCGTTGCTTGATCATCGGGGGAACTCGTGTCATTGGGCCATGCGGCTGCGGCGGCTGCACGCGCGCGGTTGGGACATCACGTTATTGCATCGCGGATTTCATCAGTTCGCGCTCCCCGCAGGGGTCCGGGAGATCACAGAGGGTCCGCGGAAGCCCAGTCGTCCAGATACCGCGCGCGGCTCTACGACTGGCAGCCGGACAATCTCTGTACTTCACTTGATCGCGATGGGAACACGGGACGCCGAGGCCGCCATGGAGGCATTCGTCGGACGAGCTTCTCGCATCGTAGCGCTGTCCAGTGGCGACGTTTATAGAGCCTACGGGCGATTCGCGCCACTAGCCTGGCCCCCTTGAATCGACGCCTCTCACAGGCACTCGCCGGTGCGCGATCAACTATTCTCGTTCCGGTTCGGGTCGACGGCTGAACTCCTTACTGGTTCGAAAGTCTGCAGTGCAGCCTGCCATCCTCGCGTCACAGAGATTTCCCCGGTACGAGTCTCCGGTTGCCGGCCTTTCATGGGCCGAACGAGAACGCTGATCTTGCCACGGTGTTCGGGTCGCCGGCGAATGCGCTCCGAAACTGCAGTGCAGCCGCTCCCGACGTCAAAGACCCCCCCCCCCCCCCCCCCCCCCCCCCCCCCCCCCCCCCCCCCCCCGACTGCCACGTACAGTTGCGAGTTGGGACCTTTCAGGGGCCAGATGTCCGCTGTCCGCGCCGCGCTGCCTCTTTTCACCGCGAAGAACAGTTGGCGGTTCTTGCCCGCTCGCACGATGGTCGCCGACCGAAGGGCGACCAGTATGTACAGAACATTGAGAGCCGCGAGCGTAGTTGGGATGTGCCGCGTGCGTCGCGCTGCGGCCACGACATCTTTCGCAGTCACCGCGCGCGTTCCGCCCATGCGCCGCCGCACGTAGTCCACGGCCTCCGTGTCGATCACATTGAAGTAGCCAGAGCCGCGCCGTGCCTTCGAGAGCGCAAAAGAAAGCACGAAGAAATAGCGCTGGGCCTCGAACACATGGTAGGTCTGACGGACCGCCTTGACCCGGCCGCGATAGTTGAGTCCGCGCTGCAACGTTCGGATATTCATGGCATACGCCCCTGAGTCGGCAGATCGCTTCCGCGGACTCTACTCCTGAGCGGTACGATTCGCGTGGCTAGCCCCCCGATTTGTGGTGAGCCGCGCGTCGCACCTTCTGCCGGCGTCGCAGCGCGACCATCGCCCAGATCGCCTCGACCACGCCGAACGGCCATGCGCCCTGGAGAAATCCGTACAGGAGCCCAGCGCGTTTTTTTTTTTTTTTTTTTTTAGGCGTGACCCAAGACGCCACCGAGTATCGCGCCCAGCGCCAGGGACGGCGTGAACAAGCCGCCCGGAACTCCGCTGCCCAAGCATAGGAGGGTCGCCGCGGGCTTAAGAAATAGCAGGGTTAACAGGAGAACCGGCGCAACCTGGTTGGTGAACGCCAGCTGCGCGATGTCCTTGCAACCCCCAAGGATCTGCGGGAATTCTATTGAGACGACGCCGAGAATTCCCAGCGCCAGTATCGGTGCGATCAGTCTCTTCCAGCCTTGCGGTTTGTTGCGGTCCGCCCAGGCAAGCAGCAAACGTAACTAGAGAAACAAGTCCGCAATCGGCCCCGCAAGCAAAGACCATAGGACCACCGACGTGTTGTCGGATAAGCAGGGATAAGATAGGTGGGAGCGTTCGGCAGGACAAGCCACGAGACGGCTGTGGCAATCGCGGCGGCCAACAAGGCGGGCAACACCAAGCGTAGCGCCAGCACCCCGCGAAGCACCTCGACCGCGAACAGCGCACCACCCAGCGGCACGCCGTAAGCTGCCGCCATACCTGCCCCGGCGCCACACGCCACCAAAAGTTTTCGTTGTTCATCAGAAAGGCGTGCTCTATCTGAAAGAGCATTCGCGATCAGAGCTCCGGCCTGCTTGGGCGCGCCCTCGCGCCCAAGCGACGCACCCATTCCGACAAGCAGTACAGACAGCACAGCGCTCCCGAGCGTACGCCTGAGAGGCAATCGCCCGGCGAAGCGCGTTATCGCCTCGGTAATATCGATGCCGTTGCCGCTCGACAGACGATGAAGGACGAGCTGCCCGGCGCCAGTGAGCAGGCCAGCCGCCAATAAAGCGAATACATGCCGCCATGCACCGGCGCGCGCTGCGGCGTCCAGTAGATCCGGCCCCGGCCACACCACCTCTTGCACGAGCCCGAGAAGTCGCGTCAACGCCGCCGCTCCTATCCCGGCTCCGACGCCCGTCAGCAAAACCGCCAGCCAAAAGCGCGCAGCACCCTGTTGCGCGAGGGTCGCCGGAATCTTCCCAGCGGCCTCTGGCGAGGTTGTGAGCGCTTTCATCGCACTTAAAAGATTCATGCGTCCGATGAGTCCCGACTATCCAGCACGTCTGCTCCGGCGGGCCCTTCGCCACTCTCAGCGAATTATGCCTTACCGCTTCGCACGACTGACAGCTAGACGGCGGCATTTCGGCGCTTGACCGCGCCTGATTAACAATTCGATCATCGCCAAGATGCCGCTCGGACGTAGCGTGTTCAACCGATTAATCACGCGCTACACAACATGACGCAGTTCAATCTTTTCCAGAAGTAAACGATTCGTTTCTGGATAGTACGTCGTGCGTAACACTGGTTTCCGGTATTCATCGGAACCTAACAGCCTATAGCCGAATGTTAGAAACCCTCTCTTCCACATTGACGCAGTCTTCACTCGTCTCATCCAGGCGGAACAACGCCATCGTCCCGGAATCTAATGTTGTGAATTCCTTCACATCCATACGAAGGAGAATCACATGAATGCTCTAACACCACGCAAGAGTATGACTTTCGCTATCGTGCTTGTCTCAATTTCGGGATGTGCCGCTTTCCAGGAATACAGAAAATGCGAAGCCGGAGGATGCGCCAGAGACGCGAAAATTACCGCTGAACTTAAATCCCTATTAGATCAAGACTCGCATTTGCGAGCGCGAGTCTATGTTCAAACCTTGGATAACGTCGTGTACCTTAGTGGCCAAGTTATCACCGCCGTGGAGCGCGACGCCGCGGAACTGATGGCCCGCGAGGTAGCCAGGCGCAGAGACATCGTTGAGCAATCTTTCGGCGTCTGCAGATTCGGGGGCGTGATACAGCATCGGCTTGCCTGCCGAAACGCCCGGTGCCGAAGAGCCGCTTACTCGCCAGAAGACCCTTCGGCATCGGACGCGCTAGCAGCGAGACAGTGACTTGCGCCGATCACGGAGACTCTCCGTCCTCCTGCAATGGGCAGCTGATTCGAGAGTGCCTAATCGGCAACGCCAGACCGTCTTCTACGCTGGTGCCTCGGGCAGGACGATACGCACAAGCAGCCCGCGCGGCTTTCGGTCCAGCAGAGTTATCGTGCCTCCGTGTCCCAGAATGACGGATCGTGCTATGGCGAGACCCAGGCCCATTCCACGGCTGTCGACATCTCTCGCGGTATTCGATCGATAAAACGGCTCGAAACTCTGCCCTTTTCCCAGTTCGAAATCCCGGCCCCTCATCCTCGACGTCGATCACATACTCTGACTCCCGTTGCCTGGTCAGGGTTACGCGCGCGCTTCTTCCGTATTTCACCGCATTCATAATGACATTTGTTAAGGCCCGAAACAGCGCCTGCGGCTTGCAGTGGTAACGACTACGCACCGCTCCGACATACTCCACGTCACCGCCCAGATCGCTGACCATGTCGCAGGCGGTCTGCAGCAAAGATTCCAGATCAACGAGGTCGTGCGCCTCCGCATCATCGACACCGCGAATGAATGAAAGACTTGAGGCGATCATTCCCTCCATGGACTCAATATCGTCGAGCATTTTTTGCTTCTCAGATCCTGCGCGATCGGTCTCGACCCGCAGTCGCAGTCGCGTCAATGGCGTTCGAAGATCGTGGCTTATTGCCGCCAGCATCAACGTGCGGTCTGTCAAAAAGCGCTGCAATCGAAGCTGCATGTTGTTGAACGCGCGGATCACGCGCTGTAGCTGCGCTGGCCCCTGCTCCGCCAGTTGCGGTGCATTGATGTCCATACCTACATGCTCAGCCGCCCCGGCAACCCGCGTCAACGGCACGTTGACCATTAATGTGAGCCACACCCACAGACCGGCGGTGGCGAAGACTAAGAACACTCCGAGGCCTACCTGCGCAGCCAAACCCAGCGGATGCTCCAGGCCGATTGAGGTAATTACTTCGAGCGCCCCGCCACCGCGCAGCGCGACGCGCACCCGGGTCGCATCCGGGGACCCTCAGTCGAGTGCGCCGAAAGATCACTCGGGCTCTTGTGCAGCTTGGCCGCGATCTGGTCGCGCAGCTGGTCGTATCTCGAATCTACGACTCGTCGATTACCTACCGACTCTGTGGCGTCGTAGCTGACTCTGAATCCGTCTTCGCTCCACAAGCGCGCAAGTGCCGGCCGCTGAGCCGGTTCAACGGATTCAAGAAGGCGCACGACCATTTCGATACGACTGACCGCCGCGTCTGGCCGCAGCATCCCCTGCCATTTTGGCAACAGTACGACGTAGAGCACGGCAGCTACGAGTTGCGAGAGGGCCAGTCCTACGAAAAGGATGCCAGCGACCTGGCCCCGCAAATCGGCGGGGAGCAATCGCCGCACGCGGAGCGTCATTCGAAAGTGACCTCTGCGGAAAAGATATATCCACCCGAGCGGACTGTCTGGATGAGCGCAGGGTCCTTCGGGTCCCTTTCGATCTTGCGCCGCAGGCGGCTCACCTGGATGTCTATACTGCGATCCATGCCTGCGGAACTCTTACCCCGCGTAAAGTCGAGCAGCTGTTCGCGCGTAAGCACTTCGTTCGCATGCTCACAGAACGCCGCCAGCAGCTCGAACTCCCCGCCCGTAAGCGGCACGCGGGTGCCGTCCGACGTATGCAACCGTCGCGCGACCAAATCCAACCGCCACTCCATGAAGCTCGCGGCAGAACGGGGCCGGCTGGACGGCACGTTTGCGGCGTATTGCGAGCGCCGCAACAGTGCGCGTATGCGCGCTACGAGCTCGTGGCTACCGAAGGGCTTGGTAAGGTAGTCGTCGGCTCCCATCTCCAAGCCGACAACCCTGTCGATCTCGCTTCCGCGAGCTGTCAACATGATCACCGGCAAGTTACCTTGAGCGCGCACGCGTCGACACAGACTGAGACCGTCCTCATTCGGAAGCATGATGTCCAGAATCAGCAGATCGACTTTCTCCGCGCTCATAACGCGGTTCATTTCCTCGCCCTCTTGAGCGACGGAGACTCGAAAGCCGCTTTGTTGAAGAAGGTCGGCGACTAACCCGCGAATCTCGGGATCGTCTTCGACAAATAGCACGTGGGGCGAATCCATGAGTTGGGTACCTTGATCGCCTACCGCGGATGCGGCGCATGCTCCTCGGGGCTGCGCCACTACTCAAGTCGACGAAATCGATCTCAAGCCGTGCTTGAAGGTGGGGATACTACCATGTGACCGCCGCGATCCTCGGAGACCGAGCCGTGCTCTGGTCGATGCCGAGGTTGAGGCGCACCCCAACGTCGGCGAGTGGCCGAACCGGATACATCCAGACACACAACTAAATCCAGTGAAATACATCGTGGTCATACGCGATCAGATCGACACGATGTTCCGACACCGCAGAACCGCGATGTTGGCCGACATCACATAGTTTCAAATAATCGAACCAGTGGGATCTTTTGCGGTCAAAACCAACGTAGAGTTAGACCTGATTTCCTCGATTCCGGCGGGCGCGAAGCGATGGTCAATTCCTCGTTCGCCAGGAGGCTGGCATTATGAGCCACCGAGCATTCGGACGATTTTGCGTGATTGCACTCACTGCGACGTTCTTGACAATCGGCGTGGCGAGCGCCGGCCCGGGCGGCGGGGCACGGCGGAGGCGGCGGTCACAGTGGTGGCGGAGCCTTCCACGGAGGCGGCGGAGGATTTCACGGCGTTGGAGGTCACGGGTTCGGTCGCCCATCTGGAGGCTATTACCGCGGCGGATATGGCTGGCACGGATATTACGGACGAGGCTACGGGTGGGGCTGGGGCGGAATCGGACTGGGTCTCTATCTGCCGTACTTGCCGTGGGATTACGAAACGTATTGGTGGAACAACGTGCCCTACTACTACGCCAACGATATGTACTACGTCTGGGACGGCTCCCTTGGGGAGTACGAGGCCGTGGATCCGCCGAGCGGTCCGAGCCAAGTGCCACCGCTGGGATCTGAAGCCCAATCGCCGGTGAGCCAAGACTTATTCGCCTATCCAAAGGATGGACAGTCGGAGACGCAACAGAGGCAGGATCGAGACGAATGCCGACGCTGGGCGACCAAACAGACCGGCTTCGATCCCACCCAGACAACGGCCGCTGCGCAACAGAGCCTCGGGGACGCGCAACGGGGCTATCTGCGGGCGGAAGCCGCATGCCTGGAAGGGCGGAACTACAGCGTAAGATAAGTCGGTGCGCTACGCGCAAGAAAGCCAGCGAAGCGCGAGAGTTGGGTTTGCCGCGAATGAGGGACTCGACACGTGGACCTCATGAGCCATCAAGGCTCTCTCAACTGCGGCCGTCTGGCGCGGGTGCTCTGGCCGGGTTGCAGATCGGCGACCTGATCACTCACGGAGGAACCCAAGAACTCAAAGGCGTGGATCAATTCGCGAGCGTCGATCAGCCCTCCACTGCCGCGCCTCTGCTCGTGCGCCTCGTACGCGATGGCGTTCCGCGATTCCCCCTCGTGTCAGATACCGGCCCCAGGTGAGGCTTGACGTGTCGACCCAGGCTTGGCCGACATCAGTCAAATCAGGATCCATGCAGATGGGAGATCGCCGCTCAGGCTCGAATCTGCGCCCGCCATACGAGCAGCCAGCCCTCCGGCATTGAATGCAGCACGAGTATGTCGCGACCCGAAATGGCGCGACGCTCTCCGTCAACTGTCCAATCGAGTTGCCACCGGTAGTTGATCACGCCGACGGTTCCCGACGAGTGCCCCTTGAGATCCGTGGCGTTGTACTCGTGAACCTGTGCTCCACTGAACATCGCTCGCAGATGATCCAGGATCGGCCCGCGACCGGTGACGGTTGCCGAGAAGTCCTGCAACGCGACCGCCGCGTCCGGCGCAAAGAACCTCTCAAGGGTCGCCCAGTCCTTGCCCAGCCACGCCGCATCGTAGGCCTGCACCCAGACCGCCGCCGCAAGATCATCGAGGATGTCCAATTCGTCCTCCGTGCCCGCCTTTGAGTGGCGGAATGCCCATCGGCGCTGGAGATCGTCCCGATGGAATTCGCTGCGTGACCGTGCAGCTTTCATTGCTGTTGACCTCCTGTTTGCGGGCGTCGATACCGCGTGAAGCTGCACCGCCGTGCGGCGGTCAAGCTCGGTGCTGAGGCCGCGCTCGTCAAGCCAACCGAACTTGCCACGCCAATATGCCGAGCCGGGTGTTTTCTCGGCATACTGTCAACGAGCGCGACCTCGGCACCGATACGACTAACTGCTTTCATATTGGTCGATTCAGACTGGCACGAATGCCCTTGCGGAACTGCCAACTCTTTCTCGAATTGTACTGACGTTCATGCTGCAGTGAGTAGGTTCGCATGCGCCTTACTCAAACTGAAACACACCGATATGAATCGACATTGTTCATCACACATGTATTTGTAGCGCGAGACATGGGGGCAACTCCTCAGCCGACATAACAGCGCTGTGCACTCTGGCAGCCCATACCGGTTTGTTGAACTACAACGACGTCGTCACCGTCCGTTAAGAGCACCATGGCGCTAAGTCAGTTCCCTCCGCAATCTGCTCGCGACCGAGGTCCAATCACGGCGCGACCGATCCATGAACTCCGAAGAATCCGGATCCCGAAGGAGTACCGTCCATGCGCCATCTCACGCGCCAGACAACGATCAGCCAGGTGTTGTCCGACATATCCTCGCCTGGATTTGTATCCCTGTTCGATACGCTATTGACACACGGCATTACATGCACCTGGCGGATCTGAGAGACCTTGATGCGGACGAACGTATGCGCGAGCTGTATGCCAATCCGGACGACTGGGTGCTGATGGCCATTCTGAGTGTCGCCGGCTCTGGCAGGTTCTCAAGCGATCGCACCGTCGCTGAGTTCAACCGAGATTTGGAAGGCAAAGGCGTGCCGTGTGGCCTAATCTCGAGAACCGTCGCGCGAATTGCGCGGACATGAACCAGCATGCCAATGCGCACCCAAGGGGCCACCTGAAGTTGAACGGCCAGCATGTCGCGCGAGGCGGCATACCCGGGCAGACGCACGAAGCGAGTACGGATCGCGTGTGAGATCTCCGAAGGGCTAGGTGTCAGTTCCGCAAGGGCGCTTTACCAATACTTCGATCTTCCCGCCCGCGGCGGCGTTGGCAGCGTCTGCCAAACGATTGGCACGGTCAGATGATTCGGTCATGGCTTTTCCTCCGTGCACAGTCTGCGCTGGCCCTTGTGATTTGGTGCAGCACTGTCCCGCCGAACTGTCCCCAATACTGTCCGCAGAAGTGAAAACGCCCACCGAATTGGCGGGCGTCAGAATGTCACCTTAGTCTTGGGACTTCACATTTTCTAGATTTTCGGAGCGCCGAGATTTGAACTCGGGACCCCTTGCACCCCATGCAAGTGCGCTACCAGACTGCGCCACGCTCCGACACGATTATTGTTCTTGAGTCGCTGACTCACGCGATGTGGGGAAGGCACCGCGCACAAAGTCGATGATACGCTGTTTCAGCGAAGGAATTGCCGCTTCAGCGCCGCAGAACCTTCATGAGGTCTTCGAGCTCGACCCGCATCTGCTTGACGATCTGCTGGCTCTGCGACACGTCGGTGCGCGCCTCTTCGCCGGTCAGCTTGTTGCGCGCTCCGCCAATGGTGAAGCCCTGGTCGTACAGCAGGCTGCGGATCTGCCGGATGACGATGACGTCCTGGCGCTGATAATAGCGGCGGTTACCGCGACGCTTGACCGGCTTCAACTGCGGGAACTCCTGTTCCCAATAGCGCAGCACGTGCGGCTTCACGCCACACAGCTCGCTCACCTCTCCGATGGTGAAATAGCGCTTGCCGGGAATGGCCGGCAGCTGCGCGTTATTCTTTGGCTCCAACATAGGCTTCGACCCGCGCCTTTAATTTTTGCCCTGGACGGAATGTCACCACCCGCCGTGCACTGATCGGAATCTCTTCGCCGGTCTTTGGATTGCGCCCGGGCCGCTGGTTCTTGTCGCGCAGATCAAAGTTGCCGAAGCCGGAGAGCTTCACCTGCTCCCCGCCCGACAGCGCCGCACGAACCTCCTCGAAGAAAAGATCCACGAGCTCACGCGCCTCACGCTTGTTGAGCCCGAGCTGATTGAACAGTGCTTCCGCCATCTCCGCTTTGGTCAGGGCCATTTCTTTATTCTCGAATTCTTGCGTTCAAGTTCTCGCGCAAATCCGCCACCACGGAGGCCATGAGGCGCTCCACATCACTATCAGTAAGAGTGCGAGAAATGTCCTGAAAAATCAAGCCTAAAGCGACGCTTTTTCGACCTTTTTCGAGGCCTGGGCCACGATAAACGTCGAAAACACGGAGATCACGCAGGAGGCTTGAGGCAGCTAAGGTTACACGCTCGGCCACACTACTTAAAGTGATGGCTTCATCGACGACGATGGCGAGGTCGCGGCGGACCTGCGGGAAGCGCGAAATCTCCTGGTAGGCACTGGCCGCAACGGCGAGCGCGGCGACGTCCAACTCGAAAAGTACCGGCGGATATGTAAAGCCCAGCCCCTTCACCAGTGTCGGATGCAGCTCGCCGATCGAGCCCACGCGTGCACCGCGCCGCAGCAGCCGCGCGGCACGGCCCGGATGCAGCCCCGGGAGCACCGCCGCCTCGAAGGTGAAACTGTGTCTAACTCCGGTTGCCGCCAGCAGCGCCTCAAGGTCGCCCTTCACATCGTAGAAGTCGGCCGGCGCCCGCTCTTCCCTGCTGAGGCCCCACTGTTCCGGCAGGCGGCCGCCGAGCGCCACGGCGGCGAGCGAATCGATCTCCCGCGTGCTGTCGCCGGACACCTCGAAACGGATGCCATGTTCGAACAGGCGGATGCGATCCTGCTGGCGGTGCTGATTCTCGAGCGCGGCGCGCAGCAATCCTGGCCACAGCGACAGGCGCATCTGCGCCAGGTCGCTCGCGATCGGGTTGGCGAGCGTCAGCGCGGCCTGCCCGGGGAAGAGCTGCGACTGCAGCGCAGGATCGACGAAGGCGAGCGTGATCGCCTCCTGGTAGCCGCGCGCGGCGAGCGCTTCCAGATACGCGCTCTCGGCCGGCTGCGCCGCCGGCAGCGGCCGGAAGCGCTGCGGGATCGCCGCATCCGTCTCCGGGATCGCCTCGAAGCCGACGATGCGCGCCACCTCCTCGATGAGGTCAGGCTCGATCGCGATATCGAAGCGCCACGACGGTGGGGTCGCCCGCCAGCCGTCCGCGGTCGGCTGCACCTGCATTTCAAGGCCGTGCAGCGCCTGGGTGACGCGCTCCGGCGCAATGTCCGCTCCGAGCAGGCGCTTGAGGTGCGCCTGTGTAAGCGTCACCGGCGTACGCACCGGCAGGTGCTCGGCAAGCTCGGTCACCCGCACTGAGCCTGCCACCCCGCCGGCAATGGGGCGGAGAAGCATCAGCGCCCGTGCGATGGCACGTTCCTGCCCGGCAGGATCCACGCCGCGCTCGAAGCGCTGGCCGGCATCGGTGGTGAGGCCGTAGCGCCGGCCGCGCCCCTGCACGGCGTCGGGTGCGAAGAATGCCGACTCGAAGAACACGCACGTCGTCTCCGCGGACACCATGGTGCGCGCACCTCCCATGACGCCGGCAAGCCCGACCGGCCCGTCGGCATCGGCGATGACCATGACGTCCGGTTCCGCGATGAGGGTCTTGCCATCGAGCAGCGTCAGTGATTCCCCGGCACGCGCCAGGCGCACGGTGATCCCGCCGCGCAGCTTGTCGAGGTCATAGGCGTGCAGCGGCTGACCCAGCTCCAGCATCACGTAGTTGGTGACATCGACGATGGGGCTGATGGAGCGCAGGCCTGCGCGCCGCAGCCGCTCGCGCAGCCACATAGGCGTCGGCTTGCGATTGTCGATCACCCGCACGATGCACCCCGCCAGGCGCGGGCAGGCGGCACCGGCCTCGAGCCGTACGGGAAGTATCTCGGCGCCGCTCGCGCCGCGCGGGATCTCGGGCCCTGCGACCACACCGCCGCTGAGCGCTGCCACCTCGCGCGCCACGCCGATGATCGACATGGCATCGCCGCGGTTCGGGCTGACGCTCAGGTCCAGCACGCTCTCGTCCAGATCGAGGTAGGTGCGCAAGTCAGCGCCGAGCGGCGCATCGTCGGGCAGCTCCAGGATGCCGGCGGAGGCCTCCGACAGTCCCAGCTCCTTGGCCGATGCCAGCATGCCCTGCGATTCGATGCCGCGCAGCTTGGCCGCCTTGATATGCACATCTCCGGGAAGCAGCGCACCGACCGTGGCGAGCGCGCTCTTCAGTCCCGCGCGGGCGTTCGGCGCGCCGCACACGATGCTGAGCGGCGGCCCCTGCCCCGTCGTCACCTGGCACACCTGCAGCTTGTCGGCCTGCGGATGCGGTTCGGCGCTCACGATCTGGGCGACGACCACGTTGGTGAACGGCGGCGCGGCCGGCGCTGAGTGACTCGAGCTCGAAGCCGGCGAGCGTCAGGCGCGAGCCGAGCTCGGGCGCCGGCCACGGCACCTTGACCCATTCGGCGAGCCAGCTGTACGGCACCTTCATGCGCGGAACGTCCGGAACTGCCGCAAGAAGCGCAGGTCGTTCTCGAAGAACAGGCGCAGGTCGTTGACCCCGTAGCGCAGCATCGCGAGCCGGTCGATACCGGCGCCGAAGGCATAGCCGGTGTAACGCTGCGGATCGACGCCACTGGCCGAGAGCACGTTCGGATGCACCATGCCGCACCCGGAGATCTCGAGCCAGCCGGTCTGCTTGCACACGCGGCAGCCCTTGCCCTCGCAGAAGACGCACGACATGTCCACTTCCGCGGACGGCTCGGTGAAGGGGAAGAACGAGGGACGCAGGCGCATGCCGACGTCGCGCTCGAAGAAATCCTTGAGAAAGCCGTGCAGCGCCGCCTTCATGTTGGCGAAGCTGATGTTCTCACCGACCACCAGCCCCTCGAGCTGATGGAACATGGGCGAGTGGGTCATGTCCGAGTCGCAGCGGTACACCCTGCCCGGGGCGATGATGGCGAGCGGCGCGCCGCGCTCCATGAGCGCCCGGATCTGCACCGGTGAGGTGTGCGTGCGCAACAGCCGCCCGTCGGGAAAGTAGAACGTGTCGTGCAGCGCCCGCGCCGGATGATTCGGCGGGATGTTCAGCGCCCCGAAGTTGTGGAAGTCGTCCTCCACTTCCGGGCCTGCGGCCACGTCGAACCCGGCACGCCGGAACAGCGTCTCGATGCGCAGGCGCGCCCGCGTGACCGGGTGCAGGCCACCCGCATCCTCGCCGCGGCCCGGCAGCGTCACGTCGATGCGGCCGGCGCTGAGCTGGGCCTGGATCGCGGCGTCACTGAGCTCGGTGCGGCGCGCCTCGATGGCGGCCTGCACGGCCTGCTTCGCCTCGTTGATGCGCGCACCGGCGGCCGGGCGCTGCGCGGCCGGCAGCGCCGCGAGCGACTTCGCCTGTTCCGTGAGCGTGCCCTTCTTGCCGAGCCAGCGCACGCGCGCATCCTCGAGCGCAGCCAAGTCCGCGCAGCCGGCCACCTCTGCCAGCGCCGCGGCGGTGAGGCCCGTCAGGTCCGCCAAGAGCGCAGCCCCGGTCAGGTGATGCCGAGGGCGGTCTTTGCCTGCTGCGCGAGCGCGCCAAAAGCGGCCGTGTCGTGCACCGCGATGTCGGCGAGCACTTTGCGGTCGATTTCGACGCCGGCCTTCATCAGACCGTTCATGATGCGGCTGTAGGACAGGCCGTAGAGGCGCGCCGCCGCATTGATGCGCGTGATCCACAGGGCGCGGAACTCACGCTTGTTCGCCCGCCGGTCGCGGTAGGCGTACTGACCGGCCTTGATGACCGCCTGCTTGGCCGCGCGATAGACCTTGCGCCGGGCGTTGTAGTAGCCCTTCGCCTTGCCCAGAACTTTCTTGTGACGGCGCCCGGCCGTCACGCCACGCTTGACTCGTGCCATGGTGCTCTCCGTCTACTTGTGATTGGGAAGAAGCTGCTCGAGACGACCCACGTCGGTTTTATCGACGAGGCTCGAGCCGCCCGAGCGCGCATGGCGTTTGATCTTGCGGGTCTTGTGACCGAGATTGTGGCGGCGATTGGCCGCGTAGCCCTTGAAGCCCTTCGCCGTTTTGCGAAAGCGCTTGGCCGCGGCCCGGTTGGTTTTCAACTTGGGCATCGAACTACTCCTCATGTATAGCCCCGGTCGCAAGGTGCCGTTGACGCACCCGCTACGGGCGAACGCTTTGGCTTCAGGAGCGCCCTGAAGCGAAAGCGTTACTTCTTTTTCGGTGCAAAAACCATGACCATCTGCTTGCCCTCCATGAGCGGGTTCTGCTCCACCACCGCGTGCGGTGCCAGATCAGTTGAAACCCGCTCCAGGAGCTTGCGGCCGATGTCCTGGTGCACCATTTCACGGCCACGGAACCGTAAGGTCACCTTGGCCTTGTCACCCTCGGCCAGGAAGCGGGTGAGATTACGCAGCTTGATCTGGTAATCCGCCTCCCCCGTGCCGGGACGAAACTTAACTTCCTTGACCTGAATCTGCTTCTGCTTGCGCTTGGCGGAGTGGGCTTTCTTGTTCTGCTCGAACAGGAACTTGCCGTAGTCCATGATGCGTACGACCGGCGGTTCAGCGGTCGGGGACACCTCGACCAGATCCAGCTCAGCCGCCAACGCCATCTGTAAGGCGTCGTAACGGGACATCACCCCAGCCTGCGACCCATCGGCCGCGATCACGCGCAGCTGCGGCGAGATAATGTCCTCGTTGCGCCGCACCCGCTTTGTTGCACTAGCGATTCGTCAACCCTCCAATACTTGGCGCCCGCGGCTATCGAGCTCGACACGGAGTCGTTCAGCGAACGTCTCCGGGACCATCGTGCCCAGATCCTTGCCGCTGCGTGTGCGCACTGCAAGCAGATTTGCGGCCACTTCCTTGTCGCCCGCGACCAGTAGATACGGAACACGCCTGAGCGTGTGCTCGCGGATCTTAAAGCCCACCTTCTCGTTGCGCAAGTCGGACTCGACGCGAAAACCCTGATTTTTCAGGGATTCCGTAATGCGCCGGACATATTCGTCCGCCCGGTCGGTAATCGTCATGACCACCGCCTGCACCGGCGAGAGCCAGGCCGGGAGCCTGCCGGCATGGTGTTCCAGGAGGATCGCGAAGAAGCGCTCCAGCGAGCCGAACATCGCGCGATGCAGCATCACCGGCGTCCTGCGGTTGCTGTGCTCGTCGATGTAGTAGGCGCCCAGCCGCTCGGGCATGTTCAGGTCGACCTGCAGCGTGCCGCACTGCCAGTCGCGCCCGATGGCATCGCGCAGCACGAACTCGAGCTTGGGTCCGTAGAAGGCGCCCTCCCCCTTGTTCAGCGTGTACTGGATGCCGGCCGCCGCCGAGGCGGCCTTGAGTGCCGCTTCCGCCCGGTCCCAGATGGCGTCGTCGCCGACCCGCTTCGCCGGCCGGTCGGCGTACTTGATCGAGACCTCTTCGAAACCGAAGTCCCGGTAGATATCGAGGATCAGGCGGGTGATCGCCACCGACTCGGACGTGATCTGGTCCTCGGTGATGAAGCAGTGGCCGTCGTCCTGGGTAAAGGCCCGCACGCGCATGAGCCCGTGCAGGGCGCCGGAGGGCTCGTAGCGGTGCACCTTGCCGAACTCGGCCAGGCGCACCGGCAGTTCGCGGTAGCTGCGCAGGCCGTGCTTGAAGATCTGCACGTGCCCGGGGCAGTTCATCGGCTTGATGGCGTAGAGGCGCTCATCCGGGGTGCGCGTGAGGTACATGTTCTCGCCGAACTTCTCGAGGTGCCCGGACTGCTGCCACAGCGCGGCATCCATGAGTTCGGGCGCACTGACCTCCTCGTAGCCGGCCGCCTTCTGGCGCTCGCGCATATAAGAGATGAGCGTCTGGAACACGGTCCAGCCCTTGGGGTGCCAGAACACCGCCCCCGGGGCTTCCTCCTGCTGGTGGAAGAGGTCGAGCTCCTTGCCGATACGGCGGTGATCGCGCTTCTCGGCCTCCTCGAGGCGCAGCAGATACGCATCCAGCTGCTTCTTGTCCGGCCAGGCCGTGCCGTAGATCCGCTGCAGCATTTCGTTGCGCGAATCGCCGCGCCAGTAGGCGCCCGCCACCTTGGTCAGCTTGAAAGCCTTGAGCTTGCCGGTGGAGGGCACGTGCGGGCCGCGGCACAGGTCCACCCAGTTGCCCTGCCCGTAGAGGCTGATCTCGTCCTTGTCCGGGATGCCGGCGATGATCTCGGCCTTGTAGATCTCGCCCAGGGAGCGGAAGAACTTCACGGCCTCGTCGCGCGGCATGACGCGGCGGTTCACCACCTGATCCGCCTTCGCCAGCTCGGTCATCTTCGCCTCGATCGCCGCAAGGTCCTCCGTGGTGAAGGGCCGCGAGTACGCGAAGTCGTAATAGAAGCCGTCCTCGATGACCGGGCCGATGGTCACCTGCGCCTCCGGATAGAGTGCCTTCACCGCCTGGGCGAGCAGGTGCGCGGTCGAGTGGCGGATGACCTCGAGCCCATCCGCATCCTTGTCCGTGACGATGGCGAGGTTTGCATCCGTGCCGATGACGTGCGAGGTATCGACGAGCTTGCCGTCGACGCGCGCCGCCAGTGCCGCCTTCGCCAATCCCGGCCCAATGCTGCCCGCCACCTCGCTCACCGTCACCGGGTGATCGAAAGTGCGCTGGCTGCCATCGGGCAATGTGACGACGGGCATGTGAATCTTCACTGCGACAAAAACCACAACAGGCGCGTTTCACGCGCGGCAAAAAAAGGGCGCTGCGGCTCCCGATCAAGGGTACCGCGAGCGCCCTCTTCACTCATCTGGTAGGCGCGAGTGGGATCGAACCACCGACCACCACCATGTCAAGGTGGTGCTCTACCACTGAGCTACGCGCCTGGACAGAACTCTCAAGCACACAAGGGGCGCGAACGATACAAGGAAGAGCGCGCTTAAGCAAGCTAATGCGAGACTTTCCAAGCACTTACGTGACGGTGGACGGCGTTGGGAACCCCAGCTCCAGCTGCTTCAGGCGCTCGATCTCGTCGCGTATGGAGGCGGCCTCCTCGAACTCGAGGTTGCGGGCCTTGCGGAACATCTCCCCCTCCAGCTTCTTGATCTCCCTCACCAGCATCTCGGGGCGCATGTTCTCAGGGGCGAGTGCCTTGGCGCCGCGCCGGCGCAGCGCGGCGGGCGTCGGGGCCTCCGCGCGTGCGCCTTCCATGATGTCGGTGACGGCTTTCTGGATGCCCTGCGGCGTGATGCCGTGGGCCTCGTTGAACTGCACCTGTTTCGCGCGGCGGCGGTTGGTCTCTTCGATCGCGCGCTGCATCGACCCCGTCATGCGATCGGCATAGAGGATCGCCCGGCCGTTGATGTGCCGCGCCGCGCGGCCGATGGTCTGGATGAGCGAGTTGTCCGAGCGCAGGAAGCCTTCCTTGTCGGCATCGAGGATCGCCACCAGCGAAACTTCCGGCATGTCCAGGCCCTCGCGCAGCAGATTGATGCCCACCAGCACGTCGAACTTGCCCAGGCGCAGGTCGCGGATGATCTCGGTGCGCTCCACCGTCTCGATGTCGGCGTGCAGGTAGCGCACGCGCGTGCCGTGTTCGTT
Organism: uncultured Gammaproteobacteria bacterium; assembly: GCA_963787655.1. Taxonomy (GTDB): domain Bacteria; phylum Pseudomonadota; class Gammaproteobacteria; order Steroidobacterales; family Steroidobacteraceae; genus 13-2-20CM-66-19. Next base: position 345,370 of record CAWBDY010000003.1, on the reverse strand, counting down.
GAGGTAGTCGGTCAGATCCTCGGCCATGCGCTTGGTGAGCGTCGTGATCAGCACGCGCTCGCCCTTGGCGACGTTCTTCTTGATCTCCGAGAGCACGTCGTCCACCTGCGTGCCCACCGGCGCGCACCTCGACCTGCGGATCGACGAGTCCGGTGGGACGCACGACCTGCTCGACCACCTGCGAGGAATGCTGCCGCTCGTAGCCGCCCGGGGTCGCGGACACGAAGATCATCTGCGGCGCCAGCTGCTCCCACTCCTCGAACTTGAGCGGCCGGTTGTCGAGCGCCGAGGGCAGCCGGAAGCCGTACTCCACCAGCACTTCCTTGCGCGAGCGATCGCCGCGGTACATGGCGCCCAGCTGCGGGATGGTCTGGTGGCTTTCGTCCACGACCAGGAGCGAGTTCTTCGGCAGGTAATCGAACAGGCACGGCGGCGGCTCGCCCGGTGCGCGTCCGGACAGGTAGCGTGAGTAGTTCTCGATGCCGGCGCAGTAGCCGACTTCCTTGATCATCTCCATGTCGAACATGGTGCGCTGCTCGAGCCGCTGCGCCTCCAGCAGCCGCCCGGCAGCGCGCAGCTCCTGCAGACGCAGACGCAGGTCCTCGCGGATCTGGTCCACCGCGCCCATCAGGCGCTCGCGCGGCGTCACGTAGTGCGTGCCGGGATAGACGGTGAAGCGCGGCACCTTGCGCGAGATCGCCCCGGTCAACGGATCGAACAGCGTGATCGACTCGATGCTGTCATCGAACAGTTCGACGCGTACCGCCTCGCGCTCGGACTCGGCCGGAAAGATGTCGATGACGTCGCCGCGCACCCGGTAGGTGCCCTGCGTCAGATCGAGCTCGTTGCGCGTGTACTGCATGTCGGCGAGGCGTCGCAGCAGGCGGCGCTGGTCCATGATGTCGCCGCGCTTCAGGTGCAGCACCATCGAGAGATAGGCCTGCGGATCGCCCAGTCCGTAGATCGAGGACACGGTCGCGACGATGATCGAGTCCGGAGCGCTCGAGCAGCGCCTTGGTTGCCGAGAGGCGCATCTGCTCGATGTGCTCGTTGACCGAGGAGTCCTTCTCGATATAGGTATCGGAGGACGGCACGTACGCTTCCGGCTGGTAGTAGTCGTAATAGGAGACGAAGTACTCCACCGAGTTGTGCGGGAAGAACTCGCGGAACTCGCCGTACAGCTGCGCGGCCAGGGTCTTGTTGTGGGCCAGCACCATCGTCGGGCGCTGCACCTTCTGGATGACCTCGGCGACGCTGAAGGTCTTGCCGCTGCCCGTGACGCCGAGCAGCGTCTGGTGCGCCAGGCCCTCGGTGAGCCCCTCGACCAGCTTCTCGATGGCCTGCGGCTGATCGCCGGCGGGCTGATAGTCAGACTCGAGCTGGAAGGGACGCTGTTCCATGCGCTCCGGACGGTCAATCTGCGTGGCTGGGTCGGTCACAATCCCTTAATATAGCGGCGCATCCTGATCTCAAGCGAACTGCAGGAAATTCAGTGACCTTGCCCGTCTCGCGGCGCGTCCAGCGCGTCAAGCCGTCGCCCACTCTTGCCGTCACCGCCCGTGCCGCCCGCCTGAAGGCGCAGGGCAAGGACATCATCGGCTTGGGCGCAGGCGAGCCCGATTTCGACACCCCGGCGCACATCGCCCAGGCGGGTATCGAGGCGATCCGCTCAGGTTTTACCCGCTATACCAACGTCGATGGCATCGATGAACTCAAAGATGCGATCGTCGCCAAGTTCGAGCGCGACAATCAGCTCACCTACGAGCGCGCGCAGATCCTGGTGTCATCCGGTGCCAAGCAGAGCATCTACAACCTGTGCATGGCGGTACTGGATCCGGGCGATGAGGCGATCATCCCCTCCCCTTACTGGGTCTCCTACCCCGACATGGTGCTGCTGGCCGACGGGCTGCCCGTCATGCCGTTCGCGGGGTTGGCGCAGGGCTACAAGATTTCACCGCGACAGCTCGCCGCTGCGATCACCTCCAAGACGCGCCTGGTCCTGCTCAACAGTCCCTGCAACCCGACCGGCGCTGCCTACACGCGCATGGAGCTGCGGGCGCTCGGCGAGGTGCTCATCGAGCACCCGCGCATCGTCATCGGCACCGATGACATGTACGAGAAGATCTACTGGGGACCCGAGCCGTTTTGCAGCCTCGCGCAGGTGGTGCCGGAGCTCTACAACCGCACGGTCACGATCAACGGCGTCTCCAAGGCCTACGCCATGACCGGCTGGCGCATCGGTTACTGCGGCGGACCCAAGGAACTCATCACGGCGATGGCCACCATCCAGGGCCAGTCGACCTCGAACCCCTCGAGCATCTCGCAGAAGGCGGCCGTGGCGGCCCTCACCGGCGAGCAGGAATGCGTCGCGAGGATGAACGAGGCGTTCAAGGAGCGGCGGGACTTCGTGGTGCGAGCGCTGAACGGGCTGCCCGGGATCAGCTGCCTGCCCGGTGCCGGCACGTTCTACGCTTTCGCGGAGGTGTCACGCGCGATCACGGCGCTCGGCTGCCGCGACGATGCCGAGTTCACCGAGCTGCTGCTGAACGAGGCGGGCGTTGCCGTCGTGCCAGGATCAGGCTTCGGGGCGCCCGGGCACATCAGGCTTTCCTTCGCCACCAGCCTGCCGACGCTCGAGAAAGCGCTCGACCGTATGTCGCGCGTTCTCGCCGCGCGCGTCAACGCGGCCTGACCGGCCGCGCAGCGTCGCGGCGCAGCGCGCCGGGTATCGCAATGCTCTGGTCTGTGGCCGCCGATGCGCTGGTCGTCCTGCATTTCGCCTTCGTGGCGTTCGTCATTTTCGGCGGCTTCCTCACCTGGCGCTGGCGCTGGGCCGTTTTTGCGCACCCGCCGGCCTTCGTGTGGGGATGCTGGGTGGAGGTGTCCAGCGCCATCTGTCCGCTGACCTACCTTGAGAACCACCTGCGCCGGCTCGGCGGTGAAGCCGGATACCAGGGGGGATTTCTGGCGCACTACCTGGTGCGCATCCTCTACCCGCCGGGACTCACCTGGCACATCCAGTGGGCACTGGCGGCGCTGCTCGTTGCGATCAATCTCGTGGCTTACGGAGTGCTGATCGCGCGACGCACCCGCAGCCGGCTTCCTTGACTCCGGGGGTACCGTGGCCGGAGAATTCGCGCCCTTCGAAGAGCCCACCCGTTCCCCGGTAGCTCAGCGGTAGAGCGTCGGACTGTTAATCCGTTGGTCGTTGGTTCGATTCCAACCCGGGGAGCCAATTCATTATATTTCAACCAGATGGGATGTATATCTCAGCTGAATTACCGATACAACGCTGGACAGAACGCGGCTCATAAAATTCCGCCCTCTCACCAGCTGTCGTAGATTCGCAGCGGTAGTGGGAAACGAAACGACCTCTCTGCCGCTGCGTTCTCTATCCAGTATCGATCGCGGCTTGCAGGGTCACGGTTGCCCTGTGAATCAATTTGGATGGAAAGCGCTGGAGGTCAAATGTCTGCATCAGTGCTCTATATGTCAATGTCACTCGATGGGTATATCGCGGGTCTCAACGACAATCCGGGCAATCCCGGCGGTGACGGATTCCACCGGCTTCACACGTGGCTTGGGGACTCTTCTCGACCATCCGCGGCCGCCGGCGAATTGTATGACGAGATGCGCGCGACCGGTGCAGTGCTGGCGGGTCGGCGCACTGCGGAGCAGGTCGATCACTGGGGCGGTGACCATGGTGGCCGGCCGATCTTCGTCGTCAGCCACCGGCCGCCCGGCCCGTCCGTCGCGAACTATCCGTTGGTGAAGTATGTGACCGATGGGATTGTCAGTGCGATGACACAAGCGAAGGCGGCCGCCGGTGACGGCAACGTGTTGGTGCATGGCGCCCACACGGCGCAGCGGGCGCTCGAGGCCAGTGTGCTTGATGAGCTGCAGATTCACCAGATTCCGGTGCTGCTCGGAGGCGGACGTCGGCTGTTCGAGGTGTTGCCGTCACACGTCGAGCTGCAGATCGTTCGGGTGATCGACACGCCGGAGGCGACTCATATCCGCTACCGCATCAGGCGCTAGGCGCAAGGTTCACGATAAGCATTCAGCCGCCCCGCAGCCGTGGTCGTGCCGGTGCTCACGCTTCAATAGATAGATAGATGCAATTCGTTGCGTTTGGCGGCGCTCGGGATTGCCGGGGGCCGTGGATATCATTGAGCTTCGATCGCGACAAGATGTGCCTGGATCTTGCCGTCAATCGACGTCGGCCCAAATCGCCTGGCAATTGCGTCAGCGCATACGCCAGTCGCCCGCGCTAGATCCCCCGAGCTGCGCATTTCAATCTCGTTGCGCAGCGGTGTCCCCTGGCAATAGGCGATCGCCGGCATGCAGCGGTGATGCCGCCCGGCTGCGCGCGGCGAGAGTCTCGAACGCGGGAAGGCCCGTGAACCCACCGCTGCTAAGGTCCCGTTCAATCGTGCCGAAATCGGCGTAACCATGGGGCGTACGCGCCAGAAAGCGCGGTGGATCTGAGGAAAAGAGTTCGGACAGCGCCGCCGTCACGGTGTCGGCGAATTCATTTTCTTCAATGCGATCCCACACGTTGAAAAGCAACGCCCCGCCAGGGGCAAGAACGCGACGTGCCTCGGCAAACGCTCGTGGTTTGTCGGGAAAGAACATGACGCCGAACTGGCAGACAACGGTATCGAAGGCACCGTCCTCGAACGGCAGCTGTAGAGCATCCGCCTGTCGCCACAGGACCGGTCGCCGGATCCCGACCGCGGACGCCCGATCCAGCATTGGTTTGTTGAGGTCTGTTGCTACGATCGTGGTGTCGTCTCGCAAGGCAGCAGCCATAGCGCGCGTCACGACACCGGTTCCGGCTGCGACTTCGAGTACACACTTTGGACGCCTTGCCGCCACCCGCTCGGCGAGATCGATTGCGTAGGGCTGGAAGATCAACGGTACCATGTAGGTGTCATACACCTCAGGAACGGAACCGGCGAATAGCCTATCAGGGTGGTCTCTGTACACGGCGTTGAGGTCCTGGAGGGAAAATCAGCGTAGTCGCGATGCAGCGAATTTAGCGCTGCTATTCCCGCCTGTCATCCCCGCGCCAGTTCGCGCTCTTCAGCGTCGGGGTCGGACCGCCACGGCCCATGGTCGTCCGCCATGTACTAGTGGACCTCCGTCGGGCCAAATCGTCTGCGCCGAAGTGGCAGATCGGGCTAGGCACTGTCCGCGGCTGATGGCGTTGGCGCGTTACTTGCAGCGCGCCGAATGGGACCGCACCTTGGCGGTCGCGGTCGAAGCACTGCTGAAAGCCGTGACCCAGGCAGGGCATGGTCATGAGATCGATGCAGCATGATCGGTGACGCAGCGTTTGAGTGAGTCTGTAGCGAGTGACCTAACCTGTGCGACACGCGGCGAGCCTACTCCATCACTTCGCCGCTACCTGCCCGGACACCTCTATTCCGCGCGCGGCCGCTTCCCGAAGCGTATGCGTTTCGAGATAGATCTGCGTGAGCAGCGGCTGATTGGCTGAGCGGATCGCATCTCCAAGCGCCTTCTCAGCACAGCCTTTTGGATCGGCGACGGGCTCGAGGGCAACCCGCACGTCCGGCTTGCAAACCTCCAACGCGGCGTACTGCAGGCGCTGGTAGAACTTCTGCGCTCCAGCAAGCTGACTGACGTCGACTCCTTTGGTGCTCACCTTAATGGCGACAACGAATTCATGACTTGCAGCCGGGACAGCGCCCGCAAAGAGCGTGCACGCGACTACGGCGGTGCCAAGGACGGGCCACACACTCTTGATCGCTGACTTGGTGTACATGTGAATCTCCCAGTAAATCCGCGTTGAGCGTTCGGTTCCTTGACAACGAGTCGCCGCGCGCGGAATTGGACACCGAAATCGTGCGGACGGCCGTCGCGGTCGGCCGATAACGCAGCGTTTTCGGGACACCGAAAGTTTTGGTTGTCAATTTCGAGCCGGGACACTCATATACGGAGGAAGGGGGAAATCCTCATGTGTGGCCTTAGCCGTGGCTGACCGGCAACCATCCCTGGTCGAGCGGCTGTTTACCGAGCACCGCGGGGGCCTGCAGTCGTTCTTCCGGCGGCGCATCCGCAGCAAGGCCGATGCCTCGGACCTGGCGCAGGAGGTGTACGTGCGGATGCTGCGCATCAGCAACCAGGAGGCGATCCGCAATCCCGTGCTTTACCTCTACACGGTAGCCAACAACCTCGTAAAGGAGCATGCGGTGCTCGAGCGTCGGCAGGCGAGCGGCATCGACATCGACGAGGCCCCGCCGCAGGAGCAGCTCGAAACGCTACCCGCCTTCGACGGGGATCTCGATGCGCCGCAGCGGGTCGCCCGGCTCGGGGTTGTGCTGAAACAGCTGCGTCCGAAGTGCCGCGCCGCGGTCGTACTGCGTTTCACGCACGAACTCACCTACCGGGAAATCGGGGTTCACCTCGGAGTGTCCCCGCAGATGGCCAAGAAGTACGTGGCGCAGGCGCTGAGTCACTGTCGACGCCGCATGGCGCAGCTAGGTTGAATCCATGACTTCCAAAGACGAGCAAATTCGTGCCGCAATCGTGGAACAGGCCGCCGAGTGGCTCGTGGCGAACGACGAGAAGCCGCTGGCTGCACCGGAATCCGCAGCCCTCGCCGCCTGGCTGAAGGCCTCACCGGTGCACGTCGAGGAGTTCCTTGGCGTGTCTGTAGTCGCGCGCGATCTGCGTGAGGCCGCCGCCGATGCGGAATACTCCGTCGACACGGTTGTCGCACGCGCACGAGCCGAGGACGATGCCCCGGTACAACCGTTCTGGCCGCGCCTTACCACCCCCGCCAGAAGCGTATCCGCACGCGCCTGGCTGACCGCCGCAGCGGCGACCATGGCTGCCATCGTGTTGGTGAGTCTTGGCGTCCGGTCACTGTGGGAAGGCAGGCCGGGCGCGGCCGTTCTCGTCGGCACGACCGCACTGCACTTTGAGACGCGACACGGCGAACAGTTGAGTCGTCGCCTGGCGGACAATTCTGTGCTGCACCTGAATACCGACAGTGCCGTCACCATCCGTTTCGGCAGGACAGAGCGGCTCGTGATGCTCACCTCCGGCCAGGCAGACTTTGAAGTTGCCCATGAGCCCGATCGCGCGTTTCGGGTGTTCGCCGGAGCGGCTGAGGTCGTCGCGATCGGAACCAAATTCGACGTGCGCCTGCAGGATGATTCGACCGTAGTGACGGTGATCGAAGGGCGGGTTGCCGTCAGGCCGTCCCCCGTGTCGGAATCGCGCCGCGCGAACACAAACCACGCACCACGGTATGTCGAGGTGAGTGCAGATCAGCAGATCCGGGTGGCGGCGGATGAGTGGCCGGTCGCCCCCACGACCGTCGACACGCTGCGCAGCACGGCCTGGCTGCGTCACGAAATCGTGTTTGACCACGAACCGCTGGAGCGTGTCGCTGCCGACTTCAATCGCTACGCAACAAAGCGGATCGAGATCGCCACACCCGCGCTACGGAATCTGGAAATCACTGGGGCGTTCGCCACCGGCGACACCGAGGCGTTCATTGCCTTCCTGCGCAGCCTGCAGGGCGTGCGGGTCGAGGTGACAGCGACGGACGTTCGCGTGTCGCAACAGTAGCGTTGCTGCGCGGCAGCGGACGGTCACCCGCGCCTTGCGTTAAGCTGCAGGTCAGGGCACGGCAAGATGCCCCAACTGGAACCTGCGTGGGGAATCGCTCACATCACCGCTCAGCGGAGATCGCGAACGTCGTGTCGAGGGTGCTGCGCGGGATCTCGATCTGCGCGCCCGCTGCGCTCGTTGATGTTTCGGCAGCGCTAGCGCAGATCCATGAATCTGCGGCACTCGGCGCCGCCATCCCCGCGCAGCCTATCGCGCAGGCGCTGGCAGCGTTTGCCCGCCAGACCGGCCTGCAGCTCGTCTATGTCTCCGGTGTTGTCCGTAACCAGCGATCCCGGGCAGTACCTGCGGGCTTGCAGGCCGATGCAGCGCTCACTCGCATGCTCCAGGGCACCGGACTGCGCTTCGAGTACCTGACGCCGCGCAACATCCACATCCTCGCCACCGCGGCCGTGCCGCCGGCGCTTACTACCGGCAGCCCGGCGGGGAACGAAGTGCACGAGGTGATCGTCACCGCCAACCGCCGCGAGGAGAATCTCCAGGACGTACCCATCACGATTCAGGTATTGACCGGCGAAGCGCTTGCCAGGCTCAACGCCACGACCTTTGATGACTTCGTGACCAATCTGCCCGGTGTGACCGCGCACGGTGTGGGCCCCGGGCAGAACAACATCTACGTCCGCGGCCTGGCCACGACTCAGGCAGGCATACAGTCGTCGGGCATTCTTGGACCTTTCCCGAACGTCGCGGTGTATCTGGATGACCAATCGACGCAGCTGCCAGGCCGCAATCTTGACGTCTACGCCGCCGATCTCGAGCGTATCGAGATACTGGAGGGTCCGCAGGGCACGTTGTTCGGAGCGGGAGCGGAAGCTGGCGTCGTGCGCTACATCACGAACAAGCCGAAGCTCGATGTAACTGAAGCCGTGTTGAACGCCGGCTACGCAACGACTGCGCACGGAGATCCGAACAGCAACCTCGACGCCACTCTCAATATTCCACTCATTGCCGACCGACTGGCCGTACGTGGCGTGATCTACAACGAGCGACGCGGCGGGTACATCGACAATATCCGCGCGACCTTTGCGCGTGCCCCTACCGACGAGAGTATTGCGTACGCCGGCGGGCGGATTCCTGCCAACAGTGTGGTGCTCAACAACTTCAACCTTGCGGCCAACGCTATCAACCCGGTCACTTATCAGGGCATACGCGCCGAGGTGCGGTATCAGTTCGATCAGGACTGGAGCGCGTTACTCGCCCAGTCTTATCAGAATATCGAGGCGGACGGCGTCTTTGCCGAAATGGCGGAGAACTCCCTGGGCGAGCCGCTACCAGACCTCAGCGTTCAGCTCTTCAACCCGTCCTACGACAAGGACAAGTTCGAGAACACCGCCCTGACAATTGAGGGCCGCATCGGTGCTGCTCTGAGGCTTGTGTATGCGGGCGCGTACCTGGTGCGCAACGTCGAGCAGACTCAGGATTACACCAACTACTCCCGCGCCGTCTACGCAGACTACTATCAGTGCGTACCGCAGGCCAACCCTGCAACTGCACAATGCTTCACGCCAAGCGCGACCTGGCGTGATGTCGAGCGCAACACTCACCAGAGCCATGAGTTGCGTCTCAGTACACCCGCTGACTGGCGAATCCGTGGCGTCGGCGGGCTATTCTATGAAAAGTACCAGATCCAGGAGCAGGTCGACTGGTTCTACCTCACTGCGCTGCCGTACTTCAATCCGATCGGGCCACCCACCGGCTATTACACCCTGAACGGATCAACGCTTCTACCGAACGGCACTCCGGTGAGGTTCAACACCCCGGGTGCGATGTTCATACCCGCACCGGCGACCTCGATCAACCCGAACGCCCGGCCACCGGGCGATGCCTTCTTTGACGACATTAGCCGCGGTTATAGCCAGCGGGCCGCGTACATGTCGGTCGACTTCGACCTTCCGCACAGGCTGACGCTGACGGCCGGCACACGCTACTCCAGTACCGAGACCTCGGAAGTCGGCTCGGACGTCGGCAGCTTCTTTTGCAAGCTCACGTCCTTCCCGCAGGCGCCGAATCCGTGCGTGAATCACTCCAACTTCACCAATCTCAATGCGGAAGGCCTTGACCGCACCTTTTCCGGCTTCAGGAGCCGCGCTAATCTCAGCTGGAAAGTCACCGAGGATGCGCTGCTGTACTACACCTGGTCGCAGGGCTTCCGCGCCGGCGGCTTCAATCGCCTACCCGCGGTAGCATTCCCCTCGCCCCTGCGAGCGGGGTCGTCGGCCTGGCAGGCGCAAGCCCGACAGCACGGGGGCTGGGTGCCGCCTTTGGACTTTGCGCCCGACAGCCTCACTAACAATGAGCTGGGGTGGAAGACGACCTGGATGAGCCAACGCATCCAATGGGATGGCGCGCTTTACCAGGAGGACTGGAACAACGCGCAGATCAGTGTCGGCGCTGCGAGTCTCAGCCCGCAAGGCATAACCTTCAACGGTGGTAACTACCGGGTGCGCGGCCTCGAGACCTCCGGCGTGGCGCGCGTCACGACTGGCTTCACCATCGAGGCCCGTGCCAATTGGAATCGCAGCGAGCTGGTCCAGCAATCATCCTTCCTGTGGACGGACGGAACACCGATCGACTTCAGCACGCTTCACACGGCGAACGGCCAGACACTCTCCAATCCGGACGGGGCGCTCGGCAGTCCGCTCGCCGGAGCACCGCCGTTTCAGGGCAGCATTCGCGCGCGTTATGACTTCACGCTCAACACCTATGCCGCGTTCGCTCAGCTCGGCGCCGTGCATCAATCACACTCCCTCGCTTCGACCAATCAGCTTGCGTTTGACCTCCAGGGCAACTCCACGGCATATAACCTGCCCGCTTTCACGATGTATGATGGGACGGTCGGTTTCGGCAAGGACGCCTGGCTCGTGCAGGTCTACGGACAGAACCTGACCGACACCCGGGCCCAGCTCTATGCTAACTACTCCCAGTGGTACAAGGGCATAACGATAAGTCGTCCCCGAACCATCGGCTTGCGTTTCAGCTATAAGTTCAGCGGCAGCTAGCGCCAGACGACTTCATACATTCAAGGCCCAAACTCGCGATTGCGGGCGCAAGTCCTGCCGCATCAACTCAGTCTTTGTGCGCCGCGGCCTGGAGAATCAGATCCGCAATTTCGCGCGGATGAGATAGCAGCGATAAATGACTCGAGTCGAGTTCGATCGCCGTCGCTTTCATCCGCTTTGCCAGAAATCGCTCCAGGTCAGAGTTGATCGCGCGGTCCTGGGTCGACACCTGGTACCAGCTTGGTTTTGATCTCCACGCCGCTGTGGTGGTTTTCTCGGTGACCAACCCACTGGCGACCTGGCCTTGAACTGCGAATAACGCACGTGCCCTGTTGGGCACAAGATCGTCCGCAAAATCTTTGAGAAAGGCTTCTTCGCTCAGCCAAAAGAATCCGTTCGAGCTCACGACTCCAGCGCTCGCAGGTGGCTTCGGAAATTTTGCGGCGAGCGCGGCAAAATCCCCGCCGGCATCAGGGGCGCGAGCGGCCACGTAGACAAGAGCCGAGACCATCGAGTCATTTCCCGTTTCGCTGATAATCGTTCCCGCGAACGAATGACCGACCAGAACCGTCGGTCCCTTCTGCAAGGCGAGGATACGGCGTGTAGCCGCGACAGCATCGGCGAGCGAGGTAAGCGGATTCTGTACAGCGGTCACGTTGAGACCGGCATTTTGCGGATACGGAATCACGTCGATCCAGCAGGATGCGTCGGCGTACAGGCCGTGAACCAGAACAATGTTGGTTGCCCGCAATTTTTTGGGCTTTGCTGAGCTTCGGAGCCATCGACGATACTGCCGCCGCGGCGAGTAGTGTGTTGAATGATCTGCGAGTGAGCATAGGTGCCTCGTTTGCTGAGTTAAGCAGCGTCTGACGCGCGCGGCGATCCTGACGCGCAAGCCGGTGGACGCCGGCTTCTTCGGCCGCTAGTTCGTCATCGCCTCCAGCTCGACGCCCTTCGTCTCGCGTGCCGCGGTGATCACGAAGATCAGCGACAATGCAGCAAACAGCGCGTACAGGCCGTAGGCGAACGTCAGGCTGATCTCGGCTAGGTAAGGGAAAGTCGCGGTGATCAGGAAGTTGGCGAGCCATTGCGCCGCGGCCGCCACCGCGAGCCCGATCGCCCGGATGCGGTTCGGGAACATCTCCCCGAGCAGTACCCACACCACCGGGCCCCAACTCACGCCGAAGAACACCACGTAGAGATTCGCGGCGACCAGTGCGATCGCCCCGTACGGCGAGGGCAGGCTGACCGCCGTACCGCTGCCGCTGGCGTGCGCGAAGCACCAGGCCATAACGGCGAGCGTGAGCGCCATGCCTGCCGAGCCGATCGCGAGCAGCGGCTTGCGTCCGATGCGATCGATGAGCGCGATGGCGACGAGCGTCACCAACACGTTGGTGATCGACGTGGCGACGGTGATTTTGAACGAGTCCGCTTCGCTGAACCCGACCGAATGCCACAGCGTCGACGAGTAATAGAAGATCACGTTGATGCCGACGAACTGCTGGAAGACCGACAGTGCGATGCCGATCCAAACCACAGGCAGCAGGCCGCGCGGGCCGCGCAGATCGCCCAGCCGCGGACGATGCTCGGCGCGCAGGCTCGCCTCGATGTCCCGCACCTTGATGTGCAGCTCGTCGCTGTCCGAAATTCCCAGCACCTGGCGCAGCACGTCCCCCGCCAGACCCGATTCACCGCGCGCCACCAGGTAGCGGGGAGATTCCGGTACCGCGAGCACCAGCGTGCCGTAAATCACCGCCGGAAATGCCGCCACGATGAACATCCAGCGCCACGCCGCAAGACCCAGCCAGAACTGCGCCGCCGCGCTGCCCGCCGCTCCCGCCAACACGGCATCAGCGGCCAGGGCGACGAAGATCCCCAGCACGATCGCCAGCTGCTGCAACGAGCCGAGCCTGCCGCGCACGTGCGCGGGTGAGACCTCGGCGATGTAGGCGGGGGCGATGACGGAGGCGACGCCGACACCGATGCCGGCGATCAGCCGCCAGGGAATCAGCGCCCAGACGCCGTGCGCCAGGCCCGCACCCACGGCGCTGACCGTCAGCAGCACGGCCGCGACCTGCATGGTGCGCACCCGACCGAAGCGATCGGCAATCCAGCCCGCATACCAGGCGCCAATCGCCGAGCCGAGCAGTGCGCACGACACCGCAATGCCGATCTGAGCCGCGTCGAGCGCGAAGCTGGCGCGCATTGCATCGACCGCGCCGTTGATCACCGCGGTGTCGTAACCGAACAAGAAGCCGCCGAGCGCCGCGACTGCCGAAATCAGGATCACACGCGCAGGCGTGGCGTGCGTGGCGGGTACTGCATTCACGGATTCGATCCCCCTGCACGTGGCCGTCTGGCGACCGCGCCACTATGCCATGGGCCGGGCGCGCCCGGCCACGCGGAGCGCACCGCCCCGCGCTCCAGCGGCGGCCTCAATCGCCCGGGATTCACTGACACGTGTGAGCCGTCGAAGGGCTTGTTACTCGAGCTGACGGAGGACTCGTGTGCTGAAATGCCGTGACGCCGACTTTGCGGCCCGCGATCACGGTATCAATACCATCCGTTTCCGGGAGCGATGGCGCCACCTTGACGGAGGGCTCCCCGCCTCGGACATGCGTGAATGGTAGACTCTCCCGGCACGCGGATGTCATGAGGAAATCGAGGTTCACCGAATCACAGATCGTCGCAAGCATTAATCGACTATGTCGCGTGACTGGCGACCCCGGAAAATCGCTCGACCAGCTCGCCGTGCCGAGGTATTTCGCGTCGCCCTCAGACTCGCGTAACCCTTACGTGCAGCGCTAGCGATCAGCTCGTTCCGAGTCCGTGCACTAGAATTTCTTGCCAATTCCAACGTGGATTACCGTGCGGCATGATGCTCAGAATATAGGGTGCATTCGGATTGCGGTGCATCAGCCAACCGGCACCCGTGCCGAGGCAAAGCCGGCGATCACGTCCGACTGCCAGGCGCCTGTACCTTCATGCGCGCGATACCGTCATAGACGGGCGGCGGCTGGAACCGTAGACAAACGGATGCTCGCGGCCATATTCCAGTGTAAATGGCGTAACGATGGCGCTTACCTCAGTCACTTCGCCGCTGGGGAAACTCTAACGCCGTGACCCTTGAACCATAGGTCGGATCGTCGTTGCTAGCGTCGGGCCGTACGCGCGAAAATGCGTACTTCATCGCGAAAGCCACGACGCCGGAGGCCGCCGTGGCGTCCAGCGACTGCCACAAGGTACGGCCGAGGCGCGTGTCGCCGCCCTCCCATAGCGCCCCGACAACATTGCCACCGAGGAGACCGTATTCCAGCACTTCTTGATAATTGCGCTTCCAGATGCCGCTATTGTCGTACGTCAATTCGGAGTCAATGCCGAAAGGACCGCCACGGCAAAGCATGAGGTGCCTCTCGTTAACGACAGCAGGAGTAGCAAGCCGACTGATGAGACATGCACCAGGGGCTTGCGACCGAGGTCAGTTGTGTGACAGGGTCAGGTCGCATGGTACGCGCAGGATAGAGGGCACACGCTTAAGGCCAACTTAAGCAGACGGATGCTGAAATTGGCGGACGGCCAGGGGAAGAAGATCGTGCGGATTCTTTGGTTGAGGACGACGAGATGCTGGGTGACGCAGTGCGGGACGCACTGCGTCAGGAAAGTATGTCGTCGACTGGGTGCAGGACGCCCGCGGCGATGGCGGCGCTATCGACGGCAGCATTCAGTGCCCTGCTTCTTGATCTGGGTCTACCAAAAAGCGACGGGCTGAACGTCCTGCGCTGGCTGCGACAGAACGGACATACCACACCGGTCGTCGTCGTGACCGCGCGGGATCGGGTCACAGACCGTATTGCAGGCCTTGATGCCGGCGCGGACGATTACCTGATCAAGCGATTTGACATCGATGAGCTCACAGCGCGACTGCGGGCTATAACGCGCCGCGCGGCTGGCAGTGCTGAGTCGATGCTCATCGCCGGTGAGGTAGTGCTCGACCTGCGTCAGCGTATGGTTACCTACCAGGGCAAGCCAGCGGCTCTCACGGCCCGCGAATACGCTGTGGTCGAGCTGCTGATGCGTAAGGCCGGGCGCCTTGTGACGCGCACCGAGATCGAGGAGGAGCTGTATGGATTCGAGGATAACATCGCCAGCAACGGGATCGAAGTTCACATCCACAACCTATGACGCAAGCTTGGAATGCACTTCATTTCCAATATCAAGGGTCGCGGTTACCACTGAACCAACACCGCTAGAAGCGAGCGGCCGTGGTCGCTGCGCCGGCGCATGGTGATCGCCGTGGCGGGAGCCGCCTGCGTGGTGTTCCTGCTGCTTGGATTCCTGGTTTACCGCGCGGTCGCCAGCAGCACAGCTGCCCAATTTGACGAGATACTGCAGCAGCAGGCGGCCCTCGCGCTGCGCTACGCCGATCACGAGTACGCGGAGGGCGAGAGCGTAGTGCCACGTTCGGTGGCCGCGCACGGCAGGCCGATGCCACTCGACATCGTCTATCAGATTGCAACGCGCACCAACCAACTGCTGTACCGATCTGGGGGCTCACCCGAGGCGCCGCTCGTGACCAGCAATACGACGGGGTTCGCCAACTCCGTGTTCAACGGGCACGCCTGGCGCGTGTACACCTTAAACTCCACCGCAACTCCCCTAGTCATACACATCGCCGAAGCGGTTGAGTACCGCAATGCGGCCTTATCACGCACAGTACGTGCGGTTGCCCTGCCGCTGGCTTTCGCGCTAATGCTGCTGACCGCGCTGATCGGCATGATTATCGAGCGAGCGCTTCGTCCCGTGCGCCGCATCGCTGCGGACCTGGCCGGCCGCGGCGCCGACGATCTCTCCGCGCTAAACACGGCTGAGATGCCTGTCGAGACGCACGCACTCGGAGTAGCGCTGAACGGCCTACTGGCCCGGCACGCGGAAGTTCTCGCGCGCGAGCGACGCTTCACCGCCGACGCCGCGCACGAGTTGCGGACGCCACTTGCCGCACTGCGTGCGCAGGCGCAGGCGCCGCGCGTGCGACGACGCCTGGTGCGGCGCGGCGCGCACTCGACAAGCCGCAGACGAACATCGACCGAACGACACACCTCATGAGCCAGTTGTCGTCGCTGGCGCGTCTGGAACCCGTACCGCCAGCAGCACGGGGACAAGTGACCCAGGCGAAGATTGTGGTCGATCTCGTCCTAGACGACCTCGCGCCGGCGGCGCGCGAGAAGCGGGTCAGATCACGCTCACTCGCTGCCTGCACCCGCTGCCGGGCTCGACTGAGGTTCTCTATCTGATGCACCGGTATCTTACTCAAATACTCCATTCGGCACGTAGGTGAGAGCGGCCGGTCGCCCTCGAGGTGATTGGCCAGGAGCAGCGGGCCGTTCTTACGATAAGCGACAACGGACCGGGGATTCCCATCGCGGAGCGCGCACGCGCGCTGGGCTGGCTCACTCACGAGGAGGCACCGCGGGGAGCGATAGAGCCTTCGGCTCGGCCAGGACCCGCGTCTGATCCCTGGCATCCACCTTGAGGCCAAAGAGTGGCCGGGCCACCAGGAGCGCCAGGATTGCGCCGAGCAGCTGCGCACCGATGAATGCGGGCACGTCCGCCGGTCTGATCCCCGCAAACGTATCGGTCAGCGAGCGCGCGATCGTATTCGCCGGATTGGCGAAGGACGTGGAAGCCGTGAACCAGTAGGCCGCGCCGATCCAGCCAGCAACCATCCATGGCGCATCGGATGGCCGTCGATGTCCGAGGACCACCAGGAGCAACCCGAATGTCGCGACGAACTCGGCGAGCCACTGAGCGGGGCCTGTGCGTATGTGCGTCGAAGCCTGCAGAAGTGGCAACTCGAACATAGCGTGAGCGACGAGTGCGCCGAGGCAACAGCCGATGATCTGGACGAGGGCGTAACCTGCCGCCTCCCGCCAGGACATTCGGCTCCGAAGCGCCTGGATCAGCGACACCGCCGGATTAAAGTCGCACCACTGACCGGACCGAAAAGCCCGATCAGGGTGGCAAGCACAGCCACGGTCGCGGCCGTATTGGCGAGCAGCGCCACCGCGCCGTTTCCGCCCGCGAGCCGCTGCGCCATTACGCCCGAGCCAATGACTGTGGCTGCGAGAGCAGCGAGCCGAGTCCCTCGGAGAACAGTCGCTTCCCGTCCGTCATGCCCTGCTCTCCACAGAGCTCGTGCCGATGGCGTTCAGCCGCTCCTGCAACCGAATACCTTCAAGCGATGCGAGCGGGAGACTAGTGAAGACCTTGATGCGGTTATCGAGGGCCTGGAAGGCGGCCCGGAAGGCGGCCCATTTGTCGGCATCCGTGCCTTCTACGGCGGCGGGATCGGGAATGCCCCAGTGCGCTGTCATCGGGTGACCGGCCCAATACGGGCACACTTCTCCCGCGGCGTTGTCGCAAACCGTGAAAATAAAATCGAGCTGCCGCGCGCCTGGGCCCGCGAACTCGTCCCAGCTCTTACTGCGCAGGCCCCCCGTGGGAACGTTCATCCGCTCGAGCAGGGCCAGGGCGATCGGATGAACCGCCCCCTTGGGGTGGCTGCCGGCACTGAAAGCGTGGAACTTGCCTCGTCCGAGGTGATTCAGCAGCGCCTCCGCCAGGACGCTGCGCGCCGAGTTCCCGGTACACAAAAGAGTACGTTAAAGACCCGATCGGCCATTGCGCTGCTACCCGCGGGCAATACTCTTGGTCATGCAGACCGCCGAACTCGGGCACAACGAGCGGAATTCCTCGCTCTGATGCAGTCCCTGCGGAACCGCCTGCCTGTCGATGACCCGATACCCCAGCGCCTCAAAGAAGCCCCGTGCCGTGGTGGTCAGGAGAACCAACGCGCTTATACCCGCAGCGCGTGCGGCCTTCTCGAGCTCGGCAACGATCCTTCTGCCCAGACCGGTGTTGCGAAACTCCGCAGCCACTGCCACCGACCGCAGCAGTGCGGCATCCCCAAACCACTGCAAAGCGCCCGTCCCCACCACCTGGTCGGCCTCATCACGTGCGACGACAAAGTATGGGGCGATGCTGTCGAGGTCATCCGTCGGAAGGTGTGCGGCCCAGCAGCGCGCGGATGTGCGCGCCGTCCCGTACCGTCCCTGCGCCGATGTGCAGGGTCATTTGTTTAAGCGCTCTCAGACGCGCAAGAGGCCGGTGCGCAGCATGCCGCCGCCTTGGTGTCGTTCACCTGCTTCCGCACGATTTGGTCACCGCCATACACCGTGCTCTCGCCGCTCGTCAGGAATGTCTCCCATTTAAGTCCCTGGGTCCTCGATCCAGCTCTTTTCGCTGTGCGCATAACAGCAGACCGTCTGCCCCTCCACGAGCACAGGGGCATCAGCTGCTTTCAGCCGCCCGTAGACTTCCACCAGCTCCGCACGGTCTTCAACCTGAATCCCGAGATGATCGACACCGCGGTTCACGCCGCGCCGACTGATCGCGAAATTGACGCGCGGGTCGTCAAGCATCCACTTGGCGTAATCTGCCTTCTGCACGCTCGGCGCGACCGAAAAGAGTTGCGAGTAAAAACGCACCGAGGCGTCGAGATCCTTGACGGCAATGTGGACGTGCAAGCGTTTCATGCTCTCTTCCTTTGCGATGGTAAGGCTGCGACCGGCTGGCAGTTCGCATCGCAGTCTCCCTTGCGAGGCTGCAACAGTTCTCGGTCAGGAACGTCACCAGTCCGCTCATAACGCTCAATGTTCGGGCTGAGGAGAAAGGTCACGTCCCTCACGCCGACTCGTGACGAGTTTCGCGCTGACGAGCTCCTTAAGGTGAAAGGACAATGTGGGTGCCGGCATTCCCAAGCGGTTGGCGAGCTCGGTCGGCGTGTAGCCATCCGGGCCGCGCTTGACGAGCAGGCGATACACTCCAAGACGTGCCTCGGAGGCGAGTGCGCTTAAGGCGCCAATGATTTCCGCTGCTTTCATAGTTCCAAGTATATCGAAATGATTGCGGCGCGCAACCTTCTGAGGTCCAGCACGCTCGGCAACCCGACGATAGCCCGATCGCGGCCGCGCCAGCGTTAGGCTGACGCGAGTGCCAACCGGCAAGCTAGTTGGCGCTAGTGGTGCTCAAGCGGGTGGTAGTGAGCGGCTCAAGGGAGCGTCAGGCGTTGGATGACCGGGCAGGCGCGATCCTCCGCGTTCGCATCGCAGGCTGCAAACGGAGCTTCGAGCGCTCACCGGCCGGAAACCGGCTGACCGGCTGACCTACCTTCCCACCAAGTCCGCGACGACGAGGATGAGTTCGCCCACATCGAATCGCTTCGCCAGGTGAGCTTGATAACCGGCCACCAGGGAGCGCTTTCTATCTTCCGCTCGCGCAAACGCAGTGAGAGCCAATGCGGGAATCCGCTCGCTCCGAGACTCCTGGGCGCGCAATGTCCGGATCAACTGATAACCATCCATCTTCGGCATCCCCACATCGCAGACGAGGACGGTCGGCTTTGTCGTCTTCAACGCCACCAGGCGTCATGCGCCGAGCCGAAACTCGTCACCTTGGCCCCCTGATCTTCCAGCACCGTTCGCAGCAACTCCCGTGCATCGGGTTCATCGTCGACGACGAACACATGCACGCCGTCGAGCCTCGGCAGCGACAGCATCTCTCCGGCTTGAGTCTCCGCGGTCGGATGGATGCGCGGTGCGCCCTGCTCGTCCAGCTGAACAATCGACAGGGGCAGCTGGACGGAAAACGTGGCGCCCATGCCTTCGCCCTGACTTGCGGCGTTTATGAACCGCCATGCAATTCGACGAGTTGCTTGCAGATCGCGAGGCCCAAGCCGAGGCCGCCGAAGGCCCTCGTTGTCGAGCTGTCTCTTTGCGAGAATCGGTCGAAGACATACGGAAGATAATTCGCGGGAATGCCGATGCCGGTGTCGCTGACGCTCAGTTCGAGATGCGAATTCACGCGTTGGAGCAGTACCTGAACTTGCCCTCCCTTTTGCGTGAACTTGATCGCGTTGGTCAGCAGGTTCCAGACGACTTGCTGCAGACGGGCACTGTCGGCGCTGACGATGTCCTGGCTCGAGCCCAAGATTGACTTCAGTCGAATGTTCTTGGCTTCCGCCGCGGGCATGGCGGAGTCCACGGCCGCCTTGACCACGCTGCCTAACGAGACCTGATGGAGATCGAGCCGAATCTTCCCTGTCATGATTCGGCTCAAGTCCAGCAGATCGTCGATGAGTTGAATTTGCGCACGTGCGTTGCGGTCGATGACTTCGACGGCCCGCTTCTGCTCGTCCGGTCCCTTGGGCGTGTCTCCTCTGAGCAGCACCTGCGTCCAGCCCAGGATTGCGCTCAACGGCGTGCGCAGCTCGTGCGAAAGCGTCGCCAGGAATTCGTCCTTGATGCGGGTTGCGCGCTGCGCAGCCATACGCGCGTTGCGCTCGGCGTCCAACATTTCTTCGCGCTGCTGATTCGCAAGCTCAATGGCCTCGATGCGCTTGCTTTCCGTCAGATCGCGGGTGAGCTTGGCATAGCCGAGAAGCTGACCGACATCGTCGCGCAGCGCCGTAATCGTGACATTGGCCCAAAACGTCGTGCCATCCTTGCGCACGCGCCAGCCGTTATCCACAAAGCTCCCCTTTTCCGAAGCTTCCTGCAGCTCGTGCTCGGGCCACCCGCTCGCTCTGGCGTCCTCGGGATAAAAGATGGAAAAGTGCTGTCCGATAATGTCGCTCGCTGTGTAACCCTTGATCCGTTCAGCCCCGACGTTCCAGGTGGCCACCCGCCCATTGGGATCGAGCATAAAGATGGCGTACTCGGCAACGCCCTCTATCAAGAGGCGAAACCGCTCTTCGCTGCGGCGCAAGTCCTCTTCGTGAGCGCGTCGTTGCGTCAGATCCCGCGTAACCTTAGCGAAACCTAGAAGCTCGCCATGGCTGTTTCGGACGGCCGTTATGACTACGTTCGCCCAGAAGAGTGAACCGTCCTTCCGGACGCGCCAACCCTCGTCTTCGAATACGCCTGTGGCTTTCGCTACCTCAAGCTCGTGCGCCGGATATCCGCGCTCTAGAGCTTCAGCGGGGTAGAAGCGCGAAAAGTGCTGCCCGATAATCTCGTGAGCTGCGTATCCCTTAAAACGCTCCGCGCCCGCGTTCCACGTGAGAACGATGCCGTCCGGATCCAGCATGAAGATAGCGTAATCGCGGACGCTCTCGACGAGGAGCCTGAAACGGTCCTCGCTTTGCCGCAGCTCTTGTTTTCCGCTGATGCTACCGCGCGTCATGCGTCATACACCCTAGCATGCAACGCGCGCGGACACTTTCCATCTACGAGTAGGTTTCCTCCTACCCATCGGTCACAGCGGCCCTCCACATGGCCTTCCGGGGTGCCTGTCTCACAGGCGCTGAAACGTTCTGATATCGGGTCTGTCCGGACATCGCGTGATTCACGGCCTCGCGAGCCTTGAGCTGGACCCTCCCCTCCCGCGCAAGCGCTGAAGCGGACGCTGGACCTACCGATCAGCTGGTCGGGCTAAGCGGGGCTCGTCGAACTCCAAGTGATTCACGTAGGGCGCGACCGGGTGACAGACCATCCGAATGTGCGGATACGGGCGCAGCAGCTCGTTCGCCTGGTGCACGTTGGATGAGAGCCACGCCTTGTAATCTTCCGAGCGCAGTATCGCAGGCATCTGCCCTGTCGCAGGATCGAGTTCAGTCAGCAGCGGATTGGCATCGACGGTAATAAGTGCACAGCTTTCGATGACCTCGTCATTGGCTTCCACGCGCTCCCAGAGCGCTGCGACACCGAAGACCGGCCGGTTCACCAGGCGCACGTAATGCGGCTGATCATGGCCAGATGGCGCGCGTTGCCAGAGATAAAATCCCGCAAGCGGCACGATTCCGCGCTGGCCATGCAGCCACATGCGGGACAGGTCCTGTGCAGACTTCAGGGCATCGCTGCGCACTGAGCCACAGCTCGTGAAATTGATGGTGCCGCGTGCGGTTTTTTGCACAAGACCCCACCTCATCATCACGCCTTCCGTTTCGCGTTCGTGCGTCCGAGCGACTGGAACGCTCTGCGAGATGGCAACGTTGAAGCGCACGGAGAATTGCCACCAGGGACGCGCGACCAGGAGTTCACCGTCGACCTCCTCTCGACTTGGGATCACGAGTCGTTGCGCCATTCGCAACAGCGTACGGCTCGTTGAACGATAAGAGAATCTGTCCGTCCTGTGCGACAAACACGCCGGTTCTGGCAACCTGCTGCCGGTCTCGGCACTTACGCTCAGCCCCGCCACCGCGCAGCCCGATCTTGCCGAGCTCACAGAACGTGGAATACTTCGCACGCATGATGCCGATCGCGGTGTGCGCTACCCACTCGAGGCGTGACGCACCGAAGCGCTCCTGGCGGTTTCCAGGACCTCGAGTTCGACTTCATCGCCGGCAGTCCCGGTCACTCGCTTCCCATCGCGATCAACCGCTGCGCAGGAATTTCGTCTTGAGGGCGCTGGTCATTTACATCTAAGAATCCGGCCAATGAGCGAGATCTCAACGACGACCGCGAACCGCGATCCGCACCCGCTACCGGCGCGGCACGGGAGCGCCGGCTCTCCAGCCGAGGTCTTTCGAGCATTCCTGAAACTCGGCGTTAGCTCCTTTGGCGGTCCGATCGCGCATATTGGCTACTTTCACAGTGAGTTTGTCCTGCGGCGCAGGTGGCTGGATGAGGCGGCATTTGCCGATCTCGTGGCACTCTGTCAACTGCTTCCCGGGCCTGCCAGCAGCCAGGTCGGATTTTCAATCGGCCTGCTGAGGGCTGGCTACCGCGGCGGACTGGCCGCCTGGACCGGATTCACACTGCCCTCGGCGATTTTCATGATGTTATTCGCCTACGGTGCGAGTGCGCTGACAAGTTCTGGCGCTCTGGCGCTGTTGCACGGCCTCAGGCTCGTCGCCGTCGCGATCGTCGCTCAGGCCGTGTGGGGGATGGCACGGACGCTCTCGCGCGGTCCGGCACGCGCTTCGATCACCATCGCCGCGGCATTCATTGTGCTTCTCAGCCAGTCGACAGGAGCACAGCTGGCGGCGATCGCCTTGGGTGCCGCTCTCGGGCGACTGACCTGCAGCCCAGCTGACGCGGGCGAGAGCCCGCCGACCCCAATAGTCGCCGTTTCAAGGCGCGCCGGAGCGCTCGCTCTTGCTGCCTTCTTGGCTCTCCTGATCGTACCCCCACTCGTGAGCCCGCTCGTCGCGTGGCCGGGACTCAAACTCTTCAACGCCTTTTATCGCTCGGGAGCACTGGTCTTCGGTGGGGGTCACGTCGTACTGCCCTTGCTGCGGCAGGCGTTCGTCACTCCGGGATGGGTCACGGATGACATGTTTCTGGCAGGGTACGGCGCCGCCCAGGCAGTGCCGGGTCCACTGTTCACATTCGCCGCGTATCTTGGCGCGGTAGTTCACCCCATGGCGCACGGACTGCCCGGTGCGGCGCTGGGCCTCGTGAGCCTGTTTCTGCCAGGAACGCTCATCCTCCTCGGCGCTCTGCCGTACTGGGAGTCGCTACGGAGGTCCGTCGCTGCGCGAGCGATGATGTCCGGGGTCAACGCTGCAGTGGTGGGCCTTCTGGCGGCGGCGCTGTACCAGCCGCTATGGACGACATCCGTAATGAGCCCAGCGGACTTTGGAGTGGTGCTTGTGGGTTTTGTGCTGCTGACCCTACTGCGAATGCCACCGCTCTTGGTGGTCGCATCCCTCGCCGCAGCGGTGTTGGGCCTGAAGGTACTGCTCGGAGTCACTTGAGGTCATCTCGCCGTGCGCACCCGGTGCATCCGCGCCGAAGCGGTTACGGAGGGTCCCGGTCGGAAGCACGCCGGTACTTGCTTGGGAATTGAAGTCCGCCTACTCTGCATTGCACGGTACACTGTCATGTAATGCCTGCGCGAGACTGGGAGCTATGCAACGCGCTGTTTCCAATTCCCCGCGCCCCATCGCGTGGATTGCTCTGAAAGCCGGTCTTGGGATTCTGGCAGCGGCTTGCTTCGCGGCGCCGGTCGCCTGGGCGAGTGATTTAGTTGATCTGACCGCTCTCAAAGGTCACGTTGTGTATCTCGATTTCTGGGCCTCCTGGTGCACCCCTTGTCTGGCGTCCTTCCCCTTCATGAACCATCTGCAAGAGACGCTCGGACCGCAGGGCCTTACGGTCGTCGCAGTCAATGTTGACCGGAACCGCGCTGACGCCGAGCGGTTCCTGCGCCAACATCCGGCGCAGTTTCGCGTGGTCTTCGACTCCCAGGGTGTGCTCGCGCAGAGATTTTCGGTCCATGGAATGCCGAGCAGCTTCGTGATTGATCGCAACGGCGCCGTACAGGTTCGGCATGAAGGGTTTCGTCTGGCTGATCGGCGCGTGCTCGAGCAGCAGGTAGGTTCTTGGGTCACTCAGCATTGAGTAAGGCGAGCTAATCATGCAACGGCGGAAACTCTGGCGAGCGGTCACGCCTCTGGGGCTTGGACTTCTGCTCGGCGGTTGCGGCACCGTCGGGGTCAAGCCCTGGCAGCACGAAATCCTGGCGCGGCCCGAGATGGCGGTGGCTGCCAACCCGCTCGACGCAGCCATCGATGACCACATCTATTTCAGCAAGGAGGCGGGCAACGGCGGTCGCAGCTTTGGCGGTGGAGGCTGCGGGTGCAACTGAAGCGACCGGCGGGGTCCCTGCAGCTTGGTCTGATGGCTGCGAGCTGCGCGCTGCTTTCCGCAACTGCACGTGCCCAGAGCGCACCTGACGCCGACCCTTCCTTCGAACTCGACAGTGCCGTGCTCTACTACAAGGAAAATGCCGGGCGCGTTCAGGCAATCGAGCCGGTCGTTTCGTTGAAGAAGGACTTCGGCGATCAGCGGGTGCTCGCAGGGGCATTCACCGCCGACTCGCTATCTGGCGCAACCCCGAACGGCGCTCTGCCATCGCGCAAGGTGCAGACCTTTGCCAGCCCGTCCAGCACGAGTCTCATCCCTCAGCCCGGCAAGAAGACCCGGCTGTACA
Source organism: uncultured Gammaproteobacteria bacterium (assembly GCA_963787655.1). Lineage (GTDB taxonomy): Bacteria > Pseudomonadota > Gammaproteobacteria > Steroidobacterales > Steroidobacteraceae > 13-2-20CM-66-19. The sequence goes on along the minus strand of CAWBDY010000003.1, from coordinate 320,717 downwards.
CGATCGCCCCGGGAGAGCTGCCGCAGGACCCCAATTTCAAGGAGCAGCGCTTTGCAGGCGACGCGGACTGGTCCCAGCCGCTGGGTCTCAATGACACATTGGCGGCGGGAGGCCATATCTCCACCGAGCACGATTTCGACTCCTTCGCCGCGCACGGCGACTTCAGCCACGATTTCAATGAGAAGAACACCACGCTCGCTGTCGGGGTAAATGTCGAACACGATCTGATCCAGCCCCACGGCGGAACGCCGGTTCCCGACTCCGACTACGCGCTGTATGAGCACGAGAGTAACCAGACCAAGACGGTCACTGGAGCTCTCGCAGGGGTGACACAGGTCCTCGCGCGTAACTGGCTGACTCAGCTCAACTACACGTTCGATCACTCGCAAGGATACCTGACGGACCCCTACCGCATCCTGTCGGTCCTCGATGCCACGGGCGAAGTTACCGGCTATCGGTACGAGAATCGTCCCGATTCGCGTACACGTCAGTCCCTTTACTGGCTGAACAAAGTAGCCCTCGGTCCCACCGTGCTGGATGTCTCCTATCGACGCGGTAAGGACAGCTGGGACATCAATTCCGACACGGTTGAAGCGCACCTGCGCATTTCACTCAGCTCCGCAACATATCTCGAGCCTCTCGCGCGCTGGTATCACCAGGGTGCCGCCAGCTTCTATAATCTCTATCTCACCGGCACCGGCGCGGCACCGGTATACGCCTCGGCAGACCCGCGTCTGGCAGCATTCGTCGGCACAACCTTCGGACTGAAGTTCGGCGTATCCGTGATCCGCAACGGCGAGTTGAGCTTGCGCCTCGAGCAATACGAGCAGCGCCCGAGCAATCAGTCGAGCAATCTGGCAGAACTCCAGGGTCTGAACCTCAATCCCAACCTGCGTGCGACCATCGCGCAGCTGAGTTGGCGTTTCCTGTTTTAGAATGACAGTCGACCCGACTTCCGGGGCGCTGGGGCCGTCCGCGTGCAGACTTCCGAATTGCAGCTGCAGCCGCGCGACAACGGCATCGTGGCAGTCACTTTCCGGGCAATGGCGAGCCCCTGCGAGGTACTGCTCGATACCGATGACCTGGACCTGGCACGGCAATTAGGTCGAGCCGCCGCAGCCGAGGCCTGGCGCATCGAGGCAAAATACAGCCGTTACCTGCCAGACAGTCTCGTCAGCGCGATCAACCGCAGCCAGGGCCAACCCATCACTGTGGACGCCGAGACGGCGGCGCTCCTCGATTATGCTGCGGAATGCCATCGCCTCTCGTCGGGAAGGTTTGATATCACCTCGGGAATCCTGCGACGCTGCTGGAAGTTTGACGGTTCCGATCGCGTCCCCGACCCGCAGGCTGTGAGCTCGCTTCTGCCATTTATTGGCTTTGAAAAGCTCCATTGGCAGCGCCCGCAGATCTCTGTGCCGCCGGGCATGGAGATTGACTTCGGCGGCTTCGGCAAGGAATACGCCGTTGACCGGGCACTGGCCCTGGTGAGCGCCAGTCATGCTGTCGCCGCACTGGTTAACTTCGGCGGCGATCTTGTCGCCAATCGGGCGAATCGCGCCGGTCCCTGGCAAGTCGCAGTGGAACGCCCGGACACCGAACGGGAGCCGCGGTTGCTGCTGGAGCTCGCTCAGGGGGCGCTCGCGACCAGCGGTGACTCGCACCGCTTTCTGTTGCGAGACGGTGTCCGCTACAGCCACATTCTTGACGTGCACGACGGCTGGCCCGTGCGTGGCGTCCCGCGTTCCGTTTCGGTCGTGGCGAGTACCTGTGTTGCGGCTGGAATGCTCGCAACGCTAGCAATGCTCAACGGCACTGGCGCCGAAGCGTTTCTCGATTCTCAGGAAGTGCGCTACTGGTGTCTGCGTTAGATGCGTGGCTCACTAGAAGGCTTCCTTCCGATTTCCAGGCCCTGATGAGCAGGGGCCACCGCGAGACCTGCGATCCTCCCGGTCGTCGAATCTCCCGGGCAACGCCCATCGTGTGTCGAACGCTGATAGGCTAACGCCGCGCCCGGCTTTACCGCACATCTGCGTTAGGTGCTTTGGACATCGACAACTTCTGCCGAACCGCCGCCTGGAGCATCGCACTCACCCCAGCTTTCAAGCCATCGCCTACGTAGTGGATCGCCTTGCCCATTGTGTATCCTGATATGTAGAGGTCCACACATGGCAACCAATCTGTCCATCGATCCCGAGCTTATCGAGCGCGCGCTGGAAGTCAGCGGCGAGCGAACAAAGAAAGCCGCCGTCACCAAAGCGCTTCAGGAGTTCATCGCCCGCCGCAAGCAGAAGCGTCTGCTGGAGCTCATGGGCAAACTCGAGTGGGATCAGAGTTATGATTACAAGTCGGAGCGCTCACGCAGTTGAGTCTCTTTGTCGATACCAGTATTTGGTGGCACGATCGACGCCCTTTTGGCACAACTGAGCATCCGCCACAGCCTGTTGATGCTCTCGAGCGATCGAGATTTTCATCGGGTAGCGGACCATTGCCCCTTACGGCTCTGGACTCTGTGATTGCGTATGAGGCTCACACCGAGGGGCACTGCAACTCCACTATTAGCTGGACGCGCCGGCTGGCTACCGTCCCGCTACAACCGCGGTGCCGCCGATGCCAGCGGGCTGCAGGGTAAACAAGGACTCACCCGCCAGGATAAGCGTCAGCGTTACCACCGCCGTCGAACACGCGGTTTCGGCGCGGTTCCCTATCAACTATCGCCGAGGGCACCACGGCTCGCGGCTCAGGAGCTAATCGCGACCTGCGACTCCGTCTTGGCAACCCATCGGCGCAATCAGTCCACTGCTAACCATTTACAGTCATTTGCACCCGCCGCTCCAGCTGCTGAGTTCGCTCAACCATGCCGCTTGCGAAGTATGAGGAGAACTCGGCGGGCACTCACGACCTTAGCCATTGTGTTCTTTTATTCTCTGCACGTCGGTGCGCCCGCCGCGAGAAGCGCGAGCCTCAGCGCCATCGCGCGCTCGTTGACTCGCCCGAAAGTAGGACGCCGCCGACGAGCGGGCTTCGAAAGCGCTGACAGCTGGATATGCGGCGCCGTTTTATAATCGCACGTCTGTCGGAGCAAGGCATCGCACCTAAGGAGGGGCTCGGTGATGGCCTACGCAGCTTCCGGTCCCTCCATGCATGCAAGTCAGCCGCGCTATTACCGCGACCGGGCAACGGCCATTCGTGCTCGCATTCGAACGCTGCAGGATGACGAGGTGTTCACTGAGCTCTATCTGCTCGCCGCTTATTACGAGCGGCTAGCGGAGTTCGCCGAATCATCTGGGTCGCTCGCGTCCATCGAGGACTGACTTACCGGCTATCTCTCTGCGTCGAATCCGCTCGCGCATATAGGCGGGAACAAACGCCGGCGCAGCCCCTCGTTGCGGACTTCACGAACGCCCGGTATCCGCGCCGCGCACGCGTCAATGTACTCGCATCAATCGCCTGCGGCGCCACGCCGCTGGCGGTGAGCCGAACTCGCGCCGAAATGCTCGGCTGAATGCCGTATCGGTTTGGTATCCCACATCTTCCGCAATTCGAGCCAGTGGAGCGTTAGTACCGCAGAGCAGATTGGCAGCAAGCAACATGCGCCACTGCGTCAGGTACTGCATGGGCGAGGTGCCGACCAATTGCTGGAACCGCTCGGCCAGCACCGATCGCGAACACCCCGCGTGGCGTGCCAACTCCTCCAATGTCCAGGCGTGAGCCGGCCGCGCATGCAGCCCGTTCAGTGCGGGACCAACGATGCGGTCCCTCACCCCGGCCAGCCATCCGGTGCGACCCTCACCTTGTTCGTGCATGTAGAGACGCAATACTTCGATGAACAGTACCTCGGCCAGCTTGGCCAGGACACCGGCCCCGCCCGGCCGCGGTGAGCGCGCTTCCGCGAGCGCATAGCGAACCGAGGCCTCGAGCCAGATACCCGCATTCGAGCCACGGACATTTACCCGCACCAGCGCGGGCAGCCCCGCAAGTAACATGCCGGCCAGTCGGGCATCGCACGCCAGGTAGCCGCACACGAGGCGTGTCGTCGGGCCCCCGCCGCCGTAGACGAGTTGGCGCGGACGACGCGACAGTACTTGATCAAGGCGCGCACCCGTTGCCGGAGGCAGTCCCGGTTTGGAGGTCATTCGATGTGCATGCCCCTGCGGAAAGATGACTGCGTCGCCCGCGGTTAGACGAACCGGTGGCTCGTGGCCGATTTCGACGTAGCACTCCCCTTCGGTGATCAGGTGGAAGATCACCACACGCTCGGCGCTCGGCTCAAGCAGTGGCGCCGCCGTGTCTGCCCTGGGGGATTGGTAGCACCAGGGAGCCGTGAACCGGGCGTTGATGAAGATAGCGCCAACGAGGCGCACCACACGTAGCGTCTCCGAGAGCGCGTCCATCAGGCGCCGTCCACCTCGATACGCAACGTCGCCGGCACGGGATCGCGAAGGGCTGCGGATACCGGTGAGCAGCGATTGCACTCTTCGACCAGGGTTTGCAATCGCTCCACTGAGGTTCCGGGCGCAGAGATTCGCACGATGAGTTGCACATCGCGGGGCCCGGCGCATACAGGTTCGCCGGAGGCGTCCCTCATGCCAAATATCCCGCGCGCGTCTGAGCGGCTGCTGGCCGTCACCTCAAGGGTCGTCAATTCGATCCCGCTGGCAGCGGCACCCATCGCGATGCGGGTTGCAAGACAAGAAGCCAGGCCCGCGCGCAACAGCCACCCCGGTGTCACCTGGTCGCCGCTGCCGCCAAGTTCAGCGGGCATGTCGGTCAATATCTGCGTGCCGTTCGCATGGCTCGACACGACGCGCAGGCCGCTGCGCCAGCACGCGGTGGCCTGCGCGTCATCATGAATGCCGAATTCAGGACGACGCCTTAAGACCGACTCGACGCGTCGCACTGCTGCTGCGATGTCTTGTGCTGTCATGGTTGCCACTCATACCGACTCTACGTGTCGTAATTCTGGGCGGAGCGGCGCGCGCTGGCTAGGGGAGCCGGCAGCCAGGCCCCGCCGGTCGGACGAATGTATGGAGAATCCGGACGCGCGGTCAATCGCGAGACAGCGCGACGGCCCCCTGCGGACGGTCTGCTAGGGATCACAGACTTGCGGACAGGACCCTGCCGCACCGATGCAGCGACAGTGTCGACCCAGGCAGGTCTTGGATCGGCCATCGAACGTAGCAACCCGGCAAGCACATCTTGGAAGCAAGACTTCAACGGCGCATCCAGCGCTATGGGTGGGACCTGGCGGCGGACGACTACGAGCCGCTGTGGCAGAGCCAGCTTGCGGAGGCGCGATCAAACCTTCTGGCATTCGCGTCGCCCTCCGCGGGAGAGCAGGTGCTCGACATCGCCTGCGGAACCGGGTCGGTCGCCTTCGAGGCCGCACGGGCGGTCGGTCCTCACGGCCGCGTGCTCGGCGTCGACTTGTCCGGACAGATGGTCGATGCCGCCCGACAGCGAGCCGCGGAGCTGGAATTGTCCAATTGTACGTTCGCGCGTATGGATGCCGAGCGCCTGGCGCTGGCGGACGCCAGCTTTGATGTCGCCCTTTGCGGCCTTGGGCTTATGTACATGCCCGATCCCGAGCAGGCTCTGCACGAGATGCGACGGGTGCTGCGGCCCGGCGGGCGCTTAGCTCTCGCCGTATGGGGCGAGCGATCGCGCTGCGGGTGGTCAGCGCTCTTTGAAATCGTCGATGCGGAGGTGACCGGGGAGGTGTGCCCGCTCTTCTTCCGTCTCGGTCAGCGCGATACTCTAGCGCGTCTGTGCGCCCGCGAGAGGTTCGCGACCATCGAGCACCGCCGCATTGCAACAACTTTGCTCTACGCGGACGCCAACGAGGCCTGTGATGCCGCTTTTGTCGGTGGCCCCGCCGCACTCGCCTGGTCGCGCTTCACCGCCGAAGTGCGCGCGCGGGTGCGCACCCGCTATTTGGATTCGATCGAACCATGGCGGTTTGGCGAGGGCTACAGGGTACCGGGCGAATTTGTCATCCTTTCCGCCGTCGCACCGCCGGGTCGGGTTGGTTCAGAGCCGCTAGGCTCTGGAATTCCGGACATCGCTCACTGGGAGGACTAGCAACGTGGGATTCATCGCAGCGCTGTACGGGTTAGCTTCCTATATCGTGTTCTTGGGATCATTTCTCTACGCGATAGGCTTCGTCGGAAATGTCCTCGTTCCGAAGACCATCGATTCGGGTCCGAGCGCGGCCCTGCCGGTTGCGCTTGCCATTGATCTCACGCTCCTCGGGCTGTTTGCCGCGCAGCACAGCATCATGGCGCGCCCGGGCTTCAAGGCTGTCTGGACCCGCATCGTTCCGCCCCCGATCGAACGAAGTACCTACGTGCTGATCTCGAGCCTGTTGCTCATTCTCCTCTGCTGGAAATGGCACGCCATCCCGTCTGTCGTTTGGGATGTTTCCTCGCCGGCACTCCAGGCGCTGCTGCTGGCGCTCTTCGCGCTCGGTTGGCTGATCGTGCTGCTCTCGACATTCATGATCAATCATTTCGATTTGTTCGGGCTACGGCAGGTATACCTGCGGATGCGCGGAGTCGGGTACACACCCCTCGGTTTCACCCAGCGCGCGTTCTACAATTTCGTGCGCCATCCGATCATGCTGGGGTTCGTGATCGCGTTCTGGGCGACTCCGCACATGTCGCTCGGACACCTTGTCTTCTCGATTGCGACGACCGCGTACATTCTGATCGGAATCTTCTTGGAGGAACGCGATCTCATGAGGTACCACGCGGCGCAATATGGGCCCTATCGCGCGCGGGTCCCCATGCTGTTCCCGACTGGCGTCAGGCACGAATAAGTGGTCCGCGCCCCGCGCTTGCCCGGCGTGGTCAGTGGCTTGGTACGCGTGACCCGGCGCATCAGCAAGCACGCGTTGCCGTGACACGCAGTTCGGGGGGCAGATATCGCCACACTCCGCGACCGATGTGGTTACTCCTTGCCCTGAAAGTCACACTGCCCGGCGTAGCGGAAAGTCGGATTCGCGTCCGCGTCTTTTCCAGTTCCGACCACCTGCAACGTGCACCGCACCTCGGGACCGGCGATGTGATCAACTAGGTAGACCGACCCGGATTCCTTGCCAGTACTCAGATTAACCTCGAAGCGGAACTTGCCATCGTGGATCATGACGGGTTCCGAGCCGGCTATCGTTCCCGAAAACACTTGATGACCCGTGTTGATGAGCGTCTGGTTCGCAAAGTCGACCTTCGACGTCACCTGATATAGCACCCGTCCGATCAGGTCCCCTTTCAGCTCCACGGTCTCCGTGCTTTGCTGGACCGTGCCGCTGGTTGTCTGCACCTTCGAGTGAACGATTGCTTCGTTGAGCAAATCCGTTCCGGTGCCGGCAACCTGGATTGAACGCCCCTTCGATACGCCCTGGCTGCCGGCGGTGACCGCGCCATTGCATAGTAAGATACAGCCGACCGCCAGGATCCCGATGCACCTGACTCGGGCGGCCAAACAAGCGCGCATAGCAACCTCTCTGCAAAGTGGCGGACGATTTTGGGCTCACATGCAAGGTAGTCGAAGGCAGGTGTTTCACCAAGATGGAGGCCGATGAGATGGCCTTCTGTGTCCCACTTTGTCCTATCTTGGGCCTTCCAGCGGTCCGTGCCGGACGCGGCCAAACCTGATGCGCCGGCAGACGAGTGATCGGTTGAGCTCGTGGAAGGCAATTGCGGCCTACCTTCACTGCAGTGTCCGCACAGCCCGCAGGTGGGAACATGCAGAGGGGCTACCCGTTCATCGTCACGTGCATCAGCAGCTCGGGCGCGTCTTCGCCCTCGCGACTGAGTTGGACACCTGGCGACGCAGCCGCGCCCGCAGTCCCGATCCGGCATCCCGTCCTAGCTCGATGCCACCGCTGCCCTCGGATCGGTCAATTGCGGTTCTGCCCTTCACCAATCAGAGCCCGGATGCCAAAGACATCTACTTTGCCGAGGGCCTCAGCGAGGAAGTGACCATCGCATTGACCAAGGTGGGCGCCTTACGGGTTACTTCGCGGCGATCGGCTGCGGTATTCCGTGGCGCGAGTGCCGATGCCACGACGATTGCCAAACGGCTGGGTGTCCGTTACCTGGTAGAGGGCAGCGTCCGCCGAGCGGGTGACCGACTGCGAGTATCGGCCCAGCTGATTGATGCACCGCAAGACGTCCACATATGGGCCGGCACATACGATGGCGCGCTCGAGGATGTCTTCTCGATCCAGGAGCAGGTAGCGCGCAGGATTGTCGAAGCGCTTGAATTGCAGCTAACGGCGAGCGAGGCGCGACGCCTCAGCGAGCGAGCCATCAACGATCTTCCCAGTTACGAGTGTTACCTACGTGCGCGCCACGACATGTGGGGGTGGCGCCGCGACGCGATCGATCGTGCCGTACAACTACTCCGGCAAGCGCTGGCGCTCAGTGGGGAAAATGCCAGGCTCTACGGCGCATTGGGCCTTGCACATCTACAGTACCGGGAAGCTGGCATCGACCTAAGTGAGCGTCCACTCGCCGAGGCTGATACCTGCGCATCTAAGCTGTTCTTGCTGAAGGACCATTCGGCCTCAGGAGGGCTGCTGCGCGGCGGGATTGCATACTCGCGTGGTCGCATCCAGGACGCCGTGCGCTATCTGAAAGTCGCTCTGGAGCTTGAGCCAAACAATTCCGACACGCTGCTTCTGCTCTGCAACTGCTATTTGATCTCCGGGCGCGTCGCGGCCGCGCGGCCCTTGTTGACTCGGGTGCTAGCTGTGGATCCGCTCACACCGATTACGCGCTGCATGCCCGGCTTTGCGGACATCATGGAAGGCAACCTGGCGGCAGCGATCGATCCCTACCGGCAGATGTTCGAGATGGATCGGGCGAATCCGATGGCGCGTCTGTTCTTTGCCTGGATTCTCATCATCAATGGCCGATTGGATGAGGCACGCGAGCTGCTGAAGGAATTCCCGCCGGACCAGCGGAACTCCCTCCCGGCGCGAATCTCGTTCTTCCTGGCACTGTCGGCCATGGGCCGAGCGCGTGAGGCTAACGCAGAACTGACGCCCGAGATCGAGGCTTTCGCGCAAGCGAGCGATGTGTTTCCTCGCTTTCTGGCGCAAGGCTTTGCGTTGGGCGGCGATAAGGAGCCAGCTATCAAATGGTTGCAGGTGGCAATCGACAAAGGCTTCGTGAACTATCCTTTTCTCGCTCGCCACGACCCGTCGTTCAAGGCGCTGCACGGTGAACCGGCCTTTCAGGCATTGCTTGAGACCGTACGACACCGCTGGGAGTGCTTCGAAGCCTGAGGAGATTTCAAAGTGCGTGGCCCTGCCCCGTCAATCAAGATAGGTGACGACCCCTGTCGCCAAGTCGTAGATCGCCGGCATGATCTTTATCTTCCCCGCGCCGGCGAGGCCGGCGACCAGCGTGCTTGCCGCAGTCAGCCGCGCCGCGGTCCGTTTGGCGCTTGCCTTCGCAGCGTTGTTGACGAAATCGCCGCCATCGCTCTTCACGGCGAGCGCTGCCGGAACAATCGGCTCGATCATCGGGCCGATTGCACCGGGATAGGTCGCGTTCTTAGTGATGACGTCACACGCGGCCTTCACGGCGCCGCAGCTGGTGTGGGCCAGGACGACGATGAGTGGCGAGCCGAGCACGGCCGCGCCGTATTCGACCGTACCCAAGGTCGCGGTGTCGACCAGATTGCCAGCGTTTCTGGCAACGAAGAGCTCGCCGACGCCATGACCGCCGAAAACCAGTTCTGGCGGAACGCGACTGTCGGCGCAACTGATGATCGTCGCCCAGGGCGCTTGGTGCGCCGCGACTGCACTGCGCTGCGCCGCCAGGTCGATCGAGCATAGTTCCGGGTGGCTGACATAGCGCTTGTTTCCCGCTTTCAGCTTGGCGAGCGCCTCGTCGGGCGAGAGCGCGGTCGGCGCGCCTTCGGCTGCGCGTGCCTGCCGAAGCACGCCGCCGAGGCCGAGCGCGACGACGCCCGCCGCGCCGAGCTTCAGAAGGTCCCTGCGAACAATCGCTTGCTTCTCGCAATCGCAGTTCATGATCGTGTCTCCCCTGTGATTTATGGACAATCGTTTGCAACGGTGAAATCTAGCCGCTCACTATGTACGAGATGAATGGTTTGTACACAAAAGTAACGGTCTGCTACTGCCGCAGTAAAGTCAGCTGCCAGATTTCCTTCCCGGTGGCCATCACCAGGGGACGCAGTGCCAGCATCCCGGCTTTGCCGACAGCACGTTCGAGCTGCGCAAGCTCCGCGAGCCTGTCATGCGTCTCCGAGTCCAGCGGCGGCTCGGGCAACCCGCTTTCGCGCAGCAGGAGCACGCCCTTGGCGCGCACGGCAAGTTCACCGTGCACGCGCAGGTAGCACAGCATATCGGCGAGTTCCTCACCGCGGAAGCGCTCGCGCAACGCCTCAAGGTAGCGACCCGAGGCGCTGCCGAGAAACCTGCCGGCCCTGATTGACTCGAGCAGAGTCACGTCCGCCTCCAGATCTACCTCGATCCACTTGCGCAGCACCCGCTCGCTGTGGTCGAACACCAGGTAAATCACGAACGGCAACACGAGCAGGGTCGCAAGCGTCGCCAGCGCCGGCCGCGCGAGCAGGTAGTTGAAGCCCGTGTGCAGCGCCACGGCGGCGAGAAAGCCCGGCAGCAGCAGGTTCAGACCACCGCTCGGCCGCTTCTCGTAAAGCGTGTTGGAGATCATGGCGAGAACCGCCGCCGTGCCGCCGTGCATGATCGCGGTGCCGAAGCCACGGATGACCTGCACGGGGAGCGCCGTGTCCGGACGTGAGGCGAGGTAGTACAGGTTCTCGATGAGAGCGAAGCCTGTGCCGATGGCAAAGCCGGCTATGCCGGCGTCCACCGGCAATCCGACTCTTCGGGTCCTGATGAGGAATACCAGCAGCGCTGCCTTCGTCGCCTCCTCGATCCACGGAGATACGTAACGGGAATACGCAGCGGAAATCCCCCGGAAAATGCGGGTAGACAGCATTGTTGAGCAGATAACTGGCGCCCGCCGCCAGTGCGCCGGCAGCCATCAGGACCAGCATCATCCGCAGGCGCACCAGCTTGTATCCGTCCAGCTGCACCAGCCCCACCAGGAACAGCAGCACGGGCAGCAGGGCGAGCGATGCGTGCAACGGCAAGCCCGCACTCATGGCGCGGCCTCCTCGCCGTAGTCCGCCATCATCAAAATACCTGTAGCGACAACATGAATTCGGTGTCACCGAGTCCGGCGCCACCAAAGCCCCGTGCCGCGCCGATGGAGAGCATCATCGGCAGTCGATGCATGACGTGAAGCTCGAAATCGACTTGCGCGCCGACGTCGCCGGAACTGCGTCGGTAGGTGGAAGATGCCGGATCGGTCTCGAGTGCGCCGACGAACAGCTCCGGGCGCGCCCAGCTCACGTAGAAACCCGGGGATCCGAGCGACTCGAACCGCACCGGAGGCAGACACCATTCGAGCAGTGACTTGACCAAGGACTTGCCCTGCAAGGCATCCAGATCGAAGCCCGGCATGCTCAGCAGCTCACGATAACGCTGCGCGCCGCCATAGGCGCCGCTATCGACCCAGTTGTTGCCGAAGCCGCCCAGGTAGAGGTTGGCCAGCGGGTTGCTGCGCGCTCCGTCCGCGATGCTCGCACCGCTGCGCAGCCAGATCGAGGAGTGGTCGAGCGGCAGCGGGAAGCCGACGTCGAATGTGCCGCTAAGACGGGGAAAGAAGTCGCCGGCGGCGCCGTAGAGGTGCGCCTTGAGCGACCAGGTGTGGCCGGTCTCGGCATCCACAGCGCCCGGGGAGGCACGCGTGTCGACCGAAACCAGGCCGGCCTCGGCGGCGAAGAGATTCTTGGTTGGCGAAACCACGTTCTGAAATCCGGGCAGGGTGTCGAGATCGCCGTAATAGGCGACCTTTGCGATCAGATCCAGTGTCTCCGGCGGATCGTAGATGAAGGGGCGATCGTAGGCGACATAGCCGTTGTAGCCGGCCAGGCTGCGCTTCGTCGGCCCGAAGAGGTCGTAGAAGTCCGCGCGATTCCACGCAGCGCCGGTGGTCCAGTCGCCGTGATGCGCGGTGGCGCTGAAGTGCAGGCGCTCGCGGGACGGCAGGGCATCATCGGGACTGTAGCTCGAATCGAGGGCGAGCCAGTCCAGACCCAGCGGGTCACTGAAGCGGGCGCGTGCGCCAATGCCGGCTGAGTCCTGGAAGCCCTCGACGACGGGGATCAGCGACTCGAGCGACAGGTTGCGCTCCGGGCGGTAAGGACCCTGGGCGACGACCTGGGACTCGTACGCGATGGCGGATGGCGTGGCCGCAACCCATCCCTTAACTTCCGGGTGCTGCGCCGCGACCTGCGCGCCGAGGAACGTAACCGCGCTGAGATCCTCGGTGGGTTTTGCCTCGATGAGCGTCGGCACGAATCCCTTCGCTGCGTAGCGCAGCACGATGAGCCTGGTGTCATCCAGCGGCAGCGGCCGGAAGAAACCCACTTCCGCGTTGCTGACGGCGGCAAGTTGTTCGGTCGCAATCTCGTAGCGGTAGATGTTCGACACTCCGGTAAAGAAGCTGCTGCCGTAGAGATAACGGCCATCCTTCGAGAACACGAACCCTTCCGGGACCGACGCGCCCATCGCGAAGCTGTGCACCGGGGTGGCATCCCCCTTGAGGAGTGCCTCGGTACGCATGAGTCGCACCTGGGTCACCTGAGGCGATCCTGGCCTGGGCCCGGGACCTGACACCGACACCGAGGCGAGAGAACCATCGGGCGAGAGATCCAGGTCGAATGCCTGCTCGTTCGAGGGAAAGACATACAGCCGCTGCCATTCCTTGTAGGGGAACGGGATGCGCACGAGCACGACCACGCCATTTTTCAGCCTCAGACCCCATAGCGAGCGATCGGTCGGGTTGTAGACAATGTCGCCGATCCGCGCGGCCTGCAGCAGCAGCCGCGACCGGCCCGAGCGCAGATCGAGCGCCTCGAGGTTGCGGAAAGTGTTGTTATTGGTCGTGTAGAAGAGCGTCTGCGTGTTCGGGTCGAGAGCGAGCGAGGTCACCGTATAGCCCCTGGACGCCTTGAGCTCCTTGAGCTCGGTCACCGTACCGCTGCTGCGGTCGATCGAGACGATGTGCGCCACCTGCCCGGGGTACCTGACGGCAGTGAGCAGCTTCGAACCGTCGCTCGACAGATAGCTGCGCGAGACGGCGCCGAGATCCTTGCGCGTCAGGTCGTGGTATTCAGTGATGGGGTGTTCGTGCACGGCACGCAGATTCTCTCGCTGGAACTGGTGCTCGAACTCGATCCAGTGTTGCCAGGCTTGGTTGAGCGGCAGGCCGAAGACCCGCTCGAAGTCGTCTGCATAGTAACGCCGGCTCTGGGCATCACGACGCCACCAGCTGAGAAGGTCTTGCGGCCCATAGGTCAGTGCGAGGTAATCCATGAAGCGCGTGCCGTAAAGATAGGCATTTGCGCCGGTCTGAAAATCGATCGCCGTACCCTTTGACACGAGGCCGAGCGGGTCGTAGAAGCGCGCCTGGTCGTGCACCATGGCCCGAAATACCATCTCGTCGTAGCCCCCCTGCGCACGGCCGACGCCCCCGCTCATCCACGTTTCCATGAATACCGCGCTGCCCTCGAGGTACCACCGCGGGCTCGTCGCGCGCGGCACTGTCAGGTAGTTGTAGAGCAGGCTCTCGGGATGCGCGGAATCGATCGCCACCTTGCCATGAAACCAGCGTCGGAAACGCGCATCGGCCGGACTGGCGCGGTCTACGGTCGCAATGTGCGTCAGCTCGTGAACGGCAGTCGCCGCAAACCGATCGCCGGAGGAGAACGTCTCGTACGGTTCTTCGGACGGCGCAATCTCGAAGTCGATTTCGTCGAACGGGGCTTCGAATGCGGTCGCGTTGCCGCGGTCCCTGAGGTCCCGCAGGAACACGTTGACGCGGCCATCGGGTGTGAAGTCCAACAACCGCTTGTGGGCAGCGAGCCCGCTGAGGAAACTCCCCATCACGTGCGGCACGAGGTAGGCTTCACTCGGGTCATAAAAAACGACCCGCAGTTGCTCCGTCTCGATAAAAGCCTTGTCCGACCCGTCCGCGCCGGGCGCTGCCGGACGCAGCCACAAGAACGGCCGCGAGCGCCGCCAGAAGCGGCCACCGCCCTGGGTCGTTGTTATTGTTATTCAAATGAGACGGCGAGTGGCCCGCGGTCAGCGCGGGGCCACTCGCGTTGCTACGTCTTCATAACTCAGCGAAGTCTTACACGCAGGGGCTTATCCCCTAGTTGCTGCCCGCGCGATCCTGACCGGCGCGATCCTGACCGGCACGATCCTGACCGGCACGATCCTGACCGGCACGGTCCTGACCGGCACGATCCTGACCAGCGCGATCCTGACCAGCGCGATCCTGACCGGCACGATCCTGACCGGCACGGTCCTGACCGGCACGGTCCTGACCGGCACGGTCCTGACCAGCACGGTCCTGACCAGCACGGTCCTGACCAGCACGGTCCTGACCAGCGCGATCCTGACCAGCACGGTCCTGACCGGCACGATCCTGACCGGCACGGTCCTGGCCCGCACGATCCTGGCCAGCACGGTCTGCGCCGCCATCCGTGCTGCTGCGATCAGCAGTACCAGCATTGCCGTCGGTTGTGCCCGCCGGCGTGGCGGGGTTCGTTGAGTTCGTGCCGTCAGTCTGCGCGCGCTGCGCCTCGACGATGGTCCCTGCCGCATCCTTGGCAGCCGGCGATTCGTGGTAGCTCAGGTAGGCAACCGCGCCGATTGCCAGGATGAGTCCGCCGCCGATCCAAACTGTCTTGCCAGGCATAGAAAGTCTCCCAGTTTTGTAGAAAACACTCACCAAATTCCCGCTATGTAACAACTACCGTGGATGCATCAAAAAGTTGGTCAGGGACCGATAAAAGACGGCTCAGTGCTCTGCGGGCACTCGAAGCGTTGCGCTGCGGATCTCACGTCCGGACGAGAGGAACCTTACATCCACGGTTTGCGGACCTTGCGAGTCGAATCCAGCCAGGGCGATCTCAGTCGGTGCCCCCGCGCTACCCTCGTGATTGAGGCCGTCCACCCGGAGCGTGTGCCCGCCGCTTGCGATGATGACACTCACCGGGAGATTGGTAGCTAAATCGAATGCGAGACCAAGGCCCCGAGCGTCCCGGTACAGGCTCACCCGGCCGGTAAGTGGACCGCCGTCGAGACGGACCGCATCAATCGTCACCGGCGAGCGCGGTGCGGTGATCGTGCCTGCCAACTCGGCGCTGCCCGGTCTCTGGCCGTCAAGAGTCGCAAATACCACCGCGCCGAGTGCGAGGACGCCCGCGACGACCGCCGCATAGCGCCAGCGCGTAGGCGGCAGCGCAATTCGACGCGGCGCGGCATGAGACGGCGGCAGGGCAGCCAAGATACGCGTCTCGAGCCCGGCCGGCGGATCGACAGCGGGAACCGCCTCGAGCGCTGTACATAGCTGCCGCAGCTCTTCGCGCGCAGCCCGGGTCTGCGGATCGGCGAGAACACGACGCGCGAGCTCGCCGCGCTCGGCGGCGCTCAGTTCGCCGTCGATTTCGGCGTGTATCAGCGCGAGATTCATGTCGTCCGTCATACTCGGTTCGTTTCCTGAAGCTGCTCTCGAAGCGCTTGCCTGGCACTGTAAAGCCTTGATTTGACAGTTTTTTCAGGCAGCTGAAGAATCTCGCCCATGTCCTGGTAGCTCAAATGCATCAGGTGTCGAAGCACAACCACGCTGCGCAGCTCGGGGTTGATCCGCATCAGCGCGTCCTCAATCGCATGGCCGGTCTGTTCGGACTCGACCTGTCGGTCCGGGCCCGGCGCCCCGTCCGGCTGCTGCTCGTCGACTGGTACGAACGACCTGCGCGATCCAAGGGCATTGAGGGACTCATTAAGGGCTATCCGGTAAATCCAGCTGTAGAACTTGAAACTCGGGTCGTAACCGGCCAGATGCTCGAAGGCCTTCAGGAACGTGGTCTGAGAGACATCCATGGCGTCCTGCGGGTCGTGGAGCATCCGAAAAGCGGCGTTGAAGACCGGCTTCTGGTAGCGCCTGACGAGCTGCTCGAAGGCACTACGGTCGCCCTTCCGGCAGCGCCGCACCAAGGTCCGATCATCCTCCTCATTCACAAGTACTGGTTACCCGGCAAAAAGTTGTTTGGCCGGTTCACACCGGATTGCTGGTCCGGCCCCTGATCATGTCGATGATCCGGTCGAAGCCGGTCTATCGGAAACCTGGATCGGCTGGCGAGGCCTTCTAAAGGGACCCCTAACCCCGCGATGAGCAGAACGCTACGCGCATTCGCCAGTCCTTGCACGGTTTGCGTGGGTCCGCCAGGCTCCGTCGCGGTCGGGCGTCGCCCGGCATCGACCATCGCTTCAGCCAGGGAGGTACTTGGTCATCCGCAGTCGGTTGCACTCCCCGACGCGCTCATAACTGACGGCATCCATCATCTGCCTTACCAGGAAAACACCCAGGCCGCCGACCGGCCGCGATGCGGCGCTCGCGGTGACGTCTGGCGATGGCAGCGCAGTCGGGTCGAAGTGCGGTCCGGTGTCCTCGACCGTCATCGTTAGGCCGTGTCCGAGAAGGGCGAGCGTCACCTCGATTCGCGGCAGCGGGCCTGGCGGCGCGCCGTGCAAGACGACATTCAGAAAGACCTCCTCCAGCGCCAGCTCGAAGGTCAGGGCCTGGGCCGGTGGCAGCTTCTGGGCGGTCCAGAACGCCTGCAGAAACTGCACGAGCGCCGGCAGCTGCGCCGCATCTGCCGGTACGGTCGTGCGCTGCTCAATCACACGTGCGGCGGCGCAGTATGCCCAAGCGCGGACGCTCGGTCGGGGTACACCGCGATGATACGGCTGAAGCCGCTCAGCTCGAACACCTCGCGCACTGCCGGCATCAGCGCGCACAGCGCAAAGGAGACGCCGGCGCGCTGCGCGGAGCGCGCCGCGAGCAGAAACACGCGCAGGCCGGCGCTCGAGACGTATTCGAGTGCGGCGCAATCTATGACTACCGCAGACGGCGCGGCCTGAGTGTCAGCGAAGACCTCCTGCAGTCGCTTCTCAAAATCGGGG
Source organism: uncultured Gammaproteobacteria bacterium (assembly GCA_963787655.1). Lineage (GTDB taxonomy): Bacteria > Pseudomonadota > Gammaproteobacteria > Steroidobacterales > Steroidobacteraceae > 13-2-20CM-66-19. The sequence continues at coordinate 303,616 of CAWBDY010000003.1, read as the reverse complement.
GCGGCCCCGAAATCAAGCCGGCCCTCGGGAATAACCAGCGTGGTCGTACCGCGAGTCTCAACGATGATGTTCATGCCAGTGCAGCCGCCGTGCTGTTTCGCCAATCAAGCACGACGAGCGTGATGTCATCGGACTGTGGGGCGCCCGCCGCGAACTCCTCGACACCGTGGCAGATGCCGTCAACCAGACTCATGGCAGTGCCAGCTCCGTGTGCGTGGATCTGCGCCATCAGCCGCCGCTCGCCGTAGGCTTCATTAGCCGGGTTGAAGGCCTCCGTCACCCCGTCGGTATACAGTACCAGCCGCTCACCGGGCCGCAGCTGTACGGCGTGATCCGGATACTCCATCCCGCGCATCGCTCCAAGCACAAGGCCTCCTACCCCGCTCAGGGGCTGAACCGTTCCGTCAGCATGTCGCAGGTACGGCGGATTGTGGCCGCCGTTTGCGTAGCGCAGGATGCCCGTGATCGGATCAAATATGCAGTAGAACACCGTGACGAACAGATCCAGCGGGTTCTGCGAACACAATTGCTCGTTGGCCTGCGCAAGACAGGCCCCGGGACTGGCATGAGCCGGCGCCAGATCGCGCAGGCTGGTGCGTGCCACCGCCATGAAAAATGCCGCCGGCACCCCCTTGCCCGCGACGTCCGCAATCACCAGCCCGATGCGCCCGTCGGCCAGTGGGACGAAGTCATAGAAATCGCCCCCCATGGTCGTCGCCGGAATCATGCGTGCCGCCCCGGCGCAACCTTGCGCCGCTGGGAAGCTCGCCGGCAACATCGCAATCTGCAGACCCCGGGCAAGATCGAGCTCCGCGTTGAGCTGAGCCTGCGCGCGCTCGAGCAAGCCGTTCTTTTCGGCGAGCTCGCTGGTACGCCGCGTAACTGTCTCCTCGAGGATGTGAGTCCGCAGCTTCAACACCCGCAGCAACCGCAGCATGCGCAGCAGGCGCAACCAGCGTGTGTCGAAGGCGGCGAGGTAGAAGGGCGCGAACGAAAGGAGGTCCACCACTCCCTGGAAGCTCAGGATGAACTTTATCTTGTACCGCGCCACTGACAGCCGCAGCAGGTACTCCAGCGAAAATACGGCAACGACAAAGACTTCGCCGAACCACAGTGCGCGCGTGGCCCAGCGGGGCAGATTAGGAATCGCCTCAAGCACAATGGAGGCGACGCTCAGAGCGACCAGTGCCAGGATGAACGTCTCGAACGGGCCGGCGTAGCGGCCACCCGGGTCCACCAGCGCTGCGGCGAGCGCGCGCATGGAGGAGCGGCGCCGGGAAGTCTTTCCGCCGTTCTGCGCATCGGCTTCACTGACACTCATGGCGATATCAAACCCTCAACGCGTCGGCCCGAGATAGGTGTCAAACCAGGCGAGCGTTTCCTTGATAAATTCGTTAGCCGGAACCACGTGCCCCGAAGGGTAGACGATCATCTTCTTGCGGTCGGACGGAGTTCCCAGCAGACGGAACATCGGCTTCTGCGAAGTCTCGACCGGGAAGTACATGTCGTACGCGCCGTTCAGCATCAGCACCGGCTGCGTGACCCGCGGCAGGTAGTTGATCTGGTCCACCTCGGGCAGGGCCTTTTCCATCACCATCCCGCCGACATTCAGCACGACGACCTTGATACGCTTTTCGACGGCCGGGACGATTCCGCCGAAGAAACCGCCCCAACTGATACCCAGGAACGCGACCTTGTCCGCCTGCATGTCCTTGCGGCTTTCGAGGTAATCGATCGTCCGAGAATATTCCTTCGCCCACATGATGACGTGGTCCTTGTAGCGAACGGTGGTTTCCTGCAAATCGGTCGTGAGGTCGTCCTGCCGCTCATAGGTGCCCTTGTAGATCGGAAAGATCAGCGCGCGGCCACTCTTCATGATGAATTGCAGGCGCGCGTTGACCAGTTCCGGGTCGAATTTGCTCTGATGGATGCCGTTGGAACCGGGGAAAAAGACCACCGGCTGCATTGGGCCTGAATGTTTCCTGGGCAGAAAGATGTGGAGCAGCAGCCGCTCCTTGTTGTAGCCGGCATCGATCGACACGACCTCCTCGTTCCCTGCCTCGCTCTCGAGCCTACTTTCAAGCTTCGCGTCCACCGGAGTCTTGTCGTAGATGAACTGCCGGGAAAAGCTGACGAAGGTCGCATCGCTGACAGGCTTTTCAACCGAGTAGTCCCGGAAATCCAGGACGATCGCTTGTTTGAGCGCCGTCGGCATCGCAGCCCCGGGAAGTTCCTGGATGCATCTGAAGCCGTTGGATTCGCTGCGATCGAGCGCCGGCTGCGTGAAGCTATCGTTGAACGCGTACGAGGGATCCGTCCAGCCACCGCCGAGAATGAAGCGCTGGTCCGAGTCGCCGCTCTGATTGGCGGTCCATTCGCGCGCGTTGCCCGCAAGATCGTAAACACCGAAGGTGCTAAAGCCTGCGTGACTTCCGACGGGACTCGTCGCCTTGCCGCTGAAATTGCTGAGCGGCAGGAGGAACTCGGACCGGAACGTATCCGCCACGACGGCAAAGTGAAACACCGTCGGCAGCTGCTTGTGCGCGAAGGCGGCGTACGCCTGAGCCTCGTACCACGACACGCCCGTCACAGGGTGATTTTCCGTGCCGTCCGGGTAAGTTCCCGCTTCCCAGGTCGCAGGCCCCTGCCGACCGGTTCGGTCCGTGAACCTCGCCAGCGCCGCAGCCAGCGGTACTACCTTCCCGCCCTCCACAATGGGAACTGTCCAGAACGCCGGATTCGTATACCCGCCCGCATCGACAAAGGCCCTGAACTGTCGGTTCGTGACTTCGAATTTGTCGATGAGGAACTCCGGCACGTCGCGCGGACCATACTTCTCGATACCGACGATAGTCACCGCCGTCGTAGATTTGGGGATGCGGACCATGTTCTCCGGCAGGCTCCCTACCGGGTCCAGTGTCAGGTGCTCGACGATCGATCCGATCCGGACGGAAAAGCTCGGCACAGCCAGTTCGATGGTCTGATAGCCCGCTTTTCTGACTTCCAGGCGCAGGAAATCACGGGGTACCTTGACGTCCTTCAGCGGCGTCACGCCCGCCGAACGCCACTCCGCGGCCGGCGTGTCGTAGTCCTTCCAGAAGACCTCAGCGCCAGCCGGTTCGGTCACGACCGAGACCGTCGTGGCGATCACCGGCCACAGCTTCGCCAGCGTCGGATCGTTCGGCAGATACTTCTCAGTCACCAGGGCCTTGTCGAAAAGTTGCCGGTCGCTGCGGAACATCGACGCTGCCTGGGCCTCAATCTCGGGCAGCAGGTCTTTGCGCGCATGCTCCCGCTTCTGCCAGGAGGACACGAGCACGAGTGCGACGATCACCACGAGCAGTGCGGGAAGCGCGAGTTTCACAATCCCGAGGCGGCTCCTGGGCTGAGCCTGGGACTGCAGAGGAAGTGGCTCTGGCCGTTGGGGCTCCGCAGCGCCGATCCTGTCAGGCTCGGGCGGGGTCTTTGCCGAAGCGCGTGCGGCCGGCGCGGCGCCGCCCACCAACAGCTCGCGTACGCGCTCGACGAAGCTCGCAGGCGTCGCCCCGCCCGGCAGGCGCGTCCACTGCACCTCACGAAACTTCTCCGGGACCCGGGCATCGCCGTCCGGTGTCGCATCGATCACCACCGGCAGCAGAAAGGCCGCGTCATGGGCCATGTCCAGCGTGCGGCCAACCGCCAGATTCCACTCGCGCCTGAAGTAGCCCTCTTCGCGCGCCTGCGTGTTGGCGGAGATGACCGCGAGAAAGAGCTTGCAGCTCTTGACCTGGCGGCGGATCGAGCTGTCCCAGGCCTCGCCTCCCCTCAGTTCGCTCTGGTCGAACCAGACCTCTATGCCCGCCGCCCGCAGCGCATCGCGGATGCGACTGGCGGCGTCCACATCCTGCGACGCATAGCTGAGGAAAACCGCCCTGGAGGGCTCGGTCATCAGTGTTGTGCTCCCCTGTCCCCAGCCTATCTGAATTCAAGCGAGCGTCGTCAGGAAGCGTCGCATTGACCCCCGCTTCCTGCTCCATGTGAGGATTTCGCCGGGCGGACTGCTCGCCCCTTACAAAAAACGGTTAATCAAGGGAGAGATCCATGAATCCAAATCGGAAATTGGGTTTGCGCGTTTCACTGTCTCTTGCAGCAGGTCTAGGTGCCTGCTGGATTCAACCCGCCCTCTCCGGGGAGACCAATGAAGGAGCTGCGGACCCGGCAGCGATGGCGCGAGAAAACTGGCGTGCTGTAATGGCGCACAGCCCGGCAGCCCCTGAAGGGTGCTTTCATGCGTCGTATCCCAGCTTCGTCTGGGAGCAGGTCGAATGCAAGGTGGCTCAGCCACGCGTCCATCCGGTGCGCCGCCAGCCAGCGCAAGGCGGGCAAGACGTAACGGGCAATGGTAACGACTACGTCGCCGAGGCGAAGGGACTGATCACTGAGACCCTGGGAACCTTTCCGAAGGTCACGGGCGTAAAAACCGAAAAGAGCGTCGGCGTGAAGTCCTTCGGCGGTGGCGGCATTCTCGGGCCGAACGAATACACGCTGCAGGTGAATAGCAACTACACCGGAACCACCTCGGTCTGTGCCGGCCATAGCGGCTGTACCGTGTGGCAGCAGTTCATCTATTCGCCGGACTATGTCACCGACGGTCATGCTGCCGTGTTCATGCAGTACTGGCTGATCGGCTGGGGCTCGTCCAGGTGTCCCGGCAGCTTCATGAGCGCCGGCGGCGGCGACTGCTACGCGAACAGTGCCTACGTCACTGCACCCGATATGCCAATTACCGATCTTGGTGAACTGACACTCTCCGGCACCGTGGCAGCGGGTGGCAACGACACGGTCGTTTTCAACAATGGCAGCGAGGCGTATTCCATCAGCGGCAAGGACAGCGTGCTCGATATTTCGGCTGTCTGGAAGGAATCGGAGTTCAACGTCGTCGGTAACGCCGGCGGCTCGCGAGCGGATTTCAACTCAGGCTCATCGGTCACCGTGAAGATTGCGCTGACTGACGGTTCCACATCTGCGCCGACCTGCGTTGCGGATGCGGGCTCCACCGGCGAGACCAATAATCTCAACTTGGGTTCATGCAGCGCCTCAGGCGGATCAACTCCTTCAGTTCAGTTCACTGAGTCGAACTGACGAGCATCACTCTGCGAGAAAACCATGCGCACCTGGCAGCTGAGGGGAGACCCTCAGCTGCCTTTTTTTGGGGTCGGTAGCGGCGCAGGCCGACTCGTGAACGTGACGCGTTGCACAACCCTGCTCGGCCTCTGGCACGGGCTCGGCGTTGACGCTTACTTCATCCTACCCTCGAACTCGCCCCCATGATCACGCCGACGCTTGGCGGTTTCGTGCTCGCCTGATGCCGAGCCAGAAGTGGCAGCCTTGTCCTCCCGGTCCTGACCCACTCTGGCATCAGCCAGATCGCGAATCTGATTGACCCTCATCAAGGCCGGGATTTGAACGCAGTAGCGCTGGCATGTGCTGTCAATGGGATTCAGTGACTTAGTCTTGCAAGGCAATCGTTGGCCGTAGCCTGCTTCTCTTGCGCTAGCCGCGACGGCGCCCTTAACTTCGACGTTTCGTGCCGTGCTGTCGCTGTTCATGCCGACCCAGAACGGTCCTGCGCCAAGCCCTCCTTGTAGGTGATGCCTCACCGAGTCTTTCGGGCGCAACGGACAGCGCCACCGGTACCGAAACGTATCTACTGTCGGCACAGTCACCACTCGTGAGGATGCCGATATGAAGGTCTCGAACTTGGTACTCGTCTCAGCGGTTGTAATTGCAGGATTAGCGGGCTGCGTGGTTCACGACAAAGAGGTCGTCCACGACGGCAGCTACTCTCAAGGCTACAAGGAAGGCTATTACGACCGTGAGCACAATCGCTGGTGGCACGAGCAGGCGTGGCATGACTGCGAAGTGAACGACACTCACTGTCACTAAGCCGCGAGGAACCTTCCTGGAAGGCGGATGCGTCCGGTTTACGCAAACCGGACGCGTCGTCTTTTGCCACAGCTATCTCGACCAGGTGTTTATCAGCCCGGAGTGGAGCATTAGGGCCGCCGCCGCCGGCGCGCGCCGTAGGGTGCGTAAGCCGAAGCGAACGAGATGCTTAACCCTCGGGCACGAACTCAGGACGCCCTCAGCAGCTGCGCCGCGATCTCGAACGAGTGCAACCGTGCGGTGTGATCGAATATCTGCGCAGTGAGCATGATTTCATCCGGTTTGGTTCTTTGAATGAAGGCCGAGAGAGCTGTCCCCGCGGTAGCCGGCGAACCGATGGCCGAACAGGCGAGCACGTCCGCCAGCAGCGCCTTCGCACTGTCCGGGAGCCGCTGCTGGTAGCCTGCAACAGGTGGGGGAAGCTGGGTGGGCGTGCCGGTGCGCAGGTTAACAAAGGCCTGCTGCATCGAACTTGCGAGCAACTGTGCTTCCTCGTCCGAGTCTGCCGCAAAGACATTGACCCCGAGCATCACGTACGGCCTCTGTAGCTGAGCTGACGCCCGAAATCGCTGCCGGTAGATTTCGATCGCCTGCATCATTGCGGCCGGAGCGAAATGCGAGGCAAAGGCGAACGGCAGGCCGAGAGCTGCGGCAACCTGCGCCCCGAACAGGCTCGACCCCAGAATCCACAACGGCACGCGGAGGCCGGCTCCCGGTACCGCCGCCACCTTCTGGCCAGATGCAACGGGGGCGAAGTACTGCATGAGTTCGAGGACGTCCTGCGGGAATTCGTCAGGATTGCTGGCGAGTGTGCGGCGCAGCGCGCGGGCCGTGGCCTGGTCTGCGCCGGGAGCGCGACCGAGCCCCAGATCGATTCGCCCCGGGAAGAGCGACTCAAGCGTGCCGAACTGTTCGGCGATTACGAGCGGTGCATGATTGGGCAGCATGATGCCGCCGGCGCCCACGCGCATGGTGGACGTAGCGGCTGCCACCTGGGCAATTACGATCGATGTGGCGGCGCTGGCAACGCCCGGCAGGCTGTGATGCTCCGCCAGCCAGTACCGATGGTAGCCCCACTCCTCCGCCTTACGCGCCAGGTCCACAGTGTTGCGCAGCGCCTGTGCGACGCTGCTGCCCAGCGGAACCGGTGACAGATCGAGGATTGAATATGGAATCATGTCCGCCAAGTATGGTGGTCATTGACTGTTGATCAAGCTTGGCACGGCCAAATCAGGTCGTGGCGCGCACAGGATGGCAGGTATGGCCAGTTGACCTACAATTTGCTTCTGTAGGTCAACTACGGAGTGCCTCCTTGAGGGAAATCGATCTCGCCGCGCACGCGCTTTTCGCCGAACTGCTGCGGCGCAGCCTCGATGCCGAGTTCGACGCCGGGGCAAGCGGCCTATGACCGATATCTGGACCAAGTGGGAAAGCCTGGTTGTTAATGGAGTCTTCCCGTTACGCCGCTTTCTTGGGAGTTCAGACCACAGCGTCGTCTTCCTCACCGAATACGCGGCGCTGAACATCCCTGACGCCGCGATCAAGTTCATCCCGGCGGATCCGGTGCTTGCGGACGCGCAGATCGCGCGCTGGAGAACACTTGCCACTGTCTCCCACCCCCATCTGATTCGTCTTTTCGAGGCGGGGCGTTGCGAGCTCGGGGGATACCCATTTCTCTTCGTGGTGATGGAGTGGGCTGATCAGACCCTGGCTCAGGTTCTTCCTCACCGCGCCCTCAGCCCCCGACGAAGTGCGGGACTTGCTGCGCCCCGGCCTCGGTGCGCTGGCTTTTCTCCACAACAAGCAATTGGTGCATGGCGCGCTGAAGCCGCCAAACTTTCTGGTCATCAACGACCAGCTGAAACTCGCGAGCGACAACGTCCGCCGCGCGGGCGACTCTTTAGCGAACATCGCCACGCCCTCTTTGTATGATGCTCCGGAAGCACACGATGTCGGATTATCCGCCGCAGGCGACATCTGGGGTCTGGGTATCACCATAGTTGAGGCTTTGACCCAGACACCTCCTGCGGGGATCACTGAACCCGGCCAACCTGTCGTCCTGCCCACAACTCTTGCTCCGGAATTCGCTGACACGGTACGGCGATGCCTGAATCGCGATCCTGCCAGCCGTCCCGGGATCCCCGACCTCGAAGCCGCCATGAACCTGGCGCCGCACGCGCCCGTGATCTCGGCTATGCCACCCGCCACGCGTCAAGCGCCGGGCAAAAGCAGCTTGGAACACATCCGCGGGTTGCTCGACAGACGCCCCTTCTTCGGGGCGGCCGCAGTGGCCGTCTTGGTGTTAGTCGCGGCTTGGACCGGCGTGCACCTGTTTCGCAGTCAGCCGCGCGTTCAACAAGCCGTTGCAAATACCTCTGAAGCGTCCCATCAACAAGCTGGTCAACCTGTGACCGCTGCGCAGAATACAAATACCTCTGAGCCCGCGTCTTCGGCGATGCTCCATCAAGAGATTCCAATCGTCCCGCGCAACGCACGAGCTTCAATCCGCGGTCGTATCACGGTCACGGTTCGTGTAACCGTTGATCACTCGGGCCACGTGGTCAGCGAGACAGTGGCAAATCCCAGGGCAAGTAAGTATTTCGCCCGTTTGGCTGGCGCAGCCGCCAAAAAATGGCAGTTTGCTCCGGACGCGAGTGCGGCAGCTCGAGTGTGGCTGTTGAGATTTGAGTTTACTCGCAGTGGCACAACCGCACATGCCGACGTCGCGAGATCCTAAGCTACTGCAGCGCCTGCCGCAGCGAGCTGTCGTCGTCGAACATCAGCCACTCGATCACCGACAACGGCAGGGTCCCGTAGCTGATCAACTGATCGTGAAACGCACCAAGTCGGAACTTTGCGCCCTGGCTGTCGCGATAGCGGCCGAGCAGCCGCATGATTTGCCACTTGCCGGTGATATAGGAGATTTTCTGTGTCGGCGCGGAAGCGGCGCCGGCCGCCTCACCCTCCGCAGCCTCGCGGTCGAGGCCGCCCGCCTCCATGAAATAGCGCACCGCCTGCTCGAAGTTCCAGCGACCGGTGTGCAGGTTCACATCGACGCCAATGCGCGCTGAGCGGTAGCGACTGAGGCGCAGGATCTGGCCCTGAGCTGCCGAGTTGTCGGGATACAGCCCCTCACGCATCAGCATTTCTTCGCCATACAGGGCCCACCCTTCCGCAAAGACGTTGTCGCCCTGCTGACGCCGAATCTCGTCCGGGACGTGATTGGCAATCGAGATCTGCAGGAAGTGCCCAGGAATGCCCTCGTGACCCAGGATCGGACGCGGATCCTCGATCGCCGCGCGGATATAGAAGTTGCCGCTCTTCGGGTTGTAGGTGGGGATGAAGTAGAAGCCGCCGGGATCTTTGTCGTACAGCCCCGGCGGATTCATGAAGCCACCGGGTGAAGTCGGCTTGAAAGCGTCCGGCAGCTGGCGAATCTGGAAGGGACCGAGGTATTTCGGGATCGTGACCAGCTGATGTGCCTGCAGGAAGTCGACGATCTCCTTCAGCCGGGACTGGTACGCCGCAAGAAACTCTGCCTGGTCCTTCGGCACGTGCTTGGCACGGGCCGGATCGGGCGATGCCAGGCTCGGGTCCTTGAGCATCGCCTCGAGTGCGCGGTAGCGCACCAGTTCCACCTCGCCCAGGTGCGCGATGTCATGCGCATCAAGGGGCAGCAGCAGCACGTGCTTCAGCAGATAGTTGTAGCTCGCCTCACCCATCGGCTGCCAGTCCGGCATCTTGCTCAGACCGCTGGCCAGCCAGTCGGCGTAGCCATGCAATGCACTGAGTGCCGCGTCACGGGCCGCGACCAGCTGCTGGCGTTCCGCGCCCGAAAGCTCGTCTGCGAGCGTCATCAGGCTCACCGTGTAGAGCTCATCGCCGCCGCGTACCGCATCGATTGCGAGCGAGGCATAGAGTTTCACCGGATGTGTGAGATTCACCCGTGCAGTGCGCAGCAGCGCGGGCATCTGCTCGAGGCGGGCTGTCGCCGCCAGTGCGCGTGTGCGATGCGGTGCATAGTCTTTTTTGAGCAGACTGAAGATCGCGTTCGTGCATTCATCGACGTACAGCTGCGGGTCGGAGCTTTCCGGGTTTAGCCTGCGATCAAAGAAATCCTGACCCGCGAGCTGCGATTGAAACAGGATGCGATCGATTCGATCGTCCTTGCTCCAGCCAGCCACCGCCATGCCATTCACCTGGCTGAGGAGATCGCTGACGTGCCGACGACGCTTGAGGACCTCGCTCATCCGGTAGTCGGCCAGGCGCTTGTCGTACTGGTGATCGCCCTGATCGCTCGTGGCTACCGGGTAGGCGGCGTCACGCCACTGGTAGTATTCCTGTGCCTGCTTGCGCAGGTCGGCCCCATCCGCCCCGGCCTGGCTGGCCAAGAGGAGCAGAATCGCGGCGAGCGGCAAGCGATGGTCATGTGGCATTTGCAATCTCGGGTGTTGGGCGCGAGCTTTGGAGATTGTACCCGGATGACACCCGCCGGCTGCGTGAACGATGCGTCCGGACAACTCAAGCGCGGCACGCACCGGCTGCGCCCAATCGACTGGGCGCGAAATCCCCCCCGACACACCTGCCCGCGCCCGGACGGCTGATCGTGCCTGCGACCGTGACGACGCACAGGGTCCGCACGTGCCCGCTATGTGCGTTCCAATTCCCGCGACAATTCCGCGACTTAGGGCTAGCGGCTCATACACGGACTGCCTGGCCTGAGGGGCCCTCGCGGCTGTCTCACGTCCGTCGATAGTGCCTGCGCTACCATGCATCGTGCGCCTGCTGCTCGTCACACCCCCGATGACCCAACTCAATACGCCGTACCCGGCCACGGCGTATCTGATGGGGTTTCTGCGCCTGCACGCACAGGAGCTCGGGCTCGAACTGCGACAGGCCGATGCCTCGCTCACTCTATTCCTGCGGTTGTTCTCAGCCCCGCTCCTGCGGCAGATGGCCGCGGTCCTGCGCCAGCGCACGCGCACAGCGGGCCGACGTACCCCGGTGCCGCCCTCAATTGCCCACTTTCTCGAGCATGCGCAGCGCTACATCGACACCGTGGAGCCGGCGATTCGGCTTCTGCAGCGCCGCGATCCGAGCCTGGCATTTCGTATCGCCGGCCGGGCGTTCCTTCCCGAAGGCCCGCGCTTCGGGCACCTCAGCGCCCCTCCTGCGGCAGAGCATGGCTTGCTCGACGAGCAGCTGCTGTCCGCGTTCGGCACGCTCGGTACGACCGAACAGGCTCGTTACCTCGCCAGCCTGTACATCGACGACCTCGCCGACGTCTGGCGGCTCGGCATCGACCCGCGCTTCGAGCTCGCGCGCTACGGCGAGCGACTGGCCGCCAGCGCCACATCGTTCGATGCTCTCGAGGAGGCGCTGACTGGCGAGCCGACACTGGTCGATACAACGCTCGACGATCTGACGCGGGAGCTGATCGAGCAGCCGGCCGAGGTCGTCGCCCTGACCGCGCCGTTTCCAGGCAACGTTTACGGCGCATTCCGCATGGCACGCACGATCCGCACGGCCGCACCAAACACGACCCTGATTCTTGGCGGTGGCTGGGTAAACACCGAGCTGCGCTCGCTGCGGGATGCGCGCGTATTCGACTACTTCGACTACCTGACGCTCGATGACGGCGAGCGCCCGCTGCTGAATCTGCTGAAGCGCATGCGGGGTTGCGCAGTGCCGCTGGTGCGCACGTATGTGCGCGAAGGCGCGCAGGTCGTGCTGAAGAACGACGCCGCCCAGCATGAGATCCCACAGAGGGATACCGGCATCCCGACGTACGACGGACTGCCGCTCGGCCAATACGTGTCACTCATGGAGATGCTGAATCCGATGCACCGCTTCTGGTCGGACGGGCGCTGGAACAAGATCACGCTGGCGCACGGCTGCTACTGGAAGAAGTGCGCGTTCTGCGACGTCTCGCTCGACTACATCGGCCGCTACGACCGGCCGGGCGAGGACATCGTCCTGCAACGCATCCGGGCGCTGATCGCGGAAACGGACGAGACGGGCTTCCATCTGGTCGATGAGGCCGCACCGCCCGCAGGCATGCGCGCACTCGCACAGCGCCTGATCGAAGACAAGCTCAGCATCACCTGGTGGGGGAACATCCGTTTCGAAAAGACTTTCACGCCCGCCCTGTGCCGCCTGCTCGCCTCTTCCGGCTGCGTGGCCGTGAGCGGCGGGCTGGAGGTGGCCTCCGATCGACTGCTCAAGCTCATGCAGAAAGGTGTGACCGTTGCGCAGGTGGCGCAGGTGACGCGCGCCTTCAGCGATGCCGGTATCATGGTGCACGCCTATCTGATGTATGGCTTCCCCACCGAGACCGTGCAGGACACGATCGATGCGCTCGAGCGGGTACGTCAGCTGTTTGCGGCCGGTTGCATCCAGTCAGCGTACTGGCATCGCTTTGCCGCCACTGCCCACTCACCCATAGGGCTGCACCCTGAGAAGTACGGCATTACGCTGCGGCCGCCGGCAAACGTGACGTTCGCTCATAACGATATCGCGTTCGATGACCCCGTCGGCGCGGATCACGACTTCCTGGGTGCCGGCCTGCGCAAGGCTCTTTACAACTACATGCACGGCGTCGGCCTCGATGCCGACGTGCGCGAATGGTTCGACCGGCGCCCGGCAGGCGGCCGTGGCGGTGGCCGCTCGCACGGTCGTCTCCGTTCGCGGCCCGCGCTGCCGGCCGCAACCGTGCCGCCAAATCTGATCGAACGCCTGCTCAGCTAGTCACGCGTGCTGCTTGCCTTCAATAAGCCGTACGGCGTGCTGTGCAAGTTCAGCGCCGAAGCCGAGCGGCGCACGCTGGCGGACTACATCGCGGTCGCGAACGTCTATCCCGCAGGACGGCTCGATGCCGACAGCGAAGGATTGCTGCTGCTAACCGACGACGGTGCGCTGCAGGCACGCATAGCCAGCCCGCGTCACAAGCTTGCGAAAGTCTATTGGGCGCAGGTCGAAGGCGAACCGACCGAGGCGGCAGTTGCGCAGCTGCGCAGCGGCGTGGACCTTGGAGAGTTCAGGACCGAACCCGCCGGTGCCCGGGTCATCGAACAGCCTGCCGAGCTCTGGTCGCGCGACCCGCCCATCCGCTGGCGCGCAAAGATTCCCACGGCGTGGCTGGAACTGACTCTGCGCGAAGGCAAGAACCGGCAGGTGCGCCGCATGACGGCGCGCGTCGGCTTGCCGACACTGCGGCTGGTTCGGGCAAGCATCGGGCAGGTCAGTGTCCAGGGCCTTGCGCCCGCAGCCTGGCGTGAGATCGACGCCGCCGCGCCTTTCGCGACCCGGTCAGGGTTTCGCGGCGTAGACCTCTCGCCCATCGAGGTAGGTGCTCAGCACGCGCGTCGAATGCAGGTCGAAGGGGTCGATGGCGAATATATCGCGGTCGAGCACGATGAAATCGCCGCGCTTGCCCGGCTCCAGACTGCCGCTGGTCTTCTCCTGTTTCAACGCATAAGCGGCGTTGATCGTATAGGCATCGACGATATCCTGCAGGGCCAGCGCCTGTTCCGGCAGCAGCGGCGCGCGGCCGCGCGCCTCGCAGCGCGTCACCGCGTGCTCCATCGCCTCGAAGGCATTGAAGCTGCTGACGCTCCAGTCACTGCCCCCGGCAATCAGCGCGCCTGCGTCCCGCAGCGAACGGGCCGGGTAGAGGTAGCGCGAGCGCTCCGGTCCGAGATAGGGCAGCGTCGCATCGACAATGTAAGGATCGCGCTCGGCCCACAGCAGCTGGAAATTGGCGATGACGCCGAGCGCCTTGAAGCGCGGGAAATCCGCCGGATCGATGAGTTCCAGATGCGCGATCTGGTCCCGATTGTCGCGCGCGGCCGTCGCCTGCGCGCCGGCCAGGCGTCGTCTGGACTCGGCAAAGGCATCGAGCGCGGAGCGAATGGCGCGATCGCCGATCGCGTGAATGTGCACGGTAAAGCCGGCCGCGTCCGCGGCGCTCACGACGTCATTCAGATGCTCTTGGCTGTAGTAGGTCGGGCCCCGATTTTTGGTGGGGCGGCCGGCGGCGTCGCCGTACGGCTCAAGCAGCGCCGCCGTCTGCGTCGGGTATTCGATGACACCGTCAGCGAAGATCTTGATGGCGTCGGCGCGCAGGAAGTCCGGGTCAACCGCCCATTTCGCGCGGAAGCGGCGCGCCTCACCGATCAGTACGTCGGCCGGCCGGTCGGTGTCCTTCAGGCCGAAGCTGGCGCGCACCCGCATGTCCAACCGGTGCTCGTCGTACAGCCGCTTGTACATTTGCATCTCGTGGTCGCTGGCATCGGCGTCCTGCACCGAGGTGATGCCCGTGGCGCGCATCGCCGCGAACGCTTTATCGAGCTGCGCGGCTTCAAATTCCGGACTGGGCGTGGGCTCGGCGCGCGCCGCGATCTCGGCGGCGGTGTCGCGCAACGTGCCGGTCGGGCGGCCAGCCGGATCGTGCTCGATCCGGCCACCCACCGGATCCGGGGTCTTGGCATCGATGCGGGCGGCCCGCAGCGCGGCGGAATTCGCCCACGTCGTGTGGCCGTCCGAACTGTCGAGCAGCATGGGGTGGTCGGCCAGCATTGCGTCCAGGTCCGCGAGCGTCAGCGTCAGGCTGGAGGCGTTGACCTGGACGACCTCGAACCACAAAGCGTCGTCGACCTTGCGCTGCTTGAGGCAAGCGGCCACTTTCGCCTTGATCTGCGGCGGCGTGAGCGCTGCGTCGCCGAGGCTGCACTGGCCGAGTTCGTGCGCGCTTGAAGCCGGATGGGTGTGTGCATCGATGATGCCGGGCAGCACCACGCGGCCGAGCAAGTCGACGGTGCGGGTCTTGGGACCGATGTGCACGCTCACCGCCTCATCCGTACCGACCGCGACGATGGTGTTGCCGCGCACAGCCAGAGCCTGCACCACCGTGCGGCGCGGGTCCTCGGAATGGATCTTGCCATGAAGCAGGACGAGATCAGCGGGCGGCTCCGCTGCGGGTGCCCCGGCAAGGGCCGAAGCAGCGAGCCACATCGAAGCAGCAAAGGCGAGTGTTGCCTCGCCGGCCGTTGCCGCCACGCGGCTGTAGCGTACGCAGGTCATGATCAAGTCACTCCGACTTCAGATAGCGGTCGAACCATTGCAGCGTCCGTTCATCGATGTCCGCCAGATGGGCGGGATCGTGCAGGGCATGCCCCTCGTCAGGGTAGATGACGGTTGCCGAGGCAACGCCGAGCGTTGCCAGTGCGTGACCGAACTCCAGCGTCTGCGGCGCGGGACATTCGATATCCGCGGCACCGACGTAGCTGAAAGTCGGCGTCTTCACCTGACGGATGAAATTGATGGGCGATGATTTCGCATACGCGGCCGGGTCGTCGTACACCGAGGCGCCGAAGTAGGGAATCATCCATTCATCAATGCCGTTCTCGCCGTAGTACGACTGCCAATTGCTGATTCCCGCCCCGGCGACCGCCGCTTTGAAGCGGTTGGTCTGCGTCACGGCCCACATGGTCATGAACCCGCCGTAGCTGTGTCCGGCAATGCCGAGTCGCGCCGGGTCGGAGATGCCGCGACGCTCGATCTCGTCGAGACCGCGGAGAATGTCGCGCAGATCTCCGTGACCGAAATCTCGAACATTGGCCTGGGTAAAAGCCTCGCCCTGCCCGTAGCTGCCGCGGGGATTGGGAAAAAACAATGCGTAGCCGTGCTCCAGCAGCACTCGGTAGCGGGCCGCAATGAAGGTGGCGTGAACTGCTGAGGCGGGTCCCCCGTGGACAATCGTAATCAAGGGCCACCTGCCGCCCGCTGGCGCGTGGTCCGGCTGCACCAGCCAGCCCTGCACGGTGAACGCATCGCTCTTCCAGCTGATCGACTGCACCGCGAAACGGTGCCGAAAGACCCTCGTTTGCATGAGTGAGGTCGCGCCAGTGAGCTATCTTGCCCGTTTCGATTTCTGCAGCGCGCCTGGAAGCTCTCGTGCGACAGCGCTGACACGCCCGACGGACATGCTCCGGCCATGTCCGTCGCATCTGTGTCCACAGACTCCTGGCCGTGCCACAGCAGCCGCCCGGGTATCGCCGCGTTTGCCTCGCCAAAATCGATGAGTTCGGCCTCAGCGCCCGCAAGCGCCGTGGCTGTCAGCCGCCCGTGACAATTCCAGTAGAGCGCAGTGACGGACGCGGGGAGCCGTGGCGTTACCGCAATCGCGGCTCCGCCGTTCATCGGCACCGTGTAGATGTCACCCCCTGTGACCCCAAAATCGCTCATGAGGCCTGCGATGAAGGCGACGCGCCGACCGTCGCGCGAGACTTTGGGGCTCGCCAGTTGCTGTTGCGGCCCTGAGGGCATGTAAAGGAGGCGCGCCTGCCCGCTGCCGGCGTCAAAGGCGTACAGCTTCGCCACCCACCAGTTCCTCGTCGCCGTCGCCCGCAGCGGCTGTGCCGACGAAGCCGCGTCCGTCGGGGCGCCAGTCATATTCATACACAAACAAACCGGCCGGAGAGGCCCAGCGCAGCCGGCCGCCCTCGAGAACGCCGATTCTCTGTTCGCGCGGCGGACCGGCCAGGTCGCCCACGAGCGCAGCCCCGGCCTCCACGGCGCCCAGTTCCTTCGTGGCATCCTCCACCGCCAGCATGGCCAGTTCGCCGGCGGGCCCGTAGCGAAGGCCGGTCAGCGTCCCGTCGAACGCCAGCAGTTGCCGCAGGCCAGTGCCATCCGCGCTGACCTGGTAAATCGAGCGTTTATGCGTGCCGGGCCGGCGTAGCGCCCAGGAGAGCTTCTTCGAATCAGGCGTCCACGCCGGCGACGACGGCCAACACTCTCTCACCCGACCGCACGGCAGATTGACCGTGGTGACCGTGGAGGCCGCGATGTTGCGGATCACCAGATCGCGGATGAGCGGCGCTCCACCTGCGCTCGACTCGTCTCCCTCGACCGATGCCACGTAGCGCCCATCGGGCGAAATCCCAACGTGCATGAAGCGGTGTACCGTGCGTCCCGCTGCTGACGCAGCGCCCGCGTCGGCACAGACGCATGCGGCGAATGCCCAAGCAAGAATCAACGGAACGCAGCGCTGCACTATTCACCTCCCCGCGCGATCTTACCCTGAGCCCCCTCCCTGCCCTACGTTTCAGCGAGCGAGGTGACCTAGGTCGAAGGGATCGGCTGCTGGATGATCATCTGGCGTGCGCCGTCGCGCACCCTGTCGAGGAATTTGTCGTGCCCTCCACAGTGAAGCGAACGTGCTAACAGGCTGCGAGGCGCCAGAGCGAGGTCACCTCGGCCGCACGCGCCGGGTAGAGCGGATCGGATGCGTCGAAGACCTTTGGATGTTTCGGCCGCGCGTCGTGGCGCTCCACGACCTTCAGTTTTGCGTCAGCGAATCCGGCCAGCAGAGCGTCCCGCGACCGCAGACCCAGATGCTCAGCAAGATCCGAAAGGATCAGCCACCCCTGCCCCTGCGGTTCCAGGTGAGCGGCCAGCGCACGCAGGAACCCGTGCAGCATGCGGCTTTCGGGATCGAAGATGCCTCGTTCTAGAGGAGAGCTGGGCCGCGCCGGAATCCAGGGGGGATTGCACACCACCAGCGCGGCCCGGCCTTCAGGAAACAGATCCGCCTGCACGACTTCAACCTGTTTCGCCAACCCGAGCTGCTGCAGGTTCTCCCCGGCGCAGACCAGCGCCCGCGGATCCTGGTCGGTGGCGAGCACGCGGCCGACGCCCCGCCGCGCGAGCACAGCGGCGAGAACCCCCGTGCCGGTGCCGATGTCGAACGCCACGCTTGCTTGTGAAAGCGAGGCGGGTAAGGGCGCCGTGGCGACCAGCTCGACGTACTCGCGACGAATCGGCGCGAACACTCCGTAGTGCGGATAGATCCGACCGCCGATCGCCTTGATTTCAATGCCCTTCGTGCGCCACTCGTGCGCACCGATCAGCCCCAGCAGCGCTCGCAGCGACAGCAGCGATGGTCCGGCCGCGGCGCCGTATGCCTCGCTGCAGGCTTGGCGCACGTCAGGGGCGCGCCGCAACGGAATGCCGTAGCCCTCATCGAGGGGCACGAGCAGCGCGCCCAGCGTCCGCGCCCGCTGGGCCTGGGCCTGGCGGTGAAGATGGAACGCCTCGGCGGGCGATGGCGGGGGCGAGCGTGGCGGAGACTTCTTCGGCCGCCGGGACCTGGCGTCAGCGCGTCTGGCGAGTGCAAGCAGCATCTGGCGGGCATTGTGAAAGTCGCCCCGCCACAACAGCGCCGTGCCCTGGCACGCCAGACCATAGGCCTCATCCGCCGTGATGTCGTCATCGACGACCACCACACGCTTCGCCGCTGGCGCGCCGCTCTCCGAACGCCAGGCTAGCGAAACACGCCTGTCCGTTCTCAGTCCATCGAACCACCGGCTGCACGCTCACGCTGGCAGTATTACATCTGCACCGTGAGACGGCATCGACACCGGTGAGCCCGTACCGGTTCGGGGGCAGCACAGTGTCGTCGTCCGGCTCTATGACCGCATCGGTACCTGAACCACAGAAACCCGCATACTTCCCAGAGACGATCACCAAGCGCGCAGTTCGCCAGGCATTCGCATCGTGTGCTCAGCCCCGGGGAGTCCCCAGTCTGAACTCAGATGAAGCGGCGCTGCGACCCGTGCATGAGGAATAGCAGATGCGAGACGACGAGTTACACGCTCTTCTGGAAGACACTCAGCGCCGAAGCCTGGCATACCTGGATGGCATAGCAGGTCGTCCCGTGACGGCCACGCGCTCCGGCGAGCAGCTGCGACGCGCGCTCGAGATCCCGCTGCCTGCGGCGGGCGAACGCGCCGGCGCGGTCATCGCATCACTGGCCGAAGCCGCTGCCGACAGTACGGTGGCTTCCTCCGGTCCCCGATATTTTGGCTTTGTAATCGGCGGAAGCTTTCCAGCGGCGTTGGCGGCTGACTGGCTCGTCTCTGCGTGGGACCAGAACTGCGCCGTCTATGTCATGTCGCCGCTGGTGTCCGTCATCGAGGCAATTGCCGGTTCCTGGCTGAAGGAGATTGCAGGCCTGCCGCAAGCCATGAGTATCGGCTTCGTCACCGGTTGTCAGATGGCCAACTTCACCGGTCTCGCGGCAGCGCGTCATCGCGTATTACGCAACAGCGGATGGGACGTCGAACGTGACGGATTATTTGGCGCTCCACCGATCGACGTGATCGTCAGCGAAGAAGCACACTACACGATTCCCTTGGCCCTTCGGCTCCTGGGTCTGGGCGGCGACAGAGTGAAGCGCGTGGCGACCGATGCACAGGGACGCATGCGCATCGCAGAGCTCGCCGCGGCCGTTCACGGCCGCAGCGGGCCATGTATCGTCTGCGCGCAGGCGGGCAACGTGAACACCGGAGCTTTCGATCCCCTCGACCAGATCGCCGATGTAACGCTGCGAGACAGTGCCTGGCTGCACGTCGATGGCGCTTTTGGCCTGTGGGCCGCAGCGTCCCCGGATCTCGCAGCTCTCACTCGCGGTATCGAGCGCGCGAACTCGGTAGCAACCGATGCTCACAAGTGGCTGAACGTGCCCTACGATTGCGGCATCGTATTTTGCTCGGATGAGGCGGCGCACCGGGGTGCGATGTCGCTGGCGGCCCCCTACCTTACGGGCACGAGTCATGAGCGCGACTCACACGAGTTCGTTCCGGAGGCATCGCGCCGCGCGCGTGCCGTGCCCGTGTATGCAGCGCTGCGCGCGTTAGGGCGGCGCGGAGTGAGAGAACTCGTCGAGCGCTGCTGCGCACACGCGCGGCGATTCGCCGACGGTCTGCGGGAAGCAGGCTTCGAGGTCTTGAATGATGTCGTACTGAATCAGGTGCTCGTCACGTTCGGAGATTCCACGCAGACGCTTCGCACCCTAGAGGCGATTCAGCAGGACGGCACCTGCTGGTGCGGCGGCACCGTATGGCAGGGGCGCACCGCCATGCGCATCAGTGTAAGCAACTGGCGCACGACCACAGACGACGTCGAGCGCAGTTTGGAAGCGATTGTGCGCGTCGCGGCGCGATGCAGCGGCAAGACTGAAGAATAAGCGTTGCGCGAGGTGGTTTGGGGCGAGCTACTGGCCGCAAACCGCGCCGGCCACGGCTGCCGCAGCATCTTCCAGGACGAAAGTCTCTGACGCAACCGCTTGCCCCAGCGCTTTGTTCGACGCCGTCCGTTCAAGCAGCCCCTCAACGAGCAGTGCTTCCGTCGGATAGCCGGTGCGTGCCTGAATCCAGCGGAACGCGGATTCCAGCGAAGGTGCAGCCCAGAGCCTGCGGCCTTCCGCCGTCGAAATGTCCCAGGGCGCGAATGTTCCAAGACCGCTGCGGTAGCGCACGATTCGCACGGTTCCGTCCACCTCGACACGCCACGCGTCGGACTCGATCTCTTGGATGGCGTAATGCATATGCTTTCCCCTGCTGCCGAACACTTCCCGATGGGGCGGACGTGCTGTCCGTCACCCGTGTCCTGGAAATCAGAATAGCGCGTCGCGTAGCGAAAGCTTGTCAGCGAACGCCGCATCGTGATTGAACATATCCGCGTACACGCCCAGGATTATTCGCGGTGCGCGGCTTTGCGCGCTGACCATTTGCGCAGTTACTCGCCCGCTTCACATAACGATGTGCCACACGTCCTGCGCGCGCATCACCATGCAACGACCCCGGATGACTCGAGCGGCACCAGCCGCGCCGCCCAAAGTGGCGCGCGCCGCCGGCTCGCTCGGGTGGGTGTATGCAGCTCACCTCACCCGGTCGTAACCGAATGGCCGAAACGAACACCGCCACGTGTTCACCGCGGGCAGCTTCGCGCTGAAGTCGAGAGAGCCGCTCCGCGTGTCGGTCTGTCACGGTGGCGACTGCCGCAGGCACACCGGCAGCTGGCCTGAGGCGCGGAGTCGGGGGGAGCGTGAGACCCGTCTGGCGTCGAATCGGCGGCGCTGGCGCCGTGCTTGATTTTCGCTTCTGCCAACGTTGCGGCTCGACGGTATGGTTTTGAACGCAACACCAGAGCTCATCGCGATCGCTGTCGGGGCTTTCGGCGACCCCACCGTTCCGGCCTCCTCGCACCCAAACTATGAGCGATACCGCCGCCCGCGGGTGGGACTGCCATACGAGATGGAGCAGTCTTAAGGGGAAGGTCCGTCTGCCCTGAGCGGTCCGCCGGGCAGGTTTCGCGGCGAAGGCCGCGCCGGCGGCCGCCGCTCGGCGGCGGACGGCCGGCAGCCCGCACGCAAATTCGGCTAAGCTGCTGCCGGCGGCCGGGGGCCCTCCGGTGCCCCGCATTCAAAAAGCGGCCCGCCGCGCGGGGATCAGGAGCAGAACGGCGATGACCCAGGCCTCCCGGGCCGTGTTTCTCAGCTATGCGTCCCAGGACGCCGAGCCGGCTCGGCGCATCTGTGATTCACTGCGGGCGGCAGGCGTTGAGGTCTGGTTTGATCAAAGCGAACTGCGCGGTGGTGACGCGTGGGACCGCAAGATCCGCCATCAGATCCGCGACTGCGCCCTGTTCATGCCGATTATCTCGGGCCAGACGCAGTCACGGCATGAGGGCTATTTCCGGCTCGAGTGGCGTCTCGCCGAACAGCGTACCCACCTCATGGGCCGCAGTCGGTCGTTCGTCGTACCGATATGCGTCGACGACACGCGCGAGATCGAGGCGGATGTCCCGGACTCGTTCGCGGACGTGCAGTGGACGCGCCTGCCTGCCGGGCACACGACACCGGCCTTCGTCGCGCACGTGCTGCAGCTGTTATCGCCCGCCGGTTCCGCTGCGCCGGTACCGGCGCGGCCGCCGTCCCTCGCGGGTACCCCGACCGCGGTCCGCACCCGGGCGCCCTCCCGGCGCCGATGGCCCGTCCTGGCGGCACTCGCGGTGGTGATCGTCGGCGTGGCGTTCCTGGCCGTCGACAAATACTGGCTGCCGCGGCACGGGGGCACGCTGTTCGGGGCTGCCTCCGGCGACGACGGCATCCCCGGCGAGGTGACTGTCCCGGCCAATTCCATCGCCGTGCTGCCATTCGTCGACATGAGCCAGGCCAAGGACCAGCAATACCTGGGCGACGGTCTGGCCGAAGAGCTGCTCAACCTGCTCGCCAAGATCCCCGAACTGCGTGTGGCGGCCCGCACCTCTTCATTCGTATTCAAGGACAAGCCCAAGGACATGCCCACGATCGCCAAGGAGCTGCACGTGGCGCATGTTCTCGAGGGCAGCATCCGCAAGGCGGGCAACCGGGTGCGCATCACCGCGCAGCTGATCCGGGCCGATCGCGGCTATGACCTCTGGTCCGACACCTACGATGGCACGCTCGACGACATCTTCAAGCTGCAGGACCAGATTGCCGGAGCCGTGGTGCAGGCCCTGAAGGTGAAGCTGCTGGGCAGCGCAATGCCGCAGCGAACTGCACCTGCCAATGCCGAAGCCTACAACCTCTATCTGCAGGGCCGCTTTCTTGCCGAGCTGCACACCAAGGACGGGTTTACGCAATCCATTGACTGTCTCGAGCGGGCGGTCAAGCTGGATCAGACCTGGGAACCACTGTGGACCGAGCTGTCCATCGTCTACGGGGACATGGCGGCGCGCGGTGTAATGCCCGCAGAACAGGCGCTGCCTAAGTCGCGCGACGCGGCACGTATGGCGCTGCAGCTGAACCCCAACAGTGCGCGCGCTCACGTCGCGCTCGGCTATCTCCATATGAACGACGACTGGGACTGGGCGGTCGCCGATCGCGAGATCGCTCAGGCACTCGCCCTGGAACCGGGAAGCGCCGACGTGTTGCACGCCGCGGGAAGTCTCGCGCTGGTGCTGGGACGCCGCACCGAGAGCGTGAAGATGCTGCTCGCCGCACTCCAGCGGGATCCGCTGCGCGCCTCGTCGTTCAGCAATCTGGGCGTCGGCTACTTCGCCAACGGGCAACTTCCGGAGGCAGAGCAGGCGTTCCGCAAATCGATCGAGCTGCGGCCCAACGCTGCCTACACGCACAACGGGCTCGCACTCGTGCTGTTGTGGCGCGGGCAGCTGAAGGCGGCGCTGGAAGAGATGCAGCGCGAGACCGACGATATGTGGAAGCTGGAAGGAGTCGCGCTGGTCTATTTTGCGATGCACCGGCAGGCGGAATCCAACGCCGCACTGGCTGAACTCACCACCAAGTTCCAGAAGGACTCGCCGTATGTCGTGGCCACCGTGTACGCCTATCGTGGCGAGGTGGATGCCGCATTCCAGTGGCTCAACCGGGCTCTGACCGAGCGCGATGCGACGTTCACCAGTATCAAGAGCGATCCGCTGTTCCGCAAGATCGAGTCCGATCCGCGCTATTCGGCCCTGCTGAAGAAGGCCGGCCTGCCTTTATAGGGGTCGCCGCATCCCGCGGCGCCGCTGCTGGCTACTGCAAGCGGCGGCGGCGCGACAGCAGCCCCAGCCCCAGCGCGCCGGCCGCGGCAAGAATCAGCGGCGACGGCTCGGGCACCCCAGTGCCGGTCGAGGTACCGGCGCTGGTGTGTATCGCGAACTCGTTCAGTGGCACACCCGTCGTGCAGGTTGCCGGAGCAGGCGGGTCGAGCTTGATCACCGGATCCAGTACAGCCGAAGCGGTGCTGCTGTGGCCACCCGATCCTTTGCCCGCGCTCGTCAGCGCCTTGATCGTGATCGTGTAGTTGTCGCCGTTCGCAACGCACAGCATGTCCGTAAGCAGGTTACCGGGCGTATCCCAGTCACTGACACACTTTCCCCCGACGCAGTGCGCGGTCAGATCGAGCAAGAGGTTACCTTGATCCTTTATGACCAAAGACAAGGCCGAGAAGCCATTGCCGGCGACCGACGTGAGCCCGGTGCTGAGCACGTCGATGGGAATGAAAGCGACGCTGGCCGGACCCGTTGCCTGGAACGAGTAGCTCAGGATTGCCGCTGAATAGACCTTCGAGCCGGAACTCCAGTCGCTGCTCGCATCCACCGCAGTGCCAGGTCCGAGATCGGTGCCGCCGGGCGTGAGCGGCAGAAAGCTCGGCGTGCCGATGCCCCCGGAGGTTGCGGCATATCCGGGCCCGCTGCTTTCCGATCCACAGGTCCCGCCAGAGGGCGCGCCGCGCAACGGGGTGCAACCCGGCAGCAGACTCCAGCTCTGGGCGACGTCGAATGTGAAGGTCGCGGGCGGAATCGGCGTAGCGAAAGAGGTGCGCGCCGCCAGAATGACGGCGGCTGTAAAGAGGGCTTGCCCGTAGCGCGCCTGCCACGCCGATCCAATGCTTTTCATTTGTGTCCCCTGCTGCAGCGGATTATCTCTGAGGCGCATGCATCCGGGTTTTCCATGCCGAGCGCTGCGCGGCACCATTGTGAGGGATCCGTGCCTTAGCCGCCATCACGCCACCTTTATGTAAAACAAAAGGCGCATGAGCTGCAGGGCTCTATCGCTGCAGGTGTGCGCTAGCGCTGGGCAGTCGGGGCGACACGCGGTCCGGCCGCGATGCGACGCTCTGGTTCACGCTCGTTTGGCCGACTCCGAGCGCGAAAACCAACAGCGAGACATCCTGGCGGTGCAGCGCCCGTGTCACGGATTTGCGACACGCGGAGGAATACGGAATTTCAGCTATGCAGCAGTACCGTGCGGCTCTTGATCCTGCCGAGCCGGACATGACCGCGCCAATGAGGCGCGTGCCAGAAAAGCGCGTCACCACGTCGCACGAGATGCCCCCGAACATGGTGGAACCGTGGGCCGCGACGCCACCTCGGCTCTCCGGCGGATGCGCTGATTTTGGCGCTGGAGAGCACAGGGGCGGACACTTCGACGTGCTCCAGAAGTGCCGGACGTCCGGCGCCGCGCCGTTTTGCGTTGAGACGCTGCAGACTCAGGGGATTCATTTGCAGCTCACCCGGACAGGCGAGCAGCAGCAGGAGAGCCAGCAGGATGGGCCAGTCGTTGGCGACCGTGGCCAGCGAAGCGTGCAGGATCTGTGCGCGTGCAGCCTCTGAGAGCTGCATCTGACCGTAGTATTTGAGCCAGCTCGGATCGAACCGATACCTCACGCACATCAGAACGCCGTCCAGCGGGCTCGTCAGACCTGCCGTAACGCTCCCGAAGAGGCCCTCGAACATATCCGCGGCGTTGCCGGCCTGCGGCAGGTTCCCTTCGAAATCAAAATGCGTCTCCAACGCCCCGACGAGCGGGTCGTCCGGCCGCGCGCGATCCGTCCAGAACGTTCTCATCACACCGCGGCGGCCTGCACAATTGGTCTCGATCAACGCGCCTGCGCGCAGTGCGTACGACGCACCATCAGCAGGCGTCGCTGCGGCATTCGCGTTCCACAGCCTGCTGCGGCGAGGCTCGTCGGCCCACTCGACCCATAAGCGTTGCGCCGGAACTCTCAGCAGATCCAGACAATCGGACAGCTGCTGGCCATCTGAATAGGCGATTTCCGCACACGTTCGGGTCAGATCATCCTGCAACACCCAGCGAAGCGGACACCCTTCAACCGCACCCGAAAAATCGCAAGCGCTCGTCAGGCGATAGATGGCGCCGTTGTCCTGCTCGACGAGCAGCGGCGCACGGCTCTGTGCGATGCAATCCAGCAGCTTCACTGTGACCCTCGCGCTTGCCGACGCGCTCGGCGGCGATCGGCTCGTTGCACTTGCAGTATGAAGCTCGCCTCACAGGACCCCGGCGGCTTTGGGACAGGCCGGTAAGAGCGCGGCGTCAGCTGAGTGAATCGCGGGCCCGGCACCATCCAAACTCGTTAGCGCACGTTTGCAAATGCCTGCACCATCGGACGCGCAATGGCCGCTTTTGGCCGGAAGTCGGCTAAATCTGGCACGTTGCCCGCAGCACACTCCAGAGGGCTAAGAACTGGAGGCCTATGCGATGTTGCAACTGAAGCCGAACTGCGAGTGCTGCAATGGCGATCTGCCGCCTGAATCGACCGATGCGTGGATCTGCAGTTTTGAGTGCACGTTCTGTACGCGCTGTGTCACCGGCCGCCTCGGCCGACATTGTCCGAACTGCGGCGGCGAGTTTGTGCGACGGCCCATCAGGCCTGCCGACGCGCTAGCGCAGTATCCACCCAGCCGCGAGCGCGAATTCAAGCCACACGGATGCGTGAGCTGAAACGCTTCTGATTCATGGACCTTCGGAACAGAACAGATTTGGTGCGCCCGTCGCTGAAACGTCCCGGCTGGCTGGTCCTGTCATCACACCTGCAGATGGCTCCGAAGCGTGTCTTCTGGGTCCTGCAATGCGGCGGCTGGAGCATTTTCTCCGCAAGCGCTTTCTGGCTCTTCTCGTTGCACATGAGTCTGGCACAGGCCGCCGTGCAGACCCTCGCAATGGGTTTGTCAGGCGTGCTCACGAGTGCCCTATGTCGGGCCGCTTTGCGGGCCGGCCGCCCGCACGTGCGCAACGCGCCGCTGGTCAGCCTGGGCGTGCTCTTCCTCGCCGGCGCCGGTGGGCTGCTATGGGGCGTGCTGAATGCTGCCCTCCTCTATGTTTGCTCAGCGAGCACGCTGCCTTCGCTCGAGGTTAGTGCTGCATTTCCGGAAGGCCTCGCCGGCTACGCGGTGCGTGTCGCCTGCCTCGGCATCTGGCAACTCCTTTATCTGGCCATCAAGTCCTGGATCGCGCTGGAACTCGCGCACGATCGCATCGCACGCGCCGAGAGCGCCGCACAGACCGCCCGGCTGCGGGCGCTGCAGTCCCAGCTGCAACCGCATTTCATCTTCAACAGTCTCAACGCTATCTCAACCTTGGTGGGCGCCGGTCACACCTCAGAAGCGCGTGCCGCGCTAGCGCTGCTCGGCGATTTTCTGCGCCGCACACTGGTCATGAGAAACACGCCGGAGATTACCGTCGCCGAAGAGCTGGAATTTGTGCGTCTCTATTTCGAGATCATTGAGTTACGCTTTGGCGACCGGCTGCGCAGCCGCATCTACGTCGACCCGTGTGTTCTGTCGTCTCTGATTCCCAGTCTTCTTCTGCAACCGCTGGTCGAGAACGCCGTGCGACACGGTTTGCTGCCACGCGACTGCATCGGCACCGTCGATCTGCGAATCGAATCCGTCAATTCGTGTGTCCTGGTCACCGTTGAGGACGACGGAGTCGGCCTAAAGAGAAAGGCCGGCTTCTCGGCCGGCCTTGGCCTGTCCAATACCGCGACGCGCCTGAGTGACCTGTACGGCTCGGAGGCTACTTTGAGCGTGCTGCAGCGACAACCTAGCGGCGTTTGCGTGCAAGTGCGCTTGCCGCGCAGAACAGCGCCGCCGTTTGTGCCCGCCGAGGACGCATGAGTCTGCGCGCGTTGATCGTCGATGATGAACGCCTGGCACGGCGGGGCCTGCGCCTGCTGCTCGAGCGGGCCGGCGACGTCAACATCGTTCACGAATGCGCGGATGGCCCTTCGGCGATCGAGGCGATACGCAGCGCCGTCGCCGATGTCGTATTTCTTGACGTCGAATTGCCCGGCATGACCGGATTCGACGTAGTCCACGAAATCGGTCCGCACCTGATGCCACACGTGATCTTTGTGACCGCCTTCGATCGCTATGCGGTCCGCGCCTACGACATCAGCGCGCTGGATTACCTGCTCAAACCGATCAACGAGGAGCGCCTCGCGGTCGCGCTGCAGCGGGCTCGCGACGCCGTGCTCGGGCGTCACAAGAGCGACAGCGATGAGCACGTCGGCCCGCCGGAGCGTTATCTGAACCAGCAAGGCGCGGCGCTGCGTTCGACCACGCGTCCCGGGTATTTTCCGGTTCGAACCCGCGAGCGGATCGTGCTGCTGCGCATGCGTGAGATCAGCGCCGTGGTTGCCTCGGGCAACTACGTCTCGCTGCACACCAAGGAAAAGACCTGGCTCGCACGCGATACCATCACGGATATTGAAGCGTGGCTGGCCCCTTTCGGATTTGTCCGCATACATCGCTCCACAATTATCAACATCGAGCAGGTCCAGGCGCTGCGGCCGCTGGCCAACGGGGAATTCGACGTCGTGCTGGAAGACGGCCAGGAATTTCACCTCAGCCGCAGCTATCGCGACGCACTGGAGAAGATTGTCGGCCGCAAGGTCTAAAGTGCCCAAAGGTCGCACGGCTTATTCCGCGGCTCGCGCGCAGCGCTGCGGCATGAGCGGCCGCAAGTCCGTCTGCTGACGAAAAAACGACTGCTGCTCAACGACCGCGCCAGCCGCGCAGTGACAGGCGAAAGGCTCGAATAGTCGCGCAGCGCAAACTCGCTTCGAAGCCCTTTCATCTCGGCCTGCCCCTGCGAGCACTCAGCTCGAGTCATCGCGAAGCTGCACTGCCAATGATGCGGCTACGCTCGCCTCAATCGACCGCGTTGCCGTCTGTTGCACATGTGTCCCGCCCCTTTTGGTTTTTTGCCGATCGATGGGGCGGTGCAACGGGCGACAGAAGGACACCACGGGGCAGCCGCGGCGCACAACAATTTGAGGGAGATGACAATGCTGGCAATCCTTGCGCGTAAATTGATCGCTGCCGTAGCGCCGAACCGTCGTTTGGCATCGCCGTTAGTCCTGCTTTGCTGCCTCGCCGCCCTGCGCGTCGCCTCCGCGGCGCCGGATCCGCAGACCACCGGCACGCCCACCCCGGTGGCGGCAACGACGGAACAGCCGGCCGAGGTTGAGGAGGTGGTCATCACCGGCTCGCGCATCGCAATGCCGAACATGACCAGCATCAGTCCGATTCAGATCGTCACGTCCGAGGAACTCAAACTGCAGGGCGTTACTGATATCAGCGATCTCGTCAACAGGTTGCCGCAGAATTTTCAGAACTCGGTAGCCGATTTCTCCAATACCACCAATCCCCTGACCGCTGCTGGCGGCATTTCGACGATCGATCTTCGCGGTCTTGGTCCGCAGCGAACCCTCGTGTTGGTTGACGGGCGGCGGCTTGGGGTCGGTGATGCGAGCACGCTCAATCCCAATCCGGCGCCGGATATCAACCAGATACCCGCTCAGCTCGTCGAGCGTATCGACGTCGTCACCGGCGGCGCCTCGGCCGTTTATGGCTCTGATGCGATCGCAGGCGTGGTCAATTTCATCATGAGACACGACTTCGAGGGGATTCAGATCGACGGCCAGTACGGCATCGACCAGCACGGCAACCACAATTCTCTCATGCAGGGTCTCGAGACGCAGGCGGGGTTTAATGCGCCGACCGGCAGCGTCTGGGACGGCCAGAATCGCTCCCTGTCGGTCATCATGGGCACGAACTTCGCCGACCACAGGGGCAACATCACTGCCTACTTTACCTACCACGATCAGGATCCCATCTCGGAGGGTGCGCGCGACTTTTCGGCCTGCAAACTGAATGTCGACCCGAGCAGCAATCCCAAAATCATCGATACGCCCAGCTGCAACAGGTCGCCGAATTCGAATCTCTTTGAACCCACGTTCAACCCGAACGGGATAGCTTACAGTGTGGTCGGCAACCAGCTCCTTCCCTATCCGCAGGCCGGATCAGTCCCCCCGGCGCTTTTCAACTCGAGCCCCGATCAGTTTCTTTCTCGCCAGGACACCCGCTACCTGGCGGGATTCTTCTCGCAGTACGATCTCAACGAGTACGTCAAACCGTACGTCGATTTTAGTTTCATGAGTGACTCGGCCGGCACGCAGGCCGGGCCGTCGGCGTTGTTTGCGCAAGGCAATCCCAATCACCCGCAGGGGACGATCCAGACCGGAGGGATTTTCACCAACTGCACTCCGTCCAACCCGCTGCTGAGCGCCCAGGAAAATGCCCTGCTCTGCGACCCGGCGAACAACCTGGAGGTGACACCGCAAGGCACGCTGGTCGATGTGACGATCGGCCGCCGCAACATCGAGGGCGGCCCACGCACCAGCGACTACGAGCACAAGAACTTCCGCGGCGTGTTCGGCTTCAAGGGTGGTTGGGGCGATGCCTGGACCTACGACGTCTACGGCTCGTTCTACGACACGTCGCTGTTTCAGTCGAACGGCGGTTACCTGAGCTATACGAAGGCACAGGACGCGCTGCTGGTTGTGCAGGGGCCGAATGGTCCCCAGTGCTTAAGCGGCAATTCCGGATGCGTGCCCTACAACATCTGGACGCAGGGCGGGGTGTCCGCCGCCCAGGCGGCCTCTCTTGCCACGCTCGGTACCGCGCAGGGCACCGTAACGGAGCGGATCTTCAATGCCAACGCGACCGGCGACTTGGGTAAGTATGGGGTGCAGACGCCGTGGGCCGCGCACGGCCTCGCCGTCAACCTCGGCGCCGAGCATCGCAGCGACGCGCTCGCTTACAACCCGGACTCGGAGGAACTGGCCAATGATCTTGCCGGCTTTGGCGGTGCCGGTACCGCGATCGACGGCGCCTATCACGTTCAGGAGGAGTTCATCGAAGCACGGGCGCCACTGATCGAGCAGAAGCCCGGGTTCGAGCAGCTCACGCTCGGGGCGGCCTACCGACATTCGAATTACAGCAATGCGGGGGGAGTGAACACCTACAAGTTCGATGTGCAATACGCGCCGGTGACGGACCTGTTGCTGCGCGGATCCTTCGACCGCGCCATACGCGCTCCCAATATCATCGAGCTTTTCACTCCACAGAGCGTCACCAACACCAGTATCGTCGGCAGTGATCCGTGCGCCGGTGCCCACCCGCAGGCCACGTTCGCACAATGCGCTTTCACGGGCGTGACGGCCGCGCAATATGGACACATCTTTCAGTGCTCGGCCGGCCAGTGTTCGACCCTCGGCGGCGGCAACCCGAATCTCACGCCTGAAACCGCCAATACGGTCTCGTTCGGCTTTACCTATCAGCCTGCGTTCCTGAGCGGCTTCTCGGGGAGTGTGGATTACTACAAGATTATCCTGAAGCAGGGCATCAACACTGTCCCTATCGACCTGGTTCTGAATGAGTGTCTTGCAGGCAACACGGCGTTCTGCTCCTCGGTAGTGCGTAGCCCGATTGGATCGCTGTTCGGCACGACCATTGCCGGCGGCGGCTACATCAAAGGTACCTTCGGTGAATATCTACATCGGCCGAAGTCGCGGGCGTTGACCTGCAGATGGGCTACCGCTGGAATATCGGCACTATTGGGGACGATGTCCGCAAACCTCGCCGGCACGTGGCTGCAGCATTCGACCACTCAGCCGGTCCCGACCGAGCCTACCTATGACTGCGCAGGGCTCTATGGTCCAACCTGCCAGACGGTGAACCCACGCTGGCGTCACAATCTGCGTGTGACGTGGACGACTCCGCTGAACGTCCTGCTCTCGGCGCAATGGCGCTACATCGGCAGCACCAGTCTCGATACGAACACCGGAAACCCTCAGCTGATCGATCCGTCGGCGCCGTACGGTCCCGGTGTCTTCGATACCTTGATGCGCGACTGCCGTCTGTGAGCTACCTTGACCTGACCGTAAGCTGGGATGTCTGGAAGAACCTCAACATACGGGCCGTGCGAACAACGTGCTGGACAAGGACCCGCCGCTGGTCAGTTCCCTGTTGGCGGGAACCGGCTCGGCGAACAGTTACCCGACATACGATTTTGTAGCCGGGAACTCTTCGTGGCATTCACCGCGAAGTTCTGACCACTCAAGCTTGCGGGCTAAACAGCCGGCCGCCGCGGCCGGCTGTTTTCGTTTCTACTCGCGCAGAGTTCGCCGCCGCGACAGACACCGTCTTTGCCGCAACGGACTCACTCGCCTTTCAGACGCACCACGGGGAAATAAAGCCCCAGCGAGCGACGATCCCACCACACCCCACCGGCTTTCTCCACACTGCTGGAGAAGGTGTAGTCATAGAAATGCGCGCGGACATACTTGGGTGCTTTGTCAGGAAACGGGTTTTTCGCCATGAGGCGCATCACGGCGGGTTCATTCTTCAATATCTTCTCGAGGAATCGCGGAAACCACGGCAGCCGCCGCGGGTCGTCCAGCGCCGCAAACCACATCTGCCAGTCCAGGCGCGGCTGGTGCGGCATGTTCCAGGGCGGCCGGCGCGCCACATCGCCAGGTTTGTAGCGGAACTCGTATTCGCGCCACTCGATGCCGTCGTCCGAGCCTTCAATGACGATCTCATCCCGCTCTCTCGTCATGACCGCAAACAGCCCGTAGCCGCTGACAACGCGCAGCGGCTCGACCAAACGGTCGATCGTCTGCGCGACGGCGGGCGGGCTGCCGCCGAAGCGCATGTCCATCTGCACGAGGCTGCAGAATACGATCAGCAGCGCCACGGCTCCCGCCCCGGTGCGGAGCGCCTTGCCGGGGGCCTTCTGCCTGCCGTGTACCGCCAGACGACTAACCACGCCCGGCAGGATCTTGCGCAGAGCCGCATCGTCGAAGAGCAGGAGGCACAGCAGCATCGTCTGCAGATTGAACCAGTTGTAATTGCCGGTCAGCAGGATGCAGCTTTGCAGCAGCAGAATACCCAGCGCCGCGACGAAGCGCAGCCGGCGCGGGCAGAAGATCAGGAACGGCAGCACCAGCTCGACTACGAACATGGCGCCCGTGGCAACGCGCAGCGCGAGCGCCGGCAGGTGAGCCGCGTACCAGGCCAATGGGGTGGGCAACGGCTGAGTCAAGAAATGGTAGGACAGCGCCGAGAGGTTCCACCAGCTCACATCGTTGCTCAGGAGTTTTACGACGCCCGACATGAACACGAAACGAAACAGCAGCCAGCGCAGCAACCACAGGCCCGGCATGCGAGCGAGGCTCATGATGAGCGCCAGGAATCCTGCCTCCAGCAGGAACACATCCCACTGGTAGGTCATGAAATCCTGCCCGGCGTAGAGCAGCGAAAGGTAAAGAACGTAAAGGAGAGCAAGGCTCGCGCGCGGCAAGAGGTTGGCGACCAGCAGCAGCGACAGCCCGGCTCCGCTCCAGCAGACCAATTGAATTGCCAGGTCGCTGCTGCTCCACCAGAACACCATCGGCATCAGGTAGAACCGCTCCGGCCCGACACGGTCTGCCACCCCCGCCAGCATTTCATTCAGCGGCAGGATGCCGTGGCTGCCGATCAGCCCCTGTGCCTGCACGCCGAACGAGACGAACGCCGCCAGATAGATGAGGCCAAACAGGCGCAGGAACAGGAATGAGGCGAGGTCGTACTGCGGCGGCCGATAGTTCCTGCCCCACAGCCACAGGCTGAGCCGATATGCCGCCGGACGGTGCGCAGCGGTAAACGCGTAGGCGAACTCGGCCAGAGCGGCGAAACCGGGCAGCCTGCGATAGAGCGTCAGCCAGACCCGCTTGGCCGGCGCGTGGCTCAGGGTGAGAAAACTGGCCTCGGCCGCACTCGCGCGCTGGCCGTCGGGTGCGATGTACTGCACCGCGCGCTGGAAGTCGGCGACCGGAATCGCCGGATATTGCTCAGCGGCCTCCTGATACGGACGGTAGCACACGGAATTCCCGGTGAGTTCCTGCCAGTAGCGCGCCCAATAGCCGCAGAACTCGCAGTCACCGTCATAGATCAGCACCGGCCGGTGCCCCGCCGCGGGCACGCGGCCCATTCCTCCCGACTCATCTGCCGGACTATTCAGAATGCGGGAATTCTCCTGCAGCTTTAGGGCTCAGCAAATGCGCAGCCGGCTCAGGCCGCTCAGGTCGGCGGCGCTGCATCTGCAGCGCCGCCGGGAAGTGCGCCGGCCGCCCTGCCGGCACGCAGGCGACCCTGCAGCGGTCTACTTCGGAATCGTGCCGTCCTGGCTGGCAATGCAGTGCCACTTGCCGTTCGCCTTCATCCACACATCGGTGAAGCGAACATTCTCATCGATAGCCTTGCCCGCATCGTTAACGCCTTTGCCCTTGAAGTTGCCGATCGCCACGGCGGTATCGCCGAAAGCGTAGACCTTAAGGTCGACGTAATCGACGCTGCTCCATTTGGTCGTCTTCGCGTCCGCCAGCGCCGCAGCCTTGCTGGTCGTGACCTTGCCGGTGGAATCCGTCTGTACGAAGTTGTCGGCGAGGAGCGGAGCCATCAGATCAGGATTGTTGGTCTGTTGCGACTTGAGCCATTGCTGTTCTGCCGCGGTGACCGCCTTTTCGGTTGCGCTTGAGTCAGCGGCCTGCGCCCACGCGGTGCTCGCAAGCACCACGGAGGCGAACGCACCCCATAGCCAGTTTCTTGTCGTTCTCATAAGCCCTCTCAGTTGCGGATCGAATCTTGGAACGGGGCTGACATTGCCCTTTTGCAACATCGGACGCAACGATTCCTTCTCTGGGGTAGCCCGCCAAAGTCGCGCGGTACAGGCAATTCGCCGTGAGTTGGCACGGGCTTGCCGGCGCCTTTACGCGCGTTCGTGCCTTGACCATGGCGACCGGGTGTCCCACCCTTGAGCCTGTCTACAGTCAGGAACCGAACTATGCCACCGCTCCCGGCCGTGCCTCTCGCGACCGTCCTGTTGCTCGCGCTCGGCTCAGTGGCACACGGCGCAGCCCCCGTCGCCCACAGTTCCGACGACGGCCAGTGGACGATGCCGTCCAGGGATTACGCGGCCACCCGCTACAGTCCCCTCACCGACATCACGGCCCACAACGCTGCCAGGCTGCATCCGGTGTGGAGCTTCTCGACGGGCGTGCTCGCCGGTCACGAAGGTCAGCCGCTCGTGGTCGGCGACACTATGTATGTCGTCACACCCTGGCCCAACGTGCTGTACGCGTTCGACCTCTCCAAAGAGGGCTATCCGCTGCGCTGGAAGTACCGCCCGGACGTCAGCCCCAATGCGATCGGCGTGTCCTGCTGCGACACGGTCAACCGCGGTGCGTCCTATGCCGACGGCAAAGTCGTCTACAACCTGCTCGACGGCCACACCGTGGCGGTGGATGCCAACACCGGCCGCGAGGCGTGGAACACCCAGATCGCCGATGTCGGCAGCGGCGAAACCGTGACGATGGCCCCGCTCGTCGTCAAGGATCGTGTCATCGTCGGGGCATCGGGCGGTGAGTTCGGCATCTACGGCTGGGTCAAGGCGCTGGACCTCAAGTCCGGTGCTGTCGTATGGACGGGCCGCAACATCGGCCCTGACGCCGACATGCTGGCAAAGTCCGGCGACTTCAGGCCGCTGTACGACAGCGGCGCGGACCTGGGTGTGAGCAGCTGGAACAAGGACGGCTGGCGCACCGGCGGTGCGCCGGTATGGGGATGGATGTCCTACGACCCCGATCTCGGTCTCATCTACTACGGCACCGGCAACGCCGGGCCCTACAACGCGGAGCAGCGCCCTGGCGACAACAAGTGGACGGCCAGCGTGCTCGCGCGCCGGCCGGAGGATGGGACGCTGGTGTGGGCCTACCAGTTCACCCCGCACGACAACTGGGACTTCGATGCGACCGGCGCGATGGTGCTGGTGGATCTGACGGTGGCCGGCAAGCCGGTCAAGGCGCTCGTGCACTTCGACAAGAATGGCTTTGCCTACACCCTCGATCGTGCCACGGGCAAACTGCTGGTTGCCGAACCGTTCGTGAAGGTCAACTGGGCGACATCGGTCGATCTCAAGACCGGCCGTCCCGTGCTCGACCC
This sequence comes from uncultured Gammaproteobacteria bacterium, assembly GCA_963787655.1. Classification (GTDB taxonomy): domain Bacteria; phylum Pseudomonadota; class Gammaproteobacteria; order Steroidobacterales; family Steroidobacteraceae; genus 13-2-20CM-66-19. Next base: position 268,231 of record CAWBDY010000003.1, on the reverse strand, counting down.
GGACAAGCAGACCGGGGCTTCGCGTGGCACCGTCAAGGGCATCTGCCCCTGCCTCGAAGGTGGCGTCAGTCCCGCCTCACCGCCCGCCTATTCGCCACGCACCCACCTGTTCTACACGTCCACCAACAATCTGTGCATGGACTACACCTCCGTGCCGGCCACCTATCTCAAGGGCACGCCGTTCATGGGGATCAACAGTCCCTACATGGCAGGCCCCGGCGGGCATCTCGGCACCTTCATGGCCTGGGATGCGGCAACCGGCAAGAAGGTCTGGGAAAACAAGGAAGCCTTTCCGAACTGGAGCGGCGCGCTCGTGACCGCAGGCGACGTCGCTTTCTACGGCACGCTCGACGGCTGGTTCAAGTCGGTCGATGCGCGCACCGGCAAGGTGCTCTCCAAGTTCAAGGTTGGCTCAGGCGTGGTCGGTAACCCGATGACCTACCGCGCCCCGGACGGCAAGCAGTACGTCGCCGTCTATGCCGGCATCGGCGGTGACTGGCTGCTGCTCGCCGGGGATTTTCGCTCGGACGACCCGAGCGACGTGCGTGCGCCTGCGGACTTCGCCAAAGACATTGCCCGACATACCAGCCAGGGCGGCATGATCTGGATCTTCGGCCTATGAGCGCACGCCACTTGACCCGCAAGTCGAGTTCCCCCGCGGCGCTGGCGCTGCTCCTGTGCTGCGCCGTCAGCGCCTGCGACCGCCGCACGACGAGCCCGACGGCTGAGCCCGTGGCGCCGCCACCGTCGGTGGCGGACGCCGCGCACCTCGCCGCCGGCGGGCTCGTTCCCGCAGGCGGCACACTGACTAACCCGCACCAGGGCGACAAGGCCGTCGCCGCGAGCGGTGCGCAGATGTTCACCGCCATGAATTGCGATGGTTGCCACGGTCCGGACGCCTCCGGCGCGGTTGGACCGAATCTGGGTGACGGTCGCTGGCGCTACGGCGGCTCGGATGCCGAGGTGTTCCAATCGATTTACTACGGTCGACCGAAGGGCATGCCCGCCTTCGGCGGCGCGCTGGGTGCGAACGGCGTGTGGGTGCTGGTCACCTACCTGCGTTCCCTGTCCCCGCCGCCCGATATTCCGACTGAATCCTGGCAGTAGCTCGAGGACGACGAACTCGACGCTCGGCGAGGTAGCGCTAGCCGGGGCGGGGAAATCGCGCCGCAGAGCGCGCCCGCGCCTTGGCCGCCTCTTGCGCACGATCACGTGGTGGCGCAAGGGTCTGCAGAGAGTGCAGCAGTGTGGCGCAGCTCGCCGCGACGCTGTCGATAGCCGTGTTGAACGCTGCCTCATTGGCAAGCGAGGGCTTGTTGAAGCCGCTCACCTTGCGCACGAACTGCAGCGCGGCCGCACGAATCTCCTCGTCGGTGACCGGCGGCTGAAAATTAAAAAGCATCTTGATGTTGCGGCACACGGCACACTCCCGCCCGTCATCCGGGCCGCGACGGCCCTGGCGGCTACCATTCTGCCGCGGCGGCCGGGTGCTCCACAAACTGCGGTGTCCGGGTACTATGTCGTGCGTGGCTGCGGGTTCGTGCCGCCACGGCGCAGTTTCGCAGCGCCGGCGCGCAGGATCCGGCTGCGGAACCCGCCAGGCAGCGCGGCTCCTACCCCAGGACATCCCATCAATATATGAATACGCCATGGCCGGAGCTGTCGTACCCAGCGGGGCGCGACACGCTTGCCACCCTGCACCTGTGGACCCAGGTCGTCGGCAAGATCCGACTCGCGCAGACGCCGTGGCTCAATCACAGCTGGCACGTTCCCTTGTACCTCACGACGCGCGGGCTTACGACCTCGCCGATTCCCCACGAGGCGCGGCTGTTCGAGATCCACTTTGATTTTCTCGCCCACGTACTCGAGATCGCGGTGAGCGACGGCAGCGGCACGCGCCTGGACCTCAGGCCGCAGGCGGTTGCCGATTTTTATACCACTCTGATGGCAGCGCTCAGGGATCTCGCAGTTCCGGTCACGCTGAACGAGATGCCCTGTGAGATCGCAGACGCCGTCCCGTTCAGCCGCGACCGGATGCACGCCAGCTATGACCGGGACTGGGCCCAGCGGCTATGGCGGGTGCTGCTGCAGGCCGACCGCGTCTTCAAGCAGTTCCGCAGCGGGTATCTCGGCAAGTGCAGCCCGGTGCATTTCTTCTGGGGCAGCTTCGATCTTGCGGTCACACGCTTCTCCGGGCGGACTGCCCCACCCTTCACAGGCAAAGCGCCGGGCGTATCGGCCGCCGTGATGCGCGAAGCCTATTCGCACGAGGTCAGTAGCGCCGGGTTCTGGCCCGGTGGCGGCGGCCTCGACTACCCGGCGTTCTATTCCTACGCGTATCCGGCGGCGGACGAGTTCCGCAAGTCCGCCGTGCAACCTGCGAGCGCATTCTTCAGCGAGGCGCTCGGGGAATTCCTGCTTCCTTATGAAGCGGTTCGCACTGCCGTCGATCCGGACGCCACACTTCTCGCGTTTCTCGAGAGCACTTTCCGTGCGGCAGCGCGCTCGGCGGGCTGGGACCGGTCGCTCGAATGCGCCTTAGGCGCGGCGGGCATACCGCGCGATACTCCGGACTAGAGGACCGGCACCGCGCACTTCAGCGCGGGGCGAGCCCGACCGTGACCGCCGGGCCGCTCGATCGCTTCGGAATTCGCCGCCGAACCCAAACCATGAACAAACGTCCACACCCCGCCAGCCCGTGCCAGGAGCTTCCCATGCCTGCGACTGCCATCTCCCGCCGTGCGCTGACACTGCGCCTGGCGTACCTGCCGCTCGCGGTAGGTCTTGCCCCTGCGCTCGCGAAAGCTGACAACGACACGCCCGGTGCGCCCAAGGACGACGGCCTGGCGCATTCCGCCGCGATGATCCATCAGGAGATCGTGTTCAAGGCCAGCCGTGAACGCGTCTTTCGCGCGCTGGTGACTACGGCGCAGTTCGATGCGATCACGCGCCTGAGCGACGCCGCCGATCTTCTGGCGGCGCCGGGCGCGAAACCGACCTCGATCAGCAGCGCGCTCGGCGGCTCCTTTACGCTCTTCGGTGGCTATGTCACGGGCCGTCATCTCGACATGGTGCCGAACGAGCGACTCGTGCAGGCATGGCGCGCCGGCAGCTGGCACCCGGGCGACTACTCGATCGCGCGGTTTGCGCTCGTGGAAAGCGGCGCCGACACGCGCCTGGTGTTCGACCACCGCGGCTTCCCGGACAGCCAGGGACCGAGCCTTGCCTCCGGGTGGCGCGTCCACTACTGGGAGCCGCTGGCGAAATTCCTGGCGCGCGGGTAACACCGCAACGCGCCCTCACCAGTTCAGGTCAGCCAGGAGGCCCGCATAGACTTCCATGCCGTCCCACAGGTTGCCGAGGCGGCCGCGCCTACGGACGAGCCAGAGCTTCGCTCCAACGACCTGCCGCGGCGGCGGCATGCCGCAAACACGGCGCTGTGAGATCCTTCGCTTAACGGAGGATCCGCATGCGAGCTACAGCATCGATTCGTACCCGCTCCCTCGTGCTTGTTTGCGGTGCGACCCTCGCCGTCGTGCACGGGATCGCTGCCGCCCAGACCATGAGCGCCACCACGCAGGTGCTCGAGCAGCACGGCAACGCCGCGCGCTCCGGACTGTATCTCGTACCGGCCCTCACCTGGGACGCCGCGACTCACCTGCGACGCGATCCTGACTTCCAGGCCGAGATCGCAGGGCCGGTCTACGCGCAGCCGCTGTACTGGCGCATCCCCGGGACCGAGCGCGCGCTGCTGCTGGTGACGACCGAGCAGAACATCATTTACGCGCTCGATGCGCGCCACGGTGCGCTGGTGTGGAAGGCGTCCGTCGGAGCGCCGGTGCCGCATGCCGCGCTGCCGTGCGGCAACATCAACCCGCTGGGCATCACCGGTACGCCGGTCATCGACGCGAAGTCGCAGACGCTGCTTGCTCGGCGCCATGGTCGCGGATCAGGTCTCGCACGCGCCCAAGCACCGCATCTTCGCCCTGTCGCTCAAGGACGGTACGGTGCTGCCAGGATGGCCCATCGACGTCGAGGCGGCGCTGAAGGCCAGCGGCAAGACCTTCCTTTCGCCGGTGCAAAATCAGCGCGGCGCGCTCACCGTGCTCGGCAACACGGTGTACGTCCCGTACGGCGGTCACTGGGGCGACTGCGGCGACTACCGCGGCTGGGTCGTGAGCGTCTCGCTCGATCCCGGCCACGCGGTGCGCAGCTGGTCCACCCGCGCGCGTGCCGGCGGCATCTGGGCCACCGGGGGAATCAGTTCGGATGGCACCGCAATCTACGCGGCGACCGGCAACACCATGGGTGCCAAGCAGTGGAGCGATGGTGAGGCGATCATCCGCCTCGGTGCCGACCTCGCCTTTGCCGAGAACGCGCAGAATTTCTTCGCGCCGTCCAACTGGCAGCTGCTGGACGGTGCGGATGCTGACCTCGGCGGCACCAATCCGTTGCTGCTGAGCGTGTCCCAGGCGCAGCGCATGCTCGCACTGGGCAAGGACGGCAAGGCGTACCTGCTCGGCCTCCCGAAACTCGGCGGCATCGGCGGCGAGATCGTCGCCAAGAAAGTGGCGGCCGACGCCATCCGCACGTCGCCTGCGTATTTCACGGCAGGCGATGCCAGCTACGTCGCAATGCAGGCGACCGGGTCAGACTGTCCCGCCGGCACCAAAGGCGACCTGACTGTCCTGAAGATTGTCGGTGGATCGGCGCCGACGCTCACTACGGCGTGGTGCGCGGTCATTAACGGGCGCGGCTCGCCCATCGTCACCACGACCGATGGGCAGGCCAACCCGATCGTCTGGGTGGTTGGCGCCGAGGGCGACAACCGGCTGCACGGCTTTCGCGGCGACACGGGTACGGTCATCTTCGCAGGCGGCGCCACGGCCGAAGCCATGACCGAAGTGCGGCGTTTTCAGACGTTGATCGCCATCGAACGGCATCTGTATGTCGCGGCCGACGACCGCGTGTATGCGTTCACCTTCTGAGCATCATTGGGTTGCGGCGCTGTCGGGCGCCTGTGCGCAGCGAAGCCCGGCGCAACACACGACATGAAAAAAGCCCCGGCGGACGGGGCATATTCTGGTGATTCTACCAAGACGGGCCTGCGCGCGCTGGCGCAAAATCGGCCGTGGAGGTAGCTACACATTGAACACCAGCCTAGCGTCATTCATCGCTGCGGCAGCTTTCGCCGCCCGCAAGCACCGCGACCAGCGCCGCAAGGGCGCGGACTCGGCCCCCTACATCAATCACCCGATCGCGGTTGCAAATGTTCTGGCCAACGAGGCCGCCGTGACCGACCCGATAACCTTGTCGGCCGCGCTGCTGCACGACACCGTCGAAGACACCGGCACGACGGTTGAGGAACTGAGGATACAGTTTGGCGCAGATGTCGCCTTAGTCGTCGCAGAACTGACCGACGACAAGTCGCTGGGGAAAGCCGAGCGCAAGCGGCTGCAGATTCAGCATGCGGCGGGTGTCAGCAATCGCGCCAAGCTCGTCAAACTGGCGGACAAGATCTGTAACCTGCGCGACATCACCGCATCCCCGCCCACAGACTGGTCTGTGGAGCGCAGGCGGGAATACTTCGAATGGGCCAAACAGGTGGTTGATCGCCTGCGCGATGCGAATCCCAAGCTCGCGTCCCTGTTTGACGCCGCGTACGCCTACAAGCCGTAGGCTGGCGGGTCGCTGACTCGATGGGCGCGGCGGCGACTGCCGCCGCGGCTAATTCGATTCGGCGTATATCTTGATCAAGTCGGTGAGATAGTCCCGGCCGACGAATACCGCGCGGACGCTGCGCCGTTCGTTGAGTCCGTGCACGCCGTTGCCGTCGGGATCGCTCCAGCCACCGGGCACGCCATAAACCGGAATGCCGATGGCCTCGAGAAAGATCCCGTCCGTGGCCCCGGTCGCCATGGTTGGAATGAGCGGTATGCCGGGGAAGTACTTGGCCACCAACTTCTCTGCCGGGCCGATGATCTTGGGATCCAGCGGCGGCGGCACCGCCAGCGGACGCAGCGGGGGGACCATGGTGATCCTGACGCCTGGATCAGCAATTGCCTTCTCCAGTGCGCTCTGCGTGCTGTCAACCGTTTCACCGGGAAAGATGCGGCAGTTGACGTTGGCGACCGCGCGCTGCGGCAGTGCATTGTCCGCGTGACCGCCTTCCAGTACGGTCGCGACGCAGGTGGTGCGCAGCATGCTGTGGTAAGCGCGATCCTTCGAGACGATCGCCTCGGCGGCCGTATCGTGCGGATCTTTGGCCAGGGCAACCATGGCGCGCCCCAGGTCATCCCCGCGCGCAGCACCCGCCTTGGCAAAATAGGCGCGCGTCGTCGCGGTAAACTTCACCGGGAATTCGAGGTCGCGCAGCTTCGCCAGCGCATCGGCGAGTTCGTAGATCGCATTGTCGCGGATCGGAATCGAGCTGTGGCCGCCGGCATTCACCGTCTCGATGCGGTAGTTCTGCACCGCCTTCTCGCCAACCTGAATCGCCTGCAGCAGGAGCTTGCCGTGCCCGTCGGTGCGCCCGCCGCCGCCCTCGTTCAGCGCAAACGCCGCCGCGATGAGCTCGGGCCGATTTTTCGCCAGCCACTCCGCACCGTTGAAGGCGCGTGTACTCTCCTCGCCGCACGTCAGCGCCAGCTTGATGGTGCGCTTCGGCTTGTAACCGCTCTGCCTGAAGCGCATCAGCGCATCGACCCAGGTCGCGTCCAGCGCCTTCATGTCGGACGTGCCGCGTCCGAAAAAGTAGCCGTTTTCCTCGATCAGCACGAACGGATCGCGGCTCCAGTCTTCGCGCTTCGCTTCGACGACGTCCAGATGACCGAGCAGCAGCATCGGTCTTGCCGTTTTCGAAGTTCCCGCAAGTACCGCGACCAGTCCGCCGTCCTTGGGATGCTCGGGAACTGAAAACAGAGTGACTTCCTGCTCGGTGAATCCTGCGGCCTTCAGGTGCGCCGCCATGCGCTCGGCAGCCAGCGTGCAACTGCCCGCGGACAGCGTGGTATTGGTTTCGACCAGCTCCCTATAGATTGCGAAGAACGCGGTCTGGTCGGGGCGCAGCGCGCCCATCGGCGCCTCCTGCGCAAGGACCACTGTCTGCAACGCCACCAGGAAACTGATGGAAGCGAGCACTTGCTTGCGCATAGCTATTCGGTGAGTCGCGCGGGAGGACGACGGCAGCTTAGCGTTTTGCACGTTCCCGTCAACAATATAGCCTGCTCCCCTGGAATCGGTTTCGTGCCGTTGGGGTACGACCAGCCTGAACACGCCGCCCGCCAAACGACTAGAATCAGGCCATTCGCGTGCGGCGCGCCAGCAAGCTGATGAGGGGAGTTTCAGGATGATGCGCATTCGCGTGGCACTGCTGGGGTGCGTGCTGCCGGGCCTCTTCGCCGCCACGCAGGCGGCGACGCTCGGGGTTTCCATGGCGGCATTCGATGACAACTTCCTGACGGCGGTGCGCACCAGCATGCAGGCGCGCGCACGGCAGCTGAACGTGCCGATACAGTTCGAAGATGCCCAGAGCGACATCGGCAGGCAGCTGAACCAGGTCCAGAACTTCATCGCGCAGAAAGTCGACGCCATCGTCGTCAATCCGGTCGACACCGATGCGACGCCCAAGATCACCCGGCTCGTGACGCACGCCGGTATTGCGCTCGTGTACGTAAACCGCATGCCCGGGGACAAGCAGCTGCCAGCCAAGGTCGCCTTCGTCGGCTCCGACGAGGCCCAGTCCGGCACGCTGCAGATGACGGAAGTCTGCCGGCTCATGCACGGCAAGGGCGATATCGTCATTCTGATCGGCGAGCTGTCGAATCAATCGGCCAGGAAGCGCACGCAGGACGTCTACGACGTCATCGCGACACCGCAGTGTCATGGCATACGGGTGCTCGACAAGCAGGCGGCCAACTGGAAACGCACCGAGGCTGCCGACCTCATGACCAACTGGCTGAGCGCCGGCCTGCGCCCGCAGGCGGTCGTGGCGAACGATGATGAGATGGCCATCGGCGCCATCCAGGCCCTGAAGCAGGCGAGGCTGCTGGCGAACACCATCGTGGCCGGGATCGATGCCACGCCCGACGCTCTGGCGGCACTCAAGGCAGGCGATCTCAAGGCGACCGTGTTTCAGAATGCTGCCGGGCAAGGTGCCGGTGCGGTTGACGTGGCGCTGAAGCTCATCAAGGGCGAGCAGGTCCCGAGCCTGGTGTGGGTGCCGTTCGAGCTCGTGACCCCGGCGAATCTCAGCCATTACCTGGAACGGCACTGATGCGTCACGCCTCGGCAGCCGCAGTCCCCACGCCCCCGACCGGGCGCGACGCCGATGCCGAATATCTTCTGGAAGTCAGTCACGTCTCCAAGTCATTTCCGGGCGTGGTCGCCTTGGACGATGTCTCGCTGCGGGTGCGCGGCGGCACCGTGCATGCCCTGATCGGCGAGAACGGCGCCGGCAAGTCGACGCTCATGAAGATCATCGCGGGGATCCATGCCCCGGACCGCGGCGAGCTGCGCCTGCGCGGCACGCCGGTGAACTTCCGTTCCCCGCGCGAGGCGCTCGCGCACGGGATCGCCATGATTCACCAGGAGCTGAACCTCCTGCCCTACATGAGCGTCGCCGAGAACATCTGGATCGGGCGCGAACCGCTGAGCGCACTCGGGCTCATCAACCACCGCGAACTGCACCGTCGGACACGGTTGCTGCTCGAGCGACTGCGCATCGAAGTCGAGCCGGACGCGCAGCTGCGCACCCTGACGATCGCCGCGCGGCAGATGATCGAGATCGCCAAGGCCATCTCGCACGACTCGCAGCTGCTCATCATGGACGAGCCGACGTCCGCACTGACCGAGCATGACGCCGAGCACCTGTTCGCCATCATTCGCGAGCTGAAGACCCAGGGCAAAGGGGTCCTCTACATCACCCACAAGATGGACGAGCTCGGCGCGATCGCGGACGAGGTCTCCGTATTCCGCGACGGCCGATTCGTGGCCACCGATCGCACCGCCAACCTCACACGCGATGCCATGATCCGCATGATGGTGGGGCGCGAGCTGTCGCAGATCTATCCGGCCGTAGCCGCAAGCCCCGGCAGCGTCGCGCTGGCCGCGCGCCACCTGACGCGCGAGCCCGCCTTCCGCGACGTGACCTTCGAGCTGCACGAGGGCGAGATACTGGGCGTTGCGGGTCTCATCGGTGCCGGCCGCAGCCAGCTTGCTGAGGCCCTGTTCGGTCTGGCACCGGCAGACTCCGGCGAGATCCTGATCGGCGGTCGCGCCGTAGCCGTTGACTCACCGCAGGTGGCCATCTCGCACGGCGTCGCCTTCGTTACCGAGGACCGCAAGGAGACGGGCTGCTTCTTATCGCTCAGCGTGCTGCAGAACCTGGAGATCTCGGTGCTCGGCCGTGAGTTCGTGCACTTCGGCGTGGTACGCAACGGCGCCGTGACCCAGGCCTGCGATGCCATGCGCCGCTCGCTGCGGGTCAAGACGCCGGACCTGCGTGAATGCATCGAGAACCTCTCCGGCGGAAATCAGCAGAAGGTGCTGATCGGCCGGTGGCTGCTCACCCGGCCGAAGATCCTCATCCTCGATGAGCCGACGCGCGGCGTGGACGTCGGTGCCAAGGCGGAGATCCATCAGCTGGTCTCGAAACTCGTCGCCCAGGGCACCGCGGTACTCATGATCTCGTCCGAGCTGCCCGAGATCCTCGGCATGAGTCACCGCATCATGGTGATGCACGAGGGCCGGGTCACCGGAATCCTCAAGCGTGAGGACGCGGACGCGGTGAAGATCATGGAACTGGCGGCGCGCTAGCTATGGCGCGGGAAGAAAGCCTGGAGCTGGCTCGGCCGGATGCGACGGTGACGGCGAGTGCAAAACGCCGGCGGCGCTGGCCGCCGGAAGCCAGCATTGCACTGGTGCTCGCAGCCCTGGCGCTGTGCTTCGAGCTGCTGGGCTGGATCTTCGTCAAACAGAGCTTCCTCTTCAACGAGCAGCGGCTCGTCATCATGATCCTGCAGGTCTCGGTGATCGGCATTATCGCCGTGGGCGTGACCCAGGTGATCATCACCGGCGGCATCGACCTGTCCTCCGGCTCGGTGGTGGCACTCACCGCCATGGTCGCCGCCACTCTTGCCCAGTCCTCCGATACGGCCAGTGCCGTGTATCCGAAGCTCGTCGATCTGCCCGTGGTAGTGCCGGTGCTCGCCGGACTTGCGGTGGGAGCCGTCGCCGGACTGGTAAACGGCACGCTGATCGCGCGCACCGCCATTCCGCCGTTCATCGCCACGCTCGGCGTCATGGTGAGCGCACGTGGCTTCGCCAAGTGGTACACACACGGCCAGCCGGTGAGCATGCTGACCGACAGCTACACCGCTATCGGCAGCGGCGCCATCCCGGTCGTCATATTCCTGGCCACCGCACTGCTGTTTCACCTGGCGCTCGGCTATACGCGCTATGGCAAGTACACCTATGCGATTGGCGCCAATCCGCAGGCGGCCCGCGTCTCGGGCATCCGCGTCGGGCGGCACCTGCTGCTGGTGTACACGATTGCCGGTCTGCTCTCGGGACTTGCCGGCATCGTGACCTCGGCGCGCGCCGAGTCAGGCCAGGCCGGCATGGGGCTCATGTACGAGCTCGACGCCATCGCCGCGGCGGTCATTGGCGGCGCCTCGCTCTCGGGCGGCGTGGGACGGATCACCGGCACGGTCATCGGCACCCTGATCCTCGGGGTCGTGACTTCGGGGTTCACGTTCCTGCGCATCGATGCCTACTACCAGGAGATCGTCAAGGGCGCGATCATCGTGGTGGCGGTGATCGCCGACCAGTACCGGCGCGGCGGCCGTCGCGCGCGCGGCTGATACGCGCCTGCCATCGCAGTTCAGGAGAGCTCGACGACCCGTCCGGTTCTGATGCTCTCCGCGGCAGCGGCAGCCAGCCGCAGCGCCTCCAGCCCATCGCCGAAGTCCGGGCTCACGGCTGCGTCCTGCTCGAGTGCCGACACGAACGCCTCCAGTTCGGCCTCGTACGCCTGCGCGTAGCGCTCCAGAAAGAAGTCCAGCACCGGGTCCTGTGCCGCGGTGCGCTGCGCACTCCAGGATTCCACCGCGGTTGCACGGCGGTTGCCCGCCAGCAGCATGCCGCCGGATCCGAACACCTCGATGCGCTGGTCGTAGCCATACGCGCAGCGGCGGCTGTTGCTGATCTGTAGCAGCGCCCCGGCCCGGCTGCGCAGCGACACCGTGCACGTATCGATGTCGTTGAGCTTGCCGATCTCAGGATCGACCAGGTTTGCCCCGAAGGCGTGCACCTGCGTGATGTCGCCGGCCAGGTAGCGGGCCATGTCGAAGTCGTGGATCGTCATGTCGCGGAACAGGCCGCCGGAGGTGCGGATGTAGGAGGCCGGCGGCGGCGCAGGATCGCGGCTGGTGATGACGGCCAGCTCCAGTGCGCCGACCTCCCCGGCCTGCAGCCGCGCGCGCAGCGCCCGGAACGAGGGATCGAACCTGCGATTGAAGCCGAGCATGACGCGGGGATTCTTGCGGCTGATCTCCCTCCAGCAGGCGCGTGCCCGCTCCAGATCAAGGTCCACGGGCTTTTCGCAGAACACGGCCTTACCGGCTGCAACCGCCGCGGTGATCATGGGCACGTGCGTGTCGGTGGGCGTGGCGATCAGGACTGCCATCACCGTCGCATCGGACCACACGGCATCGAGGCTATGCGCCACCGGCACGTTGAGCTCGGTGGCGGTCTTGTGCGCGGCATCGGCCACGACGTCGAATACGGCGGCGAGCCGCGCGCGCGGGTGCCGCGCGAGGTTGCGCGCATGCAGGCGGCCGATACGGCCGCAGCCGAGCACTGCAATGCCTACCATCTGGACTCCACGTCAGGTCTTGGGCGCGAGGAACTCGAAGCCGGGGGCGTTCGAAGGCCCCCAGCGTCGTACCGGCCCCGCCATGGTGTTGAGGTAATAGAGGTCGAACCCGTGCGCGGCGCTCACCGGGTGATAGCCGCGCGGCACCAGCACGACGTCCCGGTCCTCGACTGCCATGGTCTCATCGAGGGTGCGGTCCTGTGTGTAGACCCGCTGAAAGGCGAAGCCGCCCGGGCGCGACAGGCGGTGGTAGTAGGTCTCCTCCAGCTGCGTCTCCTGGCCCTCGCTGCGGTCGTGCTTGTGCGGCGGATAACTGGACCAGTGGCCGCCCGGTGTCCTGACCTCGACGACGAGCAGACGCTCGGCCGCGGCCTCGGCCGGCAGGATGTCGTAGACGTAGCGGGTGTTGGTGCCCGTGCCGCGCACCTCCTCACCGACATCATCCGGCCGGATCACCCGAGCGGGCACCCCGCCTGCGGCCGGGGCCGAGCACACCGCCAGCTCGCAGTCGGTTTCTGCCAACACCTGCACCTCGGCGCGCGGCGGCGCATAGACCGCGAACGGCTTGCCATCGAAGGGGCTGGCCCGCTCACCGATGACGCCGAAGTCCTGGCCGCCGACGCTCACCGCGGCGCGGCCCGACAGCAGCACCAGGCACTGTTCGCGGTCCTTGTGCGTATGTCCGAGTTTCTGCCCGGCCAGAAGATCGAACACCTCGAAGCCCACGTACTGCCAGCCGGCGCTCTGCGGGGTGATCTGGTGCACCTGGCCGGCCGTGGCGGGGCGGCGGGGCTTGACCAGCAGTGACCGGGTCATTGCATATGCTCCGCCACCAGCTGCTTGAGTGTGCGGTAGCCGAGCGTCGCGTAACGCAGCGGGTCTGCCTTGCGCGGGTCCTGCTCCGCCTCGAGCACGATCCACCCCGAGTAGAACGGCAGCTCTGCAAATACCTCGCCGAACGCCACGCTGCCGTCGCCGGGGACCGTGAAGACTCCTTCGACCACGGCACGCAGAAAGCTCCAGTTCCCCGCTAGGGCGCGCTCGCGCACTGCCGCGCGCAGGTCCTTGGCATGCAGATGTCCGATCCGGGACGAGTAGCGTTCCGCCAGCGAGGCCGGATCCGCTCCCGCAAACGCCGCGTGGCCCGTATCCAGCAGCAGCGCCACTTCATCCCCGGTCGCATCCATGAGCGCGTCGATGTCCGCTTCGCTCTGCACCACCGTACCCATGTGATGGTGGTAGGCCAGCCGCACGCCCTCGTCCGCGGTGCGCTTCGCGACCTCCGTCATACGATGGCCGAATTCGCGCCATTGATCGGCCCTGAGCTGCGGGCGTTCTGCCAGCGGCCGCTGCAGGTCAGCGTGGATGGCACCGCTCGTTTCGGCGAACACCAGCGTCGAGCTGCCGAGTGCCTTCAGTAAATCCAGGTGCGACCGCAGGCAGGTAGATTCCGCAGCCGCATCCCGCTCGAGCAGCTGCGCCGAGTACCAGCCGGAAACGCACGCCAGTCCGAAACGGCCGAGGATGGCAGTCAGCCCGGCCGGGTCCCGCGGAAACTTGTGTCCCAGTTCCATGCCCTCGAAGCCGATCTCGCGCGCCTGGGTGAGACAGGTCTCGAGCGTGGTGTCCGCGCCCAGCTCGCGCAGGTCGTCGTTGGACCAGATGATGGGATTGGCGCCCAGCCGGATGCTCATGAATCACTCATCAGTCGACCTGTGCTTGAGGGCCTGAGTGTACCGCTCGCGCGCTGCCCTGACTTCGGCGCGCTCCGACACCTGCGGCACCGGCACGTCCCACCAGTGCCCGCCCGCAGCGCTGCTGGCCGCCGGATCCGTAGCGATGACAATCACGCAGGTGCGGTCGGCTGCGCGTGCGGCAGCCAGCGCGCTGCCAAGCTGCGCGATGCCATCGGCCCGGCTCGCAAGCGCGCCGAGGCTTTTGGCGTGCGCCACGAAGTCGATGCCGGCGTCCCCGCCGGCGCCGCTGCGCAGGTTATTGAAACTGGCGCTGCCGACCGCGTGCTGCAGCCGCTCGATGCAGCCAAAACCGCCGTTGTCGAGCAGCACGATGACGAGCTTGAGGCCCATCTGCACGGAAGTGGCGATCTCGCTGTTGAGCATCAGATACGAGCCGTCGCCCACCATCACGATGACCTCGCGCTGCGGCCAGGCGAACTTTACGCCCAGGGCGCCGGCGATCTCGTAGCCCATGCACGAGTAGCCGTACTCCAGGTGGTAGCCACCGGGTGCTTCCGCCTGCCAGTGCCGGTGCAGCTCGCCGGGCAGGCCACCGGCTGCCCCGACCACGATGTCGCTGGGCAGCACCGCCTGCTGCACCGCCCCGATGACCTGCGCATCCGTGGGCAATGGTGCGTTGCCGGCGCGCGTGCACTCTTGCGCCTGTTTTTGCCATTGGGCGCGCTCGCGGTGCGCCCGCTGCGTCCAGGCATCCGGGCAACGCCAGTCCCCGAGCCCGGCACTCAGGCAGCGCAGGCCTTCGCGCGCATCGGCGAGCAGCGGCATCGCGCCGTGCTTGTAGGCATCCAGTACCTGCACGTTGAGACCCACGATGCGGCGGCCGGGGCTCGCGAACAAGGTCGCGGATCCGGTGGTGAAGTCCTGCAGGCGGGTTCCGACCGCGAGGACCAGATCGGCATCGGCTGCCAGCGCGTTCGCGGCCGCCGTGCCGGTCACGCCGATGCCGCCGAGATTGAGCGGATGGCTGGCAGGCAATGCGGACTTGCCGGCCTGCGTCTCGCCGACCGGCACGCCGTGCCGCTCACAGAACTGCAAAAGCGCCGCAGAGGCTTCCGAATACAACACCCCTCCCCCACAGACGATGATCGGTCGCTTTGCGGCATGCACGGCCTGCGCAGCCGCAGCCAGTTCGTCTGCTGCGGGCGGCTGGCGGCGCAGGCTCCACGTGCGCTCTTCGAAAAGACTGCGCGGCCAGCTGAATGCTTCCGCCTGCACGTCCTGGCACAGGGCGAGCGTGACGGGGCCACACTGCGCCGGATCGGTCAGCACCTGCATGGCGCGCTGGAAAGCGTTGACCAGCTGCTCCGCTCGGGTGATGCGGTCGAAGTAGCGCGACAGCGGCCGCAGGCAGTCATTCGCGGTGACCAGCCCGTCAGCGAAGTCCTCAACCTGCTGCAGCACCGGATCCGGCGCACGCGTGGCGAACACGTCTCCCGGCAGGAGCAGCAGCGGCAGGCGGTTGACGTGGGCGAGCGCCGCCGCGGTGGCGAGGTTGGTGGCTCCCGGCCCGATGGAGGTGGTGCACGCCATCATGCGACGCCGGTTGCAGGCTTTTGCAAAAGCGACCGCGGCGTGCGCCATGGCCTGCTCGTTGTGGGCCCGCAGCGTCGGCAGGACGTCGCGCACGCCATACAGCGCCTCCCCAAGGCCCGCGACGTTGCCGTGTCCGAAGATTGCCCAGACGCCGGCGAACAGGCGCCGCCGCTCGCCTGCCACCTCCGTCCACTGGGCCGCCATGGCGCGCACCAGGGCCTGCGCCACGGTTAGCCGACGTTCAGTCAATCAGCGCTCCTTTGCGGAAAGAGTGACGGATGCTCGCGCGTCCGACCACACCTTGAGCAGCGAGCGGAACTCGCCCGCGATCTTGTCAGTCGCCGCGTCGTCCTGTAACTCGCCAGCGAGCCAGGAGTGAACAACAGGTGCAAATATCGTACGCCCGACGGCGAAGCCGCGCACGCCATGGCAGTGTGCGGCCAGTGTCAGCGAACGGGATAACTCCGAGGTCGCATCCGTGCGCACGAGGATGCCGCGGCACAACTCATCATGGCGCGCGATGGCTGCGGCGCAACGCTCCCAGGCGGCCGCATCCGCCGGTGCCGGAAGCTCCCACCAGTCGGGGCGGACGCCGAGCTCATAGATGCGGGTGAGCCCCCGCGCGACCGTCTCGTCATTTGCGTCGCCGGGATCGCCCGGGCAGATCGCCACCAGCAGCTCGCGACCCTGCGCGCGCACGGCGGCTGCCAGCTGCAGCACACTGCCCTCCAGCAGCTGCTGCGCGTCCGGCGAACCGTCCGGTCGATAGCGACAGCGAACCGTCACCCCGGATGGCCATTGCAGAATCTGCGCGGCGACGCCATCGGCAGGCCACCCGGACGAGTGCGCGTCGTGTCGCGCGACCGATCTGGCGCGCCACAGATGGGCCGCGCCCGCGGCCTGCAGCGCGGCCGCGCCGGGCCTTGCCCCGAGGATGACGCCCAATCCCCCGTCTTGCTGCGCCGCGCGTGCGAGGCCTGCGATGATGAGGACGTCCACCTGCTCGCGGCGCTCCTGCGGCACAGCACCGGCGTCCTCGCAGGCGCCATCCAGCGCGACTACCGCCAGGTTCTCGGGCGCCTTGCGGCGCGTGGTCGCAAAGTGAATATGGTTGAGCTCCTCGTCCTCGCGCAGCGCGCGGTGCCTGCTGCCGTGCGCGAGATAGTGATTCAGCTCCAGCGCCGTCGGAAACTCCACCGAACACAGCAGGCGCGAGACCGCGATCGCGCCGCAGGCATTGGCACGCTGCGCGCATAGCTCGAGCGATGCGCCCCGCAGATAGCCCGAGAGGAACCCCGCCAGGAACGCATCGCCTGCACCCAGCACGTTGTAGACCTCGACCTCCCTGGCGGTCGCCACCAGCCCGTGCTCGAGGCGGGCAGGAATGGGGCCGTCGAAGATGACGCAGCCCAAGGGCCCACGTTTGCACACGATGACGGCCTGCGACACGGCGCGGATCTGACGCAGCGCCGCGAGCGTCTCCTCGCAGCCTGCAGCGATGTGCATCTCCTCCTCGGTGCCGACGATCAGATCGCATTGCGGCAGTACGGCTCCGAGCGCCTGCGTGACATGAGCCGAACGCGCGTAGCGGCTCTCGCCGGCGCCGTGCCCGCCCAGTCCCCACAGATTCGGGCGGTAATCGATGTCGAGGATGACTTTGCGGCCATGCGTTCGGGCGATGCGCATGGCCTTGAACTGCGCCTGTGCTCCCCCCGCCATGGAGAAATGCGAACCGGTGACCAGAGTTGCGCGCGCCGCGGCGATCAGGGCCACATCGACGTCGTCTTCGCACAGGGCACTGTCGGCGCAGTTTTCCCGGTAGAAAATGAGCGGGAAGCTGTGCTCGCCCCGCACGCTCAGGAGTACGAGCGAGGTGAGACGCTGCCGGTCGGTGTGGAGTCCGCGCGTCTCGACTCCCTCGCGTGCCAGCTGCTCGCGTACGAAGCGCCCCATGGGTTCATCGCCGACGCGGCTGATGAGCGCGGCCTTGAGCCCCAGCCGCGCCGCGCCGATCGCGATGTTCGCCGGGCACCCGCCGACCGCCTTGGCAAAGGTGGCGACGTCTTCCAGCGGCGTGCCGATCTGCTGCCCGTAAAGGTCGACGCTCACCCGCCCGAGCGTGACAAGATCCAAGCGTGTGTCCACTGCAGTGCCGCCTGAGCGCTGTTCACTCATTCTCGTATGTCCGCCGTCAGCTCGCGCGCAGGGCCGTCGTCACCGGCACCCGCGCGGCGCGCAGCGCCGGCAGCAGTCCGCCCAAGAGCCCCATCGCCAGCGCCCAGACGATGCCGGTCACGGCAAGCGAGAGGGTCACGGCCAGCTTGAAGCTGTAACCGAAGGGACTTGCCTGCAGCCCGTTGAAGAACAGCCACGCCAGAGCTCCGCCGAGGAGCGCGCCGGGCAACGCCAGCAGGATCGACTCGCACAACACGGATGCGACGATGGCCGCCGAACTGAAGCCGATGGCACGCAGCGTCGCAAGCTCGCGGCGCCGCGAGTCGACGATCGCGTACAGGGAGTTTACCGCCCCGAGTGTGGCGCCGATCGCCATGATCGTACCGACGAAGTAGCCGACGAAGTTCAGCAGCGCGTTGAACTGCTTGAACGCGTCCTCGATCGCGCGGCGCTCGCTCTTGACCTCGAGATGCAGCGTCGGATCTTTCTCGACCGCAGCGCGCAGCACGTCCAGATCGTCGGGAGATTGCAGCCTGACGCCAAGATTGTTGTAGGTACTGCGCACGAACAGGGTCATGACGGTGTCGACATCCGCCAGCACCACACACTGTTGCGTCTTGCCCTGATCGAACTGGCCGACAATCCTCCAGTCGATCCCGCGAATTGAACGCGAGTCGCCGAGCGCGAAGCCCTCGAACTGCCGCACGCAGGGATTGCCGACGATCAGCTCGTGCAGGCCGGGCTTGAAACTGCGGCCGGCGGTGAAATGCAGATCCGGGCGCATCGCGCGGAAGTTGCCGCTGGTGCCGACGAGCGGGAAGAAGAAACGCACGCCGGTGACGCGGCGCCTGGCCTCGATTGGGATCGCGACCTCAAACGTGACGATGGGTTTGCCGTCGCTGTCCTTCCTGATCCCCGGCAGCCCGAGCACGGTGCCGGCCTGATCGCGGGTGATGCTGCTGGCCATGATGCGCGCTCCCACGCTCGTCAGTACCGCGCGGTCGTCACGCACGTCGCCGAGTTGCTCGTTGCGTGCACCGCTTCCCATCGCCAGCATCGACACCAGCACGCCGACGGCGCAGGTCACCCCGATCACGATCGTCAGGAGCGACCCGAGCCGCTGCCCGGCCCCGGACAGGTTGAGCCGCAGAATGGCGAAAAATTGCCGCAGCAAGTTCATCGCCCGCTCAGCGCTCCGCGAGCGCCGCGACCACCTGCAGGCGCGCTGCCCGCACCGCCGGCACCGCGGCGCTGATGAGCGCGACGATCACCGCAAAGCCGAACCCTACGACGACCACGACGCCGGGCATGGCGATCCCCGGTACGAATCGGGACGCAAACGGAAAGACGAACATGGCGAGCGCGAGCCCGAAGGCTGCCGCCACGATGCATAGCAGCAGGGCCTCGCTGAGCACCAGCACAAACACGCCCCGATCCGTAAAGCCGATGGTCTTGAGCACGCCAAACTCAGCCGTGCGCTCGCGCAGCGACTGCATCATCATGGTGGAGGTCGAGAAGAGCAGCGCGACGAGCGCTGCGCCCACGATCGAGCGGATGAGGAAGTTGAGGTCGCCGATCGACTGCACCTCGGTCTGCGCCAGCTCGCGCAGGGATTCGGACTTGGTTTCGTGTGCGGAGTTGGCGAAACGGCGATCGATCTCGTCTGCGACGGCCACCGCGTGTGCGGCGTCGACGGCCTCGACGTTGAAATGCTGTACGGTCCCCTTGTTGAGGTGGCGCGCCTCATCGAGGTAGTCGTAGTTGATGACGATGATGTCCCCGCCGCCGCCGAGGTCACTGTCGGTGAAGATGCCCACGACATCGAACGCCCAGTCCGTCGAACCGTTCTGCTGCGCCGTGGTGGACTGCAGCGGGATGCGATCGCCGACTTTCCAGCCGTATTTCTTCGCCAGCTCCGCTTTAACCAGCGCCGCAGTTCGGCTTTTCTTGAAAGCCGCAAGAGCCTCGGGCGGGATCGTGTAGGTAAACGCGGACTGCCACCCCTCGTCCGGGCGGATGGCCACGACGCCCAGGCGCTGCTCGGGTTTCTGGTACGTCGCCCCGTAGATGTCGACCGGGATCGCCAGCTTCACCCCTGGCACCGTCCGGATCGTTTCCAGCAGGCCCAGGGGTAGCGGCACGAACAGGAAACTCAGCTTGCCGTGCACGATGAGAAGATCGGCGCGCGCGGCGGCGACGGAATGTTCGATGCCGGTCTTGAGTCCCTGCAGCACGCCGAACAGTGCAAATGCGACGCCGACCTGGAGAAAGATCAGGATCGTGCGTCCCGGTTTGCGCCAGACACCCGACCAGATGAGCGGCAGAAACTTCACCCTTCAATGCACCTGGCGCGTCAGCCGCGCGACGCCTGTGGCATCGCGGGCGATGCGGATATCGAGGCGCTGGCCGCGCAGGGCGATGTTGCGCAGGGTCAGCGAGGTCCAGCCCTCCGGCAGCACCGGTGCATACGCCTCCACCAGCCCGGCATCCCGCAGGCGCAGGCCGCTGAAGCCGTACAGAAGACTTTGCAGGTAACCGCCGGAGCCGGTCATGAAATAGCCGACATTGTTGGCCGCGCTCTCCGTACGCACGTTGAACGGGGCTTTCAGCGTCCCGCCTGTGAAGTTGGAGGCGAACCAGGCCGAGGCTTCCGCGCTACTGCCGATGGTGGCCGCGGCAATGGTACGCGGCGCGATTCCCATGCTGACCTGGCCGACCCGCTCCGCTGTATTGGGACGGATCGCGTAGGCGTAGTCGTTGCGTCGCAAGCTCATTTCGCCTGGCAGGTCGAGCGAGGGCAGGAACAGGAGCGACAGCGGGCCGCCGCCGAAGTCCTCGCCGCGACTGACCACGGTCGGGGCAAATGCCAGGTGATGCTGCCCGTCGGCTGCCAGCGGAATGTACAGCAGCCGCGCAATGCGCTCCCACAGGGGATCAGGGCGCTCACCGATGAGGCGCGCGGCATCGGTAGCGATGGTCAGGGCCCTGGCCGCCGCCACGTTCGTGAAAGTATCGTTGGCGATGTCGGTGTTCGACTCCGCGACGGAGTTGACGTGGGAAATGCCGTAGCGATGTTCATGCGCATCGTAGCTGGCGCGGCTCGCCCAGAAGCGTGCCACGTCGCGGATCACCGGCCAGCCGTTGTTTTTCAGCCAGTCGCGGTCGTGGGTCGCCAGATAGTATTGCCACTGCGCGATCGCGATGTCCGCGTTCACGTGGATCTCGGTCTCGCCGAGCACGTAAGCCGAGTGTGGCGTCTGCTCGGTGCCGTTCTCGGGATCGGACTCCCACGGATACATCGTGCCCGCAAAGCCACGCTCCTGGGCCCGCTGGCGTGCGGCAGCGGCGGTGCGCTCCCGGAATGCGACCATCGATCTGGCGCGCTCCGGGTGCAGCAACAGCAACGCCGGAAAAATCCAGGTATCGCTGTCCCAGAAAGCATGACCTGCGTAACAGGTGGTCAGGCCGCACGGTCCCAGTCCCCAGGCGGTATCCGGTGTCACGCTCGACAGCAGATAGTAGAGCTCGGAGTGGACGACCTGCTGCGCCTTCGCGTCCCCCTCGATGAGGATGTCCGACTGCCACAGGTTCTCCCACGCCGCGCGATGCTCGCTGTGCAGCCGCTCCAGCCCGCGCTCGCGCGCCTCACGCACGAGCGCGAGATCGTCGCTGGCCGTACCGCCCCAGCCGGCGCGCGAGAAGGCGACGTACTTGGTGAAGACGTAGCTCTTACCCCGCTCGAGCCGGACCGTGACATCGACCGACAGCCGGTAACGATCGCGCTGCACGGTGACCGACTGCGCCGTTACGCCGTCCGGCAACGCGATGGCCGCCGCCAGCGCCATCCCCAAGCCGCTCTCCGCCTGGCCGTCGAGCCACATCGACAGGGTTGCGCCATCCACCTCGCTTGAGCGCACCTGCGTATGCCCGGGATACCACACCGCCGCGCGGTCGAAGGTTGCCGGCGGCTGCGGCTGAAGCGACAGGCCCTGGGCGGCTACCGCCTGCTCCATCTCGGGGCCCGTCATCTTCGCCAGCGGGAAGCGTGGCGCGTAGTCGGCCCATAGAGTCAGCGGAAACGACAGCTGCACAACGCCGTCGTAAGCCGGCGTGATCCTGAGACTGGTCGCGGCCAGGTGCGGTGCGGCCTGGCTGACGAAGGTGGTGACCTCGAGGGCGGTGTCGCGCTCGCGATCCAGATAGTGGTAACTGGTCGTGAGCGTGGCGGAGTGCAGATCGAGTGTCTGCTGGTAGTCCCTGAAGCGCTGCTTGCTGAAGCTGACGCGGTTCAGCCACGCCTGCCCGGGCCCCGAGGAATTTGCGCAGAAATCGATCTCGGTCCAGCCCGGTACCGCCGCCGGACGTGACATGTCCCCCGACGCATAGTCCATGAACGCCACCATGTACGAGCGCGCCGTCTCGGTGCCACGCGGCGTCCCGAGCGTCGAGACGAAGCCGTTGGCAAGATAAGGCGGAAAGTACGACGGTAGATCCTGCCAGCCGGCACTCAGTCGGAAGCTGTCATCCGCAGCGCGCGCGTGACCTGCCATGAGCAACGCGGGCAGGAGCGCACACACCCGCAGCGCGCGCCGCAGCGTCACGCCAGGCCCCCTGCCATGATGCCGCGCGCGCATCGCGACGCCTTCGTGTGCCGCGCTCCTCACTGCCGCGAACCTGCGCTGAGTGAGGCCGCGGGGGTCGGAATTCTCATCCGCCCGCTGCCTGCTGCGGTCGCGGCCGGCGGCGGCCGCACCGCCAGATACACCGTGCTCCACAGCTGTGCGGCATTGGACTCATCGGCATCCGCGGCTGCGGCGCCGAACGGTGCCACCTGATAGCGGCCGCCCCTGAAGGACCAGGACCACAGTTCGGAGTTGTTCATCGAGCGGGTCGCCGTGATCGCCGACCACAGGAGGCTCTGCGCGGCCAGGAGATGCGTGCGCACCTCGGGCGGCAGATCCGGGCGCCGCAGCTGCCGCTCGATCCCGGCGGCGAACAGGGCCTGCTGCCACGACCACACCACGGTGCCGTGGTAGGCGTTGCGGGTGAATTTTGCCTGCAGCGCCGGCGCGCAGAAGGCAGGGTTGGCGACCAGCATGCCGGCCCCGGTCATGAGCCCGGCCGGAAAGGGGCGGATGAGGGTCGTCACGGCGCGATCGACGCGCGCCGCATCGAGCTCTTCGAACAGCAGCGCAAATCCCTCGTCCGAGTGCATGACCGCAATGGCAGCTCCGGCTGCGTCCAGTGCGATGGCGTGGAAACGCAGCTCCCCGGGTGCGAGGGCTGCGAGCGCCGGCTGCGCGATGAGCGACTGCGAATTCGCGTAGCTCTCGATGGCACTGGCGGCGCTCGCGTGGGGAATGGCGACATCGAACAGCGGCGGCGCCTTGGCCCGCCAGACATCCGCCATCTGCGCGGCATGCGCGAACAGCGCCCGGTCGCTGGCGCTCAGGTACGGCGACAGGAGTCCGCTGGCATTGAGCTGGGCCGCAGCGTCGAGCGCTGCCGGGACCAGCACCGCGTTGACGTCGTACGGGTAGCGACCACCGCCGATGCCGTCGTTGCTGTCGCGCCAGTCGCCCACCTGGAAGCCCGGCTTGAGACCGATGAGGTGCATCACCTTCGGATCGGCGGCAAACGCTGCAGCGCTACGCAGCACGAACCGCAGGTTGTCGACCAGCGCGCTACCACGGCTGCCGGCGCGCAGCCCCGGCAGGCCTGCCGGGCCTGCCAGAAACTGCGCGCCACGGGTTCTGGCGCGCGCATCATGGACCAGCCATGCACTCGCGACCGGGCCCAGCAGGTAGCTGCTGTCGATCATCTTGTAGTCGTACACGGGCGCGGCCGAGCGCGTGCCATCTGTCTTCAGGTGATCGAGCACGGCGAACTCGCCGATGTCCTCCTCGTGCGCCACTTCACCCTGCGGCGAGAGCCGCGCGAGCACCGAGGACAGTCCTGATTCCACCGCCGTGGCATTCAGCACCGGCATGAGCAGGCGCACGCTGATGAGCGTGTCGCGCCCGAAATACGTGTCGAAGCGCCAAGTGCCCGCCAGGAACTTCTCGCGGTACGCCAGAAACGTCAGCGTGTCGCGCGCCGCGGGGTCGCCGGCCGCGGCATCATCGAGCAGTTCGTTGCCGGACAGGGGCGTGAGCGGTGTCTCGCCTGTGAGGCCTGTGATGCGCAGCCCGATGCGGCCGTCCGCACCGGGCCGGATGTGCCCGTCCCGCAACTCGCCGTGCGTCACTTCCAGCACCAGCCGATAGCCCGCAGCCCCATCGAGCCGCTCGCGCGACCAGCGCAGCGTGCGCCCGGCGACCACCGGCTGCACGGCCACGGAATCGGGCTGGGTCCCGAGCTGCTGGAAGTCACGCAGGATGCGAATGCTCGAGAGCACAGCCTGCCGCACCTGCAGGTCCGCAGCCGCGACGCTCACTTCCGCCGCAATGCCGTAAAGGGGACGGCCCTTGTCGTCGCTCTCCCGCACGGTCCGCGGTGGCGCGCGCAGCGTCCAGCTCGCTTTCGCCGGGAGGTGTACGAACCACAGACCGACCCCGCTGTTGCCGGCGGGGAATGCGATGAGGATGCGCGGGTCACTGCCCGAGCGCAGCAGCAGGTGCGCGGCGACCTCACCTTCGCGCACCAGGCGGTTGAGGTTGAGGCCCTCCTGTACCTGGAAGTCGAGGCGCGCGATCGCAGGCGCGAGTGCTGCCGCCGGGGCTGCCAGCAGCCACAAGGCGAGGACCAGGGTGCGGGCAGCTCGCGGCGCGGCCGGAATATTCAAGGCGACCCCCAATGCCTGCCGAGGTCCAGCGGAAGCGAAATCCGGCGGAAATGCACAGCACCTCGCTCCCCTTGCCACCGAAACTATACATGAGGCGCATTGCAGGGGTTGCTCGCGAACCGTCATGCGCCAAGCGGTTCAGTTGAAGCAGCAGCTCAGAAGCGGCACGCTTACCGCGCCTGTTGCTGCCTCAGCCCGCCGCGCAAGCATGATGAGCACCATGAGCAGGATGAAAATCACGCGCCGCGCCTTCGCGCAGCTGTCCGCCGCAGGCGCCTTCGTCGCCGGCGCCGCGCCGCTCTGGGGCGACATCGGGCGCACGCCAGGACTCTCACCGCTGCGTGAATTCGCCTACGGCGATGTCACCCTCGACAGCGCCCCACACCTGGCGCAGCTGCAGAACACCGCCGCGGTGCTTCTCAACATGAGCGAGGACAGCCTGCTCAAACCCTTCCGGCAGATGGCCGGTCAGCCGGCCCCCGGTGACAACCTCGGCGGCTGGTACAACTACGACCCGGATTACGACTGGCACAAGGACGATGCCGGCTTCGCCCCGGGCGCGACCTTCGGCCAGTGGGTCTCGGCGCTGGCCCGCTACCACGCGATCACCGGCTCGCAGCCGGCGCGCGACAAGGTGCTGCGCCTCAATCAGCTGTACGGACGCACCATCAGCGGGGACTTCTACGACAAGAACCGCTTTCCGGCGTACTGCTACGACAAGCTGCTGCTGGGACTTATCGATGCGCGCCAGTTCGCAGGCGATGCGGACGCGCTTGAGGCTGCTCGAGCGCACCACCCGTGCCGCCGAACCCCACCTGCCGCGCGCCGCGGTCGACCGTGAACTCGAGTGGCGCCTCGGCAAGGATCAGTCGTATCGCTGGGACGAGTCATACACCAACCCCGAGAACCTGTTCCTCGCCTATCAGCGCGGCGCCGGGCAGCGCTACCGCGAGCTCGGCGTGCGGTTCCTGGACGACGCCACCTGGTTCGATCCGCTCGCGCGCGATGAGAACGTACTCGCCGGCAAGCATGCCTACAGCTACGTCAACTCGCTGAGCTCGGCGATGCAGGCCTACTTCACGCTGGGGAGCGAGAAGCATCTGCAGGCCGCGCGCAATGCCTTTGCGATGCTCGCGGCGCAGAGCTATCCCACCGGCGGGTGGGGGCCGGATGAGAAACTGGTGGCGCCGGGCGGCGGCGAGCTCGATGCCAGTCTTACCTCGACCCACAACAGCTTCGAGACTCCCTGCGGCGCCTACGCGCATTTCAAGCTGACGCGTTACCTGCTGCGCGTGAGCGGCGATGCCCGTTATGGCGACAGCATGGAGCGCGTCATGTACAACACCGTACTGGGCGCAAAGCCGCTGCAAGCCGACGGCCGCGCCTTCTACTACGCCGACTACAACCTGACGGCCCGCAAGGTCTTCTCGAACCATAGGTTCCCCTGCTGCTCGGGCACCCTGCCCCAGGTGGCGGCCGATTACGGCATCAATACGTACCTGCGTGATCCGCGCGGCGTCTACGTCAATCTGTACGTGCCCTCCCGTGTGCGCTGGCGGCAGGGAAGTTCCCAGTGCTCGCTTCAAGCAGTCCGGCGATTATCCGTTCGCTGACCTCGTGTCACTCACGGTCAGCGTCTCGCAGCCGCAGGAATTCGCGCTGCGCCTGCGCATCCCGCAGTGGGCGAGCGGCGCACGCATCGAAGTCAACGGCCAGCGATGGCGTGCTGCGGCAGAGCCCGGCCGCTTCGCTGCCATCACCCGCAGCTGGCGCGACGGTGATCACGTGGCGCTCGAGCTGCCGCGCCCGCTGCGCCTGGAAGCGGTCGATCAGCAGCATCCGCAGACGGTGGCGCTTGTGTCCGGTCCGCTCGTGCTGTTTGCGCTCACCACCGGAACTGCGCGGCCGAGCCTAAGCGCGCCGAGCTCCTCGGCGCCCGCCAGGTGCAAGCGCGCCGCTGGCAGGCGAACGTCGGCGCCGATGCGGTGACGTTCCTGCCCTACACCGCGATCGCGGATGAGCAGTATTCAACCTTCCTGAGCCTGTCCGGCTGACATGGACCACGGCCGCCGCATGATCCTCACCGCGGGCCTGGCGCTCACGGCCGGCGCGACGCGTACCGGGCGCGCCGCTTCCGCAACCCCGGCCGACAACGATGCCGGATGCGCCCGTGTGGCCGCCCGCGGAGCGGCTTGCGCTGTGGCCGGCCGCGCCACCGGGGGCGCCTGCAACGCTGCCCGTGGCGTCACTCGTCATGGACGGTGCGCGGGGCGCCCGCCAGCTGCAGCTGCGCGGCATCGCCCATCCGGAACTCAACGTGTTCCGCGCACCGCGTCCCGACGGCACCGGGTTGCTCGTCTTCCCCGGCGGCGGTTACCGCTACCTGTCGCTGCAGAACGAAGGCCTGAACGTCGTGAGCCGCTTCACGCCCTTCGGCACCACCGTATTCATCGTCACCTACCGCCTCCCCGGGGAAGGCTGGCAGCACCGTGAACGGGTGCCGCTTCAGGATGCGCAACGCGCGGTGCGCCTGGTGCGCCACAACGCGGCAGGCTTCGGCGTGGATAGCGCGCGCATCGGGGTGCTGGGCTTCTCCGCCGGCGGCCATGCCGCTGCCGAGCTCGCCACGGCGTTCGCCGAGCAGGTGAGCGAGCCGGTCGACGGCGCCGACATTCTCTCGGCGCGTCCGGATTTTGCAGGACTCCTGTACGCGGTCACGAACCTAGGGCGGCAGTTCGCGTTCGGGCAGACGCCCGAAGGGCTGCTCGGTGCCGGCGCGAGCGATGCACTCGTGGCGCAGCGCTCGCCCGTCGCGCACGTGCACGCCGACACCCCGCCCTGCTTCATCGCGCACGCCATGGATGACAAGACCGTCGCGCCCGAGTCGAGCCTGGACATGATCGCGGCCTGCCGACGGGCGGGCGTGCCGGTGGAGGGACATCTGTTCGAATCCGGCGGTCACGGCTTCGGTCTGCAGCCGGCGGCTAACCTGCCGGCCGCGCGCTGGCCGGACCTGTTCGAATCCTGGATGCGCGCCCGGGGTACGGCGTCGGCATGATGCTGCGCGCCTAGCGCCAGTCCACAGTGAGCGGGTCGCGGATCGCGGCTGCCGGGAGCAGCAGCACGGCGAGCTGACGCTGCGCGTCCCAGCTGACGCGCCCGGCGTCCTGGCCGTTGACTGACACCGACGCCGGTTTGCGGCTTGCGTAGATGTGCAGCTCGTAGACGCGCGCCGTTGGCTGGCCGTCAAACGTGCCGCGGGTCGGCCCGATGCGCAGATGGTGCATGCCGTCGGCGCTCACGGCGTGACTCAGGCTCGTCAGTGCCTGCTGCCCCTGGGCGTACTTGAGCGACACGCCATCGTCCTCATAGAGCTCGAAGCTGCCCGCTGCTGCGCCGTACACATTCAGGATCAGGCGGTCCGCAGGCTTTGCATCCGAGTACTCACTCACTGGCTGCTCCGGAACAATCGCACCGGCGCGCACGAACACCGGCATCTGATCGACCGCGTAGTGCGCCTTGATGGTGGCGCCGCCTGCGAAATGCTTGCCGCTAAAGAAGTCGAGCCACTCACCCGGGGGCAGATAGATCGTCGCATCGCCGCTCGGATCGAGGATGGGCGCGACCAGCAGCTCCTCACCGAACAGATACTCGTGCGCGTGCTGATAGGCCTCCTCCAGCTGCGGATAGGCCAGATACAGAGGCCGTAACAGCGGCATCGAGTCGATGTGTGCGCGCCAGGCGTACGTATATATGTACGGAATCAGCTGGGTGCGCAGGGTGAAGTACTTCTTCATCAGATCCAGGCCCGGCTGACCGTACAGCCAGGGCATGCGCATGTTGCCTTCCTGCGGGTTGGCATGCGCACTGTGGATCCGCAGCACGCCGCTGAAGGCGCCAAACTCGATCCAGCGTGCGTAGAGCGCGAAGTCGATCTTGGCGCCGTGGAAGCCGCCGATGTCGTGGCTGATGTAGGGCACCAGCACATTGCCGCCGCGCACCGCATAGGCCACCTCGTAGGCGAGCACCGGCCACTCGGAGTACGCATCGCCGGTGAAGTAGCCGGGATAGCGCTCGCTGCCCCAATCGCCGTAGCGACCTAAGATGAAAGCGCGCTTGCCGGTGCGCTCCTGGCTGAAGTCGTAGTAGACCTTGTTGGTCCACAGCTGCTTGTTGAGCCCGGGCATGTCGACGGCGCCGCTGCCGCCGTCCACCCACCACACGTCCACGCCCTGATCCATGAGCGGTCCGTGCAGGTCGCGCATGAAGATGTCGGCCTGCTTCTGGTTCGACAGGTCAAAGTAGATGCGCTCAGGTGGTGCCACGTCGCGGATCGCCACCGGCGCGCGCAGCAGGCCGCTCGTCTTCTGGGCCGCCGTCACGCGCAGCACGATGTCGTTCTCGCCCGCCCGGGCGTAGGCAGCGATGTCGGCGTACGTCAGGCGCTGCGGCCAGCGCACCGTGCTGTGGGTGGCTTCCTTGCCATTGATGAAGAGCCGGTAGGAGTCCTTGACTTCGCCGAGCCACAGGTACAGCGCCTTAGGCAGCTTGTCGGGCAGGCGCACCGCGGCGCGGTACCACGCCACGCCTTGATAGCCGTCCAGTCCCTGACTCTGCCAGGGCATATCGGTGCGCACCGGCCGCCATGGTGCGCCGCTGCCGGCGGCGTACCAGTGCTGCAGTAATCCCTGATCGTGCGGGTCGGCGGCGATACGCCAGCCGCGCGACAGGTCGACATCGAGCGACGGCCTCTGGACGGGCGGCCGCCCGAGCGCGGCCAGCGCTGCGGCTGCGTGGCTGTCGCTGAACGACAGGCTGCTCTCCTCCGTGTTGGCGTAACCGGGATGATCGTTGAGGCTGAGCTTGATGCCCTGCGCGCGCAGCCAGCGCATGAGAGCATCTGGGTGCGGAAAGAGCGGACTGAAGTCGTAGCCGCCCTCCCAGCCGTAGTTATGCCAGGCAAAATCCAGCACCAGCGTGTCGAAGGGGATCTGGTTCTTGCGCAGCCGTGAGAGCTCGGCGGTGAGACGCGCCTGGTTGTAGGCGCGAAACTGCGGCTGTGCCGACTCCGGCGTGCCGGGGAAATATTCGAAGTTGAAGTCCGTGACCCAGGGGCCGAGCACATAGCGCGGGATCATCGGGATGGGACCGCACAGCTGCGCGTACTCACCCAGCACCTGGTGATAGTCGCGGTCGTAGGTGAAGAGGTACCAGTCCTGACCGTGCTGCTGCGGCCGCGGCTCGATCCAGCCGTGCTGCGCGTTCCACACAGGAGTGGGACTGTCGTCGATGAAAGCGTAGCCGCTGCGGCTGAGAAGTCCCGGCAGCGCCTGCCGCAGCAGCACGTTGATCCCGGGGATCATGTCGTTGACCGGGCCCTCGACATCATCGCGCCCAGCGGGGAGATTCGGCTTGCTGATATTGTCCAGCGAATAGGTGAGCCCGCCCAGGTTCCGGGCATCCACATCGCCCGGATGCCACTCATGCGGGGCGCCGCCAGCCTTCCAGCTCACCTGGAGATTGGCCGCGGTAAAGGCCCCGGACTTCAGCCGATAGCGCACCGTCATCGCACTGGAGCTGGCGAGCAGCCAGCCCTCCTGCTCACTCGCGAGCACGGGCACGTGCGGCCAGTCGCGCTTCTCTACGACAGCGGTGGGCGCATCGGTGAAGGTGCCGGAGGGTGAATACTCCATGCGCACCAGCGTCGGCGTCAGAAACTCGAAGCGCGCATTGCCCGCGCTGAGGGTCGCCGTGGAGGTGACAGGGGAAGCGGCCGCACACAGCGCCGGCAGGCCCGCAAGAAGCCCCAGCACGGCCTGCCAGATCGTGCGCTGCACCTGCATCGGCCGCTTAACTATTTGCGCTTGCGGTGAATGAACACGGCGGCAAAAATAATGATGAACAGCGCCCCGATGGCGGGCGTCATGATTTCGTGGATTGCCAAGGTCATTCCCCTTCGTAGGCGCACTGCATCCAAATCGTACGCCTGCCCCGGCATCGCCAGCACACTTCACCGGCGTGCGCGCGCCTTGACAGGTCTTAAGGTGCCGCCCGCGCCATGACCGGATCGGCAATGAGCACATCCGCCATGAGGCGCGTGCCACCGACCAGCAGCTGGCGGTTGCCGCAGTCGCTCGCCGCATCGACATTGCGCGTCGTAAACAGCGGCAGAATCTCTTGTTTGATCTGCTCGATCAGTTCGCAGTCGGCGGCTGCGTCAACCGGATCGCGATTGGCGAGCAGATCGACCCGCTGCCAGTGCGCCGACACCGACTGCCCGTCGTGCGAGTCGCTCGGCTGCAGCACATGGATCTGCATCCTGACACCGGCAATAGGGTCCGGCGTGATCAACCGCGTGCAACCGTACGCGCGCAGCTGCATGTCCGAACGCGCACCCAGCCGCGTCAGCACGCGCCGCATCTTCTGCTGCAGACCGTCGCAGCTGTACCTGGTGGTAAAGCCGCGATAAGTGAAGTTGAGATCCTTCGACGCCCACAGGGCGGACTGAGCGTTCGATCCGGCATCCCGCGCCGGAGCCGCCGCCCATGCGCAGACGCATGAGAACATCACCACGACCCCGAGGACTGCCAGCCGCGTGTAAACCAAGCATCTGTCGCTGCGCATGTGAATGTCTCCGCCGCCGTTACTCGGCCCACACTCTTAGACTAGCGCGCGCGCATCGCAGCTGTTCCAGAAACACGAGGCGCGGAGATCTGCCGCCACGCCGCGCCGCGAGGTGCCGATGGCTGTGGCTCCAGACTTCGCGGGGCACGGGACCGACGCGCTGGTGACGGGACCCGTCCACGACGGCCGCTGACTCGACCGCGATCGCTGCAGGTCGTGTCCTTTGAACAACTGCGACTCACTTTGCGTACCTCCGACATTGGTGTCCGCTGTCGCTGAGATGGGCTTATTCAGCGGTCAAACGGTCAAAAAACACGACGGCCAAGCCTTCGGACGCGCTAGTACATCATAGGAATATTGCGTTGTCTTTTTGCAACAACGCTTGTCATCAATTCGGGAACGCATTACAGTTTTTTGAACTGCCATGAAACTTATTGACATGCAGGGTCACCGGGGAGCGCCAGCAAGGACTGGCGAAAACGCAATGCAGCGATGGCTGCGCGGCTTTTTCCGTGACCGCAGGAGTCCGAACAGGTCCGATGTTCACCTAGCTTTCGAACGCCATTACGGGGAGGGGACCGTCCATGAAAGTGAGAAGCGATAAAGCATCCCGCAGCAGTGCGCAGACTGGCGCGACGTGCGCCACTGTCACCGGTAGCCGCGCTACCTGCCGCAATAGCATTCTCCCGCCGGCCCTGGCGCAAAGCCTGCGCCGTGAATGGCGTAGCCGCCGCGGTGGCCGCAATTCTCTACGGCGCGAGCGGCGCAGCGTATGCGCAGGCTGCACAGGCCACGCGACCAGGCGCCGGCGACTGCACCGGGCGGCGATGACACCGACTGCAGGAAGTTGTCGTGACCGCGAACGCGGCCCGGGTGTGAAAAAGCTCGACGCGAGCTACAACATCGTCGCGGTGGCCCGGAGCAGATTCGCGAGGCCAATCCCAAGAGCACGGCCGACATTCTGAAAGTTTCGCCGGGCATCTGGCCGGAAGCTTCCGGCGGTCAGACCGGCGCCAATATCGAAGTCGCCGGCTTCCCGAGCGGTGGCGACTCGCCCTTTTCACCAACATGATCCAAGGCCTGCCGATGTACGGCTGCCCCGTCCTGTCCTTCATGGACTACAGCTCCCTGTTACGTCTCGACGATACGGTCGAGCGCGTCGAAGTCGTGCAGGGCGGCCCAGGCGCGGTGTTCGGCCCGGCACAGATGGGCGCCACGGCGAACTTCATCCTGCGGCCGCGGCACCGAAACGCCGAACGGCGATATTGGCGTCACTTGGGGAAACTGAAGGCATGGAGCGCGTCGACGGCTTCTACAGCTTCAAAATCGCCGACGGCTGGTACGGCAGCGCCGGCGGCTTTTACCGCTCAGTCCGATGGCGTGCGCAACCCGCAGTTCCCGGCCGACCAGGGCGGCCAGTTCACGGCCACCTTGAGCACGATCTGGATGGCGGTTCGCTGATGTTCTGGTCACGCGTGCTGGATGACAAGAACCAGTTCATCGTTCCGGTGCCGGTGATCGAAAGCTCCAGCGGCAGCTTCTCCGCTTATCCGGGTTTCAGCCCGCTCACGGGCTCCTACGGAAGCCGCTCGATCCAGAACGTGACCATACCCAGTGCAGCCGGCGGATTCGAGACGGCCGACCTCGCCAATGGTCGCGGCGGCACGCTTTACTATTTCGGTAGCAAGTACGATCAGAAGATCGGCGACTGGCAACTGCTCAACAACTTCATGGTCGACGGCGGCGAGCTCAATACAAACGCGCTGTTCTCGGGCCCAAACCCCCGTCCGTTGAGCTACTACCTGTACGGTTGCCAAGTGGCGCAGCCGGCCGGTTATTGCAACGGCGCAACCGCAATCGATACCAACAACCTCGGCACGGGCGGCCAGGGACTGCCCTTAAGCACCAACGTGCAGGCCACCTACGCCGGCAGCGGTCTTCCGGTGAGCGCCAACCAGAGCGTCCTGACGCAGGGCTGGTGGTATATCCAGAAGACGCTGCAGAACATCACCGACGAGTTCCGAATCAGCAGGGAGATCTTCAGCGGCAATACGGTGACCGGCGGCATTTATCTGGCGCGTTACAGCGATGATGACAACTGGTCACTCGGCAACACCATGCTGATGGCAAACGTGCCCAACACCCAGGCGATCAACCTCGAGTACGTGAACGGCGGCCATACCTATCACCTCACCAGCTCCCAGGGCTTCGTCAATTTCAACGGCAACTTCAACATCCTGGAACACGGCAACGCCATGAACACGGCGGGTTACCTGTCAGATGCCTGGAAGCTCGGCCCGTGGTTGTTCGACGTGTCGGCACGCCTTGAGAACATCAACGCGCATCAGCGTACCTGCAACCGCTCCAACGTCCAGATGGGCTCGCAGTACGATCTATATGACAACGCGGTGCCGACATGCAACGGCACCTTCGCCTACGAGCACTACGTCAGAACCCGTCCCGTCTTCACCGGCGGCGCTAACTACGAAATCACCCAGAATATGAGCGCCTACTTCCGCGCCAATACGGGTGTCCACTACGACGACTTCGACAATGGTATCCGCGGGACGACGAACAACCTGTTCGCGCCGCTTGAAACGGTCGTCAACTACGAGGTCGGCTATAAGTGGCAGACGGCGATTTCCTACCTGGACGTCAGCGCCTACCACCGCGTTTTCGACGGCCTGCAGTACCAGGAGAGTAACCTCGAGGGCGTGCCGTTCGGTCCGATCTCGACTTACGGCTCCACCACCAAGGGCATCGATGTCGTCGGCACGCTGACCCCGTTCAAGGGATTCAATATTCGGGTCGTTGGCGACTATGAGGACGGTAAGTTCCAGGACTACATCGGCTGTCTGAAGTACATCGACATCAACGGCAACCCGCAGTGCGCCCAGATCAACGGTTCACCGCTCGAGCGGCAGCCGAAGTTCCAGATCCGCGTCACGCCGAGTTATACGGTGGTACCGGGCCCGTGGGGTGACGTCACCGCGTGGGTAACCTACGAGCACGTTGGTCAGCGCTACGAGGACCTGACCGGTCTGCAACCGCTGGGCAGCTACTACATGCTGTCCGCGGGCATCGTGACCGACATCGGCAACAACTGGGAGTTCCGCGTGCAGGGCACCAACCTGACCAACCAGATTGGGCTTACAGAAGGCAACGCGCGCGTGACCGGCGGCGAGTCGGGCGTCGGCGGTGTCCTGCTGGCGCGTCCGTACGAGGGTCGCGAGGTCAACGTCACGGCGAAGTACAAGTTCTGATGTGATGTATAGCTCCCTCGCGCCCGTCCCGGGCGCGAGGGAGCTTTTTTCGCCTTCAGCATTTTCCCGGGATTGCGCCGCACGGGGATGGGCCCCGGCGCGCATTTTCTGCTTACGCACGGGCGCGTCGGCAGAACGGGTAAGCTTCTCCCCATGGCTGACCCCTGGAACACTCGCCCGGCGGTCTGAATCATGAGCAACCCCGAAGCCGTCACGCGCATCAATGGCCTGCTGCGCTCCGGCGACCTCTGCACCGCGCACGAGGAGCTCGCCGCGCTCGTCACGGCCCGTCCTGATTTCGTGGAAGGCCTGCGTCTGCTCGCAGGCACCAAGCAGGCACTCGGCGACGTCCCGGGCGCCGAGGAACTGCTGCGTCGCGCGCTCACGCTCGATGCGAACTGGACCCCGACACTTGCGACCTTGGGCGAACTGCTCTTAGGCGCGGGCCGCAACACCGAGGCCGAACCGCTCCTGCAGCGCGCTGTCACCGGCACGCCGCCCTCGCGCCGCGCGGCGCTCCTGCTGGCGCGCTACTACAACGATGCCGGGCAGCCGGCCCGCGCGCTGGCGCTCGCCGCCCCGCTCGTGGCGACCGGCCAGGCCGACGCAGAGCTCGCTTCGCAGCACATCGCAGCGCTCGTGACTCTGGGCCGCCAGAATGAAGCGGTGGCCATCTACCGCCGTATCGTGGCCGCAGCGCCGAACAGCCTCGGTGCGGCGCACGCGCTGGCCATCGCACTCAATCTGAGCGGCCATTACGAGGAAGGCGGACGCATCGGCGCGCAGGCGCTGGCCCGCGGTCACAAGACGGCGGCCATGTTCAATACCTACGCCAAGAGCCTGATCGCGCAGGGCGACCTCGAGCGGGCCGAGGGCGCGCTGCGTGACAGCCTGCGGCTCGAGCCGCGCCTCATGGAGGCGCAGACCAATCTCGCTCAGCTGGTGTGGCTGCGCACCGGGGATGCGGCCCAGGCCACGGCGAGTCTCGATCAGGCATTGGCGAGCTTCAGCCGCGATGAGGCGCTGTTGGCCGCCAAGGCCGCCATCCTGCAGGGCACTGGCGACCCGCGTGCCGCGCATGCGTGCCTGAGCGCTGCCATGGAAGGTCGGCAGGCCTCACCCATGCTGCTGGTGCGGGCAGGCCTTGCGGCACTTGAATTTGATCCGGCCGCAGCGCTCGCCCTTGCCGAGCGCGCGCTGGCCGTCATGCCGGCCAACATGGCCGCACGCACGGTACTCGCAGCCGCGCAGCTCGGGATCGGTGATGCACGCGCAGCGCTGCCCCACTGCCAGGGCCTGCTGGCCACCTCGCCGGATGACCAGTACCTCATCGCACTGCAAACGACCGCTTGGCGCCTGCTGGGCGATGCACGCCACGCACAGCTGTGCGACTACAAAAATCTGGTGATGCCGCTGCAGCTGGAGGCACCGGCGCCCTGGAGCGACATGGCGAGCTTTCTCACCGACCTGCGAGCGAGCCTCAATCAACTGCATGACCCGAACGGACACGCCATCCTCTTTCAGTCGCTGCGCCGTGGCACCGAGACGACCCAGGACCTCAACCGCACGAGCGACCCGGTGATCCGCGCCCTGTTCAAGAGTTTCGCAGCACCGCTGGACCGCTACGTGGAACAGCTCGGCACCGGCGCCGACCCGCTGCGCCGGCGCAACTCCCGGCGCTGGCGCTTCAACGGCAGCTGGTCGGTACGCCTGCACAGGAGCGGCTATCACACCAACCACGTGCATCCGCGCGGCTGGATCTCGTCGGCGTGCTACATCGAGTTGCCCGAGGGCATGAGCGAGGCCTCGACGCCGGACGGTGTGCTCACCTTCGGCGAGCCGGGTTTTGCCACCGTGCCGGCGCTCGCGAGCGAATACTCGGTGCGCCCGCAGGTGGGCATGCTGGTGCTGTTCCCGTCGTACTTCTGGCACGGCACGGTGCCGTTTGTGAGCGACCAGCCGCGCCTGACGGTCGCATTCGACGCGGTCCCGCCGGGATGATGGTGGGCGCGTTTAGCGACTGCCGGGCGGATCGCTTTCGAGTGCGTTGAACGCGAGCGTGATGCGCGGCTGATCGTTGTCGTGCGGCTCGACGTAGTGCTCCATCCAGCACGGAAACAGCACCAGCAGGCCTGCGCTCGGGGTGAGATGGATGTCGCTGTGGCCGTTCGGCACCGGTCCTTTGACCTTGCCGTGGATCGCGCCCGGGCGCGGGTCGCGGAAGACGAAATCGCCGGCCCCGGCCGGCACCTGCAGGTAGAAGCTGCCCGACAATAGCGAGCCCTCATGCAGGTGCAGGAAGTTGAAGCCGCCGCGATCGTGCAGGTTGATCCACGACTGCAGCGAAAAGCCCCGCGACCCCTGCCCCATCTCGCCGAGCGCTGTGGCGCAGGCGGCGCGGATAGCGTCCCTGAGCGCCGCGAAGGCCGGCTGTTCCAGGACGCTCATGTCCTTGCTGTTCCAACCCTGGCGGTTGGTGCGCCCCGCGGGGGCCGGCTGTGCCACACGCATTGCGAGCACCTCCTGCACCCAGCCCTCGAGGCGCCCCGCGAGCGCGCTCAGATGGGCCTGCCAGATGCGCGTCGGGAAGAGATCGAGGGACTTCAGCCCCGGGGCCGCGGCCGGCGCTGGTGCGCGCGGCTGCGTGCCGCCGGGCGTGAACGTCACATTGAAGGTCCCCGCCATGGCTTGACTCTTACGGCAGCTCGCGGATGCGGATGTGGCGCATCGCGAGATCGCCCGGGTGATCGCCCTGCAGGCCGATGAGGCCCGTGGTCGCCAGCCCGTAGTTCGGGTACTTGGAGAACTTGCTCGCCGCGACCTTGGCCTTCCAGTCGGCGCTGTTGAAATCGTATTCGACGACCTTCTTGCCGTTCAGCCAGTGCTCGACGTGGTTGCCGTTGACCACGAGGCGGGTCTTGTTCCAGTGGCCGTACCGGTGTACGACGCCTGCGGGCGCACCGTAGAGTGCGAAGGCGGCGCCCGCCGCCGTGACGCGGCTCTTGCCGTCCTCCGCATTGGCATCGTCCAGCAGCTGATACTCCGGCGCACTCCAGTAGATGTGGTCGTATTCACGCGTGCCGCGGTAGAAGACACCGCTGTTGCCGGCCTTGCCGAGCTTCCACTCCAGTTCCAGCTCGAAATTGCCGTACGTTTTCACAGTGACGAGATCGTCGACCGGCCCGTCCTTGGAGAGCACGCCCTTCTCGATCTTCCAGCCGGCGGGCAAGCCGGGCGCCTGCCAGCCGCGCAAGTCCGGTGCGCTGTGGTCGTGCAGCAGCGCGTGCCAGGAACCTGCGCCGCCAGCCGGATCCGCTTGCGCGAGCGGGGCGGCGCAGCAGGTGAGGAGCAAGGCGCAAAGAGTAGTCCGGATCATGGTTCACCCGTTCGCGAGAGCCCGTATCAGGGCAGGTTGAGCTTCTTGAGCAGCTCCGCCGGCGGCCCCTCGAAGGCCGCCCGCGGCACGTTGCCGATGTAGTTGAGATCCTTGCGGCCGACGGGCGAGGAGTAGAACCCTGCCGCCGTCAGGTCGCGGAACAGCGCGAAGAAGCGCGCCGGCGCGCGAAACGCGATGGCAGCGCCCGCAGGATCGCAGATGTCATCGCAGATACTGGCGTGCTGCGTGGCGCTCAGCGCACCGAACGCCTTTGCCGAAGCGCCGCCCGCCCTCCTCGTCCAGCCACGCGAGCCCCTCCAGTACGACCGGCCGGTCGCGCTGGCTGCGCGGATACGGCGCGCTCACCCATTCGTCGATGAACGCCACCACGCCGACCGCCGATGCGGCCGGCGAATGCTCATCCGCCGGGATGATGACATCCGCGAGCGTGCCGGCAAGCTGGCGCTGCGCGGCAGTCAGCGTCAGCGGCCAGAAGTCCCCGGGGTGATAGCCCTTCACCATGTTCGGATCGGTGCCGTAACCCTGGCCCGCAGCGGCCGCGGCGCCGAGCACGATGCGCTGCCCGAGGAGCGGCCAGGAGGCGCTCGCGGCCAGTACCCACTTGATGCTCGTGCGGCGGTCCATCACAGCTCCTTGCGCCGCATGCGCTCGAGGATGTGGTCCGCGGCACGCCAGGCGAGCGCCATGATGGTGAGCGTCGGATTCTTGTCGGCGTTGGAGGCGAACACCGCGCCGTCGGCGACAAAGAGGTTCGGCACGTCCCAGGTCTGCGACCAGCCATTGGTCACCGAGGTCTTGGGATCGGCGCCCATGATGGCGCCGCCGACCTCGTGGATGATGGAGCCGCCCGGTGCGATCGCCTGCGCGCCGTCGCTCTGCACCGCGCCCTTGGTGCGGCCACCCATCGCCTCGATGATGTCGGCGAAGGTGCGCTGCATGTGCGCCGCCTGGCGCGTCTCGTGCTCGGACCACTGCCAGTGGAAGCGCAGCACCGGGATGCCCCACTTGTCCTTGGTCGCAGGATCGATCTCGCAGTAGGAGTGCTCGTTGGGAATCATCTCGCCGCGGCCGTCGAAGCTGACGAACGAGCCGTAGTAGCGGCGCACGTCCTGCTTGAACTTCGCCCCGTAGTTGCCGCCGGTCAGCCATTCGATGCCGCCGGCCGTGCCGTGATCCGGCATGCGCCGGCCGCCGCCGTATTCGATGTGGTAGCCGCGCGCGAAGCCGAGCTTGCCCGCAAGCTGCTGGCCGTAGAGCCACCACGGCACATACAGCTGGTGGCCGTCGGCGCCGTCCTCGTTGAGGGGCGGCAGGCTCTCGAGCAGCGGCACCTGACCGCTCACGGTGCTGCCCACGGTGTCCATGAGGTACTTGCCCACCTTGCCGCTGGAGTTGGCGAGGCCCTGCGGGAAGTGGGCGCTCTTGGAATTGAGCAGGATCCGCACCGTTTCGCAGGCGCTGGCCGCGAGCACCACCACGCGCGCGCTCGCATGCTGCTGCCGGCCGGTCGTCCTGTCGATGAAGCTCACCCCGCTCGCCCGGCCGTCGCGACCGAGCGTGACCTCGTAGACCATCGCATCGGTCATGATGTCGAGGTTGCCACTGGCGAGCGCCGGCGGCAGGTGCACCGTGGTCGACTGGTAGTTGGCGCGCACCGAGCAGCCGCGTCCGCAGGGCGTGGCCCACAGGCACGGCGCCCGCGCGCGCATGTCCGCGGCGATCAGCTGCTGCGCCGTGGGGTTGCCCGGATGCAGCCGCGCGGGCGAGTTCTTGTAATCCAGCGGCTGCGTGAGCACCGCCCGGTGCCCAGGGATTACAGGGATTCCCAGCTTCTTCGCGCGCTGCGCCATGAGCAGGTCGTAGACCTGCGGCTTGGGCGGCGGCAGCAGGCAGCCGGGCGCGGAATTGGGGGTGTTCTCCAGGCCCTCGTTGCTGCCGTAGACGCCGACCAGCAGCTCGACCTTGTCGTAGTAGGGCGCCACGTCCTCGTAGCCGATCGGCCAGTCGAACCCCAGCCCGTCGCGGCTCTTGGGCTTGAAGTCGTAGGGGCCGTTGCGCAGCGAGATGCGGCCCCAGTGGTTGGTGCGCCCGCCCAGCATGCGCGCGCGCCACCAGTCGAAGCGCCCGGCATCCTCCTGGGTCATGGTGACGTAGGGCTCGCCGGGCACCTGCCAGCCGCCGTCGATCGTCGCATCGTAGAAGCCGAAGGGCTTCTGCGGTGTGCCCACACCGCCCAAGGGCGCCTGGTCCGGCGTCTGGAACATCGGCGTTTCGGCTTCGAAGGAGTAGTTGCGGCCGGCCTCGAGCATCAGCACCTTGGCCCCGTCCATGCACAGGGTGTACGCCGACTGGCCGCCGCCGGCGCCGGAGCCGACGACGATGACGTCGTAGGCACTCTTCTGGGACTGGGGCGTGACAAAGGGCATGGTAGTGCTGGCACTCGCGCGTGAATGTCAGGATCGGTAGGGCTCGCGGCCGGTGCCCTGTATGGCGATGCCCTGGGCGGCGAGCACCTCGTGCTGCAGGGCATACATGGCGGCGGCGGCCGCATCGATCGCGCGGGTGAAGCTCAGTGAGCCGGCGAGGATCGGCGCGAGCTTCGCCTTGTCCTGGATGCGCGCCTTGGGGTATTCGTGTTCCACGACGAGGAAAGTCTTCTCCGGATCGAGGCTGAGCAGTTCGCGGGCCGCCAGCTGGTGGTCGAGCCAGTCGACCGAGCGGTTCTGCAGGTAGGCCAGCGGGTCGTGGCGCGCGGTGCCGGGCAGCTCGTGCTCGCTGAACACGGTCTGCTTCTTCCAGGCATTCTGCCGCGCGGCCGGATCAGGGCTCGGCTGGTCGCCGCTGGCGGTCGCCGCGCTCGAGCGTCTGGCCGCCGTAACCCCACGCCGAGATACCGCGCGCATCGATGACCTGCCCTTTGACGTGGAAGCCGCCGATGAGGAAGTTGTAACCGGTGTCCTTCAGGTACTGGAACACCGAGCGCGTGTCCTGCCCCATGAGAATCGCATGGGAAGGGTCGTAGTGAATGCGGAACTGCCCGCCGACCCCGTGCCGTTCGCAGATGCGATGCAGCGCGATCCACGGGCCGGGCGCGTAGGCGATGTTGTTGTGCCAGGTATCGGTGACGTTCCAGCCCGGCATCGGGCACTGCTCGACGCGGAACGTCAGCCCGCGCGCCTTGGCTTCCTTGAGGAGCGGCACGAACACCGCCTCGAACATCTCGAGATTCGCGTCCATGCCGAGCTGCGGATTGCGGCCGACGAAGCCTGCGACCGCGTCGCTCCCCAGCAGCACCGCGGCGTCGAACACGCGCAGCATCAGTTGGTGCTTCTTGGCGCGCACCTGGGCATCCGCCGCCAGCATGTTGTCGAAATAGGCAAGGTCGGACAGTCCTACCCCGGTCGTCTGCATGGCGCGGCGCACACGCGCGGCGCGCTGCGCATCGAAGGGGCGGCGCAGGTCGAGCGTGTTGGCGACCGGGTCGATGAGGGCCGCCGCCGCCACGTCGCTCTCGCTCGGGTGCAGGGCCGCGGACAGCTCGATGTTCGGCGCCCCGATCTCGCGCGCGAACTCGAGCCACTCCTCGATGGCCAGGTCCGGATCGGCGTCCCGCCGCGCGCGCGGCGTCAGCTCCTGCAGCGCCGCCGTCAGGATGCTCAGGCGCATCGGCCTCGGCCGGAAAGCCTGCACCGTGGCTGGCCCGTTCACGCCGCGCTCCGCGCGTAGCTGACGGTCTCGTTGCGGAACAGTGCCGCGAACAGCACG
Organism: uncultured Gammaproteobacteria bacterium; assembly: GCA_963787655.1. Taxonomy (GTDB): domain Bacteria; phylum Pseudomonadota; class Gammaproteobacteria; order Steroidobacterales; family Steroidobacteraceae; genus 13-2-20CM-66-19. The sequence goes on along the minus strand of CAWBDY010000003.1, from coordinate 227,058 downwards.
AACACCAGGGCGGCGAAGGCCGCCGGGTACAGCCAGATGGAGTGCCAGTCGTGCAGGGCGCCGGTGGCGAAGTGGTCGTCGATGCGGCCGGCGGCCCAGAACCCCAGCAGCATGCCGACACCGTAAGTGGCGAGCGTAATCAGCCCCTGGGCGGCGGCCTTGTGCGCGGCGCCCGCCTTGGAGTCGGTATAGATCTGGCCGGAGACGAAGAAGAAGTCGTAGCAGACCCCGTGCAGTGCGATGCCGATGATCAGCATAAAGGCGAGCCCGTGCGCATCGCCGTAGGCGAACAGCACGTAGCGCACCGCCCAGGCGAGCATGCCCATGAGCAGCGTGCTCTTCATGCCGAAGGTGTTGAGAAACACCGGGATCAGGAACATGAACAGCACTTCCGACATCTGGCCGATGGTCTGTTTGCCCGTCGGATTGGCGACCTGGATCTCGGTCAGAAACTGGTTGGCGTTCTGGTAGTAGAACGCGAGCGGAATGCAGATGAGGATCGAGGCTGCGAAGAACACCAGGAAGTTCTTCTGCCGCAGCAGCTTCAGCGCATCAAGACCGAGCAACTGCGCCGAGGCTCCGCTCGCCCGCCGCCCGTGGCAGCGGCGGCGTGCGCGGCAGCGTGAAGCTGTAGAGGCCCAGCGCGAGGGAGGCGATGGCACACATGAGGAATGTCTTGCGCAGCGCCCCTGCCGCCAGGCCGGCCTGTGAATCCCACGCAAACAGGTAACTGATGACCAGGCCCGCTGCGATCCAGCCGATCGTGCCCCACAACCGCACCCCGGAGAAGTGTTTCGCAGGCTCGGTCATCTGCCGGAAGGAGACGGCGTTCACCAGTGCCAGCGTCGGCATGTACAGGATCATGTAGCCGAGCAGGCAGGGATAGAAGGGAGCGAAGTCCTGCGCACTGTAGAGCCCGTAGAGGAGGATCGCGCCAACGATATGCAGCGCCCCGAGCAGCCGCTCGGCGTTGAAGAAGCGGTCCGCGACGAGCCCGACGAGCAGGGGCGCAATGATTGCGCCCCACGACTGCGTGGCATAGGCAAGCCCGATGTGTGCGCCGCTCGCGTGCAGCGTGCCCGCCAGATAGCTGCCGAGCGTCACGAACCAGCCGCCCCAGATGAAGAACTGGAGAAACATCATCGTGCACAGCCGTACGCGGATGAGCCTGTTCACGGTCCGTCAGATCCCTGCAACGGCAGCCATAGCGACCCGGCGGCGGAGCTTGCGACCGCCTGCGCCACGAAGCGCAGGCCGCGCAGTCCGTCCTGCACGCCCGGGTAGGCGCGCGCCGGTGACTGCCCGGCATCGAGGCGGCGGATGTCGGCCATGAAGTCGCGGTACACGTTGGCGAATGCCTCGAGGTACCCTTCCGGATGCCCGGGCGGGGTGCGGGTCGCACACTTCGCCGCCTCACTCATATACCCCTGCCCCGTGGACAGCCGCGTCCACGGGCTCCCCGCGGCCTTATAGATGAGGGCGTTGGGATCCTGCTGGTGCCATTCGAGCCCGGCTTTAGTGCCATAGACGCGCAACGACAGGCGGTTCTCCTCACCGCAGGCGATCTGCGAGCACACCAGCGTCCCCTTCGCCCCGCCGCGCAGGCGCAGCAGAATGTTGGCATCGTCATCGAGTCGGCGGCCGGCCACGAAGGATGTGAGGTCCGCGCACAGCGCTTCGATCTTAAGCTGCGTGACGAACTCCAGCAGGTTCGCGGCGTGCGTGCCGATATCGCCGACCGAGCCGCCGATGCCGGCCCGCTTCGGATCGGTACGCCAGGCGGCCTGCTTGTTGCCGCGCGCCTCCACCTGCTCGCTCAGCCAGTCCTGGGTGTATTCGACCATCACTTTGCGGATCTCGCCGAGCTGCCCGGCGCGCACCATTTCCCGCGCCTGGCGCACGGCCGGGTAACCGGTGTAGGCATGGGTGAGCGCGAACAGCGTGCTGCCCGCCTCCACCAGACGCACCAGCTCCTCGCCTTCGGCCACGTTGAGCGCCAGCGGCTTGTCGCAGATGACATGGATGCCGGCGGCGAGAAAGGCCCGGGCGACGGGAAAGTGCAGATCGTTCGGCGTCGCAATAATGACGAAGTCGATGCCGCTCTCGTGGGCGGCTTCCGCAGCCGCCATGTCCTCGTAGGAGGTGTAGGCGCGCTCGAGAAACCAGTCCGCGGCGCTCAGGCGCGCGGTGTGCGGATCCGATGACATGGCGCCCGCGATGACCAGCGCCTGGCCGTCGAGCTCGGCCGCGATGCGGTGCACTGAACCTATGAAGGCGCCACGGCCGCCGCCCACGATGCCGGCACGCAGGCGGCGCGGGGCTTGTGCGGTGACATTACTCATCGGGGCAGCCGGACGTGTGCATGTTGGCGGAACGCTTCGCCACTGGGCGTTCAGGCACCGGCCGCGCTTGCAGCCGCAGGGCCCGTCACCAGCTCCGCAGCCGGCCGCCGCGCATACACCCCGAAGGCTGCGATGCCGGCGTAGCACAGCGCCGGCACGATCAGCGCCATCTTCAGACCGGTGGCATCGGCCGCGTAGCCGGTCAGCAGCGGCACCACGGCCCCGCCGACGATGGCCACGCAGATGATGCCTGAGCCTTCGGCCGCGCGCGGGCCGAGGCCTTCGCAGGCGAGCGAGAAAATGGTCGGAAACATGATGGAGTTGCACAGCCCGATCGCCAGCAGCGACCAGCCCGATACCGCACCGCTGGTATTGGCCGACACGGTCAGCAGCGTGATCACGCCGGCCGCCGCGGTCGCCAGCACCCAGCCCGGGGAGAAGACGCGCAGCAAATAAGCGCCGATGAAGCGCCCGACCATGGCGCCGCCCCAGTAGAACGGCACGTGCTTGCCGGCCGCCTGCTGGTCGATGCCGAAAACGTTGGCCTGCATCAGGTAATTGACGATCAGCGAGCCGATCGCCACTTCCGCGCCGACGTACAGGAAAATGCACAGCGTGCCGAAGCCGAAGCGCGCGCGGCGCAGCAGCGCGAGCGCATGCCGCAGCGTCGGCGTCTCGCTCTTGGTCTCGGTGAGCTTGTTCCGGAACAGCCACACCAGTCCCGCGAGCAGCGCCAGAGCCGTGGCCAGGCCCAGGTAGGTGTGCACGATCACCTGTGTCTCGCGCGCGCGATAGAGATTCAGTGCCTCGCCGCTCAGCGTTCCGGAGTTGACCGCGGCGAGCGAGCCCAGGATCAGGATCGAGCCGACATAGGGGAAGATCGTGGTGCCGAGCGAGTTGAACGCCTGCGCGAAGGTGAGCCGGCTGTGAGCGGTCGTCGGCTTGCCGAGCATGGAGATGAGCGGATTGGCCACCACCTGTACGATCGTGATGCCGGAGGCGAGCACGAACAGGGCACCCAAGAACGTCACGAACTGGCCCGACGAGGATGCCGGCACGAACAGCAGGCAGCCGGCGGTCATGGTCAGAAGACCGATCACGGCGGTGCGCATATAGCCGACGCGCGTGACAATGGCGGCCCCCGGGATCGAGATGAGGAAATAGGCGGCGAAGAACGCCGACTGGATCAGCATCACCTGCGCGTAATTGAGCGTGAACAGTCCTTTGAGCTTCGGAATGATTACATCGTTGAGACTGGTGATGCCGCCGAAGATGAAGAACAGGGCGAACACGAACAGGCGCAGGCTGCGGACGCTGTCCTCCGGCGCAGCGCCACGCGGCGCTTCGGTACTCGTGGCGTGCGGATTCATGGCGTGGCGTGCTCCGGCAGTGGACAATGATCGGCAACAGCAGCGGCAGGGTACAGCGTCATCAGCTTGCGCGTGACGCCATTGGTCCAGCCAAAGCCGTCCTGCAGAGGGTACTCACCGCCGCCGCCGGCGCGCTGGGTATTGATCACATCGTACTTCTCGACCAGCTTCTCGCTCTGCGCATAGACGCGGCGCACGCTTGCGAGCCAGCGGCAGGCTATGACCTCGGCCAGCGCCTTGTGATCGTAGCGCTCAAGTCCCGACACGCCGATCCACTGCAGCGGCGCCCAGCCATTGGGCGCATCCCACTGCTCACCCGTCGTGAGTGGCGTCGTGACGATGCCACCGTCCTTCAGAAGCTTCTCCTGGACCGTGCCCGCCACTGCCGCCGCCTGCTGCGGCGATGCCGCGGCGACGAACAGCGGATAGAGCGTGGCCGCGGAGATGCGCGGCACGCGTGCGCGCTGCGTCCAGTGGTAGTCCAGATAGGCGCCCGCCGGCGCATCCCACAGATAGCGGTCGATGGCCGCGCGCCGCGCCGCGGCACGCTGCCGGAACTGCGCCGCGCAGGCGCGGTCGGCGGCGCGCTCGCAACCGGCGGCGATGGCGTTCTCGAGCCCGAACAGCAGGCTGTTGAGATCGACCGGAATAATTTCGGTGGTATCGATCGTGCCGCGGGTGTGGCCATCGGCGAACCAGCGGGAGCTGAAGTCCCAGCCGCTCTCGGCCGCAGCCCGGATGTCGCGGTACACCTGCGCCGCCGGCCGTCCGCTGCCACGCGCAAGCTCGGTATCCTGCGCATAGGACTCGTCGCGCGGCGTGTCGCGATCGTCCCAGTAGCGGTTGAGGACGGCGCCATCGGCCAGCGCGACCGCGCGCCGGTGCGCCGTATCCGGCGGCAGCGCCGCTGCACCGTCCATCCAGAACGCGTATTCACGCTGCAGCTGCGGCAGGTAGCGGGCGCGCTCGTCCGGCGCAAGCAGTCCGACCATCGCGAAGAAGAACGGCGGTTGCGAACGGCTCAGGTAGTAGCTGCGCGTGCCGTTCGGTACGTGGCCATAGGTGTCGATGAGATACGCGAAGTCGCGCACCATGTCGGTGACCAGGTCGTGCCGGCCGCTTTGCTCCAGGCCCAGCATCGTGAAGTACGAATCCCAGTAATAGATCTCGCGAAAGCGCCCCCCGGGAATGACGTACGGCGCGGGCAGCGGCAGGAGCGACGCATAGCGCGGCGCGGTCGTGGCGCTGCGCGTCAGCTGATCCCACAGGCCGTCGATGTGCGGCGCCAGCTGCGTCGCTTTGCTGGCCGCCGGCAGCGGACCTGCCGCGGATGGCAGCGAGAAATGTTCGTCAGTAAAGTGCTTGAGTGCCTGCGGCGACTGCGGGTTCGCGGCGCGGTAGTCTGCGAGTATCCGGCGCGGCGCGGCGTTCGGTACGGCGTCCACGAAGGTCTTGCCGTCCGCATAGATGGCGCTGGTCTGCACTGCGACGAACAGATCCTTGAACAGTATCTCGGGCGGATCGGGATAGGCGGCCGGAACCTCGCCACGGGCGTCGAGCCCGAGGGGCGCAAGCACCGCGCACAGTCCGATGAGAGCGAAACGGCAGCGGCTCACAACCCGCCTGGCAGCGGCGACCGCCGGAAAGCAGCTGCGCACTACCGCTTCCGGTTACACGCGCAACATACGGGTCAACGCACCCCGATGCGACAGAATCCCGAGTCGCCCAGTCATCGAACCTCCCCCCAACCGATCCGACCTATTCATTAGTCTACACGCGGTGTCGGCTACTGCGTAGCAGCCTCTGCACGCGCGGCGCGCGCCGCTGCACAGGTCTGACTTGCTTGCGGGTCTGTGCGAATGCGCCAGGACCGCTAGGCGCGCGGGCCGCGGCCGTTCGCTCCCGCGCCCTGCGTTTTGAGCTGGCGGGTGCGCGCCCGCAGGAAGCGCCGCACCTGTTGCTCGCCCTGGCGCGCACTCAGCGATGCCGCGCCGCTGAAGTGCCTGGCGATGAGGCCCGCACGCCACGCCTCAAACAGGTCCGGATTGATATAGGACTTGCGGCACACGGCCGGGGTATTGCGCAGCTCCTTCGCAACTTCCTTCACCACGCCGGCGATGGCCTGCTTGGCTGCGGTGTCGCTGAGCGATGCGGCGTCGGGGATACGGGTCAGCAGCTCCAGGGCACGCAACGTGGCACTCCAGGTGCGGAAATCCTTGGCGGTGAAGTCGCCGCCCATGACCTCGCGCAGATAGTCATTGACCTGCCCCGAGTCGATGGCGTTGCGCTTGCCCTGCTCGTCCAGATACTGGAACAGGTGCTGACCGGGCAGCCCCTGACAGCGCCGTACGATCTGCGCGATGCGCTTGTTGTCCACGACAATTTCGTGGCTGACGCCGCCCTTGCCAACGAAACTGAGCCGGGCGCGGCCGCCCTTGATGAAACTGACGTGGCGGTTGCGCAGCGTGGTGATGCCGAAGCTGTGATTGTCACGCGCATACTCGAGGTTGCCGACGCGCGCCGCGGTGGAGCTCAGAATACTTGCCACCGCCGCCAGTACTTTCGCGCGCGGCAGTCCCGGCAGCGACAGGTCGCGCCGCAGTCGCCGCCGCAGTTTGGGCAGCGCAGCGGCGAAGCTCTCCATGCGGTCGAATTTTGCGCAGTCGCGCATCTCGCGCCACTCGGGGTGGTAGCGGTACTGCTTGCGTCCGCGCGCATCACGCCCGGTGGCCTGCAGGTGACCGCGGGGGTTCACGCAGATCCAGACGCTGCGATAGGCCGGTGGCACGGCGAGCGAGGCGATGCGCCGCAGCTGCTGCGGATTGCGCAGCCAGCGTTTCTGCGGCGTCAGATAGCGAAAGCCACGGCCGGCGCGCTGGCGCACGATCCCGGGCGCCGTGTCGCTGACGTAGATGAGGCCGGCATCGCGCGCCATCGCTGCCGGCTCGGGCAGGTGCTCCAAGACCGCGTCCTTTCGTGAACTGCCACGCTGTGTAGCACCGAATGGCGGCCGCCGGCTGTCGGACGCGCACCTACATGGCCGTCCTCACCCCACTGGCGCTGAGGGGAAACGCTTGGCCGCTGCCGCAGGAAACGGGTACTGTCGGCACTTCACGCGGAGGCCGAGCCATGAGCGGAAAGCCCAGTCGCTGGCGCACCCAGGGCGTGCGCATTATTCCCGCCGACCAGCTGGACGATGCCACCGCCCAGACGCTCGGGATGCGGAGGCGTGCAGCGGTGACCACCGAACGCACCGGCGCCACCAAGCTGTGGGCGGGCACGGTCACGATCGACGCCAAGGCCAAGACCGGCGCTCATCATCACGGCGACCTCGAGAGCGTCATCTACGTGGTACGCGGGCTCGCCCGCCTACGCTGGGGTGACCAGCTGGAGTTCGTCGCGGAAGCGTCCCCGGGCGACTTCATCTACGTGCCACCCTATGTTCCCCATCAGGAGATCAACGGCAGCGAGGATGCGGAGCTGCACTGCATCCTGGCACGCTCGGGCCAGCAGGGCCTGGTCGTGAATCTCGACATCACCCCGGTGGAAGTGCCGGAACTGGTCCGCTGGATCGACGATCTGCACCGCTGAAAATCGGCAGCTCGCGCACGCACGATCCCCCCCCTGACCCCCTGCGGCCATGGGCAACTCTGGCGGGGCGGCGAATTCACGCATAATGCGCAGCTTTGGCAGGCGCAGGGGTTGGTATGGGCACACGGCACGCTGGATTCTTGGCTCTCTGTCTGCTGGCTGGCACTGCAGCGGCAGACCCACCGCCCACGACCCACCAGGCACTCGTCAGCCTGGCGCAGGACATGGTCTATACCACCGCCAAACTGTACCCGACGCAGGCGACCGCGCTCGGCATCCCGGGGCACGACGGTGAACTGGACGCCCCGAGCGAGCAGGCCCGGGCCGCCTATCTCGCGCGCCTCAAGAAATGGAAGAGCCAGGTCGATGCGAGCGCGGCAGGGTTCACCGCCCGGACCTCACTGGTCGACAAGGACGATGCGGCGCTGCTGCAAGCCGCCCTCGTCAGCAATCTCAACCAGCTGCAGATCTACCAGTTCGACCGCAAGGATTACTCCGCGCCCGGCACCACCGTCGTCAACGCACTGTTCACGCAGTTCCAGCATCTGCCGGTGGTCGGCCAGGAGGGCGCGAGCGCCGAGGATCTGCAGCACGCCTGGGCTGACATCGTCAGTCGCCTGACCGGCGCGCCCGCCTACATCACGGCGGGCACGAAACTGGTGACCACCCCGGGTCACCTGTTCGGCACCATCGGTGCCCAGCAGCTCGCCGGCGCGCCGGATTTTCTGAACGGCGCGCTCACCAGCGCTGCTGCTGCGCAGCTGGGCAAGGACTCCCCGCTGTATGGCCGCTTCATCAAGGCACGTGATGCAACGCTGAGCTCGCTTGCGCAGTTGCAGCACTACATCGATGCGCATGTCGCCGCATGGCCCGAGAACTACGCGATGGGTCTCGAAGCCTACAATCGCATGCTCAAGGACGAACAGCTGCTGCCCTACACCGCGAGCGATGTTGAGCGCATGGGCTATGACGAGCTGGCGCATGGCTGGGCGGAAGAGGCGTGGCTGCAGGACCTCGCCCGGCGCAAAGGCACGCCGCTGGGCGCGGCCACGGGCGGCGGGCTTGCTCCCGGCGGCCCGGCCCTGATCGGCTACTACGGTGAGCGCATCGCCGAACTACGCAAGTTCGTCACCGATGCGGATGTGGTCACCGTCCCCGCCTGGCTCGGCGAGATGAAGATCCTGGAGACGCCCAAATTCCTCCAGCCCATCTCGCCCGGGGCCTCGATGAACTCGCCGCGTCTTTTCTCGACCTCGATGACCGGCTACTACTACATCACCCCTCCCAAGTCCCTCGCGGAAGCCGCCGCGCGCCTCGACATGAATCAGGACTTCGATCGCGACCGGATCCTGTCGACCGCCGCACATGAGGCGATGCCGGGCCACTTCCTGCAGCTGTCGATCGCGAAGCGCCACCCGGACTTCATCCGCAAGATCCAGGGCGCCGGCTCGTTCGCGGAAGGCTGGGCCTTCTACGGTGAGGAGATGTTCGTGCGCCTGGGACTGTACGGTGAGCGCCTCGATGGGCGCCTCATGACCGCACGCTGGGAGCGGGTGCGCGGCGCACGTGCGATCTGCGACCCGCAGCTGGCAAGCGGCGCGTGGACCTATCCGCAGGCGGTCGACTTCTTCGCCCGCGAAACAGGCTTTACCAAGGACCAGGCGCAAGCCTCGGTCGCCAGCATCGCTCTCGGCCCCGGCTATTTCATCGCCTACACGGTCGGCCGCGTACAGATCGAGTCGTTACTGGCCGACTACATGCGGCGCACCGGCGCGCACGGCTCGCTGCGCGACTTCCACGACCGGCTGCTGTCGTACGGCACGACGCCGCTGTCGATCGTGAGCGCAGAGCTGATGGCCGATCTTGCCAAGCCGGCCAGCGCGGTACGCGCGGCCGCGAACTACTGAGGGCGGCCGCCCGCGCTTCAGCCGGTCGGGTTATCGCCGGCGTAACGGATCGGCGTTGCGCCGGAGATCGCACCGACGCTCGCCTTGTCGCTGATGTAGAGCTGCACGTCGCGCTCGAAGCGCAGCTCACCCTGCACTGCGGCCCCGGGCCCGATGACGATGCGCGGCTTGCGGTTCATGAAGTTGAACCAGCCGCTCGTCTTTTCGACCAGGATGCCGCCCTCGACTTTCGAGCTGCCGGTGATATCGATGTCGCCGCCGACGGTCTGCAGGCCGCCCGCCACGTGCGCACCGTTCAGCACGATACGGCCGTTGACGTTGCTCACGCGGCCGCCGACATCGGCACCGTTCTTCAGATCCATCCCGCCGTTGACGGCCGTGATGGCGGACGTGACGTGCGCCCCGTCAGCCAGCGTCACGCCGCCATTGACGGTGGCGATCGAGTCGGCGGTGGCATGCGCCCCCATGGTGATGCCGCCATTCACGGTCTTGGCCGAACTGACCGTCGCGTTGTCATCAATATCGATCGAGCCGTTGACCGTGTCGACGCTGCCACTGTGCAGGCCAGGCGGCACGTGCACCGAACCGTTCACGGTACTGCCGCCGCTCTGGGTGGCAGTCACATCGCCGTTGACGCCTTCGCCACAGCCGGCCACCACCGCCGCAAGCACTACCACCGCCACCAACATCTGGTTCTGCCGCATTTTTGTCATCCTGTGGCGCATTCGGATGCGTCGTATGCGCCCTACTCTACCTTACGGCCCGGACAGTCCCAAAGCGCCCGCTGTGGCACGGGCCAAGCTGAGGTTTCCGGCCTGCTGTGCCTTGCTCGTGACGCGCGATGCAACACTGAAAGCCAAGGACGGCCACACGGTAAAGGCCACCGAACGCTGCATCATGCTGCTGAACACCGCGCGCTTTCCCACCAACTGACGGCCAGCGTCAGCTGGCAGAGTGCAGCGCGCGCCAGATGAACACTGCGCCGAGCACCAGGAACAAGGCACTGGCCACGTAGTGGATCGCCTTCAGCGGCAGGCGATCAGCGAACGCCTTGCCGAGAAATACCACCGGCGCATTGGCGAGCAGCATGCCGGCGGTGGTACCGGCCACCACGGCCACAAGATTCGGGTAAGCCGCGGCGAGTGCGACGGTGGCGATCTGCGTCTTGTCGCCGATCTCGGCGATAAAGAAGGCCACCAGCGTTGCGACAAAGGCACTCGCGCGGCGCGTGGTGCCGGCACCTTCTGTCAGTGTGTCCGGCTTGAGCGTCCACAGTGCCATAGCGATCATGCTCACGCCGACCACCGCATCCAGCACCGTGGGCGTCAGAAATCTGCCGAGCCGCGCACCGATGAGGCCGGCCACGGCGTGATTGGCGAGGGTGGCGCACAGGACGCCGGCGAGGATCGGCCAGGGCCGGCGGTAATGCGCCGCCAGCATCAGCGACAGCAGCTGGGTGCGGTCGCCCATTTCGGCGATCGCCACCGTCGAGACCGATACCAGGAAAGATTCCATGCACCTACTCCGCCAGGCACGCGCGGCCCCTCGCCCCCGGCCGGTACGCTTTTCACAATTGTGAGGCGCTCGACGTTTTAGGCCGTGCGCGGCTTGACCGGCCAACGCGGGCGCTGTTTCCTAGTATACGCCCCCGGGTATAGGCCGTTTTCGAGGACAGGCCGCGGCCGGGAACGCGCAGGGGTACAATTGCCGTAAGCCGCCACCATGAGCCACGCACATCACAGCCACGCGCACCATCACCACGACCACGGTGGCGATCACGCCGCGCACAGCCACGGCGCACACGGGCACGGGAGTGAGGCCGGCTCGCGCCGGCTCCTGATTGCGCTGTTCATTCTGGGCAGCTTCACCGTGGTGGAGGCGGTGGGCGGCTACCTCGCCAACTCGATCGCACTGCTGGCGGAGGCGGCGCACATGCTGGCCGATTCGGCCTCGCTGGTGCTGGCGGTCGTGGCGCTGCGCGTCGCACGCCGGCCTGCCGACACGCGCCGCACCTACGGCCATCGCCGCTATCAGCCCCTCGCCGCATTCATCAACGGCCAGGTGCTGCTGCTGCTGACCGCCTGGGTCGTCTATGAGGCGATCGTGCGCCTCATGCACCGTCCGGCGGTGGACGGCCGCCTGATGCTCATCATTGCGCTGGTTGGCGGTATAGCCAATCTCGCCGCCTTCATGGCACTGTCCGGGGCGCGCTCGCTGAATGAGCGCAGTGCCCGTGCCCACGTGTTGAGCGATCTGCTGGGTTCGGCGGCGGCCAGCATCGCGGCGATCGCGATTCTGACGATGGGTTGGACCGCGGCCGATCCGCTGCTGTCACTGGTGGTCTCGGCGCTGATCTTCCGCTCCGCCTGGGCGCTGACGCGTGAGTCGGCGGACTGCCTGCTCGAGGGCGTGCCGGCCGGCTTCGACGTGAAGCGCATCGAACTGGAGCTGATCGGCCACGTGCCCGGCCTCGTCGGGGTGCATCACGTACACGTTTGGTCGATGACCGGGGAGCGCCCGACGGTGACCTTGCACGCCAACCTCACGCGCGGCAGCCAGCACCGCGAGGTCATCAGCGCCATCCATACGCGGCTCGGCGAACGCCTCAACGTCGAGCACACCACGGTACAGATCGAAGAAGAAGGAATCTGCGACACGCCCGCATGCGGGCCCTGAGCCTTTAGGCGGCCGCGACGGTGCGGCCTTTGGCCCAGGCGCGCAGCGCCGCGACGTTCTCCGCCATCACCACCGCCAGCGGCCGGGTCGCGGCGATTTCCGCACTGATCAGCGGGGCGCTCGCCGGCACGCGCTTGGAGTGCGCGGAGTAGAGAGCCGCGACGATTGCCTGCTCGATCTCTGCCCCGGAAAAACACTCGCAGCTGCGCGCCAGCACCTGCAGCGTCGGCGCATCGAGTGCGATGCCGCGCTTGGCGGCATGGATGCGCAGGATGTCGGCGCGGGTTGCGGCATCGGGCAGATCGACGAAGAAGATCTCATCGAAGCGGCCCTTGCGGATCAGCTCCGGCGGCAGCGCAGTGATGTCGTTGGCGGTCGCTACGACGAACACGCGGGTGCTCTTTTCCGACAGCCAGGTGAGGAACGACCCGAGCACGCGCCGCGTCGCCCCGCCGTCCGAGTCGCCCGCCGCGAAGCCCTTTTCGATCTCGTCCACCCACAGCACGCACGGCGCCAGCACGTCCGCTGAAGCGAGCGTCTCGCGCAGCTTGCGCTCGGACTCACCAATGTACTTGTCGAACAGCGCCGCGCAGTCGAGCCGCAGCAGCGGGATATTGAAGACCGCGGCACAAGCGCGCGCTGCCAGGCTCTTGCCGCAGCCCTGCACGCCCAGCAGCAGCACGCCCTTGGGCGCATCAAGCTCCGGCGCCGAGCCATCGAAGGCGGCGCTGCGCTTCTGCAGCCACGCCTTGAGATTGCCGAGGCCGCCGACGTCGGTCAGCTGCGGCGTATCGTGCTCGTAGCGCAGCACCCCGCCCTGGTTCAGCAGCTCGTACTTGGCCTTCATCAGTTCCGGCACGTCCGCCGCCTGAATGGCGCCGTGCGCGAAGATGGCGTTGCGTGCCAGTCGCTGCGTGTCGGATGCCGACAGGCCGCTCATGTTCTCAACCAGCAGTTCCATGGCGTGCGCATCGATCTTGATTGGCTGCTTCGGGTTGGCGCGCAGCCACTGTTGCGCCACCTCCTCGATCAGCTTGCGACGTTCCTCGCGATCTGGCAGCGAACACGCCAGCCGCGCCGTGAGCGGCTCGATCTCCTGCGGGATCTCGGTTTCGTAGCTGATGAGCACGAGCGTGCGCGGGCAGCGCTCGTACTCCTGGGCGATGTCCTTCAGCAGCCGCACCACGGTCGGGTCGTGCAGGTAGGGATGGAAGTCCAGCAGCGCATAGACACCGGCCAATGCCGTGGCGCGGATATGCTTGAGGATGTCGAGCGGCTCGACCACCGTGCGCTGCGGCGGCCCGACATCCACGTCCAGGCGCTTCAGACCATCGGTGACCGACCAGCGGAACAGTGGCAATCCGCCGCGCATCTCGATGCCATCGGCCGTGCGCACCCCGCCAGGCGCGCCTGGCAGCCTGGCACAGGCCGACGCCAGACGCTTCAGCAGCGGCCCCTCATCGCGCGTCTCGACGACGATGATGGGCACCCGCGAGCGCAGCAGGACTTCCAGATCGTTGGCACTCAAGCGCTGCGGTCCCGCCTACTTCGGCACGATCTGCGCCACGTCCGCGGCACTGCGGCCGGCACTGCGCAAGGCCGCATCGACTGCCATGCGATCGGCCGCCGAGCGGTTCTGGCTGCCCTTGAACTTGGCCTCGATGCGGGTGACCGTGATCTCAAATCCGACAATGGCGCGCAGCATGCCCTCGATGTAGTCCGCCGGTGCATCGCTCACCTGCCACGGCCGAGGCTGCCCCTGCTCGTTAACGCGGGTCAGCTGCGTCACGAGGTCACGCAGCCACACGGCATCGTGCGTGAAGGTGATCGTGCCGTGCACGTGCACGGTCGCGTAGTTCCAGGTCGGCACTACCTTGCCGTGTTCCTGTTTGCTCGGATACCAGTTCGGTGAGATATAGCTGTCGGGGCCGGTGAAGATGGCCAGCACCGCCGCCCCGGGGGCGAGCTCGCGCCACAGTGAGTTGGCACGGGCGATGTGACCGCGCAGCACCCCGCTGCCAGCGGACGTCAGCTCGCTGCGCAGCGGCAGGTGATTGGCGCTGAGTCCCGCGCCGCTAGCCGCCACCAGGGTTGCCAGCGGATGCTGCGCGACGAAGGCCTGCAGCACCTCGATGCGCGTCTCACGAAAGTCCTCCGGCAGGTACACACTCGCCTCCCGCTGTTGGTTGGGAAGCATGCCCTGCACCGGCCGGTGCGCGCAATGGCGCCCCTCCTCGACACGTGACGGAGGTCGCACACCGGGCGCTGCCCGCCTGCCACGCTCGCCACGCTGCGCCTTTCGGGGTGACAATGGCCGCAAGCCGGCGGCGCCGGCGCAGGCACAGGCAGCGTGAGGCGAACATGTTCATCGTTCGCGGTCTGATCGACCGGTTGCTGCTCATCCTGGCCGTCGTGGCCGGCGGGCTCGTGCCCGGCTTCATCGCACAGTACCGCCAGCGCCTCGGCGGCCGGCTCGACCAGGCACGCCTGGATCTGGAGCCCTGGCAGAAGATCGCCGCGCAGTTCTACCACGGCGACCTCGACAAGCTGATTCAGTATCACCTCGACAGCACCGATCCCACCTTCCATGCGGAAGGCGCAGCGATCCGCGCACTCGTCAGCAGCGTCCAGAATCTGCAGGCGGCTGCCGCGGCGCTGCACACCAGCCTCTATCATCAGCTCACCTACCTGGCGCTGCATGCCGATCCGGGACTTGCGCGCGCCACCTTGAGCGACTGGGTGCCAACCTTCGCCCTGTCGGTCGAAGGGGTGCTGTTCGCGCTGCTGTTCGCGCTGTGCTGCTGGCTCCTGTTCCACGCGCTGTGGTGGCTGTTTGCGCTCGGCGGCCGCCAGCTGACCGGCCGCCGGCGCCACCGGCTGAGTGCGCCGGCGGTACGCTCCTGACGCTCTAGTTGTGCGGCGTGAGCGCGTGGTACTCGCTGCCGGGCGAGGTGTTGGCATTCACCACGGTTCCGGTGGGATTGATGAAGTAGCTGGCGTTGGGGCCGGTCCAGACTTCGCGCTGCGTTCCGTCGACCGAATCGGTTGTCAGCGTGACCCCGCGGATCGCGCGGTCCATGCCCTCGAAGGCCTGCTGCGACTGCGCCTCCTGATGCTGGAAGCGGGAGTGCTCCAGCTGCATGGTCGTCTTAAAAGTGCGCCACGCGGCATCACCTGCGGCGCCGTTGATACGCAGCTGCCGCGCCTCCCACTGCTGATCGATCTCGAACGTGCGCATGACGTGCAGCATCGTCCTGAAGGCGAACTCGCCCTGGCTTTGCGGCGCGATCAGGCTGTACAGGCAGCTCACCTGCCACACCTGCTCCGACTGGATGCGCGTCAGCGTGGTTTCCGCGAACACATAGGCCAGCAGCGCGGCGCCGCCGGGATTGGCGCAGCGGTACAGTGCGTCGCCGGCGGTCACCTGTTGCTGCGCGGAGGCGGCCGGATGCAGCGGCTCGAGCTTCTGCAGCCGTTTGAGTTCCAGGGTGCGGCAGGCGGGTGTAAAGCGCGCCTGCCCGTACACGTCGGCGAACACCCAGCCCGGGCGATAGTTCGCAACCACCTCCTGCGCCACGCCGTTCGGGCTGTAGCGGCTGCCCTCGCGGAAGCCGTTGCTCATGAGCGAGCGGTCCAGCACCGCGTAAGGCGGCACGCCGGCATCCCCGACACGCAGCCGGATCTGAGCGTCGGGGGAGTCGATTTCCACCATCGCGCGCGGATCAAGCGGACCGAACCTGTAGGCACCGCCGGCCACTTGCCAGCCTTGTGGTACCTGCAGGGTGAAGGCATGTTCGGCC
This sequence comes from uncultured Gammaproteobacteria bacterium, assembly GCA_963787655.1. Taxonomy (GTDB): domain Bacteria; phylum Pseudomonadota; class Gammaproteobacteria; order Steroidobacterales; family Steroidobacteraceae; genus 13-2-20CM-66-19. Next base: position 211,372 of record CAWBDY010000003.1, on the reverse strand, counting down.
GGGTCGGTGAACTGTACCCACGCAACGTCGGCGCCGAGCGCCGGCCCTGCAGCTGCAGCCAGGAGTGCCGCGATCCACTCGAGCTCTTTCATATTGGTCTTCCGCCGCGCGACCGCGGCTATTCTGCGACCAAGTGCCGCGCATTGCACCCATCGGCTTTGTGCTACAAGGCGGCTGCGCTGCGCTCCAACGTTGCAGGATCAGTGTCAGTGCCGAAGGTGACAAGGGCTGGTGCATGAGGAGTCCGCAGCGTAACGCTCGTCCGGCGCTGCGCTGCGCCGCAGTCGGCGCAGCTTTCGTTGCGGCCGTCGCGCTCAAGTGTGCTGCGGCCGCGGGCGAGGATGCTCCCGAGCGCTTCGCCGTGCACGGTCAGGCGACCTACGTCGAACAGGAGACGTCCGGCTTCGCCGCGCCCTATCGCGGCGCCAACAGCCTCACGCCCGATGCGGGCCGCGAAACGGCCGATGCCACGTTGTACGTGGGCGCACGTGTCTGGCCCGGCGCGGAAGCCTGGATCAATGTCGAGCTCGATCAGGGCTTCGGCCTGGACAATACTCTCGGCCTTGCGGCCTTCCCGAGCGGGGAAGCGTACAAGATCGGCAAGCAGCAGCCGTACCTGCGACTGCCACGCCTGTTCGTGCGCCAGACGGTCGACCTGGGCGGCGAACGCGAGAACCTCGCGCCGCTGGCCAATCAGCTGGGCGGATCGCGCGCCGTGGATCGCTGGGTGTTCACGCTCGGCAAGATGAGCGTCACGGACCTCTTCGACGTCAATCAGTACGCGCACGATCCACGCAGCGATTTCCTCAACTGGGCGGCGCTTGATGCCGGCACCTTCGACTATGCGGCCGATTCCTGGGGTTATACCGTGGGCGCTGCGGCCGAGTGGTATGAGGGCGCCTGGGCGCTGCGCGCCGGACTGTTCGACCTGTCCGACATTCCCAACAGCCCGCGACTTGAACCCGGTTTTGACGAGTTCCAGGTGGACCTCGAACTGGAACGGCGCTTCACCGTCGGCGCACGGCACGGCAAGCTGCTGCTGACCGTGTTCGACAGCCGCGGGCGTATGGGGCTTCTCGATGCTGCCTTAGCGCTGGCGCGCGAGAGCGGCGCGCCGGTGGACATCGCCGCGGTGCGCAGCTACCGCAGCCGCATCGGCGCCGACCTCAACCTCGAACAGCAGATCGCGCCCGATTGGGGTGTGTTCGCGCGCTACGGCAAGGCATCCGGCAATACCGAGATCTACGAGTTCGCCGACATCGACCGGGCGCTGTCCTTGGGCGTGTCGGTGCAGGGACCGCGCTGGCGCCGCCCCGACGACACGGCCGGCCTGGCAGTGCTCGTCGACGCCATCTCGGCCGAGCGTGAGCAGTATCTGAACGCCGGCGGCCTTGGCCTGCTGATCGGCGACGGACGGCTGCCGCATCCGGGCGCCGAGCAGGCGCTCGAGACCTACTACAGCGCGGCGGTGCTGCACGGCTGGCACGTGACGCTGGATTACCAGTTTTTCGAAAATCCCGCCTACAACAAGGACCGCGGTCCGGTCTCGGTTTTCGCAGTCCGTGTGCACGGTCAGTTCTGACGATTCATCGCCCATTCAGCCATTTACGTTAGGGTCAACGGCTACCGGGACCGGCCGTTGAACGAACTACGCTTGAGCTGAGGAACGACACCACTTGGGACAGCGCCCCTCTCTGCCTGCCGCGCGCACGCTGGCGTGCGCCGCGCTCGCATTCGCCGCAGCGCTCTTGGCCGGCTGCGCCGCGTCCGGCACGCGGCCTGCCGCCCCGGCGCGTGGCGATGAACTGGCGACGCTGCAGCGCGCCGATGCGGTGTGGCTGGCACGCGTGGACTTCGGGCTCGACAGCCGCGCGGTGCGCGATTACCGCCGCCTGGGGCGCGAGCGTTATCTTGACGAGCAGCTGCACGCCGGGGCAGACGACTTACCCGCCCCCATCGCACTGCAACTGCACGCGCTGGAGAGCGCACAGATCGATCCGGCACTGCGCCTGCAGACGCTGCAGCTGCGCCGCAAGGCACTCGATGCCATGGCGGACGCGGACAAGGACGCAGCGCGCAAGAGCCTCAACGACGAAGGCAACCAGTTCGCCTCCCAGGCGGTGCGCCTGCAGCTGCTGCGCGCGGTGTACTCGCCGGACCAGCTGCGCGAGCAGATGGTGTGGTTCTGGCTGAACCACTTCAGCGTCTTCCAGTACAAGGGCGACCTGCGCTGGCTGATCGCCGACTACGAGGAGCAGGCGATCCGCCCGCACGCGCTGGGACATTTTCGCGATCTGGTGATGGCGACCCTCGAGCACCCGGCGATGCTGCAGTACCTGGACAACAGCCAGAACGCCGCCGGCCACCTCAACGAGAACTATGCACGCGAGCTCATGGAGCTGCACACGCTCGGCGTCAACGGCGGCTACAGCCAGCAGGACGTACAGCAGCTCGCCCGCGTACTTACCGGCGTCGGCATCAATGCCAACCCGGCGCCGCGCCTGAAACCCGAGTGGCAGGCGCTGTACGTGCGCCACGGCGCATTCGAGTTCAATCCGGCGCGCCATGACTTCGGCCCAAAGACGCTGCTCGGCCGAACGGTGCAGGGCAAGGGATTCGACGAGGTCGAGCACGCGGTCGCGCTGATCGTCGCGCAGCCGGCGTGCGCGCGCTTCATCTCCCGCGAGCTCGCCACCTACTTCGTCGGCGACACGCCCCCGCCCCGTCTGGTCGAGGCCATGGCGCAGACCTTCGTCAGGAGCGACGGTGACATCGCCGCGACGCTGCGCACGCTCCTGCTGTCCGCTGATTTCGCAGCGCCACGTAACGGGCGGTTCAAGGACCCGATGCGCTACGTGCTGTCCGCGGTGCGTCTCGCCTACGACGGCCGCACCATCAGCAATTCCAAGCCGCTGCTCGAGTGGCTGAATGCACTCGGAGAGGCGCCCTTCAACCGCCAGACCCCTGATGGCTACCCGCTGACCGCGGGCAACTGGGAGAGCCCCGGGCAGATGAGCCGTCGCTTCGAAATCGCGCGCGCCATCGGCACCGGCAACGTGCACCTGTTCGACCCGGAGGGCGGCAGCACGAGCACCGCGACCGGCTTTCCGCAGCTGTCGAATCGCCTTTATTACGAGGCGATCGAGCCTTTCCTGGCCGCCAACACCCGTAGCGCGCTCGGCCAGGCGAACTCAGCGCAGGAGTGGAACACGTTCCTGCTGGCCTCGCCGGAGATGAACTATGAGTAAATCGGTCACGCGTCGCGAGTGCCTGAAGATCACCGCCGCGGCGCTGGCCGACGGCGCTTTCAGCGGGCGACTGCTGGCGGCACCGCCAAATGGCCCGCGCTTTCTGCTGGTGTTCCTGCGCGGCGGCTACGACGCCACCAACATGCTGATCCCCTACTCCAGCAGCTTCTACTACGAGGCGCGGCCGACCATCGCCATCCCGCCTCCGGATGCGGCCGCCAGCAGCGGCGCGCTCGCGCTCGATGCCGACTGGGCGCTCGCGCCGGCGCTGCGCGACTCGCTAGGACCGCTCTATCAGCAGCAGCAGGTGGCCTTCGTGCCATTTGCCGGCACCCAGGACCTGTCGCGCAGCCATTTCGAGACCCAGGACAGCATCGAGCTCGGCCAGCCGGTGCACGGCACACGCGATTACCGCTCGGGCTTTCTTGCGCGCCTGCACACGACGCTCATGTCACCGGCTGCCCAGGTGCCGGCGATCGCCTTCACCGATGCGCTGCCGCTCTCCTTCCAGGGTCCGGACCACATCCCCAACATCTCGCTGAAGAGCGTCGGCAAGCCGCCCTTCGATGACCGGCAGATGCACATTCTCACCGGCATGTACGCCGGCCAGCGCGCTGGAGCCGGCCGTGGCGAGCGGCCTGGAGCTGCGCCGTGAGGTGGCGCAGGCGATGCAGGCCATGGATGAAGAGATGCGCGCTTCCAGCCGCGATGCGCTGACGATCAAGGGCTTCGAGCTCGAGGCCGAGCGCATCGCGCGACTGATGCGCGACAGCTACCGCATTGGCTTCGTCGACATTGGCGGCTGGGACACGCACGTGAATGAAGGCGGCGCGCAGGGCGCGCTGGCCACCAATCTCACCGGACTTGGGCGGGGGCTGACGGCCTTTGCGCAGTCACTCGGCAACGAGTGGAAGAACACCGTGGTGGTCGTGCTGTCGGAGTTCGGCCGCACGTTCCGCGAGAACGGCAACCATGGCACCGATCACGGCCATGGTTCGGTGCACTGGGTGCTCGGCGGGGCCGTGCGCGGCGGTCGCATCGCCGGTGAGCAGCAGCGCCTGGAGCGCGTCGACCTTTTTCAGGATCGCGACTACCCGGTGCTGAATGACTACCGTGCCGTACTCGCCGATCTGTTCCGTACGATGTGGGGACTGACGCCTGAGCAATGTGCGCAGGTCTTTCCGCAGGTCACGCCGAGCCGCCTGCAGCTGGTGTAGATGCGTAACGCCTTTGCGGGCGTTGCGCACCGTAACTCTCAACTACACGGCGGTGACTGGTCGGGCGGACACTGTCCCGGTGTCGTCTGGCCGGGCGGCGTCGTGCCCGGCGCGGGCACCGTACCCGGCGGATTTGAAGGCATCAGTCCCGGCGGCGTCGCCGGTGGCGAACCCGGTGGTGGAATCGTTCCGGGCGGGGTGCCCGGAGGAGTGCCCGGCGTGCCGGGCGTCAATCCGGGAGGGTTAGTCCCTGGCAAGGTTCCCGGCGGCGTTCCGGGATCGCTCGGCGTCGTGCCGGGCGCGGTTGCGCCAGGGGAAGTCCCGCTGCCGCCCGGCGGCGCGGCCTGCGCCAGCGCGCTCATGACCAGACACACGCCGGTGATCAGACAAATTCGATGAGTGGTTTTCATGACAGGTCCTGTGCTCGTGGACCCAGCCTACGCGCGCAGCGTTTGCGCAGAATCTCCCGGACGCCGTCAGCCGCTGTCGGACGGAACTCACAGCCTCAAGAGACGCGCCGCGGCGGCTCTCTTATTCACATCGCCGAAGAGGTGCCGAGATCTTCCTTGCAGCGTTCTTAGGCCGCGCCGGCCGCGCGCCGGCGCCCGGCCCGCAGCGCCCGGAAGCGCCCGGTGGCCGAGAGTTCCTCGCGCGCCGCCTGCGCAGTCCACAGCGTGCTGCGCGTGGCCACGAAGCTGCTGTGGGTCAGCTGCTCGAGCGATCCGGCCTCGGCGAAGAGGAACCCCTGGCCGGCAACGCACCCCAGCGCCAGGAGCGCCGTCACCTGTGGCTCGAGCTCGATGCCTTCGGCCACGGTGTCCAGGCCCAAGGTCTCGCCAAGGGTAATCACGGCGCGGGCCAGTTCAGGGCCGTTTTCGGAATTGGTCAGGTGACTGACGAAGGAGCGGTCGATCTTCAGGATGTCGATCGGGAAGCGGTGCAGGTAGGAGAGCGAGGAGTAGCCGGTGCCGAAGTCGTCGATCGCCAGCCGCACGCCGAGCGCTTTGAGCCGATGGAAGCGCTGCAGATTGGCGTCGGTGTTGTACATCGTGGTGCTCTCGGTCAGCTCGATAACCAGATTGCCCGGCTCGAGTCCCGACTCGCGCAGCGCCTGCGCTACATCCTGCTCCAGCTCCCCGTGCTGCAAATGGCGCCCCGAGATATTCACCGCCAGGCGCAGTCCATTGCCGCCGGCGATCGACGGACGCCAGGCGCAGAAATCGCGACAGGCCTGCTTGAGCACCCAGCGCCCGAGCTTGGCGACCTGGCCACACTCCTCGACCACCTGTATGAAGCGTGCGGGCATGAGGACGCCGGCCTCCGGGTGGCGCCAGCGCACCAGCGCCTCGACGCCCAAGAGGCTCTTCGTGCCCAGGTCGACGATCGGCTGATACTCGAGAAAGAATTCCTGCTGCGCGAGGGCGCGGCCGATGTCCGCCTCGAGCCGCAGGCGCTCGTGCAGCATGTCCTGCATCTGCGACTGGAAGGTGACGTGGCGGTTCTTGCCGGCAGCCTTGGCGTGGTACATGGCGATGTCCGCCTTGCTGAGCAGCGTCTCCGCGCCGGCTTCGGGCGTGGACAGCGCCACACCGATGCTGGCGGCAACGCGCACCTCCATGCCATCGAGCGTGAAGGGCTGGTCGAGCGCCTCAACCAGCGAGTCCGCCAGACGCTCGACTTCGGCAAGCGTGCCGATGGCCTCCACCAGCACCGCGAACTCATCGCCGCCGAGGCGTGCCACCGTGTCCGAGGAGCGCGTGGTCTTCACGACGCGCTGGGCGACGGCCTGCAGCAGCCGGTCACCGGCGTCATGGCCGAGGGAATCGTTGATGTTCTTGAAGTTGTCCAGATCGAGGAACATCACGGCCACGTCTGCCTGGCCGCGCTGCGCCAGGGTCAGGGCATGCTGCACGCGGTCGCGGAACAGGTTGCGATTCGCCAGCAAGGTCAGCGGATCGTGGAAGGCCATCTGCCGCAGCTGCTCTTCGAGTGCCTTGCGCTCGCTGATGTCGCGGAAATTCAGCGCCAGTCCCTCCACGGCCGGATCGGCGGTGAGGTTGCTGCCCACGCTCTCGATGACGCAGCGCTTGAGGTCGCGTTCGATGCGCAGTTCCACCGGGCCGACGGTGCCGCCGGCCGACGCCGCCACTTCGGTCAGGAACACACCGAGCTTCTCGCTGTCCTCGCCATGCCACAGCTCGGCGAGTTTCTGGCCGACCGCTTCTTCGGGCTTGAGCCCGAGCGTGCGCTCGGCCGCGGGTGAGGCGAAACGCACCAGCCCGGCCGCGTCCACGATCATGATCAGGTCGGAGGCATTGGCGATCAGCGAGGCGTAGCGCTTTTCCACCAGGTTCGCGGCGCGGCGCTCGCGCAGCAGCGCGTCGCCGCGCAGCACCACCGTCTGGCGCACCATCAAAAGGAGTGACAGCACGAACACCAGCATGGTCATGACGGTGGCAGGGCCACCGATGTCATCGCGGCTGAAGTACGCGAGTACCAGGAAGGCGGCGAGCATGGCCGAATAAGGCAGCGCGCGTGCCAGTGCATCCGAGGACTGCGCCGTGTCGTGCGCCGCGGCGAATCGCTGCTTCATCTGCTCGCGCCCGGCGGCTGCGAGCGGCGCATAGCAGCACAGGTAGAGGACGTCCTGGAACTGCCCCGGCAGGTAATAACCCCGCACCTTGGCGAGGGACCAGAGGATGTCGCCCATGAACATGCTGGCGAAACCGGCCAGCAGCAGCAGCGGCACGCGTCGACCGTCGGCGTGGCCGGCGCCGGTGAGCACCAGCACGCCGAGGATCAGCAGCAGCGCACAGTCGAGGCCGATGTAGCCGAGGCTGAGAGCCTGCTTGAGAACGTCGACTTCGGTGTGCACCGCCGAAGGCAGGATCACGAGGAACCAGAAGAAGGCTCCGAACCCGACGATGAAAATCGTGCCGTCGAGCAACAGCTGCGGCCAGTTCACGCGCACCGCAGCCGCCCGGATCAGCAGCAGCACCGCCGCGGTCAGGCACGGATAGAACGCGCTGTAGAAGAAATCGGCCGGACCGGGAAAGGGATCGTGGCCGCCGAGCCACGAACTGACACCGATCACGATGCCGACGCAATAAAGGCCGAGTGCCGTGGCGAGCGCGTTCCAGGCGATGCGCAGGGTGCGGTCGGTGGCGTAGTGCGCGGTCACCGCGGCGACCACCACGGCACCCACCGCTGCGGGCAGGTCTGACAGCAGACCCACGTAGTGCGTAACGGTCGGGCCGCCGAACCCGGTCAGCATCCAGACGGAGCAGGCTACGACGTAGCCGACCAGCCCGAAAAACAGCAGGTCGATCCAGCGCGGTGCGCCCGGTGCTCGCGGCGGCCGAGGCGTGACTTCTGGTTCTGTCTCCACAGCAAGTTTCTGATTGCTATTCAGTGCGCTAACCGTTTGTTGCAGCTGCGCATGGCTACGGCGGCCGCCTGCCGTAAATTTGAGGCCAAACCGCTAGGGCAGCCAGCGAAAAAGTTCCGAGCGTGACGCAGTTCTCGCGCACTGAAGGGGAACTGCCAAGTGCATCCACATCCGCCGCGGAGCCGCACACCACATGAGCTTCGGACGGGCGCCGGGCGGCCCCGGGGCCGGGTGGTTCCCGGGATTCCTTAAAGTCGCTTACTCGATATCACAACTGCCCCGTTGCAGGGATGGTTTAATCGGCCGCTTGGACCTGAAGCATGGCGAGCCCAGGCTGGCAGCACCTGGCGCTTTCAAGGGAGAACGAGCCACGATGCGCACACCCACGACCACTTTCACCGCCGTCATCGGCCTCGGCAGCCTCATGGCGCTGTTTGCCGGCTGCAACACGGATCTGAACAACAGCTCCAGCAGCACGACGGATCAGTCCGCGACCGGGATATGGAGCGGCAGCGACTCGGTGAGCGGACTCGGGGTCACGGCGATCATCAACTCCGGCGGCGATGCCGCCTTCATCCGCAGCGACGGCGTGCTGTTCACCGGCACGGTGCAGGTCTCCGGCAGCGCGCTCGCGGTCACTGTGGACGGCTACACCGTCTTCGGCGGCGCCGCCTTCAGCGACGGCTCGACCTCCGGGCTCGGCACGCTGAACGGCACCGTGAGCAGCGCCTCCACCCTAACCGCTTCACTGACGTTCACCACGGCCGACAGCACCGCCATCACCGGCAGCTGGTCGCTGACCTACGAGCTCGTCTCCAACAACGCCTCGTCGCCCGCCGCGGCGGCCGGCAACTACACGGACACGGTGACCGGCGCGGTGCTGTCGATCAACAGCAACGGCGTCATGACCAGCCAGAGCGCCAATAACGGCTGCGTACTCAACGGCACGCTCTCCACTTCCGATACCGCTCACGACGTCTATGAGGTCGCCTACACTTTCGAGCAACTGCACCGGTAACTACACGGCGCTGAACGGCGTGCAGTTCACCGGTCTTGCGTTCCTGAACGCCTCCTCGCCGGCGCAACTGACGCTCGCCGTCACCGGAGCCACGAGCACCACCAAGTACGCGGTTGTCTCGACACTCAACGGCAGCTAAGGTGTCGTGCAGCGGAGGTGGCTTATGAACCCTGCGGCACAGTCCCGGCGTGAATTCCTGAGCCTCAGCGCAGCGGCAGTCGCTGCCGCGTACGCCCCTGCCTTCGCGCGGGCGCAGGCCCCCGCCGCCCTGCCGCTGATCAGCAGGGCCATCCCGGCCAGCGGTGAGAAGCTGCCCGTCATCGGCATCGGCACCGATGCCTTCAGTCGCGACCTCAGCGACGACATCACCGCCGAGCTCAAGCGCATGACCGAGCTGGGCGGCACCGTCATCGACACCGCCGCCGCCTATGGCGACAGCGAGGAAATCATCGGCCAGGCGCTGGCGACGCTGGGCACGCGCGACAGGGTGTTCATCGCCACCAAGCTGGTCGGCAGCGGCGGCGCGGACAGCTTCGCCCGCTCGCAGCAGCGCCTGCGCTCGCAGCGCATCGATCTGCTGCAGATTCACAACCTCAACGGCGTAGCGGAGCTGCTGCCCGTGATGCAGCAATGGAAGACGGCCGGGAAAATCCGCTACATCGGCGTGACCACCTCACGCGGCAGCCAGCACGCCGAGCTCATCGGCGTGATGCGCAGCCATCCGCTCGATTTCATCCAGGTCGACTATTCGCTGGCGAACCGCGAGGCGGCAGATGTCGTGCTGCCGCTGGCACTCGAGCGCAAGATGGCGGTGCTGATCAACCTGCCCTTTGGGCGCTCCTCTTTGTTTCAGCAGGCCGCCGGACGGCAGCTGCCGCGCTGGGCGGCCGATATCGATGTGACCAGCTGGGGCCAGTATTTTCTCAAGTACGTCGTTTCCCATCCGGCCGTGACCTGTGCCATCCCTGGCTCAACCAAGCTCAGTCACCTGATCGACAATCAGGGAGCCGGCCGCGGCCGGCTCCCCGATGCTGCCATGCGTCGCAGGATGGAAGAGTTCTGGGACAAGCCCTGAAGTCCTCTAGAGCGAACGCAGGAAGTTGACCAGGTCCTGTTGTTGGGACGCGCTCAGTGACTGGAACGCGCGTACGACCTGATTGGCTTCGCTGCCGGCGCTGGCGTGCTCCTGAATGGCGGTGACCAGGTTGCTGGTGCGGCCGTCATGCAGGAAGAACACGCGCTGTCCCACGCCCCACAATGGCGCGGTGCGGAATTCGTCCGGACCCGCCGCTCCCTGCGAGATGCCGTCCGCAAGTCCCGTGCCCATATGGTGCACCAGCAGATCCGAGAACAGATTCGCCTGCTGGCCGGAGAGCGCCGCGCTCGGCACCTGATAGGAACCGCTCGCGACCGCCTTGCCGGTCGGCAGCGACGGCGTGTGGCACAGCGCACAGCCGACGCTTGTGAACAGCGCGCTGCCGCGCTGCGTGGAAGCGTTTGCCGGCGCCGGGACCGGAGCCGGCGAGCAGACGCATGAAGTCTGCGAACGCCTCAATATCCGACAGCACCGCGGTCGTCGACGACCGGGGCGCCGGGCGGCGGGAAGTTGTCGGTATCGTTGGGCGTTGCGTTGCCTGAACCCTGACAGGTCGGCGTTTCCTCGCGTTCCTGCGGGAAGATCTGGTTCGAGATGCCCATCTCGACGTTGTAGGCTTCGCCGGCGAACATCAGCAGCGATTTGTTCTGCGCCTTCCAGCCGAAGCGCGTGATGGTCCCATCGTTGGCGCTGCGGTTGACGGTGCCGCCCTGCACGGAGTTGGGATGACCGCCGACGCCGAAGCGCTGCTTGGTCGAGGCGTTCGCCGCCTGGTTGGCGAGGATCGTGGAATCGTTAATCGCTTCGATCAGGCCCGCACCGAGGATCGGCGTCGGAATACGGAACACGACGTTGCGATTGCCACCCTGGCCGGTCAGCGGGTTGCCCGCCGGCAGAAACGACGGCTGCGTGATGTTGCAGGAGCTCGTCGCATCATTGCGGCCGGTGATGACGAACAGGTTGTGCACGCCGCCATCGGTGACACCGTTCGACTGCACGAAGCGCGCTTCGCGCACCGGCCCGTTGGGTGCCTCGAACCAGGGCATCTGGTTGGTCGGCGCCCTGCGCGTTGTAGATGGTGTAGAGGGGGTTGACCGCCGGGCTCGAGCCCCCGACGTAAGGCTGACCGTGGCAGGACGAGCAGCTGTTCGAATTGAAGCGCGGTCCCAGGCCGTTACCCTGCGTAGCCAGAGCGGTATTCGTCGCGCCCGACACCACCTCGACCGTCGGCAAAGCGCGCTGCGCCGTCCAGAAAGTAGCCCATCTCGTTCGGACTGGTGCCGCTCAGCGGCACCGGCGGGCCGCCATCGGTGGCAGCGGCGCGAACTCCCGGATCGGTGACCTGCTGCGCGAGCGCAGCGCTGGCACCGAGCGTGGCCAGGCACAAGCCGACGATTAGTAAAATGCGCTCAAAGATCCTTTCAGTGACGTACATGACGACCCCTCCTGATGCTGCGTACTTGTACGAATTGTGCGAGAGTTGTTTACGCGCGGCTACGCTGTTGGTCGATGTGTCGCGGCTTCGAGACGTGCGCCGTTGCGCACACCCTGTGCGCCAAACACTGGGAAAAGCCTGCTTTGCGCGCCTGCCCAGGCTGTGCCTGAGTCACAAATTCATTGCACCAGTTGCGGTTTAAGCTCACCGGTGGCAGCGTGCGCAGCGCGATGGACAGGAACGCCGGCAAACGCACGCGCAAGCGCCTTACCTCCAAGCTCGCCGCGATCGAATTAAGTGATGACGAGCAGCGCCAGCTGCTCTCCTGGTCGCGCCAGCGCGGCAGCGGCCGCACGCGGGCGCTGCGTGCCCGCATCGTTCTTCACTGCCGCAAGGCACGCTCCAACCGCGAAGTGGCGCGCAAGCTCGGCATAACCACCCAAACGGTCGGTAAATGGCGACGCCGCTTCAGCGCCGCGCGCACGCGTGGCCTGCTCGATCAGCCGCGCAGCGGCGCACCGCGCTCGATCAGCGACCAGCTCGTGGAAGCAGTGCTCGCCAAGACGCTGCACGAGCACCCGCCGGATGCCGCGCGCTGGAGCAGCCGGCGGCTCGCCTCCGTGCTCGGCATCTCGCAGCGCGCCGTGCTGCGCATCTGGCGCGACTTCGACCTGGGCAGCTCGGTAGGACAACGCCCCCGCTGAGGTCAAGTCCCCAGCCGACAGCGGCCGCAAGCGCAGCCCCCGCAGACTGCCGTTAGAATCCGCTGCGGGAGTCAACTTTGACGGTGCTGTCCACGCACGGGGGCGCGCGCGCCATGGGGCGAAACTGGCTGTGGTGGTGGGATGCCGCCGTCGACGTCGTCGTTAAGCTGCAGAGCCACAATGCCCTGCTGCTCGCCGGGGGCATCGCCATGTACGCGCTGCTGTCGGTCTTTCCGGGGCTGGCCGCGGCGGTGTCGATCTACGGCCTGTTCGCCACGCCCGCCGACGTCATCCAGCACATGAAAGTGTTCGCCGGCATCCTGCCGCCCGGGGTGTGGGGGCTGCTCAGCTCGCAGATGCAGGGCGTGGCAGCGCACGATCACGGCACGCTCACCGTCGCCGCCCTGGTCGGCCTGCTGGTGGCGCTGTATAGCGCACGCCTGACCATGAGCGCACTCATGATCGCCACCAGCATCGCTTTCGAGGAGCGCGACCGCCGCAGTTTCGTGCGCCAGGTCAGCATGTCGCTGGTCCTGACCTTCGGCCTGATCATCGGCTTCCTCGTCATGCTCTTGCTCGGCGTGATCGTGCCGCTGACCGTGCAGATCCTCGGCGCCAGCACCGGCGTGCACCTGGCGCTGACGCTGGTGCGCTGGGCGATGCTGTGGGGCTTTGCAGTCCTGGGTCTCGACGTCGTGTATCACTACGCCACCGTGCAGCGGCGGCCGTGGCAGCTGCTGAGCTGGGGTTCAGTCATCGCCGCGGCCTGCTGGCTGTGCGTGAGCGCCCTGTTCGCCGTCTACGTCGGCACGATCGCCAGCTATGACCAGACCTACGGCCCGCTCGGGGCCGTGATGGTGCTGCTCGTATGGTTCTACCTGCTCAGCCTCACCGTGGTGCTGGGTGCGGAGATCAATGCCGCGGTGGCGCGCGCGCACGATGCGCGTGCGCCGAGGCGCTGAAGAGCATGGCGAGCCGGCGGCGTGTGCTGCGCATCAGCGCACTGGTGGCCGCCGGCGTGCTGTTGTTGCTGATCCTGGTGCTGGCGCTCATCGACCTGGACGTCTTCAGGCACCCGCTCGAGCGCATCGCCTCGGCCCGCTCCGGGCGCACCGTGACGATTGCCGGACGCATGACGGGACACATCTGGTCCTGGACGCCGGGCATCAGCCTCACCGGACTCACCGTCGGCAATCCGCCGTGGGAGCCGGCGCGTGCCATGGCCGAGGTGCAGCGCCTCGACCTGCAGCTGCGGCTGCTGCCGCTGCTGCGCGGCCGGTTAGTCCTGGAGCGGCTCGAGCTCGACCACCCGCAGGTGTACCTGCACCGTGATTCCGGCGGGCGCGCCAACTGGACCTTCGCAAGCGAGCAGCCGTCCGCTGAGCCGGCTGCCGCGCCCGCGCGGCTGCCGCTGATCCGCAACTTCGTGATCGACGCCGGAGAGCTCACCGTGCGCGATGAGATCCTGCACCTGGACATCAGGGCCAAGGTGCAGGCTCACGAGCAGGCGACCGCCACCGACCCGCACGCCTTTCATTTCGACGGTCAGGGCACGGTCAACCAGCAGCCGCTGTCACTCAGCGCCACCGGCGGGCCGCTGATCGAGCTGAATCCTGATCATCCCTATCCATTCGCGCTCGACCTGATGGCCGGCAACACCCACGTCGAGTCCGACGGCGTCGTGCGCAAGCCCTTCGACTTCGGCCTCATGAGCCTCACCATCCGCGCCACCGGCAGTGATCTTGCCGATCTCTATTATCTGACGCAGCTGGCATTTCCGAACACGCCGCCGTTCAAACTGCAGGCCACCGTCGACCGTGACGGCAACGATATCCACGTCAACCCGCTCGCAGGACAGGTCGGCGCGAGTGACCTGAGCGGCAAGCTCGACGTCGACATTTCCCGCAAGCGCCCCACGGTCAAGGGGAACCTGGTGTCCCGTCAGCTGCGCCTGCGCGATCTGGCCGCCTCCCTCGGTGGCAAGTCCCCCGAAGCCGGAAGCGATGCGGCACAACACTCGCTGAGCCGCACCGAACGGCCGCAGCGTGGCCCGCGCGCACCGGTCGCCACGGCACCGGCGAACGCGCGCCTCTTTCCTGATGCGCGCCTGCAGGTCAACCGCGTGCGCGCCATGAATGCTGACGTGCAGTTCACCGCCACCGCCATCGAGGCCGGCAACGTACCGCTGCAGCAGGTGGCGCTGCACATCCGTCTGGATGACGGCGTGCTGTCGCTCGAGCCGTTCGAGTTCCAGATGCCGCAGGGGAAGCTGCACGGCACGCTGCACATCGACGCACGCGGCGCCATCCCCGACACGCAGCTCGACCTGCGCATCAGCGACATCGAACTCGCCCAGCTCAAGGGCAAGGGGGCGAATGCCACCGCGCCGCTTGGCGGGGGATCTGCAGGCGCGCATCGTGGCGCGTGGCAAGGGTGACTCGGTGCACGACTTCGTCGCCGACGCCGACGGCAACGTCACTTTCATCCTGCCGCACGGCGAAGTGCGTGAGGCGTTCGCCGAACTCACCGGCATCGACCTGGTGCAGGGCCTCGGCCTGCTCCTGAAAGGCAATGACCAGCGCACCGAGATCCGCTGCGGCGTGGCGCAGTTCGCCCTCACCGACGGCACCATGAAGGCCCAGAACTTCCTCATCGACACCACCAACGTGCAGATCACCGGCAGCGGCGTGGTGCAGCTCGGTCCTGAAGAGCTGGACCTCGCCCTCAAGGGCGACCCGAAGAAACTGCGTTTCGGACGGCTGCGCACCCCGATCAAAATCGAAGGCCACCTCCTGAAACCTAAGATCGCCGTGAATCTGACGCAGACGCTCAAACAAGGCGCCATCGCGACGGCGATAGGGGCAGTGATCGCCCCGCTCGCCGCGGTGATCGCCTTCGTTGATCCAGGCCTTGCCAAGAACGCCGACTGCGCCAGCCTGCTTGCGACCGCGCAGCAATCCCCGGGCGCACCGGGTGCCGCGGTCAAGTCCGGCGCGCGGTAACCGCCTGCGCTGCGCCACCCCGTCCGCGTGCTGGGAAGCGCCGCAAACGCTTGCAGGCCTGGAGAAGGTTTATCGCCAAGGGGGTTCGGCGCTCGCTGGACAGTGGCTGCCGACCCGGCGTTCCGTCGCTTGTAGGACGAGACTGTGAGGTGTGAGAAGAATCCGACGTGCGTTTGTCGTAGGTGCGCCTTACGCGCCTGCAATGCCACACTGCAACATCAGTGCCATGAAAATCGCGCAGGTCGCACCGCTCTACGAGGCCGTGCCCCCCAAACTGTACGGCGGCACGGAGCGAGTGGTAGCTCACCTGTGCGATGCGCTGGTCGGGCTCGGACACGACGTCACGCTGTTCGCCAGCGGCGAGGCGGACACCCGCGCACGACTCGTCGCGGTACGCGATCAGGCGATGCGCCTGGACGAGGCGCCGCTCAAATCCGATCTCGCCGCGCACCTGACCATGCTCTATGAAGTGCGCGCGCGCTCCCATCAATTCGACGTCATTCACTTCCACGTCGACATGGTGCACTTCCCGATGTTCGAAGCGCAGGCGGGCAAGACCGTCACGACGCTGCACGGGCGGCTCGACATGAAGGATCTCGCCGGCGTCTATGCGCGCTGGCCGGAGTTCGGACTGGTGTCGATCTCCGACGACCAGCGCAAGCCCCTCAGGCATGCGCACTGGCTGAGCACCGTGAGCCACGGGGTACCGGCGAGCCAGTATCCGTACGTGGCAAAGCCAGCCGGCGGCTATGTGGCCTTTCTCGGGCGCATCTCCCCGGAAAAGCGGCCCGATGTGGCGATCCGCCTGGCACTCGCCGCGCGCGTGCCGCTGAAGATCGCCGCCAAGGTGGACGCGGTCGACAGTGCCTACTTCGAGAACTCCATCAGGCCACTCTTGAACGATCCGCTGATCGAGTTCGTCGGCGAGATCGGCGATAGCGACAAGGCTGCCTTCCTTGGCAACGCGCAGGCGCTGCTGTTTCCCATCGACTGGCCGGAGCCCTTCGGCCTGGTCATGATCGAGGCCATGGCCTGCGGCACGCCGGTGATCGCCTGGAACTGCGGCTCGGTCAGCGAGGTGGTGGATCACGGCGTATCGGGCTTCATCGTCAGTTCCGACGGCGAAGCATTGACCGCGATCGAGCGCGCGCCGCGCCTGCCGCGCGCCGCGGTGCGGGCCGTGTTCGAACGTCGTTTCACGGCGACGACTATGGCGCGCGCCTATGTTGACGTATACACGCAACTGCTACACGGTGAGCGCCCAGCGCGGAAATCTGCAACCGCAGCATGACTTTGGCCGACGAATCCACTGCCGGGGAGGCGCGCGGCTTACTGCCGCGCTTCACCCTGAAGGACGGGGACACGTTTCTCCTGGCCGACGCGCTCGGCGACATCCAGGCGAACGAGGACGGCCTGTTCTCGAGCGATACGCGCATCCTGTCGCGCCTGGAGCTTCTGGTGGCCGGGCGGCGTCCCTCTCTGCTGGGTGCGGCGATCTCGCAGGACAATACCCTCTTCACCTCGCACCTCACCAACCGGCCGCTGCCGGCCCTCGGCGAGCGCGCCATCCCCAAGGGTGTCATCCACATCGAGCGCTGCCGCTTCCTGTGCATCAAGACGCTGTACGAGCGGCTGCGCTTCACCAACTTCAGCGCACAGGACGCGCAACTGCCGGTGACGCTGTCATTCGCCGCCGACTTCGCCGACATCTTCGAGGTGCAGGGGCACGTGCGCCAGCGGCGCGGCGAGAACCTGCCGCCGCAGGTGAGCGCCGGCGGGGTGCGCCTCGCCTACCGGGGGCTCGACGAGAAGCTGCGTACCACGGAGATCCGCTGCGCCCCGGCGCCGCGCACCCTTAGCGGGCACGAAGCCGCCTTCGTGCTCGACCTGCCACGCAATGCCGTCGCCGAACTGTTCGTCGAGATCGGCATCGACAGCACGGACGAGCCCTCGCAGGAGCGCTTCGACGCTGCGCTGCAGAGCCTGTCGCGCAGCATGCGCCAGCGCGTTCAGGAAGGCGCGGCGCTCGGCAGTTCCGGGCGCCTGTTCAACGAATGGATCGAGCGCTCGCGCTTCGATCTGGCGCTGCTCACCACGACGCTGTCGACCGGGCCCTACCCCTACGCCGGCATCCCCTGGTTCGCCACCCAGTTCGGCCGGGACGCCATCATCACCGCGCTGCAGACGCTGTGGCTGAATCCGAGCCTCGCCGCCGGCGTGCTGCGGTTCCTGGCGCTCACCCAGGCACACGACACCTCCGCGTTCCGCGACTCGGAGCCCGGCAAGATCATGCACGAGATGCGCCGCGGCGAGATGGCGGCGCTGCACGAAGTGCCGTTCCGGCAGTACTACGGCGGCGTCGACACCACCCCGCTCTTCGTCATGCTCGCAGGCGCCTACGAGGAGCGCACCGACGACCGGGCGCTCATCGACGGCATCTGGGATAACCTGCTCGCGGCTACGGCGTGGATTGAAGCCCGCCTCGAGCGCAGTGCGAGCGGCTTTCTGGACTACGCGCGTGGCGAGACCTCCGGACTTGCCAATCAGGGCTGGAAGGACAGCGGCGACTCGATCTTTCACGCCGACGGGCGCATTCCGCAGGGCCCCATTGCGGTGGTCGAGGTGCAGGGCTACGCCTACGCGGCGCTCATGACCATGTCGACGCTCGCCGCCCGGCGCGGTGACCGGCAGCGCAGCGCCCAGTGGCACGGCCGCGCGCAGCAGCTGCTGGCAGCCATCGAGGCGCGCTTCTGGCTGGACGACATGGGCTTCTATGCCATCGCGCTCGACGGTGAGGGCCAGCCCTGCCGTGTGCGCGCCTCCAACGCCGGGCACCTGCTCTACTGTGGCGTCGCGACTGCGGAGCGCGGCGCACGGGTGGCCGATGAACTCTTGTCGAGCCGCTTCTGTACCGGCTGGGGGATCCGCACCCTGGCACTGGGCGAAGCCCGTTACAACCCGATGTCCTATCACAACGGCGCCATCTGGCCGCACGACACGGCGCTGTGCGCCGCGGGCATTGCCCGCTATGTCGGCCGTGCGCCGGTCGTGTCGCTCATCAGCGAGATCTTCGAGGCCGCCAATCACTTCGGGATGCGCCTGCCCGAGCTGTTCTGCGGTTTCGAGCGGGTCACCGGCCAGGGTCCCACGCCCTACCCGGTCGCCTGCCTGCCGCAGGCCTGGGCCTCAGGCTCCGTGTTCATGCTGCTGCAGGCCTGTCTCGGCCTGCGTATCGATGCGCGCCGCAGCGAAGTGCACATCGAACGCCCGCTGCTGCCGATCGGCATCGAAAACCTGCGCGTGCGCGAGCTGCGCATCGGCGATGCGAGCATAGATCTCGAATTCCAGCGCGTCGGCAACAAGGTCGTGGTCGCGCCGGCCCAGCATTCCCTGGGCAACCTGCAGGTGCTGGCGCACCTTTAGAGTAAGGAACCGACCCCATGAGCGTGAAACCCAAGGTGGCAGTGCTGGTCGGCAGCCTGCGCAAGGACTCCATCACCCGCAAGCTCGCCCGCGACATCAGCGAACGCGCCGCCGGGAGCCTCACCTGCACGCTGGTGGAGATCGGCGATCTGCCCCACTATAACCAGGACCTGGAGGCGGACACGCCTGCTGCCTGGCAGCGCCTGCGCACGCAGCTTACGGCCGCGGAAGCGCTGCTGTTCGTCACCCCGGAATACAATCGCTCGATTCCCGGCGCGCTGAAGAACGCCATTGACGTCGGCTCGCGGCCGTCGGAGAAAAGCGTCTTCAACGGCAAGCCGGCGGCCATCATCAGTCAGACTCCGCACAAGCTCGGCGGCTTTGGCGCGAACCATGCGCTACGGCAGTGCTGCGTGTTCCTGAACATGCCGCTGCTGCAGCAGCCGGAGGCCTACTTAAGCGGCACCGCCGAGCTGTTCGATGCACACGGCAAGCTGCAATCGCACGACACCGCCAGGTTTCTCGACAGGTTCGTGCAGGCTTTCGCCGCGTGGATCGCGCGCATCCGGGCGCCGGCGGCCACCCCGCCCTGAAAGCCCGCAGGGCGTTGCAGTCGGCCATGCGCTCGCGGCGCGCGATGCGCCGCGGACGAACGTCAGTGTGAGACGCCGGCGATGGCCGCAGCGATCACCATGCCACTGAGCTTCTGGTCGGGGTCGGGCAGCATCTCGGAGAGCAGTTTCAGGGTCGTCGGCGCGGCGCCGAGCTCCGCGACGCGCACGCCGAATTCTGCCCGGCCAAAGTCCTGGCCGCGGTCCGCGCCGAAGGAAATCGGCACGATCGGCACGCGCGTGCCGCCGGTGGCATCCAGCGGGTAGTACTTGAGGTAGGAACCGGACTTGAGGTCGACATTCTCCGTCGCCACGACCTTGTCGAAGATGACGGCTTCGTGCCCGGCGAACTCCTCGCGCCACACCGCGTTGGCGCGCACCCCGATCGCCACGGAATAGCGGCCGGTGGCGCTCTTGGCAGCGGCCTGGCTGATGAACAGGCGCAGCGGACGCAGGCGGATGGCGTCGTGCGGCCCGTCCAGCAGCACCCCGGCCACGAAGTCGAGCGCGACGTCCTCGCCCTCGCTGCCGGCGAAGCGCGTGAAGCGCAGGCAGGTGATGCGACTGCTGAGCGGCGCATTGCGGCCGCCGGACTCAGCGCCGTGGTAATAGTCGCCGCTCGCCGTGGCATCGGAAACGCTCGCGTACTTCAACAGCTCATCGTGCACGCTGACGGCGAGCGGATGCAGCAGGACCTGCCAGGCGTTGGTGGCCACCGCGAGGAAGAAGCTGCGTGTTGCCTGGGCATGCTGCGTTTCGCCGTTGGCGCATTCGCGCTGCAGGTCCTGCTCCTGCGCACCGGACACATCGGTGTTGGCGAGCTTGTGCTCACCGAGCGCGCGCGTCGCGTCCGCCCCGGCGATCAGCACCAGCACCGCGCGCGTCGGCGCGAAGGCCACGGCGGAGCGTTCGGAGGAGTCCGCCGCCCGGGCCAGCAGCGGTGCGATGGCCGCCAGCAGCGGCCACAGCAGCAGCTGCGTCCTTAGCGTGAAACGCCTGCCGTATCCCTTAGACATGACTTGCGCCTGTTGTAAATTCTCTGACGGTCATTCCGCGACGGTGAACTCAACCGGCTGACGAGCCGTGCGGCCGTAGTTGTCGGCCACCTCGATGAGCAGCTTGTGACTGCCAGCGGGCAGCTTCGCGCCGCTGGCCGTCAGACCATCGGCGGACACCTTGACGCCCGGCGCCGTCAGGATGCGCTGGGTGATGTCGAGCTTGAGAAAGCCGTACATGATCTTGAGTGAGCCGATGTTGACGGTCGCGCCCTGCGCCGGCTTGAAGCGCACGTCGATGTCGACCGGCGGCCGGATCGCGCCACTCTTGTCGGGCTTGACCACCGTGATGGTGGGGGCATCCATGTCCGCCGACTTCAGCACCAGCTGCGCATGGGGCGCGGCACGAGCCGTGAGCTCGGACTGGTACTCGCGCTTGGAGAGCAGCTCGAAGCCCCCTTCGGCGGCGCTCGCGAGCGAGCAGGCGAGCGCGCCGGCCAGGATCAACGTCAGAGGCAGCTTGGGTGACATCGGCTTGGTCCTCGTTAGTGTGCCGGCGGATCGACGCGCACGGTGAGTGTGCCGGCGGATATCTTGTTGCCGCCGGCCGCCTCCCCCGCCGCTTCGACCACCAGCGCGCGCGTGCCGCGCGCATCGACCTCAGTGAAGGCCTGGGTCATCTTGCCGGCGGCGTCGCGCCCTTCGATGCCGGTTTCCAGAAGGTTCACCTTCTTGTCGGTGAGAAATGCCACGACCAGCGAAGGGCCGGTCGGGTTCGAGGCGCGCACCACGAAGTTCATGTCGGCGGTCGGGAACTTGAAGTCGCCCGCCTTGACCTGGTTCGAGGTGCTGTACTTGTTCGGGTACAGCACGGTGGCGCGATCCTGGCTGTCCACGGTGACGACATTGAGGTACCCGTCGTGCGGCACGTTCACGTCCAGCACGATCTGCTCGCCGACGTGGATCTGCCGGGCGCCGACGCTGCCGCTGATGGTGAGCGGCTGACCCTTGCCGGCGAGCGCCACGAGCGATGCCCAGGTCGGGCCGTTGCCGTCACGCAGCGGGATGAGCGCCAGCTCCCCCTTGATGAGGCGGTCGTTGCCGTCGGCCACCGGGTGGTGGCGTGACTGCGCATCCGCATGGGCGGCGATGAAATCGGTCGCCGCGGCCCGCAGGTCCAGGACACTCGGATGCTTGGCATCGCGCGAGGCACTCTGGATCGCATCCACCACCCCTAAGGTGAACAGTCCGCCCTGCTCGGTACCGATGGCGGACTCGTCGTCGCGCGCCGCTGACAGCGAGGCGTAATTCTCGGTGCCGGAGGGGATCTTGATGGCCCGGGTCGCGCCCTGCTCCGTCGGCATGCCGGGGTAGGAGTAGAACTTGCGCACCCCGGAGGAGACGCCGAGCTTCGCATTGCCGAGCGACAGTTCGCGCGTCGCGGTACCGCTGTGGCAGGCATCGACCAGCACCAGCACGTCGTGGCTGGGGATCTTGGCGAGCGCTGCGCCGAGCTCGTGCCCGAGCAGTACGTTCTTCAGCGTCGCGCGGCCGTGCACCGTGCCACGCGCCACGTCGCGGGTGACCATGGCGTCGTCGACACCGTTGGCATTGTCCGGGTCAGGGTCGGGCACGCGGGTACCGTGACCGCTGAAATAGATGAGCACGTGGTCGTCCGGCCCCACGCCGTCGCGCACCCAGGTGTTGAGTGCCTCGACAACATTGGCGTGCGTGGCCTGGTCGTTGAACAGCACTTTGATGTCGCCCGGCTTGAAGCCCATGATCTCGGCGACTTTCTTCATGTTGTCGATGTCCAGATCCACGCCGGGAAGTTCGGAACCGGGAATGTTGGCGACACCGATGAGCAGCGCGCGCTGGTTGGCCTGCGCGACTGCGATGCTCAAAAAGCCCGTGACGCACGCGCCGAGAAGTCGCACCGAGATTCTCATCTGCTGGACTCCTGTCGTTATGACGGCGGTAGGGTAATGATCTCAACGCGCCGCTGCTGCAGGGCCGCGGGCGCAAAATTCGGCAGCGGCTTGGACGAGCCGTAGCCGGTGGCGCTGATGCGCCCCGGCGCGATCTTGAAGCGCTGCACCAGGTAGCTGCGCACCGACTGCGCGCGCGCCTGCGACAGGCGCTGGTTATGTTCGGCAGAGCCGGTGGCACTGGTATGACCGGCGATCAGGAATTTCGCCTGCGCGAGATCGGGGGAATTGAGCGCGGCGCCCAGCGCCGCGAGCTGATCCTGCGCCGCCTGCGTCAGCTGGTTACTGTCGTTGGCGAAGCGGATGTCGAGATTGATCTTGCCGCTGCCGCCACCGCCGGCGTCCGCGCCGGCAGAGGTTTTCGGCGCGATCTCGAAACCGCGGGTCACGTTGCCACCAGCGGGCTTGAGGCTGCGCACGATGGTCTGGCTGTCGACCACCGACGGCGGCGGCTCGTCAGCGAGCAGCACCGCCGGTACGGCATTTGACAGTATGATGACTGCAGCCACGCGCGTGAACGCGCCGGCGCGAAATGGAGCGCTAGTGTGCATGATGGGACCCCAGCAGCCCGGACACCCCGCAGCTCGTGCCGCGCATACCGGACCGTTCGTCTGTTTGCTGCTTCCCCGGCGGATTTATGGTTTGCGTACCCGCCCGTGCCGTCCCAGGCGTACTTGATTTCGCGCTCCAGCATACGACAGCATCGAGTCATGTCAATGGCAGGTGCCGTGGCGAGCCCGGGCGCTCGGCCAGGGGTCCCGCGACCTGCAAAATCAGGGGGCGCAGCATGCTGACTGAAACAAAAATACATGGCCGATGACCCTCGCACCGCCCCGCCGGGACCGCTCGATGTGCGCTCCCGCCTGGTACGCGGGGCGCTGCACAGCCTGCTGCTGGCATCAGTGGCGTTGTTCTTCCTGAATTTCAACCTGGTCGGCACCGCCAGCCCCAGCAAACGCTTCTCGCAGGACCTGGTCTATGCCTGGTTCGGGGACGAGGCGTGGCTCTATCCGCGCGCCGCCATGAGCGATGCGCCGCACTCGGCTGACAATCCGCACGTCGTGGTGGTGATGATCGATGAGAACGCGCTGGCCATGCGCGGCGCGCGCTGGCCGGTGCCGCTGTCGTTCCATGCGCAGTTTCTCGCCGAGCTCGAAGTGCTGCGCCCGCGCGCGATCCTCCTCGACTTCCTGCTGATCGACCCGGCCGCGCGCGCCGACACCTGCGACCTGCTCGGTGTCGCCGCGCGCCTGCGCGCCGATGGCATCCGTCTGTATCTGGCCGTGACGCGGCGCGACGATCTGGATCTGATGGATGCGGCGGGCTGCCAGGATGCCAAGGGCGCGCCTTTGCGCGCCGCGCAGCTGTTGATTCCGGTCGCCGTGCAGCGCCAGGCGGACGACAGCGATTTCGTCAGCCGCCGCTACCCGTTCGAGCAGCGCGCGGACAACACCCCGCCCGGCAGCGGCATACTGAGCGCGGCGGTGCGCATGTACTGCGAGTCGGTGCCGGGCAGCGCCGAGTGCGCGAGGGGGCTGACGCGCGAGCAGCCGCCCAACGCCGGCTTCGAGCTCGCCTGGTCGCCCCAGGGCGATCCGTTCAACCAGCGCTGGTCGGGCGTCTCGTGCGTGGAGACCATCAACCCGCTGCGCGCCATCCTCAACCAGCCAGCGCTGCCGCGCGAGTCGGCCTGCCCGCCGGTGGCGACGCTGTTCGGCACCGCGCTCCTGAGCCCCGAGGACGATCCGACTCTCGGGCCGGGAAACCGGGATCTGTTCGCGCTGGCCGATGGCGCCTTCCTCATGGTCGGCGGCAATTTCCGCGGCAGCGGCGATCTCATCACGACGCCGCTGCACACGCTCCTGCCGGGGGTGTACTACCACGCCGTTGCGCTGCAGAACCTCATTGCCTTCCACGGCCGGCCGAAGGTGCGCAAGGAATTCCGCACCCCCAAGATCGCCTTCTACTGCTTCGACCTGGTGGTGCTGTGGCTGCTGGCGGCGATATTCCTGTGGCGCCAGCGCTGGCTGCATGGGGTACGCCCGGGGGACACGAGCCCCTTCGAGCTGTCGGCGGCGGCGCGCGGCTGGCTTGCCCCTTTTGTTGCCCGCTGGCCAACCCCAGTATGGATTGTGGCGGCCACGGTGCTGCTGCTGCTCATGGCCACCTATCACCAGCTGCAGCTGATCGCCGTCGGGGCGATCATCGTGGCACTCGTTGCGATCGAGCTGCGGGTGGCGGGCAAGGGCGAGATCCGGGAGCGCGGGCGCGGGCTGCTTTTGTACCTGTGTGCGATGACACTGTCGCTCGCCGTCATCGCCCTTGCAGTGGTGGTGGGCTACCAGTGGCTGCGGTTGCCGCCCGGGGACTGGCTCGGCTACTTTTCGTTTGCGGCGTTCGGCTTTTTCCTGGCGCACTCGGCCATCCTCGAGTTCGGCCGCCGGGTCGATGAGCTGTATGTCGCGCGCACGGCGCGGGGCGGAGGCACGCTATGAGAACCACGGTTGCAGTTTCGCTCTTGTGCGCCCTCGCGCCGGTGTTGCTGCCGGCCGATGAGCCGCCCGCCAAGGCGCTCGAGCACGACCTGTGTCAGACCCCGGACAACCAGGTCATGGGCCCGCGCAGCGACGACCGGCCGCTGCCGCTCTTGGCCGGGGACGCCGAGCACGGCTTCCACCCGGCCTGCGCGGTGAGCTGGGCGACCTTGAGCCCGATGGGCCGGCCGCTGCAGGTGCTGGCCTGCTTCCGCGGCAGCCTCCTGCAGCTTGCCAACGACAGCGCCTGCGGCACTGCCACCGGTCACCTGTGGGTGAGCAGCCGCTGGGTCCACACCAGCGCGGATGCCGAGCTTACGCAGCGCGAGGCCGCCACCTGTCAGCACCTGGACACCTCGGCGCTTGCGGCGACGCGCGACTATCCGCTCAAATGCGTGCCGCAGAAGAAAGACCAGCAGCCGCCCAAGCCGGCGGCCGCGCCCGCCGCGCCCGCGCCGGCACCCACCCCGCACTGATCGAGCGAAGCCGCACACGCGCCGCACGGCGTTTAGCTGACTGCCAAGTGCCAAGGCATGCGCGCTTAGCGGGACGCGGCAGCGCGCCACAACCCCGGAAGCACCATGACTGACCTGCGCATCGGATTCATCGGCCTCGGCAACGTCGGCGGCCAGCTCGCCGGCAACCTCCTGCGGCAGGGCTGCCGTCTCACCGTGCGCGACCTCGATGCCGCGCGCGTCGCCGCCTTTACCGCGCGCGGTGCGCAGGCGGCCGACTCGCCACGCGCCCTGGCGCAGCAGTGCGATGTCGTCATCACCTGTCTGCCCTCGCCGGCGGTCAGCGCGCAGGTCATGGAAGCGGACGACGGGGTCCTGGCAGGCCTTGCGGCCGGCAAGACCTGGCTGGAGATGAGCACGACGGACGCCGCCGAGGTGCAGCGCCTCGCGGCCAAGGTGATCGCGGCCGGTGCCACCGCACTTGACTGCCCGGTGTCGGGCGGCTGTCACCGCGCCGCCACCGGCAACATCTCGATTTTCGCCGGCGGCGAGCGGGCAGTGTTCGAGCGCGTGCTGCCGATCCTGGCACTGCTCGGGCAGCGCATCCTGCACACCGGCGCGCTCGGCACGGCTTCGCAGCTGAAGGTGCTCACCAACTACCTGTGCACGGTGCACCTTGCGGCGCTTGCCGAGGCGCTGACGGTGGCGAAGGTGGCCGGGCTCGATCTCAATAGGGTGTACGAGGGCATCCGCATCTCCTCCGGCAACTCGTTCGTGCACGAGACCGAGTCGCAGGTGATCCTCAACGGCAGCCGCGACATCAACTTCACCATGGACCTCGTCATCAAGGATGTGGGCCTGTTCGACGCCCTCGCCCGCGCTCACGCGGTGCCGCTGGAACTGTCCCCGCTCGTGCTCGGGATCTTCCGCGACGGCGCACGGCGCTATGGTGCACGCGAGTTCTCGCCCAACATCATCCGCCGCCTGGAGGAGGCCTGTGGCGTGCACGTGGTCGCGCCGGGCTTCCCTGCGCAGATCACCGACAGCGAACCCAAGGTGCCGGGCTACGAAGTAATGCCCTGAACGGCGCCGCGCACCTATAATGTTGAGGTCGTAATAACACCCGGGCGCTGCATGGCATACCGCTTCATCGAAACGCGCTCGATCGACTACGTGCCGCTTGCCGAGCGGCACGGCAAGGCCTGGCATCTGTGGCCGGTGTGGTTCTCGGGCGATGCCCACCTCGCCACGCTCGCGGTGGGGGTGCTCGGCATCACGCTCGGCGGCAACTTCCTGTGGACCGCCATCGCGGTCATTCTCGGCTGCCTGCTCGGCACCTTCTTCATGGCCTTCCATTCCACCCAGGGGCCGCAGCTCGGGCTGCCGCAGATGATCCAGTCGCGGCCGCAGTTCGGCTACACCGGCGCCCTGCTCGTGTGGGGCGTGGCACTCGTGGCCTACGTCGGCTACAACGCCGTGAACCAGGTGCTCGCCGTCCAGGCACTGCACCAGCTGACCCCGGCCATCTCCGCCACCTCGCCCACCACCATGGTGCTGTTCGCGCTGCTGGCGCTGGCGCTCGCGGTGGTGGGCTACGACCAGATTCACCGCGCACAGCGCTGGTTCGCCTATCTCATGATCGTGGTCCTCACGGTTTTCTCCGTCGCTGCGCTGCTGTTCCTGCGGCTGCCGGCCGCGCAGTGGGCGGTGTCGGGCTTTCGCAGCGTGCCGTTCCTGGTGCAGCTGTTCGGCGCCGCCTCCTACCAGCTGAGCTGGTCGATGTACGTATCCGACTACTCGCGTTACCTGCCGCGCGATGTCGGCGTGCGCGAGTCGTTCTGGTGGACCTATCTCGGCGCCTTCGTAGGCGGTGCCTGGATGATGCTGGTCGGCTCGGTGGCAGCCGCCGCGGCCCCGAAGCTCGACATGGCCGCCGCCATGGAAGCAGCCGCCGACAGCGTGTTGCCAGGCCTTGGCGTGGTGCTGCTTCTGAGCGCGCTTTTAGGCCTTGTCACCATTTCCGCCCTCAACTTCTACGGCGCCTCGCTCACGCTCCTGAGCGTCGCCGACACGATCAAGCCGCTGGTGTGCACGGTCGGCAAGCGCATGCTGACCCTGCTGCTCGCCTTCTTCGCCAGCTGCGCGCTCGCACTGGGCTCGGCCGGCGATCTCGCCGCCCGCTTCCAGGACCTGCTGGCGGTGCTTTTGTACCTGTTCACGCCCTGGACGGCGATCAACCTGGTGGACTTCTACGTGGTGCGCAAGGGGCACTACTCTATCCGCGAGATCTTCAACCCGTCCGGCATGTACGGTAAGTGGAACTGGCGCGGCATCGTGGCTTATGTCGCAGGCTTCGCCGCCATGGTGCCGTTCTTCAGCACGGACGTGTGGCAGGGACCCATCGCCCGGCGCCTGGGCGGGGCCGACGTCGCCATGCTGATCGGCCTGCCGGTCGCCGCCCTCGTCTACCTCGCCTGCTGCCGCAGCATCGACCGCGCGCACGATCGCCGCCGGGCGGCGGCCGCGGACGTCGGTCTTGATCCGGACGAGCCCTACAGTGCACAGGTGGTGTGATTGTCAGTAACATCAGCGCATGCCCAAGATCGTTGACCATGCGCAGCGTCGCGACGAGATCGCCCTGGTGGCCTGCCGCGTGGTCGCCGAGCACGGCTTCGACCAGGCGAGCATGGTGCGCATCGCGCGCGAGGCCGGCTACACCACCGGCATGCTGGCGCACTACTTCGAGAGCAAGCAGGACATCATCATCACAGCGCTGCGTCTCATTCTGCGGCGCATCGATGAGCGGCTGACGCGCCCGGTCGACGCCGCGACGCGCCCGGACCTGCTGGCACTGCTGCTGGAGGCGCTGCCGGTGGACGAGCACCGCCATACCGAGTGCGCCTTCTGGACCACGTTCTGGGGCCAGGTGACCGCAGACCGGCGCATGAAGCGCATCAACGCCTGGGTGCACCGCGAGTACATGCGCCTGTTCGAGCGCTGCCTGGCGCAGGGCTGGGCCGAATGGCCGCAGTGGCCGCCCGCGACCCGCGACCAGGTGCTGCGCTCGCTCGTCACTTTCATCAACGGTCTCACCGCCAGCGCCGTGGCCAATCCGCAGGACTGGCCGGCGGAGAAGCAGATCGTGCAGCTGCGCCTGCAGCTGCAGTTGCTGCACGGCTGGGCCGTGCAGTTGAACGGTACGCCGGCCCGGCACGCTGCGGGCGCTTGAAGCGCCCGCAGCTGCCGCCACATCAGAACGACTTGGTGTACTGCAGCGTCGCGGTGAGTGGCTGCAAAGTGGCCACCTGCGGGATCACCGCGCCGAGTGCGCTCAGCTGCGCATAGCCGACGTAGCCGATGTCGCCGAGATTCGGCTTGGCATTGAACACGTTGTGGATGTTGAGCGAGAACTCGGAAGAGCCGTGGTCGATGCCGAAGCGCATGTTGACGAGCGAGAATCCGGGGCGCGTCGCCTCCGAGCCGCCACCGCCGACCAGCAGCGACACCGCATTGCCCTGGTAGCTGTAGTCCGCCGAGACGAAGCCGTCCGTGTCGGCGTTCAGCGGATGGGTATAGATGCTGCCAACGGAGGCCGTAAAATCCGGTACGCCGGCAATGCGGGTCCCCGGATTGACGCCGAACAGCGCGAGGTTACCCGGGTCGTCGATGTCGGTTGACTCGTAACCGAAGCCCAGGCGGAAGTTCCAGCCCGGCAGGATGTGCCCGGTCGCCTCGATCTCGCCGCCGTTGATGCGCGCCTTGCCGCCGTTCACCTGCGCGTAGAAGCCGCACAACAGCGCCACCTGCTGCTGCAGATTGGTCCACTGGATGTTGTACGCAGCTGCCGAGATCAGCACCGCCGGGGTCTGCACCTTGGCGCCGACCTCGTAGGTCCACAGCGTATCGGAACGGATGTGCGTAATGGCATCCACCGAGAGGTCCGGCAGCGAACAGCCCGGGAAGTTGGCCTGTGCGCCACCGGAGCGGAAGCCCTTGGAAGCCGAGGCATAGAGCATGGCGGCATCGGTCGCCTGGAAGGCGAGCGCCACTTTGGGGTTGAAGCCGGACTCGCTGTTGGACTGCGGCGAGCTCAAAGTCGGGCCGCCGTTCAGGAAGCCGTCCGCGGTGTAGTCCGTGGTCTGATGCAGCCAGTACTGGCGCCCGCCGAGGGTGAGGGTGAACTTGTCGAAGAACTTGTAGTAGACCTCGCCGAAGATCGACTTGTCTTCTTCCGTGCCGGGGTTGGTCTGCGTCCAGATCTCATCGTTCGGCCAGCCGGGGCTCACGCACGGTCCGCCGAATTCACAGGCAGTGGTGGTCGGCTGATTCAGGCCGACGGCGAGCGTCGGCGGAATCGTGAAGCGCGAATGCGTGTTGGAGTAGTACAGGCCGAACGTGCCGCTGAAGTTGTGGATCGGGTCGAACGACAGGCGCGCCTCGCTCGAGTACTGGTCATGATAATGCTGTCCGTCCCACAGATAGGGCTGCGCCGGCAGACCGCTCACCAGATAAAACGGCCCGCTCAGTACCTGCTGCGTGCCGTAGCTCGAGTCCTCCACGTCCTGGGTGTGACGATAGAAGTAGCTGTTGGCCCACACCACGCTCCAGCCGGTGCCGCTGTACTTCAGATCCAGCGAGGGCATGGTCCAGGTATCCGTCGCATATGACTGCGACGTCGAAGGCGCGGTTGAGGGTGTACTGCGGGGTGAACTGCGGCAGCGGCGCGAAGGCGGCCGGGAAGCCGTGGTCCTTGGAGTCCTGGAACATGACGCGCAGCTTGATATCGAAGTTGTCGGTGGCGTTCACCAGCATCGCCAGTGACCCGCCGCCGGTCGAGACCGCGCCCTGGTCGCCGGAACTGGTGCGCGGCACGTTCAGAAACGGGTCGCCGCCGCCAGGACTTGCCGGGTCGGTCGGGTAGGTGCGGGTGAGATAGCCGGCGTCGTGATTGGCGAACAGCACCACGCGCAGCGCGGCGGTGCCTGGCACCAGCACCACGTTGCCGATGAAATTGCCGCCGGCATCGGCGCTGCCGCCGCCGGAGGTCATGCCCGCATCGACCATGTAGCCGATGCCCGAGCGGTTGAGGTCCGGCTGCCGGGTCACGAGCTTGACGTTGCCGCCGAGCGAGGACTCGCCGTAGAGCGTGCCCTGCGGACCTTTGAGGACCTCGATGTCGGCCAGGTCGACGACGCGCGGATCGATGGAGCCGGGCACCGGCGTGTCATCGATGTAGAAGCCGGTGGCGCCGGCGGTGCCGAACAGGTTCTGGCCGGTGATGCCGCGGATGGCGATGGTGCGCGCATCCGCGATGCCGGTGGGTCCCCCGCCGTAGCTGAACGACAGGTTGGGTGTCTTGGTGGCGTAGTCGGCGAAGGACTGGACGTTGTAGTCCTTGAGCGTCTCGGCGGTGAAGGCCGTGATGCTGGTCGGCACCGTCGCGATCGATTCCTCGCGCTTGCGTGCCGTGACGATGATGGTTTCCGGCTCGTTGTTCTCGGTGGGGGTGTCGCTCGTCTGGTCGGCGAAGGCCGGTGGTCCGCCGCTTAAGTCCGTGACTAGCAGCAGCAGTGCCGCGTAGCGCAGGCCGGTGGAAAAGATGATCGATTTCATGTTGGCGGAGCTCCCCCTGGTTGCATCGGCGGTTGACAGTCTAGGAATGCGTGGCCGCAAGCGGCGCGGTCAGAAAGGCGTTGATAGCGCTGGCGCAGGCCTTCGGGTCCTCCCACAGCGGGTTGTGGCCGAGGCCTGCGAAGATCTTCACCTGGGCGTGCGGCAGAGCGGCGCGCAGCGTCTGGCGCACCTCTTCCTCCATGATCGGATCCTTGCTGCCCCACAGCAGGAGCGTGGGCGCGGTGAGCTTCGGCAGCGTCGCTTGCAGGTCGTTGTCGATGAGTCCCTGATCCAGTATCGCCAGCCACACCCGCAGTGGAATAGCCGCGGCGTCACGCCGCTGACGACGCAGGAAATCCGCATCCACCGGCGTCGGCGAGGCCCACCACTCGAGCATGAACGGCGAGTCCGGATCGATCGGCTCCTTGAGCTTGCGGATCTGGCTGGCGTAGTCGTAGGCGGGTTTGTGCGGCACGCCCGGACGCGGGCCGCCGCTGGAGGAAATGAGCACGACGCGGCGGGTACGCTCCGGCCAGTACTCGGCGAACGTCTGACCGATGATGCTGCCGAGCGAATGGCCGACGATGTCGGCGCGTTCGATGTGCAGCGCATCCAGCAGCAGCTTGATGTCGTAGGCGAAGTCCAGGCGCGTGTAGCAGCAGTCGGGTTTGCTCGAGCGCCCGTGGCCACGCAGGTCCACCACGATGAGGTGCAGGTGCGCGTCCAGGTATGGAATGAGCGGCACCCAGTCGCGCGCGTTGTCGGTGTAGCCGTGGATGAGCACCACCGGCGTGCCGGCGGGGTCACCCTGCGAGACGTAGGCGAGCGTGACGCCGTCGGGCAGTGCGACGCTTACCTTGTGCGCATCGAAAGCGTCGAGGTCGATCTTGCCAGGCACCGCGGCATGCGCCGCGGGCACGGCCAGCACCAGCAGCGCCAGCCACCGGGCGGCGGACCGGGCTGCGCGGGCCGCAGCCGGGACGAGGTTCGTCTCGCGGTTCCCTGACACGCGCTTCGACCATCCATCTTAATATTATGCTGTCGATAATATATAGAGCCCACGGGCGCTGCAACAAGTTTGCCGCCGCGGTCAGTGCAGCGGTTGCAGCTTGGCGTTCACCATGAACGGGTCGTCGAAGTTGGACATCTCGCCGGCGCTGCGGCCGTGCACCGGCTGCAGCCGCGCCGTCAGCGGTTTCTTCCACTTGTAGGCCAGCACTGCGACGTCACCGATGATGCGCGCCAGCTGCGCTTCACTCACGTCGCCCGGCAGCGGCACGGTATCAAGCCCGGTGCCGCACACGGACGAGTAGGACAGGAGCGAGTCGATGCTGATGCGACCCTCGCTCCAGCGCTGCGCCATGCGCTCATCCTCGAGTATCGGCATCATGAGGCCGGCGTAGCCCACGCGCGCACCGGTGAGCTGGCGCTGCGCCTCCGTGATGACGTAGGCGGCGGTGAGCGTGCCGGGTGAACCCAGCATTCCCGGCTCGAAGGCCTCCAGTGCCGCGCCGATGGAGTCCTCCTTGAGCGGCGCCGGCGTCGGGTCGAACCCCCAGTACTGCCAGCGGGTCTCCCCTGCCACCTGCGCGGCGAGCGCCGCCACGCGCCGTTCGTAGCCCTGCAGCGCCGCGCTGAGTTCCTGGATGGCGCGTGGCGCATCGCCGTGGGTGCGCTTGAACACCTCCGTCACGAGGTTCGCCGACTGCAGGCCGACGGAGAAACGGCCGCCGTGGCCCTGCTGCCAGGAGCCGGGGAAGAACGGCGAACCCTGCTCGAGCATCGCGGTAGCCGCGAAGCTGAACGTGCCCTGGCTGCGCGCACTGACCGCGGCCACCCGCCACACGTGATGCGCGGCCGCGCGCACCGTGTGCCAGTGCACCCCGTCGGCGCCGGCAATGATCATGCTGGCATCGAGCGGCACACTCAGGCTGTGCACCTGCTCGAGCAGATCCAGAGCTTTGGGGTCGGGCTGGTCGTCGAGCACCGCCGGACCTATGTTCACCAGGATCTTGCCCGAGCGGCCCAGCTCGGCGAGGTTCTTAAGCAGCGCCAGGGCCTCGGCAGGCGGCAGCGCGCCGACGTACTGCATGAAAGGCTGCGTCGTGATGCGCAGGGTCTGCACGGTGAAACCGGCCTTCTCGAAGACGCTCTGCGCCTGATGCAGTCCGCGCTCGGCGCTGGCGAACTGCGCGGTGTAGTGCGCGGCGTCCAGGTCGACGAACGCGGTGATGGCACGCACCGGCGGGTCGGACGCGAACAGCGGGCCGCTGCAGAGCGCCGCTGCCAGCATGAAGAGGCTGCGTAGGGTCATGTGTACACCTTTAGCGCGGGCGCGCCGCGCCGATGGGTAGCGAGTCCGCCGCCTGCATGGCGGGATCTGCGAAAGCCTGCGGCGTGTTGAGATAGTCGAGTGCCATGTCGATGGCGTCATGGCCCCAGAAGATCTCGCCGCCGATGACCAGGGTGGGCACGCCGAACACCCCCCGTGCGATCGCCCAGTCGGTGTTGGCGCGCAGCCGCTGCTTGATCTCCTCGCGCGCCAGGGCCTGCGCGGGCGCGGCCACGCCGAGCGCCTGCGCCAGCTCCGCGATCACGGCCGGATCGCTGACGTCCCGGCCGTCCCTGAACACGGCATCGAGCACCGTCGCCGCAGCGCGCGCATCGTTACCGGCAGCCAGGATCAGGCGCAGCGCCGCCAGCGGATTGAACGGGTGCTTGGGCGGCATGCGCATCGGCAGTCCCAGCCGGCGCGCCCGCCACAGGGCAAAGCGGTAGGTGAAGCGGCGCTTGGAAGGGATCTCGGCAGGTCCCAGCTGCCCGAAATGCTGCAGCAGGCCTGCGAACAGCACCGGCACGTAGCGGACCTGCGCGGGCAGCTCCGGCAAACGCGGCAGCGCGAGGTAGGCGAACGGCGAGATGACGTCGTAGACGAAGGAGACTTCGGTCGCGGCGCTCATGTGACCCGCTTAAGTTACGGGTCCGCCACGTGCACGACCACCTTGCCGAAGTTCTCGCCCTGCAGCAGGCCCATGAGTGCCCGCGGCGCCTGTTCCAGGCCCTCGATCATGTGCTCGCGGTACTTCACCTTGCCCTCACTCAGCCACCCCGTCATGTCCCTGAGGAAGGCCCCGCGGCGCTCGTAGTGATCGAAGACGATGAAGCCCTGCAGCTTCACGCGGTTCTTGAGCAGCGTCACCAGCAGCTGCGGGGTGCGGTCGGGGCCTGCCGGAAGCTGGTCGAGGTTGTACCAGGCGATGAGACCGCACAGCGGGATGCGCGCCCCGACATTGAGCAGCGGCACGACGGCGGCGAGCACCGCGCCGCCGACGCTTTCGAAGTAGACGTCGATGCCCTCGGGCACTGCCGCCTTCATCTGCTGCGGCAGATCCGGTGCGCGGTGATCGAGGCAGGCATCGAAGCCGAGCGTGTCGACGGCAAAGGCGCATTTTTCCGGGCCCCCCGCCACCCCGACCACCCGGCAGCCGCGGATCTTGGCCATCTGCCCGACCAAGGACCCCACCGCTCCGGTGGCCGCGGCCACCACGACGGTCTCGCCGCTTTGCGGTTGAGCGATGTCGAGCAGACCCACGTACGCGGTCAGTCCCGGCATGCCGAGCACGCCCAGTGCGTCCGACGGGCGCTGCATGGCGCCCATCCGCAGCAGGTCCCGCCCGTCGGACACCGCGTAGTCCTGCCAGCCGGCCTCGGCGCATACGCGCGCGCCCACCTCGAACTTCGGGTGCTGCGATTGTTCGACGACGCTGACCGTCTGGCCGGCCATCGGCGCATCGAGCGCCACCGGCGGGGCGTAGGACGGCCCCTCGTTCATGCGCCCGCGCATGTAGGGGTCCAGTGACAGGTAGAGGGTGCGCAGCAGCACCTGGCCGGGCCCGGCCACCGGCACCGGCACGCTCTCCAGACGAAAGTCCTCGGCCGAGGGCGCCCCGTGCGGCCGCCGCGCGAGCACGATGCGCCGGTTGTGCGCTCGTGTCTGGGTCATTGCGCGCCCGGCAGGTACTCGACCTCGACCCCCGGGGTGGCCGGCGAGTGCGCATCGATGAACAGGTCACCCAACGGCACCTGGTCCGGTTCAACGCTGTAGCCGGTGAAATCGCGCACCCCGGCCTCGTACAGCACGCGGTCGTCGATCAAGAACTGCCCGGTGCATTCGCGCGACGGGCGCGACAGGATGAGGTGGGCGGCATCGGCGACGATCTCGGGCTTGCGGCAGCGGCGCAGCATCTGCGGGCCGCCGAGCGCAAATTCCACGGCCGCGGTGGCAATGGTGGTGCGCGGCCACAGCGCGTTGCAGGCGATGCCCTGGGCGCGGTATTCCTGCGCGAGCCCCAGCACGCACAGCGACATGCCGTACTTGGACAGCGAGTACGCGAGGTGTCCGGCGAACCACTTGGGCTGCAGATCCAGCGGCGGCGAGAGCGTCAGGATGTGCGGGTTGGGCGCCTTGGCGAGGTACGGCAGGCAGGCGCGCGAAGTCACGAAGGTGCCGCGGGTGTTGATCGACTGGATGAGGTCGTAGCGGCGCATGTCGGTGTGCTCGGTCGCCGCAAGGTTGATCGCCGAGGCATTGTTCACGCAGATATCGAGGCCGCCGAAGCGCTGCACGCACTGCTCGACCGCGCCCTTGACGCTCGTCTCGTCGCGTACGTCGACCACCAGCGGCAGCGCCCGGCCACCGGCGCGCTCGATTTCGCGGGCAGCCGTATGGATGGTGCCGGCAAGCTTCGGGTGCGGTTCCGCGGTCTTGGCGGCGACGACGATGTTGGCGCCGTCGCGCGCCGCACGCAGCGCGATGGCAAGGCCGATGCCGCGACTTGCGCCGGTGATGAACAGTGTCTTGCCTGCCAGACTCACGCGCCCTCCCGCGAAGCCGCCGGCGTGGAGTGTAGCGCGCACGGAGCAGCTGCGGGGCTGTGCTAGCATCGGCAACCCCCGCAGCAGGACGTTCGCCAATCATGCGCCCGCTTTTGTTCGCTCTCCTTCTATTGGTGGTGGCGTTCAGCCGCCTTGCGGCAGCCCAGGACGAGGACTACAGCAAGGTCGAGATCAAGACGAGCCAGCTTGCGCCCAACCTCTATCTGCTGCAGGGCGCCGGCGGCAACATGACCGCATCTTCCGGCCCGGACGGGGTGCTGCTGGTGGATGACGAGTTCGCGCCGCTGGCGGACAAGATCCGCGCCGCGCTCAAGGGCCTGGGCGGGTCCGACAAGCCGCGCTACGTCGTCACCACGCACTACCATTTTGACCACAGCGGCGGCAACCTGCCCTTCGCGCAGGGCGGCGCCACGATCATCGCGCCGGACGAGCAGCGCATGCGGCTCGAGCACGGCAGCACCGCCGGCAACGGCGGCTCCATCACGCGCGAGATGAAAGCGGTGGAGCCCGGCGCCCTGCCGCAGATCACCTTCGACCACGAGCTGACCGTGCACATGAACGGTGAGGCCATGCGCGTGGTGCACTATGCGCGCGCCCACACCGACGGCGACGCCATCGTGTTCTTCGCCAAAGGCGGCGCGGTCGCCATGGGTGACATCTTCGTGCGCTACGGCTTCCCGTTCATCGACATCCGGTCAGGCGGCACGGTGCAGGGCATGATCGCCGCCTGCCAGGACGTGCTGCGCAGCGCGCCGAGCGATGCGAAGATCGTGCCGGGACACGGGGAGCTTGCGAGCACCGATGATCTTAGGACCTATCTCAAGATGCTGGAGGACACCAGTGCCAAGGTGACCGCAGCCATGAAAGCCGGCAAGACGCTGGCGCAGATGAAGCAGGAGCACGTGCTCGCCGAGTGGAGCGAGCGTTACTCACCGCCCAAGGGGTTCGTCGACTCGGACGCCTTCATCGAGACGCTCTACAACTCGCTGAACCAGCAACGCACTCCGCGCCACGGCCTGCGACCGCACTGACGGGCGCTTGCTTTCCCGCAAGGCGCAGGTATAGCGTCGCCGCAGGGAAATCTTTCAGGAAGCAGGACGTGCGCTGGGACGATCTTCGCGAAAGCAGCAACGTCGAGGACGTGCGCGACAGCACCGGCGGCGGGGGCGCGGGTCTGCGCCTGGGCGTGGGCGGCACGCTCCTGGCACTGGCCGCCTCCTATTTCTTCGGCATCGATCCGCG
Organism: uncultured Gammaproteobacteria bacterium; assembly: GCA_963787655.1. GTDB lineage: Bacteria > Pseudomonadota > Gammaproteobacteria > Steroidobacterales > Steroidobacteraceae > 13-2-20CM-66-19. The sequence continues at coordinate 174,507 of CAWBDY010000003.1, read as the reverse complement.
CCTCATCATGGGCCTGGTCAGCGCCGTCCCCTCCTCGCAGAGCGCACCGGCCGCCCACTACGGCACGCCGCAGGACGAGCAGGGTCGCTTCATCGCCGCGGTGCTGGGCGAGACCGAAGACACCTGGACGGCACTGTTCCAGGCGCAGGGCATGACCTACGTGCCGCCGAAGCTGGTGCTGTACCGCGACCAGATGGCGGGCGCGTGCGGCTCGGCCAATGCCGCAGTCGGGCCGTTCTACTGCCCGCTCGATCACAAGGTGTACCTGGACCTGGGCTTCTTCCAGCAGCTGAGCGATGAGTTCCAGGCGCCCGGGCAGTTCGCGCAAGCCTACGTCCTCGCCCACGAAGTGGGTCACCACGTGCAGCAGCTGCTCGGCATCGGCGAGCGGGTGCGCGCCGCCGAGGAGCATGGCTCGCGGGCACAGGCGAACCAGTTGTCGGTGAAACTCGAGCTGCAGGCCGACTGCTTCGCCGGCGTGTGGGCCAAGAACGCGGATGCGACCAAGCACATCCTGGAGGCGGGCGATGTCGATTCGGCGCTGCGCGCCGCGGCGGCGGTGGGCGATGACACGCTGCAGAAGCGCGCGCAGGGCTACGTCGTGCCCGAGTCGTTCACGCATGGCACGTCCGCGGAGCGCGTCAGCTGGTTCAAGCGCGGGCTGGCCAGCGGCTCCATCGGCAGCTGCAACACCTTCGCCGCGGCCACCTGACCCTCGCGCGGGGCGGTTCAGCTCTTGCCCGAGTAGTTTGCGTCCAGGTAATCGAGAATCTGCCGCGCTTCCTCATCAGAGATGGGCGCCCCGAAGCGCTCGCGCATCTTCTGGATGGACTTCTGCCAGCCCGCGCGGTTCATGGCCGGCGCGTTGCTCGGGATGTATTCGACGCTGTGGCAGACGATGCAGCGCCCGAGGGTCAGATCACGACCCGGCGCCTGCTTGAGCTCACTCACTTCCGCGGCAGCGGCAAAGACCACGGCCGACACGGCGCACAGCGAGGCGAACACGCTGAGCCCGAGAACGGGCATGCGGCGTCTCATAGCACTTCCACGCTGAGCGTCTGCACGATGTTGTCGTGGTAGCCGGAAGGATTGAGGGTGAGCTTGTCCGGCTGTTGCGCACCGCTGCGGCTGCGGGCGCGCACGGCCACCTCCAGCGGACCCGCCGTGGCGGTGTCGAGCGGCATGCGGAACTCGCGCCAGGCGAAGCGGCCGAGGTCGCGCCCGAGCCTCGCCTCGCGCCAGCTGCGGCGCCCGTCGCTCGAGACTTCGACGGCGGCGATACCGGCACCGTTGTCCCAGGCCTTGCCCGTAAGTTCGGCGCGCGCGCCGCGCCGCAACCTCGCACCGGCCTGCGGACTCACGATCAGGGAATTCACGAGTATCTCGGTGATGGGCGTGGTCTCAGGGGTCTCCTGGCTGACGAAGCGCACGCCGGGAAAGGCTCCGGTGGGCAGCCGATAGGCGGCCTTCATCCAGAAGCCATCGAACGCTTTGGCGCTGATGCGCAGCTCGGTGAGGTGCTTCATCCAGTAAGTGCCGGTCCAGCCCGGGATCACCAGGCGCGCCGGCGCGCCGTTCCAGTGCGGCAGCGGCTGGCCGTTCATCTCGAAGGCGATGAGCGTGTTCTCATCGAGGGCGCGCTCGATGGGCAGGCTCTTCACGAAGTCCGGGGTCGAAGGCAGCACCGCCGAGTCGGCGCCGCGGTACACCACTTCCAGGGCGTCCGCCGGCACGCCCGCGCGGCGCAGCACGTCGCGCAGCCGCACCCCTTTCCACAGGGCATTGCCCATCGCCCCATGACCCCACTGCACGCCGGGCACGCGCGGCGCGAACAGCCCGCGGCGGTTGCCGGAGCACTGGTTGACGGCGGCGAGGGAAACTTCCGGGAACTGCGCGCGCAGCTCGCGCAGCGACAGGCGCAGCTCGCGCTCCCCGCCGCTGACGCCCAGGCGCCAGCTGCCGGGGTCGACGCGCGGGATGACCGCCAGGTGGTAGCGCACGAAGAACTCGTCGTTGCGCGTAAACGGTGCGGCCAGCGCGGCGAGCGGGGACTCGAAATTCGGGGGCCGGAAGGCACGCTGGATCAGCGGCCGCTTGCCCGGCAGTGTCGCGAGCAGTTCGGGGGCAGGCTCGCCGGCGCGCGCCCCTGCAGCTAAGCAGCCTGCAGATCCGGCCAGCAGTAACTCACGCCGCGTGGGCATCAGTTTAGGGTTGGCGGCTTAAGCCTTCGGACCGAACGCTGCGGGCGCGCCGGCTCAGTCCGGCCGAGCGCGCCCGCAGTGTCATCAGGAACAGGCCTTGCCGTGATCGGCATGAGCCCCGGCAGCCTTCGCCGCGGCCTCGGTCATGTACTGGCCCTTCTTCGTCTTGCCGTACCAGCGGTCGCTCGGACAGTGGTACACGTTGCTCTCCGTGTTCACCCACACCATGCCAGGACCGCCGCCCGGAGCGGCCTGCGCCGCCGGCATGTTGCTGGTCTTCGGCGCCATGGCCGTCCCTGCCGCCGGGGCCGGCGCTGCGGCCGCAGCCGCCGAGGGGGTGGCTGCCGCCACCGGAGCTGCGGCCGTGGCACCGGCTGCCGGCGTGGCCGTGCCGCCCTTGTTGACGCCGCCGTGACCCCGGCAGGCGCCGCGCCCGCCCTTGGGGGACGTCGTGCCGTCGTTACAGGTCACGGGAGTGGCGCTGGAGGTGCCCGAGGTCGAGCTGCCGGAGGCCGCCGCCGCAGAGGGCGTCGCCGCCGCCACCGGAGCTGCGGGTGTGCTGCCCGCCGCCGCCGTGGTCGACGTCGATGAAGTGCCGGCGGCCGTGGCCGTCTTGTCGATTCCGCCGTGACCGTGGCAGGCACCGCGACCGCCGTGGGGCGCGGTCGTGCCGTCCTTGCAGGTCACCGGGGTGCTGGTGGTCGATGAGCTGGTATCCTGCGCGGATGACACCGCCGGAAGCGCCAAGAGCGCGGTGGCGAGCATCGCTCCGCACACTAAGCCATTGAGTTTCTTGAGCTGCATCTGCGCTTCTCCCCTTCGAGACAGTAGTTATTTTCGGCCGGCAAGAATACCGCAATCGCCCTGAGGGCGGTACCGAACCTAGGACACAGCGCACAGCGCGCCGGTCTTCAAGTAGTAGGCTGACACAGTGGACGTTAACGAGGCCTGAAAGACCCATGAAAGCGCGTGTTGCCTGGCGATGGTCGCTGGTGTTGCTTGCCAGCACCGCGAGCACGTTGGCGCACGCCGACTGGATGCAGCGCACCGAAGCCATCATGGGCACGCGCTGCTACGTCGAGCTGTGGGCGGACGATCCGCTCAAGGGCAACAATGCGATCGATGCGGTGATGGCGGAGCTGCGCCGCATCGACGATCTGATGAGCCACTACAAGCCGGAGAGCGAGCTGTCGGCGATCAACCAGCACGCTAACGAGCGGCCGGTGCAGGTCGACAAGGAGCTGTTCGACCTGATCAAGCTGTCGACCCACTATTCGCAGATCACGGACGGGGCCTTCGACATCACCTATGCCAGCGTCGGCTATCTCTACGACTATCGCCGCCGCATCCACCCGAGCGAGGAACAGATCAAGCAGGCGTTGCCGGCCGTCAACTGGCGCAACATGCTGCTCGATGAGCAGCACCACACCGTGCGCTTCGAGCATCCGGGCATGCGCATCGATTTAGGTGGCATCGGCAAGGGCTACGCGGTCGACCGCGGCATCGAGATCCTCAAGGCGCGCGGCATCGACCGCGCCCTGGTCACCGCCGGCGGCGACAGCCGCATCATCGGCGACCGCAACGGGCGGCCCTGGCTGGTCGCGATCCGCCACCCGGACAATCCGAACAAGGTGGTGACACGCATTCCGCTGTCGGACAGCGCGATGTCGACCTCGGGTGACTACGAACGCTACTTCGACGAGGACGGCGTGCGTTACCACCACATCATCGATCCGCGGACCGGTCACTCGGCGAGCAAGGTGCGCAGCGCCACGATCCTCGCGCCTACGGCCACCCAGACCGATGGCATGTCCAAGACGGCGTTCGTGCTGGGTGCAGAAAAGGCTCTCGAGATCATCAACAGGATGCCCGAGTACGATGCGGTGTTCGTCCTGCCCGACGGCAAGGTGCTCTACTCGAACGGGCTGCGCCCGGCGGCACCGCGGCCGCCCGGCGCGCAATCGTCGCCTACTGCGGCGACCCCCCGTGTTCCGCCCTGAGCAGCGCGTCCACCTCTGCCTCTGCCGCCAGCCAGTCTTCCGTCTCGTGTCCGGGCGCAAAGCCGCGCCGCTCGGCGCGCAGGTATGCGCCCTGGGCGATGAGGCCGCGCCGCGCATCGGCGGTGACCGCGAGGCGGGCCGGTGCGAGCGTTGGTGGTTTGGCTGAACGCGTGGGTCGTTGTGCCGATGCCGGCTGGGGCAGCTTGGGATCGGCAGGGTTGATCACTTCGGGCGTACGTCGACTGGCCATCGTCTCCTCCATGTAGGCGCAAGCAAGCAGGTACTTTGCGCGCGCGCGCACGGCCGGTGCAAGCGTAAAAAGTGTCCGCACGCTGTCCGCTGTCCGCGGGGCGGACACTTGTGAGATGCGCGGCACGGCTGCGTTGGCGCTGCAGATTTCCTGTGCTGTCAATCGCTTGAGTGCGTCACGGCCGGCCGCAGCGTCGCTGGCACGCAGGATGCAACGCCCCCAGGGCCGTGAAGCTCGCACACCTGAAGAAAATTCATGACCCCGCGACCGGCGCCGCCGCGGCCGCCACGGACCTGCGCGTGCGCGGCACGGATGCGCAGGACGCACCCGTCACGACGCCGGCGTCGCTGTGGCAGCGGCAGCGCCTGCGCATCGGCCTCGGCGGCGCAGCACTGCTCTTGGTGCTGTTCGCCTGGCTGATCCACGCGTGGCTTGCCAGCAGCGCGATACTGCCGCGCGAACGGCTGCGCATCGCGGTCGTCACGCGCGGACACTTCGTGCGCGACGTCGCCGCCGAAGGCACCGTGGTGGCGGCGGTCAATCCGACGCTGTTCGCCATCGCCCCCGGCACGGTGACCTACACGGTGCGCCCCGGCGATGCCGTCACCAAGGACCAGGTGCTGGCGAACCTCGACAGCCCCGAGCTCATGAACGAGCACCAGCGCGAAGAAGCCACGCTGCAGAGCCTGGACGCGGCGCTCGAGCGCCAGCAGATCGAGATCCGCCGCGAGATCCTCACCAGCACGCAGCAGGCGGACCTGGCGCGGGTCGCCATCGGCGCGGCGCAGCGGGAACTGAAGCGCTCACAGTGGGCCTGGGACCAGCGCGTCATCTCCGAGCGGGACTACACGCGCGCCATCGACGATGTCTCCACCGCCCAGCTGAATTTCGACCACGCCCGCGACACCGCCGCGCTCGAGCGCGACAGCCTGGCGCTGGACCTGCGCACCAAGCGCCTGGAGCGCGACCGCCAGGCGCTCGTCGTGGCATCGCTCAAGGAGCGCGTCGCAGAGCTCGCGGTGCGCTCCCCGGTCACCGGCATGGTCGCCAATCTCGCCCAGCCGCAGAAGACCCGGGTCGGCGCGGATGCGCCGCTGCTGACGGTGGTCGACCTGTCGGCCTTCGAGATCGAGTTCCTGGTCGCCGAGAGCTACGCGCACGACATCCGCCCCGGCATGAGCGCCGAGATCACCCTCGAGGGACGCCAGGTGCCGGGCATCGTCACCGCGATCTCGCCCGAAGTGCGCCAGAACCAGGTCACGGGCCGCGTCAAGTTCGCCAACGGCCAGCCGCCCGGCCTGCGCCAGAACCAGCGCACGGCGGTGCGCATCGTGCTCGACGAGCGCGACAACGTCGTCAAGTTCGAGCGCGGCTCATTCATCGACGATGCCACGCGCGCGGTGTACGTGGTGCACGGCGCGCGCGCGCAGCGCGTGCCGGTGGAACTCGGCGCCGCTTCCGTGGGCGAGATCGAGGTCGTCCAGGGCCTTGCGCCCGGTGATCAGGTCATCACTTCCGACATGCGGGACCTCAACGAGGCCCCCGCTGTAGCCATCTCCAATTGAACGCGAGGCTGTCATGCTCAAGATGAACGACGTCAGCAAGATCTATCGCACCGACCTCATCGAGACCTACGCGCTGCGCAAGTTCTCGCTGGAGGTGACGGCCGGCGAATTCGTCGCCGTCACCGGACCTTCCGGCTCCGGCAAGACCACCTTCCTGAACGTCGCGGGACTGCTCGAGAGCTTCGACTCCGGCAGCTATCAGCTGGATGGCACCGACGTGCACGAGCTGTCGGACGATGCCCGCTCGCGGCTGCGCAACGAGCGCATCGGCTTCATCTTCCAGAGCTTCAACCTCATTCCCGATCTCAACGTGCGCGACAACGTCGAGGTGCCGCTGCGCTACCGCCGCCTGAGCGCCACCGACCGCAGCGAGCGCATCGCCAGCGCCCTCGAGCTGGTCGGCCTCGCCTCGCGCATGAAGCACATGCCCTCGCAGCTGTCCGGTGGCCAGCAGCAGCGCGTCGCGATCGCGCGGGCGATCGCCGGCGACCCGGCCTTCCTGCTGGCGGATGAGCCCACCGGCAACCTGGATTCGCTCATGGCGCGCCAGGTGGTGGACCTGCTCGAGCAGATCAACGAGATGGGCACGACGATCCTGCTCGTGACGCACGACCCGGAGCTGGCGCGCCGCGCGCAGCGCAACGTGCACCTGGTGGACGGGCAGATCGCGGACTTCCAAGCCTACGAGCCGCGCCCGAGTGCCGCCGGGACTGCCGGCGCCGCGCTCGCCTGAGACCGCCCGCAAGATTCGACGCGAGGAACCTATGTTTGCCTATTACACGCGCCTGGCCCTGCACAGCTTCGGCCGCAACCCCGGACTCACCGCCCTCATGGTGCTGGCGATCGCGCTCGGCATCGCGGTGAGTGTCATGACGCTCACCGTCTATCACGGCATGTCCGGCAACCCGATCTGGTGGAGGAGCGACCGCCTCTACACGGTCACCATGGACAACTGGGACCCGCAAAATCCCTATCGCGCCGACGCGGCACCTGCCACCGCCGGAGCTGACCTACCGCGACGCGCGCCACCTGTTCGACTCCGGCATCCCTGAGCGCAAGGTCCTCATGTACAGCTCCAACGGTGTCCTGAGTGCGGCGGGCAACGCCGCCCCGGTGCCGGTGAATACCCGCTTCACCACCGCGGACTTCTTCGCCATGTTCGAGGTGCCGTTCCTGTACGGCAACGGCTGGACCGCAGGCGCCGACAGCCCGCCCCAGCCGGTGATCGTCCTGTCGCGCGACGAGAACGACAAGCTGTTCGGCGGCGCCAACAGCGTCGGCCGCACCGTGCGCTGGAACGACCACGAGTTCCGCATCGTCGGCGTACTGAACGACTGGTTCCCGCTGCCGCGTTATTACGACCTGAACGGCGGGGCTTTCTCGCCGCCCGATGCGGCCTACCTGCCCTTCAACTGGGGCATCGAGCTGGAGCAGCTCAACAACGAGGAGACCGATTGCTGGGGCTCAAATCCGGTCAACAACTTCAAGGACTTCATGAGCGCCGAGTGCGTCTGGCTGCAGATGTGGGTCGAGCTGCCCTCGAGCGCTGCGCGCACGCGCATGCAGGATTTCATGGACGGCTACTGGGCAGAGCAGCACAAGAGCGGCCGCTTCCAGCGGCCGCGCGACAACCGGCTCACCGATGTCAGCCAGTGGCTCACCGACAACCGCGTAGTCGACAACGACAACCGCCTGCTGGTCGGCTTAGGGTTTGCCTTCCTGGCCGTATGCCTGATCAACACCGTGGGGCTGCTGCTCGCCAAGTTCCTGAACGGGGCGCCCATCACCGGCGTGCGGCGCGCGCTGGGCGCCAGCCGCCGGCAGATCTTCGCGCAGCACCTCATCGAGGTCGGTGCCCTGTCCGTGGCCGGCGCAGCGCTCGGGCTCGCGCTGGCGGCGCTGGGGCTCGCCGCCGTGCACCACCTGTACGCCAGCGCCCACCTTGGCCACCGCGGCGGCTATCAGGAGATCACGCATTTCGATTCCATCGGCGTCATGTGGGCGGTGGGGCTCGCGGTCGTGGCGACGTTGGCGGCGGGCCTGTACCCGGCCTGGCGGGTCGGCCGCCTGCCGCCGGCGATGTACCTGAAGAGCCAGTGAAGGAGAGCGAACCATGAGTCTCAACGTCCGTCCCATCATGTCGGCGCTGCTGCGCAACCGCACCGGCGCTGTCCTGGTCGCCATGCAGGTGGCACTCGCGCTCGCGGTCATGGTGAACGCGCTCTACATCGTCATGCAGCGCATCGACAAGATCGGCCGCCCCACCGGCATCGATGTCGACAACGTGCTGATCGTCTCGAGCTCCGGCTTTACCGAGCACTACCGGCAGGTACCTTCGATCCAGGAGGATCTGGCCTACCTGCGCGGCGTGGATGGGGTCGTGGCCGCGAGCGCCATGCGCGGCACGCCGCTGTCTGACGGCGGCGATTCCGAACCGCTGGTCACGCGTCCCGAGGCGCAGCGCACCGACAACTACAACGAGTGGGAGGTTGACGAGGAGTCGCTGCACGCGCTGGGCGTTCAGCTGGTCGCCGGACGCAACTTCCGCCACGACGAGATCCAGCCGGCACTCACGAAGCAGGATGCCTCGCGCTTCGTGCCGCAGATCATCGTCAGCCGCGCGCTGGCCGACCATCTCTTTCCGCACGAGAACCCGCTCGGCAAGCGCGTCTTCGACACGCTGAACCAGACCGCGACCATCATCGGGGTGGTCGACCCCATCATGGGCTCCTTCCCCAGCAATCTGCACCCCGACTGGGTCTATTTGGTGCCGCGCGTGCCGGCCGACTTTCTCGGCCTGAACTACGCGGTGCGCACCCGCCCGGGTACGCGCGACACGGTCGCGCGCCTCATCGAAGCGCACCTGGCGCAGTCCAACCCCGACCGGGTCATCAACTCCGTGCGCTCGCTCAACTACTACAAGGACCTGAGCTATCTGGGCGACCACACCATGGCGATCTACCTGATGACGGTGACGGCGCTCGTCATCGGCGTCACCTGCCTCGGCATCTTCGCGCTCGCCACCTTCAACGTCAGCACCCGCACCAAGCAGATCGGCACGCGCCGGGCAGTCGGCGCGCGCCGCCGCGATATCGTGCGCTACTTCCTGGTGGAGAACGCGCTCATCACCAGCGGTGGGGTGGTCGCCGGCTGCGCGCTGGCACTCGCCGTGGGTTACTGGCTGTCGGTGCAGTACGCGCTGCCACGGCTGAACCTCTACTATCTGGTGGGCGGGGTGCTGGCGCTGTGGGGCATCGGGCAGCTCGCGGCCTGGCAGCCGGCGCGGCGCGCCGCAGCGGTACCTCCTTCTGTCGCCACCCGCACGGTGTAGGGTCGTTCAGGGCTGCTAGCATCGCGCCCATGAATCCCGGCACCCATGCGGCGCTGCGCGCAAGCCTCGAGGGGCGCGCGATCCTCGTGGTCGACGACAGCGAGGCGGTGCGCACCGCCTTCGACGTGCTGCTGTCGCTGCACGGGGCGCGCGTGCTCAGCGCCGCCACCCCGCCAGCGGGGCTTGCGATGCTCGAGCGCAACGCCGTGGACCTGGTCATCCAGGACATGAACTTCCACCGCGAGGCCACCGGCGGCGAGGAAGGCGTGGCCCTTTTCCGCGCCATCCGCGGGCGCCTGCCGCAGCTGCCCATCATTCTGCTCACCGCCTGGACGCACCTCGAGACGGCCGTCGAGCTGGTGCGCGAGGGCGCCGCCGACTACATCGCCAAGCCCTGGGACGATGCGCGGCTGCTCACCAGCGTGCGCAACCTCATCGACCTGCGCAGCGCCCGCGCGGAAGCTGCCAGCCTGCGCGAGCACCACGCGGCGGCCCGGGCGGCACTGCGGGCGCGCTTCGACCTGCGCGGCATCGTCTATGCGAGCGAAGCGCTGCACACGCTGGTGAGCATGGCCACCCAGGTGGCGCATGCCGACGTGCCGGTGCTCATCACCGGTCCCGAACGGCGCCGGCAAGGAGGTGCTGGCGGACATCGTGCAGGCCAATTCCGAGCGCGCCGACCAGCCCTACTTCAAGGTCAATCTGGCCGCGCTCCCCAACGAGCTCATCGAGGCGGAGCTGTTCGGCACCGAAGCCGGCGCCTTCACCGGCGCACGCGCGCGCAGCGGGCGCTTCGAGGCGGCCGACGGCGGCACGCTGTTCCTGGACGAGCTCGGCACGCTCGCCGGAGCGGGCCAGGCAAAGCTCCTGCGCGTGCTGCAGACCGGCGAGTTCGAGCGGCTCGGCTCCAACCAGACCCGGCGCACGCGCGTGCGCGTGATCGCCGCCACCAACAGCAACCTGCGCGCGGGGATCCGCGCCGGCACCTTCCGCGAGGACCTGTTCTACCGGCTCAGCGTCATCGAGCTGGAGGTGCCCCCCTTGAGCGAACGACGCGAGGACATCGTGCTCCTCGCCCGCCACTTCCTGCAGCCGGGGTTCGCGCTGACCGCCGCCGCGGAAGCGGCGCTCATGCGCCATTCCTGGCCGGGTAACGTACGCGAGCTGCAGAACTGCATCCGCCGCGCCTGCCTGCTGTCCAGCGAGGCCGCCATCGGCGTCGCGGCGTTGAGCCTGCCGGCCGGCCCGGCCGCGGCCCCCGACCCGGAGCTGGATCGCACCACCGTCGAAGATGCGCTGCAGCGCGCCCGCGGGGTCATCGCCCAGGCCGCGCGTGACCTCGGGCTGTCGCGTCAGGCACTCTATCGCCGCATGGAGAAACTCGGTCTGAAGACCGACGCACCGCCGTCGGCCCCCTGATGCGCTCGCTCAGCGGCCGCATCGCCGCGGCGCTGGCGCTCACGGCCGCCGGCAGCGCCGCCGGCACCGCCTTCGCGGTGCACTGGCTCTCGCCGCTCCTGGCAGCGCTCTTGGTGATGATCCTCGCCCTGCCCGTGCTGCTGTGGCTGGCGCAGCGCGTCACGCAACCGTGGGTGCGGGTGCTGCGCGCGGTGCGCGACGGCATCGTGAGCCTGCGTGATCACGATTTCAGTGTCAGCGTGGGCTCCACGCGCGACCTGGAGCTGAACGCCCTCACCGGCGCCTACAACTCACTCGGTGACCTGCTGCGCCGCGAGCGCCTCGACCTGTACCAGCGCGAACTGCTGCTCGATACCGTCATCCAGAGCACTCCGCAGTGCATGGTGCTGAGCGATGACAGCGGCCGCGTCGTGTACAGCAACCTGGCGGCCCGGCAGCTGCTGCACGGCGGGCGCAAGCTCGAGGGACTGGCCTTCGCCACCATCCTGCAGGATTGCCCGGCGCCGCTGCGCGAGGCGCTCGGCGGCGGCGGCGACACGCTCTTCACCATGACCGTCGCCGACGAGCCGCAGGTGTTCCATCTGGCGCAGCGCGGCTTTCTGCTGAACGCCCGCCCGCACCGCCTGGTGCTCCTGAAGCAGCTGACGCGTGAGCTGGCCGCGCAGGAGGTCACGGTTTGGAAGAAGGTCATCCGCGTCATCGCCCATGAGCTCAACAACTCGCTCGCCCCGATCAGTTCGCTCGCGCACTCCGGACAGCTCCTGGCGCAGGCCCCCGACAGTGCCCAGCTGACGCGCGTGTTCGCCACCATCGGCGAGCGCGCCGCGCACCTCGGGACCTTCATCGACGGCTATGCGCGCTTTGCCAAGCTGCCGCGGCCGCGGCCGGCACCGGTCGAGTGGGGGCAGTTCCTGAGCCGGCTCGAGGGCACGATGCCCTTTCGCGTGCTGGGGCCGCTGCCGCAGCGCACGACGAGCTTCGACGCGAGCCAGCTCGAGCAGGTGATGATCAACTTGTTGAAGAACGCCGCCGAATCGGGCTCGCCGCCCGCTGAGATCACGGTCAGCGTGAGCGCCGCCCACCCCGGCGTGCGGCTGGAGGTGGGCGACCGCGGCGCGGGCTTGAGCGACAGCACGCTGCGCGATGCGCTGCTGCCGTTCTACTCCACCAAGCCGGCCGGCACCGGTCTGGGCCTCACGCTGTGCCGGGAGATCGTGGAGGCGCACGGCGGGCGCCTGAGCCTTGCCAACCGCTCAGGTGGCGGCGCGCTCGTGACCGTGTGGCTGCCTTAAGGAGTGCCGCGCCTCAGTCGTGCCTTGCGCACCAGGGATTGGGACTGACGTAGCTGAGGGCCTGCGCCTGCGCGACCAGCGTGCGGCTGTAGCACAGCGAGCCCTCGCTCAGCGTGTAACTCTGCGTGGTCTTGCTGCCGGACTTGCCGAGCAGATTGCCGCTGGCATCGAAGCTCAGCACATCGGTGGAATGCACGTGGTTATCGAGGCGGCGACCTGCGCCGCGCGGACCTGCACCAAGCTGCTGGTCGCGCTGGTCGATGGTGGTGGTCTGCGTGGCGGTGCCGTCGGCGGCCACCAGGTAGGCGAAGTTGATCAGCAGCGGATAGGCAAAGTGCTGCTCGCGGCGCTCCTCGGCGCCGCCGCTGCGCGTGCTGCTGCGCGCATCGACGGTCGAGAGCTGCTGCACGTTCTGGATATCGGTCGTGGGCCCGACGTTGAACTCCTGGGTATTGATGAAGCTGACGCTCTCCTCGAGCGTCGTCAGCACCCGCCCGTGCGAGGTGTCGACGTAGCCCGAGATGGCGAACTCGCGTCCTGACTTCACCACGATGCTGCCGGTGTAGACAGGGCCTGCGGGGTTGGTGTGGATGTTCTCGGTGACCTGCGGGGTCGGGGCGGCACTCAGCGTGTTGCTGAGCAGGCCGCCGCTGACGCGCGCGCGGCCATGGTCGGTGAAGGCCAGCAGGTTCGCGGTGGCGAGGAAGTAGCTGTTGGCGTTGAACACGCTGATCGCCAGCACGTGCGGGCTGCCGTCGGCCAGGAGGCCCGCGAAGGGCGTCAGGTCGATGCGATAGGGCTGGAAGTCGAGCGTCTGCACGCCCGGGATCGGCTCCCACAGATACGGGTCGATGCCGCCGGTGAAGATCCACGGGTACACGGGCGCAACGCCGGCCGGCTGGCCGTCGATCGACACCTCGGTCTCGCGGAAGGGCGTGTTGCCGCAGCTCTCGAGGTTGCTCGTCTGATCGTTCGGCACGCAGAAGTACCAGAACTCATCGTTCGACTGGCTCTGCGCGATGACGTCGAGGTAGACGCGCTCGGTGTTGAGCGGCAGGTTGAGCGTCTGCGTGATCGCATCGGTCGTGGTGTTGAGGGTGCCGGCATCGCCGCCGGTGCCATTCACCGCCACCACCACGTCCGGCACGCGCGGCGCCGGCGCGCCTTCGCCCGCCGGATAGAACTCGAGCGCGGCGTTCGCGTAGATGATGCCGTCGTAGGTCACCCCGTTCGAGACGCCGATGAAGTTGCCGATGTTGGCTTCCCCGCTCTGCACGCTGGCGAACACGGCGGACAGGTCGGTGACGTCGCGCTCCACGTGCCAGGACGGACTTAAGCTGGCGCGCGGTTCGGCGGTGGTGCCGTAATAGATGTTCGACTGGCCGAGGTAGAAGGCCGCCGTGCGGTCAAACTGGCGCCCGGCGCTGACGGTGAAATCGGCGCTGAACACCACCTTGGCCCACGGCTTGGGACAGGCCGCGGGAGGTGCGTAGCTGAAGGTCTTGGGCGTGAAGTCGGCGAACGCCAGGTTCTGGAACAGCGTCACCACGCACGGGGTGGTATGCGGCCGCGCTACCTGCGGCGCGGCGGTGATCGGGTTGGAGGAGCCGAGCTGCGGCTGCGGGCCGACAACGACCACCTGGGCCTGCGCTGCGAGTGCGGCGGCCAGCAGCACGGCCATGCCTGCCCGGGGAATCAGGTTGCGGACGATCATGTTTTTCTCCCTTGGCATGTCGCGCGCCCCTTTAAGCGGGGCGCGTGCCGATGTGGTTCTTGCGGCGCGGCGCGCGCGGCGCGCTCTTGCGGGCACGCCGCGCAGCGCCGCCGTTGCCGGCCGCCGCCGGCGCACGGGCGGAGAAGGCTGCGACATCCAGACCCTTCAAGTAATGGCGGAACTCGCGCCCGAGCTGCGGGTGGCCGAGCGCGTACTCGACGGTGGCCTGCAGGTAGCCGAGCTTGCTGCCGCAGTCGTAGCGCTTGCCCTGGAAGCGATAGGCGTAGACGGCCTCCTCGCGCATGAGCGCGGCGATGCCGTCGGTCAGCTGGATCTCCCCGCCCGCGCCCTGCCCGAGCCGCTCCAGGTGCTCGAAGATGGCCGGCGACAGCACGTAGCGTCCCACCACCGCGAGCGTCGAGGGCGCGACCGCCGGCTTGGGCTTTTCCACGATGCTGCGCACGCGGCTGGTCGCCGAGCCGTCCGCCTCGACCGCCACGATGCCGTACTTCTCGGTCTCGCTGCGCGGCACCACCTGCACGCCGAGCACGCTCGCGCGCTTGGCCTCGTACACCTTCTCCATCTGCGCCAGGCACGCCACCTCGCTCCGGATCAGATCGTCCGCGAGGTGCACGAAGAACGGTTCGGCGCCGACCGCGGGCTGCGCGCACAGCACCGCGTGCCCAAGTCCCAGCGGTGCGTTCTGGCGGATGTAGATACACGAGGCGTAGGACGGCAGGACGCTGCGCAGCTGGTTGAGCAGATCGCTCTTGCCCTGCTCCTGCAGCAGGGTCTCGAGTTCCTGGTCCGAATCGAAGTGATCCTCGATGGCGCGCTTGGAGGCACCGGTGATGAACACCAGGCGCCGCGCCCCCGCCGCGAGTGCCTCCTCGACCGCGTACTGGATGAGCGGCTTGTCGACCACCGGCAGCATCTCCTTCGGGCTCGCCTTGGTGGCGGGCAGGAAGCGGGTGCCGCGTCCGGCGACCGGAAACACCGCCGTGCGGATCAACGATTTGACGCTCATGCGTACCTCTTGGCCATTAGTTCACTGCCGGCGGTGCCGATATTGTTTAGGAAACCCGGATGGCGTGATCGGCGCGCTCGGCCCACTTGATCACCGCGGGGCGCATGCTGTCCCAGCAGCGGCATTTCGGGCAGCGCCAGTACCAGCCCACGCTGTTCAGTCCGCAGTCATCGCACTGGTAGCGCCCGCCGGCATCGCCGATGCGCGTCAGCAGCGCCGACAGCGAGGTGGCCTCCGCCGCGGTCTCGACCCCGCCGCCGAGCTGCGCGGTGATCCCCGGCAGCTGCGCGAGGTCCTCCGCCGGCATGGCCGTGGCCAAAAGCCACGCCAGCTGCCGCGGGGTCACGCTGCCGGAGTGCTGCAGGCGCCGGCCGAGTTCGGGCAGCAGATCCAAGGTGCGGTCCTGGCGCGCGATGCGCAGCACCGCGGGAATGATCTCGAGCGCCAGTTCCGGGGAGTTCTCCAGCGCGTGCAGGTACAGCACCAGGGCTGCCTTGGGCTCACCGGCTTGCTCGCAGAGGCGGGCCGCGAGCATGTCGGCGCGCGGCAGCGACTCCTGGTGAGTGCGCGCCTGGCGCAGCAACGTGCGCGCCCGCTCGCTCTCGCCCTGCACCAGGGCGTGCTCGGCGAGCTCGCACAGGTAGTGCGCCGCCACCCGTCCGCGTTCCAGCTGCACCGCCTGCGGCAGCTCGTGGAACACCTTGAGCGCCTTGGCCCAGTCGGCCTGTGCCTCGTAGATGCTCACCAGGTGATCGAGCGCTGCGCGCCGGTACTCGCGCGAGGCGGACAGCTCCTCCAGCACCCGCTCGGCCCGGTCCATGAGACCTGCGCTCTGGTAGTCGAGCGCGAGCGCGAAGGCGGCCTTGTCGCGCAGGCCGCCGCTGCCGTGGTCGCGCAGCCGCGAATGGATGGCGATGGCGCGGTCCACCTCGCCGCGGCGGCGAAACAGGCTCCCCAGCGCGAACTGGATTTCGGCCGCATCGCCGTCGGCCTCGGCCATGCGCGCGAAGATCTCCGCGGCGTGGTCGAAGCGGTCGTTGATCAGGTGATCGAGGCCCTCGTAGTAGTCGCGCGGCAGGCGCACGGTGCGCAGCGCGCCGTTGCGGCGGCCGAGGAAATAGGCAGCGAGCCCTACCAGGATGAAGGCCAGCGCCAGAAGCAGTGGGGGCAGCTCGAACACAGCCGGATGACGATAGCAGTTCCGCGTTACAGGACGAAACCGGCGCGCCGCCGCCGGCCTCGCGCGTTCCGCTCAGTCGCGGATCGGCCGGTCCGCCCCGTCGTTGACGCGCTCGCGCAGGTCCTTGCCGGGCTTGAAGTGCGGCACGTGCTTGCCCGAGAGCGCCACCGCCTCGCCGGTCTTGGGGTTGCGCCCCTGGCGCGGCGGGCGGAAGTGCAAGGAAAAGCTGCCGAAGCCGCGGATCTCGATGCGCTCTCCCTGCGAGAGCGCATCGCTCATGATCTCCAGGATCTGCTTCAGCGCGAGCTCAACATCCTTCGCCGGCAGATGCTTCTGCTTGGCGGTGATGATTTCGATGAGTTCGGATTTCGTCATTGCGCGTCAGTTGTCGTCGCCGGCGCCGATTTGCTCCTTGAGCAGGTCGCCGAGGCTCGTGCCGGAGGTGGCACTCTCGGAGCGGTAGCTCTGCACCGCTTCCGCTTCCTCGTGGGCTTCCTTGGCCTTGATCGACAGCGAGATGGTGCGCGACTTGCGGTCGACGCCGGTGAACTTGGCCTCGAGCTCCTCGCCCACCTTCAGCACCGCGCGCGCATCCTCGACACGGTCGCGGCCGAGTTCGGAAGCGCGCAGCTGTCCTTCGATGCCGTTGCCGAGGTCGATGATCGCGCCGCGCGCGTCCACTTCCTTGACGACGCCGCGCACGATGGTGCCCTTGGGGTTGTCGGCGATATAGGCGGAGAACGGGTCCTTGGCGAGCTGCTTGATGCCGAGCGAAATGCGCTCGCGCTCCGGATCGATGGACAGCACCATCGCCTCCAGCTGCTGGCCCTTCTGGTAGTTGCGCACCGCCTCTTCGCCGGGCTGATCCCAGGAGATGTCGGAGAGGTGCACCAGGCCGTCGATGTTGCCCGGCAGCCCTATGAAGATACCGAAGTCGGTGATCGACTTGATCTGGCCGCCCACCTTGTCGCCGCGGTTGTAGTTCTCGGCGAACTCCTTCCACGGGTTGGCCTGGCACTGCTTGAGGCCGAGGGAGATGCGGCGCCGCTCCTCGTCGACGTCGAGCACCATGACCTCGACTTCCTGGCCGGTGTGCACCACCTTGGCCGGGTTGACGTTCTTGTTGGTCCAGTCCATCTCGGAGACGTGCACCAGGCCCTCGACGCCGTCCTCGATCTCGACGAACGCGCCGTAGTCGGCGATGTTGGTGACCTTGCCGAACACGCGCGTGCTCGGCGGGTAGCGGCGGGCAATGTTCTGCCACGGGTCCGCTCCCAGCTGCTTCAGTCCCAGGCTGACGCGCGAGCGCTCGCGGTCGAACTTGAGGATGCGCACCTCCACCTCGTCGCCGACCTTGACCACTTCGGAGGGGTGCTTGACGCGCTTCCACGCCATGTCGGTGATGTGCAGCAGGCCGTCGATGCCGCCGAGGTCGACGAACGCACCGTAGTCGGTGAGGTTCTTGACCGTGCCCTTCACGACGGCGCCTTCCTGCAGGTTGTCCATGAGCGCACTGCGCTCGGCGGAGAACTCCTGCTCCACCACCGCGCGGCGCGAGACCACCACGTTGTTGCGCTTCTGATCGAGCTTGATGACCTTGAACTCGAGCGGCTTGCCTTCGAGGTAGGAGGTGTCGCGCACCGGGCGCACGTCCACGAGCGAGCCCGGCAGGAAGGCGCGCACGTTCTCGATCTCGACGGTGAAGCCGCCCTTGACGCGCCCGGTGATGACCCCGGTCACGATCTCGGATTTGTTGAACGCCTCCTCGAGGCGTGTCCAGGTGCGCGCGCGCTTGGCTTTTTCGCGCGACAGGCGCGTCTCGCCGGTGCCATCCTCGACCGAGTCGAGTGCGACCTCCACCGAGTCGCCGGGCTTGACCTCCACTTCGCCGCGTTCGTTCTTGAACTGCTCCAGCGGAATGACGGCCTCGGACTTGAGGCCTACGTTGACGATGACGACATCGGCGGTGACATCGACGATGAGCCCGGTAAGGATCATCCCCGGGCGGATGCGTTGATTGGCGAGACTCTGCTCGAACAGCTGGGCGAAACTTTCTGTCATACCTTCACTTTGCACGCGTTCATGCAGCGTGCCTGTACTGGATCCGCATCCTGCGATCCAGGCAAACCTAATGGGCACCCGCATCCTGCGCGTGCCAGCCAAAATCCGTCCTTTCCGTGCGTATTCGCGCCAGCGGCCCCTTAAGGGCCCAGGTGGCGGGCCGCCATCAGCCCCAGCACCCGCCCGACCACCGCCTCGACCGGCAGCCCGGTGGAGTCGATCACGCAGGCATCGGGCGCAGCGACGAGCGGACTCACCGCCCGGGTCTGATCCCTGAAATCCCGCTCGGCTATCTCGCGCGAAAGGGCGGGAAGGCTAACATCGGACCCCTTGTCTTTCAACTGCTTATGGCGCCGCAGGGCCCGCTCTTCCGGGGTGGCGGTGAGAAATATCTTAAGGTCCGCCTGCGGGAATACCACGGTGCCCATGTCGCGCCCGTCGGCCACCAGTCCCGGCGGCCGGGCGAAGCCGCGCTGGCGCTCCAGGAGGGCGGCGCGCACTTGCGGCCAGGCGGCCACCCGTGAGGCCCCCTGCCCGGCCTCCTCCGAGCGGATCGCCGCCGTCACGTCCGCGCCGCCGAGCCGCACCCGCTCGCCGCCATCGGCCGCCACCTCGAAGGCCACCTCCATGCCTGCCGCCAGCTGTGCATGGGCCGGCGACATCGGCCGGCTCGACCCCGGCGCGCAGGCCGGCGAGTGCCACCAGGCGATAGAGCGCGCCGCTGTCGAGCAGGTGCCAGCCCAGGTGCCGCGCCACCGCCCGGCTGATCGTGCCCTTGCCCGAGCCGCTCGGGCCATCGATGGTGACGATCGGACAGGTGGGCCGTGCGGACATCGGGGCAGTGTCGGTCACAGGGCGGCGATGGCCAAGCCCGCCGCGCGCGCCGCGGCGGTGAAGCCCGGAAAGCTGGTCGCAACGTTGGCGACGTCGGCGATCTCGATCGGCGCGCGCGCGCGCAGCGCGGCGACGGCGAACGCCATGGCGATGCGGTGGTCACCGCGGCTGTCGACGGCGCCGCCGTTGAGGCTGTCCGCACCGCGGATCCACAGTCCGTCCGGCAGCAGCTGGTGCTCGACGCCCAGGCGCTCAAGTCCCTGCGCCATCGCCGCCAGCCGATCGCTTTCCTTGACGCGCAGCTCGTGCGCGCCGCGCACCACGGTCTCGCCCTGCGCGCAGGCGGCGGCGATGAAGAACACCGGCAGCTCGTCGATCGCGAGCGGCACCAGTCGCTCCGGCACGCTGATGCCGCGCAGCGCACTCCTGCGCACCTCGATGTCGGCGACCGGCTCGACGCCGGCGCCGCGCGCACGCGGCTGCACGCGGATGTCGGCGCCCATGCGCTGCAGCAGGTCCAGCAGCCCGGTACGCGTCGGGTTCACGCCGACGTTGCGCAGCAGCAGCGGCTGGTCGGCCGCGAGCGCGCCGGCGACCAGGAAGAACGCCGCCGAGGAGAAGTCGCCCGGCACGGCGATGGCGGTGCCGCGCAGTTCCTGCCCGCCCTCGAGCGCGATCGTCGCGCCCTCGTGCAGCAGCTGCACGCCGAAGGCTGCCAGCATGCGCTCGGTGTGATCGCGCGACGGCGCCGGCTCGGTGAGGCGCGTGCGTCCGTCGGCTGCCAGCGCGGCGATGAGGATCGCGGACTTCACCTGCGCGCTCGCCACCGGCAGCAGGTACTGGATGGCGCGCAGCTGTGGCGTGCCCTCGATCTCGACCGGCGGCAGCCCCTGGTGGGTTGCGATGCGCGCGCCCATCATCCGCAGCGGCACGGCGACGCGCTCCATGGGGCGGCGCATGAGCGACGCATCGCCGATCAGCGTGGCAGCGAAGCGCTGCGGCGCAAGCACCCCCATCATGAGACGCATGGCGGTGCCGGCGTTGCCCATGTCGAGCGCGGCCGCCGGGGCCTGCAGCCCCTGCGCGCCGGCGCCGTGCACCCGCACGTCGGTGTCCGTCGCGTGCTCGATGCGCACGCCCAGGGCGCCGCAGCGCGCGCGCCGTCGCCAGGCAGTCCTCGCCGTTCAGGAAACCGCTGATGTGCGTTTCGCCGCTGGCGAGCGCCCCGAGCATCAGCGCGCGGTGCGAGACCGACTTGTCGCCGGGCACGGTGAGGGCCCCGGACACGCTGCCACCGGCTGCGACCCGCCAGCCCGGTCGCGCCGCGCTGCTCACTGCACCGCCCGCGGGTAGGAGCCCAGCAGGCGAAACAGGGAGGCGCGCTTCTTGAGCGCGGCGAGCGCGCGCGCCACGTGCGGCTCGTCCGCGTGGCCCTCCAGATCGATGAAGAACACGTAATCCCACTTGGCGCGCCGCGACGGGCGCGACTCGATGCGCGTCAGGCTGACCTTGTGGCGCGCCAGCGGCTCGAGCAGCCGGTGCAGGGCGCCCGGGGCGTCGGTATGCCCGACCGACATTAATAGTGTGGTGCGATCCTCGCCGCTCGGGGCGAAGAGCTTGCGTCCGAGCACCAGGAAACGCGTGGTGTTGTCGGCGCGGTCCTCGATCTGCGGCGCCAGCACCTGCAGGCCGTAAACCTCCGCCGCCGTCTCGCCGGCGATCGCAGCGCTGCCCTTCTCATCGCGCGCGCGCCGCGCGCCTTCGGCGTTACTCGACACCGGCACCTGTTCGACGCCGGGCAGGTGCTCGGCCAGCCAGTCGCGGCACTGGGCGAGCGACTGCGGGTGCGAGCACACGCGCTGCACCCGCTCGAGCGCGTTCATGGCGCCCATGAGGTGCTGGCGAATGCGCAGCTCCACCTCGCCGCAGATCTTGAGCGGCGAGCTTAAGAAACGGTCGAGGGTATGGTTGACGGTGCCTTCGGTGGAGTTCTCGATCGGCACCACGCCGAAGTCGGCGCTGCCGGCCTCCACCTCGTGGAACACCTCGTCGATCGAGCCGCAGCGGCAGGGCGCGCACCGAGTGCCCGAAGTGGTTGAGCACGGCGGTCTGGGTGAAGGTGCCTTCGGGCCCGAGGAATGCGACCTTGAGCGGCTCCTGCTGGGCAAGACACGCCGACATGATCTCGCGAAACAGGCGCAGCACTTCCGCATCGCGCAGCGGGCCGGCATTGCGCGCGCGCGCCATGCGCAGCACCTGCGCCTCGCGTTCCGGGCGGTAGAAATCGACGGTGCGCCCCGTGGCGTTCTTGGAGATGCCCACCTGCTGTGCCAGGCGCGCCCGCTCGTTGATGAGCGTGTGGATCTGCTCATCGACCGCATCGATGCGGGCGCGCACCGCCTCGAGCGGTGCGCGTGGCGCGGGCGCCGCTGCCGGCACGGCACGCGCGCCGCCGCCGCTTCTGCCCCGGCCCCTGGCGCCTGCCCGCCTCATAGGATGCGAGCGGTCAGCACGCCGTCGATGGCGCGGATCTGCGTCAGCAGCTCCTCGCTCAGGCTGCCGTCGGCGTCGATGAGCGTGTAGGCGTACTCGCCGCGCGACTTGTTGAGCAGATCCGCGATATTGATCTTGCGGGCCGCAAGACAGGTGGAGATCTGGCCCACCATGTTGGGCACGTTGCGGTTGGCCATCCCCAGGCGGGTGGTGTCCGGCACCCGCGGCAGCACCGCCTCCGGGTAATTGACGCTGTTCCGGATGTTGCCGTTCTCGAGAAAGTCGCGCAGCTGGTCGGCGACCATGACAGCGCAGTTCTCTTCGGCCTCGCCGGTGGAGGCGCCCAGGTGCGGCAGCGTCACTACCCGCGCATGGTCTTTCAGCCCGCGCTGCGGAAAGTCGCACACGTAGGCATGCAGCCGCTCGCCGGCGAGCGCGGCCAGCACCGCCTGGGTCGTCGACGATCTCGGCCCGCGCGAAGTTGAGCAGCACGCCGTCCTTCTTCATGAGCGCGAGCCGGGCGCCGTTCACCAGCGCGCGCGTGTCGGGGTTCAGGGGCACGTGCACGCTGACGGCATCCGCGCGCGCGAACAGGTCCTCCAGCGAGCGCGCCTGCTCGACGCTCGCCGACAGCTGCCAGGCGCGCTGCACGGTGATCTGCGGGTCGTAGCCGAGCACCCGCATGCCGAGCGCCAGGGCGGAGTTGGCCACTTCGACGCCCACCGCGCCGAGCCCGACGACCCCCAAGGTGCGCCCGGGCAGCTCGAAGCCGACGAAATTCTTCTTGCCCTGCTCGACCGCCGCTCGATCGCCTCGTCATCGCCGCTCAGGCCGCGCGCGAACAGCCAGGCCGGGCACGATGTTGCGCGCCGCGAGCAACAGGCCCGCCAGCACCAGCTCCTTGACCGCGTTGGCGTTGGCGCCGGGGGCGTTGAACACCGGGATGCCGCGACGGCTGAGCTCGGCCACCGGGATGTTGTTGACCCCGGCACCGGCGCGGCCGATGGCACGCACACCGCTGCCGATGGCGCGGCCGTGCAGGTCGGCGGAGCGCAGCAGGATCGCATCGGGAGCGCCGACGTGCGGTCCCACCTCGTAGCGCTCGCGCGGCAGGCGCGCCAGTCCACGGGGACTGATGTCGTTGAGCGTGAGGATGCGGTAGGTCATGCGCGCTCAGCCGTTGCGGCGCTCGAATTCCTGCATGAAGTCGATCAGCTGCGTCACCCCTGCCAGCGGCATCGCGTTGTAGAGGCTCGCGCGCATGCCGCCGACCGAGCGGTGGCCCTCGAGGTTGGCAAGCCCTGCCGCGCGCGCCTCGCTGAGGAAGCGCTTGTCGAGCGCGGCGTTCTTGCAGCGTGAACGGCACGTTCATCCAGGAGCGGCAGTTGTGCGCCACCGGGTTGCGATAGAAACCGGAAGCATCGATCGCCGCGTACAGCAGCTGCGCCTTGGCGCGGTTGCGCTCGGCCATGGCGCGGCAGCCCGCCCTGCGCCTTCAGCCACCGCAGCACCAGGCCCGCCACGTACCAGGCGAACGTCGGCGGGGTATTGAGCATCGAGCCCTCGGCGGCCACCGCCTGGTAGTCCCACACCGCCGGCGTGCCGGCGCGCGCCCTGCCGAGCAGATCGTCGCGCACGATCACGAGGGTGAGTCCGGCCGGTCCGATATTCTTCTGCGCGCCGGCGTAGATGAGGCCGAAGCGCGCGACCTCGAGCGGGCGCGACAGGATGGTCGAGGACATGTCCGCCACCAGCGGCACGGCGCCGGCATCCGGCACGAAGGGAAACTCCACTCCGCCGATGGTCTCGTTCGGCGTGTAGTGCAGGTACGCCGCCGCGGCGCTGAGCCTGCAGGGACGCAGCTTGCGGCACGGTGGTGTAGTGCGAGGCGGCCTCGTCGCGGCCACGTTGACGCGCGCGAAGCGCTGCGCCTCGGCGATCGCCTTCTTCGACCAGATGCCGGTGTTGAGGTAGTCGACGGTGGCACCGGCTGCGGCCAGGTTCATCGGCACGGCAGCGAACTGACCGCGCGCGCCGCCCTGCAGGAACAGCACCTGGTAATCGGGCGGGATCGCCAGCAGCTCGCGCAGCAGCGCCTCGGCCTCCTGCGCCACCGCCATGAAGGCGCTTGCTGCGGTGGCTGACTTCCATCACCGACATGCCGCTGCCGCTGCCAGTCGGTCAGCTCGGCGCGGACCTGCTCGAGCACTGGCAGGGGCAGCGTCGCCGGCCCCGCGGCAAAATTGAATACGCGCATAAGAGCCTAGGATCCTAGCAACGGGTGCGCGCGCCCGTTAAGAACTTTTGCGGTTTAAGTGTCGGCGCTCGGTGGTGGTGCATCGGCACCATGGCCGGGTTCGGCGAGCGGCTGCTCCTCGCCCCCCTCGAGGCTCTCGATGCGCTCGATGCCCACCAGGCGCTCGCCCTCGCCCAGCCGGATCAGGCGCACGCCCTGGGTGTTGCGGCCCTGCACCGAGATCTCGTCCACCGGCGTGCGCACCAGCGTACCGGTGGAGCTGATCAGCATGATCTCCTGTCCGGGCAGCACCTGGAGTGCCGCCACGGTAGCGCCGTTGCGGTCGGAGGTCTGCAGCGCGATCACGCCCTGGCCGCCGCGGCCGTGCGGCGGGAAGTCCTCCAGCGGCGTGAGCTTGCCGTAGCCGGTCTCGGAGGCGGTCAGCACGTGGCCCTCGCCCACCACGATGAGGGCGATCAGCTCCTGTCCCGGCGCCGAGCCGGATGCCGCGCACGCCGGCGGCCTCGCGGCCCATGGGGCGCACCTCGTCTCTCGTGGAAGCGGATCGCCTTGCCGCCGCTGGTACACCAGGATGATCTCGCGCTCGCCGTCGGTGAGCGACACGCCCGACCAGCTGATCGTTGTCGTGCAGATCGACGGCGATGATGCCGCTGCGTGCGCGGCCGCGAGAACGCGGCGAGCGGGGTCTTCTTCACCGTGCCGGTGCTGCGTCGCCATGAACACGAAGTGCTGCTCGTCGTACTGCTTGACCGGCAGCAGCGCGTTGATCTTCTCGCCCTCCTCCGAGCGGCAGCAGGTTGACCATCGGCTTGCCGCGCGCGCCGCGCCCGGCCTGCGGCAGTTCGTACACCTTGCAGCCAGTACACCTTGCCGCGGTTGGAGAAGCACAGCACGGTGTCGTGCGTGTGGGCGACGAACAGCTTCTCGACGAAGTCCTCGTCCTTGACGGCGGTGGCGGTCTTGCCGCGGCCGCCGCGCCGCTGCGCCTGATACTCGGTGAGCGGCTGCGACTTGGCATAGCCGGCGTGCGAGAGCGTCACCACCACGTCCTGCGGCTCGATCAGGTCCTCGGTGGTGAGGTTGAGGTGGTCGCGGTTGATCTCGGTGCGGCGCGCATCGCCGATAGGCGTCGCGCATCTCGATGAGCTCGGCGCGCACCACTTCGGTCAGCCGCTCCGGCCGCGCCAGAATGTCGCCGAGGTCGCCGATGCTGCGCCAGCAGCTCGCTGGTACTCGCTCGATGATCTTGTCCTGCTCCAGCCCGGTCAGGCGGTGCAGGCGCATGTCGAGGATCGCCTGCGCCTGCGCCTCGGAGAGGCGGTAGCCGGCGGCGCTCAGACCCAGCTCCGGCGCCAGTCCCTGCGGGCGCGTCGACAGGGCGCCGGCGCGCTCCAGCAGCTGCGTCACGATGCCCGGCGCCCAGGGGCGCGCCAGCAGGGCGGTGCGCGCCTCGGCCGGCGATGCGGCCGCCTTGATGAGCGCGATCACGTCGTCGATGTTGGCGAGCGCGACCGCCAGGCCTTCGAGGATGTGGGCGCGCTCGCGCGCCTTGGCGCAGATCGTAGATGGTGCGCCGCGTGACCACCTCGCGCCGGTGGCGGATGAAGGCCTCCAGCATCTCCTTGCAGCGACATCAGCTTCGGCTGGCCGTCGAGCAGCGCCACCATGTTGATGCCGAACACCGTCTCCATCGGCGTCTGCGCGTACAGGTTGTTGAGCACGATCTCGGCCACCTCGCCGCGCTTGAGCTCGATGACGATGCGCATGCCGTCCTTGTCGGACTCATCGCGCAGGCCGTCGCTGGCGATGCCGTCGATCAGCTTCTCGCGCACCAGCTCGGCGATGCGCTCGATCAGGCGCGCCTTGTTCACCTGGTAGGGCAGCTCGGTGACGACGATCGCCTGGCGGTCGCCCTTGCCGATGTCCTCGATATGCGCGCGCGCGCGCACCGACAGGCGGCCGCGGCCGGTGCGGTAGGCGGTCGCGATCTCCTGCGCGCCGTTGATGATGCCGCCGGTCGGAAAATCCGGCCCCGGCACGTGCTGCATCAGCGCCGGCGAGCGGCAGCGCCGGATCATCGAGCAGTGCCAGGCAGGCGTTGACGATCTCGGTGAGGTTGTGCGGCGGGATGTTGGTCGCCATGCCGACCGCGATGCCGGTCTGGCCGTTGACCAGCAGGTTCGGGATGCGCGTCGGCAGCACCGAGGGCTCGTGCTCCGACTCGTCGTAGTTGGGCGTGAAATCGACGGTTTCCTTGTCGATGTCGGCCAGCAGCTCGTGCGCGATGCGCGACATGCGCACTTCGGTGTAGCGCATGGCCGCCGGCAGATCGCCGTCCACCGAGCCGAAGTTGCCCTGCCCGTCCACCAGCAGGTAGCGCATCGAAAACGGCTGCGCCATGCGCACGATGGTGTCGTAGACCGCCGTGTCGCCGTGCGGATGGTACTTGCCGATGACGTCGCCGACGACGCGCGCGGACTTCTTGTAGGCGCGGTTCTAGTCGTTGCCGAGCTCGCGCATGGCGTGCAGCACGCGCCGATGCACCGGCTTCAGACCGTCGCGCACGTCGGGCAGCGCGCGTCCGACGATGACGCTCATGGCATAGTCGAGATAGGACTGCCGCATCTCGTCTTCGAGGCTGACGGGCAGTATTTCGCGGGCGATTTCAGCCATTACCCAGCAGTACCCGGAGCGCTTGTGAGGGCGCCTGAATTAAACGACAAGTTTAGCAGAAAGTGCCGGCCGGGCCGTACCCTTTAGCCCGCCCGGCCGACAGGCGCGCCGTGTCGCCGCGCGCAGCGGGGGCGCACACCGATATACTGCGCACAACGCTTTTTCGCCTGCTTTTACCGATGTCCGACCCGCAACCGATCGATCTGCTCATCGAGCCACGCTGGCTGCTGTCCATGGTGGGCGAGGCCGGCGCGCTCGCCGCGCAGGCGGTGGCGGTGAGCGGCGGACGCATCGTGGCGGTCGGGCCGGCCGCCGAGCTGCGCGCACGCTTCGCGCCGCGCGAGCGCGTCTGCGCGCCCGGCACGCGCTGCTGCCGGGCCTGGTGAACGCTCACACGCGTGCCTGTCACACGCTCGTGCGCGGCCTGCCGGTGCGCGGGCCGCGCCTGCGCTGGCTGCAGGAGAGCATCGCGCCGCTCGAGCGACGCGCGCTCAGCGCCGACTTCGTGCGCGACGGCACGCGCCTCGGCATCGCCGAGATGCTGCGCGCCGGCATCACCTGTTTTGCGGATCTGACTCCGCTGCCCGAAGAGGCCGCGCGCGCCGCGGCCGCCGCGCAGGTGCGCGCCCTCATCGGCATGCCGGTGGCCGATGGCCCGAGCGCCTGGGCCGAGGACGCCACCGCACACTTTGCGCGCGCCGAGCGCCTCTGGGACGAGTACCGCGGCGACCCGCGCATCGGCCTGTACTTCGCGCCGCTCGCAGCGCAGGGCGTGAGCGAGGCGACGCTGACGCGCCTGCGTCGCGTCGCCGATGAGCTCGATGCGCGCGTGGCGCTGCACCTGGCGGAGATGCCGCTCTATGCCGGCAGCCCCGCAAGCCCCGGCGCCGCGGTGCAGGACGGCAACGCTGCCGCCGGCGGCAGCGGCGTCATCGAGCGGCTGCAGTTTTTGGGATTGCTGCGGCCGGGGTTCAGTGCCATCGGTGCGCTCGCCTGCGATAGCGCCGGCGCGGAAATTCTGTTTCGGCACGGCGCACATCTCATTGCCTGCCCGCAGGCGGAACTGCGCCTGGGCGCATCTCCCGCACCCCTCGCGCTGCGTGCCGCGCACATGGCGCTCGGCACGGACAGCCCGGCCGCGGTGCTGGCGCTCGACCTCCTGGCCGAAGCGCGCGCCCTGGCCCTGCTCGGCGGCCTGAGCGCCGCTCAGGTACTGCGCATCGCCACCCAGGGAGGCGCCAGTGCGCTGGGACTTGCCAGCGAGATCGGCTCCATCGAGGCCGGCAAGGCCGCCGATCTCATCTGCGTGGACCTGGAGAATCTGAGCGCTGCGGATGCGGACATCGCGGCGGCGATCGTGTTCGGTGCGCAGCGCAGCCAGGTGAGCGATGTGTGGGCGGGCGGGCGCAGCGCGCTCGCCAACGGCCGTCTCATGATCTTCGATGAGGCGGAACTGGCAGCTCTGCCGGGCAGCTGGGCGCAGCGCCTCGCGCTCGAGGTGGCGGCGTGAACGCAGCGCAGCCTGCCGTCCACAACGCCGATCCGGCAGAACTGGCCAAGTTCGACGCCCTCGCGGCGCGCTTCTGGGATCCGCACGGCGAGTTCCGGCCGCTGCACCTGCTCAATCCGCTGCGCCTCGACTTCATCGGCGCGCGTGCCCCGCTCAAGGGCAGTCGCGTGCTCGACGTCGGCTGCGGCGGCGGCCTGCTCGCCGAAGCACTGGCGCGCGCCGGCGCCGCCGTCACGGCCATCGACCTGGCGCCCGGCATGATCGAGGTGGCGCGCCTGCACGCGCGCGAGGCGGGTCTCGACATCGATTACCGCGTCGTCGCCGCAGACGAACTGCAGCGCGCGACGCCGCAGGGGTTCGACGTCGTCACCTGCATGGAGATGCTCGAGCACGTGCCGCAGCCGGCCGCCATGACGGCGACGCTCGCGCGGCTGCTGCGCCCGGGGGGCGCAGCCTTCGTCTCGACCATCAACCGCAATCTCAAATCGTTCCTGCTGGCGATCGTCGGCGCCGAGTACCTGCTGCGCCTGATCCCGCGTGGCACGCACGAGTACGAGCGCCTCATCCGGCCGGCGGAACTGGCCGCCTGGGCGCGCGCCGCGGGGCTCGAAGTGCGCGAGCTGGCCGGCATCGGGTTCAATCCGCTCACCGGCCGCGTCGCGCTCAGCCATGATGTGACCGTGAATTACCTCGCGCACTTGCAGCGGTGAGCGCCGCGTTCATCGTCCTGCTCACGGTGGCGGCGCTCGCCGTCGGGGCGCTGCTCGGCGCGCTGTTTACGCAGCTGCGGGCGCTGCGCCGCATCGAGGCGCTGCGCATCGACTTGACCTCCGCGCAGGTGCGACTGGAGGCGAGCGCGCTGCAGGAGGCCGAGCGCCTCGACATGCTGGAGCAGTCCGAGACGCGCCTGCGCGCCTCGTTCGACTCGATCGCCGGCGAAACGCTGCGCAGCAACAGCGAGCTGTTCCTGCAGCTCGCCCGCGAGGCGCTGGGTCGCGACCAGGTGGTGGCGCAGGGGGCGCTCAAGGAGCGCGAGGTGGCGATCGCGCAGCTGGTCGAGCCGCTGCGCGCGGCGCTCGAGCGCACCGAGGCCCAGGTGCAGCTGCTCGAGCGCGAGCGCCGCGAGGCCTTCGCCAGCCTGCGCACGCAGATCGAGGCCTTGAGCGGCGGACAGACGCAGCTGCAGCGCGAGACGCGCAATCTCGTCACGGCGCTGCGCCGCCCGGAAGTGCGCGGCCGCTGGGGCGAGCTGACGCTGCGCCGGCTGGTCGAGCTCGCCGGCCTGAGCGAGCACTGCGATTTCACCGAGCAGCTGCACGTGGTCGGCGCTGAGGGACCGCTGCGGCCGGACCTGGTCGTGCACATGCCCGAGGCGCGCGACCTGGTGGTCGACGCCAAGGCACCGCTCGATGCGTTTCTCGCCGCTCTCGATGCCACGAGCGATGAGGAGCGCAGCCTGGCACTCAAGCGCCATGCGCAGCAGGTCGAGACGCGCGTGCGCGAGCTCGCCTCCAAGCAATACTGGTCGCAGTTCGAGCGCAGTCCCGAGTTCGCGGTGCTGTTCCTGCCCGGTGATCAGTTCCTCTCGGCCGCGCTCGCCGAGCGCCCGGACCTGCTGGACAACGCGCTCGCCCAGAGCGTCATCATCGCCACGCCCTCGACGCTCGTGGCGCTCATGAAATCGGTGGCCTACGGCTGGCGCCAGTCGGCAGTGGCGCACAACGCGGCGCTGATCCGCGACCTCGGCCAGGAGCTGCACCGGCGTCTGAGCACTTTCAACGGCCATTTGAACCGCATGGGGCAGCGCCTCTCGTCCGCCGTGGAAGCGTTCAATGCCGCCGCCGGCTCGCTGGAGCGCCAGGTGGTGCCGCAGGCACGCCGCTTCGGCGAGCTCGGCGTCACCGCCGATGCGCCCGTGCCGTCGGTGGAGCCGATTACGCAGCTGGTGCGCACCCTCAGCGTGCCCACGGCGGCCGAGTTGCCCGTCGCACCGCAAAGCCCGCAGCCGGCGGGCGAGCCGGGCGAGACGACGGGCCCGAGCAATGCCCGCCAGGCCTGACTCGCCTGCCCGTGCGCTTGCGTGGCTCTACACTCCTGCGACACAACGCGCGCCGTTCGCGCTGCTGTGCGCCCTCGAGCGCGAGATCGGCGCCAGCGTCGCTCCCGGGCGCAGCCACGAAGTCGCGCATGCGCGCCTTAGCTGGTGGCGCGAGGAATGCGCACGCAGTGAGGCCGGTCGGCCGCTGCACCCGCTCACGCGTGAGCTGGCGCAGTGCGCAGGTGCCGCGCCGCTCGTGTCCGGGCTCGCCGGCCTCATCGACACGGCAGTGTGGGACCTGGCGGGTGCAACCTTCGAGACGCAGCGCGAGCTCACGGCGTACTGCGAGCGCTGGAGCGCGGCGATGATCGAACCGCTCGCGCAGCTGGCCGCACCGTCGGCCGCACCCGAGGTGCTGCGCGGACTCGGTACCACGCTGCGCGAACTGGAACTGCTGCTGGCGCTGCCGGGCGATGCGCGCTCCGGCCGCCTGCGTCTGCCGCTGGATGCGCTCGATCAGGCGCAGGTCGCGCCGGCGCAGCTGGCGCAGCCGCCGTGGCCGCCCTCGCTGGCACAACTGCTGCGCACGCGTCACCGGCAGCTGCGTGCGGCGCTGGCGGGCCACGGCAGCACGCTGCCGCCGGCACAGCGCCGCTCGCTGCGCGGTTTTCTCGTGTGGACAGCCCTCGTCGCGGCCTACTCGCAGCGCGCCGAGGCGCTGCTGCCGCAGGCGCCGGCGCAGCCCGGGCCGCAGCATTTCCTCGATGGCTGGCGCGCCTGGCAGGCGGCGCGCCGGGCCGGTGCAGGCACGTGAGCGACTTTGATCCCCGCCGGCACGAGGCGCAGTCCGACGAACTCGCCGGCCGGGTGATCGCGATCACCGGCGCGGGCAGCGGCATCGGTCGCGCAGTCGCGCTCGCCGCCGCCCGGCACCAGGCGACCGTGGTCCTGATCGGCCGCAATGCACAGCGGCTCGAGGCGGTGCACGACGAAATCGCCGCCGCCGGCGCCCCGCCCGCCAGCATTGCGCTGCTCGACCTGGAGCAGGCGCTCGCTTCGGACTATGACCAGCTGGCCGACGCGCTGCTCGAGCGCTACGGCCGCCTTGACGGGCTGCTGCACAACGCCGGCCTTTTGGGCACCCTCACGCCGATCGAGCACTACGACGTGCCCACCTGGTGCAAGGTGCTGCATGTGAATCTCACGGCGGCTTTCTGCCTGACGCAGGTGCTGCTGCCGGCGCTGAAAAAATCCGCCGACGCGGCGGTGCTGTTCACCGCCAGCAGCGTCGGCCGCCACGGGCGCGCCTACTGGGGCGCCTACGCGGTGTCGAAGTTCGCGCTCGAGGGCCTCTCGCAGGTGCTGTCGGCGGAGCTCGAGGGCATCAGTCAGATTCGCGTCAACACGCTCAACCCCGGACGCACCCGCACCGCGATGCGCCGCCAGGCCTACCCGGCCGAGGACCTGGAGACAGTGCCGCAGCCGGAAACCATCACCGGCGCGTATCTGGCGCTTTTGGGGCCTGCCAGCCGCGGCATCACCGGCCAGGCGTTCGACGCACAGGGCTGAAAGGCCCCCCGCGCGCATTCATTCGCTCAGTTCCTGCACCGGCGGCGCCGGCTCGGCAGCGGCTGCCGTGAGCAGCTGCAACTCCTGCGCCGTCAGTTCGCGGAAGCGACCGCGGGCGAGGGTGCGTTCCAGGCGCACCGGCCCGAGCTGCGTGCGCAGGACGCGGCTGACGATTGCGCCCTGGCGCTCGAACAGCTGCCGCACCTCCTTGCCGCTCGCCCCGCGGGTCGCCAGTGCATACCAGCGGTTGGCGCCCTCGCCGCCCGCGGCAGAGCAGCTGGCCACGGCGAGCTGTGCGCCGCTGTCGATCGTGCCGCCGAGCACGCCCGCCTGCTGCTCGGCGCTGAGCTCACCGCGCACGCGCACGCTGAATTCGCTCGGCTGCAGATGCACTGCGCGCTGCAGGCGCGCGGCGAGTTCACCGTCGGAGCTGACGAGCTCCAGGCCGCCGTCGACCCGCGGCATGGGACTGACCGCCACGAAGCGCTGCCCGGCGCGCCGCGGCAGGCGCGTGAGCAGCCCCGGCCGGTCACTGGCACCTTCCGCCGTGCCGATGGTGGCGAGCGGCTCACCCGGGGAGCGATGGCACACGAACACGCGCCCGGCGCCAGCGGGGCGCGCGCGCACCAGTCGACCGTCGAGGCGCACAGCATCGCCGGCGACGACGCGCACGCCCAGGGTGGCAGGCTTGCCGTTGATGGTGAGGCGGCCGGCGCGGATCCATTGCTCCGCCTCACGGCGCGAGGCGAGGCCAAGGCTCGCCAGTACTTTCTGCAGTCGTTCGGCGCCGCGCGGCGCGGGGCTGTCGGCAGCGCGCGCCGTGCGCGGGCGAGCGGCGCGCGAACCGCGCGCGTTGCCGCCGCGCGCGCGGCCGGCGGCGCGGGGCATCAGGCGTCCAGCGCGCGCGGCGCCGCTACCAGCTCCACCGAGCCGGCCCCGGCAGCCGACAGCTCATCCTCGTCGGCACCCTGTTCCGGTACGGCGCCGTCCTCGGCAGGCTCGCCCGCGGGGGCTGCCGTATTGCTCTCGGACATCGCCAGCTGCAGGCTGAGGTCGCTGAGCGCCTTCAGCTCCGCCAGCGGCGGCAGCTCGTCGAGCGTCTTCAGGCCGAAGTAATCGAGGAACTCGCGCGTCGTGCCGAGCAGCTCCGGATGGCCGGGTACGTCGCGGTGCCCGACGACGCGCACCCAGCTGCGCTCGATCACGGTGCGGATGATGTTCGGGTTCACGGCCACGCCGCGCACCGCCTCGATTTCGGCGCGCGTGATCGGCTGGCGGTAGGCGATCAGCGCGAGCGTCTCGAGCAGTGCCCGCGAGTAGCGCGCCGTGCGCTCCGGCCACAGGCGCGAGATCTCCGCGGTCAGTTCACGCCGCACCTGGATGCGAAAGCCGCCGGCCGTCTCCTTCAGCTCGATGCCCCGACCTGCGTACTCGGCCGCAAGCGCTTCGAGCGCCGCACGCAGCGCCGCCGTGGCCGGCCGGCGCTGTTCATCGAACAACCGCGCCAGCTCGGGCAGCGGCAGCGGGC
Source organism: uncultured Gammaproteobacteria bacterium (assembly GCA_963787655.1). Classification (GTDB taxonomy): domain Bacteria; phylum Pseudomonadota; class Gammaproteobacteria; order Steroidobacterales; family Steroidobacteraceae; genus 13-2-20CM-66-19. The sequence goes on along the minus strand of CAWBDY010000003.1, from coordinate 141,565 downwards.
CACCGGCGGCAAGCAGTGCGGCTTCAATGACGTTGCGGACGTAGCTGTCGTTCATCCTGGATCCTCATCGGTAGTCGGGTCGGCATCGGGGGCAGCGGGGGCGGCGTTGTCGGCGACCACGTGCAACAGCGGCGCGGGGCCGGTGCCGCGCACGTGCAGCGGCGCATAGGGCTGTGCCTGCACGATATCAATCAGACCCTCGCGCATCAGCTCGAGGATGGCCACGAAGGTGATGGTCACGCCCATGCGCCCCTCCTGCGGCCGGAACAGCTGCGCGAACGCCACGAAGCCGCCATCGCGCAGCGCCGCCAGGATATCGCTCATGCGCTCGCCGACCGACAGGCGCTCGCGCTGGATGTGATGGTGCGCGAACATCTCCGAGCGCGCCACGACGTCCTTGAAGGCCATCAGCATTTCCTGCAGCGCAATCTGCGGCAGCACGCGCGGCTGCTGGCGCTGCGTCAGCTCGGCACTGGCGCTCCACACGTCGCGCTCGAGGCGCGGCAGCGCATCGATGCCCGCGGCGGCGCGCTTGAAGCGCTCGTATTCCTGCAGGCGGCGCACCAGCTCCGCGCGCGGGTCCTCTTCCTCGTCGCTGCTCTTGGGCCGCGGCAGCAGCATGCGCGACTTGATCTCGGCCAGCGTCGCCGCCATGACCAGGTATTCGCCGGCCAGCTCCAGCTGCAGGTCGTGCATGAGCTCGATGTACTGCATGTACTGGCGCGTGATTTCCGCGAGCGGGATATCCAGGATATCCAGGCCCTGCCGGCGGATGAGATAAAGGAGCAGATCGAGCGGGCCCTCGAAGGCTTCGAGAAACACCTCGAGCGCTTGCGGCGGGATGTACAGGTCGCGCGGCAGCTGCGCCAGTGGCTCGCCGTTGACCACCGCGAACGGCAGCTCCAGGTGCTGCGGCGGCAGGGCCGGCGGCGCCACCGGCAGCACGTTCGAGACCACGATCTTCAGATCCGGTTTGCCTTTCATCAGTCGCCCCGCAAATGCATGGTGCGGCGCACCTCGTCGAGCGTCTGGCGCGCCACCTCGCGCGCCTTCTCGGCGCCCTCGCCGACGATGTTGCGCACCAGCTCGGGATTGTCCTCGAATTCCTGCGCACGCCGCCGCATGCCGCTGATCTCCTCGACGATCTTGTCGATTACCGGCTGTTTGCATTCCAGGCAGCCGATGCTGGCGCTGCGACAGCCTTCGGCCGCCCACTTGCGCGTCGCCTCGTCGGAATAGATCTTGTGCAGGTCCCACACCGGGCACTTCTCCGGATCGCCCGGGTCGGTGCGCCGCACGCGCGCCGGATCGGTCTTCATGGCGCGCAGCTTCGCCACCACGCTGTCCGGTTCCTCGCGCAGGCCGATGGTGTTGCCATACGACTTCGACATCTTGCGGCCGTCGAGCCCCGGCACCTTCGGCGTCGCGGTCAGGAGCACCTGCGGCTCGGGGAGGATCGTGACACCGGTGCCCTCGAGGAAGCCCAAGAGGCGCTCGCGGTCGGCGACGGTGATGCGGTTGTTGCTCTGCACGAGCGCCTGAGCGCGCTGCAGCGCCTCGGTGTCACCGGTCTCCTGGTACTTGCGGCGCAGCTGCCGGTAGTTGGTGGTGTTGCGGCCGCCGAGGCTCTTGACCGCACGCTCGGCCTTCGCCTCGAAGTCCGGCTCGCGCCCGTACAGGTGATTGAAGCGCCGCGCGGTTTCGCGCGTCAGCTCGACGTGCGCCACCTGGTCCTCGCCGACCGGCACGAAGGCTGCGCGATACATGAGGATGTCGGCGCTCTGCAGCAGCGGGTAACCGAGGAACCCGAAAGTCGCCAGGTCCTTTTCCTTGAGCTGTTCCTGCTGATCCTTGTAGCTCGGCACGCGCTCAAGCCAGCCAAGCGGGGTGATCATCGACAGCAGCAGGTGCAGCTCGGCGTGCTCGGGCACGTGTGACTGGATGAAGAGCGTCGCCACGCCCGGATTGAGACCTGCGGCCAGCCAGTCGATGAGCACGTCGCGTATGTGCTCCTGCAGCTGCGAAGTATCCTCGTAGCCGGTGGTCAGCATGTGCCAGTCGGCGACGAAGAAGAAGCATTCGTACTGATACTGCAGCTCCACCCAGTTGCGCAGAGCGCCGTGGTAGTTGCCGAGATGCAGCCGGCCGGTGGGGCGCATGCCGGACAGGACGCGCCGCGCCGACGCGGGCGAACTCACGAGTGTTCGCTGGGGGGATGGTTCACACGCGAATTATAGCGCACGCCCGGTGATCGGTCCGAGCTTGCCCTTGCCCTGACGCACGATGTGCGGCGGCGTCACCGACAGGTCGACGACCGTGGTCGGCTCCACGCCGCAGTCGCCGCCGTCGAGAATGGCGTCGATGTCGTGCTCGAGGCGCGCCTGAATCTCGCTCGCCGAGGTGAGTGGCTGCGGATCGGGCGCCAGCAGCAGTGTCGAGCTCATGAGCGGCTCGCGCAGCTCCGCCAGCAGCAGCTGCGGTACCTTGTGGTCGGGGATGCGCACACCGATGGTGCGGCGCCGCTCGTGCTGCAGGCGTCGCGGCGTCTCGCGTGTAGCGCGCAATAGAAAGGTGTAGGGCCCGGGCAGGCAGGCGCGCAGGATGCGGAACTGCCAGGTTTCCAGGCGCGCGAAGCGCCCGACCTCGGCCAGGTCAGCGCACACCAAAGTGAAATGGTGATGACGGTCGGCCTGGCGGATGCGCCGCACGCGCTCCAGGGCGTGTTTGTCGCCGATATGCCAGCCGAGCGCGTAACAGGAATCGGTCGGATAGGCGATGAGTCCGCCGCCGCGCACAACCTCGGCCGCACGGCGAATCAGCCGTGGCTGCGGGTCTATCGGGTGCAACTCGAGGTACTCGGCCATAAGTTGAAATTACGCAAAAATACCCATTGCCATGGAACTCGGGCGCGGCGCGTGACAATATACGCGGCCGTTTGCCGGCGTATCTGGCTCTGCAGGACCGTCCTTAATCTTCTTTTCGCATGCAGGCTCTTCTCGCGTTTGCGCCGCTCCTGGCGTTCTTCGTAGCCTATTCCCTGCGCGGGCTGTACGCAGCCACCGCGGTACTCATCGTCGCCATGCTGCTGCTGTTGGCTTTCGACTGGCTGCGCTCGCGGCGCATCCCGCCCATGCATGCCCTGTCGACCGTGCTGGTGCTGGTGTTCGGCGGCGCGACGCTGCTCCTGCACAACCGCCTGTTCATCCAGTGGAAGCCGACCGTGCTCTTCTGGCTGCTGAGCATCGCCTTTGCGGGCAGTTTCTGGATCGGCGAGCGCCCGCTGGCGCAGCGCTTCCTCGAGCCGGCGCTCGAGGGCCGGCAGGTGAGCTCGTCCCAGTGGCGCGCGGTCAACGGCTGGTCGGTGCTCTTCTACGCGCTCCTTGGCGCCCTCAACCTGGCGGTCGCCTACGGCGCCAGCGAGCGCTCCTGGGTGTATTTCAAGCTGTTCGGACTGGCGATCCTCACCTTCGTGTTCATCACCTGGCAGGTGCTGTGGCTGCACGGCCGCAGCGCGCCTGCGGCGGCGGCGCCGCCATGAATTCGCCGGTCATCGCGCAGCTGCGCGAAGCGCTCGAGCGGGCGCTCAGCCCGGAGACGCTCGAGATCGTCGATGACAGCGCACGGCATGCCGGCCATGCCGGCGCGCGCGGCGGCGCGCACCTGCAGGTGACGCTGGTGGCAGAGGCCTTCCGCGGCCGCTCGCAGCTCGAGCGGCACCGCCTGGTATACGCTGCGGCCGGTCCGCTGCTGCAGGGCGCCGTGCACGCACTCAACATCACGGCGCGCAGCCCCGATGAGCTCGTGTGAGCGGCCCGCCTGCAACCAAACGCCGCGCCGCCGATCTGATAGCGACGTGTTTCCAACCATCTGTTAGTCAAAGCGGAAAATTTGTATGAACCATTCGCGCCTTCTTCTCCTCGCCGTGGCACTCGTGGCCCTTGCCGCCTGTCAGCCCAAGGCGGCCGCCCCCGTGGCAGCCGACAACTCACCGCCGGTTGCAACCGTCAACGGCGCACCGATCGGCAAGGACTTCTACGAGTTCTACATCAAGGGCATCACCAACGGCAAAGCCTCCAGCGACCTCACCGCGCAGCAGCGCAGCGCGGCCCTCGACAACCTGATCCGTGCCCGCCTGGTGTCGGACGAGGCGCTCAAGCAGGGACTGGACAAGAGCGGTGACACCGCCTTCCTGCTGCAGCTGGCGCGTCTCAACGTGCTCGAGCAGGCCGTCGAGACCAACTACCTGAAGGACCGCAAGGCCACCGACCAGGAACTGCGCGCCGAGTACGAGACGCAGCTGGCGGGCATGCCCAAGACCGAGTACCACGTGCGCCACATCCTGGTCGACAACGAAGGCAGCGCGCAGCAGATCGTCGCGCGCCTGGAGAAGGGCGAGAAGTTCGATGAACTCGCCAAGCTTGCCTCCAAGGACTCCTCCAACAGCAAGGGCGGCGATCTCGGCTGGGTGACCCCGAACCGCATGGTGCCGGAGTTCGCCGGAGCGATGATCGCGCTCAAGCCCGGCGAGTACACCAAGAAGCCGGTGCAGACGCAGTTCGGCTGGCACGTGATTCAGCTGCTCGAGACGCGTGATCTGACCCCGCCGCCGTTCGAGCAGGTGCGCGCGCGCCTGGACCAGGTGGTGCAGGCCAAGAAATTCCGCGCCTACACCGACGAGCTGATGCACAACGCCAAGGTCGAGCGCTTCATCGATCAGCCGACGACCACGCCGGCACCGGCCGCAGGCGCAGCCCCTGCTCCTGCCCCGGCTGCTGCCCCGGCTCCTGCACCGGCAGCACCGGCCACCACGCCGCCGCCCGCCAAGAATCCGTAAGCCTCGTCTGCTCGCCCGCGACGGCGGGATCGCAACCGATCCCGCCGTCGCCGCTTTACTCGCTTGAGCCGTCGGCGCGCTTGAGGAGCTCGCGCAGCTGCTGCTCGTCGAGCACCTCGATGTTGAGCTCGCGCGCCTTGGTGAGCTTGCTGCCGGCCTCGCTCCCGGCCACGACATAGTTCGTCTTCTTGGAAACGCTGCCCGAGACTTTCGCGCCGCGCCGCACCAGCTCCTCCTGCGCCTGCTCGCGCGTCATACCGGGCAGCGTGCCGGTGATGACGAAGGTGCGCCCGGCGAGCGGCTGGGTCGCAACCGCCGTCGCCGCCAGATCCGGCCACGTCACACCCTGAGCGCGCAAAGCCTGGATGACGCGGCGGTGCTCGGCGGAGGCGAAGAACGCCGCCACCTGCGCCGCCACCACCGGACCTACGTCCGGGACCTGCTGGATGGCATGTTCGTCGGCGCGCCATCAGCCGCTCGAGCGAGCCGAAATGGCGCGCCAGCGCGAGCGCGGTGGCCTCACCCACGTCGCGGATGCCGAGTCCGTACAGCAGGCGCGGCAGGGTCGTGCGCCGGCTCTTGTCGATGGCCGCGATGAGGTTCGCGGCTGATTTATCGCCCATGCGCTCGAGTGCGCTGAGCTGCTGCAGGGTGAGCGCGAACAGGTCGGCCGGATTGCGCACCTGCTCGTGCTCCACCAGCTGCTCGACCAGCTTGTCGCCCAGGCCCTCGATGTCGAGCGCGCGGCGGCTGGCGAAATGCCGCAGCGCTTCCTGGCGCTGCGCGCGGCAGCTGAAGCCACCGGTGCAACGTGCCACTGCCTCGTCCGCCACGCGCAGCACCTGCGAGTGGCAGATCGGGCAGTGCGCCGGCAGCTCCACCGGACGGGTGTCGGGCGGGCGCCGCTCGAGCAGCACGCTGACCACCTCGGGAATGACGTCGCCGGCACGGCGCACCACGACGGTATCGCCGATGCGCACGTCCTTGCGCTGCACCTCGTCGATGTTGTGCAGCGTGACGTTGCTCACCGTCACGCCGCTGACGAATACCGGCTCCAGACGCGCCACCGGGGTGAGCGCGCCGGTACGCCCGACCTGGAAGGTGATGTCGCGCACCGTGGTGAGTGCCTCATCGGCCGGAAATTTGTGCGCGATCGCCCAGCGCGGCGCGCGCGACACGAAGCCGACACGCTCCTGGTCGGCGCGCACATCGAGTTTGTACACCACCCCGTCGATCTGGTACGGCAGGCTCGCGCGGCGCTCGCCCATGGCGCGGTAGTACTCGAGGCAGCCGGCGACGCCGCGCACGCTCTGCGCCGCCTCGGCCACCGGCAGGCCGAAGCCGCGCAGCCAGGCGAGCAGTTCGCTCTGGCGCGCCGGGAGCGGCGCGCCCTCGACCACGCCGAGCCCGTAGAAGAACGCGCTCAGCGGCCGCGCCGCGGTGATCTTCGGGTCCAGCTGCCGCAGGCTGCCGGCGGCGGCGTTACGCGGGTTGACGAATACCTTCTCGCCGCGCGCGCGGGCCTGCTCGTTCATGCGCTCGAAACGCTTCACGGGCATGAACACCTCGCCGCGTACCTCGAGCAGCGCCGGTGCTGTGCCGCGCAGGCGCTGCGGCACCGCGCGGATGGTACGCACGTTGGCGGTGACTTCCTCGCCGCTCACGCCGTCGCCGCGGGTCGCCGCGCGCTGCAGAAGGCCCTCGCGGTACACGACCGCCACCGCCAGCCCGTCGAGTTTCGGCTCGGCCACGTAGTCGAGCTCGCCTTGCACGCCCAGGCGCTCGTGAATGCGCCGGTCGAACGCCTCGACGTCCTCGCTGGTGAAGGCGTTGTCGAGCGACAGCATCGGCACCTGGTGCACGACCTCGCCGAACGCCGCGCTCGGCGTGCCGGCGACGCGCTGCGTCGGTGAGTCGGGCGTCACGAGGGTCGGCTCGGCGGCCTCGAGTGCGCGCAGCTCCTGCATGAGGCGGTCGTACTCCGCGTCGGGCAGCTGCGGATCGTCGAGCACGTAGTAGCGGTAATCGGCCTGCACGATCTGCGCGCGCAGCTGCGCTGCGCGCGCAGCTGCGGTCTGCTTCACGAATTGGCTCCGCCCTGCAGCTGCTCGCGCAGCAGTGCGACACGCGCCGGCGTCAGCGGGCCGCCCTGTTCGTCCTGCAGCACCCCGTGCAGGCGCTCATTGAGATTGCGCGCGGTGAACACCAGTTCATCGAAGGTCTGGCGCGCCGGCCGCGGACCGGGCAGCACGGCGAACAGCGACAGGCCGCCGTAATGCTGCGAATCCATCGTCTCCATGTCGAAGGTGCCCGGGCGCGTCAGACTCGCAGCGCTCAGCACCGCGCGTCGCGCCTCGTCGGGTTTGTGGAAGATCGCGAACTGACCCAGCACGAAGCCTTCGGCGGCCAGTGCCTGCCGCAGCGAACGCCCGGCGAAGCGCTCCGGCAGCGGCGCCACCAGGCGCAGCGCCACGATGCGGCGCTCGTGATCCGGCGGCCACTCCACCACGGGCGCAGGCGGCGCCGGCAGTTCCGGCAGCACTTCGCGCGCCAGCACCGGGCTGGCCTCCGCCACACTCACCGTCGCTGCGGCGGGCTGCGCCGGCTGCGCATCCTCCGGCTCCGGAAGCTCTGCCGGCTCTGTCGACTGCGGCGGCTCGGGGGCGGCAGCGGCCGTCACGGTCAGGGTCGCGGCCACCGGCTCGCCTCTGGCTGGCGGCAGGATCGGCAGTGTCGCCTCGTCGTCGACGTCCACGGAGGGCAGCTCGCGCGGCATCACCGGTTCGCGGGCCCGCATTTCCGGCAGCGTCAGGGCTGGCTCGCGCAGCGCCCGCGGCGGCGGCTCGCCGGCCGGCTCGCGCCCGGCGCTGCGCTCGAACGAGCCGCTCGCCTGGCGCGGCCGGCGCCGCTCCCACCATCCCAGCGCGATGATGAACACCACGCCGATGATGAGGAGCGACCAGCGCAACTGAGACATCATCGCTTCCCGCAAGGGCACCGCGTCCGTCAGACCGCCGCCAGGCGTACGGCTTCGTCGACGTCGACGGTCACCAGGCGCGATACGCCCGGCTCGTTCATGGTGACCCCGATCAGCTGCGAGGCAAGCTCCATGGTGCTCTTGTTGTGCGTGATGAACACGAACTGGATGCGGTTGGACATGTCCCGCACGATATCGCAGAACCGCCCGACATTGTGCTCATCGAGCGGCGCATCGACCTCATCGAGCAGGCAGAAGGGTGCCGGGTTGAGATCGAAGATCGAAAACACCAGGGCCACTGCCGTCAGTGCCTTCTCCCCGCCCGACAGCAGGTGGATGGTGCTGTTCTTCTTGCCGGGGGGGCGGGCCATGACCGCAACGCCGGCGCTCAGCTTGTCATCGCCCACCAGCTCCAGGTAGGCGTGCCCGCCGCCGAACAGGCGCGGGAACTTCTCGCGCAGGCCCAGATTGATGCGCTCGAAGGTGTCGTCGAAGCGCATGCGCGTCTCCTTGTCGATGCGGCGCATGGCCTCGGCGAGCGTCTCGAGCGCCGCATTGAGGTCGGCAAACTGGCTGTCGAGGTATTCCTTGCGCTGCGTCTGCTCCTTGAGCTCATCGATCGCCGCCAGGTTCACCGCGCCGAGTTTTTCGATGTCCGCACGCACTTCCGTCAGCTGCCCTTCCCAGGCCGGCACCTGTGCCTCGGCGCTGAGCTCGGCCAGCACGCTCTTGAACTCGCACCCCGTTTCGGCGAACTGCTCGGCGAGCGCCGCGCGCCGCACGTGCGTCTCCTGCGCGGCGAGGCGCGCCTGTTCCATGGCCTCACGCGCCGCCTGCACGCGCCCTTCGGCCGCCAGGCGCGACTCATCGAGCGTACGCAGCGTGCCTTCCGCCTCCTCCAGTGCCGTGCGCGCCAGCGCCAGTTCGGCTTCCACCGTCAGGCGCAGCGCGAGGGTCTCATTCAGCCGCGCCTGGGTCCGCAGAATGGGTTCATCCCCGCCAGCCAGCTCCTGTTCGAGCTCGCCGCGGCGCTGCCCCAGCTGCGTGTGCTGCTCGCCCATGCGCGCCATGCTGATCGCCACCGAGCTGTCGGTGGAGCGGCGCGACTCCACCTGTACGTGCAGGTCGCGGGCGCGCGTCTGTGTGGCGGCCGCTTCCGCGCGTGCGGCGCTGAGCGCCGCACGGCGCGCATCGCGCTCGCGCGTCAGGCCCTCCTCGGCCGCGGCAAGTGCGGCAGCGGCGACGCTGGCACGCTGCAGCTCCGCGCCGGCGCGCTCCAGCGCTGCGGCGGTCGCGGCCTGGTCGCGGGCCACCTCCCCGGCATGCTCCTTAAGGCGCCCGCCGCGCTCCTGTGATTCCTCTGCGCGGCTGCGCAGGGCCTGCAGCGCCCCGAACAGGTCCGCGTGGCGCTGATGCGCCTGCTGCTGCGCCTGCTGCGCGCCGTCGCGCGCGCGTTCCGCCTGCGCCAGCTGCTCGCGCGCCGCGGCGAGTGAGCTCTCGGCGCCTGCCACGCCGCTAGCGGCCGCAGCTGCCGTGCCGCGCAGGCCCTTCAGCTGCTGCTCGCGCTCGAGCACCCCGCCGTGCGGGTCGGCGCCGCGGCTGACGCGCAGCCAGCCGCGCCCGAGCCACTCGCCCGCGCGCGTGATGAGCGACTCACCCTCGCGCAACGTCTTGCGTGCCTGCAGCGCCTCTTTGAGGGAATCGGCCGTGCGTACCCGCGCCAGCTGCACGAGCACCGCGGCCGGCCCGCGCACCCGGGCAGCCAGCGTCTCCCCGCTCCCGCCCGGCGCATCACCGCCGCTCTCCATCAGCGTGACGCTGCCCACTTCGAGGGCTGCCAGTGAATCGCAGGCGGCATCGAGTCCGTCGACGCACACGGCCTCGAGGTAATCGCCCAGGGCGGTCTCCACGGCGCGCTCCCAGCCGGCCTCGACTTCGAGCGCGGTGGCCAGGCGTGGCGCGCTGGCAAGCCCTGCCATGTGCAGCCACTCCCCGGCATGGCTGCCGGCACGCCCGGCGAGCGCGGCGGCCTGCAGCGCCTCGAGGGAGGTGAGCTCGGCGTGCACGGACTCGCGGCCGCGGCGTGCCTGCTCCAGCTCATGTTCGGCCTGCAGCTGCGCGGCGCGCAGCTCCTGGACGCGCGCCTGCGCCGCGGTAAGCGTCGCGTGCAGCGCCTCGCTGTGCGCGCGCGCCTGCTGTTCTTCCTGTGCCTGGCGGCTCAGCTGTTCCTGCAGCTGTGCGGCGCTCAGGGTCTCGTGCTCGGCGGCCAGACGCTGCGCCTGCACGCCAAGTCCGCGCAGCTGATTCTCCAGCTGTTCGATACGTGCGCGTTCCACCTGGGCGCTCTGTGCGGCGGCACCCGCGGCGCGGGTGTGCTCCTCCCAGCGCTGCTGCCAGTCGGCCAGCGCCAGCTCGGCGGCCTCCTGGCCGGCGGCAGCGGCACCTTCGGCCTGCTGCGCCGCGAGGCGCTGCGGCTCGAGCTGCGCAAGCTCGGCGCGCAGCTGCTGCAGCTGCTGCTCGTCACGCTCGAGGTGCGCGCGCAACTCGCTCAGGGTGGTGTGGGTCTGGGCCAGCTCGCCGCGCTGGCGCTCGCGCAGCTCGCGGGTGTGTTCGATCGACTGCTCGAGCCGCGAGATGTCGGCGCCCACCTCGTAATAGCGTGCCTGCACGCCGCCGAGCGTATCGTTGTGCGCGCCGTGCACGGCGCGCTGCCTCTCGATGGCGGCTTCTGCCGCGCGCTGGGCGGCCAGTTCCCCCTGCATGACGATCTCGCGCTCGCGCACGGCGGCGTCATGCACTTCCGCGCCGCTGTCGAGGTCGCGCAGCCGCAGCGCCAGGAGCTGCGCCGTCAGGCGCCGTTCCTGTTCCTTCAGCCCCTGGTAGCGCCGCGCGCCGGCAGCCTGGCGCTGCAGGTGACGGATCTGCTTTTCGACCTCGTCGCGCACGTCCTGCAGCCGCTCGAGGTTCTCGCGCGTCTCGGCGACGCGCACCTCGGTCTCCTTGCGGCGCTCCTTGTAGCGCGAGATGCCGGCGGCCTCTTCCACAAAGGCGCGCATGTCCTCGGCCTTGGCGTCGATGACGCGCGAGATCATGCCCTGCTCGATGATGGCGTAGCTGCGCGAGCCCAGGCCCGTGCCCAGAAACAGGTTGGTGATGTCCTTGCGGCGGCAGCGCGTACCGTTGATGAGGTACACCGAGGTGCCATCGCGGCCCACCTGGCGCCGCAGCGAGACCTCGCTGTAGCTGGCGTAGGCGCCGCCGATCTTGCCGTCGCCGTTGTCGAAAATCAGCTCCACCGAGGCGCTGCCGACCGGCTTGCGCGCCGCGGAACCGTTGAAGACGACATCCGTCATGCTGTCGCCGCGCAGATGCTTGGCGGACAGCTCCCCCATCACCCAGCGCACCGCATCGATGACGTTGGATTTGCCACAGCCGTTCGGCCCGACCACGCCGGTCAGATTGCTGGGGAAGTTGATTTGGGTCGGATCGACGAAGCTTTTGAAACCGGCGAGCTTGATCTTGGTCAACCGCATCTGGTGATTTCTGCCGTCGTCCGAGCCTGCCGAGGATTGGTGTAGTGTAGAGCAATATGACGCACGCGCCCACACACGAGCTCGAGACTTTTCCCAATCCGCACACCGGCGCCGACTACACGATTCGCATGCAGATTCCGGAATTCACCTGCCTGTGCCCGCGCACCGGGCAGCCGGATTTCGCGACGCTCGATCTCGAATACGTGCCCGACCAGCTGTGCGTCGAGCTCAAATCGCTCAAGCTTTATATCTGGTCGTTCCGCGATCGCGGCACCTTCCACGAAGCGGTCACCAACGAGATCGCCGATCATCTCGATGGCGCACTGCACGCGCGCTTCCTGCGTCTGAGTGCGCGCTTCAATGTGCGCGGCGGGATCTACACCACCGTTGTCGCGGAGCGCAGACAGCGCGACTGGCGGCCAGCTCCCGGCGTCACCCTGCCCTAGCGACTGCGCCGCTCGCGCGCTGGCTCCGGCCCCCTTTTTGCGGGCGCAAGACCCCGTTCCGACACCCTGCGGCGCCCCGCAGACCGGACCTTTGTAGGACATCTGTACAGGCGGGGGTCGGCCGGTATAATCGCGCGTTCTTTAATGAGGCAGAGCTGTTTTGAGGAGCCATTGATGCCGGCTAAGAGACCTGCGCCGAAGTCCGCAAAGGGCAAGAAGACGGTGGGTCGGCCCGTCGTGCGCAAGGCAGTCGCCCGCAAGCCCGAAGCCCCGCGCACACGTACCGTGGTAGCCACGCACGCACGCAAGGCCGTCGTGCCAGCGCGCAAACCTGCAGCGCTCGCACCGCCGGCGAGTGCCGCTGCCGCAGCAGAGCCGCTGAAGAAGCCGCTGCGCCCGGCCGCCCCGAGCGTGCCGCAGCCGCAGGTCCCCGCGCCGCGCGCCGCCGCCGCGAGCGAAGGCGACGACGGCGACGGTGAACCGGGAAGCCTGCTAGCCGGCCCGCGCAACGTACAGCCGTACATCGTCAAGCGCGGCGAGCTGTACATGAGCAAGGAGCAGCTCGAGCACTTCCGCAGCATCCTCAACAGCTGGAAGCGCGATCTCATGGTCGAGGTCGACCGCACCGTGTCGCACATGAAGGATGAGGCGGCCAACTTTCCCGATCCCAACGACCGCGCCACGCAGGAAGAGGAGTTCAGCCTGGAACTGCGTACGCGTGATCGCGAGCGCAAACTGATCCGCAAGATCGACGATGCGCTGAAGCGCATCGACGACGGCTCCTACGGTTACTGCCTGGAGACCGGCGAGGAAATCGGCATCAAGCGACTCGAAGCACGGCCGGTGGCGACCCTGAGCATCGAGGCGCAGGAGCGCCGCGAACGGCGCGAGCGCCAGTACGGCGACCGCGACGACCGCTACCGCTGACGCCGCGGCGGCGCCGCTCGCCGCCGCTTCCACCTACCTCGGGCGCTTCGCGCCCTCACCGACCGGTGCGCTGCACCTGGGTTCACTCGTGGCTGCACTCGGCAGCTTTCTGGATGCGCGTCACCACGGCGGCCGCTGGCTGGTGCGCATGGAGGATCTGGACCGCGAGCGCCTCGTTGCCGGCTGCGCCGACGACATCGTGCGTACGCTGGCAGCCTTCGGACTCGAGTGGGACGGTGACATCGAGTATCAGAGCGCCCGCGCCGCGCATTACGCGCAGGCGCTCGCCGCGCTCAGCGCGCGCGCACTCACCTTCGCCTGCAGCTGCTCGCGGCGCGAACAGCCGCTGCAGGGCGGCTATCCCGGAACCTGCCGCAACGGTGCGCGCCGCAGCGGCGCCACCGCGACGCGCTTCCGTGTCGACGACTCGACGCTGCGTTTCTTAGATCGAGTCCAGGGAGAATGCGCCTACAGCCTGCGGGAACGCGGCGACGTGATCGTGCGCCGGCGCGACGGCGCGTATGCGTACCAGCTCGCCGTGGTCGTCGATGATGCGCTGCAAGGGGTCACCGATGTGGTCCGCGGCGCGGACCTCTTGGACAGTACGCCCTGGCAGATTGCGCTGCAGCAAGCCCTCGCACTTCCCACGCCGCGCTACCTGCACCTGCCGCTCGTGGTCGAGCCGGACGGCGGAAAGCTTGCGAAATCAAAACGTTCGGTGGCGCTGGATAAGTCTGCCGTACCGCAGCAATTGCTCACTGCCCTAACATTGTTAAAACAGGAGCCCCCGGCAGAGCTGCGCCACGCGCACGTTCGCGACATCCTCAACTGGGGTGTGGCGCACTGGCAGCCGCAGCGTCTGGCCGGAACGCATCAGGTGGCCGCCCCACTTGTGCAGGGATCCTAGGGGTCCGTCGTTTCACGCGTTGATTCGCGATGGCGACCTACTTGATATAAGGTAGGTTCGCAATGCGTACATTCTATGGAAGGTAGCTGAAGCCACCTCATAGCGAGGGACGTGTAATGAGCGAACCGCGCACAATCAAGAAATATCCCAACCGGCGGTTGTACGACACTGTTGAGAGCCGCTACATCACTCTGGCTGACATCCGTCGCCTCGTGATCGAACGCATCGACCTGGTAGTCATCGACAAGAAGAGCCAGGCGGACATCACGCGCGCCATTCTGCTGCAGGTCATCGCCGAGCAGGAGCACGTGGGCGATCCGCTGATGAGCCGCGAGTTTCTGCTACAGGTCATCCGCTCCTACGGCGCCGGCATCCGCAGTGTCATGGGCAACTATCTCGAGCAGAGCCTGAAACTGTTTCCCGGCCAGAGCGCCGGGCGCGGCTCCTAGGGCCGTCGACAGCGCGCCGCGAGAACCGCGGCGCGCCGTTGAGTTTTCACGCGGCGTCGACGTCGCGCATCGACAGTCGGATACGCCCCTGGCGATCCACTTCGAGCACCTTGACGCGAATCACATCGCCTTCCTTGAGCTTGTCGCTCACCCGCTCCACGCGTTCGTTGGAAATCTGCGAGATGTGCACCAGGCCGTCGCGGCCGGGCAGGATCGTGACGAAGGCGCCGAAGTCCATGAGGCGCGCCACCTTGCCCTCGTAGATCTGGCCGACTTCGACGTCGGCGGTGATGAGCTCGATGCGCCGCAGCGCCTCGCGCCCGGCGGTGCCGCTGACCGAGGCGATCTTCACCGTGCCGTCGCTCTCGATGTCGATGGTCGTGCCGGTCTCTTCGGTGATCTGGCGGATGACCGCACCACCCTTGCCGATGACGTCGCGGATCTTCTCCGGGTCGATCTTCAGGGTGATGATCGAGGGTGCCCACTCGGACATCTTCTCGCGCGGCTCGCGGATGACGCGGTTCATCTCCTCGAGGATGTGCAGACGGCCGGCGCGTGCCTGGTCGAGCGCGACGCGCATGATCTCGGGCGTGACGCCCTCGACCTTGATGTCCATCTGCAGCGCGGTGACGCCGTCCTTGGTGCCGGCCACCTTGAAGTCCATGTCGCCGAGGTGATCCTCATCGCCGAGGATGTCGGTCAGCACCTGGAAGCGGCTGCCTTCCAGCACCAGGCCCATGGCGACGCCGGCCACCGGCGCCTTGATCGGCACGCCCGCATCCATGAGCGACAGCGAGGTGCCGCACACGCTCGCCATCGAGCTCGAGCCGTTCGATTCGAGGATTTCCGAGACCACGCGGATGACGTACGGGAACGTCGTCATGTCGGGCATCACGGCCTTGACGCCGCGGCGCGCCAGGTTGCCGTGTCCGATCTCGCGGCGCTTGGGCGAACCCATCATGCCGGTCTCGCCCACCGAGAACGGCGGGAAGTTGTAATGCAGCATGAACGGCTCGCGCCGCTCGCCCTCGAGCGCGTCGATGATCTGCGCATCGCGGGTGGTGCCGAGGGTGGTGACCACCAGTGCCTGCGTCTCGCCGCGCGTGAACAGCGCCGAGCCGTGCGTGCGCTTGAGCACGCCGACCTTGACGGTGATGGGGCGTACGGTCTTGGTATCGCGGCCGTCGATGCGCGCCTCGCCGTTGAGGATGCGCTGGCGCACGATGTTGCTTTCCAGCTTGAACAGCACGCTCTCGACCTGCTCGGCGTTCCACTTGGGAGCCTCGCCGCCGGTGAGCGTCGTGAGCGTCTGCGTCTTGATCTCGGACAGGCGCGCGTGCCGCTGCTGTTTCTCGGTGATGTTGTAGGCCTGCGCGAGCGCCGCCTGCGCGTGCAGCGACACGGCGCTGGTGAGATCGGCATTCTCGGCGGCCGGCTGCCAGGTCCAGCGCGGCTTGCCGGCTTCCTTGGCCAGTTCGCGGATGGCGCGGATGGCGACCTGCATCTGCTCGTGGCCGAAGACCACCGAGCCGAGCATGACTTCCTCGGACAGGCCGCTCGCCTCCGACTCCACCATGAGCACGGCATGCTCGGTGCCGGCGACCACCAGGTGCAGCTGCGACTGCGCAAGCTCGGTGCGCGCTCGGGTTCAAGAGGTACTTGCCGTCCTTCCAGCCGACGCGCGCCGCGCCGATCGGTCCGTTGAACGGCAGTCCCGACAGTGCGAGAGCCGCGGAGGCGCCGAGCAGCGCCGGAATGTCGGCGTCGGTCTCCGGGTCCAGCGACAGCACGGTGGCCACCACCTGCACGTCGTTGTAGAAACCGTCCGGAAACAGCGGGCGTATGGGACGGTCGATGAGACGCGAGGTGAGCGTCTCCTTCTCGGTCGGGCGTCCCTCGCGCTTGAAGAACCCGCCCGGGATGCGCCCGGCGGCGTAGGTCTTCTCGACGTAGTTGACGGTCAGGGGGAAGAAGTCCCGCCCGGGGGACGGGGCCTGCTTGGCGCAGGCGGTGACCAGTACCACCGTCTCGCCCATCGCGACACGCACGGCGCCTTCGGCCTGGCGGGCGATCTCTCCGGTCTCGATGGTGACGGTCTGCGAACCATAAGGAAACGACTTGCTGACGACGCTCACAGCTCAATCCTTAAAAAATGAAAGGGGCAGAAACGCAAAGGCCGCGCGTTGACACGGCGGCCCTTGGTTGTTTATCGGCGAAGCCCCAGGCGCTCGACGAGCTCCTGGTACTTCTCGGGTTGTACGGCTCTGAGGTAGTCGAGGAGCTTGCGGCGCTGGTTCACGAGCTTGACGAGCCCGCGACGCGAGGAGTGGTCACGCTTGTGAGCCGTGAAGTGCTCACCCAGACCATTGATGCGTTCCGACAGTAGCGCGACCTGAACTTCCGGAGAGCCCGTGTCGGCCGGTCCGCGGCGGAACTGCGCGAGGATCCCGCCCTTTTTCTCAGTGGATAAAGCCATTGCCCGATTGTCCTAACTGCTTGTCTTAAGAGCCTTTTGCTAAGCCGCGCATTGTACCCGGCAGGGCTGCCGCACTACAAGCTGAAGAAGTGTTCCCTGCCTTGCGCCGGCGAACACTGCGGGCCTAGGATGGTCCTTAGATAGAGGTGACGCCATGCTGAACAAAATGCTTCTGTGCAGCGGCCTTGCACTGCTGAGCGCCTGCGCCGCGACACCGCAACCGAAGCCGGCCACTGCGGCCTTCGTGCCGCCACCGGGGTGCGTCAGCGAGTACCGCCACGCGCATTCCGACCAGCCCGAGCGAGTGCGCCGGTTTCGGCCGCACCTGGACGCAGCAGGACATCGAGCGCACCGGCGAGCCGACGCCCGGTGCTGCGCTGCGCTTGCTCGACCCCTCGCTCACGATTCACGGTCAGTAGCCGCAGCAGGCAGGTTGAGCAGACGGCGCGGCTGCACCGCGCCACTTGAGTCGGCCTCACCGATGCCGAGGAACTCCCCCGTCTCGTCGTAGAGTCGCACGCGCGCCGCGGCTGCCAGCCGGACGCCCGCAGCACCTGCTGTCCGTGGCGAATGCGCTGCGCTTCCGCGACGCTCAAACGCACCTCCGGCATATGCGCCAGCGCCCAGTCCGCCGGCAGCAGCGGCGGCGGCACGCCCGCCGCCCCCTGCGTCAGGGACTGAAGCGTGTGCATCGGCTGCGCCTCGAACGGCTCGACGTACTCGCGCCGCAGCGCCGTGACGTGTCCGAGCGTGCCGAGCGCGAGCGCGATGTCCTCGGCCAGCACGCGGATGTAGGTGCCCTTGGAACAGAGCGCCTGACACTCGAGCGTTGCCGGCGTGAACGCCACCAGCTGCAACTGCGACAGCTCGATGCGCCGCGGCGCCCGCTCGACGCTGACGCCGGCGCGCGCCAGGCGGTAGAGCGGCTGGCCCGCGCGCTTCAGTGCCGAGTACATCGGCGGCACCTGCTCGCTGCCTCCGAGGAAGCGCTGCAGCACGGCGCTGACGGCTCGCCGCCTCCAGCGCCGGCACGGGAGCAGTGGCAAGCTGCGTCCCCTCGGCATCCCCGGTGGTGGTGCTGCTGCCCAAGGTGACCGTGAAGCGGTAGCACTTGCGGCCGGCGAGGATCTCGCCTGCGACCTTGGTGGCCTCGCCGAGGCAGATGGGCAGCATGCCGGTCGCGAGCGGATCGAGACTGCCGACATGGCCGCCCTTCACTCTCGCGTACAGCGTGCGCACGCGTTGCAGCGCCGCATTCGACGACAGCCCGCGCGGCTTGTCGAGCAGCAGGATGCCGCTGTGCATGCCAGGAGGCGGCGCTTCAGCGCCGCGGCGGCTCGTCGCCCGGTGCCTCGTCTTCGGCGGGCGCGCTGGCGGCGGCCTGGGCACGATCGCCGGCCACGGCGCGGTCGATGAGACTGGTCAGGTGGGCCGCTTCCGCGACGCTGTCATCGACCACGAATTCCAGCCTTGGGGTGTGCCGCAGCCCGAGCCGCCGGCCGATCTCGCCGCGCAGGAACCCGGCCGCGCGCGTCAGTCCCTCGCGCACCTGCTCGGACGGGTTGCTCGAGGCGAAAGGCGTGAAGAACACCTTGGCGCTGCCCATGTCGGCGGCGACGCTCACCTGCGTGATCGTGACGTTGCCGACGCGCGGATCCTTGACCTCGCGCGCCACCAGCGCGGACAGCACGCGCTGGATCTCCGACTCGATGCGTTGCGTGCGGGGTTGCGCCATCACTGCAGCGTGCGCGCGACCTCGACACGGGAGAAGCACTCGATCTGGTCGTTGACGCGCACGTCCTGATAGTTCTTCACACCGATGCCGCATTCGGTCCCGGCCCGTACCTCGCTGGCATCGTCCTTGAAGCGGCGCAGCGATTCGAGCGCGCCTTCGAAGATCACCACGTTGTCGCGCAGCACGCGGATCGGGTTGTTGCGCCGCACGAAGCCTTCCGTCACCAGGCAGCCGGCGACCACACCGAACTTGCTGGAGCGGAACACCTCGCGCACCTGCGCGACGCCCACGATCTGCTCCTTGATCTCCGGCTGCAGCATGCCGGACATCATCTGCTTCACATCGTCGATGGCCTCGTAAATGATGCTGTAGTAGCGCACCTCGACCCCGGTCTCCTTGACCGCCTCGCGCGCGCCGGCGTCGGCGCGCACGTTGAAGCCGATGATGAGCGCATTGGACGCCGCCGCCAGCTGCACGTCGGAGACGGTGATGCCGCCCAAGCCGCTGGCGATGACCTTCACCTGCACCTCCTCGGTCGAGAGCTTGCCGAGTGCCTCGCGCAGCGCTTCGGCGCTGCCCTGCACGTCCGCCTTGATGAGCACCGCGACGACGCCCGCCTTGGCCTCGCCCATCTGCGAGAACACGTCCTCGGCGCGCGTGCTGGTACGCGCCAGCTTCACATCGCGGAACTTGCCCTGGCGGTACAGCGCCACTTCGCGCGCCTTGCGCTCGCTCTCCACGACCAGCAGCTCGTCGCCGGCGTTCGGGGCGGCCGACAGTCCCAGCACCACCACCGGCATGGAGGGCGGCGCCTCCTGCACCGCCTTGCCGTTCTCGTCGAACATGGCGCGCACGCGGCCAAATTCGGAGCCGGCGATGATCGGATCGCCCATGCGCAGCGTGCCGCGCTTCACCAGCACGGTGGCGACCGCGCCGCGGCCCTTCTCGATGCTCGATTCGATGACGACGCCGGAAGCCAGTCCCGAGCGCGGCGCGCGCAGTTCCAGCACTTCCGACTGCAGCAGGATCGAGTCCAAGAGCTGATCGACGCCCTGCCCGGTGCGCGCCGAGACCGGCACGAAGATGTTCTGGCCGCCCCACTCTTCGGAGATGACCTCGTGCTTGGACAGCTCGGTGCGCACCCGGTCCTGGTCGGCATCGCTCTTGTCGATCTTGTTGACGGCGACGACGATCGGCACGCCCGCAGCGCGCGCGTGCTGGATCGCCTCGATGGTCTGCGGCATGACGCCGTCGTCGGCCGCCACCACCAGCACCACGACGTCGGTCGCCTTGGCACCGCGGGCGCGCATCGCGGTGAACGCGGCGTGACCCGGGGTATCGAGGAAGGTGATGAGGCCCTTGGGCGTCTCGACGTGGTAGGCGCCGATGTGCTGGGTGATGCCGCCGGCTTCGCCGGCCGCCACCTTGGTGCGGCGGATGTAGTCGAGGAGCGAGGTCTTGCCGTGGTCGACGTGGCCCATGACGGTGACCACCGGCGGCCGCGGCTCGAGCTCGGCTTCCGCCTGCCCGCCCTGCAGATCCACCTCGATCTGGTTCTCCTTCAGCATCTTCGGGGTGTGGCCCATCTCCTCGACCACCAGCACCGCGGTGTCCTGGTCGATCGGCTGGTTGATGGTCGCCATCACGCCCATGTTCATGAGCACCTTGATGACCTCGGTCGCCTTGACCGCCATTTTCTGGGCGAGCTCAGCCACCGTGACGGTCTCGCCGATGCCCACCTCGCGCACCACCGGTGCGGTGGGCATCTCGAAGGCGTGCTCGCCGCCGGCGCCGGCCGAGACCGGGCGCGACTTGGCACGGCGCTTCTTCTTGTAGCGCGAGCTGACATCGCCCGTGACGTGCAGTTCCTGGCGGCCGTAGCGCGTCGCCTTGTCGTCGGCGACGGGTGCCGGGGCGGCCGCTGCCACCGCGCGCACGCGCTCGGGGAGCGCTGCCGGTGCCGGCACCGCGCGTTCGCGGTCGCCGCCGCGGCGCTCGTGCTCCTCGCGCTCGCGCGCGCGGCGCGCCTCGTCGTCGCGGCTGCGCTGCTCGGCCACGCGGCGCGCATCCTCCTGAGCGCGCCGGCGCGTCTCCTCTTCCTCGACGCGGCGGCGGTTTTCCGCCTCGAGCCGCTCGCGCTCGCGCCGCTCGCTCTCGGCACGCTCGGTCTCGGCGCGCGCCGCGTCCGCGGCCTCTTTCTTGCGGCTGTCGAGTTCGTCCTGCTGCGCGCGCGCCTGCTCTTCGAGCACGTCGCGCTTGATGTAGGTGCGCTTGCGGCGCACCTCGACGTTCACGGTGCGCGCCCGACCCTGGGTGCTGGCGAGCTTCAGCTCGCTCTGCGTCTTGCGCTTGAGCGTGATCTTGCGCGGCGCGGCATCGCCGTCCGCCTCGTCACTGCCGTGGCTGCGACGCAGGTGCGTCAGGAGCTCAAGCTTGGCGTCGTCGCTGATGCGCGCTTCGGGACCGGACACCTTGATGCCCGCCTGGTCCAGCTGCACGAGCAGCCGGTCGACGGGCACCTTCAGCACCTCGGCGAATTGGGAAACGGTCACTTCTGCCATACGTTTAACCTGCCTCGAACCACGGGGCGCGCGCGGTCATGATGAGCTTGGCCGCCTTGTCGGCCGCGAGCCCCTCGATGTCCGCGAGTTCGTCCACCGACTGCTCCGCCAGATCCTCGCGCGTGCGTACGCCGCGGCGCGCCAGCGTCAGCGCCAGATCCGGGCTCATGCCCTCGAGCAGCAGCAGGTCGTCCGCCGGCATCGATTGATCGAGCGTCTCTTCGCTGGCGATCGCCTGCGTCAGCAGCACGTCGCGTGCGCGGTTGCGCAGCTCCTTGACAATGTCCTCGTCGAACTCCTCGATCGCCGCCAGTTCCGCCTGCGGCACGTAGGCGATTTCCTCGACGGTGGAGAAGCCCTCCTGCGCCAGGATCGTGGCCACGTCCTCGTCGACGTCCAGCTGCTTCATGAAGTTCTGCACCAGCTCCTTCGCCTCGGTCTCGCTCTTGGCCTCGGCGTCGGACTCGGTCATGACGTTGAGGTCCCAGCCCGTCAGCTGGCTGGCGAGACGGATGTTCTGGCCGCCGCGGCCGATGGCCTGCGACAGCTTCTCCTCCGACACGGCGATGTCCATGCTGTGCGAGTCCTCGTCGACCACGATCGACATGACTTCCGCCGGCGACATGGCGTTGATGACGAACTGCGCCGGATTGTCGACGTGCGGGATGATGTCGACGCGCTCGCCGGCGATCTCGTTGGAGACCGCCTGCACGCGCGAACCGCGCATGCCGACGCAGGCACCGACCGGATCGATGCGCGGGTCGTTGCTCTTCACCGCGATCTTGGCGCGGATGCCCGGATCGCGGGCCGCGCCGAGGATCTGGATCAGTCCCTGGCCGACTTCCGGCACCTCGAGCTTGAACAGCTCGATGAGAAACTCCGGCGCCGTGCGCGTCAGGAACAGCTGCGGGCCGCGCGGCTCGGAGCGCACTTCCTTCAGGAACGCCTTGATGCGGTCCTGCGGCTTGGCCTGTTCGCGCGGAATCATGTCGGTGCGCGGCACGAAGCCTTCGGCGTTGCTGCCGAGATCGATGTAGATGCCGTTGCGGTCGACGCGCTTCACCACCCCGCCCACCAGCTGGCCGACGCGGTCACGGTAGGCGTCCACCACCTGGGCGCGCTCGGCCTCGCGCACTTTCTGCACGATCACCTGCTTGGCCTGCTGGGCGGCGATGCGGCCGAAGGCGACCGATTCGATCGGCTGCTCGACGAAGCCGCCGATCTCCGCCTTGGGATCGAGCTCGAGCGCATCGTCCATGCGCAGCTCGCGCTCGGGCACTTCCAGCTCCTTGGAGTCATCGGCGAATACTTTCCAGCGGCGGAAGGTCTCGTAGTCGCCGCTCTTGCGGTCGATCGCGACGCGCGCATCCCACTCCTCGCCATGCTTCTTGCGGGTTGCGGACGCGAGCGCAGCTTCGAGTGCCTCGAAGATCACTTCCTTGTCGACGCCCTTCTCGTTGGAAACGGCGTCCACCACCATCAGGATTTCTTTGTTCACAGCAGTCGTACCTCGTAAACCTAACAGCGCCGCAGCCGCTAATCAGTGGCGAGCCGCGCCTTGCCAATCTCGTTGAAACCGAGCGCCACGTGCTCGGTGTCGACCTCGAGCGCAATACCTGTCGCATCGACGGTCACAAGCTTGCCGGTGTAGCGGCGCCGCCCGTCGCGCGGCTCCTTCAGCTCCACAAACACCTGCGCGCCGCGGAAACGATCGAAGTGCGCGCGCGTGCGCAGCACCCGGTCGAGGCCCGGCGAGGACACTTCCAGGGTGTAGGCGTGCGGGATCGGGTCTTCCGCATCGAGCAGGCGCGAGACCTCGCGACTGACCGTGGCGCAGTCGTCGAGCTTCACGCCCGCGGGCCCGTCGATGAACAGGCGCACCTGCCCATGGCCGTGCTCGAGCTCGACCAGCTCGAACCCCAGCCGCTCAACCACCGGTTCGATGAGGGCGATGAGCCGCTCCCGCAAGGTCCCCGTCACGCTGCCGCTACCCCTTTGGGGCACCACGAACGGCGCCCCGCCCAAACAAAAATGGGCCTTCAGGCCCACCAAAAACAAAAAGCCCCGCGGGGGGCTTTCCAGTCTTACGCTCTTGGGGAGTGCCGCACATCGCTCGTTGCCGAGCCGCCAGGCGGCACCAGCCTCCCGTCCCTGCATGAACCGCTGCCCGTGCAGGGGCGGCGCATTCTACCTAAAGTCCGGCGCTTGCGGTAACTGCCTTTTGCCCGCGCCCACCCCGTACCTGTATAGACAAGTAAGCGCCCCGGTGCCACCATTGAGGCCTGCGGCACCCCCCCGCACAGGCGGAACTTGCGAGCATGTCACTCCAGAGCGCCACGGCGCGCTACCTGCAGGTGAAGGCCTTCATCCTCGAGCGCATCGCCGCAGGCGCCCTGCGTGCCGGCGAGCGGGTGCCGTCCGAGAACGAGCTCACCCGGGCCCTGACCGTGTCGCGCATGACCGCCAACCGCGCGCTGTGCGAACTGGCCGCGGATGGGGTGCTGGTGCGGGTGGCCGGCGTCGGCACCTTCGTCGCCGAGCAGCGCGTGCACGCCCATCCGCTCGAGATCCGCAACATCGCCGACGAGGTGCGCGCCCGCGGCCATGAGTACAAGGTCAAGGTGGTGGCGCTGTCGCAGGTGAGCGCCCGCGCCGAGCTTGCCGAGCGCTGCGGGGTGAAGCCCGGCACGCAACTCGATTACTCGCTGCTCACGCACTTCGAGGACGGCCTGCCGCTGCAGGTCGAGGAGCGCCACGTCAATCCGCAGGTGGCTCCCGGGTATCTGCGCAACGACTTCACGCGCGTCACGCCGCACGAGTTCCTGATCCGCGTCGCCCCGCTGCAGCGCGCCGAGCACATCGTACGGGCGCTGCTGCCGGAGCGGCGCATCCGGCGCCTGCTCAAGCTCACCGCCGACGAGGCCTGCCTCCTCATCCTGCGCCGCACCTTCTCGCACGGCCGCATCGCCAGCGTCGCCGATCTCTATCATCCGGGCTCGCGCTACGAGCTCGCCGCCACCTGTCAGCCGAGGTAACCATGACCGCTCCTGCCGCCCGCCTGCCCCTGCGTGCCCCGCGCGGCACCGCCCTCACCTGCCGCAGCTGGCTGACGGAGGCGCCGCTGCGCATGCTCATGAACAACCTCGACCCGGAGGTGGCCGAGCGCCCCGGGGAGCTCGTGGTGTACGGCGGCATCGGCAAGGCGGCGCGCAACTGGCAGTGCTACGAGCAGATCGTCACCGCGCTGCGCGCGCTCAAGGACGACGAGACGCTTCTGATCCAGTCGGGCAAGGCGGTCGGCGTGTTCCGCACCCACACCGATGCCCCGCGCGTGCTCATCGCCAACTCGAACCTGGTGGCGCGCTGGGCCGACTGGGACCACTTCAACGCGCTCGACCGCAAGGGCCTGATGATGTTCGGCCAGATGACGGCCGGCTCCTGGATCTACATCGGCAGCCAGGGCATCGTGCAGGGCACCTACGAGACCTTCGTCGAGATGGGCCGGCAGCACTTCGGCGGCAACCTCGCCGGCCACTGGATCCTGACCGCAGGGCTGGGCGGCATGGGCGGCGCGCAGCCGCTCGCCGCCACCATGGCGGGCGCCTCGATGCTCGCCATCGAGTGCCGCCCGGAGCGCATCGCCAAGCGCCTGCAGACCCGCTACCTCGACGTGCAGGCGACGACCCTCGACGAGGCGCTCGAACTGCTCGAGCGCGCGCGCTCCTCCGGCAAGGCGCTGTCGGTGGGCCTGCTCGGCAATGCCTGCGAGGTGCTGCCCGAGCTGCTGCGCCGCGGCGTGCGCCCGAGCGCCGTCACCGACCAGACCTCCGCGCACGATCCGGTGAACGGCTACCTGCCCGCCGGCTGGAGCCTGGAGAAGTGGGACCGCCTGCGCGCTGCCGACCCGGCGCAGGTGGCGCGCGAGGCGCGCGCCGCCATGGCGCGGCACGTCGAAGCCATGCTGGCCTTCCAGAAACTGGGCATCCCGGTGTTCGACTACGGCAACAACATCCGCCAGGTCGCCTTGGATGAGGGCGTGAAGGATGCCTTCGCTTTTCCGGGTTTCGTGCCGGCGTACGTGCGGCCGCTGTTCTGCCGCGGCGTCGGCCCGTTCCGCTGGGTGGCGCTGTCGGGCGACCCGGAGGACATCTACCGCACCGATGCCAAGGTGCGCGAGCTGCTGCCCGATGATGCCCACCTGCACCACTGGCTCGACATGGCGCGCGAGCGCATCCAGTTCCAGGGACTGCCGGCGCGCATCTGCTGGGTGGGCCTCGGCGATCGTCACCGCCTCGGACTTGCGTTCAACGAGATGGTGGCGCGCGGTGAGCTCAAGGCCCCGATCGTCATCGGCCGCGATCACCTCGACTCGGGCTCGGTCGCAAGCCCCAACCGCGAGACCGAGGCCATGCAGGACGGCTCGGATGCGGTCGCTGACTGGCCGCTGCTGAACGCGCTGCTCAATACCGCCAGCGGCGCCACCTGGGTGTCGATCCACCACGGCGGCGGCGTCGGCATGGGCTATTCGCAGCATGCCGGCGTCGTCATCGTGTGCGACGGCACGCGCGAGGCGGCGCGCCGCATCGAGCGGGTGCTGTGGAACGATCCGGCCACGGGCGTCATGCGGCACGCCGATGCGGGCTACGAGAGCGCCATCGCCTGCGCGCGCGAGCAGGGACTGAACCTGCCGTTCCTCAACGCGCGCTAGGAACGAGTGCTTTGAGCGAGCCCCTCAAGCTGTGGCGCAATGCGCAGCTCGTCACCTGCGCAGACGGCGCAGCACCGCTCGAGCGCGGGGCGCTGCTCACCCGCGGCGCGCGCATCGAGTGGGTCGGGCCCGAGGCCGCGCTGCCGCCCGTGACGGCGGCGGTGGTGCACGACCTCGGCGGCGCCTGGGTGACGCCGGGGCTCATCGACTGCCACACCCACCTGGTGTTCGCCGGCACGCGCGCCGGCGAGTACGCGCAGCGGCTGAACGGGGCGAGCTACGAGGACATCGCCCGCGCCGGCGGCGGCATCCTCTCGAGCGTGCGCGCGCTGCGCGCCGCGAGCGAGCAGCAGCTGTTCGATGAGAGCGCGCCGCGCCTGGCCTCGCTCGCCGCCGAAGGCGTCACCACGGTCGAGATCAAGTCCGGCTATGGCCTCACCCTCGAGGATGAGGCGAAGATGCTGCGCGTCGCGCGCGCGCTCGGCCGCGCCTTCCCGGTGACGGTGCGCACCACGCTGCTCGCGGCGCACACGCTGCCGCCGGAGTACCGCGGCCGCGCCGACGCATACGTCGACACCATCGCGCGCGAGTGGCTGCCGGCGCTGCTCAGCGAGGGGCTGGTCGATGCCGTGGACGTATTCTGCGAGAACATCGCCTTCAACGTGGCGCAGGCGCAGCGCCTGTTTGCCGCCGCGCAGGCGCACGGCGTCGCCGTGAAGATGCACGCCGAGCAGCTCAGCAACATCGGCGCGACGCTCATGGCGACCGGCTGCGGCGCCCTCTCCTGCGACCACCTCGAGTATGCGGGCGAGGCGGAAGCCGCAGCGCTCGCCCGCGCCGGCACGGTGGCCGTGCTCCTGCCGGTGGCCTTTTACTGCCTGGCCGCGAAGCGGCCGCCGCCGGTGGCCGCGCTGCGCGCGGCCGGAGCTGCCATGGCGGTCGCGAGCGACTGCAATCCGGGCTCGGCGCCCGGGGCATCGCTCCTGACGGCTCTGAGCATGGCGACCCGGCTGTTCGGGCTGACCGCCGCCGAGGCGCTCGCCGGCGTCACCCGCCATGCCGCACGGGCGCTCGGCCTTGGCGGCGAGCGCGGTACGCTCGCCTGCGGCCAGGCGGCCGACTTCGTGGTCTGGAACGTGCGCTCGCCCGAGGAGCTCGGCTACTGGATCGGATTCAACCCCCGCCGGACCGTGGTCCGCGCGGCCGAGGTATTGCGATGGTCCCATCAGACTCCCTGAAACTGGGCTCGCGCGCGCTGCGCCTCGCCGAGCTGCGGCGCATCTACGCAGGTCCGGTCACGGTCAGCATCGATCCGGCCGCGCTCGCCGCGGTGCGCGAGGCGCACCTGGTCACCGCGCGCCTGGCCGCCGGAGATGCGCCCGCCTACGGCATCAACACCGGCTTCGGCCTGCTGGCACAGACGCGCATCCCGCCGGCGCAACGCACGCTCCTGCAGCGCAATATCATCCTCTCGCACAGCAGCGGCGTGGGTCCGCTCCTGGACGATGCGATCGTGCGCCTGACGCTGGTGCTGAAGCTCTCGAGCCTGCTGCAGGGCTTCTCCGGCGTCAGTGTCGAGCTCGTGCGCTTTCTCGAGCAGCTGATCAACGGCGGCCTGCTGCCGTGCGTGCCGGCGCAGGGTTCGGTCGGTGCATCGGGCGATCTCGCGCCGCTGGCGCACCTGTCGCTGAGTGTCCTGGGCCTGGGCCTCATCCGCCGCCAGGGCGAGGTGCTGCCCGCCGCCGAGGCGCTCGCGCAGGAGGGGCTGACGCCCCCGGCGCTGGGACCGAAGGAGGGACTGGCGCTCCTGAACGGCACGCAGGTGTCGACGGCGCTGGCGCTGGCCGGCCTTTTCCAGCTCGAGACCGTGTTCGCGGCGGCCGTGGTGAGCGGCGCCCTGTCGCTCGATGCGCTGCAGGGGAGCGATGCACCGTTCGATCCGCGCATCCATCACCTGCGCGGCCACGAGGGCCAGGCGCGCGTCGCGCAGGTGTACCGCGAACTGCTCGCCGGCAGCGAGATCCGCGAATCGCACCGCACCTGCGAGCGCGTGCAGGATCCCTACTCGCTGCGCTGCCAGCCGCAGGTGATGGGCGCCTGCCTCGACCTCATGACGCAGCAGGCGGCGACGCTCGCCACCGAGGCGCACGCCGTCACCGACAATCCGCTGATCTTCCCGGACACCGGCGAGGTGCTCTCGGGGGGCAACTTCCACGCCGAGCCCGTGGCGTTCGCGGCCGATATCCTCGCGCTCGCCTGCGCCGAGGTCGGCTCGATCGCCGAGCGGCGCATCGCGCTGCTGGTGGACCCGAAGATGAGCGGCCTGCCCGCCTTCCTCACGCCGGACAGCGGCGTGAACTCCGGCTTCATGATGGCGCAGGTGACCGCGGCAGCGCTGGTGGCGGAGAACCGCATGCTGTGTCATCCGGCGAGCGTCGACAGCATCCCGACGTCCGCCAACCAGGAAGACCACGTCAGCATGGCGACGCACGGCGCGCGGCGCCTGCTCACCATGACGGCGAATGCCGCCAACATCATCGCGATCGAATTCCTGGCAGCGGCTCAGGGGATCGACCTGCGCGCGCCGCTCAAGACTTCGGCGCCGCTCGCCGCCGCGCACAGCGCGCTGCGTCTGACCGTGCCATTCGCCACCTGCGACCGTCTCATGGCCACTGACATCGAAGCGGCCGCCGTCGCGATGCGGCGCAGCGAAGTGCTCTCGCCCGCCCAACATCTCCTGCCGAGCTTTCGCTGACACACGTTCACGCACCTAACAGGTGCGTTCCTGCGATGTGGTCTGCGCGATTTTTTGGCAACAGTTATAATCCGCCGCGTTAAATCTGCAGGGACATGTTGTTGTTGGTCAACAACATTCGTTAACTAATGTGACGAGATGGAGGGATACATGATGCGGCGTCTGCTTGTCGGCTTGTGGCTGCTTGCCGCCCCTTTTGTGGCCTTCGCGGGCGATGAGGTGGGGCACTGGTACCTGGACCCCAACATCGGGGGCATCACCCCGGACAATGTTCTCAACACGACCGGCACCAAACTCGATTACGGTCTGGCCGTCGGCTACAACATGACCAAGGAGTGGAGCGCGGAGCTCAACTTCAACGGCACGCGTCTCAACGATCGCTATGACTCCGGGCACCTGGGCGTGTACGCCCTGTCGCTCGACTTCCTGCGCGTGTGGAACCGCGACGGTCGCTTCGCCCCGTACTTCTCCCTGGGTGCCGGCGCGCTGCAGGCGCAGCCGTCCGCGTCCACGGCGAGCAACCAGACCTCGCTCATGGTGCAGGGCGGCGTCGGCGCCTTCCTCAAGCTGTGGGAGAACGCGGATGCCTCGCGCAGCCTCGCGCTGCGTCCCGACATCAAGGCGCGCTTCGACCGCTTCGGCAAGTCCGACGGCGGGGTCGACTACCTGTACACCCTGGGGCTGGTGTTCTCCT
This sequence comes from uncultured Gammaproteobacteria bacterium, assembly GCA_963787655.1. Taxonomy (GTDB): domain Bacteria; phylum Pseudomonadota; class Gammaproteobacteria; order Steroidobacterales; family Steroidobacteraceae; genus 13-2-20CM-66-19. Next base: position 112,563 of record CAWBDY010000003.1, on the reverse strand, counting down.
TCGGCCCGGGCATCCCGCCGCCGGTGGCGGCTGCGCCGCCGCCCCCGCCACCTCCCCCGCCGCCGCCACCCCCGCCGCCGCCGGTGGTGAAATCAATGTGTCCGGAGGCACCGGCCGGCGTCGCGCTCGATGCCAACGGCTGCCCGATCAAGGGCGACGTGGTGCTCGAGGGCGTCACCTTCGAAACCAACTCCGCAGTTCTCACCGGCGATTCGAAGCCGGTGCTCGACACCGTGGCGAAGGGACTGAAGGAGCATCCGCGCCTGGTGGTCGAGGTTCAGGGCCACACCGACAGCACCGGTTCGCCCAATTACAACGTCGCGCTCTCGGAGCGGCGCGCCGAGTCGGTGCGTGACTACCTGCTCAACCAGGGTGTCCCGTCCAGCCAGCTGAGCGCCAAGGGCTACGGCCAGACGCGGCCCATCGCGCCCAACACCAGCGCGGCCGGACGCGCCCAGAACCGGCGCGTGGTCATGCACGTGCTCGAAAATCCGGGCGACGTGGTGGTGCACAAGGAAGGTGAGGCGCAGCTCTAGCGCCGCCCGACTCATCTCTATGGAGTCAGCGGGCCGCAGCGTCCAGGACGCTGCGGCCCGTTTTACATATTCGCGCTGCCCGAAGGATCGGGCCGGTCGTCTACAGGATCGGGGCGTATTCCTGCGGCTTCGGCTTTTCGGAAACTTCTTCGCTGTGCTGTTCGCGCTTGATGCGCTCGTAGATTTCTTCGCGATGGACGGCGACAGTCTTCGGCGCGTTGATGCCGACGCGGACCTGGTTCCCTTTGACCCCCAGAACCGTGATGGTCACATCATCACCGATCATGACGGTCTCGCCGACGCGCCGTGTGAGAATGAGCATCTTCCTTTTCCTCTGCGGTTATATTTTTAGGTCCGTCAGGGGCCACCCGGGAAGATCGCCCCCTGCGCATTTTTCTGTCAGCGAGGTTACGCGGAAAACGCCCGAAAGAAAAACCCTGGCGGCGGGTGCGCAGCTGCGGCTTGAACGTTTCCGCCATCAACCTCTGAACGGACTAGGTCTCGGGGGCCTTCCTAGGGCCGGATCAGGCGCCTGAGCGCTGCGGCCGCCCGGATCGCCTGCGGGCCCATGATCAGGTGGGTAGCGCCCTGGGGCAGAACCGCCACGGCACGCACACCGGCACGTTTTAAGGCCATGGCATCGACCTGAGCGCTGTCGGCCACGTTCAGCAGCACGCGGCTGGCCGCACCCTCGACGCTGCGTACGTTAATCGCACCGCCGAGGGCGGCCAGAAGCGCCGCCGCATCGCCTCCCCAGTCCGCCTCGGTAACCTGCTCCGCGGCGGCCGCCGGCGGCGGGGGCAGCGCCGCGGCCGGCGCGGGAGCGGGCCCGGCGGCGAGGGCCGCGCGGATCTCGCCCGCCAAGAGGTCGGCGACGGTGCCGACCACGACCTGCACGGCGTCCGCCGTGGGTCGCACCAGGCCGCGCGCGCCGAGCCGAGTGAGCGCCGCCGCGTCGACCCGCGACTGCGCGGCGACCTGCAGGCGCAGGCGCGTGGTGCAGGCATTCACCGCGGTCAGGTTCTCAGCTCCGCCTAAGGCCTCGATCCACGCGCCGGCGCGCGCCGTGCCGGCCGGCAGCGCTGCGGCGGGCACGCTGGTGCGGTCGCGCCCGGGGGTCTTCAGGTCGAAGCGCACGATCACGAAGCGGAACAGGAAGTAGTAGAGCGCGAAGTAGCCGGCACCGACCGGCAGCAGCCACAGCGGGCGTGTCGCGCGGTTGAAGTTCAGCACGTAATCGAACAGTCCCGCGGAAAAGCCGAACCCCAGGCGCACGTGCAGCGCGTTCATGATGACGAAGGCGATGCCGGTCAAGAGCGCATGCACCGCGTACAGGAGCGGCGCGAGGAACATGAAGGTGAACTCGATCGGCTCGGTGACGCCGGTGAGGAGCGAGGTGAGCGCGATCGAACCCAGAAGTCCTGCCACCAGGCGCCGCCGCTCGGGCAGCGCGGTGTGGTACATGGCCAGGCAGGCGGCCGGCAGCCCGAACATCATCACCGGGAAAAACCCGGACATGAACGCGCCCGCGCCCGGATCGCCGGCAAAGAAACGCTTCAGGTCGCCGGTCACGCCGTGGTAGTCGCCGAGCAGAAACCAGGCGATGTTGTTGATGATGTGGTGGAGCCCGGTGACGATCAGCACGCGGTTCAGCACCCCGTAGGCGAACAGTCCGAGGGCGCCGGCGTGCAGCACCTGGTAGCTGAGCGCGTCCATGCCGTGCTCGAGGTGCTGCCACTGCGTCCCGAAGGCGAGCGCCAGCACCAGCCCGCCGCAGCCGCTGACGATCGGCACGAAGCGCCGGCCGCCAAAGAAGCTCAGGTAGCTCGGCAGGCTGATGTTGTAGAAGCGGTTGTAGAGCGCCCCGCTCATCAGTCCGGCGAGGATCCCCACCGGCACGCTGAACTTCTGCAGCTCCTGGGTGGCGATCTCGGGAGGCGCGGCCACCAGCACCGCCGCGCCCTGGGTCGCAACGAGGTAAGCCACCACCGCGGCAAGGCCGGCGGCGCCGTGGTTCTCGCGCGCGAGTCCCACCGCGACGCCGACGGCGAACAACAGCCCGAGGTTCGCGAAGATGGCATTGCCGGCGGCCGCCATGGTGACCGAATCGAGCAGGTCCGGCTGCCCGAGGCGCAGCAGCAGTCCCGCGATCGGCAGCACCGCGATCGGCAGCATCAGCGCGCCGCCGACTTTCTGCAGACCGGCGAACAGGCCCTTCATGGCAGCCCCGGCCCGAGCAGCGCGCGCACCGCCGCGGCGCTGGGCTGCGCGAGCGCCTGCGCCGCGAGCGCGCGGCACTCGGCGAGCGTCAGCGCGGCGATGCGCGCCTTCAGCTGCGGAATGACCGCGGGCACCACCGACAGCTCGCGCACCCCGAGCCCGATCAGCAGCGGCGCGGCGCGCGGCTCGGAGGCGAGCCCGCCGCACACCGCCACCGGCCGCTGCCGCGCGCCGCCGGCCTGCGCGGTGCGCGCGATCAGGCGCAGCACCGCCGGATGCAATGCATCCAGACGGCTGGCGAGCTGCGGATGAGTGCGGTCCATGGCGAGCGTGTACTGCGTCAGGTCGTTGGTGCCGATGGAGAGAAAGTCCACCGCGGCGGCGAGTTCGTCGGCCAGCAGCGCCGCGGCCGGCGTTTCGATCATCACGCCGATGAGCGGCGCGGCGCTGCGGCCGAGTTCCCCGCACAGCTCCTCCACCAGCGCACGCACCGCGTGCACCTCGTCGAGATCGCTGATCATCGGCAGCAGCACGCGCAGCTGCGCCGCCCCACCGACACCGAGCAGGGCGCGCAGCTGCGTGCGCAGCAGCTGCGGGTAGGCAAGGCTGGTGCGGATGCCGCGCAGGCCGAGCGCCGGGTTCTCTTCCGGCGGCAGCGGCAGGTAGGCGATCGGCTTGTCGCCGCCCGCATCGAGCGTGCGGATGGTGAGTGGCCGCTCCCCGAGCGCGTCCGCGATCGCCTGGTACTGAGCGCGCTGCTCGGCTTCCGGCGGTGCAGTGCTGCGGTCCAGAAACAGGAACTCGGTGCGCAGCAGCCCCACGCCCTCGGCGCCCTGGCGCACCGCCGCCTGTGCCTCGGCGAGCGAGCCGATGTTGGCCAGCACCTCGATGCGCACACCGTCGGCGGTTTTCGCTGCGTGCTGCGCGGCACGTTCCAGCTGCGTGCGCCGTGCCGCCTGTGCCGTCACCGCCGTGCGTGCCGCGGCCATGCGTGCAGCGCCCGGGTCGACTTCCAGCACGCCGCTGCCGGCATCGAGCACCAGTGGCGTGCCGTCCTCAATCGCGAGGATGCCGCCACCGAGTGCCACCAGCGCCGGTACACCTAAGGCGGCCGCGAGGATGGCGGCATGGGAGGTGGCGCCGCCCCCGGCCATGCACAGGCCGGCGACGCCTGATTGCGCCAGCGCCACCACCTGCGAAGGCAGCAGCTCACGCGCGAGGATGATGGCACCGGCGGCGGGCGGTGCGGCCGCGGCCGCCGTGCCGGTGAGTTCCAGCAGCACCTGGGACTCAAGATCCAGAAGATCGTCGACGCGTTCGGCCAGGTGGGCATCGTTGAGCGCCTGCAGGACCGTGGCGGCCGCGCCGACGGCGCTGCGCCAGGCAAATCCCGCACTGCGGCCCGCCGCCATCTCGGCTTGTGCCCGCGCGGTCAGCTCCGGGTCGTCGAGCAGCTGCAGGTGCGCGGCGGCGATCTCCGCCTGCGCGCCGCTCGTGCCGCCGCGGCTCAGGCGCTGCCGCACCGCGCCGCGGGCGCGCTCGAGCGCTGCCTGTTCGTGCGCCACGCCCGCACCGTCGGCGGTAACCTCGACCTGCGCACGGCGCAGCTGCAGCGCCGTGCCAACGGCGAGCCCGCCGCTGGCGGCTGATGCCGCGGTACCGCCCGCCGGCGCCGGGAACTGAATCGACCTGCGGGGTCGCCGCGGCCACCCTGGGCGCGCTGGCGCCGGCGCGCGCGGCCGGCGCACCCAGAACGCCGGCGAGCGCTGCCAGGGCGGCAGCCGCATCCGGGCCGCTCGCGTGCAGCTCGATCAGATCGCCGCGCTTGGCACCCAGGGACATGAGGGCCGTGGTGCTGCGCGCATTCGCCGCGCGCGCGCCCGCGACGATACGCACCTCGGCGGCGAGATCCTTGAGGGCGGCGGCCATGAGCGCCGCCGGCCGGGCGTGGATGCCATGCTCGAAGTTCACGGTCACGCGCCGCACCTGCTCGGTGAAGGCGTTGTGCTGCGCGCCATCGGTGCCGCCTGCCGCGGTGGCGACCAGCTCCATCAGGAACTCGCCCACCCGCACCTCGCAATCGCGACTGCTGCGGATGATGCGCCAGCCGCCTCCCGTGATGACGACCGGGGTCAGCACGCTCTTCGCGCGCCGCGCCAGGACATCCAGGTCGAAGCTCAGGAGCTCATCGCCGGCGCGCACCGCTGCACCCTGCGCGCGTGTGCGCGGTGAAGCCGGCGCCGCCGAGCGCCACCGTGTCGATGCCCACGTGCAAGAGGATCTCGCAGCCGCCGGCGCTCCTGAGCGTCACCGCGTGGCGCGAGCGCGGCAGCAGCAGCACCTCGGCGTCGCATGGTGCGCACAACCTGCCGGCGCTCGGGTCGATGGCGAGGCCGTCGCCGAGCAGCCGCTGCGCGAACACGGCATCGGGGGCCTCCTCCAGTGCGCCGCTCCAGCCGGCGAGCGGCGCGACCAGCGTGAGCGTGCCGGCACTCATGGTGCGAGCTGCAGCCAGTCGATGACCCACAGCGGGTCGAGGCCGTGCTGCGCGAATCGCAGGCACAGCTCGTGGCTGCCGCTCATCGCCGGCAGCGCCACGGGCGGCAGCTGCGTCACCGCATCGCTATCGAGTGCCGGCGCGAGCGACAGCAGCGCCACCGGCTCGCCCTGGCAGTCATCCACGCGCACCTCGAGCTCGCCGGCGGCGCTGTGCGGGGCGGGCAGCGCCACGGCGGCGCGGGCGCTGCCGATCTGGAAATTGAACGGCACCTGGCCGACGGCGGCGCTGAGGTGCGCACCGTGCGCCAGATCTGCCGGCATGCGCCAGCAGGGATTCTCGATATCGACCAGGAACACGGCCCGCGGCCCCTCGCGCGGCGCGTCATCCTCGACGTTCAGCAGCACCTTGTCGCTGCACGGGGTGAGGTCCTGGCTCATGTGGCGCTCGAGCGGGCCGACGTGCCGCGGCGGCGCGAACGCATCCGCGGAGTAGCGCACACCGAGTGCGCGGTAGCGGTCGAACTCGGCCGGCAGCCGCTTCAGAAAATCCGCGAAGTCCCGTCGCGCGGGGTCCGACCAGCCGGTCTCGGCCAGCGCCGCGGCGCGCGGCCAGGTCATGTAGGCGGCCCGCTCCTCGGTGCGCACGTGCTCGGTCCACAGGTTCGCCTGCAGGCCGAGCACGTGTTGCGGCGCGCGGCCGAGTGCGCCGGGCAGCGGCTCGAAGCGATAGACCTCCTCCAGCGATACGATGCGCCCGCGCCCCGGCGGCTCGTCCGGGCCGCCGCCCTGGCGATTGTCGAGATACAGGGTCGGCTCCGGCGAGAGCACCGTGTCGTGACCTGCGGCGGCGGCCGCGATGGCACCGTCGACGCCGCGCCACGACATCACCACGGCCTGCGCGGGCGCACCGCCTGCGAGGATCTCGTCCCAGCCGACCGCGCGCCGGCCGTGCGCGGCCAGGTACTTCGCCAGGCGCCCCATGAAGTAGCCCTGCAGTGCCTGCTCATCGCCCACGCCAAGCTCGCGCATGCGCGCCTGCACGCGCGCGGAGCTGCGCCACTGATCCTTGACGGCCTCGTCTCCGCCTAGATGCACGAACGGCCCCGGAAAGAGCGTCAGCACCTCGTGCAGCACGTTCTCCAGGAACGTGAAGGTCGACTCCTCGACGTTGAAGAGGTTCGGATAGACGCCCCAGTCGGCCGGCACCGCGGCCAGCCGCACACCTTGCACGCCCAGCGCCGGATAGGCGGCGATTGCCGCGCTCGCATGTCCGGGCAGGTCGATCTCCGGTACGAGCGTCACGTGGCGCGCCGCCGCGTGCGCCACGATGCGCCGCACGTCCGCCTGTGAATAGAAACCGCCGTACAGGCGCGGCCGGCCGGTGGCCGGATCGGTGTCGCGCTGCGCGGCGCGTCCCGCCGGCACGCGCCACGCACCGATCGAGGTGAGCCGCGGGTAGCGCCGGATCTGCAGACGCCAGCCCTGGTCGTCGCTCAGGTGCCACCCCAGCACGTTGAGCTTGTGCAGCGCCATCCAGTCCAGGTACTGCATGACGAACGCAGGTGACTGGAAGTGACGCGCGGAATCGAGCATGAGCCCGCGCCAGCGGAAGCGCGGCAGGTCGCGGATGCGCAGCGCAGAGACGACCGGGTCGCCGCCCGGGCGCGGCGCGGCGCTGCACAGCTGCCACAGCGTCACCACCCCGTAGAAGAGCCCGGCGGCGGCGTGCGCCGTGACCTGCACGCCTTGCGGGCTCACCTCGAGCTCATATCCTTCGGCGCCCAGCTCGGATCGCTCCGGCGCCAGATGCAGCACCACCGCGTGCGCCGCCGCACGCCCGACAGCGGCCGGGCGCACGGCGAGTGTCAGGCCCGGCAGGGTGTGCAGCAGCTCGCCCAGGTACGCACCGCTGTCTTTGGCTGCCGCATCGGTGCCGGTGACGATCACCGTGTCGGGGCTGAGGATGAAGCTGCCCTCCTCTGAGCTCACCTGCAGCGGCGCCGGGATGACGTTGGCGGGCGTCGCGGCGGCGGCCGGTGCTGAGGGCGCCAGCGCTGCCCACAGCAGCACGGCCGCGCAGGCGCGCGCGGCGCTCATGACTTCAGACGCGCCGCCAGCAGCGCGCGCAGCCGCTCGATATCGGCCGGCGACAGGGAACCCAGGATCCCGGCGCGGCCGGGCGCGATGTGCTCGGCGACGCCGGCCGGATCGCCGAACACGTAGTGTTCGAACAGCGCCCGCCACGCAGCGCGCGCCGTGGGCGGCAGCGCACGCAGGTTCAGCATGGCGTGCAGGAGGCTGTCGAAGCCCGAGGCCGCCCCCTCGGCAGGGCCGCCGCCGGCATGCCACCAGTAGTTCACCAGCGCGTTGCACGGCTCGAGCGACTCGACGTGGTGCCACCACAGCGGCGGAATGTAGATCGCATCGCCCGGCGCAAGCTCTGCGCGCACCGCGGCCGCCAGCGCGGTGTGGAATTTCGGGAAGCGCCCGAGGTCGGGCGCGGCGAGCTGCACGAGGCTCATCGGTGCGCCGGTCGGCGCGAAATCCAGCGGCCCGACGTAGAGATTGTCGATCTGCTCGGGCGGAAAGAGCGTGAAGCGGCGGCGGCCGCACACCACGCAGCCGATGTTGTGCCACTCATCCAGGTGGGTCGGCGTCGTGATCGCAGTGCCGAACCAGAAGCGCGGCAGCACCGCCGCCGGCAGCACCGTCAGCACGTTGTCGCTGGCAAAACCCGGCAGGCAGTCGCGCACCAGCGCGCTCTGCACCGCGACCGCCGGCGGCTCAGGGAACGCGGCGTAGCGCAGCACCTGCTCGGCGATCGCGGTGATCGTCAGCTTGTTGCGCACGAAGTTGAAGCCGCTCATCCCTTCGCTGTAGAAGATGCGCCCGCGCACCTGCGGCGGCGTCAGGATCGCATCCACCGGCGTGCCATTATCCAGAGGCCGCAGGTACTCGACGAAGGCGCTGGCGCCGGCGCGCGCGGCGAGCACGGCCGGCCAGCGCGCCACCAGGCCGCGCAGCACCACGGGCACCCCGGCCGCGAACACCTGCGCGCGCAGCGTGTCATCGGCAGGTGCGGACAGTTCGGCGATCGGTGCGGGTGCTGACATGGCCGGTTTCGCGGCAGCCGTGACGCCGGCGGCGGCGTGTCGCCCGCTGCCGGTCCGGCCGTAAGAGTAGTTGAATCGCCCGCGGCTCGTCATGACCCCGCCCCGCGCAGCTCCGGCGCAGAGCGGACGGGCCGTTGCGGCCCGTCCGTCCACTGCTGACTTGCGCGATGCCTACATTTTGAAGCGGAAGTTCAGGTAGTACTGCGAGCCGTTCTTGTAGAAGGCGCGCGGCTGGTCGAGGTTGAGCGCGTAGTACTTGAGCGTCGGGTTGTTGAGGTTCATGCCGTCGAGCGTCACGGCGAAGTGATCGTTCACCGTGTAGCCGAGCGATGCTGCCCAGGTGCCGATCGCTCCCTGCGAGAACGCGGTTGAGCGGTCCAGCCCGCTGTAGAAGGCGGAACGGTAGTTGTAGGCCACGCGCGCACTGAAGTGCCCGGTCTCGTAGTAGCCGATGACGTTGAAGGTGTTCTTGGACGTGCCCACCAGGCGATCGTCACCGGCGACGACGTTGGAGGTCTGCTTGCCGTCGGCGTAGGTGTAGTTCGCCGAGACGCCAAAGTTCCAGATGAGCGGCTGCTCCCACTCGAACTCGGCCCCCTCCACGCGCCCGGTCGAGTTGATCGGCACCGTGATCAGATAGGGCGCCTGGTAGGCTCCCTGCTTGTCGAACTGGGTGAAGCTCTGCGTGACGGTGCCGTAGGAGACATAGTCGTGCAGATCCATGTAGAAGACGTCCGCGGACACGAGCGAGCGCGGCGCGAAATACCACTCGAGGCCCGCATCCAGGTCGGTGGACTTGATCGGCGCGAGGTTCGGATTGGCGCCCGACCCGCTACCGGGCACGGTGCTGCCGCGCGGCGGCGGCGAGCCTAAGCTGATGGAGGAGGCGAGCGCGGAGTAGTCCGGCCGCGCCAGGGTCTGACCGGCGGCGAAGCGTGCCACCAGGTCCGGAGTGACGTCGAGCTTGAGATTCGCGGTCGGCAGAACGTCGGTGTAGGTGTTGTCGGTCGTCTGCTGCGCGTAGTCGCCAAAGGCCGATGTCGTGATGACGCCCGGCGTCGTGGCGATCGCCGACACGTTGTTGACCACGCTCTCCTGGGTGCGCACGAAGCGCACGCCGATATTGCCGGCCCAGTTGCTGCCCTTGAAGTCCGCCTGCACGTAGGCGGCCGAGTCCTTCTCCTCCAGCCCATAGTCGGAGGTCCAGTCGGCGCGTGAGGCAGGATTGCGGTTGGTGTACTGCTGGTCGTACACGGACAGCTGAGCGGGGCTGAAATACCAGATGCCGGTGGGGAAGCCGGTCCCCAGCCCGTAGCCGTAGTTGGTGGGATAGTTCTGGTAGCCGACCGGATAGTTGGCCGTGTTGAACGGGTTGTCCTGCGGCGCGCAGCCGGCCGCCGGCACCGGACCGCCGAGGCACCCCGGGCCCTGCCCGATGACGTTCCACAGGTGGCGCTGGTGATCCGCGTAGCGCACACCGAACTTCAAAGCCTGCAGCGGCCCGTCATCGAGCGCGAAGTCGCCGTCGATCTTGCCCCACACCTCCTTGTCGAGCACGTCGAGGTTCTGATCGCCGAAGATCCAGCCGAACGCCACCGGTACGCCGCCCGGCACGGGCGAGGAATTGACGGTGTGGCCGAGGTTCCAGTTGGAAGCGGTGGTGATGCCGTTCAGCACGTAGGAGGCGCCGGCGCCGACGCCGGGATCGGTTTCGAGCACGTCCTGGTTGGGCGTGCGGCCGTGACCGGTCGAGACGCCTACCTGGGCGAGGAAGGCGAGTTTGTCGGTCGCCTTGACGTGCACGTCGAGGTTGCCGAAGTTGGTGCTCGAACTCTCGTCGGGGCGCGAGATCTGGTCGTAGACCCCGTACGGCGAGCCGGCGATCGGCGCGAACGTCGCCGCCGTCAGCGTATTGCCCTGCACGCGGTAACCGGGCTGCAGCCCCAGACCCGGCACGGCGCCGTTGGCGGCATTGCCCGCCCCGCCGTTGATGAAGTTGCTGCCGAACAGCAGATAGTTGTCGTTGAGGTTGGTGGCTTCGAGCTTGGAAGCAAAGCCCGAGGCGTCGATGTCCAGCACATCGTTGGGCTTGAACTGGACGTCCACCAGGCCGCCGTTGCGCTGGCGATGCTGCTGGAAGAGCGCCGAGCCGATCAGGTTCGGGTACTGGACACCGGCAAGGTCCGGATGGGCCAGCGCCAGGTTGCTGCCCGGGGCGATCGTGCTGTAACCGAGCAGTTCCTGGCCGTCGCGGCGCAGATCGCGCGTTTCGGAGAACACCTGCACCAATGCGCCGAAGGTGTGCTCGTCGTTGACCCAGTTGCCGAGGGCGCTGAACTGCGGATCGACTTTGTCGGGCAGATCCGAGTACACCGCTCCGGCGGAAGCCTGCAGCGTCTGCTGTTCCTTAAATTCGAGTGGCCGGCGCGTGATGATGTCCACCGAGCCGGCAACGCCGCCCTCCACCAGCGAGGCTTCCGAGCTCTTCTCCACGACCACCTTGCTGACGATTTCCGAGGGCAGCAGCGTGTAGCTCACACTGCGGCCGACCGTGCCGGTCTGGTCCAGTACGAACCAGTCGGCGGACGCCACGCTGTGGCCGTTGATGAGGGTCTGCGTGAGGCTGGGGTTGGTGCCGCGCATGCTGACGCGGTCCGCCTCATCGAAGCCGCCCTCGTTGGCGCCGGCGGAGCTGATGTTGACGCCGGGCAGGCGCTGCAGCGAGTCGGCGACGTTCTTATCGGGCATCTTGCCGATGTCTTCGGCGGTGATGACCTCGACTATGTTGGTGGCGGCGCGCTTCTGCGCGATCGACTGCTCCATCGAGTAGCGGATGCCGGTGACGATGACCTCCTCGAGGTTGTCCTTCTTGGAAGCCGCGTCGCTGTTCGCGGTCTGCGCCTCGAGTGCATTATTGCGGCCTAGCAAGGCCATCGCGACTGCCGTGCCAATCAACGTCGACCGTACGATTCTCATGGTTTACACACCCCTGCTGTTGTCGTTAGCCGCTGCTCGTGCCACTGGTACCGCGCCGACCCGCAAGACCTGTTCGGCAGCGCTCTCGCGGCGCGCCGGCGGGTATCCCTGTACTGGGACCAGTTACGTGCCAATATAATACCACTTGCTTAAGAACGCTATACCCAACGATACCAGTTCACCATCTGCTAATTTATTATCTGGTAAACATCGAGTTAGGATCTAAAATGTCTTCAGAGCGCAACAAACTGGTATTATAGTGGTAGTATGAATCGACCTGGGGGGACCGTGGGAGAAGACCTTTGACGGCGCTGTCACACGCGGTTGGCAAGCTCGACGGTGAGAGCAGCCTGCCCCTCTATCAGCAGCTGCAGCGTGCCCTGCGCGCCGCCATCGAGACGCGCGTGCTCGGGCCGGATGATGCGCTGCCGCCCGAGCGCGACCTCGCCACGGATTTCAGCGTCTCGCGCATCACGGTGCGCAAAGCCATCGACGGCCTGGTGGGCGAGGGCATGCTGGTGCGCCGCCAGGGATCGGGCACCTTCGTGTGCGCGCGCGTCGAGAAGAACTTCTCCAAGCTCACCTCGTTCTCGGAAGACATGCGCGCCCGCGGCCGCAACCCGCGCAGCGTGTGGCTGCGCAAGTCCGCAGGCACCGTGACGCCGGAAGAATCCCTGACCCTGCGCTCCAGTCCCGGCACGCCCGTGTACCGCTTCCACCGCATCCGCTTCGCCGACGATGCGCCGATGGCGCTCGAGTACGCGACGATTCTCGCCTCCTGCCTGCCCTCGGTGGAGGCGGTCGAGTCCTCGCTCTATGTCGCGCTCGAGCGCGCCGGCAATCGCCCGGTGCGCGCGCTGCAGCGGCTGCGCGCGGTGCTGTTCAGCGCCGAACAGGCGGAACTGCTGCAGGCGAAGGAAAAGGATCCGGGCCTGCTGGTGGAGCGTCTCGGCTTTCTCAAGGACGGCCGCGCCGCCGAGTTCACGCAGTCCTTCTACCGCGGCGACACCTACGATTTCGTCGCGGAGCTCAGCATCTCCACGTGAACGCCGCAGCGAGCACAGCCATGTTTCGCGAGGCGGCAGAGGCACCGGCCGTGGTCGCAGCACTGCTCGCCGCCAACGCGCCGCGCGTGCAGCGCCTGGCTGCGCGGCTGCAGCAATCGCCGCCGCGTGCGCTGGTCACGTGCGCGCGCGGCAGCTCCGACCATGCCGCAACCTTCGCGCGCTACCTGATCGAGACGCGCCTCGGGCTTTTGACCTCCTCGGCCGCGCCATCGGTGAGCTCGGTGTACGAGGCGGCGCCAGACCTTGCCGGCACCGCGCTGCTCGCCATCTCGCAGTCGGGCGCAAGTCCTGACCTCGTTGCCACCGTGACCAGCGCGCGCGCAGCCGGCGCACGCATCATCGCGCTGGTGAACGCTGAGAGTTCCCCGCTCGCGCAGCTCGCCGACGACGTGCTGCCGCTGCACGCCGGGCCCGAGCGCAGTGTCGCGGCCACCAAGTCCTACCTCGCATCCCTTGCGGCACTGGTGCAGCTGATCGCCGCCTGGGGCGGCGATGCTGAGCTCAGCGCCGCGCTCCTGCAGGTGCCGGAGCTCATGGGGCGCGCCTGGCAGCTCGACTGGAGTGCGCTTACCGCGCACCTTGCCACCGCCAGGAGCCTGTACGTCATCGGCCGCGGACCCGGGCTTGCGATCGCGCAGGAGGCCGCACTCAAGTTCAAGGAAACCGGCGCGCTGCACGCCGAAGCGCTGAGCGCCGCGGAGCTGCGCCACGGGCCGATGGCGCTCGTGCGCCCGGGCTTTCCGCTGCTGCTGTTCGCGCAGAACGACGAGAGCCGTGCCGGCATCGAGACGCTGGCCGCGGAGCTGGCCGCGCAGGGCGCCGACGTGCTGCTGGCCGGCGCCGCCGTCGCCGGCACCACGCAGCTGCCGACGCTGCCGGCGCATGCGGTGCTCGAGCCGCTGCTCCTGACGCAGAGCCTGTACCGCGCTGCCAACGCGCTGGCGCTGGCGCGCGGCGCAGACCCCGACCGGCCGCCGCACCTGCGCAAGGTGACCGAGACCGTGTGATGAGCACAGCGCTGATCAATGGCCGGGTGCTGCAGCCCGAAGGATTCGTCCGCGATACCTGCGTGCTGATCGAGCAGGGCCGCATTGCCGCATTGCTGCCGGCGAGCGATGCGCGCGTGCGCGCCGCCGCGCCCTACGACCTCGGCGGCGGCCTGCTGCTGCCCGGTTTCATCGACGTGCAGGTGAACGGCGGCGGCGGCGTGCTGTTCAACGATGACCCGACGCGTTGCGGCCATCCGCGCCATCGGTGCGGCGCACCGCCGCTTTGGCACGACCGGCTTCCTGCCGACCCTCATCAGCGCCGACCTCGACGTGGTGGCGCGGGCCATCGCCGCGGTGCGCGGCGCCATCGACGCCGGCGTGCCGGGCGTGCTCGGCATCCACATCGAGGGGCCCTTTCTCAGCATCGCGCGCAAGGGCGTGCACGACCCGGCGAAGCTGCGCGAGCTCGAGCCGAGCGCGCTGGGACTGCTCACCTCGCTGCGCGGCGCGCGCACGCTGGTCACGCTCGCCCCGGAGATGACCACGCCTGCGATCATCGAGCGGCTGGTGGCCGCCGGCGTGGTCGTGTCCGCCGGCCACACCAACGCGACCTATGCCGAGATCCGCGCAGCGCTGGCCCATGGGCTGTCCGGCTTCACGCACCTGTTCAACGCCATGTCGCAGCTCACCGGGCGCGAGCCGGGAGCTGTGGGTGCGGCGCTCGATGACCAGGCCAGCTGGTGCGGCATCATCGTCGATGGCGAGCACAGCGACCCGGTGGTGCTGCGCATCGCCATGAAGTGCAAGCCGCACGACCGTTTCATGCTGGTGACGGATGCCATGCCGAGCGTCGGCACCGGCGCTGCTTCGTTCGAGCTGCAGGGCCGGCGCGTCAGCGTGCGCGGCCAGACCTGCGTCGACGAGGACGGCCGGCTCGCCGGCTCCAACCTCGACATGGCGAGCTGCGTGCGCAATGCCGTCAGCATGCTGGGTGTCCCGCTCGAGCAGGCGGTGCGCATGGCGAGCACCGTGCCGGCGCAGTTCCTCGGACTCAGCGACAGCGGGCGCATCGCCGCCGGCTGTCGCGCCAACCTCGTGCTCACCGACGCGCAGCTCAACGTGCGCGAAACCTGGATCGACGGCCGCCCGGCCGCTGCACCCTAACGCTGCTGCGCCTGCGGCTGCTGGAAGCCGCCCGCGCGGTAGGTGAGCACCAGCGTGTCGCGCTCGCCGCCGCCCGCATCGCACGCCTGGATCGGGGTGGTCTCGTGCACGACGCGCGCATCGTCCATGAGCAGCATCGACCACGGCTCCTCCATGGTGAAGCGCACGCCGGCAGACCCTGCAGCCTGGAACACGCGCGTCTCGCCGCCGCGCACCGCGCGCCGAGCGACCAGCATGACGATGACGAAATCGACACCGTCACGATGGGCGCCCTCGGGCGTCGGCCGACCGATGCCGCCGGTCGTGTCGATACGAAACTGATGCGCCTCCACGTACCAGCAGGCGACCGGTTTCAGCTGCGCAAACAATGCGCCGGCTGAACTCAGCAGCTGCCGCCACGCCGCAGCGTCTGTGACCGCCGGCTCGATGGGCTCGAACCAGCGTTCCATGCCGCCGTGCAGCGCGTTGTAGGCGGTCGGCTGCCAGTGCGCGCGCTGCGGCAGTCCCTGCAGCCGCCCGCTCGCCGGCGTATAGGTGAAGCAGCTGTGGCGGCGCGCCCGGTACTTGCCGCCATCGCGCAGATACGTATCGCGCGGCAGCCGTTCCCAGCTGTCACGCAGCCCCGCAAGCCCTGCCAGGTCGAGCTCGAGCGCGGCACGCGCCGCCTGCGGCCCGAGCTGCGCGTAACCGGACGCGCTGAGCTCGGCGACGACTTGTGCCCGCGCTGCATTCATAAGGCGCTTGTACCATATCAATACCGCGAAAGGCTGAAGCGCGCACAGCCCGAAATGGCCTCGCCGCCGCCGGCGAGCGCGTGCCATTCTTGTGCTCCTGCGCTGCCGAGGAACGAAGCACCATGATCGACCTTTATTACTGGCCCACGCCGAACGGCCACAAGATCACCATGTTCCTCGAGGAGACCGGCCTCGCCTACCGCATCGTGCCGGTCAACATCGGCACGGGCGCGCAGTTCGAGCCGTCGTTCCTGGCGATCGCGCCCAACAACCGCATGCCTGCGATCGTCGATCACGAGCCGGCCGGCGGCGGCGCGCCGCTGTCGCTGTTCGAGTCCGGCGCGATCCTTTTGTACCTGGCCGAGAAGAGCGGCAGACTGCTGCCGCAGGACCTGCGCGGCCGCGCCGAGGTGACGCAGTGGCTGTTCTGGCAGATGGCGGGACTGGGGCCCATGGCGGGCCAGAACCATCACTTCAGCCGCTACGCGCCGCAGCAGATTCCGTACGCCATCGAGCGCTACGTGAAGGAGACCAACCGCCTCTACGGCGTACTCAACCACCGCCTGGCGGACCGCAGCTTCGTCGCCGGCGACTACTCGATCGCCGATATCGCCGCCTATCCGTGGATCGTGCCGTACGAGGCGCAGGGACAAAGGCTCGAGGACTTCCCGCATCTCAAGCGCTGGTTCACCGCCATCCACGACCGCCCGGCGACCTTACGCGCCTATGAGAAAGGCGCCGCCATCAGCACCCAGACCACTCTCACCGAGGAAGCCAAGCGCATCCTCTTCGGCCAGACTGCCCGCTGAACGTGCGCCCGACACGCATCGCGCTGGCCGCTGCCTGCACCGCGCTCGTGGTGCTGACGGCCTGCATGGACGCCTGCGCTGCGAGCGTGAGCGATGTGCGCGCCGCCGGCGCCACCTTCCACGTCGACTTCGACAAGAGCGATTTCAGCGTCGGCCCGCAGCCGCTCATCGCCTGGGTGCAGCGCTCCGCCGCGATCGTCGCGGCCTACTACGGGCGCTTCCCGACCGACACCGTGACGCTGCGCCTCGTCGCCGTGCCCGGTGAGGGGGTGTCCGGCGGCAAGACCTTCGCCAATCCCGCCGCGTACATCCGCGTCACGGCCGGCAGCGCCGTCACCGATGCGCAGCTGACTTCGGACTGGGTGCTGGTGCACGAGATGACGCATCTCGCCCTGCCCGACACCGGCGAGGAACATTCCTGGCTGTCGGAAGGGGTGGCGGTGTACGTCGAGGGCGTGGCGCGCGTGCAGGCCGGCAACCGCAGCGAGACGGACATGTGGGCCGAGGAGCTGCGTGCCATGCCGCGCGGCATGCCGCAGGCGGGCGACCAGGGTCTCGACCGCACGCACAGCTGGGGACGAACCTACTGGGGCGGGGCGATGTTCTGCCTGCTCGCCGACGTCGACATCCGCAAGCGCACGCAGCTGCGCTTCGGCCTGCAGGACGCGCTGCGGGCCGTGCTGCGCGCGAGCGGCGGCCTGTCCGCCGACTGGCCGATCGAGCGCGTGCTGCGCACCGGCGATGCGGCGGTCGGCACCCACAGCCTGGAAGATCTGTACGCGCAGATGAAGGATGCGCCCATGGCGCCGGATCTGCCCGCGTTGTGGCGCGAGCTCGGGGTCGAACCCGACGGCGCTTCCGTGCGGCTCAGCGAGACGGCACCGCTGGCGCCGGTGCGTCACGCGATCCTGCACGCACCGACCCCGTAGCCGGCGGACGCGTCACGCTGCCGGGCCGCGGCCGCCGACCCGGCACGCGTCCTGCCTCAGGGCTTGAAGATGAAGTGGATCTGGCCCGGCACGATGTGGCCGTCGGCGGCCACGCTGCGCCAGCTGATGAGGTAGCGCCCCGGCAGGAGCGCCGGCAGCGCGACCACGACGTGCGTCTGCGCCTGCTGCGGCAGTGGCGCAACTTTCTGCTTGGCCGAACCGTTCTTCTCGAGCGTGACGGAGGTCAGGCGCGCCGCTTCTGAGAAATCGAGCACCAGCTCAGCGGGAGCGGTAGTGAGGAGCGCGCCGTCGGCCGGACTGACCTGCTGCACGTGCGCGTGGGCCCACACGCTGCCCGCAAGCAGCAGCGACACGGTTCCGATCAGCCAGCAGGCGCGACTCACCTTGTTAAGGTTACACCGGACGGCGCGCGCCCGAAAACCGCGCCGGGGCGGAAGATTTGTGGCCACGGTTGGTCCAGCGGCTCGGTGCTCGTCCGCCAGGGGCGCGTGCACTGCCCGGGTGCCCGCGGTCGCCGCGATGCGCGGCTGCGGCAGCGGCTGGCGCCGGCTGGGCGCTCACCGGGAAGTTGGGCAGGCTCGCCACGGGGATCGAACGCTGCAGCACCTTCTCGATGTCGCGCAGCAGCGCGGACTCACCCGGTGCCACGAGCGACACGGCCGCTCCGCTGCCGCCCGCCCGCGCGGTGCGCCCGATGCGGTGCACGTAGTCTTCGGGAACGTTCGGCAGCTCGTAGTTGACCACGTGCGGCAGCTCCTTGATGTCGAGGCCGCGCGCGGCGACCTCGGTGGCCACCAGCGCGGTGATGCGGTTTTCCTTGAAGTCGCTCAGGGCCCGCACGCGTGCGCCCTGGCTCTTGTTGCCGTGGATCGCGGATGCCGTGATGCCGGCAGCCTCGAGCTGGCTCGGTCAGGCGGTTGGCGCCGTGCTTGGTGCGCGTGAACACCAGCACCTGGTTCCAGTTACCGTCCTTGATGAGGTGCGCGAGCAGGTGGCGCTTGTTTTCCTGCGCTACCCGGTACACCTGCTGATCGATGCGCTCCGCGGTGGCGTTGCGCGCGGCGACTTCGATGCTCAGCGGGTTGCGCAGGAAGCGCTCCGCCAGCGCCCGGATGTCCTGCGAGTAGGTCGCCGAGAACATGAGATTCTGGCGCTCGCGCGGCAACATCTTGAGAATCTGCTTGATGGCGTGAATGAAGCCCATGTCGAGCATGCGGTCGGCCTCATCGAGCACGCAGAACTGCACCTGGCTCAAATCCAGCTGACGCTGCTGCGCGAGATCCTGCAGCCGCCCGGGCGTTGCGACCAGCAGGTCGCAGCCGTGACGCAGCGCTGCAATCTGCGGCTTGTCGCTGACCCCGCCGAAGATCACGGTGGTGCGCACGGGCGAGTAGCGCCCGTAGTCTGCGGCGCTTTCGGCCACCTGCGCCGCCAGCTCACGCGTCGGCGTCAGGACCAGCGCCCGCGGTGCGCGGCCCGCCGGCGTGCTCAGGCGCTGCAGCAGCGGCAGGACGAAGGCCGCCGTTTTGCCGGTGCCGGTCTGCGCGCCCGCGAGTACGTCGCGGCCCGCCAGCACGGCCGGAATGGCAGCCTGTTGAATGGGAGTGGGCGCGCTGTAACCCTTTTCGGCAACAGCACGCAACAGCTCGGGCATGAGCCCGAGATCGGAAAATGACATAGGGATGTAAACCTCTGCTCTTAAGCTCGCCCAACGACGTAGATGACGCCGCGGCGGTCAGATGCGAGGCTTTAAGTTAATGGTAAATCGAAGCTGCGAAACGGGCGCTGACCGGCGCACTGGACGTTTGGCGGCGCGGACTGTACCGCCTTTGCCGCGGCGCGTCCAATCGGCGGTCTCAAGACTGTGCGATATAGGGCACAATTCGACACACTTGTCGCCATTTGGCGCGTTGCGGCGTCAGCTGCGTCGTAGCATCATTAATCCTCTCTCGCGCACAGGGATTGGCATGAACAAGCGCTCGCCGGCCGGTTTGATCGTGGCATCCGCAGGCCTCGCCTGCGCCCTCGCCGGCTGCTCCGCCCGCACCGATATGTCGGTGACCGCCAACACGCCGGCGCAGTACTCGCACGTGTGGATCACCACGCAGGAGATCTGGTTCAACACCAGCGCGATCGCAGGTCCGGACGATGGCGGCTGGGAGAAATTTCCGCTCTCGACGCCGGCCACCGTGGACCTGGTCGCCGAAAGCGGCGGCAATCTGGGCAGCATCGTGACCGGCCTGAACATCATTCCCGGCACCTACTCGCAAGTGCGCCTCATCCCGGTCGACGCCACCGCGGCGCTGACCACGTCCGCCTCCACCGCTGGCGCGCTCTACAACTCGGAAGCCGACTACATCGACAGCGCCGGTGTCACGCACCAGCTGCCGCTGGAATTTCTGAACCCGGACAAGGGCATCGGCATTCGCGGCCGATCTCAAGGTGCCGGTCGGCAACGTCGGCGCGGCGCTGGGCGGCACCAGTACCGCGAGCACGACCACCACGGACACCACCACCAACGGCTCCACGCTCGGCAGCCACCAACGGCACCTCGACCGGCACGATTCTCGGCGCGGCCGATGGCACGGCTGCGACCACGGGAAGCTCCATCGGCAGCACCACGGCCACCACGACGCCGAATCAGTTCACCTTCAGCATCGATGGCACGCATGACCTGGTGCCGTTCGCTTACACCATCGACAGCGGCGCCACGAGCGGCGTCATGCTGAGTTCACACGCCGCGGTCTACGACCTCACCCAGAGCGGCGGCATTTCCGGGACGCTGACCCTGACCAATCTTACGACCAGCACTTCCAGCACTACGGGCCTGCCGAACATCCAGGCGAGCGCGCAGGTGTTAAGCGCTGACGGCACGCGCCACGTGGTGGTCACGACCACGACGGTGGGGTCGGATGGCAGCTTCCTGCTCTATCCGCTGCCGACCAACTCCTCGCTCCCCGCCTACTACGACGTCGTGATCCACGGGCCGGGCATTGCGACCATCATCATCAAGTCGGTGCAGGTGCCGCTCTCGACCGCCGCAAACGTGCTGGCCTCGACCGGCACGACCGACACGACCGGCACGACCGACACCACCGATACGACCGACACCACCGGCACCACCACGGCCGCCACGACCACCACCAACACTTCGGTGAATCCGGTGTCGATCGGCACGCTCACGCCGCGGGCCGCAACCGCCTACACCGCCAATCTCGCCACCTCCCCGGCCGCGACGCTGCCGGCAGGCAGTACCATCGGGTTCTATCAGACGCTGGCGCGCTCGGGCGAGGTGCCGTACGTCATCGAGTGGAGTCCCATCGATCCGCTCAACGAGGTGCTGTTCACGGCCCAGGGCCTGTCCAGCGGCACCATCGACTCCGGCACCTGGGCAACCACTGGCGGCGCCATCAACGTCGTCAGCGCTGCGCCGGCGGAAGGTGCCGGCGCCTACATCGCAGCGCCCATTGCGCCCGGCTACGCGGAAAGCGTGCTGACCACCCTCGTGAAAGCACCGGCTGCGAGCACCACGACCACCACTACCACCACACCGGCGCCGGTCACTTTCGTGGCGCCGGCGCTGCCGCTGGCCTCCGGCACCGCATCCGGAACGCTCACCGCCACGGTCACTCAGGCGACCGCCGGGAAGTACTCGAGTGGCGAGCTGCTGGTGAGCTCCAACGGCGCGCTCGTGGCCGCGGTGCCGCTCGGCAGCGCCTTCGCCTCCGGCTCGGCCAGTGTCACGGTGAATGACCTGCCCGCGCAGACCTCCGCGGCGGCCTACTACGTGACGGTGCGCACCTGGAATGCGGCCGGCTCCGTCACCCGCACCTATTACCCGTCCGTGGTCGACCTGCGCGGCAGCGCCTCGGCCTCGATCTCACTGACGGTCAACTGAAGCCGGTCCGAAACCGGTACACTACCGCCCTTTTCCAATGGGCGGCCTTGCGGCCTAAGCCTCTGTAATCGCGGGAACGTATTACCCGCGGCCGCCTCTAAGACGACGGCGCCGCCAGAGCGTCGCCCAGCCAAAACTCGAAGGGATGTCCTGATGTCAGTCGTTCGCTCACGCCGGACCCGCTTGCCGCGGGCGTTGCGCGCCATGCTCTGGGCGGCCCCGCTGATCCTGGGCAGCTGCGGCGGCGACGATACCTCCCCGCCGGGCACGCCGGTCGTCACCATGGGCTCGGAGACCTCCAACCCCGACCCGGACTTTGCCAGTTACGGCGTGGTGATCGACAGCATGACGCTGACACGCAACGACGGCACGGTCGTGGAGCCGATCGTGACCCCGGAAACGGTCGATCTGAACAAGCTCACCAGCCTGTCCGAGCTGGTCGAGGCCCCGGCCGTGCCTTCCGGCACGTATCTGTCCGGTACCATCGTCATCGACTACTCCGTGCCTGCCGTGTGGCTCAGTGTCAACGGCGCCGCGTTGTTCGCCACCGTCACCGGCCCGGCGGATGCTGCGATCTCGGCCGTCAGCGTGCCCTTTACGTTCGATCCGGCCCATCCTCTGGTGATCACGGCGGGCCAGTCGGTACGCCTGAATATCGATGTCGACCTGGAGGCCAGCAACACGCTCGTCACGACCAATCCGGCCGTCGTCCAGGCACAACCGTTCGCGGTGGTCTCGCCCGCGCCGGTGAATAACACCGTCATGCGAGCCCGCGGGCTGTTTGTCACGACCCAGACCGTGGCCAGCGGTTTCATCATGAACATCCGGCCCTTCTACGATCTGGTCTCGGCGCTGGGCGCGGTCACCGTCAACACCACCGCGCAGACCTACTACAACGTCAATGGCGTGGAATACACCGGGGCCGCGGGGCTTGCGGCCATCCAGGCGCTGCAGGTGAGCACCACACTTGCCGCCTACGGCACGCTCGATGACCTGTCCACCATCACGCCAACGTTCAACGCCACGGCTGTATATGCCGGCACGAGCCTTGAGGATCCGCTGGCGGAATACGTCACCGGCACCGTGTGGTCCCGCAGCGGCGATACCATCGACCTGCGCGGCATCACCTACCTCACCCCCGACGGCACGAGCACGTACCTCGATAGCGTGCCCGTGGTCGTCGGCAGCTCGACCGTGGTGAGCAAGGACGGCATCTTTGCGCCCGGCCTCACCGTTGCCGACATCTCGATCGGCCAGCAGGTCACGATCGCCGGACAGGCGAATGTGGATTCGACCACCGGCGATCTGCTCTATGTGGATGCGACGGTCGGCCAGGTGCGCCTGCAGCCTTCACGCCTCTTTGGCACGCTCAACTCTGCGACGGCCAGTTCGCTGTCCCTCGCTTTGATGCAGATCAATAACTTTGATCGTTCAGGCTACGGCTTTGCCGGCACCAACGTCGGCGGCGCCTCTGGCGATTACAACAATTACCAGGTCACTACCGGTTCCCTCAACGAGAGCGCTGTGGCGCCCGGCACGCTGCTGCAGCTGGACGGCTTCGTCACCCCGTTCGGCACCGCGCCGCCGAATTTCACGGCCACCGCCGTCGCACCGGCCACGGCCGTCGAACAGCAGCTGGTCTGTGAATTTGTCTCGGGCGGCGCGCCGCATCCGTTTCGCTCCTACAGCGCCGAGGGCCTGATCATCAGCTTCGTGAACGGCGATCTGGGTAACGTGCATTTCATCCGCTCGGGGCCTGCCACCCTCGACCTCACCTCGCTCCCGGACAGTCCCCTGATCACGACGGTCGGCGCCGACCCGTCCAAGCTGCAGCTGGCCATCGGCAGCAGCTCGTTGACCACCGGTGTATCGGTGTTCAATACCATGGCCGGGTTCATCACCGGGCTGAACGCGGCGCTGAACGGCACCAACAAGGTGTTTCGCGTGGTGGCCTACGGGCAGTACAACAGCGCCACGAACACCTTCGTCGCCACGCGCATCCACGTCGCTCTGCAGGAGACCTGAGCGGCCGTGCCCTGGCAGCGCCGTGCGGTCAAAGTTCGAGACCTCGGGCGTGCCCTCAACATCGCCGAGCTGCGCGCCATGGCGCAGCGCCGCGTGCCGGGTTTCGCCTTCGAATACGTCGAAAGCGGCGCCGAGGACGAGGCGACGTTGCGCGGCAATCGCAGCGCGCTCGAGGCGCTGCGCCTGCAGCCGCAGACGCTCATCAATACCTGCGCCCGCCAGCAGCGCTGCACCCTGCTCGGCACGGCCGCGGACTCCCCGCTCGTCATCGGTCCGACCGGGCTGAACGGACTGCAGCGGCCGGACGGGGACGTGGCGCTCGCCAGGGCCGCCGCCCGCTATCGCATCCCGTTTACCCTGAGCACGCTCTCCACCACGCGCCTGGAGGACCTCGCGAACCGCGCCGGCGGGCGGCTGTGGATGCAGCTGTACGTCATGAAGGAGCGCGCGGTGGCGCGCGAGCTCATGCAGCGCGCCGCGGCCGCCGGCTTCGAGGCGCTGGTGTTCACCAGCGATGCCAACGTGTTCGGCAGCCGTGAATGGGACCGCCGCAGCTACCGCCAGCCCGGCAAGCCGACGGCGCGCACGCTGCTCGATACGCTGCGTCACCCGCACTGGCTGTGGCAGATGCTGGTGCGCGGGCACCTGCCGCGCTTCCGCAACGTCGAGAGCTTCCTGCCGCGAGGTCTCACACCGCTCGGCGCGAGCAGCGTCATCCCGGGCCTGTTCGACGCCAGCATCTGCTGGGAGGACATCACCTGGATCCGCGAGCACTGGCACGGCAAGCTCATCATCAAAGGCGTGCTGAGCGCGCCCGACGCGCAGCGCTGCGCCGACCTCGGCTGTGACGGCATCGTGGTCAGCAACCACGGCGGGCGGCAGCTGGACTACTGCGTGGCCGGCATCGACGTGCTGCCGGAGATCGTGGCCGCCGTCGGCACCCGCCTCACGGTGCTCGTCGACGGCGGGTTCCGGCGCGGCACGGATGTCGTCAAGGCGCTCGCACTCGGCGCACAGGCCGTCATGCTGGGTCGCGCGACCCTCTACGGGCTGATCGCCGGCGGCCAGCCCGGCGTGGAACGTGCGCTCGCCATCCTCACCAGCGAGATCGACCGCGTGCTCGGCCAGCTCGGCTGCAACAGCATCGGCGAGCTGTCACCGCGCTTTGTGCGGCGCTCCTAAGGGGCGCAGGCTCAAGTTCAGCGCTCCGGCGCCTGCAGCAGCTCCTGCAGGTAATCCTTCCACAGCACCGCGTAGGTGTGCGAGCCGTGCCCGTGGGTGTGCTCGCTGAACGGAATCACTATCGCGCGGCCGTGCGGCACGCGGGTGATCTCGCGCTCCAGGATCTTCAGCTCCGGCGGATTGACCAGATCGTCCGCGGAATTCACCGCCAGGAGCGGCGCTGCGATCTTCTCGAGGTTGGGCCCGGGATCGTAGTCGTAGGAGGCGCTCACCTGGTAGAGGATGTCGTTGGCATCGTCGCTCTTGAAGTACTGCGCGACGTAGTCATCGATCACCTGGTCGGCGCGGGCGAGCGTCGGCGCCTCCGCCTGGCGCAGCGCCGGGTTGCTGCTCATAACCCATATCATCCCGATGGCGGTGCGCAGCGAGGGCGGCTGCGCGACGTACTCACCGCCCTTCCAGTCCGGGTCGTTGCGGATCGCATCGATGAGGAGCTTGCGCCACACGCGGTTGCGCCCGGAAATTTGCGTCGGCAGGCTCGCCAGCGGCATGAGCGCGTCCATGAACTGCGGATGCTGCTCGCCCCACAGCCAGGTGTGCATGGCGCCCATCGAGGTGCCCATCACCAGGCGCGCATGATTGACCTTCAGCCCCTGCGTCAGCAGCAGGTATTCGGCCTGCACCATGTCGTTGTAGCCGTACTTCGGGAAGCGCGCGTGCAGCCCGTCGCTCGGCTTACTGGACTGGCCGTGACCGAGGCAATCGGGCAGCACGATGAAGTAGCGCGCGGCATCGAGCGGCTGGCCCGCTCCGAACAGCTCGCCGGCGAACTCCGCCCGCACGAAGCTCGCGCCACTGCCCCCGGTGCCGTGCAGGATCAGCACGGCGTTGCGCACCACGCCGTGCGCATCGGTGCGCGGCGCACCGAAGGTGCGGTAGTGGATGCGCAGCTGCGGCAGCGCCTCGCCGGAGGTGAAGCGGAAGTCCTTGGCGAGAAAATCCCCTTCCGTGGGCGGCGGATAGTTGTCCGCCAGCGCCCCGCCCGCCGCCAGCACACCGAGCAGCGGGCCGGCCATCGCGCTCGCGCGCGGCTTGTTCATGCGCCGAGGCCCTTCAGCCAGTCGCTGTAGACGCCCTCGAGCACCGACAGCGGCATTGGAGCTGCGGACAGGCCCGACGTCGTGGAAGTCGCGGAGGTCGAACTTCGCGCCCAGGCGCGCGCGCGCATCGGCGCGCAGCTTCAGCCAGCGGGTCTGGCCGACCTTGTAACTCGTGGCCTGCCCCGGCCAGGTGCAGTAGCGCTCGACTTCGGAAGTCATGGAGGCACGATTCTGGCCGGTAGTCCTCACCATGTAGTCGATCGCCTGCTCGCGGCTCCAGCCCTTGGCATGCAGACCGGTATCCACTACGCAGCGGCCGGCGCGGAACAGCGCCGCCTGCAGCATGCCGAGCCGTCCCAGCGGGTCCTTGTCGTACAGGCCCATCTCGTCGCTCAGCTGCTCGGCGTACAGCGCCCAGCCTTCAACGTTCGCCGAGAAGCCGCCGCCGGACTGGCGGATGAGCGGCAGCGATTTCATTTCACGTACCAGCGCCAGCTGGAAATGGTGCCCGGGCTCCGCCTCGTGATGCACCAGCGTCGGCAGCGTCCAGCGCGGTCGCTCGCTGGTGTCGCGCAGGTTGATGTAGAAGGCGCCGGGCCGCGAGCCATCGAGCGGCGGCGCCTCGTAGTAGCCGCCGGGCGCGCCGGCCTCGGTGTACGAAGGCACGCGCCGGATCTCCACCGGCGCCTTCGGCAGGATGTGAAAGTACTTGGGCAGATAGGGCTGCAGGTCGGCTATGAGCCGGTTGCAGTAATCGAGGATCTGCTGCCGCCCGACATCGGTGTTCGGATACAGGTACTGCGGATCCTTGTTGAGTGCGTCCAGGCGCTGCGTGAGGCTGCCTTCGGTCTTGCCCTGCGCACGCAGCAACGCCTCCATGCGCGCGCTGATTTCCTTGGCCTGATCGAGCCCGAGCTGATGCACCTCCTCGGGACTCATCTCGGTCGTCGTCGCCTGGCGCAGCGCGACCTTGTAGAACTGTGCTCCCTGCGGCAGCCGGCCGATACCGGCCTCATGCACGGCATCGGGCCGCAGCTGTGCGAGCAGCTTCGCCTGGCGGTCGAGCGCCGGATAGACCTTGCCCGTCACGATGGCGGCCGCCAGATTGCCCCAGTCGCCGGGGATGCCGAGCTTCTCGGTGCGCTGGGCGACCGAGGTGGTCAGGATCGAGTCCGTGGCGCTCACGCTGCGCAGGCTGTGCATCTGCGCGAGCGTGTGGTCGATGAGAAAATCCGGCGGCACCACTTTGAGTGCCGCATCGTGGTGCACGCGCGCGGTCTCCTGATCGAGGACCGCGGCGAAGGCTTCGAGGCGCGCAAGGTACGCCTGCGCATCCTCCTTGGTCTTGATCTGGTGGTCCTTATCGAGGAAGGTCGGGATGCTCTGGTAGGCGCCGGTCAGCTGGCTCACGACGTAGGGACGCGTCAGCTCGCCGAAGGCGAAGGGCTGGGTGAGCTCGATGGTCTCCATCGTGTAGGCGACCGTGTCGTAATTGGCAAGATCGGCGCCTTGGAGCGAGCCGCGCCCGAAGGCCTTGAGGCGCTTCAGCCGCGCGCTGTTGTCGCGCTTGAAGTCCGCACCTGCCTGCACCGAGGCATCGTCGAGCCTGGATTTGGACGATGCCCATTTGCCATGGTCAAGGCCGAGATCGGTCACCGTCTCCGGGCTCTTGGCCAGGCGCTCGTCCATGAACGCATCGAAGAGCGCATTGAGGCGCGACCCGGCATCGCCCTGCGCGGCAGTGGCGGCGAGCGCACCGTGGCGCAGCGATGCGGCAACCGCGGCGGCGACTACCGATCCGGCGGCGACTACGAACTGACGGCGGTCGATCACGGCAACTCCTTCAATCTTATTGGGCAGGTGCCTTTAAGAACCGTCAGGTGAGGTCCTCAAGGTTCGTGGGAGCGCGAATGCCGGAAAGTGTACGCGCCGGCCGCGCCGGAATTCCATCGGCAAGGGCTCGCGGACGGTTACGATAGTAACAATGCAACCCAGCGGTCGCTGGCATACGCAAGGGCGACAGACCATGGCAGAAACGGTGTTCGGCAAGATCGTGCGCGGCGAGATCCCGTGCCACAAGGTGTACGAGGACGACAAGGTGCTCGCCTTCGTCGATATCAATCCGCTGAGCTACGGGCACACGCTGGTCATCCCCAAGGAGCCGGCCGAGAGCATGGACCGGCTCTCCGACGAATCCGCCGCCGCCTTAGGCCGTGTACTGCCGCGCCTGTGCCGCGCCGTGCTGGCCGTCAGCGGCGTGAAGGAATACAACGTGCTCGAGAACAATGGCACCGGCGCCCATCAGGCCATCCCGCACGTGCATTTCCATATCATCCCCAAGCCAAACGCACGCGAAGGCCTGGGCGTGAGCTGGCCCGCCACCACCCTGGAGCGCGAAGCCGGCGCCGCCCTGGCGCGCAAGATCGCCGCCGCCGTGTCTTAGGATTCGATGCGGGGGCCCGGTCCTCGGCTTAGGCAACGCGATGCGCCGGAGTTCGGAGCCTGGAAGGATCATTGAGGCAACGCTCGATCCGCGTCGAACGTAAGTCATTGATACTGGTAAGCAGCTATTGCCGCTCTGGCGCTGCGCTTGTAGAATGCGCGGCCCTCCTGGTGCGGGGTGGAGCAGTCTGGCAGCTCGTCGGGCTCATAACCCGAAGGTCGCAGGTTCAAATCCTGCCCCCGCTACCACAGAGCCTGCGCCCTTCAAGAAGCGCAATTCGCTGCAATTTGAAGTTGGCGTACAGGCTGCCCGGCAGCGAACCGCGCTCAAGCCGCACCGCGCCACCTAGCAGCGACCGCAGCACGACACGGGCGCGGGCCACTACCTCTAAACTTGCGCCCGCGAGGCCGCCGGCGATTTCCTGCTCGAAAAGCTCGGCAGCCTTGGTGTATTCGATTTTCGCAGCTTCGATGTGCTCGCGGCGCAGCGGCTGTGCATGCTTCACGGCGTCGGCGCGCTGGCGCTCTAGCCTCTCGATGACAACCTGAATATCTTCGGCCGTCATATCGGGGTCGCCAGCCTTGAGGCGTGCGCGCATTTTGGTGATGCGTGCGTCGAGCTCCTGAATCGCTTGCGGTGTCGGCGCTGACTTGCTGCGCTTGGTTTGCTCGGTGTAGTTGCGCTCTAGCTCCGCGATGCCGGCAGCACGTGCGGTCTTCGAAAGCAGTTGATCGTAAATCGGGCGCAGTAGCTTCTGCTCTACGAGCTTGCGCGGCAGTCTGAGCTTGTTCTGGCACACTTGGCCGCCGATGTGACCTGAACAAGCGTAGGCGCGCGAGTCAGCTAAAATGAAATTCGAGCCGCAGTCGCCGCACACCAGCAGCCCCGATAACACGAAACGCGATTTACCGCCGCCGCGTTTGCGCTTGCCGGTTTCGGCTGTCTGCTTCTCACCGATGCGCCGCTGTACACGTGACCACAACTCATCGCTGACAATGCGCATGTCGTCGAAGCGCTGGCGGATCCACTGGCTCTCGGGGTTGACCTCGCACTTTCTGACTCCCGTGTCGCCGTCTTTGGTCCACTGGGTTTTGTTCCAGATGACCTCGCCACGGTAAATCGGGTTGCGCAAAATCACGCGCACCGTCGAGCACATCCACCCCTCTGAACGGCGCGTCTTGCGCTTCCACGTTGCGCCGGGCGACGGCACGTGCTTTTTATTCAACGTGCCGGCGATGGCTCTCATCCCCTTGCCATCGGCGTACAGTTCGAAGATCTGTCGCACGACCTTGGCTTGGTCAAGCACGATGGCGCGATCATTGTAACCGTACGCTTTGCCGCCAGTTGGCTTCCGGTTCTTGGCGCGGCTCTCGAGCGCCGAAAAGGTTTTCTCACGCACCATGTCGCGAAACGCTTCGCTGATGACGCCAGTGAGGCCCGACTGTAGCTTGCTGCCTTTGCGGCTTGAGTCGAAGCCATCCTGCACGCCTACGACGCGAATTTTTTTGGATGTTAGGCGTTCTATGATCTTCGGTAAGTCGCCTTGATTACGCGACAGCCGCGACAGGTCAGCTACCAGCAGCGTGTCGAATGCGCGGCGCAATGACGCCTCCTGCATCTTGAGCAGGCCGGGCCGGTTGCCCATGGCAGCGCCGCTGATCGCCTCGTCCTTGAACTTGGCGACGATATGCAAGCCTTCACGCTCGGCGTACTCGCCGCATATCCGCTCCTGGTCGGCAATCGTTGACTCTGTTTGGTTGTCGGTGCTGTAGCGCGAGTAGATGACTGCGCGCTTGTTGTCGTGCTTAACCACTGGTGTCACCTTGAGTGATGCGCCTGCAACGTGCGGCGTTGCGCTTATTGTAGCGGGTGCTATGACAGGAACCAGCGCCAGTTTAGAGCACTTTGAAGGCGATCACAGTGCAAACTTGCCCATTCAATCAAGGGTTTAGGCACGTATAACCAGGCGCTAGCCAGCCTTCTAGGCTAGTATTGGGGCCTGACCTAGCAGCGCCGCAAGGCCCCTCGGCAGCTGCACTCGCAGCGCCGGCCGCAGCAATCGCGGTTTTCCTCGTCTCGCCAGTCACTCCTACAGGTCAAAGGCCGCTATTTCGGCGCGCCTATTTGAGGAGTTGGCAAACATGGCACGACAGCGCGGTAATGGCGAGCATGCCCGATCCCATCCTCGGGCTGAAGGACATCCTTTTCACGTCGCTTGAACCTGCCCGCCATCGATGGGCGGTCAGCCGAGTGAGTCACACGTTCGCGAGCTGCTCGACAAGGGAATTATCAGGGGCAGCTTTCGCGACCCAAAAACCGATGAGCGCAAGGTCGCGCTGTCGGCAGTGACGGAATGGGTTCAGAGCCTTCAAGACAAAGCGAACGCCGACGCACGCGGTCGCCGTAAAAAGATGGATGAGCGTAGACGCCGGAGCGTGTGAAGTGAAACTCACTGTCTCCCCTCCTACAAGAACTCGCCGCGATCTTCGCTCAGTCGGCCGTCGAGAGGCAGATGAAGCGCGAACGCTGGCGACCATTCGCCGTGGTGCGCGAGCACTGTCGCCGTGGAATGCAGATCGTCGAGCTCCGGCTAAGAAAAGAGCCGCGATTATGAAGAAAACCGATTACACGAAAAGTTACCAGTGTTGCGCTCAATCAGGTCGAAAGGCTCGCGCGCGAAATCAACAAAACTACTCCGTCGTGTCGTGAAGCATGGCGCAACTACGGCGCGGCGCTGCTGGCTCAACGCGAGTCCATGAAGAGCAATAATGCCTTCGGAGCATGGGTCAAAAAGAACAAACTCGACCAAGGAGTGCCGCTAATCCGTCGGTGCGTTCCGATGCGATGTGGCTCGCAGAGAACTGGGAAGCCGTCTTGTCATATGGCAAGACGCACACACTGACACAGCACAACCCACGGAGCCTTCGCGAGGAATGCCGCAAGCGTCAACTCGGGTTCGCGTTTCCGGGTGGCGTAGCAGACGCGCTGATGCATCGGCAGTTCCATGGACCACCGAGGCCGCCACGGCGGGCGACCAGCCGACCGGCCGAGACCGATGCCGCAGATGACGACGACTACAGTACTTATGAGCCGAATTTTGAGGAGCGCTGGCAGAACTCCGCCAGCTATTTCCTTGGTGAACTACTTTCAGTCCGAGCCTATTGGAACCGTGAGTTCGGGATTGAATGGGAGTGCTTTGCTGTTCCCTCGGCGCTCCGCACGCTGGTCGAACAGGCAGTCGAAGAGTGTGGAAAAGCTAAAGGCGAGCCTCCTGGCCGATAGAAAGCCATTGTCAGAATTGACGCGCCGCCGCCGACTGCGCGATTTGCATCCCGATAAGCTCGGCCGACAGCTGACAGAACGCGGAGACGGCGGAATTCACAAGGCTCAGCAGGCGAAAGAAGGTGGTGTGATGGGATTCACCGCCAAGAACAACAAGAAGTTGCGGCCAGCGAAGAAGCGCCGGTTCCGCATCTCGCAGGTCACGCGGGCCACCGACAACAACCCAAGGCATGAAAACTTCGACTCGTACCTTTGCTTGAAAAGTTCCGCACACCCGAAAAGCGAAACGAAAGGATGGTCCGCTAATCAGCGGCGCTATGTCCTTCGAAGGAGGCCGCAGCGAAAGACACGTGCGCAGCAGCTGCTTGTATTTCAAGGAGATCTTGATAACAAAAAAGACGGCGAACAAATTGCCGATCCGGTGTCGAGTCCGGGCTGCGGCCACAATACTCGACCATCTGGGATGTTCGTACGCACTGCATACACCCACAGCTCCACAGCGGCGTGGCCGCGCATGTGATTTGTGATTCCGTTCGCGAGCGACCTAACCGGCGATCCCAAGGAGATCAAAGCAGTCTATACCCAAGTACCGAGGGCAATGGCGAAGCTCTTCGCAGGGAAAATGATTCCCGAAAGAACGCCGCATTCCTTGCCTACTTGCCAGCGGTTCCGCGCAAAACGTTCGCGGACTTTCGGTCAAAGATCGTGAACGACCGACCGCTCTACGACCCCAACGCTGCGGGTTCCCGAATCGAAGTCGTAGCGGATGCATTGCTAGCCGCTGCACTGCCCGATGAGAACAAGCTGCCAAGGGTGAAGCTTTCCGACTTCCGGCTGCCGCAGTCCATCCGGTCACTGATTGAGGATGGCGTGAAGAAGGGAGGACGCAACGAAGCTCTACGCAAGGTCTATCTCGCGCTTCACGAAGCCGGAGCGTCACCCGCGCAAATCGCTGCCGTGTGTTGGGATGAAGCGAACGGCATCTCAGCAAAACCGCGCGACGACCGCAATTACGAATGGCTGCGCAAGGACATCTTCAGAGTGCTAGGCACCGTGACCAAGCAAACGGCCGCGCTCAATGAGGAGTTGTTTGATCGCTACATTTACGTAGAGCAGCAGAAACTTTACTTCGATACGGCGAAGGACGTAGGTCTTGACCACGAACAGTTTGCGAATCGATATGCGGCGACGCGTCCGCCCCGGTCAAACCGCAATGCTCATCTGTACTGGCAGATGTATTGGGAACGGCTGGGAGGCAAACGAGTAGACAACTTTACGTACTGGCCAGGAAAGGACCGCATCGTTGAGTTTCAGAGTAAGCAGTGCCTGAACCGCTGGTCACCACCGACTGATCTCGAACTTCCGAAGCCAAGGAGCGTAACGTGCGCAGACGCTGCGGAGCCGCTTTACTACTGGGCGTCGCTTGATACCAAGTCATGCAGTCGCGGACGCATTTCTCGATTGGATGGCCTATGCGATCCAGCATCCGGGCTCAAAGATCAACCATCATCCACTGCTGGCCGGTAACCACGGCATCGGAAAGGACTCACTATTTGAGCCACTCTTTTACGGCATTGGCGGCGGCAGACTCGATGCCGACGGCAATTCGCCAAATCGCCGCAACATCAGTCTGATAACGCCGAGCGATCTTGCCGAGTCGTGGACATACCATCTAGTGGCTCAGGGTGTGCACGGTGCAGGAGATCACCGCTGTATACAAAGGTCGCAAGCTCGAGATCGCCAACCAGATGAAGCCTTGGCAAGCGACGCCTCCGACTTCACTGATGATCAAAGAAAAGTTTGGTCACCCATACGCGATACCAAACACGATTCTGTTCGTCTACTTCAGTAACTTCGCCGATGCGCTGCGTCTCGATGAACACGAAAGGCGATACCTGGCCTACTGGTCGTATGCGAGGGAGCTGACGGAAAAGGAAGCTTACCAATCTCTGGACGTGGTACTCCGGCGGCGGTCTAGAGAAGTGCACGCGCTGGCTTATGGACCGGGACGTGAGCCAGTTCAAGCCGAAGGCACGTGCCATCCGTACGAAATTTCAGGAAACCCTTTCAGACGACAGTGGTGGCAATGACTTTCAAATTAGCCAGCGCATTAGGAAGGAGACAAAGCCGTTCGATCACGGTCTGGTGTCGAGTTTTGAAGCTGCCGCTTATCTGAACGAAGTAGTCCACTGTCAGCCGCGCGCCACGCTGCGGTGAGTGTCGCCCGCACTCACGCAGGCAGGGTGGAAGCGACTGAAACCGATAGACACCGGCAAGGGTGCCGAGCGCAAAACGTACACGGCGGTCTTTGCGGCGCCGAGCAAGAGTGTGAAATACCTCAAGCTGCGCGAGTCACCACGTGGTGCGCACGCGATAGCAGAACTACTTGGCAAATGGTTGAAGACCATCGAGCCAAAATGAGCACGCACACACATACACACATACCCAGTGCGCAAGCCTGCCTGCGCGGTGTGCCTGCCCTCCCTGCTGTGAACCTTTTTATTACACGCTATGTGTGTGTGTGTATGTGCATACAGCAAAGGGCTTGTTTTATAGGGTTTGGGATTTCGGAGCACACACATACCACTATGACGACTCCCCAAAAATGCACACCTTGACCGTGAAGCGTGGGGGTAAGGGAGGTCATGACGAGGCGCGCAGCCGAAACCCCAGACTCTGTATTTGCGCGACTTTTCCATCAACTAATTTCTACCGAGTGATTGAAATCTCCAGAGCAGAATCCGACTTTTAACTGTGTGAGGAATACCCAATGACCCAGCAACAGCCCCCCGGCGACGATGACCCGATTGCCCATCACCTGTTCACTCTCGTGTGGGTGCGAGCGGTGCGAGTTACGCACGCAGACTCAGAGCGGCTGTCTGGCTCCTTAAGCGACAGTTACACGTGCACGAAGTCAACGCCGCACTGGATAAGATGATCGCGCGACCGCCAACGCCATCAGCCCGCGACCGCGCCATACGTGCGCGCGCACTCGGCGACACCACGCCGAGGAGTGGTTCATGGCGTATTGCGCCGAGCTTCGCGACGGTGGCCCCGCGCGACGGCGACTGTTCATCACTCTGTACCTGCCGGGTGTCATGCCGATTGCTGTCGAGCCGCATCCGCTGGCGTATATCGGGAGAGTTGTGGAATGGGTCAAGACCAACTACGCGGCCGAGTGGGAGGCCATAGGAAAGGAATGGGAAAACCGACTGGCACAGCACACCAAGCCGCAGAAGCTATGAAGAAGCGATGGGATGGTGAAGAGATTGCGGAGCAACTGCGTGCCCAAGGAGTGCCGGTGACACCACTCGGCTACGTGCGCCTTAAAGATGCCGCCGCAATCTTTCAGCGTGATGAGCGCACGCTGCGCCGCTGGCTGCAGGAGGAGCACCTTGAGGCTGAACAGATTTCGCTGCGCGGTCGGCACCTACACGTCAACGAGATTGCAAATTTTCTGAACAAGAAGAACCTTGAGGCCGGCGACTACTGACGGCGGCTGTATCCGGACACGCGCGGTCAGCGACGGCCATAGCGTGCGTATCGCACCGCGCCACTCGCGCCCATGCTCACCCCCACTCAAACCACGGGGAGCTAAAGACATGACCGAAATCTACGAGCGGCTGAACGCCGGCGACTTCTGCGATCTTGCGCGCGGTCTCGCGTTGCACAAGCAGATCAGCTATCTGTGCCGCGCGATTGAGCATCATAAAACTTTTCATACGTCGGAGCGTGTTCGCTCTGTTGTACATAAGGCGTGGGTGGATGGCGGCTCGGTTAGCGACTCAAGTTCCGCGGCCGGGGGCGCCGGACCGACTTCCGCACGATCTCAAACGGGTTCCTTGAGTCTTTGCGCTCGATCTGCGCTTTCGATGCCATGCTGCCAAGCATCCGGCGTCTGCCGTCCCACGTCGAAATCGCGGTCGTCACTCAAGGCGCGAGCGGTCATCTGATCAGCGAAGCGCAGTGGAAGCCGCTGACGCGCTTGAGCATCGCCGCCACTGACATCCCTCCATACAAAGCCGTGGCGCTGCTAGTGACGACGGCCGAGTTACTACGACTCGGCACGGCCGGGACAGCCACGTTGTTCGCAAATGAGCTTAGAGGAGCGGTCGCGCTCGCGACAGATTCGCCCATTATGACGGCGCTGCTGGCCGGTATAACTCCTGCTGCGTCATCTGGCGACCCGCGTGATGACGTTGAGGCTCTGTTGTCGAGCATCACTCTGCGCACGTCATCCCGCCCCATGTGGCTGACCACGCCGAGCGTAATCGCGCAGATGGCGGGCAAGCACGGTGAGTCCGGACCGGTGTTCCCCGATCTCAACGCTACCGGGGGATTCATCGCTGGCGTACCTGTCGCGGCCTGTGATTCGTTGATCGATTTCGGCGGCAATGGCGACCATCTGCTCCTGGTTACTGCTCGCAGCTTGGAGGCGAGACGGACGTGGTTACGGTTGATAGCAGCACGCAGACGGACATCGCGATGAGTGACAGCCCGAGCGACGGCGCTCAGAGCATGACTTCAATGTTTCAGACCGATGGCGTTGCGGTACGCGTAGAGCGGCAATTCGCATTCGCTCGACTGAGGCAGAGCGCCGTCGTTGCGCTCAAAGAGGTTTCGTACTCGGCAGGGTCGCCATAGTTCGATCTCACTTGAAGGCACTCGGCGTTGGCATTGGCCAGTTGATTAAAGATCAGCCGGCCGTCGAGATGCAGAAGTACGAGGAGCGGTTTCAGCACTGGCGCAGCGCGTGGCCGATCTCGAGCAGCGCGCATCCGACACCAAGTACGTCGCGTCTTTCAACGTGCCAATCGTGAAGGCTATAAGGCTGGCAACTTCCTGTCTCACGACGGTGCCATGTGGGCAGTCCTAAAAAGCGCGCCAGATGGCTTGCCCGGCGAGAGCGCCGATTTTCAGTTAGTTGTGCGCAAAGGTCGCGACGCTAAGGACGCCAGATGAGCGAAGCTGACACCGAAGGCCGCTGCTCTGCGCTCGAGACGCGTCTCGGGGCCAAGCTCGCGGCGCATCTCACTCGGCTGCGCGAGTACTCGCGCGAGTGTTGGGTAGTCATGGCCTCACCTACTGGCGACGTGGCGCTGGTGCTTCTGTTTCCGAATGCCGACTCTGTAGAAGCAGAGCCTGACGATGATGGCACGTGGGAGCTGGTTCAGGAGCCGACCGTGTTGCGCTTGATCGCGAGCCAGCTACCCGACTTGCCCGCGCCCCCGAAGCTGGAGCTCGTGAAGAATGCTCACGCACCCAGAGTTTGAATGTGCGGTCCGCTCTCGATGGCCGAGCTACGCCAGCGCCGCAGCCGAGCGCAGATCGATAAATTTCTGAAGTCTTGTGGCTATCTGTTCATCAGGGCGCGCGCCATCGCCGAGGCGCAGCGCCGGTTGAGTGTTAGTGCTGCGCGGCTCGATGATCATCTGCAGGAGGTCAAGCCGCGAAAAGAGGTTTCCCGCGATGCCGCAGACTCACCGACGTCTCCCAACGGGCCCCGGTCAGCGACGACGCACATACAGCGCTCAGTGAGGGTTCCGGTTCTCCTTGACCTCACTGCCCGCTGCGCAACGACGGGCTTGCCGCGCGGGCCGCGCTTTTTTGAAGCATTGGGGCGTGGGTGCGGTTGTGGCGGGTTGGTCGGGTCGGTCGGCGCTGTGGCGTAGCCGGTTGGTGTGCCTGTCACAAACTCACCACCCGGGCAGCGCCGGCCGGCCGGGCCGTAAACCGGGGCCCTCGGCCGGGTGCCGAAAAGCGCCGGCCGGCATCCTACAGGGCTCCTAGGGGCGGCGATCAGCCCTAGGTCGGTACGCTGGCCAAGGGGCCCGGCTAAGTCATTGATTGTGTTAGCGGCCTAAAGCCACTCGAAAGCGACCCGGCGTGCCGGTATCAGCGGGTTGCAATGCCCCGCTCGATGCACAAATCCCGGCCACGCGTGGTGAGTCTGACTTGGGTGCCATGCCACTCGTTCGCCGTCACCGTCACCAGCCGCAGCTCCTGTAGCCGCTCGAACAATTGCTCCGCGCGCCCATATGAGTACCCAAGCATGCCCGCCAATTGCCGAAGCGCGACAGAGCCAGGATGTTCCATGTAGAGAATGTGCAACGCGCGCGTCTCGTGGGGATCGAACGGAGGTATCGGCGGTTGTGGCGGCGGTTGTGGCGACGACGGGGGTGGTGGTTGCGGTCGTTGCGGCGGCACATAGTCCAGTGCGTCTCGTGCGATGGTGTGAACTTTCTTCAACGTGGCTATGACATCCCTTCCGGCCTGTAGCCGGCGGGCGAGCGAGCACCCACATCCGTGCCGCGACACCGAGTAGGAGGCCGTTGACTGCGTTACTCACCAGTCCCAGTATTCGATGCGTTGGCACGGGCGCCCATAGCCAGTGCCACGCCTGAGAGGTCATTTCGCCGGTGGCGGGCGACAGCGCGACGGCCCTGAGCCCACTCCATGTGAGGGCGGAGGTTGCGAGGATGCCGGCTAGGATCAGACCACCGAGCACGTTACTCCACGTAGGGTGCGTGCTGTACGTCTTCCACCAAGCTTTCAGATCCATGCGGCCGAGTCTAACCGAGAGCTTTGCCGAATGGTGTCGCCGGCCTATTTGCGGGCCGGGCGCACTTTAAAGCAGCCTCAAGCGATTGCCCAAGGGTTGCAGGGTGTCGAATAGCACGCCCCCGCTACCACTCTAGATGGCTCGCAGGAAACGGCGGCAACTGACCGAAGCTGCCCGTCATGAATGGGGGCTATTCTAAAGCGAAGACTACGATCTAGTCCGATCTCCCTCGTGTCTCGACGGCGAGCGCACCCCTCCGCAGCGGGATGCCGACGTCACGACGATCTCAGGTGGTGGCCAATTTAGCGATGGCGTCCGCATGGATGCCGGCGCAGTCGATGAGCGGAAAGTCTGTGTCTCGTTCGTTGAAGGCCAATGCGAGGTCGGTGCCTCCGAGCATGATTGCCTCGACGCCAGATTCATTAAGCAACTTTTTGCTGACCGCGGCGAAGACCGCGCTTTGAAGTTCTGTAACGATCCCGGACGCTGCCATCGCAACATAGGCCTGGTGCACGTCTTCCAGATCCTGGCCGCTGGGCGGGACGACTTCCACGCTGGAAACGCCTCCATAAAGGCGCGTCTCCATGACCGTGCGGGTTCCGAGGATGCCGATCCGTTCGAAGGCTCGTTGTTCAATGGCTCGGTTAACTTCGGAAATCATGTCAACAACGGGTAGCACGGACGACGCCTTGAACGCGTCGATACAGAAGTGGCCGGCGATGGATGTGATAGCGACACACTCAGCCCCCGCCGCCGCCAAGCGGTTAGTCAGCTTCATAAAGATGGCGACTTGGGTAGCGGCGGCATTACTTGCGAGATTGCCGAGGAGCGTTGGTGTGTCGGCATGCACGATCGTCAGCTCAAGCGCCGCCTTCTTGCTGGCAAACGTTGAAATCAGGCGCCGATAGTAAAAATCAGTCGCCGCAGGGCCGATCCCTCCGATAAGGCCAATATGCATTTGCCAGCTCTCCAATCAATGCCCGGTCGCGGCCACCCAAACTCAGCTTACGCCGGCACGGACCACCCCGCTGAGGGCAGCTCCTGACCCCTTCCTGACCTTCATGAGTGTCAGCTTTTGGGTAGGCCAATAACAATAACGAGGCGTCTCAGCACTGCTATTCCGGTAAGTTCATCTTGCGAAGCAGCGCGAGGTATCGCGGATCGCCATGCAATGCGCGAAAGGCGGGTTCGGATTTCACATCGGTCAATAACTTCGCTTGCGCACTGAAGGCCCGATTCAACCACTCGAACGCGAGGGCGGCGTTGCCGGAAAACCCGTACGACTTGGCGATGACATAGCAGGCACGCCGCGGGTGTTTCTCGATGAGGTCGGCGAGGATGGTCTGCGAGCGTTCGTGCTGCCCGAGCGCATGCTCCGCAGCGGCGAGACAAGCGCGCGCAGTGTCGTCAGGGTGCGGTTCGCACTCGCGCCTTGCGGCCGCCGGTTGACCATCCGCCAGATAAGAGAATCCCGCGTTGCCTGACAAGCCTTCGAAGTTGGGGCTGAATACACGCACTTTCTCGAATGTTCGCCGCGCCTCGGCTCCCTGACCCGCGAAGTAGTAAGACATGCCCAATATCTCGAGGGAATTCATGTCCAGCGGGTCGAGGTCCAATACGTGCCGTTGGGCGGTAAGCGCCGCGACCACGTTGCCGAGTGACAGCTGCAGCAACACCATGCGCCGATTTGCCTTGACGTCACTCGGATCGAGCGCGAGCGCCCTTTGAAGATCGGCCTGAGCACCGGCCCAGTCGTATTGGTTAAGTCTCAGCAATGCGCGTTCCGAGTATGCTTCGGCCAGCGCCGGGGCAAGCGCCACCGCATGGTCGGCGTGCTCCATCGCTTGGCGAATGACATCCGGCTGGTCCGTGTCTGAGAAGTCCTTGACGGTCAAATACTCGACATTCGCAAGGCCGGCAAACGCCGGCCCAAAGTTGGGGTCGAGCTCGATTGCCCGCCGATAGGCGTCGCGGGCAGCGAGGAGGCCGTCGTAGTCGCCGAGTTGGAATAGATGCTTACCGCGCAGATACTGATCATAGGCTTCGGGACTTGCGGTGCGCCGTTCGGCGATTTGCGGACCCGGTGAACTTAGCCGCAATTTGAAGGCATCGACCACGGCGGCGGAGATTTCATCCTGTACCTTGAAGATGTCGCGGACGTTGCGCTCGTAGGTTTGTGACCAGACTTGGTAGCCGCTATCGGCGCGAACCAGCTGTACGCTGACACGCATGGTGTCACCGGCTTTGCGCACGCCGCCCTCGAGCACGTAGGCAACACCGAGGTCGTGGCCGATGTTCCCGACCCGCACGGAGCGGCCCTTGAAGAAGAACGAGGATGAGCGCGCCGGCACTTTGAGGTCCGGCACCTGCGCCAAGAGATCCAGCAGCTCTTCCGCGAGCCCATCCGCGAAATACTCCTGGTCCTTCTTCTCGCTCATGTCCACGAACGGCAGCACCGCAATCGATTTGTCCGTTATGGGCGCGACCGCCGGGGCTTGTGCACCGCCGTGGCTGGGCATCCAAAAGTGAAGACCTAAGAAACTCACAGCGCCTACTACAATGACCACCGCAGCGGCGATGGCTACCTGTTTCGTTGTTCTCTTATGGGCAACGGGCTGACTACTGGCCGGTGTCTGACTTGAAACAGCCGAAACAGGGCCCGCCGCCTCCTTGAGCTTGGCCAACGCCGCCGGCATCCCCAGCTTCGGCACCTCGATCCATTGCGAGTTCGACAGGAAATACTCAAGTTCCGGATTGAGCGCAGCGGCATCGAGTCGAAACGGGATGATCTGTTTGCGCTTGGAAGCCGCTCGCTCGACTTCCCTGGCCACATGCGATGAGGCCACCGCCCTCCCCGACAGCAGAAGCACCACCGCTTTCGCCTGGTTGATCGCTCGCACGATGGCATCGGCGTATTGAGCGCCCGCCTTCACATCGCGTGGCGCCATCCAGCAGGGTAACCCCGCTGCTTCCAGCGCCGAACACACTTTTTGCGCCACCTCAGCATCGGGCGACGCATAACTGATGAACACGCGTGCCGAGGTCGCCGCCGCCTCGCCGGTCGGGCCAGGATGGTTTTCCGACTCGCCGTGTTCGGCCATGGCGCGGCTCTTCTTCAGTGGCCCCATAGCCTACTCTAAGCTGCGAATGGCCGCTTCGAGGCAACCATTTTAGTACTGCCAGCGCTGGTATTGGCCGGTTCCAGCCGTTCGTGCTGAGATACTACGGTGCAGGATTGGGTTTTCAGCCGAGCCGCACGTCCAGATGGGCGCAAAAGCGCGTCCCCGCTACCAATTTCCTCACGCGGTTGATGACCGCTTCTGACTCTCTTCGGTCGTTTGTATACGCGAATAGCGGTCACCCAAACCGGCCGAAGCGGACGTTGACAGGGCGCAGGCAGCCACAGGCGTCAGAAGGACGCAGACGGTCAGCGACGTCTCTGGCTTCTTGTGATTTTACGAGTCCCCGGAGGGTCAGATACTCCAAAGCCTCGCGTTAGGACGGCTGATCGAGCAGCAGTGGGGGCGGCCGCGCGTTGGTCCAATTTGTCACTGCTTCATACGCGTAACCTAGGCTGAGACAATCCAGCTCCGCTCGGTTCGGGCCGATGATCTGAATGCCGATCGGCAGTCCTTCCGCGCTGAAACCGGCAGGGACAGCAAGGCTCGGGCAACCGGACATCGTGACCAACAGAGTTCCTTTCATCCATTCGTGATATGTCGCCATCTTCTTACCGGCAATCATGTCTGGCCAATGGATGTCGACAGCAAACGGGAATACCTGGGCAGTCGGGAGGACGAGGAAGTCGTAACGCTCGAAAAAGCGTCGCACAACTTGATACCACTCGGTGCGAACGACGGAAGCGGCCGTAATGTCGTAGGCCGACAGGTTCATTCCAGTTTCCACCTCGAAGATCGCTTCGGGCTTCAGGAGCGCGCGCTTCGCCGGATCTTGGTAGTAAGCGAGCAGGCCAGCGCCTTCCAGCCAGCCCCGGAGTCTTACTACCGCGCGCCAGAGTGCGTCGAAATCGAATTCGGGGTGAGCCTCGTCCACGCGGCAGCCCAGTCCTTCAAATGTGTCCGTCGCTGTCTTGCACACTTTCAGTACGCCGGGCTCGCATGGCATGGCACCCGACAGATCGCCGCCCCACGCGATGCGTTTCCCCTTACAGTGCTTATCGAAGTGCCTACGAAAGCGCATTCCGTCGCCGTCAATCGATAAGGGAGATCTAGGGTCATACCCGGCCTGCACCGATAACAGCAACGCCAGGTCAGTAACGTTACGGGCCATCGGTCCGGTCACGCTCATCGATGGAAGCCAGGTGTCACGAGCGTCCCTCGGCACGCGTCCGATACTCGTACGGAAGCCAAGCACGTTATTCCACCCTGCCGGATTGCGCAGGCTGCCGCCGAAGTCGGAGCCGTCCGCAAACGGGACCATCCGGAGGGCCAGGGCGACCGCCGCGCCGCCGCTACTCCCTCCCGCTGAGCGTGATTGGTCGTACGCGTTACGAGTGATCCCATAGACGGGGTTGTACGTGTGCGAGCCGAGGCCAAATTCCGGTGTATTGGTTTTGCCGATGAAAATCGCTCCGGTATTGCGCAAACGCTCCACCATTAGGCTATCGGTAGTAGGTACGAAGTCCTTGAAGATCGGTGAGCCCTGAGT
Organism: uncultured Gammaproteobacteria bacterium; assembly: GCA_963787655.1. Lineage (GTDB taxonomy): Bacteria > Pseudomonadota > Gammaproteobacteria > Steroidobacterales > Steroidobacteraceae > 13-2-20CM-66-19. The sequence goes on along the minus strand of CAWBDY010000003.1, from coordinate 70,346 downwards.
CGTGCGAATGCCCTTGACGGGCTGCAGGTCCTTCACTGCATGGGGGATGCCATGTAGAGGGCCCAAGTACTCGCCGCGCGCCAACTGGGCGTCACGCTCCTTCGCCTGCTGCAACAATTGCTCCGGGTCCTGAAGAGCTACCAGTGCGTTGACACTGCCATTCAACACCTCGATGTGTGCCAGGTAAGCTGTCATGACTTCGACACACGAAAGGTGCTTTGCGTGGACTGCGCGCGACAGCGCCGTACCATCCATCCTGACAATGTCTGACCCGGCTGTGTTCATGGTCTTTGGTGGTCCCTTGAAGGGGATTGCGCTTGCGGCGGCTGCGCCCACGGTGGAAGTGAGAAACGCGCGCCGATTCAGATCAGTAGGGTCATTCACGGCTGACCTGTTCTTCTACCTTGTTACGCTCCGAGTCTACCCCCGATCTCACGTCGAGGGTCCGCTTTCGGGAAAGCCACCGCATAGCGCCCCTCCCCAAACCGTCACCGGATGCACATGGCGGCGCGAGACAATGTCATAGGCGATCAAAGCGGCGAATAATACTAACGCCTCTGCTCCGCAGGCGCACGATCGCAGGACCTACAATGGCGATCGACGCAAGCAGCATCAGCCGTCGATGCAAATCCGTCCGCCGGCGCAGGTATATTGCGGTTACCACGAATAGCGCGAAGATAAGCATCAAGGCGGTGTCACCCGCGACGATAAGCGCCACCGGCCCGGAAATGATGCCTTGCGCCGCAGCTCGAGCGGCCAGACGGACGACGACCCAACATCGAAGCCACAACGACGCCCGACGCAGCTCCTGTGCCAACGGGCCCGAGAAGCCGATGCCGGGAAACACGACGCGACGCTATAAGTATTGTCTGGACGAGGAAGATCAGGAACCACAGCGTCAGCACGATTCCGTGCGCGACGATGTACGTCGGCAACGAGCGTTGGGCAGCCCCGGACGGCGGCAGGTGAAAGTTTCAAATGGGCCGTTGCAATTCCTATCCTTAAGCTACGCGTGCTTCGCCGTTTTCCGCCAGCGCACGGGATTGCCCGGCGCCAGCAGCTCTCAGTGTTCGATGTGCAGTGCGGTAATCTGCGTGGCCCAGTGGGTCGTGTCGACGGCGACCTGCTGGATGGTCCAGAACGTCTTATCGTCCTCGGGGTCGAGCGTCGTGCGGCTGTAGTCGCCCCAGCTCGCGGTAATCACATCGGTGGGGAGCTGATAGCTGGCGAGCCCATGCTGGAGAAGCATCGGGTCTCCGAAGACCGTCTTCCTCCTGCCGGCGGTCTTGCCGACCACCGCGTAGCTGCTTACGAACTGACTTGGGCCGGTGCCGACGGCGTTGAATCCAATCACGACGTCGCCGTGCTGGTTGGCCGCTATCGAGGGAAACAGGAAGCTCTGCGTGGGATCTGCTATGAATCCTTCTTCGATGATGGTGGTGCTCGCCGCATCGATACGAAGCCAATGGATGGTCCCACGCCCGGTCCCGGGATCGACGGTGTTCGTCGCCATCCAGATCTGGCCATTCACCTTGACCGGCGCCGTGTTGGCGATAAGGGAGTTAGGGCCCAGCGGCAGAGCGTTTGGGTCGGGCTGTGGCGCAGCAAAAAAGATGTTGAAGTCGTTCCGCCCAAAGAAATATCCATTCGGATAACCGCTGCCGACATCGAAGTGTGGCGCAAAGATGTTGCCGCGGACGTCATTGCGCTTGTACGTGCCATAAGTGTATTGAATGTTGCCCTCCGTCGACAGGACGATCTCGTCATGCTCGCCGCCGTCGAGATCGATGGTCGGCACGAGGAACTCTCCCGCGGCGGCAGGGGAAATGTTCTGAAAGACGGTCCTGCGATCGATCCGAGGCTTGCGAGCCAGCAGGTCACTCTTGGGCAGTACGACGAGGGTAAAGCCTGTCGGGTTAAAGTCCGCATCGAAGTCAAACGACGTAAGGAACAAGCCCGAACCGTTGTAGCCCATCACAGGCGAGTCACCGTTCGCGACATTTAGATCGTGGAGGTGAATCTTGAAGCCGATGAAGCCTTCGGTCGGATCGTCTCCCCGGGACACGGCTATTCGCAGGTCGGTCCCTTGAGAGAGGCCGTCGGAGGCGGCGTTGATGGCAGATGCATACCATCTACCCTCGGTGGAATCGAAGGCGATGCTGGGACCGAGTGGAGCTTCATCGACCCCGAACGGGACGCCGGTCCGACGCCAAAATTCTCGCCCGGAAATCTGCACAACAGGGATGCCGAGCCTCGTATATACGGCGTAATCGCTGTTGACCATTTCGACGAAGTGATCCGGGCCAATCGCTCCGCTCGTATCCGGCTTGTCGCAATAAGAGCCGCCGGGAGGAAATTGGTACCCATCACTCCCGCAGTCGCGGGTGGAGCCGCGAAAGTTATGCCGGATGGTTGCCAGCGGTTTGGGCACGGCATCGCTGCCGCCCGAGAGCGCCGTTCCAGCCAGGCCCGTTGTGACACCACTGACCCCTACGTCTGGCGGTTGAGCGCCGTATGCCGTTCCCGCGATTGCAGCGAATGTAGCGGCGAGAAGCAACGCAACACTTTTGGACGTTTGCATGGCAAATGATTCCGCTTGCAAGAAGTTTACGTGAACCTGAGTACGCGCAATTTCCCCTTATCTACTGTAAGAGTCCCGTAGGTCCGAATTGGCAACCACAATCGTGCCGTGGAGTTTTGAACGGCCGCTTTGTGGTGGGCATTCAGAGGGACTGACAGGCGGGTTTTGGCCGTTTCCAGCCGACTGGCCGAGCCAATCGACGACCTCGCGGCACTTGTCTGCCAGCCGCGGTAAGAGCTGCTCAGCAGATCGCGGTGCCGGCAACGCCCCAGCTGCGCCAGGGACGCCTCCAGTCAAATCCGACACCGCGCGCGAACTTGCGGAGCTGCGCGCGTTGGTCGGGCGCATCGCCGGCCTTCATTCGCGCACGGGCCGGCGCCGCAGCCGCGGGCGCTGATAGCCCGCGCCGGATTTCCGCCAAGAGCTCGGGCTGAATCTGAGAGCGGCGCAGGTACCCATGGTAGCTGCAGGCCGCGCGGGCCGGCATTGAGTAAGCTTGCGCAGGCGTGATCGCGGCCGGCCACGATGAAATTCGCACCGCACGTTGCGCACTTCAGCATTTCGCTGAAGAGATACTTCGGATCGCGTCCCATGCGACGCGCGCGATCGGGCTCGACGCCTGCCCTTATCTTCTCGCGATCGCGTGCGCCCGGGTCTTCTGGCGCAGCTTACGTGCTCCCACAGGTGCCGAGACACGATGCGGAGTCCCGCGTCCTGAGGCGTGATCCAGCCTTTCGACGCATTCGATTCCCGAGACCTAAGCGCAGTCACCACACCGAGAGCTTACTCAAGCCGAAGACGTCCAAACTCCAGGCCTTCAGACAAGGAACTACGAGCGAATGGGTCAATAGCTGACATACAACACGTGCAGTGCCGTGGAGCCTGATCGCATGGCGCGCGTTTCAGCCACGTTTGCCGCACTGCTGGGTGTCTGTGCCGTTCAGCCCTGCCACGCAGACGATCCAAAAGATCACGGCAACGACCAGAATGAAGCGCCGACGGCATTTGCAGCTCCAAAACCCCAGCCAGTCCTCGACTGGGGTACCGGGGATGCCCGAAGTCTGCTGGTTCCGGCCTACGAGATCCCGGCGTTCGAGTTCCTGCTTAACCGTTTTGATCACTACGCTATCGATGCGCCGACGTATCCGTCGCCCATTTCGAACTTCGAGGACAATCTGCACCGCAAGTGGGTCGTCGACAACGACAAGTTCTCGACCAATCAATTCCTGCATCCCTACCAGGGATCGATTTACCAGGGGTTGGCACGCTCGTCAGGGCTGGGGTTCTGGGAAGCATCCGCCTACACCTTTGCGGGAAGCGTTCTATGGGAGGAAGCGGGCGAGAGCACCATCCCCTCGATCAACGACCAGATTGCGAGCGGCATCAGCGGCAACTTCCTCGGTGAGGCGCTCTTTCGCATCGCGAGCCTCCTTCTGGAAACCGATAGCGACGGACGACCGAGTCGGTGGCGCGAGCTCGGCGCCACACTCATCTCTCCGGGGCTGGGATTCAATCGGCTGGTCTACGGCAAGCGCTTCGCCCCAGTGTTTCGCAGCTATGATCCGGCGGTATTCACACGTGTGGACCTTGGCGCGAATCTGAGCTCGCACTTCTCGTCGAATGTCAGAATCAATCCCGACCTGAGCGTGCCTGCAACGACGCAAACGTTCAAAAGTGGTGCCGGTAGTGCGAGCTTTACGGTCGGATACGGGCTGCCGGGCAAGCCAGAGTATTCATACGAACGGCCGTTTGATTACTTTAACTTTGAGCTCACTCTGGACAGCACCAATGCGGTGGAATCGCTGTTCAGCCGCGGGCTGCTTTATGGCACCGACTACGCCATCGGGCCAGACTACCGGGGCGTATGGGGTATCTACGGGCTCTACGACTACGTGGCACCGACCATCTTCCGCGTATCGAATACCGCCGGGGCGCTTGGCACAACCGCGCAATGGTGGCTGTCGCACAGTATAGCGCTTCAAGGTACGGCGCTCGCCGGTGTCGGCTATGCGGCCGGCGGCGTCATACACGGATCGGGTGTTACCTCACCCGGCCCGATGGGCGAGGGTCAGCGCAACTACCACTACGGCGTTGCGCCGGAGGCAGTGCTCGCCGTTCGATTGATCTGTGGGGACCGCGCAGCCCTCGATGCCACGGCCCGCGACTACTACATCAGCCGACTCGGCGCCACGGAAAGCACAGGCAGCGAAACGATCGACAGAGTCGACCTTGCCCTCACCGTGCGGGTGCATAACCTGCAGGCGATAACCATCCGATATGCTGAATCGAGCCGTGACGGTCGATACGCGCAGCGACCCGATTCGCACCAGAGAGTGTCGACATTCAGCATCGCCTACACGCTGCTCGGAAATGCGCGGTTCGGCGCCGTGGACTGGCGCGCACCCGCCGTGAGTGCCAGTCAGGACTGAGCGTAAGTTCGAGCTACGCCCCCGCGACGGACCGCCCCGATACCAATTTGTCCAGTAGAGAGACTCGAGCGGTCCTCCTTGCCGCGTCATAGATGGGGTGCAAGGCGCCGCGTCACTCCCGCAGGCGACGGGTTGCTGCCAAGAGCTGATCTTGCGAATTCTTCACCCTACTGTCGGCTTAGGCGTCGTGGTCATGTGTGCCGTCACATGGTACGCAGGATGCGCCGAGGCAAGGCCTTGGGACCGAGCGCAATACTGAGTCCTTTGCAGCGCAGTTGTGCTCAGCCGCAGCGATCAACGCGGCTAGCGAGGCTCCGTCGCATGACGCGAGTCGCCAAACCCTCGACGAGTCGCCACACTTGCAACACTTGCGCGTCGCCCGGCAGATTACTAGTCCGTAAGACGACGCTCTGGATAGTTGATCGAACTGCTCGTCTATCCGCTTAGCATGTTGCCGCGTGAAATTTCAGTGTAGCGGGCTATTAGAATGCGGGAAGCGGCGCGATGCCCTGTGGCGACGTGCCGCAGACCGTCGCGCGCAGCGCTGCCATGGCCAACTCGCGCACAGCGACGTGATTCATATATCCTCCCGGATGCGAGATCGTAGCGATCGGGGTTCGTATCATCCAACGTCGCAGCGTGGAGCGAGGAGACACATTGAACGCAGGCAAGCTGGCAGGCATTGTGCTGATCGTGGCTGGCGTCCTGGCGCTGGTGTATGGCGGCTTCAGCTACACCAAGGAGACGCATGAAGCCAAGCTGGGTCCCATCGAGCTGTCGGTAAAGGACAAGCGGACGGTCAACATTCCCGTATGGGCTGGGGTAGGAGCGATTGTGATAGGCGGTGCGCTCCTGCTCCTCGGAGGCAAGAAGAGCTAACTGCGACCGCGCACTAAGTATCCCGCACCACCGTGGTGCGATCCGGCGCCCGGCTGATCCGGGATAAGACCCGGCACCAGCCAAGGCGGGGCGAACACGATAGTCGCGCCCGTGTTCATCGGCGCCTGCCCGCCACATGACCGCCAAGGTAGTGCAGGTCAATCGCGGCGTACAGTTCCATGTCGGCCTCCTGCGAGAGTGGTTTACGTTGAACGGCAAATCCAACGATAACCGCTCCGCCGCGAGGCCGGCACTTAGGGCTAGATGTCTATCAAGTGACCCTATGGTTTGGTGGCCGGTTTGTCCTGGCTGTCCGGGACTGCTGCTTCGGCCGCTTTGAAGCCAGTTCGGGAGTGGGTTCCATCGCAAAACGGCTTGGTAGTCGAGCCGCCGCAGCGGCACAGAGCAAACGGACGCTTGGGAATCGCGTAGGTGGCGCCGTTCCAATCAACAGCCGTCACATCATCACCTTGGACGAGATAGGGTCCGTTCTGAATCACCTTGATCGTTGCCATTTGGATGTTCTCCATCACTGCCCCTGCTACCGCGGCAACTTATCACATACGGCGCACATGACTGAAAGTGCACGTCGACGGCGCGACGGTCGAACGTTGGGCCAGAGGTTCCCCCCAGGGTGAGTAAGCCTGACCCCGTGGGGACGGACCTTGTGCCCAGTGCTCGATGCGTTGCTGAAATGGGCGGCAACGGCTGAGACAACGACTCCGTCGTCCGCAGGTGAATGCCGAATACCAGAAACGCGTCCGGCGTCGTCTGTGCCATTCGTGTGGTAGTCGAGCTGGCTGCCTTGGGGTGACTGGACTCTGCGGCGAGACCTGTTCCTTGGTGCACCCGATGCAAGGCGTTGCAAAGTGTCTCATCTCGTCGCGATGACGCTTGCCGGAACCGCCAGCACCAGGATGGTATAGGCGCAATAAAGATCGAAGCGGGCCCCCGCTACCAATTGATGGTATAGCTCTCGCGGCAGCGTCGAACCAGCTAGCCGCAAGCACCGGATGCAGCGGAAGCGCACTGGCCGACTGCTCGAAGTGCGCCACGTAGTACCTGTCCTGCCACGTCCCTGCCTCGATCCCCTTGCCGTCTAGCGTCTGATCCGGCCGCAACGCGCCGCGCTCTCCGCGCTTCATATGTAGCCGCAGCGTGATCCTCCCGCCCATCTGTCGCAGCGCTTCGCGCGCCTGAGAAATATAAAAGGCCACGCAAGTCATCGCGGATACGGTCTACTTGCAGCCGCAGCGACGATTTCACCGAACGATCTGGAGCGACCTCTTGAGATCGTTGACGCATTGCTGTGCCATCGGCGACTTCTCCAACTCGATGACCACGCGCTGCGGATCCTGCAACAACGAAACGCTTCCGGCCAAGGGATGATAATCCCCGACACTGATGCCGAGCTGGTGCATTGCGGTCTCGGCTAGGATTGAGAACCTGAGAATCTCGGCGTCATCTCGACGAAGCGTCTCCACGGCCTCGAGCACGCGTCCTCGCTCTACATCTGTCAGTGGGCCGCCCGTCCGACTTAGCGCGGCAAGCGCAGCGCCGTCCCGGAATTCGCGCTCGTTCGCGCTCTCGAGCGCCGGCATGAGGGAATAGAAACGCGACATGGCATCGACGCGATCTACCGGCATTTGTGCCAAGACGCCGGCGGAAACCGCCGCCTGAAACGCTATGCTGTCCCACGTGTGCCGGGGTGTCGCGAAGCGATCGACCGCCTCGAGCACCGTCGATCGCCCCGCATTCTGTTCAACTGAACTGCGAATTGCGTCCAGCGCCTTGTTGATACATGGGGAAAGCGCTACGCGCTCCAGGACCTGCGGCCCGCCATCGCCGGAGACCTCCTGACGCATCTCCTCGGTTACGAGTCGCATCTTGTGATGCCATTCGAGACTAATCAGCATCTGTTCGCCGGCCAAGGCGATGACGATGCCCACGAGGACGACGGCGACCTCACTGAAAAACTCTCGCAGATTACGTGCAGGCCTCGGCTTATGAATTTCCACAGGACACTCGCAATAGGATTCCCGTACACCCTGGCAACCGTCGAACGCATTCCTCTACGCGCTACCACTTTCACACCGCGGTTGATGACGCCTCCCACCGCGTCCTGATTTCCTTTCCTCGCCAGAATGGCTGCTCTACGTTCAATCCGGCGGCTCAGGGTCAACACCGGGCATCGAGCGTAATCGGCCAAACAGGTCACTCACGGAGGGGGCTCTCTCAAGTTCCTCCGTTGTCGATATTCGGGAGTCATCCCCCTCTGCTGCTATCCACCAACGGCTGGTTCCGGCAAGCCAAATTATTGCATTGACGCCCGAAGGCGACGCGCTCCGGCAACTCCATCTTTCGCAGGAACGCCTGTAGAGAGGTCACCCCGCGCGCCCCCTTATCGCTCAAACTGGTGACGGCTTTCCCGGACAGCTAAGGAGGCGGGCTGCCTTCCTTGATCGCTTGCTTCAACATCTGCCGGAACTCCGCCGTGTCCTGATGGCCGTGCACCTTCACCGCATGCTGGACGGCAACTTCGATGAGTTCCTTTTCGCTGGCAGCGGATATCGCCACTGTGCAATTGCTCTCAGACGGGAATTCCCTACAGTCGATGTATTTCCTAGCCATGGCTGCCTCCTAAAACTTGGAGACGACAAAATTAAAGAATACGCCGGTGCCACCGGGGTGCAACTGCCGCTGGGCCCCGCCGGTTACGCATTAGGATCAAGGGAGGTGCTGTTGAACATGATGCGCCAAAACTTCCATTGACCATCGGTTCGCCGTTTAACAATCCAAAGGTTCTTCAAATTCACCTTTTCAATCGCGCCCCCTGACTTATAGGTTCGTATGCCGGTCACAGTCGCGCGAACGAATCCCCAATGCCCCACAGTCTCAACTTCATCATAAACGACGCTGCATTCTTCTTGAAAGACTGCAGCGTAATCGTGAGAGCGCCGACGGATTTCTTGCGCGCCGACGATGGAAGGGCGATCGGGAGGCATAATAATGGCATCGGGTTCCATCGTTGCCATGCGTCTATCCAGATCTGCGGTAGCTACGCCCGCGAAGAATTCTTCCCCTAGTCTCCTGATCGCATTGACGTCATCGCCGGCCGTTACGCTTGGGTTCATCAGTCTTCTCCCTCCTTATGCCGCCGCGGCATCCCATCGGGTCGTCAATTTTGTCCCCCGTCATCGATCGGTGGGCCATGCACCTTGTCCCAGTTTCGCACGCATGATCGATGTGGCCCGCATGGTACCTGCGGCAGTCACTTCCGGAGCGAGGACGGTGTAGGCCTCGCCTACGCGCAAATTAGCGGAGTGTCGCGCGGCAACGGCTGCACTGGCATCCACCGCGACGTGGTCGCTCGATCGTGTCAACAGAATCAACTGGGAACCGTGCGCTTCGAGTAGCGTGCCGGTTATCCGGCGGACGGCCGGCGCCAGGTTGTCCTGGACCGCCGCGACTTGCGCCACACTCGAGGCCACCCCGTTGGGACCGAAGATCATGAGCGTCTTATATCCGCCCACATAAACTAGCCCATTGGCTACCATCGGCACAACGTTCGCATTGCCACCGAGGTTGGGCCATTGCCCAGCGGGCGACGAATATAGAAGGTTCAGGGTGCCGTTAGTAGGCGTGGCCGAAAAGGCGTACAGCGTCAGCCCCGTAGTCGACGTCGGTCGGCCTACGGCCCAGATAATCGCCGATCCTGCCTTGCGGGCATTCGAGGTCACCACTGTGAAAAATCCGGGATCCTGTTCAGAGGACGGAATGGTGGAAGTGGTTGTCTCAGCGACCCAGTGAGGCGCTGGCGAGGTTGAGATCTGCCAAGTCTGCAGTGCGCCAGCGGCGGTAACGACGCGGCCGATACCGTCGTGCCCGCGATAGTAGGAAGCGCCGCACCAGCAGCCGTTGCCGAGCTGCTGCATGTCCAAGGCGGTGGACAAGTTGTTCTGATCAAGTAGGAACAGACGGCCATCCTTAGAGACGATGGCTGCCAAATCGGCAGTGCCCGACTGCGTGGGCAGCAGCATCACACCGGACGCGCCGAGGTCCGCATCGTCAACATCCATCTGAAAGACGTTCGAGGGGGTAAAGACCCCGGTACGCGAGCCGAGGTTCGGCTGCAGACCCACCACGCTTTCTTGAATGTTGGTGACGCCGTCATAAGTACTCTGCGACGGGCAGTCCTCCGGTGAGTCGTAAAAATTGCAGTCGGAGTTACCGGTCGAGAAGAAAATCGTGCTGCTGTTGGCGGCCAGCCCAAAGCCTGACATCCAGACTGAGCTGAGGAAGAAGTTCGTGGACGACGTGGCCTGCGTATCGTTCAGCTCAGAGTGCGCGAGAGGAGCGAGGTTTCCGGCTCTCCACCCCAACACCCAGCCGCGTGAGCGATTGGCCTCGAAGTCGCAGAAGCTGCCAAAGCCGGCGTAAATCACGCCGTCATGTTCCAGCAGGGCCGGACGCTGGCGCTGGTAGGTGGCATTGAAGGCGAACGCAGAGCCGTCGCTCAGTTTCTGGGTCGCTGTTACCGTTACCGCCGGTACGGAATCGGCCAGAGTCACCAGATCGAGTGCGTGCAGCTGGTACTGGGGTGCGGCGCCATTGATGTAGGCAATGACATAGATGCGATGGCGCGCGAGGTCAATAACCGGGGTGCCGGTAATGCCAACGTTGGGTCCGTTGTTTCCGCAGCCGAGCGGAGTAGGCACGGGGGCTCCGAGATTGCGAGTAACCAGTATGTGCCCGCTCCGGGCGTCCAATTCATAGACCGAATTGTTCTCGGTCACGACATACAGCACATCGTGAATGCTTCCGGCAATCCTCTGGCCCGGCACGAGAAGCGGCTGAGCATCCACCTGATCATCAACTGACACCGTAGTCACTACGCCAAAGCTCGGTGGGAACGCTGAGGCACTGAGGAGCGTCTCCTCATTATTCCAGCCGGTGCGCAGGTCGTCGTAGTGATAGGTGGTAACCGCGATAGCGGAATTCGCGTTCGCCGAAGCCGCCTGAGCGACGGACGCCCCGGAAAGCGCAGTTAAGAGCAGATAACAGGCGATCGCCCGCGACCACTTGATTGCACCCATGATTGCTTCCCCAGAACGTATTGTTGCGCGGTTGATCCGCGTCGTTGTTGCGCCGAAAGTAACACCCGTGTCCTATTGCGTCGAGTTAAGTGTCAACGGGCAACCTAGGCCAGGAATTCCCATGACGTCGGCGGGCGCGATTGCCGCGCAGGCGCCACTGCCGTACGGCCCTCACTTGGACCGGTTCCGGCCGATGCGGCTAAGCCCGCCGGGCCGCTAGACGGAGACGCGCGTTGTGACTAATTGGCTAGATTGGCTTATGAATTCAAGCACATAGAGACTCGGAGAAGGATAGTAGCCGGATCAGGAATCGGGCCCCCGCTACCAATTGGTCTTTTGTCGATAGTCTTCAGTACAGAATCGACGGCAAGTAAGCGCCGGCAGGTTCGTTGTACAGGCCAATGCTCATCAACGTCATCTGAAAGACGAGCTTGAGCCCGCGGTTCAAGCACCATGCGAACACTTCATGGTTCCGCGTTGGTAACAGGAATCCCGGGCCGGGAAATTCTGTTGCGGCACCAATCAAAGCCTTCAAATCTTGATTTGTCTTGGCGACGGCATGGGCAAGGAAGCCAATCGATGTCGCATAGCCCGTGATCTCGTCTGAATGCTCGACCACACTGGCGGAGTGCGCGCGGATTGCATCCCGCAGCTCGCGATCCCGGTCAAAGCCATGAACTTCGCGGCACAGCTTGTTGCACACTTCAACATCGCGATCTTCAGCCGGCCGGACATCATAACCAGCAAACTTGGCATTCAGCTTGGGACCTTGCAAGAGCGACAGCGGTTCGCGGGTAACAAATCCGAGCTTTGTGTAGAGACAAAGCGACCGATTGTGGTAGCCCGCTTGTACGAGACGGATCCCTACGGCTTTGTGCGCCGCTGCCCTATCGAGCGCGGCGTCCATCAAGCGTCTCCCGATGGCGCGATTTTGCACTCCCGGAGTGACAGAGATCGGACCGATCCCAAATATCGGCGAACGCTCGTCCATAAAGTTACTACCGACGAGGTTCCCAGCATCTTCCGCGACTACGCCGTAGAATCCCGGAGTGCCGATCAGCATCGACGCGAGACCGGTTGCGGCTTCGGCAGAGGGAAAGTCTGGCGGAAAGTTGTGTCGTTCCGCGAGGTCTCTGAACGCGTCATACAGGATGCGGCCGCACATCTGCGAATCCGCCTTGCTAGCGTCGCGAATGTTCATAATCGAATCCCCTGCTTTGCAGAGAGTTTATGACTGCCACGCGGCGGCGGCAGGTTTTTCGCCGGAAGGGACTCCGGGTCACACCATAAAGGATCCCCGTCTGGCCGCCCCCGGTAGACGTGAAACCCTCCGATCCGGGGTCACTACACGCGTCAGCGTATGCGAATTCCTCGGTCTTCAGCGACTTCTAACGCTGTAGCGCGCCCCCGCCCCCTTCTTCCGTAATTTCTGCGTGCCGAATCAAGCTGCTAGCGATAGTCGGATATTCAAGGAGCGGCCCCCCGCTACCACACGTATTTTCGCGTCGGCTGCCGCCATCAGAAGCGCAGCGACGGCTGCGGTCAGCGTCGCCCTCGCAGTAGCGTTCGGATGCAGTACAACTCGCAGTGCGCGACGCGCAGGCGTTGCCCGAGCTGCATGCGGCCTGTCCTGCTGCGCGCCTGAACGCGGAGCTTCTGCACCCGCGCCGCGAGCAACTTGGCGCCGTGCCTAGCAGCCGCCCGCGAGCGGTATCGCGAATGGCGCAGGCCGCAAACCTTCACTTGCCACCAGCGAGCGCGTTCAACGACTTCGATCTTGATCTTCCTCATCGCCCAGATCCTCTGAGTACCTCGCTGGCGTCAGTTGGCGCGTCCCCGCAGCCCACTCTATGAGCTTACTCCGAGCGCTGAAAGCCATGAGCTAAGAACGACTTCATGCTACGTAGTTCGTCTGACGGTTCGATCGCCCACGTTGTGGCTACCACCGCGGGCCGGACGCCGTGACCGCCTTGGCCGCTCCGTATTCCAATCGGTAGAGCGGCGGGCGACCGACCCGCCCCTCTGCGGGGCGTCCGCCGCTCGGTCGCGGCAGGCGCGCCCGCTACGTAAGCCACGTGCGCGTAATACTACTTCAGCCCGCCAGTGATAGGCGCAGATCAACCGGGCGAGTAGGAATCAAGCGAATCACGCCCCTGATACCACTCCTACTCGTGAAAGTGCCTCAGCTTGCGCAAACGCCGCCAGCGTCGCAGCGGCCCGCGCGTCGAGCAGCGCGTCGCTGCTGTCGTACTAAAAGTTGTACCGCACCGCAAGGCTGTACCAACGTGGCGGCGCAATGTTGTATTCGGTATACCCTCCGCTCGACACGACGTCGAAGGCGTCCTCGAGGATGATCTTATTCGTTATGTTCTTGACGCTCAGAGTGCAGGCAAGTTTTCCACCGGGGGCGGTATAGCCCGCGCTCAGATTGCCTTGGGCATAGCTTGGCGCGAGGAGCTCCGGTTGGTTGACCGAGCCGAAGTAGCGTGATCCGACGTAGGTCAAGTTTCCTGCGGCGAAGAAGGTACCGAACGGCTCATGCCATTCCTTTTTCAGGTCAAGCGTGAGCGAATTTTTCGGTGCAAGTGGCTGCTGTTGGTCCCGATAGGTGCCGTCCGGCATTAGCACGTCATACACCGTGGTGTGAAGGAAGGCATAGCCCACGCTCACCGTCACAGTCGGCGTGATCAGCGCATCCAGGCTGAGCTCGCCGCCGTAGTCCCGTGCTTCAGCGTTGAAGGTAAGGTCCGCGAAGTTTACGAACTTTTCTGCCTGATAGTTGTGATACCAATAGTAGAAGGCATCTGCATTCAGTCTGAGGTGATGGTCGAACAGCTCGGATTTGACGCCACCCTCCAAATCCGTCAATACCTCGGGCTGCACGTAAATCGAACTGAACGTGAGAGGAGACGTTCCAGGGTATGTATTCGCATCGATCTCCGCACCTTTCGTACCACGGCGAACCCCGCCATAAAGCAGCGTGTCGTTGGTCAACTGATAGTTGAACGTCAGGTTTCCCGACCATTCGTTCTGGCTGACGTTCCCGTGCGCGAACTGGCTGCCGGTGATAAGGAAGTTAGCGGCGCAGGTAGTAACCGGAATGAGGACATCGCAAAATTGGGTCATATCGGTCCACTTCGAGTCCCTCTCTATGCGCCCTCCCACAGTGACGCTCCAGCGATTGCTGAGTGCGTAGTCAGTCTGAGCAAACAGGGCCTCGGTCCAGACGCCCTGAGGGAATGCGGAGCCCGTCAGAATGCTGTAATCATAGACGTTCGAGTATCTGTTGTAGTACGAGAAGTTACCGGTGGGGGGCGGTAAAGGCGCTATGCCGGTGTAAAGGGGCGTTACGTTGGTGTAAGACCCGCGGATGTGCAGCGCGTACAGACCAACGACCCAGTGCAGCGAGGAGGTCTCACCGTTCAACCGCGCCTCTTCGGAACCCTGCCACGCGTTGGCGGATTCCCCGTAGCCGATGATCGGGAACGGATTGCCGCTGTCGTCCTCGATGTATTGAGTACCATAACTGGTGTAGTTCGTGATCGAGGTGAAGTCAGCCCACGACATCTTGTGAGTGAACTTGTCGGTGAGTCCCCAGAGTGAGCTGGCAGAGCGTCCCACCCGTGGATCGTAAAACTGAAAGGACTCAGCAAACGGGTTACCGTTCGGCGGCACCCAGCCCTGGCAGTTGCCGGCGTTCGGCGGGGGCGTCGCGAAGCCAAGACTGTTGCACCACTGCCTAAACAATGGACCGTTGGTATTTTCGACCAAGCCCGCATTGGCCGGATTTGGTGCGGACGGCTTGTCAAGATAAGCGCCGGCAGCCATGGGGAATGCCCGGGTATAGAAAGCTTCGAACAGGTTCCGTGTATCGTCATTGAACTTGTACAGAACCTTGAGACGCACGTTTGCAGTTTTGGCGCCTCCGACTGAGGGGCCAGGATTGTTGTCGAACCAGCCGGTATTGCGGTTGTAAAGGAACGCGAGCCGCGCGTCCAGGTTGTCGCCCAGTGGTCCGCTGACGGCGCCCTCGGTGGTCGTCTGAGCGAAGCTGCCGACCGTTTGCTGAAGATACCCGGTGGGATAGTCGGTTGGGTCGTTGGTTTGAATCTGAACCACACCGGCGGTCGCGTTGCGCCCGAACAGAGTGCCTTGAGGACCGCGCAGTACGGAAAGTTGCTGGGTGTCGTACAGCCCCAGGTAGGTGGCGCCCAGGAAGCCGACGTAGGCGTCGTCGACGTACAGCGCAGTAGGCGATTCCTGGTGTGGGGAAAAGTCTAACTGCCCGACACCGCGTATGTAGATGGCGGGCGAGGTCCCGTTTTCGCCGAAAGCACTGGTCACCACGCCCGGGCTGGCCGACGCAATATCCAGAGTGTTCGAGACACCGCGTTGGAAAAGCTGATCGCCGCTGAGAGCGGTGATTGCGATAGGCACTTTCTGCAGGTCTTGCTCCCGCTTCTGGGCAGTGACGACGACTTCTTGCAGCACTGGCCCCTCCGCCGCGGCGGGTTGTGTTCCTGACCCGACACTCGTACTTCGAGCGGAGGTCGATTGAGGCTCGGTGTTGCTTTCCGACACGGCCGCGTTTGCAACCAGCGACAATGCTCCGAGGGACATCAGCGGTACGATCAATGTCAGCTTGCCGATGCTGCGCGCTCCTTGAGTGAACTCGCGCGTGGTATCAGAATTCCTGATGATGGTCATTGCTACGTCCCCCAAGGTCACGTTGGTTGCCGTATGTGGCTCTCGTGAACGAGCCCGCGGCATACTGCACCGTCGCGCGCCAGGCGCGCGGCGGGTCGCGCGTGCAGATGTAGGTCGCAAGGTCCGGAAAAGTCACTTTGACGAATTCCGATTGAACGATGACCCGGATACGTGGGTACCCTTGGCACAGCTGCTTCGCCGCGCAACGAAACAATGCCATGACGACGGATGTCGCCCGCGACATCGTTGCTTGGAACCGCGCTCCCACTCTGTGAGTACCGGGCGGATCAAGCGAAACCTTCCAGCAGCTAATAAGTCCTCGGATATCAGCCGGCCTCTCCAAGCGGCCGGCGGGTCTCCAGTCTCGTGCCGTTCCAGGATCCGTAGACAGATCTTACGCCCGCGGTCCACTGTTAGTGCAATCGCGCTCGGCGATCGCCCACTGATCGCATCAGGGCCGCTAACGAGAAGACCTTCGGACTGGTCGGGGTCGAGGCACTGGACCGCTCGCGCGGTAGGGTAGTGGAGTTGCCGTGGAAGATGCGCAGAGTGACCACCCCCTCTCAAGTCGTCACTGTATCGGTCTGCGACCGTGGCGGACACAGGCTTGCATATTCGCGCCCTCCAAGCCCGGAAAGTGCTGCGAGAGCGCTGTGCATCCGGGTAGTCCCAACAACTGTGCCAGGCACGTTCGTCTAGCAACTGCGGCGCTAACTATTGCTCGTCGGGCAGCTCGACGGGTGGCCTTCCGCAATTACGTTCAATGTCACGCACTACCCTCTCACAAGCGGTCGCGTCCGCCGGCGTGGGCGGCCCGTCGCGCAGCCACTCATGGAGCACGCGGGCAGTCTCAGCCCCCCTCCTCAAGTCACCTTGCGACGCCACTAACTTGTCCACGAGCGTTTCCTGCGCATTGCTATGCCTCAATTCAGCGTCGCTGCTCCTTTCGGATCAGCGGTGCAGTAGCCACGGTGATGCTTTCCATCACGGCCACCGTCGTCCGGCTTCCTTTATCCACTTAAAAGTCAATAGGTTAGGAGTCGATATGATACGACGCACTCGCAGAGGTGACATCGTCCGCCAACCGTCACGCGCGTGGCACTAAGCGGTGGTTCCACTTCCCTTTTGGGACGCTCGGTGATCTCGGTGGCCGAGCGGAAGCGCCCGACCACCGTATCGAGCAAAGCTCGCAGCACTCGTGCGATGCGCGTACCGTTGCGGCAAAAAGCACGACCGAGGAAAGCAGCCAATGCCAGCTTCCGTACAACTCGTTTGATTTGGACGTAGTGCGGCAGTATTGTCGATAAGGGAGAAGAACAACTCGATATTCCCCAGTCGACCGCGCCCCCGACAACCAACCAAAATACGAGGTGCCGTATGAGACCCGCGATGTGGACGAGGATCGTCTGTTCATTGGTGGCGCTCGCATGGTTCGGCCTTGCCGAAGCGCAGTATTACCGCCACGCCAAGCCGCTTCCGCCGCGTGGTCTGAAAATCGACGCCGCTGCCTTGGCCGCACAGTCATCGGCTGCGTCGCCATGGCAACCAGTCAAAAGCCCGCCGCCATTTCCTCCGAACGAGTGCAACGGCTTCGGCGCATTCCCCGGTGGCGGTAACCCGCTCCTGCTCACGGATGGCACAGTGATCATCCAGGACGCGGGCTGCCCGGATTGGGTGCGCCTGACTCCTGACAGCAGCGGCAGCTACGCCAACGGAACGTGGACGCAGATCGCCTCACTGCCGGCGGGATACTCCCCGCTCTATCACTCTTCCGCGGTTCTGCCCGACGGGCGGGTGATCATCATGGGTGGGGAATACAATTACTACCAGGGCGTTTACTTTGTCCCCATCTGGACGGCCGAAGGCGCGATCTACGATCCGCTCGCGAACGTGTGGACATCCGTCGCGCCACCGCCATTCTTCGACGTCCTGGAGACGACTTTCTCTCCTCCCCTGACATTCCCACCGATTTTCGCGCCGACGATCGGCGATGCCCAGAGCATCGTCCTGCCGAACGGCGTTTACATGCAAGCCGATTGCTGCACCAAACAGGCGGCGTTGCTCGATGCCAAGACCCTCACCTGGACCCCAACCGGGGGTGGTAAGTACGATATCAATGACGAGGAGGGATGGACCCTGTTGCCTAACGGTGAAGTGCTGACCGTTGATGCCTATGTCCCCGTTGGGTTCCCGTACATCCCGAACGGCACGAACTCGGAGCTCTACGACTACCGCACGGGAACCTGGCACAGTGCCGGCAGCACGATCGTGCAGCTGTGGGATTCGGGGCTTACATGCGGCGAGCTCAACGCTGCTCCGCCAACCCCCACCTTCGAGGTCGGCCCGGCGGTGCTGCGCGCGGACGGCACAGTCTTCTATACGGGTTCGAATACCTGTCCCACGGAAGCCGGGAACACGGCGATCTATGATTCTCACCACGGACACTGGCGGCCCGGCCCCCTGTTTCCTGAAATCGACGGCGTGACCGACATCAACATCGCCGACGGTCCGGCCTCGTGGGAGCCGAACGACAAGGTGCTTGTGCAGGCGAGTCCGAGCTACGGCAATCCACCCTCATTCTTCTTTGAATGGGACGGGAAGCACTTGAATCAGGTCCCGGGACCTCCCAATGCACCGATCGAAGGGTCCTACGTCGGCGACATGCTGCTGCTGCCCACGGGCCAGATTCTGTTCACCGATGACATCTCCACCGCGATCGAGCTCTACACTCCGACTATCACAAACGAAGATCGGCAGTTCCAGCGGAAGATTGCGCCGGAGATCGTCTTTGCGCCCCCGGTAGTGACCCGAGGCGGCTCCTATCAGATTTATGGCTTTCTCTTGAACGGCGTTACCCAGGGAGCTGCCTACGGAGATGACGTGCAGGCTTCGACTAATTTCCCGCTCGTACGGATCACCAACTTGAGCACCTCGCACGTGTTCTACAGCCGTACCCATGATCACAGCAGCATGGCGGTGGCATCGCGGGCGCTCGTGTCGACGCATTTCGACGTACCCTCGGACCAGGAAAGGGGGCCCGGTCTCCTGCAAGTCGTTGCAAACGGGATTGCATCCGAACCGGTGTTCGTAATCGTTCGCTAACCGGCACCGAGTCGTGCAGCGCGGGGGAGCCTAGCGGCTCCCCCGCCTGGCGGGCTAACCCCCCTCGATCAGAGCGTTGGGATCGGGTTTATACCCTCCCATCGCGGACGAAGAGAGAAGGAATCCGGCAAGCAGCCAGACAATTCGTCTTGCTAGGCATAGGTCAAAGCGTTACCTACGTGTGCAATGCGGAGCACAGGCACAATTTCCCTACAGAGAACTCAGGAATTCGACAATCGCCTGCTGATCTGCAGGGCTTAGGTTTTCAAAGCGTTTTGTCACCTCGCCGGCTTCGCCGCGGTGGCGCAGGATGGCGTCGCGAAATGTCAGCGAGGCGCCGTCGTGCATCAGCATTGGCTGGAAGCGTACGCCCCATAACGGAGCAGTCCGCATTCTGTTGGCACTCGAGCGACAAGACTCAATCGAGAATTTCTCCCATTGTGTTTTGTACATACGCTTGCTGTAGTGCTCGTCGAGGGCGATGACGATGCCATCGCCGGTGCCGACGTCGTGCAGCAGGTAGTCACTGTAAGGATGAAATACCTTCTTCCCGAGCGCTTCCGGAACGATGTACTTCCCGCCATTCATTGGCGTGCCCGACGCCGCGGTGGTCAGAGTCGGGACGTGGCAAATGTCGCAGCCGATCTTGGCGAACAGCACTTCGCCAGTCTTGGCTGCGGCGGTCGCCGCTTGCTGAGCGTCGCGCGCGGGGGCTTTGGTCGCGCGTATGAAGCGTGCGAAGCGATCAATGTCCGAAAGACCATCAACGCCTTGTTTGTCGTTCGGTTCGACAACGCTGTTGCATAGATCCGTCACTTCATCCGGAAACAGATAGTTCGTAATGCCCACTTCATTAAGATAAGCGTCGCCGGAGAATGAAAGCAGGCTGGCATGCTCGTTCTTCCAACCGAAGCGGCCGACCCGAGTGACACCGGGGGACTCGAGAATGGGAACGTAAAGAACCAGTCCGCAGATCTTGCCGTGCTCCTGCTTGCACTGCTTGTCCGAAATGTCAGTCAGCGTTGAATCGGCAATCGCCTCCACGAATCCGTCGCCGAGAATACTCAACGAGGTGCGAAACGTCCGAATCGTTTCCGAATCCGGCACGCGCTCCTGGATCTCGGTGGTGGGAAAGGCGGCGCTCGGACAGATTGCGCGCAGGTTTACAAGCGTTCGTCCCCTGATGATCTCGGATCCGTGATTGATCGGAATCTCTGCGTTCTGAAACGTGCCGTCCGCTCCCTTGTGGCCGACGCGCAACTCCATAATCTGGCTGGCGCCGCCTGAAACCGGGCTCTGGTGACACTCCCGGCAGGACTGCGCGTTGTACAGCGGACCCAGGCCGTCCGGGATGGCTTCGAACGTTTCAAAACTGGCCTGATCTGCCTGGTGTGTCGGCTCGTCCGTGAATCCGTTACTTCTATTGTCGAAGCCGGCGGCCGCTTGAATCACTTGCGCGGCAGTTTTGGCTTGCGGCGGCAGCACCGATGCGGTCAAAGGTGCGGTCGGACTCGTCGAGCACGCGACGGCACAGAGGGTAAGGCCCGACCAAACACACCCCATAAAGAATTTCATGGCACTCCTCCGGGGGCTGATTTCTGCTCGAATCTATGCCTGTTCCGCAGGCACGGCAAATGACATTTGCGGGTCCGCTGGTTGCGCTCAAAGCGCACCCCCCCTACTTCACGCGCACGCTCTGAGGCCCTGAAACGAGGGTCCGGAACGCGAGAAATCCTGCCCCCGCTACCACTGGGCTGACTCGCACGTGGTCGGCTTAGCACCGGCGCCGGGACCTGTCAGGGCTTCACGAACCGATAGGCGAAGCGATCGGTCTCGCCCTTGATCGAGGGATCGAACACCTTGATCGAGTGCGGATCGTCCTTGTTCGCGAGCATGGTGCTTTCCGCGTCCAGTACGAAGCCGGCCGCCTCCACCTCCTCGCGAGCGAATGCAGGCTCAATCCGATGCAGCGACTGGGCGTCGCGCGTGCCCGCCCCGACGGCGGCGGCGTGGTCTACGATGACGTAGGACCCACCGGGCTTCAGCCGCTCGTAGACCGCTCGATTGAAGTGGGGCGCCGTCGCGCCCCTGGCCTGGATCAACGCGGTGTGGAGATCGTGATAGAACAGGTGCAGCCACAGGACATCCGCTGGTTGCGTGGCCTCCGGCATCGCCACGAGGTCCGCGGAGACGGCTTCGACGTTCTCTCGGCCCGGCTCCTTCGCAAGCGTCCGCATGCGGCCGACCGGATCGTTCTTGAAGTGGGCGACTTCGGCCGGCACGAAGCTGTAGACGCGTCCGTCGGGTCCCACTATGTCGGAGAAGAGACGGGTCCAGTCGCCGTCGCCTGGGTAAACGTCGATGACGGTGGAGCCCGCATCGACTCGTGCGAGCCGGATCAACTCGGATAACTTGGATTGGTCGTACATCGGGATCTCCTTTAAGGTTGGGCGTTCGACGAGCGCGCGGGGTGCGAGGCCCGCGCCAGTGCTTGGGTGTCGATGTACTCCCGGATCTTCGTCACCTTGCCGTTTTGAACGGTGATGGCGAAGACCCAGTCCGCTCTGCAGAGCTCGGAGCCCGTAATCGGCGAGCCCGCGTGCGCAATGCGTGATGCACCGCTGTCCCCGTTGCCGTTCAGCGCCGGGTGGGTGATTGGCATGTAGAGACATACCGAATATGGCTTACCGTCAACCGAACCTGATGCTAGCACCCACTGGCGCCTCTCGACCCGAAGGGGACGATTCGTGTTCTCGACAGCCGACGTTCGCACTTGGTGAAAGCGGACATTGAAGCTCCGCTCGGCCAACCGCAATTGTTCCCTCATCGCACGTCCACTGGGAGGCCGATGCACTCTCGATAGATGCGCTCACGGTGACTCAGCAGCGCACCGACTGACTCTGGCGAGCTTTGTTGAGGAGTCCAGGTATAGAGATCGCGCCAGAGTTCGTTCATCGGACATACTTCCTCGGGCAGTGGCTGGACGAGCGCTGCAAACGCCGCCCAGCCAAGATCTAACGCTGTCAGGGTATCGCCATATAGAAACGTTCCGCCCGCAGAATGTCGTTCAACGAACGCCGCAACAATGTCTTCGCATCGTCTTTGGGCGGTTGAGTTAATTACACGCGAATACCCATACTTGTCGGCCAAATAGCGTCCTATTCCTCGCTCACGTTCACCACGCCGAGATTCGGTCAACAGTCTTTCGACAATCAGGAGTCGGCGATTCTACCCAAAGCCATCTTCTGCACACAGTTCAGCGAGGAAACCAATGACGGCGGCCCTGTCTCGGGGATGACTTGGTAGGAGCCTCGGTGCGCTTGTCATTCGCTCGGCAAATAGGATTTGATCGAGCCAGCTTGCCAGTGAGCGCTCAGAACCCGAAAACAGCACGGGTAACGTCTCATGCCCGGTGGCCGCCTTTAGGTCTGCGAGCCCCCGCTTTGGATCGCGAGCGTCAATCAGCTCGAATGGATTTCGCTTGACGCGGAAGAGCGCTCGACAGAGTTCCGACCACGGAGAAGGAATACCGTTTGAAACTGGCGCGATACGTAGACCAGCGGCAGGGAGACCTTGCTCAAGGGTTAGCCATTTAGCCATGGCATCGATGGTAGAGCACTCGTGGGAACGACCGCTATCCGGAAATTTCGGGAGGTGAACCGGAGGTTCGTTGATGGCCGGTTCCGCTCTGTTGCGGCCTCGCTATGCATGTCGGAGCGTGTCGCCCCCAGCCTCGGGCCTCAATCATCGGCAGCCTTTGCGCTTCTGGTCGACGCCGCGCGCGGGGATATCCGCTCGCCGAATTTTGCGGCGATCGATATTGGGGGAAGTAGACGACCGCCGTACTATTAGTACAAATCCTGCCCTGCTACCAATTAGCTAACGCTCGCAGCAACGTCAGCAATTGGATCCAAAAACGGACCAAGCGCCCTGTCCGCTTTGGGCCGCAGGCGAAATACATCACTCCGCGGCCCTACCGGAGCAGAGAAAATTGTTTCCTCAGGTGTTAACGCGGTTTCAGTGCAAGTGTCATGGGAAAAGCACTACTGCTTGCCCGTTCAGTCGCGGGAATCGTATGACGGCGCCAAGGCATCGACCGCTCGGGAAATCGAAGGCTATGACCTCGTCTCGGGCGACGCAGTAGAGAGTGCCGTCGGGACCAAAGCGCAGACCGCGGGGTCTGCGGAACTCCACCGATCCACCGGCTGAGAAGACGCGGATGAGGTGGCCGTCTGCTGCGCCATACTCCCGAACGCTGGTTACCGCGTCTGGCAGCCCGAACGGGTGCTCGCTGGAGACCACGATGTTGCCGTTGGGTGCCACTGCGAGGTCGAGCGGGCTGAGCTCCGGATCAGAAACCAGCCGCGACGGTTTGAGATTCTGACCGTGAGCAAACGCAACGATGGTGTTGTCGCCTTCGCCATTGGGGCCAATGCCAGAGGAGAGGAAGAGTGCGCCGTCGCCGCTGAATGCAAATCCGCGAGGAAATGGCACGATCCCTGGCGGCAGAATGTGCTCTCCAGTGTCGTCCAACGTAGCAGAGAGGACCATGATCGTGCTCGCGCTGCGCAATCCGACGTAATAACGTCCATCGGGTCCGAAAGTACCCCCACTCGGGTCCAGGTGCGGGACCGCCCCGGTGTCCCGTACCACTTTTCCGTTCCGATCAAGCGCTAGGACTCGATTGCTGCCGCTGTTGAGAAAGAGCAGTTCCTTCGTTTGATCGACGGCGAGCCCGCACGGATCGGCAATACGCGCGTCGTTGCTGAAGGCGCCGAGCGGCCTGCCGTTGCGATCGAAAGCAAGGAGGGCTCCATATCCGTCGCCATTGACACCCGCCGCGCTTGTAACGAGGAGAGGCACGGTAATAGTACCCTCGCCGTGCCGCCACGGACCGCTATCGGGAAGCCAACTGCCGTCTCGACTGTCTCATTGTGGCCGCTACCGGCCGGCCACTTTGCCCAAAATCGACTTATCGCACCCGGCTGCTACTGACCCATTCACGCCGTGGTGATTGTCCGTTTGCGGGCGATCCATTCTTGATCAAGTCGTCGGAAGTTTCGACTGGAGCGATTCCGGCTGCCAGACTTGGGACGGACCTCGAAAGGACAGATCAATGAAGGCAGTACGTGTGGCACTTTGCGCGGGTGCGGCGTTGACGTTTGGAGCGGGCGGCATTGCTGTGTGTGCCGACCAGCGC
The DNA here is from genome assembly GCA_963787655.1 of uncultured Gammaproteobacteria bacterium. Lineage (GTDB taxonomy): Bacteria > Pseudomonadota > Gammaproteobacteria > Steroidobacterales > Steroidobacteraceae > 13-2-20CM-66-19. Next base: position 46,352 of record CAWBDY010000003.1, on the reverse strand, counting down.
GAACCAGCGCCACTGCGCGCGTCTGAACTGCCGGGCACCTATGAGTTGGTCGACCGCGTTTTGGTCAGTGGCAAGGTATTGCGGCGACCGGACATTGCCGCGCTTTATACCTTCGGTAACGGACGCGCGAACTTCAACCTATTTGTCCATAACGCCGACGGGACGCTGGCTTCCGAGTCATCAATCATTCGTTACACCCTGAGCGAGGATGTTCGATCCGCCTTGATTCGCGCCGAGAGCGTTGTAGCCGACCGCAGTGTTATTACTGCCGGTCAGATTCGCGTATTCGGCGGCAGCGCCAACCGACGTGTTGTTCTGCCCGCTGATACTATTGAAAAGCGCGGTCGCTCCCACGGCAGTGCTCGAAGTCCCGGTCGCGTTGGAGAATAAGGTATTTAGTCCGTCGGCAGTGTTTAGGCTTCCGTTTTGGTTCTGGAACAGGGCTCCCGAACCGGTTGCCGTGTTGTTGCTCCCAGTTACGTTGCCCGACAACGCCGAAACACCCGCAGCGGTGTTGTTAGCACCTGAAGTGTTGTGATCAAGACTGAACAGACCGTAGGCCGTGTTGCCGTTGCCAACCGTGTTTGCCGTAAGAGAATTGAAGCCGGTTGCGGTGTTTCCTCGAGCGTTAGTTGCACTGCTAAGAGCGTTGGCGCCCACAGCAATATTCATTACACCGTCACAAGGCTCATCGCCGCAGAAATTTTCGGGCGTCAAGATACTTTGCAAAGCGCTGTCGCCCGCCGCGGTGTTGGCCAAACTGATCGCTGGGAACAACGTCGGGAGGTGCGCAGCAAGAGCTGCTATATGCAGGCAAAGCGAACAAAGTGCTCGTGGCGAGCGAGGTAACGAAGATAAGCTGATGGCGATTCATATTGGAAATCCCCCCTGCTGCGTCGCAGCAGCTACGCAAATGATGTTGGTGTTAGTTGTTAGGCACTGTAATTGCCCCCGACGGCACACAGCACGATTATGTTTCATGCACATCACGCGCCATGCCTATTTGGTCCTCGCAGATTCAGGATGTTGCGCGAATGGGCGCAGCAAGAAGTGGCCGGTGACTGTAAATAATTCCGACGGGTTGCAGTTGGCGTGGTGCGTTCGCGAGCGAGTGCATTCGGGTCTGCTAGACCTCACCCTACTTATGGATGCGGCCCGGAGGCCCTCACGCCGGTGGAAATAGTGACTGGATCGTCTGAATCGCGTGCTCGGCCTCGACGCGATCCGGCGCGGTGGTGTCAATTCCGTAACCGTAATAGTCGTCGTCGCCAATCACCTGGAAAATAAAGCCGTCACGACGCGGGACGAAGACGCTATCGCGGTATGCGAGAGCATAATGGATCCCTTCCTGTGGTGGTGTGCGCGCAACCTGGCCGCGCACCGGAATGACCGACTGATCGTTGAGAAGAGCGCGCGCACCATAACCAGTTGCATGTACGAGTGTCTTCTGCGGAAGGCGAGAGAAGTCGGCAGCGGAGGTGAACTCTGTGACCTCGATCTTTCCGCCGGCGGACCGGAAGTCCGACATCAAGAGATGCGTGTAGGCACTTAGGTTGAACATCAATGTTGTCGAGCGGGTCAGCCTGTATGCTCCTAAGGTGTGCGTCCCAGCTGGGAACGTACGTCTCTTGGGCTCGAGGTCTGCGAGTAGATCGCCTTCGAGTTGAGCGAAGGCCGGCCGGCCCTCGTTGGGCTCATTGCCGCCTGGCGCGGGCCGCCCCCCGTTTACGAAGTACAAGTCTAGGTACTCGACTGGCTGATCGGCCAGCCCAAGGAGGCTTTGATACGTCCGATACGAATAGCGCGCTCGCTCGTTCCAGGATTTCTTGAACTCCGGCGTGGCGTACTCGGCCAGTGCGATGCGCGAGTCGGGTGTGAACACCCCCGTGGCCCACGAGGAGCGCGTGAAGGGCGGCAGGTCCTTAGCGTATATCGTGACGCGCGCGCCCGTGCGCGCGAGCAGTACGGCAGTGGTGAGGCCGATCGCCCCACAGCCGATGACAGCAAACTCGCGTTCGCCTGTGGCCAGCGCCATCTGCATTGCTTCGTAGCCCGATCCCCAGGAAAGCGACCAGCCGCTGCCGCCGTGTCCGTAATGATGAATCACGGTCTTAGCGCCTAGGCGTTCAGCCTCGAGCCGCGGACCTTGCACCCGGAAAGGCCTTGTGCACACCGTGATCGCCGAGATCCGATCCGGTGCGATACGCAATGGCGGAAGTACGAGTTGCGAAAGACCGGCCTGCCGCCGCGTTTCAAGCGCGCAACCGCTCAAGGCACCGACGACGGCCGCTGCGCCGGCACGGGTCAGAAAATCTCGGCGCGGAATGGGTGAAGCCATCCTAGTCGATCTCCCGGATGCGGCTTTCAGGACGTGATGCGAGTAATCATTGTAGCGCTCGGCTTGGTTGCGAGAGCACGGCAAGAGCAATGAAGCGGACACCCATTGGACGCGCCGCCGGTCGATCTCGGCCAAATTGGCCATTTACGCTAAGCTGCTGCCCACGGAGGCGATGAGAAGACCTCCCCAGGGGTAATGCTGCCGGTGACTGAGCTATCGCACGCGGTATTTCTGAGCTACGCCTCACAGGATGCGGAAGCTGCCCAGAAGATTTGCGAGGCACTACGAGCGGCCGGACTCGAGGTTTGGTTCGACCAGAGCGAGCTGCGGGGCGGAGACGCCTGGGACCAGTCCATCCGCAAGCAGATCAAGACCTGCACCCTCTTCATCCCGGTCATCTCGCACACCACCCACGATCGCCGTGAGGGGTACTTTCGTCTCGAATGGAAGCTGGCGATTGATCGCTGTCACCTCATGGATGCCAACATGGCCTTCCTGTTGCCTGTCGTCATCGATGACACACGCGATGATGATGAGCGGGTGCCGGAGCGGTTTCGGGACGTGCAATGGACGCGCCTGCCAGGCGGGGTCACACCCGCGGCCTTCGTCGAGCGTGTACAGCGTCTGCTGTTAGGGGAGCTGTCACAGGAGCTGACAAGGACAGCCCCGGCACCCGCTCGCGTGTCGGCTGCGCCGATGATCCGAAAGCCCCTCCAGGTTTACTGGCGGTCAAAGGCGGCGCTCCTCGCGACGATCGCCGTGGTCGTCGTCGCACTCAGTTACCTCGTGGCCAACCGACTCGAGCTCTCGAAGCGTGTCGCGGAGGGCGCTCCCGCCACCGCTTTTGCCCCGCCGCCGCACTCGATCGCCGTGCTGCCGTTCGTGAACCTGAGCGGAGACAAGGACCAGGAATACTTCTCCGACGGGCTCACCGAGGAGCTGCTCAACTCGTTGGCCGAGATCAACGAGCTGCAGGTCGCCGCCCGCACCTCGGCGTTCTCGTTCAAGGGCAAGGACACCGATATCGGCACGATCGCGCGCAAACTGAACGTGGGCGCCGTGCTCGAAGGGAGCGTCCGCCGCTCCGCAAACACCATCCGCATCACCGCGCAGTTGATCAATGCGGTCACGGGCTTTCACCTGTGGTCGAAGACCTATGACCGGGACTTAGGGGATGTGCTGAAACTTCAGACCGAGATCGCGACTGCCGTCGCCGATGCGCTCAAGGTCACACTGCTCGGCGATGTCGCCGCGAAAATCGAGCTCGGCGGCACCCACAACCCGGCAGCCTTCGATGCCTATCTACGCGCCGCGAAGGCGTTTCAATCGAGACACCAAGATAAAGAGATACCCACCGCGATCGTCGGGTACACGGAAGCAATTCGATTGGATCCGAACTTCGCGCTCGCGTTCTCGGGCCGATCGATCGCTCTCACGACCTACGCCGGGAATGAGGCGACCGGGGCAGCGGTTCGCGAAGGCTACGAGAAGGCTGAAAGCGATGCACGGCAGGCGGTCGCGCTCGCCCCGGGACTCGCCGCGGGGCACTTAGCGCTTGCGAACGTGTTCGAGACCGGAACCCTCGACTTTGCGCGGGCGGGTGACGAATACGAACGAGCGCTCGCGCTCGCGCCCGGCAATGCGCAGGTACTGCGCTTGAGAGGCACGTTTGCCGCCTACATGGGGCACTTCGATACCGGGGTTGCTGCCGCTCACCGTGCGGTGGTTCTGGACCCGCTCGATCGCCGCAGCCATTCGGCACTCGGCCGTGCGCTATATGCCGCTCGCCGATATCGGGAGGCGGCCGCAGCCCACGCAGAAGCCATCAGCCTCAACCCCGACTTCCAGTCGGCCTACGGGGAGCGCGGACTCGCCTTCTACGCGCTCGGAGACCTCGAGCGCGCGCGCGCCACATGTGAGACGAAGCGAGACGACTGGGGCAGTCAGCAGTGTCTGGCGGTGGTGTACGAGAAATTGGGCCGGCACGGCGATGCGGGAGCCGAATTGGCGAAAATGAAGGCTGCGCTGGGCGATGCCTTAGCCTACCAGTACGCCACCATCTACGCGCAGTGGGGTGATCGCGCCAAGGCGCTTGAGTGGCTCGACGTTGCAATGCGCTTGCGTGATCCCGGGCTTGAGAACTTGAAGACCGAACCGTTCTTCGATCCCCTGCGCCAAGAGCCGCGCTTCCAGGCGATGGAGCGGGAGTTGAAGTTTCCCGGCTAGAGGCGGAACGGTTGCGACGCAATTTCCTTGGTCCCTCGTACGGGCTGAAAGACGTCGGCGCTTGAGAACCGGTACGCCGGGTTATCGAAGAGCGCCGACCAAATCTCTCTCCACCGCCAGCCGCCTGACTGAGCGGGTCGCCCGCTGCGCCAACCGCCACTTTTGACCCGTCGGAGACATCGGCGTTCCAAATCCGATATCGATGACGTCCACGGACATTGGGCCTGACCCGTGGCGTCCCGGGCCTCAGCTCCATGAGTTTCTCGGCGCGTACCACCACTCAGCGTTGTTTTCCAGCGTGTATCACCGTCTGTCCGTGCGCTATATCTTTGTCGACGACCGTGATCGTGCTCGCACCCTTCGCGAGGGCAGCGAATCTCATCGACGACCTTGCCCTCTCGATAATCGGTCTCCTCGACCGTAGCATCGTCGATCTTCTTGAGCGACACGGTGGTCTCCCTGGATCACCGGCGACCAGATCCCTTGCCGTCGAACGGGTCATGACTCGGGCCGTTCCAACGCATCGGAACCCCTCACCGGTCATCGGTACTGCACCGGGCAGTCGCCTGCCAGGTGCTTTTGTTCCACCCAGGAGCCGGAGGTGCGAACCGGTAGGCGCACCGGCCATGCGCGTCGCCGTGAGCTCATCGGTCACGGTCTGCGCGCCGACGCGATCGTGACCTTCTCATGAGCGTCCTGCCATCGGCGGAGATAGTATCGCTGAAGCGCACCGCTCCTTGCTCCCTGCTCAAGACGATCTCAGCCGAGTTCAGCCCGTCGCTTTCACCTTTACGGCGTCAAAGTAGGCCAGGCCAGTCACCTTATGCTCAGCACGTCTGCTTTCACCGTGTACGGCGGATTGCAGCTCCAACAGCTGTATTCGCCTTGGCAAGCCAAACGAGCGGTTGCCCGTCGTTTCAGGGAATCCATGTCTGTCTTCCACTTGCCGTCGAACCCGGTGCCGCGAAGCAGACAGGCCGTTCACAGAGGCGGCAGCGCAAGCAAAGCTGTCTTGCCCTTGATTATCACGTATCGGGCTAGCGAAGGATCCAGATTCATCGCACTCACGAAGATCGCTGACAGCATTTGCACGGTCACCAAGATCTCCGAAGGCTGCTGGCACGGAGGAAATAGGCCCTGGCCAGCTTTGGATCGAGTTGGATCGCCTGGGCCTCGATCTTTTACGGCACTCTCGTAGTCATGTTGCAGCAGGAACACGTATCCTCGTTCGCTCCACAAGGCAGCAGTTTTCGGCTGCAAACGGATAGCCTCCGAATAGTCCGCAAGTGCGCCGCCGTGATTACCTCGAGCCGTGGTAGATTTTCGCGCGCTGACGCAGCGCGGGAACTAGTTTAGGGTTGAGACCCATGGCTGTGTCGAAGTCGCGCAAGGCCGCGTCGTCATCGGATTGCGCTACGTAGAAGACCCCACGGTTGTAGTAGAGCTCGGCGTTACGGGGAGCCAATTTAACCGCTTCATTGTAATCGTCGAGCGCACGCTGCTTATCGCCCTGGGCAAAATACGCGTCGGCTCGATTCGCAAACAGAAAAAAGCGATCGTTGCCCTCGAAGATCTTGTGATCCAGCGACTCCGTGCATGCCTGAATGACCCTGGGCAGCGCCGTGTTCCCATTGCGATTGAGGCACGTCTCGACCACGGTACGCTTTTCCCAATTGAGCTGATGCTCACAGATCGATCGCCTGCGTATAGGTCGATATTCTTCGGATCTGATCCGCCTGGTACTTTGCTGCATGCAGTTGAAGAATTCTTCCGGTGGAAGCGCTGGCAGTGGTCGCTCGGGCCGCGGCGCGGTGACCGTAACCTGCTCTTTGGTCGTTGGCGGCGCCGTCGACGTCTCACTGGCGCTAGCCGATGTTGCGCCGCTGGCTCCAGGCGGGCTGCTTGGTGACTGACCGTTCTGGTTCGAATTCGGGGCTGACCCCGCTGCCTCAGCCAGCAGCAGCAAAACCGAGACTTGCCACCAGATGGACGCCACATGAGTTACATCCAAGATTCATCGGGCAGCACTCGACGCGTGCAACCGAATATCACTCCGCGCCCCAAGCTCAAGCTTTTTAATCTCTTGTTAATGTCCCGGTAACAAGAGCTTCGGTGGGGGCGAAGGCCGACGGACGCGTCAGAGTCTGCTGCGCCGGTGCTCTAGCGGATGCGCCGGTAACTATTAGCCATACGAGACGACCGCGCGCGGCAGCGCCCGATGTCACCAGTACCGTTGCATGAGTCGTAGCGGTACCCGTGCAAGTAACGTCCGAATCGAGCGCCGCCACCTTCATTTATGTACAAAGGGATGACCGTCCCGCTGCCCGGCGTGCAGCGATCCAGATGCCTTGCATCGCTCGGGTAGCCGTAGACCTTCCTGCCGTGGGCCGCCTCCGCGCTACAAAGCGCACGCAACCAGAGATTGACTCTGCCGCTCCCCAGAGCAGACTCAGCGGGAGTCGAGGAGTCCGCTGCGCATTGAACCGATGAGGAGAGCTGTGGTGAATCCGATGTCACCCGCGACCTGCGGGTGCGCGCTTTGGCATCTGCAAGACGAGGCAACGCGAGCGCCACCGGGCTTCTCCGAGAGGGCGCTTCGCTGGATTGCTCTGTATCTCGTTGCTGCAGCGCTGCCCGGCTGCGGTGGCGGGGGCGGCGGCAGCGGTTACGCCATCGCCGGCGCTATCTACGGCTTGGCCGCGGGCTCCCGCGTGACGTTGAGTAATAACGGTGGTGACGACCTGAGCGTTACGGGGAGCCGCTCATTCGTCTTCAGCACGCCCGTTGCCGCCGCTGGCAGCTATGCGGTGAAGGTCATTTCAAAACCGATCGGCCAAACCTGCTCGGTGGCCAACGGCACTGGCGCCAATGTCATGGCTAACGTGACCACTGTGAGCGTTACTTGCAGTGCAACGGAAACGGTGCTGCATAGCTTTGGTGAGGGGAGCGACGGAAGCCAGCCGGGCCAGCTGGTGCAAGCAAAAGATGGAAATCTCTATGCGGTGACGGCGGCCGGCGGTGCGAATGGCAACGGCAGCGTATTCGTTATTGCACTCACGGGAGTCGAAACGGTTCTCTATTCGTTCCCTGTCACGAACGGAATTGACGGACGTGAACCAATCGGCAGTCTCGTCCAGACTTCCGACGGAAACTTTTTTGGCCTTACCTTCACCGGTGGTGCAGACCAAGCCGGCACCCTCTTCAGACTCACGCCCGATGGCTACGAATCGGTGGTGCACGCATTCGGCGTGCATTCCACGGATGGCACGTTTCCCAACCCGAGCCTCACCCTAGGGACGGACGGGAATTTCTACGGAACAACCGTGGCGGGTGGCATGCACGGCCTGGGAGTCGTCTTTAAGATCACCCCCGAGGTTCTTGAGACGATCATCTATAACTTCGATGATGGGCCGCCTTCGTTCGGTTTGATTCAGGCCAGCGACGGGACCTTCTATGGAACTAACGGCGGCGGCCAATACGGCAACGGCTCGGTGTACAGCCTTGCGCCGGCCGGCCTCGCGACCTTCCTCTATAACTTCGGCCCTGCCGTAGCGGACGGCAAAGAACCCTTCGGCAATCTTCTCCAGGGCAGTGACGGAAACTTCTACGGGGTGACAATCTATGGCGGGGCGAATAACACGGGCACCGTGTACAGAATGTCGCCGGCTGGCGAGGTCACATACCTATCTGCATTCGGGCCCGCAGGCATGGGCAGCAGCGGCGCCAACCCCCAAGCCGGGCTTATTCAGGCCGATGACGGAAACTTCTATGGCACGACCCAGTACGGCGGAACGAATAACACCGGAACCGTCTTCCAACTCTCGGCATCCGGCACGGTGTCGACTCTTTATTCGTTCGGCCCAGCCTCTGGAGGAGATGGCAGGGAGCCAATAACAAGCCTAGTACAAGCCACTGACGGGAGCCTCTACGGAACCACCTCGACCGGCGGCGCCTATCAGAGTTCTAGCGCCACGCCTTTTGGAACCGTGTTCAAGATCGACTGAACATGTCTGGCTTCACCAAAGCCGGCGAGGTCAACCACCGGGCAGCGCTCCACGGAACGCGTGACACGGGAACCAGCACCGCGCGTCGGTGCTCGCGCAAGCACGGCTCGGTTTCGTGACATCGGCCTGACGTTGCTCACGGCAGGCGTCTCTCAAAATACCGCAAGAAAATCCGGGAGATTACCGGCGGCAAAGGGCGACCCAGATATGGCTGTGAGCGCGCCACTCGCGCCGTTGAGCTCATATGCGGAGACATTTGCGGCACCCTCATTGGCTACGTAGAGAAATTGATTGGATGCATCGACCGTCACTGAGTAGGCATTGGTTCCTGACGCGACGGGAAACCCGGCGAGCGCGGAAAGCGCGCCGGTAGTCCCATCAATGCCGTACCCGACCACACTTGCACCCGTAGTGACATACAGGTACGCGCCATTGCGATCGGTCGTGATGTAGTTACTCACGCTCACGGCAAATGGAGAACCGCTCAGCGCAGTCAATGCTCCCGTATTCGTATCAACGCTGAATCCGGAGATCGTTGAAATAGTGCCATCGAAGTTCGCCGTGTAAAGGAACTCGGCACCGTAGTCAAATGGTCCGAATGGCTGCAGCACCAGACTATGCGGGTTGCCACCGGCGGCAAAGGGCGATCCGGCCACGGGTGTCAGTACACCCGTCCTCTGCCGCGATCGCAAACACGGAGATGTTGTTGGAACCGCCGTTGTTTGTCACAAACACGAATTGTCCGGAGTTTAAGTTCCCGACTGAGACAGCTGATGGGCCGCTACCGGTGGCGTATGTGGCGGTTGACAGCGGCGTCAACGCACCAGTGCTTGCATCAACTACGTATGCCGAAAGATTGTCAGACCCGTTGTTTGCAACGTAGAGATACGCTCCGGATGAGTCGAACGTTAGGGCTTGAGGATCCGTACCGGCACCGAATGGTGAGCCCGGGATCGCCGTCAACGCACCACTAGTCGCATTGACCCCATATACCGATATGTTGTTGGAGATTTCGTTAACAACGTAGACGTATTGTCCATCCGGCCTGGCCGCTATTGCGTAGGGCGACGTACCTGTGGGGACGGGCGCCCCCACCGCAGTGAGCACGCCCGTCGTCGAATCGCTCGAGTACACCGAGAGGGTGTTGTCCGCCGCGTTGGCCGCATAGGCGAACCGCCCGTGACAAACTACCGCGACGTCGGTGACATTTGCGCCATCGACCGTGCCGGAACCGTTGCCTACGACCGCGCAATTCTGTGGGGGCGCGGAGGGCTGCGTTTTCACTGTCACTGCGTAAGCAGCACCGTTAGCGAGAGCAGCCGTGAAAGTAAATGAGCAGTCCGTGCAAACCGCAAGATCATCTCCGGCGTTGTTCTGCAATACCAAGCCCGAGCCAGGGAGTCCCGTGACCGTGCCGCCGATTGTGTACATAACGCCAACGCCACCACCGCCACCACCGTCCCCACACGAGGTGAGAGCCACCAGTAAGAGCCCCATGACCGTGGAATGAGAGACGTGGCGTAGGCCGGCTTTCATATGCCACCCCTTTTTCATCAAGCGGCGGGCGCGTACCGTGCCGGCAGCACTACACGAGCCTCAGCGCCAAATATATAGTCATGCGAGACTTGCGGTACTGCAAACGGCAAAGCCACGCATTGCACTGCAAAACACGGTAAACGGTAGAGATGGGCAGTGCGCAACCAGGGCTGACGACGGTCGAGGCCCCCTTGGCTCGCCGCTGAACACGTCGACGCTACCCCTAGGCGAGGAAGCCGGCTGCGGTAGGCCTGCACCCGCGAATAACGAGTATGGGCGGTGTCGGACGTTCGCGCTGAGGAGGCTGGCCGAGAGCTCACCGCAGGACAGTGCGCGCCTCGGCGCGGTGCATTCGTTGAGCCCAGTCGTACCTCGACATAGGCGTATCGCGCCCCCGCTACCACTCTAGATGGCTCGCAGGAAACGGCGGCAACTGACCGAAGCTGCCCGTCATGAATGGGGGCTATTCTAAAGCGAAGACTACGATCTAGTCCGATCTCCCTCGTGTCTCGACGGCGAGCGCACCCCTCCGCAGCGGGATGCCGACGTCACGACGATCTCAGGTCGTGGCCAATTTAGCGATGGCGTCCGCATGGATGCCGGCGCAGTCCATGAGCGGAAAGTCTGTGTGTCGTTCGTTGAAGGCCAATGCGAGGTCGGTGCCTCCGAGCATGATTGCCTCGACACCGGATTCATTAAGCAACTTTTTGCTGACCGCGGCGAAGACCGCGCTTTGAAGTTCTGTAACGATCCCGGACGCTGCCATCGCAACGTAGGCCTGGTGCACGTCTTCCAGATCCTGGCCGCTGGGCGGGAGGACTTCCACGCTGGAAACGCCTCCATAAAGGCGCGTCTCCGATGACCGCGTGGGTTCCGAGGATGCCGATCCGTTCGAAGGCTCGTTGTTCAATGGCTCGGTTAACTTCGGAAATCATGTCAACAACGGGTAGCACGGACGACGCCTTGAACGCGTCGATGCAGAAATGGCCGGCGATGGATGTGATAGCAACACACTCAGCCCCCACCGCCGCCAAGCGGTTAGTCAGCTTCATAAAGATGGCGACTTGGGTAGCGGCGGCATTACTTGCGAGATTGCCGAGGAGCGTTGGTGTGTCGGCATGCACGATCGTCAGCTCAAGCGCCGCCTTCTTGCTGGCAAACATTGAAATCAGGCGCCGATAGTAAAAATCAGTCGCCGCAGGGCCGATCCCTCCGATAAGGCCAATATGCATTTGCCAGCTCTCCAATCAATGCCCGGTCGCGGCCACCCAAACTCAGCTTACGCCGGCACGGACCACCCCACTGAGGGCAGCTCCTGACCCCTTCCTGACCTTCATGAGTGTCAGCTTTTGGGTAGGCCAATAACAATAACGAGGCGTCTCAGCACTGCTATTCCGGTAAGTTCATCTTGCGAAGCAGCGCGAGGTATCGCGGATCGCCATGCAATGCGCGAAAGGCGGGTTCGGATTTCACATCGGTCAATAACTTCGCTTGCGCACTGAAGGCCCGATTCAACCACTCGAACGCGAGGGCGGCGTTGCCGGAAAACCCGTACGACTTGGCGATGACATAGCAGGCACGCCGCGGGTGTTTCTCGATGAGGTCGGCGAGGATCGTCTGCGAGCGTTCGTGCTGCCCGAGCGCATGCTCCGCAGCGGCGAGACAAGCACGCGCAGTGTCGTCAGGGTGCGGTTCGCACTCGCGCCTTGCGGCCGCCGGTTGACCATCCGCCAGATAAGAGAATCCCGCGTTGCCTGACAAGCCTTCGAAGTTGGGGCTGAATACACGCACTTTCTCGAATGTTCGCCGCGCCTCGGCTCCCTGACCCGCGAAGTAGTAAGACATGCCCAATATCTCGAGGGAATTCATGTCCAGCGGGTCGAGGTCCAATACGTGCCGTTGGGCGGTAAGCGCCGCGACCACGTTGCCGAGTGACAGCTGCAGCAACACCATGCGCCGATTTGCCTTGACGTCACTCGGATCGAGCGCGAGCGCCCTTTGAAGATCGGCCTGAGCACCGGCCCAGTCGTATTGGTTAAGTCTCAGCAATGCGCGTTCCGAGTATGCTTCGGCCAGCGCCGGGGCAAGCGCCACCGCATCGTCAGCGTGCTCCATCGCTTGGCGAATGACATCCGGCTGGTCCGTGTCTGAGAAGTCCTTGACGGTCAATACTCGACATTCGCAAGGCCGGCAAACGCCGCCCAAAGTTGGGGTCGAGCTCGATCGCCCGCCGATAAGCGTCGCGGGCAGCGAGGAGGCCGTCGTAGTCGCCGAGTTGGAATAGATGCTTACCGCGCAGATACTGATCATACGCTTCGGGAACTGCCGTGCGCCGTTCGGCGATTTGCGGACCCGGTGAACTTAGCCGCAATTTGAAGGCATCGACCACGGCGGCGGAGATTTCATCCTGTACCTTGAAGATGTCGCGGACGTTGCGCTCGTAGGTTTGTGACCAGACTTGGTAGCCGCTATCGGCGCGAACCAGCTGTACGCTGACACGCATGGTGTCACCGGCTTTGCGCACCCCGCCCTCGAGCACGTACGCAACACCGAGGTCGTGGCCGATGTTCCCGACACGCACGGAGCGGCCCTTGAAGAAGAACGAGGATGAGCGCGCCGGCACTTTGAGGTCCGGCACCTGCGCCAAGAGATCCAGCAGCTCTTCCGCGAGCCCATCCGCGAAATACTCCTGGTCCTTCTTCTCGCTCATATCCACGAACGGCAGCACCGCAATCGATTTGTCCGTTATGGGCGCGACCGCCGGGACTTGTGCACCGCCGTGGCTGGGCATCCAAAAGTGAAGACCTAAGAAACTCACAGCGCCTACTACAATGACCACCGCAGCGGCGATGGCTACCTGTTTCGTTGTTCTCTTATGGGCAACGGGCTGACTACTGGCCTGTGTCTCACTTGAAACAGCCGAAACAGGCCCGCCGCCTCCTTGAGCTTGGCTACGCCGCCGGCATCCCCAGCTTCGGCACCTCGATCCATTGCGAGTTCGACAGGAAATACTCAAGTTCCGGATTGAGCGCAGCAGCATCGAGTCGAAACGGGATGATCTGTTTGCGCTTGGAAGCCGCTCGCTCCACTTCCCTGGCCACAGCGATGAGGCCACCGCCCTCCCCGACAGCAAAGCACCACCGCTTTCGCCTGGTTGATCGCTCGCACGATGGCATCGGCGTATTGAGCGCCCGCCTTCACATCGCGTGGCGCCATCCAGCAGGTAACCCCGCTGCTTCCAGCGCCAAACACACTTTTTGCGCCACCTCAGCATCGGCGACGCATAACTGATGAACACGCGTGCCGAGGTCGCCGCCGCCTCGCCGGTCGGGCCAGGTTGGTTTTCCGACTCGCCGTGTTCGGCCATGGCGCGGGCTCTTCTTCAGTGGCCCCATAGCCTACTCTAAGCTGCGAATGGCCGCTTCGAGGCAACCATTTTAGTACTGCCAGCGCTGGTATTGGCCGGTTCCAGCCGTTCGTGCTGAGATACTACGGTGCAGGATTGGGTTTTCAGCCGAGCCGCACGTCCAGATGGGCGCAAAAGCGCGTCCCCGCTACCAATTTCCTCACGCGGTTGATGACCGCTTCTGACTCTCTTCGGTCGTTTGTATACGCGAATAGCGGTCACCCAAACCGGCCGAAGCAAACGTTGACAGAGCGCAGGCAGCCACAGGCGTCAGAAGGACGCAGACGGTCAGCGACGTCTCTGGCCCTCTGTGATTCCGATCCCCGGAGAGTCAGGTACTCCAAAGCGTCGCGTTAGGACGGCTGATCGAGCAGCAGTGGGGGCGGCCGCGCGTTCGTCCAATTTGTCACTGCTTCATACGCGTAACCTAGGCTGAGACAATCCAGCTCCGCTCGGTTCGGGCCGATGATCTGGATGCCGATCGGCAGTCCTTCCGCGCTGAAGCCGGCAGGGACAGCAAGACTCGGACAACCGGACATGGGACCAACAGAGTTCCTTTCACCATTCGGATAGTCGCCATCTTCTACCAGCGATCAGTCTAGCCAATAGAGTGAACAGCAAACAAAAATACTTGAGCAGTGAGAGGACAAGAAGTCGTAACGATCGAAAAAGCGTCGCACAAATGAATCAATCGGGCGAACGACGGAAGCAGCCGTAAGTCGTAAGCCGAAAGTCAAACCAGTTTCAACATCGAAGATCGCTTCGAGCTTCAGAAGCGCGCGCTTCGCCGGATCTAGTAGTAAGCGAGCAAGCGCGCTACCAGCCAGCACCGGAGTTTAACGACCGCGCGCCAGAGGCGTCGAAATCGAAATCGAAGGAGCATCGTCAACGCAGCAGAACAGACCTTCAAAAGTGACCGTCGCTGTCTAGCACACTATCAGAACGCCGAGCTCGCACAGCAAGCACACGACAGATCGCAGCACAACGCGATGCGTTACAAAAACAGTAGCTAACGAAGTGCCAACGAAAGCGCATACCGTCGCCGTCAATCGATAAGGAAGATCTGAAGTCAAAAACAGCCAGCACCGATAGCAGCAAAGCCAAGTAAGTAACGTAACGAGCCATCAGTCAGGTCACGCTCATCGATGAAAGCCAAGGTCACGAGGAACTCTCAGCACGCGACCGAAAATCGAACGAAAGCCAAGCACGTTAATCAACACTGCCGAATAGCGCAAGCTGCAGCAGAAGTCGGAGCCGACCGCAAACGAAACCAACCGAAGAGCCAAAGCAACAGCCGCGCAGCCGCTAATCCATCACGCTGAGCGGATTAATCGAACGCGTAACGAGTGAACACATAAACGAAGTTGTACAAGGCGAGCCGAAGCCAAAAACCGATGTATAGTTTTGCCGATGAAAATCGCTCCGAAATAGCGCAAGCGATCAACCATAAAGCTATCAGTAGTAGGAACGAAGACCTTGAAGAACAGTGAGCACTGAGTCGGCGAAAGCACCTGACCGACTGCAAAACCATCACTGCAGAGAGAAGCCAGTAGAGAGCCCAAGAACTCGCCGCGCGCTAACTGAGCATCGCGCTCCATCGCCAGCTGCAACAATTAGTCCAAGACCTAGAGAGCTACCAGGCGTTGACACTGCCAATCAAAACATCGATGTGGCCAAGTAAGCTGTCATGACATCGACGCACGAAAAGGCTTTGCGCAAACTGCGCGCGACAGCGCCGAACCAACCAACCTGACAAGTCAGACACAGCTGGATCAAATCTCTGGTAGTCCCTTGAAAAAGATAGCGCTAGCAGCAGCAGCGCCCAAGTGAAAGTCAGAAACGCGCGCCGATTCAGTTAGAGAGAGTCGAAAAATAAGAAGCCAACACCGCTACCAATATCAAAATCGCCAGCTGCATAGCACCGACTAGCCATCGAGCCAGCGAGCTATTAGAAGCGAAAGCAGCGCGATGCCCTGTGGCGGAGTGCCGTAGACCGTCGCGCGCAGCGCTGCCATAGCCAACTCGCGCACAGCGACGTGATTCATATATCCTCGTGGTTCGCGAGATCGTAGCGATCGGGGTTCGTATCATCCAACGTCGCAGCGTGTAGCGAGGAGACACATTGAACGCAGGCAAGCTGGCAGGCATTGTGCTGATCGTGGCTGGCGTCCTGGCGCTGGTGTATGGCGGCTTCAGCTACACCAAGGAGACGCACGAAGCCAAGCTGGGTCCCATCGAGCTGTCGGTAAAGGACAAGCGGACGATCAACATTCCCGTATGGGCTGGGGTAGGAGCGATTGTGATCGGCGGTGCGCTCCTGCTCTTCGGAGGCAAGAAGAGCTAACTGCGACCGCGCACTAAGTATCCCGCACCACCGTGGTGCGATCCGGCGCCCGGCTGATCCGGTATAAGACCCGGCACCAGCCAAGGCGGGGCGAACACGATAGTCGCGCCCGTGTTCATCGGCGCCTGCCCGCCCTACCTTGGCGGTCATGGACATTCTCACGCAGCGCGACCATGTCGACGGCGAAATGCCGCGGCGCGGTCGCGCCCACATTGCAGGCAGCGCCACCGTATGTGCCTCGGCATCGATCACCACCAGGACACTGTTGTTGGTGCAAGTCAATCGCGGCGTACAGTTCCATTCGGCCTCCTGCGAGAGTGGTTTACGTTGAACGGCAAATCCAACGATAACCGCTCCGCGGCGAGGCCGGCACTTAGGGCTAGATGTTTATCAAGTGACCCTATGGTTTGGTGGCCGGTTTGTCCTGGCTGTCCGGGACTGCTGCTTCGGCCGCTTTGAAGCCAGTTCGGGAGTGGGTTCCATCGCAGAACGGCTTGGTAGTCGAGCCGCCGCAGCGGCACAGAGCAAACGGACGCTTGGGAATCGCGTAGGTGGCGCCGTTCCAATCAACAGCTGTCACATCATCACCTTGGACGAGATAGGGTCCGTTCTGAATCACCTTGATCGTTGCCATTTGGATGTTCTCCGTCACTGCCCCTTCTACGGCGGCAACTTATCACATACGGCGCACATGACTGAAAGTGCACGTGGACGGCGCCACGGTCGAACGTTGGGCCAGAGGTTCCCCCGAGGGTGAGTAAGCCTGACCCCGTGGGGACGGACCTTGTGCCCAGTGCTCGATGCGTTGCTGAAATGGGCGGCAACGGCTGAGACAACGACTCTGTCGTCCGCAGTGAATGCCGAATACGAGAAACGCGTCCGGCGTCGTCTTGTGCCATTCGTGTGGTAGTCGAGCTGGCTGCCTTGGGGTGACTGGACTCTGCTTCCTTGGTGCACCCGATGCAAGGCGTTGCAAAGTGTCTCATCTCGTCGCGATGACGCTTGCCGGAACCGCCCGCACCAGGATGGTATAGGCGCTATAAAGATCGAAGCGGGCCCCCGCTACCACAAAAATCTCAGGGAACCCGAATCGCTTGGCGCTCAACCCGCCCTGTCGATCAGCGCCACGGTCGAGCTCTCCTCCGCGCGATCGAAAAGGATCTGGCTCTGGTCAGCGGATAGATCGAAGTCTCGAATATCGAAATTGGGCGCGAGCTGTGTCAGCCGCCGCTCGGCGCCCGTCTTGAGATCGATGAGCCAGAAGTCCTTGCGCGCGAACTCCCCACGCAGCACCAGGATGGTGCCGGCCTGCGGACCGAACACCACGCGCTGCGCGCCGCGCAACAACGTCACGGGCGGCAGCGGGTATGGCCTGCCGTCGCGCTCTGCTGCCCGCAGCGGAGCGGTCACGCCGACGCCCGCCCCCGAATATAAAAAGAACTGCCCATCAGGCGACCACACCGGATCGATGGAATATTCGTACATCAGCGGCACCGGCGGCCCCCCGTCCGGGGAGAAGCTCATCAGACGCGGCTCGCCCTCATGCAGCCTCGCAACAATGATCGACCTGCCATCGGGCGCCCAGGCCACGGCGCCACGTAGGGTGAGCGAATCGGCGATCACCGTGGGGTGCGTGCCATCGCTACGCATAACGTACAGCCACGACCGTTCGCCGTCTGCGACCGTGAATGCGATCCGTCCGTCCGGAGCGATGGCGGGTGCGCTCAGAATATCGGCCGGCGTGCCTACCCATAGCTCGCGACTCGCGCCGTTCGCGAGCTTCCAGATGCCTGGCCGCCCCGACTGCCGGGAGACGTACAGCACGTAGTTCGGGCCGCTCCGCGGGAAAGAGCCGGTGGCAAAATCGGACAACAGATGCTCGGCCGCGGTGGCCACGGTCGTGCTGCCCGGCAGCGGCACACGCCACAATCCCGAGCTCGGATTCGCTACCGTCACCGCGAGCCGCCTGCCGTCGGCACTCGCGGCTAGCGAGGTATAGCGCTCGAGACCGAAGCTCAGGCGCTGAGGGACATGGTGCCTGAGGTCCAGGCCGTACAACCACGGCCCCGCTCCGGGTACATCGGTCGCCAGATAGAGGAGTGTGTGCGCATCGATCAGGACCGGGTGATTGACGATCGAATTGTGATAGGTCAGACGCTCGAGTCCCTCGCCGCTCGGACGGATGCGCCACAGATCCCAATGATCGGGTGGCACGCCGCGGGCGAAGTAGATGAAGGCGTCGTCGGGAGACCACGCCTGGAAATGGCAGTGCACGCCGGCGGGGGCCGTGTAGATCCTCTTTCCGGCGCCTCCGGCGGAGTCCGCCACGAACATCGGATCGCCCGGAGCCGTGGTGTGATAGACGATGCGTCGGCCGTCGCTCGACCAGGCAACCTCCGCAGCGCCCCGTACGTAGGCGCGCAGCGGCCCGCCGGCCGTCGGCACCGCCATGATATTGATATCCGCCGACCGCGAACCGTCGGCACTTCGGGCCCACACCGTGACCAATGAGCCGTCCGCTGAAAAGCCCAGGGTCCGAATCTCGGGGTTGATTGGATCGCTGACGCTACCGTGCGTCAGATTGCGGTAGCGCCCGCTGCCAATCTCCGTGACCCAGACGTCGTTCGGTCCGTCATGATCGGCGATGAATGCGACGGTTCTGCCGTCGCGCGAGATGGCCGCCGCTTCCTCGCTCCCCGACCAGTCCGTGAGGCGCAAGAACTGCGCGTTAGCTAGCGGACTGCGCCAGAAGTAACCCCGGTACGCTGCCCACCATACTGCCGCTGCGGCAAGCAGCACCACGGCGCCTGCGAGAGCGGCCCAGCGAAGCGTGCGACGAGGGGCGCCCCATCGCGAGCGGGTCGGGGGACTGCCACTTGTAACAAGCGCAGCACGCCCGTCGGGGGAACGGGTCTGGGGCTGGTGATGCCCCGCCGCGAGCAGCCGGGACACGTGTTCGACGAAAGCCGCCGAGGCCTCCCCGCGCGGCAGTCGGCTCCAGTGCACCCGCGAGAAGGATTCCGGCACTTCCGCGTGCTTTTCGGGCGTCTCGTCGATGCACACCGGGATGAGGAACGGGCGGCTCTTGGCCATCAGCTGCGTACGCTGATCGGCCAAGTGCCATTCGAGGCGGAAATAGCCTTCCGTGCGCGCCTGGGTGTTGCGGGAAATCACCGGCATGAACAGCGCGCAATCGCGAATCTCGCGCCGAATCTTTTGATCCCAGTCGTCGCCGGTTCTCAGGACGGTCTTGTCGAGCCAGACCTCGATGCCGGCCGCTTCGAGAGTCGCAGCAATGCGACCCGCGGCCTCCGTGTCCTCGGAGGCGTAGCTGATGAAGACCGCAGGCGCGCCGAGGCTAGCCTTCCGCTCGTCACCGCCTTCGGCCATGTCGAGTGCCCCCGCTGCCCGTCTGTCATGGTCGCGGATGTCTTACGGGTTGGCAACCAAGGAAGTTCTGCGTGGTACGCCGATTGCCGACGCTGCGTCGGAACTTGCAGGGCGGCAAAGGCTCCTTGGAAAACCTGCGCCCGCTGCCACGCTTACGAGCACTCCTAGCCGTCCCCGCACGAAGCGGTGCGGTCAACGCGGATGCAACCAGGACGGCAAGAACGAGTACGGGTCAACGTCTACGGTCCGGTCGTACGAGACGCCACGCTTATCGAGAAGAGCCTGAAGCCGGCCGGCCTTGTGCGCGTTGAACACATCGGTACACCCACCGATGAATTCGCCCGCAATGAAAATCTGCGAAATGGTGGTCATCGACGTGCGTGCGCTCAGGGCCGCACGGATTTTTCCTCCGCGATCGTCTCGCTGGTACTCCACCGAGTCGAGATCAACCGAACGGTATGCAATGCCGTGCTTGGCGAACATATTGCGAACCGCCCAGCAGAACTCACACCACTCGAGCGCAAACATCACGACCGGCTGATCGGAGTCGCTGACCACGCGCGACACGAACTCCTCTGCATCCTGCGTAACCCGTTGAGGCGCCGCTGTCGGCGCGGCTGGCGGCGTTACGTCGAAGCGATAGTTCGGCGTCGAGCGCGCGATGGCCAGCTCCTCGTCGGTCATGTCGGCAGGGATGTCGCTGAACAGCGGAGTGCTCAGATAGCGCTCTCCCGTGTCTGGCAACATACAGAGGACGTTGGCACCTGGCGGAGCGTCCTCGCACACACGCAAGGCACCCGCGAGAGTAGCTCCGGCTGAGATGCCGACAAAGATCCCCTCCCTGCGTGCGAGCTCGCGCGCCAGCTCCAGCGCGCGCGCACCGCTCACAGGCACTATCCGGTCGATCAGTTTGAGCGTGACGGCGTCCTCGGTGAGCTTCGGAATGAAATCCGGACTCCAACCCTGCATCAGGTGCGGCCGGAAGCTCGGATGGCTGCCCGCCGGTGACCCGTCGGCTTGCCGCGCTTGTGAAATCCCACTGCCCAGTACCTGCGAGTTATCCGGTTCGCACACGATTACTTTGGTTTCGGGGCGACGTTCGCGCAACACTCGCGCGACCCCTTTCAGCGTGCCACCTGTGCCGAAACCGGTAACGAAGTAGTCAAGGCGTTCACCCTCAAAGGCATTGAGAATCTCCTGCGCGGTCGTGCGCGAATGCATCGCGGCATTCGCTTCGTTCTCGAACTGCCGACAGAGAAACCAGCCATGCGTCTCGGCGAGCTCCGTCGCCTTGGCGAGCATGCCGCTCCCTTTCAGTGCGGCGGATGTCAGTACGACCCTCGCGCCGAGAAAACGCATCAGCCTGCGCCGCTCAACGCTGAAGTTCTCAGCCATAGTCACAACGAGCGGATAGCCTTTCTCTGCGCACACCATGGCGAGTCCGATACCGGTATTCCCGCTCGTCGCCTCGATTACCGTTTGTCCTGGTCTGAGGCGTCCCGTGCGCTCGGCATCTTCGATGACTCCGAGAGCCAATCGGTCCTTCACGGACCCCATCGGGTTGAAGGCTTCTATCTTGACGTACAGGCGCACCTGCGCGGGCGCGAGCTTCTTGATTCTCACCACAGGTGTGCGTCCAATCGTGTCGAGGATGCTGTCGAACCGGTTCTACCGAGGGCTGCCGTTGCGGCGCCGGCGACCGGTGTGTCGCCTACTTCGTTATTCACCGTCATGTCTTCGCCCTCCACGCAGCGCAGCATCTATGGGCGTTTCAGCCCGACGGGACCCCGGGAAGACCATTATGAGGTTCCAGGGAAGCTTGCAACATTTGGCAGGGGTCGCCGCGCATCCGGTCCACCGCAAGGCTAGCCGTTGAGCTGCAAGCGACGTCGGAGCCACTCCGAAGCGCAAAAATGACCGCTAAATTCCCTTCGAAATTCAAGCCTCTAACGAAAGGCGATCGGCGTGCCCCATCGTAGGACTTCCAGCCACTGCGCGCATCGCCCCGCCAACCCAAGCAAACGCGCGCAGCGGCTGGACGCCGCGTCAGTTTGCCGCTGCTTTCGCCGCCTTGGCGGACTTACCCTTCAACTCGATTACGATCAAATCTAGCGGCTGATCGCCGGTGTTCTCCGGCAGATGGGTGGCAGCCGCGGAGTACATCGCTTCACCGGTCTTGGCAACAAAGTCCTGCGTTGCCGTCCGGGAATGTGAATTTGCCCTTGCCGTCGCTCAGGAACACCGCGACCGTCGCCGGATGGCTGTGCATGACCGATTTTTCATGCGCGCCGTAGTGCACCTTCAGGATCCGGACCTGAGCGTTTTCGCTCACCACCGAGTAATGCTTTGCATCAACCTTCGTGGCGTCCTGGGCGTACAGCAGTGGGCTGCAACCGCAATAGACTATCGCCCCCAGCATCACGATTCGCATCTGCATGTCGTTCTCCTTCTGATTGTCATCGACAGAAAAAAAGGCGTCTGAACCGACTCCTCCGAATTTGGCGAGTCAATTTGACGCTGCTCGCTGCGGGCGCCAGTCCGTGCCGCACTCGCCGCCACAGCACCACGGGCCCCGCGCTCGAAGGACGCTGTTGACGCTATGGATCTTAAGGGTTCAGTCAGGCGCGGCTGCCGATCGATAGATAGCACGCGCCCAAGGCTAGCCGGCAGCCGCAACCGAGCGGGTCGTCGAGCCATCCTTGACCAGGCTGACGCGGCGCAGGAAGTTTGCGGAGCGGCCCCCAAATCACTGGCTCGCGGCATTGTCAGCCATTGACTCGCAGCCGCCGCAATCGGGCATATGCCTCCGTGCGCCGCAGGGCCCGGCGGTCGCCTGTAGGGACGGCCGCCGGTATTGCTCCTCTTATTTCAGCTCCGCCACCTGCACGGTGTCCGACCCAAGAATCGTGCGAATCTTGGCGCGATCCGCCTGGGCCTGGTTCGCCTTGTCAACCGAGCCTTCAATTTTGGCGCTCACCTGATCGAGCTTTCCGCCGAGATGATCGAGCGCCGCCCAGTTCTTGTACTCGGTGACGAGTATGACGTCGGCGTCCTGCGGGGTGTGCGGCTGAGCGATTAGCACCTCATAGCGCGTGATGAGGCCGGCCGCCTTGGCCGCTTCTTGCTGTTTCTTGTAGGTGGTGGCAAGCCAGTGCATGTAATCGTCGAAATGCCCGTCGACGGTGCGGATGAACGAGACGGTCTGGACCGGTCCGTCGTTGTAGTCGCGGCCGTCCGCGTAGGCCATCGTAGCAAGTGCCGTGAGTGAGAGTAGTGCGCCGGTGGCGCAGATCGCCCGGGTCATACGTGTCATGGATGAGTCTCCCAAGTCAGTCGTCGTTGAGTTTATTCGAGTTGTACCGGGCGGCGGACCTGTCCGGCAGCACGGTGGAGCGCTGCAAACTACCCCGCCGCCGCATCCCCGGCAAGTACCGCCTGCGAGCCACGCGCCGGCGATCGAGGTCGCCGTTGTGCTCTCTGGAATGTCTTGCATCGCCGCGGAGCGAGTACCGGGATTGTGACGTTCGATGTTCATCTTCCGGTGACGCAGTCAGAGAGAAAACAAGCACGGGTGGACGAGCGCTTCGCCCGTTTCTTGTTCGAGCGCCGGCTCCTGTCCGCAGGGGCAACGCCAGACGGTCATCCGCGCGCCATCCAGGACTGGACCAGGAACCTGCTACGGAGCGCCAGGTCCCCGTGTCACACACTCGAACGTGATCTCGAGTCCGGGGTCCATAGCGAATCCCCTGCCCGTGATCTTCATGCTTCGACTCATCTTCTCGCAGAATTCGGTGGCGCGTTGCTTGGCCTCTTTCTCGGTGGGCTCTTCATCGAGCAGCCACTGCGTATCAGCAGGTTTGTCTTTGCTCGCCGGGATGGTGATGTGTTTCACCGGTATGTCTGGAGTGAACACCCGGATTCTGTAGGTGTCCTGGGGGCCGGGAACGATTTCGTAGGAGTTGACACACTCAAACCTGAATTGGTCTGCGGGACTTCCCGGCGGCAGAGCCAACGCAGTCCACTTCCTTCCTTGCTTTTCGCAGGTCTCGGTGGCTTTAGCATATGCCTGCTCCCCTTTCGCAGTGACCATGTACTGGTGAAATCCGACCTGCTGGACGCGTTCCGAGGAACAGCCGGCCAAAGCGAGCATGGCGATGATGATTGCGCGGCGCATCGGGTCCTACCGGTGGCGTCCATCTTAGACCCGCCGGGGACGCCATGAGCCGTGGCAGTTCCGAACTTCTTACCCAGCTTCCTCCCCCGCATTGCGCGGTTTCCTCGGGCTGCCGTCGACCGACGCAGCCGGCCTGCCCGCGAAATGGCGGCTGACTACAGGCGCCTTGCGAGCGACCTGGGCGTAGATGCGTTATCCAGTCAGCAGTTCGCCTTGGTAGAGCGCGCTGCCTTCCTGCTCCTGCGAATTCGTCGGCATGAGTCGGCAGACGTCGCCGGGCAGAAGCCTGAGATTGCCACCGGCATACGGCAGGGCCGCTGGCCATGGCGGGCATAGACACGAGGCTTCCGGTGCGTGACCCGACTTTGGGCCGGGTCACGCGATTGCGAAATAAAGCCCCGGAAATACGTCTGAACCGTCTACCAACCCGGCGAAATATCAAATCGCAGGATTTGACCTGCTCCCGCCGGCGCGGCCCCCAGGTTCGATACGTACAATCTGCCGTCCGGGCCAAATGTCATCCCGGTCGGGACCGAGAGACCCGTAACCATCTCCTCTATGTCTCCGGATCTTTTCACTCGCAGCACTTTGCCAAATCCTGGAGTGGGGAAACCAGCGGCATCGGACAGTTCAAGCACATAAAGCAGGCCATCTGGACCAAAATCCACGGCGACCACCGTCGTAAAGCCGGCCTTCGAACTGACAATGCGATGACCTCGTGCGGGCTGCAATCCTGGCGGCACATTGTCGAAATCGTCTGAGTCTGATTTCGAGATGGTCAATATCCGTGCCCATTGCGGATCGATCGGAAACAAATTGAGGTTTCCGACAAACAGGGAGCCATCGCGAGCGACTATCGAGGTCGGTACGATGTGGCCCTCCGAGGCGGATATATCGATGACCTGCCGAATGTCACCTTCCTTGGTGACCGAGATTACTTGTCCGTGATTGGGCTCTACCGTCAGTAACTTGCCGTCATGCGCAATCATGCTGTAGAGCGTGCCATCGGGTTCAAAATCATCCGCACTCTCGTACTTGGCCGGGTGAGTCTTTAACCAAGCGCCGATATCGGCGATGAGATGCCAAGTTCCGGTCCTGATATCCACCTTGGCGATGCCGCTGGGACTTTTCGGGTTGCCATGCGAGCAACCGCCGCCGCCGATCAGCGCGTATAGATTACCGTCCAAAAATACGACATCGGCGACGCCGATGGTCCCATTGACCCCACCGGGACCGATCGTGACAGAAGGAAACCCGGAAGCGACGGTAGTGACTTTGCCGCTGCGGCTGATCTTGGAAATTCGTGCGGTCAGTCCCCCCGTATCGGGACCGGGCCCCCCCGGAGGTCCGGGAACCTGAGTGCACTGGCCAATGGTGCTGTTCGTGCCCCCGGTGCCGGCTTCCGCGACATATAGATCACCGTCGGGTCCGAACCTTAGTCCTCGAGGTCCCTCGAGACCTGACGCGATCACAAATGGCGCGGGCTCAATGGCCTGTGCTAGCGACGGCACCGGAGCAAAGCCCGCCACCGCTGACGCCACGATTGCTGCTGTCGACACTGATGCAATGAGTTTCATTGCGTGCTCCCCTTGGTTGGTGTTCTTGGGAAATCCAGCCCCGAAATGCTTCAACGGGCCGGAACTGCGGGTGGCGGTCAGGTATACGCCGGTTAAAACGTCGGCGTCAAGAAGTGTGAAGCGGATCGTTGCAGTTTGTATCAGAGGCGCGACTCGCGCAGCGGCCGCCACTACCACATGGGCGAACCGTACCGCTCGGCGAAACCCTTTCCTCGCGCCAGTTCCCGAGGTAAGTGCCGTGCAGATCCCCTGCAAGCATTCCGAGCCACTCGGGCGTTCAGTCCCTAACCCCGAGGATCCCCCCGCAAAGTCCGTGGTCCGAAGATAGCCAAGCAGGCCAGCACCCTCAGTGCCTGCGGTCGCGCTTACCGGCGCACAAGACCTGGAGCCTGCGGCCACGGGCTCCAGGTCATCGTCCTATAGCTACTGTTTTTCGAGCGTGAACGTTACGGTCTGTGCGTGCTGGACGTCCTTATCCGTGACATCCAGGGTCTTGCCATCCTTGGCGGCAGCCAGGCGAATCTCATCGGTCACCTTGCCATCGCGGTGGTCGATTTCCTCCACAGTGTTGCCGTCGATCCTCTTCAGCGTCACGTGCGTGTGCCCGGGGTCACCCGCGACTGGGTACTCCTTGCCATCGAACTTCGCGTCATAGCTCTGGCCATTCCAGTTCATGCTGAATTTATCAGGCGTCATCTTGTAGATGTAGGTGCGCAGAGCTTCGTTGCCGTTGCCTGCCTGGTCCAATTGCCAGGAACCTGACACCGCGTGCGAGCCTGCCGGACCTGCTGCCACGCGCTTCTCGCTGAACGACCCTGTCGCTACCTGCGCTCCCGTATGGTCCGTGAACGTGCCGCTCAGGACTCCGGCCGTCGGCGGAGACAGTATGGGTCGACGTGAAGACCTCCTTGCCGGCTTTCCTGTTGGTGATTTCCACAGTGTGCGCGTCCACGACCTTCACTGCGATCGAATCGTAGTAGGGATGCCCGGTGACCTTCTGATCGGTTCCATCGGCCTTGACCTTGATTTCGGGTACGCAGCTCGAGCAGGCGTATACGCCGTCCACGATCTGGAACACGTCTGGCTTGCCAGTCACTTTGAACGAGTCCATACGCGTCTTCCATGTGCCGTCAAACGCGCTACCCGCGAGTGCTGCCGCCGGCACGAGCAGCAGTGCCGAAATAACAACTCTTTTCATGGCGACCCCTTATTGGTTATTGGTCGGCGCGTCAACGCGACGTGCCGCAGGTCATGCAGTCTATGCCCCTCGAACTGGACTCACCAACCCCCTGGACGCGTTCGTTACCTTTGCACCGCACCAGGGTGCGCCTTGCGGCGATGCACAATTTCCGTGTCGACCTCGTTGTCCCGGTCATGGGCTGCGTTTGCTTGGGTCGACGTTATTTGTGTCGCAGACTCGGAACGCTGCCAAATCATGACGCACTCCTCCCACCGCTACCAGTTCGCCCGCTCGCGCCAGCGTGAGCGATTGACCCGTTCGAGACGGTCGGCGCGAATGCAGCGAACGACTCTTCCTCATCCAGTGGTTCGCGGAGCTCAGATGCCGGTCGCGAGCGTCGTGGATCGGAGCTCTCACGAGTTTCGCTTTCGTTTCCCTGTCAGAGTATTCGCGCCGTGCCTGATCTAGCGTCTCAATCGTGTGCACGACCCGCATTGCATCTCCGCCGCTCGAGGCACGATCCAGGGCACCTTAGCCGACTGTCTCGCCCCGGGCAGTGCCGTACGAGTTCGCCGTGGCCGGGCGCCTGTCGGCCCCCGCGGCAGAAGTACAACGCCGAATCGCATTCTAGGAGCACAATACGTTGCTCTTGCGGTGCGGCAGATGTGTGACCGATCCCGATTCGGGAAATCAGAGTAGAGTCGTATGACGCCACCCGCGAGAACAAGAAAAATGCGAGGCTCATATGGCTTCGGCTGATGATCCTCGGAGTTGGCAGACTTGGATTAGCCCAACGAACAACGATGCTCCACAAACGGGCGTTCGTGACCGGAGCCGGTCGCGGAACGGATCCCGCAGCCCGCTGCGCGCGACTGCCCTGCCACGCCGAGTCGCCGCCGCAACCGCACGGCTGCCGTCTCTAACGGGTGCGTCGTTCTGGTTGCGGCCTCCCGGGGAGATGTTTCCCAGGCGGCATTTGCGGGCCCTGCGATTTTGCATCGGCTGTGCGACCGCCATTCTTCTCGTCGGGTGTGGCGGCGGCGGAGGCGGCCCAAGCGCACCTCCGCCCTCTATCAATGTGGTGATCAGCGGACCGTCGGGGGTACTGGATACCGGCGCAAGTCGGCAGTTCACGGCGTCCGTCAGCGGCACCTCGGACATGATGGTCGCGTGGTCCGTCACGCAAAGTGGCGGCGGGACGATTACGGCAGCCGGGCTGTACACCGCCCCCGCGCTTCCGAGCACCTACACGGTGAAGGCCACTGCCCATGCGGATGGAACGACGTCTGCAACCGTCGCGGTCCCGGTTGTCATTCCTGAAGGCCACGTCGCTGGCTACGACGTCGGTGTCGACTATCACGCGACCGGTGCGGATTTCATCAATACCGCGTTCATCAGCCAGTACGACACCCCGTCCGTGCGCCAGGCGGTCCAGACGCAACTGCAAGGCATGGCTGACCGCGGGGCAACGCTGATCTCGACGAGGTTATGGCTGGTCCTCGAACCCGGAACGCCGAACACGAACGGCGCTTGGGCCCTGACGTTCCCCATGACCAGCCAGGAGCAGGCCAACCTGCATTCCTATGCGGCCGATGTCGCGGGCGTCGTCGGATCCGGCGGAAATCGCTTGCACTTGGTGCTGTGTCTGCTTTGGTTGGGTGCGGCGGACTTCACCTTAGGCTCCCCGGCGACTGGCCTCGGATCTACGCCGGTGTCGGCCGCAACCTACACTGCGCGGGTGGAAGCGACCACCGACACGGTACTCGCGGCCGTCAAAGGAATTAGTCGACCGGACGGCGCCCCCGTCGTTGATCTCATCTACCTCAACGGCGAGGTCATGATCGCGGCGCCAGGGGAAGTCCAGCCGAAGCCGAATGAAGACTGGTTCATGACGACGCACTATCCACGGTTTGTGCAGGTTGTGCAGCAGGCCGGATTCACGCCCTCGGTCTATTTTCAAATGAGCGATAGTCAGTCGGACTATCTGACTGCGGGCTACGTTGACGCGACGTATCCGGAATTGGATGGCCACCGATCGATCTACTGGCTGTATCGCACGCTGCATTTCATGCACGACAACTCACTAGCTCTACCTGCCCGCATCGATTTCTCAATGTATGTACCAAACGATCTGCCACTGAACGCCGGGATCACGTACGCGCAGTTGATCGAGCGGGGGCTCGACGATGCCGATGCAGTGCTCCCATTGCTTGGCATTGGCTCCTCCTACGGAGTAGCGGAAACCTATTACTTTCCAGATGCCGTGCAGCGCCGCTCGTTTGGGCAGGCGTTCGCCGCGGAGGCGAGCGCGCGCACTCGACTGCACTCCGTGACCTTCTGGAGCACGCCCGACGGCGGGGGCGCTGGAGTAGACAACGCGTATCCTTTCGCGATTGAAGACTACTTGCCACCACCTCAGTAGCATCGCCGCAGCTACGGTTGATAACGCGCAAGGCGAATGACTGCTTTAGGGCAGCCATTCCAGTCCGCCCCAAGGAATCTGGCAGCTCCCGGCCCTATTCCCGTCACTTGCGAGTGTCCGCTATGCGGCGGCAGAATCAGTATCGGTCAGCGTGGCGCGGCAGCGTTTGAGCTGACCAGAGTTGCCAGGCCCGGTTTGTGGTGTACAGCACTATGAAGAAGATCGACCTATCGGCTGTGCCCGCGCAGACCGGCAGCACTTACCCGCGTCCCTTCGACGTCCCCTGCAGCGATCAAACCTGCAAACGGCTGGCGCGCCACGCGGGGCTGACCCTGTTCGGCGTCAACCTGACCGTCATCGAGCCGGGCGCATGGTCCAGCCAGCGTCACTGGCACAGCCATGAGGACGAGTTCGTCTGGGTGGTGGATGGCGAGCTAACGCTGGTCACCGACAGCGGCGAAGAGATATTGCGCGCCGGTGACTGCGCCGCCTTCAGGCGTGGCGACGCCGATGGGCATCACCTGGTAAATAAATCTGGCAGGCCCGCCAAGGTGCTCGAGATCGGCAATTCCGACCCGCAGGACCGTTGTACGTACCCGGACATCGACATGATCGCCGAAGGGACCGGGTACAGCCACCGGGACGGAACGCCGTATCCGGCAAAGGAATGTGGGCGCGCTAAGCGGCTATTGAGATGCGCGACCTGTCGTCGATTGCAACCGAGCCATCGACGGTCGCTTTGTGAGCCTGCACGCGCTCGCGAACGCTCACTCTACCAGCAGATTGCATTCCCGAAGCCAACTCGTCGTTCGCTCAAGGCGGGCCGCGGAACCCTGTTCTATCGAAACGACTAGAACCTTATCGTGCGCGATCAAAGGGGAGGACTTGTGCGAGCGCGGGGACTGAAGGTGCCCCAGTACTTGGAGCGCATTCTCAAATCTAGGGTTTGCGGCAACTAGATAGGCCGCCATCGAACCGTCATACGCCACTTCGATAGCTTGAACGGTCCCCACCTCCGCCAATGCTTGCTTCAAAGCAGGCGCTGCTTCCTTGAGACGCGCCATCAGCTCCCCTCCGTCTTTATCAAAGCGGACGAGTACCAGATACGGGATGAAATCCTCCTCGGTTGTGCTCATTTGGATATCCTTGCGGCTCGCAAGCGCCACCGGCGTGTTCGCTCGACCGATGTTGCCTGGTGCGCCACGTTGCGGCCGATCAGACACAATTCAACGAAGAGCCGCATACGATTGTTGAAGGCGTCGCCGTCCAATGACGGAATAGGCCCTTTGGCGAGGGCCATTAATGGCAGGCGATCGCAGCCTCGATTGGTAATGCGATTGCGAGCAGTTGCGCCGCCGTCGTCTTGTTGATGCGAGTCCCGTCCAGAGCGTCGACTTCAGTCACGAATGAATGCAGCGAGGCACAGGCCGCCTGGGGGTCGTGCACCGCGTAGTAGACCCCTGCTGTCAGGGCTTTCAGTTCCAGGCTTCCGCCGGGCCCAACACCCCGGGCTTTCGCTATGAGTCCCACCAGCTGAATCGGCACGGGCGAGTCGAACTGTATGTTAGCGATCGGCCGCCAGTTCGCGACCCCGCCAACCAGGACGTAACTGATGTTGGCCTTCGGGCTGGAGACCGTGAAGTAAGCCCAACCGCTGTCAAATGGTGCGTAGGACACGATGACCGTGGCACATCCGGCTGGAATAACTTGGACGCCAGGTAAGCCTTCACACATCGCAATCGCTTGTCCACTAGCGTCGAACGCCTCAAACCCCCGAATCCCGCTGGCGTCCGCAGGGAAAAAGCCAATCGCCGCACTCGCGTAGTCCGTTGGCACGGTGAAGTTGATGCGCAGCACCGGTGGTCCGTCCGTATCACAGCCGAGTCCTGGCGGGGGAATGCAGGTATCCGCTGCATCATTTTCCTCACCCCATAGGATCAGTTGGGTCGAAGGCACCGTCGTCGAGGAGTAGCCGAGCGCGAGGGTGCCATCCAGGGCGCAAGGGATTCCCGGTGCCAGCGTGCAGCCGGCAGCGACTGGTTGCGCATAGACGGGCGAGTACTGTGGAACCGTTGATGGGTTAGTTGGATTGCCGTTGGAGACAGCCGATAGTGAAAGGAGCCGCGCGCCCGGCGTCGCGTTCGAGATGTTCTGTCCCGCCACGAAGTTGTTCGGGTCAACCGTAACGAGTGCCATCTGAGCAAATGTCGGAGACGAAACAGCAACTGCAAACACCAACAGTGCGGCCGGCGTACGACCGGCCAAATGAATCAAGGCGTGCATGGCTCCTCCCTTACAAAACGCTTCTTCTTCAAACCCTCGCTGCGATGCGGTAGGGCCTCACCCTGCCTGGCTGCGCTGGACCAAGGTACTCACGTTCCCAATCCCACTCCCGACCGGATGCGCAGGGCGCCGAAGAACCGGTTGATCGTCATCAGGGAACTACTTTGAGAACTTGGAACACTTGCGCACCAGGCGCGAAGAGGAGAACACACCGAGGCGCCTACCACCATCACTATTGTAACTCTGTAAGCGTACGCGGAAGAATCTCAGCGCGGCCGTCGCGGCCCCGGACTGGCGGTGCTCCGCGCGTTCCCCTTGCGGCCCTATCGCGCAAGCAGCGAAACGCGACTACTCCTGCGCCCTGGCCTTTTTTCTGCGCACGCTTCGGGGAACGGTCGGGAACGTCGCCGATGACGTCCCACTACCCATCTAATGCTTGGCTATTCATCTGCATACCTTCCGCGAATGCCCGAGGGTGCATGGCGGGTCAAGGATCCGGACCTTACTTCAGGACTCGCCTCCCGGAGCTCACGATTACCCGCTTGAACTCAGCGGCGCCAGCTCACTCAGGAGCGTCGGGATCAGCTCACTCACGGTTGGGTGGATGCGAACGCCATGCCGGACGACCATGTAGGAGAGGTGTCCGTACATGGCATCCACCAGTGAATGCACGGCCTCATCGCCGCCGACGCCGAGAATCGCGGCGCCCAATATCTGCTGGCTCTCGGCATCGACCAGTACTTTCATGAAGCCCTGGGTCTCGCCCTTTTCGCGCGCCCGCGCGACCCGAGTCATCGCCATCTTGCCCATCAGGACTTTGGAGCCGGTGCTCTTGGCTTGAGCCTCGCTCATGCCGATACGACCGAGCGGTGGGTCTGTGAAAAGACCGTAGATCGGGATGCGGTCGCTCACCCTGCGCTTCGCGCCATTCAGAAGGTTGTCGGCCACAATCTCGAAGTCGTTATAGGCGGTATGCGTAAAGGCACCCCGCCCATTGCAGTCCCCCAGTGCGTACACATTCCTGACGTTGGTTTGCAGCGTCTCATCAACCGTGATGTAGCCTCGAGAGTCGGTCTGGATTCCGGCTTCGCGCAGACCCAGATCATCAGTATTGGGGACGCGGCCCACAGCGAGGAGCACGTGCGTGCCTTGCACCTGCCTCGCACCGGCGACGCAATCCAGGCTCAGCATCGCCCCGTTGGGCGTCGGTTCGAGCGCGATGCATTTCGCGTCGAGCCTCACCTCGATGTCCTCCGCCGCGAGAATATCCGCAATCGCATCTGAGACATCGGGATCTTCCCGGCCGATCAGCCTCGGGCCCATTTCGACAATGGTCACCTGGCTGCCGAACCGCCGGTACATCTGTCCGAATTCCAGGCCGACGTAGCTACCGCCAACGATGAGCAGGTGCTCGGGCAGGAAGTCGATATCCATCATGCCATCGCTGGTGAGGTAGGAGACCCGCTCCAGGCCGGGCAGTTTCGGCACAAAAGGCCTGCCGCCGACGTCGATGAACACCTTCTCAGCCGTTAGGGTCTGCGCACCTACAGCGATAGTGCTCGCGTCGACAAATCGTGCATGTCCGACATAGACAGTCGTGTTGGGGAGCGAACGCATCCAGCTCTCGACGGATTTTGTCGCATGATCGACCACGGCATCCTTGCGGGCCTTGACGCGCGCCATGTCCATCCGCACTCCGCCTTCAGTGCGGAGACCATAGTCCGCCCCTCTCTGCGACAATCGAGCGACCCGCGCGCTGGCAATGAGAGTCTTGGTGGGCGTGCAGCCGGTGTTGACGCAGGTTCCTCCAAATCGGCCACGCTCAATGACGGCCACGCGCATGCCGGCCTTGGCCAATCGCTCGGCAAGGGACGGTCCTGCCTGACCGGTGCCAATGATGATGGCGTCGTAGCGTTGCATCCTCGGTCTCCTGGGTCACGCGCGAAGCGGTCACGACCAAGGTTAACGCGTCTGGGCGCGCGCCAGTTAAGGCTCGGCCGCTGCGCGGAAACGGTTAGCGCACGGTACTCGGTGATGGGCGTGCGCGCCTCGCAATCGATCGCGTCGATCCCCGACGCTCTGGCCCACGTCGACTCGGCCAGGCTGCGCAGGCGCTGGGCGCCAGCAAGCGCACCTTGGCACGCCGCATGCAGAGCGTATCTGGCAAGAGCCCATTCGCCTCTTCCGGGACGTGCGGACGGAAAGCGCAGTGCCCCTTCTTAGGAGCAGCCAAGCCGGCGTCGACCAGATCGGCGCCAGGGGCGTCGGCTCGGCGCGACTAATTCGAGTGATGCTGCGCCGCAGGCTCGGCCGCGGCGTGCGCGAACTCCGCCATAGCACCTAAGGGAGGTGTACAAGCGCGGCCGGCTTGATAGAGTACAGCGACCCGCCCCGCTTCTTAAAAAGCGGCGTAAATGGATTTAGGGTATGACGATGCTGGGACCTGAAGGACCCTCGACCGCAGGATCCGCTCACGGATTGAGCGACGACACCGTTGAACTGGAGCTGGCGGGCGAGCACGCGCTAGCGCTTTCCCGGGCGCCCCGGGCTACCGCGCCTTCCAATCAGTCGGGTCCCGTTCTGGCCGTGCCTGCGTACGAGAATTTTGTCTTGCGACGCACGGCGCGAATCGACTTCGTGTGTAACGTGACCTTCGCTGTGGCAGTTGTGGCTATTGCGGTGGCGTTCTTGTGGCCAGCGTCGGCGCCGCACGCGGCGGCGGCGGCGACGGTCACTAGCGCCGCGCCTCTTGCCACGGTCGCCCCCGCGGCCGGACCTACCGAGCCGCCGGGTACGCCTGTGCGAATCAGCAACGCCTTCGATGCGACGGAGGTGTTCGAGTTTCCGCAGGGTACCCCCGAATCCGAAGCCCGCGAGGCGGTGGCAGAGCTGCTCTTAAGCCGTGCACGTGACCGACGCGCGGAGGGGCTGGCGCTCAGGCGCGCGGGCAACCTTCAACCAGACCGCGGCGCGCAGTCCGGCAGCCCGAAGCTTTCGTGACGAAGTTGTTCGCCCGCGCAAAGGACCCCTGAACGGGGTGCACTGAAGCGCAGCGGGTGCGCTTTTCCGGGGTCGCAGAGCTCCTCGTTAATGGTTCGGAATCGATGGAAAGCATGCCCGGCAGGTTCGTCGTAGCGGCCACGGCTCAGCAACGTCGTCTGCAGGACGAGCCTGAATCTGCGGTTCGCGGGTATTCGCGCCACAGCGCTGCGTTAGCCGCTTGCTAACGGTTCGTTCTCTGAGTGATCAGGTGGCCGGAGGCGTCGGGATCGCAACCGGCGCAGCCAGCCCGCCGCTCGCGACGGTTTGACCGCCCGTCTGGTCACAGGCCCCGCCAATTACATCCGCGCTAGTTGCTCCGTCGGGCCCCTTCGCACTGCCCCAGAAGCTGCTTACGGCGTTGAGGGTCACCGTTGGATAAGGTGGCTGGGCGGGCGTGTCGTACTGAATGTAGTCAGTGACGTACGCATTCGTGTTGGTCGCTCCCAGGTTCAATATCGCGCAATGCGCGCTGGCTCCCCCTGAACGGCTATGATCGTTGCCGTAGAAGTTGTTGTGAGACACAGTGAGTGTTGCGGGACCTGAATTGGAAAAGGTTGAAAAGACCACGCCTGGTCCCATGTTTCCAATGGCAGAATTGTAGAGAAACGCCCCTGCGGGCGCGGCCCAGGAGAAACCGATGCCGTTACCGATTGCCACATTTTGACTAACAAGTCCGGCGGTCGAGAGATCGAAACCGGTCTGATTGCCCGAAGCAAAATTGTTCGCCAGCGTGACGTCATTAGCGCTCGCGTGGTCTCCGCAGCCATCGCAAAAGTCGACGCCCTTCGCCACAAAAAATCCCGTCTGCGTGCCAATCGCGACGTTGTTTTCCAAGACAACCTGGATGTTGTTGGGGATTCCATGGAACACAAACTGACCGTTCACAAGCGAATAGTAAGCAAATCCGCAGCAGTTCGTTGTCCGCGGCTCAATCCAAAATCCGATGACGCTGCCGCTGGCGCGGTTACCTTGAAACAAAACTCGTCCGTTATAGCCCGGCGGGCAATAGGCTTGCGGGCATATCGAGCCGGGTCCGGACGTGCCGTATTTTGATCCCACGAACACGAAGCCCTGAGCGTCCGCCACGTCTACATTGCCGGCGACGGTCACGTTCATCGGCTGCGCGCTGGGCCCGGTAGCCTCGAAATCAACGACGACTCCGTTGCCGCCGCCGTTGGTGATCGTAAAGCCGTGCCCTGCGGAGCCAAAGCTCACGCCGGCAGAATTGATGTAAACGGCGTTTTGAAACGACGCAGCACTGTTCGCCTGAATATAGGTGACAGCGGCGCCGTTGAGCGAATAGATCTGCACCGGCTTGGAGATACAGATGACGCAGCTTTGATAATCGGGGCCGTTGGCGACACCGGGTTGCGCGTGCTCATCACCCAGCCCGGCGAAAGTTCCCGTACCGCTCACATCGCCGTAGCGTCCGGCACCGACGTAGATGACTTCGTTCGGCGCAGCATTCGCGATCGCCTGACTGATCGAGCGACACGGTTCTGCGCTGGATCCGCAGGAGCCACTGTCTGTGCCGTAATTGGCAACCACAATGCTGGCCGAGGCGACGGGACTCGCAAATGCCAAGGGCGCTAGGACTAGCAGACACCAAAAGAGTGGTGACCGCCGGAACTGATTTAGGCTCACCGAAGTATCCCCCACTGTTTGTTTGGTCGAACCGCTGGCAGCGGCTGCAAGGCTGACGGCGTGTATGGTGTTGGTTGTTATGAATTGTAAGTCAGGACCTATTCATATTATGTCCATGCACGTAGCGCACCACTCAGAGTCACCGGTGCTCAAATCAACGTGTTAGATAAATTAAATGCTGCGTTGCGTGAGAGCGTGTGTAAAACGCGTCGACGGTCAGCGGTTGTTCGTGAAGCCATACATGAGGAAGAGCCGTGCAGTGTTGCCGAACGGCACCCGCCAATGGGCAAGCGACCTGGCTAGTTCGGAAACTTCAACTGCCGCTCGACTGCCTGGTAGCGCGACTCTTTGCGCAGCGGATCCATGAGCGGATCGGTCCTGAGGAGCGAAAGTCCCGGGTCGCGCAGGCGCATTGCACTCTCCAGCCAGTCGAGCGCCTTCGCGATGTCGCCCCATTGTGCGTAAATCGTCGAGTACTGATAGGCCGCGGTGTCGGCCTGCAGCGCCTGGATCCTCGCCACCGCGGCTTGTGCATCAGCGTGCCGTCCGAGCTTCTGGTACGTCACCGCGAGACACCACTGAGGTCCCCAGCCGTTCGGTCGTGCCTCGGCGGTGACGCGCGCACTTTCAAAGTTGCCGAGCTGGTAGTCGCTCAGGCAGCTGTATTCATAGGCGCGCTGCAAATCGGGATCAAGGCTGATGGCTTCCGCGTTCGCTGCCCGCGATTCCTCATAGCGGTGCGCCAGATACAAGCCGAAGCCGAGCAGATGGCGAGTGAGGGCACTGAGAGGATCGAGCGTGACCGCACGCCGCAGATCAGCAACACCCGCGTCGGTGCTCCCGGTCATGATGACAAACAGCCCGCTAATTCTCAGAATCGTCGCGCGGCCGGGCGCGAGTGCGCGGGCCCGCTCGAACGCAGCGCGAGCCTGCGTTAAGTCCAGGGCTCCATTCGCGAGGTAGAAGCCCAGGGCCACTTGCCCTTCGGCCAGGTCCGGCGCCAAAGTGAGCGCCTGGTGCGCATCCATGAGCGCCTTGTCGAAGTACTGGCGCACGGCAGGCCGCGGCGCGACCTGGGCTGCGTAGAGTGTCTCGACGAACGAGCGCCCCGCGAACGCGAGCGCAAAGTTCGGGTCGAGTCGGATGGCATCTGTAAACGCGGCAACCGCGCTCAGATAGTTCTCGCCTCCTCCCGCGTCCGACGCTCTGGTCGCGCGCAGGTAGGCATCGAACGCCGCGGCGTTGCGCGTGCCTCCCAACTCGATCTTGGTGGCGGTATCGGCGAGCAGCGTCACCTTGAGTGCCCCCGCGACGGCGGTCGCGATCTGGGTCTGGAGCTTCAGCACATCGCCCAGGTCCCGGTCGTACGTCTTCGACCACAGGTGAAAGCCCGTGACGGCATTGATCAACTGCGCGGTGATTCGCACCGTGTGCGATGAGCGCCGCACGCTGCCTTCGAGGACTGCGCCCACGTTCAGTTTGCGCGCGATCGTGCCGATGTCCGTGTCTTTGCCTTTGAACGAGAACGCCGAGGTGCGGGCGGCGACCTGCAGCTCGCTGATCTCGGCCAGAGAGTTGAGCAGTTCCTCCGTCAGGCCGTCGGAGAAATAGTCCTGGTCCTTGTCCCCGCTCATATTCACGAACGGCAATACCGCGATCGAGTGCGGCGGCGGTGCGAACGGGGCAGCGTTGGCGGGAGCAGACTCTGCAGCAGCGGTCGCCGTCACCGGGTTGGCAGCCGGATGCTTCGAGATCCAAGGCCGTTCGAGCAGAAGATAGGCGGACGCGACCGCCAGTACCGCGACGATGCCTAGCAGCACGGCCTTTGACCGCCGGGATGCACCGAGCGGCCCGCTGGGTACCCGCGAGCGGGTCGCCGCACTCGTTGCTGGACTGCTTGCCGTTGACGAGGGCTGCGGCGACATCAGGCGCTGCACACGTTGGACGAAGGCAGGCGGCGTTTCGCCCGCAGGCAACCGTGTCCACTGCACTTCCCGGAACCTGTCCGGAACGTTCTCATCATCGTCGCGCGTATCGTCGATGACGATGGGCAGGAGAAACGCCTTATTGCCCGTCATCAGGTGGGAGCGATCGACGGCGAGCTTCCACTCAAGACGGAAGTATCCCTCGTCGCGCGCGTGCGTATGCCGGGAGATGACGGGCAGGAACAGCGTGCAGGTCTTGATCTGCCTGCGGATCGACTGATCCCAGACGTCTCCGCCCCGCAGCTCGCTTTGGTCGAACCAGACCTCGATGCCCGCGGTGCGCAGTGCCTGGCAAATGTTCTGCGCAGCTTCCGCATCCTGCGATGCGTAGCTGATGAAGACCGTGGGCGTGCTACTGCTCGCCTTCTCGTCGCCGCCCCCGGCCATTTGTTCCCCTGCCACTCGTGCGGCATCGTCGCGGATGCCTTCGAAGTTGGCAACCGGGCGCGCATCGGTAACCCCGGGGAAATCCGCTCACAGGCCGGGCGTCTGGTTCTGGGCCGGATGGATGCCGTGCTGACGTACGCTCGCCACCGAGCCGCGGTCGCTGCATTCACTACCCCGACGCCGGCGCGGTCATGGTAGCCGAGCCGTGCTGCCTCGCCCGACCCGCAGAAATGAACCCAAGGCAGGGGCCACCCAGCCCCGGAACCCACTAGAATCAAGCCGCTAGCAACGCACAAACGTTGAGGCAGACGCCGCCAGCGCAGGGTCGCTCGCCCCGGCTACTGTCACTGCACGGCTGGCGCAGCGTAGCGCTCGATATCGGTGGGTTCGCGCTGTCACCGACCTCAACCGGACGGCTGCTGCACCATGCCGCGCAACTGCGCGGGAGAAAGTGGCCGCAGCCATCGGGGGTCTATCCGACCGTTGCGGTCCCTGAGACTGACCGGCGCGGCCATGCCGCCCGCGGCCTCCACGGCCGGCGACCTCGCACTCAATGCCTTGACGGCAGCGATCAATTCGCCCGGATCGCACGCCCCCACGGGGATGAGCAGCAGGGCTCGCGTATCACCGGTGCTGGGGCCCGCCGTCAGCACTCCTTGTGCGGAGATGACACCGTCCTCGTCGATCCAGGTTTCGCCGCTGGCTAGTTTCCGCGTACGTCCGCTTTCTTTGGCCGATTCTGGCGGTCGACACTAAAGTGCTGTCCCGGTATGTGCCGGTCTGAGCGCCGGTCAAATTGCGGCACCCGCGTCAGCAACGCCCGCCTTCTTTCTTGATCTTGGGAACGCCGGCGTGCATCCTCCAGCGCTTGCTCCGGATGGCACTGGAGCGGATAGCTAAGAAACTTAACAGCCGCACTCAAGGGGGATAACGTGAAAAAGGTTCTCTCGCTCATCGTACTTGCCGGTGTGTTCTTCGCCAGCCCTGCTTTCGCAGCGGACCCGATCGTAGGCACTTGGAAGCTCAATGTCGCGAAATCTAAGTTCGCTGCGGGCTCAGAACTGACCGCCGGCACCCGTGTCTACACCGAAGCCAATGGCCTGTACACGCTCGACCAAAAGCTGACAGGCACGGATGGCAAGGAGCGGTCGAACCGGGCGCAGTACCGCGACGGTAAAGAGGTAAAGCAGGCCACGGGCGACCCCGCGGAGGCGACCCTCGGCAAGAAGATCGACGCAAATACCTGGGACTTTGATCTCAAGAAGGATGGCAAGGTCGTTGGCCATGTCCATCGCGTTCTCTCAGCTGACGGCAAATCGCTGAGCGTGCATAACACTGGTGTGCAGCTGAGCGGGGCCACGGGCGACGAGACGCTCGTCTTCGACAAGCAATAGGGATCCCGGAAGAGTCGCGCGCACACGGACGTGCGCACCCCCGGCTCGCAGGTAAGTCCTCTCTCGCAGCCGCGCTCACGGCTCCTTGCCGACCCTCACCGCGTACCCTGCTTCGCGCCATGCCTTCATGCCGCCATCGAGCGCCACGGCGCACTGAAATCCCATCTGCCGCAGCGTCGCTGTCGCCAGCGTGGAGACCTGCCCTAACTCGCAGTAGGTGAGGATCCGCCGGGTCGGATCGGTCAGCGCCTGATTGACGCGCAACTCCAACTGTCCGCGCGGCAGGAGCTGCGCCCGCGGGATATGTCCAGCTTCAAAAGCGTCGCGTTCGCGCACGTCGAGCACGATCAGCTCATCCTTGCGGGAGCCGAGGCAGGCCTTGAGTTCTGCCAGCGACATGAACGGCACCGACGCTGCGGCCTCAGCGAGCATCTGGGCCACCGTCTTACCGCCGCTCATGTTGGTGCGTAATGCCTCGGTGACGTGTGTGGGCATCGTTAGATTGAGGCTTTGCATCATCTCGATGAAGGCGCCACGGTCGCGTTTCTGCAGGCGCGGATTCTCCGCCAGCTCCTGGCCGATGGTCGAGTGAGAGCGTCCCTTGTATTCGTGCGCCGGAAATACCTTCAGTTGCGGATCAAGCGCCAGCACGCCTTCGAACAGGCTCTCGTAAAGCGCTCCCGCGTCACCACTTGGCAGGTCGGTGCGCCCGGTTCCTCCGATAAGGAGCGTATCGCCGGTGAACACGCGGTCTTCGACGCTCAGGCACATGGAATCGCGTGTATGGCCGGGTGTATGGATGGCCTGCAGCCTCAGCCGCCCGACCACGAGCAGTTCACCACCCTGCAGGCGCAGATTCACGAATGGTGCCGGACTTGCGCTGTGCATGACCACCGGCACGCCGAGTTCGCGCGCAAGCTGCTGGGTTGCCGAGAAATGGTCCGCATGAGTATGGGTGTCGACAAGGTACCGAACGCGCAGGCCATCCTTCGCGGCCAACGCGATGTAACGGTCGATCTGGCTGAGCTCCGGATCGATGAGCGCCGCAGCGCAAGTTGCCTCGCAGCCGATGAGGTAGGACCGGCAGCCGCCGCTCGACACTGTTTCGAATATCACTGCACGCTCCGTAAGTCGTATCGCTGCGCAACTCCTCGCTACCCGTGCTCGATCGCTTGCCGAACCGCCTCATTACGAACCCTGGCGAACAATGTCGGCTAGTCGTCACGCTTCCTGCCGAGCTTGAATCATAGCTCGGAGCTGTATACCGGACTGCAACTCAAGAATCCGGTGCGCCAGTGTGTCGGCCGGGGACATGGCTGCACCGGGGTCAAAGCTCTGTGCGCGGATCTCGGCGCGCTGGCGCGATCACCCCCGGCGCCGTGGCAGCGTCGGGGGTGTGCTCGCAGCGCGTGCTATTTCAGAATCAGTTGACGCACCAGCTGACTGCCGACTTCCTTGCGCAGCTTCTCCCGATCCACAGCCGCGGCAGCCGCCTTGGGCAGTGACCCGAAGGCCTTCTTCGCAAGCGGATCCATGCGTGCCTGCAGGTTGTCGAAAGCGGCCATATTCTTATACGTGATCGTGAAGACCAGGTCCGCATCCTG
Source organism: uncultured Gammaproteobacteria bacterium (assembly GCA_963787655.1). Lineage (GTDB taxonomy): Bacteria > Pseudomonadota > Gammaproteobacteria > Steroidobacterales > Steroidobacteraceae > 13-2-20CM-66-19. The sequence continues at coordinate 5,416 of CAWBDY010000003.1, read as the reverse complement.
CGCATCGCGGGCACGAGCCTGATAGATCGCCCAGTCAACGATAATCCCCTCCTTCTTGGCCTCGTCCAGTAGGGGCTTATAAGTCTTGGCGAGGTAGCGCATGTATTCGTCGAACATGCCGGGCTCAGTCCGAACGAAGTTCACGACGAGCACCGAACCCTCGGTGTAGACATGATCTTCCTGGGCAAGTGTCAGCGATGTCGAAGTGGTCAGGATCGCAGCCGACAGCAACAAAATTAATTTCTTCATCTTTGGTAGCCCCGCTTAGATTGGAAGCCGTGGCACGGCTGGGTGTTTGTTCTGCGCAGCGCACTATACGCCGTCTGACGAGCCACGGTGACCGTGTCACGGCTGTGCGTCGCGCCCGCCGCGCAGCTAGCAAATCCCGCCGCCGTCGGCAATGGTTGCGAGACAGAAGGTGTCGAGCGCTCGTTTTGCAGAATCGCAGGTTCAGCGCTCGGAGTTTCGGCTACCGTGGCCGTTGTTCATTCAGTGCCTCGTTACGCAGCACCCTCACGATCGCCGTGATGGTATTCCAGTTGCGGGTGGTCACTGGGACACCGTAAAGCCGGTCCAGTGCACCGAGGAATCCGATGACCTTCATGTGGCGCCTGTACATGCCGATGACGAATCGGTTTCGTCTCGCGAGGATCTTCATTAACCATTGGCCACTGGACGGGAGTCTCATGGGCGTTGACGGCGCCAAGCGCGGGCGCCGGGACAGCACGCTGACAAATCGGACTACGCCTGGTCGCACCGACTGTCCCTCAAAGGGATCCTGCGACACTAGATTGGCAATTTCGCGGCCCTGGCAGACAACTATCTCGGCGGCAAACGGAAGTTCGCGTGTCACTGCGGCGCGCGCCTGGGCCTGCGTCATTGGGTGCCGCAGGACCAGCGTCCCTGCCGCGCCAATGTTGACCGCACCCAGGTGCTTCAGTGCTTCGGCCAGCTTGGTCGGTCGGAAAGTCCTGTGGCCCCCGACGTTAACTCCTCTTAGAAAAACAACGAGTGCCACTCTTACTTCCCCTTAACGCCCGCATCCGTGCCCGCGGATGCCCGTCCGGTCCTTGTACGACCCGGCGATGGAGCGTCTCGCCCGTGCGCGTGCCGTGCGAAGAATCATCGGCGATCTGGAGGCTCGCTTCGGTCGTGGCAAACATCGCCATAAGTTCCGCCGCGTTGCTGACTTGCTAATGCGCCACGGATTTGAAGTGTTCGCTTGCCCACTCGGGACCGGAACTCGTAATCGTACCCAGATTTGCATGTGACACGCCGCTCAGACGTACCAACTCGCGGGCTATCTCATTCGGACGCAGCACGAAACGCACGCAGCCGGTTTCAATGGCGTTGATGGGCATGCTGGGAAAGCGAGCACATCCCGGGCTCTGGGCGAGCGTGGTACCGCCGCCTTGTTTGATCGCTTGAATACCGAGGGCGCCATCGGAGCCTGCACCCGACAGGACGACGCCGATCGCACGGTCGCGACGCTCTTCCGCGAGCGACGTGAACAGAATATCCCCGGGATGATGCGGGCCGCCGGCTTTAGGCGTCACGCGAATACGCCCGCCGCTTAGTGTCAGCGTCGTACTTGCGGACATTACGTAGACGTGGTCCGGCTCTGCCAGCACACCGTCGTGCGCGCATGTCACCGGAAGAATCGTTCTCTGGCTGAGGGCCTCGAGCAGCCTCTCGCGATCAGAGTCGCGATGCTGAACGATAATAAGAGCCGCGCCGAAGTCAGCCGGTAATGCAGACAGCAGTTCGCAGACGGCCTCAAGGTCACCTGCAGACGACGCTACGGCTACGATGGCAGGCAAACTATCCATTGCCGCTCACGCGGGCAGTGCGCCGATGGGCCACTCGTGTTCGTCTCTGGTTAGAAGCGGCGATCCGTTGCGCAGTCGCTCCATGTCGTCGGGGCATTCGCTCGACCCTTGGCGCCGCATCGTCTTGCATTACGTTCTTCCCGGGCGCTCGAGTGTCGACCATTCGGGCGCAAACAGATTCCGAGCCCCGCGCAGATTCACTACCCTTGTACATCAAATGCTGCATCTCGACCGTCTTAATCCGCCCGTCACCCGCACCCGCGCGGTCGTGCGCACACGCAGGGCCTTGCAGGCTCAGCTTGCAGCCCTTTAAAACGGTCGAAACGCCCCAATACACACCCCAGCGTTGGTTTGCCGTCGGTTTGTGACAGCTCGATCAGTCGAAGGAGCTCATCACGGGCTCAACCTGCCGCGCCTGCCAAGGAGACGCTCAATGCATGACGAGACCGTCACGACGGCGGGGGGCGCTTGATCGATACGCGGAAAGAGTTGCGGAGCAGACCGGCCCTGGCGCCAGGCTCCTTCCCCAGTGCGGGACGCGGCTCCGGTGCGCTCGTCAGCGTACCCGCCATGCCGCTCACCGCCCTGGGGGAAACTGCCGGCACCGCAGGTTTAAGTGACAGATCACCGCCGCGGCGACGCGAGACCGGCAATCAGGAGGCCTAGATGGACTGGAATCTCGCGGAAGTCAGCTGGCACGAGTTCAGGAGTGAGGTGCATGCAAACTGGGGGCGGCTTACCGCCGTTCACCTGGACACCATCGCGGGCAGGCGCGCGAGTCTCTCGAACGAGATTAAAGAGGCGTACGGCGTCACGAACGAGGAAGCGGAGCGGCAGATCAAGAGTTTCGAAGCGCGCAACCAGCATCCGCGTCCCGTGAGCTTTCGTTGAGCGAATCGTTGTGCGCGCGCATCCGTCCGGACAATCCATAGCGCACCGCGTCGGCAGCATCCCCGGCAATGTGCCGCGTATATTGATAGTCGACGATGACGAGGGTGCCGCCAATGCTCTCGCGTCACTGCTGCATTCGGCAGGCTACGGGGAAGCGCGCGTCGCCTGCACCGGCAAGACTGCGCTTGCTCTCGCCGTCGAGTTCGTGCCCGCGATCGTGCTGATTGACCTCGAATTGCCAGACATGAGCGGCTACGAGGTTGCCCGGCATCTGTCTCAACATTCGCAGCTGCAGAACCTCAGACTGGTCGCCCTGACTGCTAACAATGAGCATCCCGGCCGCGAACTGGCGCGGCAATCCGGGATCGAGCGTTACCTGATGAAGCCCGTCGGCGCCGCGGACCTGGACGAGTTGTTCATCTGAGAGGCGCGGGTCAATAGGGCCCGCGTCATCGAGACGGACATCGTCACCACGAACGCTATCGTTCGCGCCATCGACGCAGTGATGATGCCGATTGATTTGGTGATCACTGGCCGCCGCGGCCTGACAATTGCCGGAGCACTTGCGTGCACCTTGAGGGCCCCTCCGCGGGGCCTCTCTTTTCACCGCCCCTCGATCCGGTGTGCTGTCCCTCATGCCAGTTGCGACATATCAGATTTTACCGCTCTTGCCTGAATGCGACACCGGCTGGCAGCCGAGGTGCGTCGTTGCCGTGCCGCCGAGCCCTGTGCCGTGACGCGCAGCGGCCTCCCTGGGTCCTCGGGCCCGCCCAGTCAGCGCTTCGTGCTACTCTTTTTCTGAACCCGTCAAGAAGTAACCCGCTCAAGGCAGTACTCAGCGCCAGTGCCTCCATCCGCCGACGTCTTTGTCAGCTATTCCCGAGAGGATGCCGCCCGGGTCTCGAACCTGGTCGCCAAGCTGCGCGCCGCAGGAGTATCCCTGTGGATCGACCAGGGCGGCATCGATGCTGCATCGCAGTGGAGCGAGCAGATCGTGAACGCTCTGGAGAGCGCCAAGGCGCTCCTTCTTTTGGTGAGCGATTCTTCGGTCCACTCCCACAACGTGGCCAAAGAAGTAGTGCTGGTTAGCGAGCGCAAAGGCCACATTCTGCCGGTGCATCTGCAACCGACCGCGATTCCACCGGCTTTGAAGTACCAGCTGGCAGGCATTCAGCACGTTGAGTACTTCACCGATTCCGACAACGCGCTGAAGACGATCCTCCGCGCCCTCGAGCGATTGGGCGTGAAGCTCGCGCCGCCGCCAGCGCCGCCGCAAGCGCCGCCCAGCGCGGCACCGACACGCGAGGCGAGCGCCTCGCACGCCGAGGTCAGCGCCAGCCTCGAGCGCGGCGCGCTCGCGGTGATGCCCTTCGACAATATCAGCCCCGACCCGGAAACAGACTACTTCAGCGATGGGCTCACCGAGGAGTTGATGGCGCGACTCTCGTTGGTGAGTGAGATCGAGCTGATATCGCGCTGGGCCTCCAAACAGATGCGCGACCGCAAGAGTGACGTGCGTGCCATCAAGGAGGAGCTCGGGGCGCGCTACATCGTCGGCGGCAGCGTGCGACGCTTTCAGGATTCGGTGCGCATCACCGTGCAGCTCGTCGACACCCTGAATAACCGGCCACTATGGGGCAACACCTACAAGGGCAAGCTCGACGATATTTTCGACATCCAGGAGCAGGTCGCGCAGCAGATCGTCGAGGCTCTGAAACTCAAGCTCACTTTCGCCGAGAAGGTATCGCTGACCAAGCGCCAGACGGTCAACGTCGAGGCGTACGACCTGTATCTGCGCGGCCAGGAGTATCTGTATCGGCTCACCAAGCGCAGCATCACCTACTCCATCCAGCTGTTCGAGAAAGCGATCGAACTCGACCCGCGCTATGCGGCAGCCTATGCCGCCTGCTCCAGTGCCTACGGGCAGATGTATCAGTACTTTGCCCGTGATGAACGCTCACGCAGCAAAGCGCAGGAGTTGAGCTTCAAGGCTCTGATGTATGACAGCAACCTGCCCGAAGCCTACGCGGCGATGGGACTGTCTTACTTCATCTGGGACCGCCTCGAGGAGGCCAGCGCCTCCAGCCGCAAGGCAATCGAGCTCAAGCCCGATGATTTTGTGGCGCACTGGACCTGCGGACGCATACATTTCTCCCGGGGCGAGTTTGAGTCGGCATACCCGCTTTTTAAGCGTGTGATTGAGCTCAAGCCCACGTTTTTTACCGGCTACCTTGACCTGGCCATGACCTGCGAGAGCCTGGGATACATGGACGAGGCGCGCAGCGCCCGTAATCGCGCGCTGGAACTGCTCCCCAACTATCTGCTGCAAAACCCGGATGACTCGCGCGCCCGGATCATTTATGCAGTCTCCCTGGCCGAGGCGCAGCGCGGCGCCGAAGCCGTGAGCGAGACCGCTAAAGCGCTCGAGCTCAGTCCCGATGATCCGTTGATTCTCTACAACTGCGCCTGCGTATTCGCCCGGCTCGGGGAGGCCGAGCGTGCGCTGACCGCCCTGCGGCAGTCGATTGAGAAAGGACATGCGTCATTCGGGTGGATGCGCAACGACCCGGATCTGGCCTCGCTGCGCGAGCATCCGGAATTCGCCAGGCTGACGGCGGGTGAGCCCGCGCGGCGTTAGCACACGCGGACACCTCTCTTGGTGACGCCAGGACACGGAGTGATTAATGCCGGCTGAC
>CAWBDY010000002.1:0-285725 GCA_963787655.1 uncultured Gammaproteobacteria bacterium | reverse complement strand
GATGCCCCACTTCCGCCTGTCGAGGGCAGCCCCGGTAACAGCAAGGACGCATTTCTCAGCTATTCCTCCAGCGACAAAGCCGCGGCCGAACGCATATGCGCCCTGCTCGAGGGCGCGGGCATATCGGTCTGGCTGGCGCCGCGCGATGTCCCTGCCGGCGCTAACTATGCGGATGCGATTGTCCGCGCCATCAACGCCTGCCGCACGCTGGTCGTCATCCTGTCCGAACACTCGGTCTCTTCCGCGCACGTCGGCAAAGAAATAGAACGCGCTTCCTCCAAGAGACGGCCGATCGTTGCCGTCCGGGTCGATGACGGCGCGCTCACTCCGGCGCTCGAGTACTTCCTCTCAGAGTCGCAATGGATCGATGCGCGCGATGGGGTGGAGTCCTCACTGCCTAAGCTCATCGAGGGCATCCGGCACCTGACCACACCCGGAGCGGCTGCTGCGCGTGCCGGCGCCGGGCCTGCCGCATCGCTCTCACCTGCTGCTGTCGTGGCGCGCCCAACGCACCTGCTGCCGCTTGGCATCGCGGTCGCCGCCGTGGTGCTCGGCGGGGCATTCCTCGCGCAACGGGCCGGGTGGTTTCGCCACTCTGTCGTCGCCCCGGTGGACGGTCATGACAACACAGCAGCTGTGGTCCCCGCCCCGGCCAAGCAGAAGTCGATCGCGGTACTGCCGTTCGCGGATCTTTCGGAAAGGAAAGACCAGGAGTATTTCTCGGATGGGCTGTCCGAGGAGCTGATCGACCTGCTCGGCAAGGTGCCGGGGCTGCGCGTGTCCGCGCGCACCTCGTCGTTCTATTTCAAGGGCAAGCAGGCAACGCTTGCGGAAATCGGCAAGGCTTTGAACGTCTCGCATGTGCTCGAGGGGAGCGTGCGCAAGTCGGGCAAGGCACTGCGCATCAGTACGGAACTTGTGAACATCAGCGACGACTCGCGCGTCTGGTCGGAAACCTATGACCGCCAGCTGGACGATGTCTTTAAGGTCCAGGACGACATTGCCGGCTCGGTGGTCAGCGCGCTGAAGGTATCAATGCTCGGCGAACCGGCGCCGCGCAGCGCACCGACGACCAACAGTGATGCCTATTTGCATTTTCTGCTCGCACGCGAGGCAGCACGTGACGATGCCAGCTTCGAGCGTACCTTGAGCGAGCTGAACAAGGCCGTTGCGGCGGATCCGTCGTTTGCCGAGGCATGGGTGGCGCTTGGAACGCCTGCGTATCAACGGCTTTGTCGGCAGCGTCTACGGGCCTTATGACGTGGCGCGGCGCGAGGCGCTCGACGCTCTGCAGCACGCCCTGGCGATCGATCCGGGGCTGGTGTTTGCTCACGTGGAACTGGCGCGAATGTATTTTCAGATGGACTTCGATACGGATGCAGCCGAGGCCGAACTCAAGCGGACCCGGCTGGACCCAAGCGGGTCCAGCCTGTGGCTCACCGGCTACATTGCCAACTCCGAAGGACGGTTCGACGAGGCGATCGCGCTGCACAAACGGGCGCGCGAGCTCGACCCGCTCGAGTTTGACAACTACCGCCAGCTCGGCAATGCCTACTACCGCGCCGGCCGTCTGGATGAGGCCGCCGCCGTTTTGAGCGAAGCCGCGCAGCGCTTTCCGGCGGCACATACGGTGCATTATCGCCTAGGGCTCGTGCGGCTCGCCCAGCACCGTCCGGACGATGCGCTTACGGAATTCAAGCTAGAGCAGCACGATGTGCAGGGTGACGACTTTCAATTGGTCGGGCCGCCGCTGGCACTCTATGCGCTGGGCCGCAAAAGCGAAGCCGACCAGATGCTCGGCCAGGTATTGGCGAGCAAGACCGCCCCCGATGCCGCCGCCTATCAGATCGCCCTCATCTACGCTGCCCGCGGCGATGCCGATGCGACCTTTCAATGGCTGCAGCGCGCGCTGCAGCAGCGCGACGCGGGTATGCACTGGATGAAGTTCGATCCACTGCTCAAGGGATTCGCCGCCGATCCGCGCTTCCACGCGCTGCTGGCAAGGATGCATCAGACCTGAGAAAAGCGGCCTCAGCCGCATACCGGCTAGCGCGAATCAATCCGGTAGACGCGGTAACGGTAGCCGTGGGGATCTGTGGCGCTGATGTCCCGGTAGAACGGCCAGCGAAAGTCCCGCGTTGCCTTCTGCCACGACAGCGGCAGCGGATCGCCACTCGCCAGCAGGCGGCTCATCTGCCAGGGCGAGCCAAACACGATCCACAACTCGCGCGGCTGCTCGCGCAATGAGCGGGCGAGTTCTGCGACGGTCCTGCGCAGCGTCTCGTTCAGGAACGGATTGTAGAAATGCACCACGTTCACATCACGTGGCACGTGCCATTCGGCGGCGTTGGCATGGACGAGCTGGATATCCGGGCACGCCATGCGCTCTCTGGCAGCTTGCAGGTTGTTGCTGGCGCGGCGATTGAGGTCGTCTGCGAGTTCGATGCCGATGACGCGCCTGAACGGCAGCGTCGCAGCGCAGATGACGATGCGCCCAAGGCCCGAGCCGTAATCGACGAAAACGCTTCCCGGGATATCCGCATCGACCAGCTTGATGGCGCCGAAGAACGCGGTATAGGGGCTCGGCGCATAGTGGACGGCATCGGCATCGTCGATGCCGAGCGCAGCAGGCTGTATTTCGACTGCGGTATGGATGCCGAAGTGTCGCTCGTAGCGATACTCCAGTGTGCGGCGGGCTGCGTAGCGGAACAGGTCCGCCGGGCCCTTGCCACGGATCCGCTCACTCGCCGTGCGCAGTCTCGAGACGATCCCCATTGACGGGTCCTGTTATTGTTCTGCGGACGCACGTGAGTGTACTCCCGTGGCTGCCGCCTCGAGGACGCCGGCTGCGCCGGCCCGCATGTCACCTGCGTGGCCTGGAAAAGCATTGCCGGCATCAAACCTCACCGCGCCGGACCTGCCGAGTTGCCGGCGTGGCGGAGACCCGCGAGCGGACCGGGGGACAGTTTGTCAACGGTCCGTTAGAGGTAGACCGAGGCTCTCATAATCAGCAGATGAGTTTTATTTGCGCGACCGAAGCGCCGTGTCGCCGGTTGGAGTCTGGATGGCGGGCCCTCGTTAGGCGATCATCTCGGCCAGGTGCGGGGAGCTAGCTCCACCAGTCCAAGAAGTGGCGGCCGCTTGATGCGCACAGCGCTACGGTTTCCGGGGGCGTGGATTCGCACGACCGGACACACCAGTGAGGGAAGTTTTGCAGCGAGATTTCAATGACATCGCGCTTCGGCAGTGAAGCCGGGCCGCGCGCCGCGCGGCGCCGCTACGCTTACGCAACCGTGGCGGCGACCGCAGCGTTCGTGGCAGCACTCGTAGGCGGCTGCGCGGTGGGGCCGAATTTCAAGCGACCGCAGGCGCCACAGACCGACGCCTATACGGCCGATGCTCTGCCGCCAAAGACTGCCGCGAGCGAAGGCCCGGCCGGCACCGCGCAGGCCTACGTGAACGGCGGCGACATCCCGGCGCAGTGGTGGACGCTGTTCCATTCGGAGAAGCTCAACGCGCTGGTCGAACAGTCGCTGAAGGGGAGCCCCGATGTGATCGCGGCCCAGGCGGCACTGCGCCAGGCGCACGAGAATCTGCTGGCACAGGAAGGCAGCTTACTTGCCGGCGCTCGACGGGAATGCAACCGGTGTACGCCAGAAGATCTCGGCAGCCGAGTTTGGCCAGCCGGGCGGGGGCTCCTTCATCTACAACCTCTTTAACGCAACGGCCAACGTTTCTTACACACTGGATGTGTGGGGCGGAGTGCGACGCGGCGTGGAGGCGGTGCGGGCGCAGGCCGAGTACGAGAACTTCCAGCTGGAAGCAACCTATCTGGCCCTCTCGTCAAACGTTGTAACCACCGCGATCCAGGACGCATCGCTGCGTGCGCAGATCGCGGCCACCGAGCAGATCATCGCCGCCGACCGCACGCAGCTCGACACCGTGCAGCGGCAACTCAAACTCGGTGGCGCATCCGGCCTGGATGTGCTGGCGCAGCAGACTCAGCTGGCCAATGAGGAGGCGAGCCTGCTGCCGCTGCAGAAACAATGGCAGCAGAACCGGAATCTGCTGGCGGTGCTCCTCGGTCAGCTGCCGAGCCAGCAGCCGGACGCGCAGTTCGCACTCGAAGATCTGCAGCTGCCCCCGGACCTGCCGCTCAGCGTGCCGTCGCAGCTGGTCGCGCAGCGTCCGGACGTGCGCGCGCAGGAGGCACTGCTGCACCAGGCCAGCGCGCAGATCGGCGTGGCAACGGCGAATATGCTTCCCCAGGTAACGATTACCGCGCAGTACGGCGGCACGAGCACCAATTTTTCGGATCTGCTGAAGAGCAGCAGCAGCGTCTGGAGTCTCGGCGCCGGCGTCACGCAGCCTCTGTTCCACGGCGGAGCGCTGCTGCACAAGCGTCGCGCGGCAGTGGCCGCCTACGACCAGGCGGCGGCGCAGTACCGTGGCACCGTACTGACTGCCTTCCGCAACGTCGCCGATGCGCTCTATGCGCTGAATGACGATGCAGCGGCCTTAAATCAGCAGAATGTCGCCACCGAGGCCGCCGCTCGCACGCTCAAGGTGACCCGCAGCCGCTTCACCGCAGGGTCCATCGGCCCGATCGACCTGCTGGTAGTCGAGCGCAGCTTTCAGCAGGCGCGCATCGCGCAGCTGCAGGCACAGGCTGCGCGCTACGCCGATACTGCGGCGCTGTTTCAGGCACTCGGCGGCGGCTGGTGGAACCGCGACCGCGCGCCGACGACCGCTCAGCGCTGATTCTCAACCATGCCCTGCGCCAAGGACCTGAACAACCGATGAAAAGCTGGCTGCTACTGATGAAACGCTGGCTGATTCTGCTCATTGTGGTCGTCGCCCTCCTGCTGGTGATCGGCGGCGTCAAGGCCTGGAGCACCTACAAGATGTTCCAGGGGTTCGCGGCGCAGGGACCGCCTAAGTTTACGGTGAGCACCACCAAGGCCGGCTATCAGGACTGGCTGCCACAGCTGAGCGCGGTCGGCAGCCTGCGCGCCGAGCGTGGCGCGGATCTCAGCGCGGAAGTCGGCGGCACGGTGGATACCATCGAGTTCAGCTCCGGTGACGACGTCAAGGCCGGCCAGCTGCTGGTGCGGCTGCGCTCGGCAGACGATGCGGCACACCTCGATTCGCTCAAGGCGACGGCGGCACTGGCCGAAACGACCTACAACCGCGACAAGGCACAGTTCGATGCGGAAGCCATCAGCCAGGCGGTGGTCGACACCGACGCCGCGGCGCTGCGCAGCGCCCGGGCGCAGGTGAACGAGCAGCAGGCACTGCTGGACAAGAAATTCGTGCGCGCGCCGTTTGCCGGCCAGATCGGCATCCGCGCCGTCGACATCGGGCAGTACCTGGCGCCTGGCACCAAGATCGTCACCCTGCAGCAGCTGGATCCGATCTTCGTCGACTTCTCGCTGCCCCAGCAGTCGCTCAGCCAGGTCCACGTCGCCCAGAAAGTACACCTGATCTCCGACTCCTTCCCCGACAAGAGCTTCGATGGCGAAATCACTGCCATCGATCCGCAGGTCGACACCGACACGCGCAACGTGCGGCTGCGGGCCACGCTGCAGAATCCCGGCCACAGATTGCTGCCCGGCATGTACGCCACCGTCGGTGTCGAAGTCGGTGCACCCGTGCGCTACCTGACGCTGCCGCAGACGGCGGTGGCCTATAACCCTTACGGCGCAACCGTCTATCTGGTCGTAGCGCAGAGCAAGGAGGCCGGCAAAGACGCATCCGCGGCGGGCAAGAGCGCGGCGACCGCCAAGCCCGCGACCGGCGGCGCCGCAGGTCCGGTGCTGGTTGCCAAGCAGGTGTTCGTCACGACCGGCGCCACGCGCGGCGACCAGGTCGCCATCGTGAAAGGCATCGAAGAGGGTGACGAAGTGGTCACGAGCGGGCAGCTCAAGCTGCGTAACGCTGCGCTGGTCACCGTCAACAACAGCGTACAGCCCAGCGACGATCCGAACCCGAAGCCTCAGGAACATTGAGCCGGCCGTGCGCACATGAAGTTCACTGATCTGTTCATTCGCCGCCCGGTACTGGCGACGGTCATCAGCCTGCTGGTGCTGGTGCTCGGCATGCGGGCGCTCCTGGACCTCCCCGTGCGCCAGTTTCCGAAGACCGAGAACGCCACGGTCACCGTGACCACGCAGTACTACGGCGCGAGCGCTGACCTTGTCGCCGGCTTCATCACCACCCCGATCGAGTCGGCCGTGGCCGAAGCGCAGGGCATCGACTACCTGACTTCGAACAGCGTGACCGGCACGTCAACCGTCACCGCCAGCCTGCGCCTCAATTACGATTCCAACCGCGCGCAGTCCGAGATCAGCAGCAAGGTCAACTCGGTGCTGAACCAGCTGCCGACCGGGACGCAGCAGCCGGTGATCACGGTACAGGTCGGCGAGTCGGTGGCCGGCATGTACCTCGGCTTCAACAGCGAGACCCTGCCTGCCAACCAGATCACCGACTACGTCATCCGCGTGGTGCAGCCCAAGCTGCAGGCCGTGCCTGGCGTGCAGAGCGCGCAACTGCTCGGCGGGCGCCAGTACGCGCTGCGCGCCTGGCTGGATCCGGCCAAGCTCGCCGCCAACGGCGTCACTGCGGCGGATGTCTCCACGGCTCTGCAGAACAACAACTACCTGTCCGCCCTGGGCACGACCAAGGGACAGATGGTGAGCGTCGACCTCACGGCCGGCACCGATCTGCACTCCGCGGACGAGTTCAAGAACCTGATCGTCAAGCAGAAGGACGGCGCGCTGGTGCGCCTGCAGGACGTCGGTACCGTGGTGCTCGGCGCCGAGGACTACGAGTCCGATGTCGCCTTCAAGGGCAAGAGCTCGGTGTTCGTCGCCATAAACGTGGCGCCCGAGGCCAACATCCTCACGGTCATGGATCACATTCGCGCGATCTTTCCCGAGATCCAGTCGCAGCTGCCGGCGGGCCTGCACGGCGAAATCGGCTACGACGCCACCGGCTACATCAATGCCGCGATCCGCGACGTCGTCAAGACGCTGATCGAGACCCTGCTCATCGTCACCGTCGTGATCTTCCTGTTCCTTGGCAGCGTGCGCTCGGTGCTCGTCCCCGTCATTGCCATGCCGCTGTCGCTGATCGGCGCGTTCTTCATCATGCTGGCGCTTGGCTACACCATCAACCTGCTGACGCTGCTGGCCCTGGTGCTGGCGATCGGTCTGGTGGTGGACGACGCCATCATCGTGGTCGAGAACGTCGACCGCCACATGAAGCTCGGGCAGCCGCCGCTGCAAGCGGCGCTGTCTGCCGCGCGCGAGCTGGCCGGCCCGATCGTCGCCATCTCGGTGGTGCTGGTTGCCGTGTACGTCCCCATCGGCTTCCAGGGCGGTCTTACCGGGTCGCTGTTCTCAGAGTTCGCCTTCACGCTCGCCGGCGCCGTGGCGGTCTCTGCGCTGATCGCGTTGACCCTGTCGCCGATGATGTGCGCCCGCTTCTTCAAGATGGAGCACGGCGGCGGCAACCGTCTGGTGCAGATGATCGACCGCAACTTCGAACGCTTCACCGCCATCTACCATCGCATCCTCAAGGTGATGCTGGACGCCTGGAAGGTCGTGGTGGTGTTCGGTGGCGTCGTGATCCTCCTGATCGTCGTGATGATGGCGATGCCGATGATGGGGGTGACCGCGAAGAGCGAGCTGGCACCGGCGGAGGATCAGAGCTTCGTTTTCTACATCGGCACCGGCGCCCCGAATGCCTCGATCCAGCAGATGGCCGGCTACCAGCGCCAGGCCTTCAAGGTCATGAGTACCACCCCCGAGTACGAGAACTCCTTCCAGTTCGTCGGCCAGGGGACCGGCACGAGCAATACCGGCTTCGGCGGCATCATCCTCAAGGACTACGCGCAGCGCAGCCGCGGGGCTGCGGCCATTCAGCTGGATCTGCAGCAGCGCGCCAGCGAGATTGCCGGCGCCAATATCTTCTTCATCAATCCGCCCTCGCTGCCGGGCTCCAATGGCGGCTACCCGGTACAGTTCGTCATCCAGAGCGCCGCCCCTTTCACACAGCTCTACGAGGTGTCGCAGGCGGTGCTCGCCAAGGCGCAGGCGACCGGCAAGTTCTGGGTGCTCGACAACAGCCTGAAGATCGACAAGCCGCAGACCACGATGGTCGTCGACCGCGGCAAGGTCGCGCTGCTGGGCCTCACCATGAAGGATGTGGGTGCCGCCTTGAGCAGCATGCTCGGCGGCGGCTATGTCAACTACTTCAGTATCGCCGGGCGCTCGTACAAGGTCATTCCGCAGGTGCTGCAGGAGCAGCGCCTCAATCCGGACCAGGTCGGTAACTATTACATCCACACCGCCAACGGCGGGCTGGTGCCGGCCTCGACCGTGGTCTCGTTCAAGACCGACACGGTGCCGGAGACTATCAGCCACTTCCAGCGGCTGAATGCGGCCACCATCCAGGGCGTGTACGGCGGCACCCAGGGCGAGGCACTTGCCACGCTGCGCAAGATCGCCGCTGAGACGCTGCCGCAGGGTTACACCATCGACTACGGCGGCGAGTCGCGCCAGTTCATTCAGGAATCGGGTGGCTTCGTGGCGACGCTCGGTTTCGCCATCATCATCATCTTCCTGGTGCTGGCCGCCCAGTTCGAGAGCTTCCGCGATCCGCTGGTCGTGATGATGTCCGTGCCGATGGCGATCTTCGGCGCGGTCGTGTTCCTCTTCCTGGGGTTCGCCACGCTCAACGTCTACACCCAGGTAGGTCTCGTGACGCTGGTGGGTCTGATCGCCAAGCACGGCATCCTCATCGTGCAGTTCGCCAACGAGCAGCAGCGCGAGGGCAAGTCCAAGCGCGATGCGATAGAGGCAGCTGCCACCATCCGCCTGCGCCCCATTCTGATGACCACCGCCTCGATGGCATTCGGCGTGGTTCCGCTGCTCATCGCCAGCGGTGCAGGCGCGGTCGGGCGCTACCACATGGGACTGGTGATCTTCACCGGCATATCGATCGGCACCTTCTTCACCCTGTTCGTAGTGCCCGCCATGTACATGTTCCTGGGCGCCGAGCACCACGAGGAGGCGACCGCGCCGGCGCACGGCGAGGCAGCGCAGGCGCCCGGATGATCCGCGGCGTAGTGAGCACCGCGTGCTCGCCTGCGGCAGGACGCGCTTTGCCCGTCAGTGCGGCGACGTCTCAGGACCGCTCGCCTGAGTGGCCGGCGCGGCATCCGAATTCCAGGTATCCGCGAGGATCAGCCACTTGCCGCCCTGCCTGCGGAACAGCGTCAGCAAGCGTCCGGAATCCACTACGGTGCCGGCCTTGTTGGTGACCGAATAGGTTTCCCACTGGAAGCCCAGATCCCCGGATGCGACGGGATTGCCCAGCGGGGCGTCCGCGACTGTGAGCCCGGCGTTGGCGAACTGTGCGCCCGTCTTCTGAAAGTATTCTGCGATCGCGCCTTTGCTGCGAACGAGGGGCATGCCCGGCGCGCTCAGTACGGCGTCCTCGGCATATAGCGCGGTCACCGCCGCCGCATCACCGGCGTTGAAGGCGCGTTTCCAGGCGAGGCTGACTGCACGGATCGCGCCGGCGTCCGCCGCGCCATCCGCCGTGGAATTCGCACTGCACGCCGCGAGCGCTGCGCAACCGATCGCCAGCGCCATCCTCGCGCAGCTCAGCGGCCGTCCTGCTTTCGGATCTGGCATACACGTTCCTCGCGCTGCGGGCCCATCGGCGCCAGCCGCCGCGCCTCGCATCACCGCTTATGCCGGGCGAGTCGTGGGCTCTCACACCGGCAGGTTCATCTTGTGCAGCAGCGCCGACCAGCGCGGATCTCCGTGCAGCCTACGCAGAGAGCCATCGCCGCGAACGCCCGTCACGCCCGGTTCGCGATTGTCCACGGCACGATTGAGCCATGTAAAGGCACCATCACTGTCCTGGCGGTGGGCGTAGCTCTCGGCAATCGATAAGGCAGCTGTTCCGGCATACTTCGCCTTCAGCTCGCCCAGGGCGACCTCCGACTCGCCCCGTCGCCCGAGGGTCCACAGCACGTCGGACACTGAGGCGAGACGGGCTGATTCATCGGTCTCCTTCTGTGCCTCGGCCAGCGCCGCAAGGGACTGCCGTTTGGCGAGCAGAATCTCCGCCAGCAACGCATGCGCGAAGGCTGCACCGGGCTGCAGCTCGAGCAACTTGCGCGTCACGTTTTCCGCGTCCTCAAGCTGCTGTGCGTACAACAGAGCGATGCCGAGCTGCACCTGCAGGGAAGCATCCAGAGGATCGCGCTCGATGCTTTTTTTGAAATCGGCGACTGCTTCTTCATTATGCCCCGCCCACTGCGCCTCCGCCCCGGCGACGTTGTTTCCGCTGTAATCCGCGATGGCCGGATCGAGCGCGAGCGCCCTACGCTCCTCCGCCAGGGCCTCATTCCAGTCGAACAGGTAGTTCCACTCCAGGTCCGAGAGCACCTGATGGGCGATCGCCAGGTCTGGATCGAGCGCCAGGGCTCGATCGACCGCCGCGCGTGCCGCGGCGTACGCATCATGCGGTGGCGTCCAGCCCGCGACGCCCTCAACGTTGTAGGCGTCCGCGAGCCGCGCCCAGGCGGTGGCATAGGTGGGATCGAGCCGGATCGCCTCTCTAAAGGCGTCGACCGCCAGTTCCGAATCCGCTTTCGTGAACCGCTGAATCAGGAATTTTCCGCGCAAGAAGGCGTTGTACGCTTCGATGTTGGGCGTGCGGGTCCGGCCGGCGGCGCCCGGCAGGGTCATCGCGCCGCCCAGCGCATTGGAGACCGAGGTGGCGATCGCGTCCTGGATCTTGAAAATGTCGCCCATCCGGGCGTCGTAGCTCTGCGACCACCGGTTCGAGCCATCGGCGACCCTGATCAGCTGCGCCGTCACCCGGAAACTGTCACCGGAGGTGCGCACGCTGCCCTCGAGCAGATTGGATACGCCTAGCTGCCGGCCGATCGTGCGCACATCGTCGCTCTTCCCCTTGAACTGGAACGACGACGTGCGCGCGATAACCTTGAGATCCTGCACGTGGCTCAGGTGATCGATAATTTCTTCAGACAGGCCATCGGAGAAGTACTCCTGATCGTGCTTGGCGCTTAAATCGACGAATGGCAGGACCGCAATCGACTTGTCGTTCAGCGTTGTCGTGGCGGCCGGTGCAGGAGTGCTCGCTGCGGGCTTTGTCAGCCACAACCGCGCGACGAGGAGATAACCCAGTAGAGCGAGTACGGCAACGGCGAGCGCGCCGGCCAAGCGCGGCTGCCGCAAACCCGCCCTGAGCGCCGGTGCGCTGGCACCCCCACCTGCGCGCGCTGCAGCCGCTGCTGCATCCGCCGCGCTGGCAACGTCGGTCCAGGGACTCACCGGCGCCACCAGCCGGTATCCGCGGCGCGGCACGGTCGCTATGTACTCAGGCTCCCGCGCGTCGTCGCCGAGTGTTTTGCGCAGATTGGCGACCGCGTGATAGACCGAATCGGGCGTGACCACGACCCCTGTCCAGACCTGGTCGAGGAGTTCCTCCACGCTCACCACCTGGCCGGCGTGCTGCGCCAGGCAGACAAGCAGCTGCATCGCCCGACGCTCGAGCTTTACCGAGTCTCCGTCCCTGGAGATCTCATCTGCTGCGCAGTCGACGCGCCAGGCGCCAATGCGCAGCGTCGGGGAGCCGGGTGCGGTCGTTGAGGTCATAGCGGAGCGTGGCGCACTACTATACCGCGATCATTCGCGCGCACGGAGGATCCGCCACGCAGGCCGGGATCGTGGCGCCGTGTCAGGCCGGCGCGGCAGCCGGCGCATGCCCCGTGGCAGCGCCGGCCGCGGCCATTTCCGACTCGAACCGCAAGTCAGTAGAATGATCGCCTGTTCCAAACGGATGTTGGATTCACTGCACGGTCCTAAGGCGCCGCATCGCAAGCACCGACATCCGCTCCACAATGCCGACCCGCAAGCGGCGCAGCTGCCGCAACCTTGCCTTAGTTGTGCTCGTCGGCTGCGGCGAGTTCACCGCAGCTCACGCCGAGCGCGCCGATCAGAATGCCGTCACGGCTGCTGAAGACGCTTTCGGCACGTCGGTTGGATTTCAGAGCGTCGGGCTGTATTCGCCGATCGATGCGCGTGGCTTCAATCCCCAGCAGGCGGGCAATCTGCGCATCGAGGGACTGTACTTCGACCAGGAGACCTGGATCTCGCCCGAGTGCATGGTGCGCGACTCGTCGATGCGCATCGGCATCGCCGCCCAGTCCTACAACTTCTCATCGCCCACCGGCATCGCCGATCTCAATCTGCACACTCCCGGGGACAAGGCGGGGCTGAGTACGCTCTTTTACATCGGCAATTACCTCGAATCGAGCGCTCTGATCGAGGCGCAGGCGCCGCTCACGAGCCAGCTGAGCGCCGGCGCCTGTATCGTGGACTCCAAGAACTATCTGCCCGATACCTACCGCAGATCGGATGCTCTCAATGTCGGCGCAACGTTGCGCTGGCGCCCGGATGAGCGCACCGAGGTCGTGCCGTTCTGGACGCACCTGAGCGGCAATGCCTACGAGATACTGCCGACGGTCTATACCGACGCGGTTCAGCCGCTGCCGCTCTTCACGCAACGCGACCTCGCCTCGCAGTCCTTCACCTACCAGGGCTTCGGCATGACCGATCTCGGCGTGCTCGTGCGGCGCTCATTTGCCAGTGACTGGCACATCACCGCCGGACTGTTTCGCTCGATTGAGCACGACGTGGCATCAGACACGGAAGAGTACCTGTCCGTCCTGCCGAACCGCACCGCCGACCACGTGCTCGATGTCACCCCGCCTTTCACCGCCACCGCGACCTCGGGCGAAGTGCGACTGGCGCGCCTGTTCTCCGGCAAAAAGCACCAGCGCAAGATCGAACTCGCCGTTCGCGGGCGCTCGGTCAACCGGGATTTTGGTGGCGACGCGCTCATCGACTACGGGCTCGTGACTCTCGCCAGCGGACCGCCCGCATCGACCCCCGCCTATGCGACCACCGCCACGAGCCTCGACCAGACGCGCCAGCTCGACGTCGGCGCGATGTACGAGGACCGCTGGGAGGGCGTCGGCTCGTTCGGCGTCGGGATGCTGCGCAGCGACTACCGACGCACGCTGCTCGAACCGCTGAGCGCCGCCCAGACCTCCGGCGCCACACCGTGGCTGGGGAACCTGCGCTTTACCCTGAAGGCCGGTCCCAGCCTCACCGCCTACGGCAGCTTCACCCAGGGTCTTGAGGACTCGGCGCTGGCGCCAAGCTCGGCGCAGAATCGCGGCGAACCGCCGCCGGCTTCACGCACCCATCAGGTGGATGGCGGACTGCGCTGGGCGCCGTCGGAACAGCTGAGCGTAATCCTCGGCGGCTTCGACATACACAAAGTGTATTTCAACGTGGACGCCGCCGATGTCTATACCGCCCTCGGCACCGTCAATCACCGCGGCCTCGAATCATCGCTCACCTACTCGGCCGACGGCCTGACACTGCTCGCCGGCGGGGTGTGGTTGCGACCGCACGTCGAGCGGACGATTGCGGAACCGGGCGCCACCGGCGACGTGCCCCTCGGCCCGGTGCCGCTGTCACTCACCGCCAACCTCGACTACGCACCAACGCGCTGGCACCCGTGGGCCGCCTCGCTGCAGTGGAACTGGTTGTCGCGGCGTGTCCAGACCGCGGACGATCGCTACTACCTGCCGGCACTCGCCACGCTTACGGCCGGCCTGCGTTACGAGTCGACGGTGCACGGGCATGCCTGGAGCGTGCGTCTCGACGTCAAGAACCTCACCGACGCCCGCGGCCTGCACGTCTCGGCGCTGGAGGTGGTCTTCCCCGAGCCGGGCCGACGATTTCTCCTGACCTTTGCACTCGATACCTGAGCGTGCGCTTCAGCGCTCGTCCCCGGCGTTACAAAAGGCAACAACCACGGCCACTGCCCAGCGCGTGACCGGGGTGCGCCCTTTGCGCTCGTTGCGGCTCTTCGACTACCATCGGCACCCGTTGTCGCAGCGAACGCTCGCCCCACGCGCCACTCAACAGTGTCCTACAAGTGCTGCGTCTGCGTGCGCCGCATTGCATGACCAGCGCGTTTTCCGCGGCGTCGCACCGCGCTCCGCGTCACCCTCTATCTTTAGGAGACCCATGCGCGTCTTGTATCGCGTCAAGGCCGACCGATGCTCCGCACAGGCGCTGTGCCGGCCGGCGGTCGCGGGGACCTGCGCGATATGAGCTCATGCCGCAGCCGGCGCGCGCAGCAGTTCGTAGCGGCTCTTGCAGTTTTGGCCATCGGCGGCTGCGCGGTGGGGCCCAACTTCAAGAAACCCGCCGCGCCGCAGGTCAGCGGCTACACCGCAGCTCCGCTTGCCGACACCTCCAGCAGCCCCGGCGGCCCGGCGAGCGAGGCCCAGCGCTTCGCCAGCGGCAGCGACATCCCGGCAGACTGGTGGACCTTGTTTCATTCCGCACCGCTGAACGAGCTCATTGCACAGTCACTCATCACCAATCCGGATCTCAAGGCGGCACAGGCGGCCCTGTCGGTGGCGCGGGAAAACGTTCTGGCGCAGCGCGGTGTCTTCTATCCAAGCGTCGCCGCGAGCTTCTCCGCGAGCCGTCAGCGCCAGGCGGGAACGATCTCCCCGACGCCGAGCTCGAACGCCTTCCAGTACAACCTCTTCACCCCGCAGGTCAGCGTCTCCTACGTGCCGGACGTTTTCGGCCTCAACCGCCGCACGGTCGAGTCCCTGCAGGCGCAGGCCGAGGAAGTGCGCTTCCAGATGATCGCCACCTATACCACCCTGACCTCCAATGTCGTGGTGACGGCGATTCAGATCGGCTCCGTGCGCGCGCAGATCGAGGCGACCCGGCAGCTGATCGAGCTCAATTCGCACATGCGGGAGATCGTGAAGTACCAGTCGGACAAAGGCTATGCGAGCGGACTCGACCTGGCCGCGCAGGACGCGCAGCTGGCCCAGGTCGCCGCAACGCTGCCGCCGCTTCTGAAGCAGGAGGCACAGCTGCGCGACCTGCTCGCGGTTCTGGCGGGCCGCTTCCCGAGCCAGGCGCCGGCTGAGAACTTCGCACTGACGGACCTGCAGCTGCCGCAGGAACTGCCGGTGAGCCTGCCCTCTGCACTCGTGGCGCAGCGTCCCGATGTGCTGCAGGCCGAGGCGAACATGCACGACGCGAGTGCCAAGATCGGCATCGCGATCGCCAACCGGCTGCCGAATATCGAGCTGACCGCCGACGCCGGCAGTACCGGCGCTCGCCATCAACCAGCTCTTCACCACGGGTACCGGCTTCTGGGGGATCGGCGCTGCGGCCACCGCGCCTCTTTTCCAGGGCGGCACGCTGCTGCATCAGCAGCGCGCGGCGCAGGCAGCCTACCTGCAGGCGGCCGAACAGTATCGCAGCACGGTGCTGACCGCGTTTCAGAACGTCGCGGACACACTTGCGGCCCTGCAGCAGGATGCCGATGCCCTGAAAGCGGCGGCCACTGCCGCCGCTGCGGCCAAAGTGACGCTCGATCTGGCGCAGCGCCAGCAACAGGTCGGCTACGCCGGCTATCTGGCGCTGCTCAACGCGGAGCAGGCCTATCAGCAGGCCCGCATCAACCTGGTGGAGGCACAGGCAAGTCGCTTCGCCGACACCGCGGCACTGTTCCAGGCGCTCGGCGGGGGCTGGTGGCATCGCGCCGATCTGACGACGGATAAGCATGGCAACTAGCGCTGCGATCGACTCTCGCGCCGGTACGCAGCGCACCAGCGCTGCGCGCTCGCTCACCGTTGCCGCCCTCCTGGCGGTCTGCCTCGCGGCGGCGGGCTGTTCGGACAGGAGCGAGACCGCGCCTGCGGCTGCGGCAAACGGCAACGTGCGCCTCACGCCCGAGCAGCGCCAGAACGTGCGTCTCTTCACGGTCGTATCAGCCAAATTTCACAGAAATACCGAAACCACCGGCGTGGTCGATTTCGACAATGATCAGGCGACGAGCGTGCTGGCGCCCTTCTCCGGTCCCGTGTCGCGCCTGCTCGTCGGCCTCGGCGAGCGGGTCAAGATGGGCGACCCCCTGGCGCTGGTCGATTCACCGGACTTCGCCGAGGCGATCAGCACTTATCAGAAGGCGCTCGCCACCGCGCAGACCAACCGCCGTCTCGCCGACCTCGACAAGGACCTCCTGGAGCACCACGGCGTCGCCCAGCGCGAAGCGGCACAGGCTGAAACCGATGCCGTAAATGCCGAGGCCGACCGCGATGCCGCCCTGCAGGCACTGATCTCCCTCAACGTGAACCCGCAGACGATCGAGGACCTGCGCGCCGGGCGGCCGGTCAGGCACGCGACGGCCGTCATCCGCGCGCCTATCGCCGGCACCGTGGTGGAGAAACTCATCACGCCGGGGCAGCTGCTGAGCGGCGGCACGACGCCGTGCTTCACGGTGGCCAACCTGTCACGCGTCTGGGTCATGGCGCAGGTGTTCGGCAGCGATCTGCCTGCCGTAAGTCCCGGTGATCCGGCCGAGGTGACGAGCGGCATCGGCTCGGACACCTTCCCCGGCAAGGTGGACAACATCTCGGCGCTGGTGGACCCGGACACGCGGGCCGTGGCGGTGCGCGTGGTCGTCGACAACCCGAAACAGCTCCTCAAGAAGCAGATGTACGTGCGCGTCTCGATCCGCTCCGCTGCCGAGAGCGACGGACTGCTCGTGCCGGTGTCCGCCATCCTGCGCGATGACGAGAACCTGCCGTTCGTCTACGTCGCGGAGTCAGACGGCAGCTTCGCGCGCCGGCATGTCACGCTGGGGTTCCGCAGCGGTGAGCAGTACGACATCGCCGACGGCCTCAAGGTCGGCGACCAGATCGTAGTCGCCGGCAGCATTTTCGTTCAGTTCATGCAAAGCCAATGAGCGCGGATCCGCCCGCGCCCGCGCCGCTTACGGCGCGACCTTCGGCGATGAACCGCCTCGTGGCCGCATCGCTGCGGCAGCGCTTCCTGATCGCGCTGCTGACGGTGCTCCTGATCGGCGCCGGCGCCCACTCGCTCAACCGCCTGCCGGTGGACGCCTATCCGGATCTCTCGCCGCCCATCGTCGAGCTCATCACCCAGTGGCCGGGACACGCCGCTGAAGAGGTGGAACGGCTGATCACGGTGCCGGCCGAGCGCGAAATGAACGGCATCCCGCGCCTGACCGAGATCCGCTCGATCTCGCTGTACGGCCTGTCGGACGTCATCCTGACTTTCGGGGTGAACACGGACAATTACTTCGCCCGTCAGCAGGTGTTCGAGCGCATGTCGCAGCTCAGCCTGCCGGACGGGGTGACGCCGGCGCTCTCGCCGCTGTCGGCGCCCTCCGGACTCATCTACCGCTACGTGTTGCAGAGCCCCGACCGCTCGCCGATGGAACTCAAGACCTTCGAGGACTGGACCATCGAGCCTGCCTACCGCTCCGTGCCCGGGGTGGCGGATGACTCCGGCTTCGGCGGCGGCACCATGCAGTACCAGGTACTGCTCGATCCGGCCCGCATCGCCTCCGTGGGCCTCTCGCCGCAGCAGGTCGAAGCCTCGCTCAGCGCCAACAACGACAACGCCGGCGGCGGATTCTACTCGCAGGGCGGGCAGTTCTATTACGTGCGCGGCATGGGGCGCCTCACCTCGCTTGAGGACATCGGCAACGTCGTCGTGGCGGTGCACGACGGCACGCCGGTGCTGGTGAAGGACGTCGGCCGCGTGGTGATCGGCATCGCGCCGCGCCTGGGCGAGTTCGGTTACGAGAAGCAGGACGACGCCGTCGAAGGCGTGATCCTGCTGCTGACGGGCGAGAAGACCCAGGACGTGCTCAAGCGCGTCGAAGCCAAGACCTTGGAGCTCAACGAGCAGATCCTGCCGAAGGACGTCAAGATCGTGCCGTTCTACGACCGCAGCGACCTCGTAACGCTGACCACCGAGGTCGTGGCCGGCAACCTGCTGCGCGGCATGCTGCTGGTCGTCGCGATACTCATATTCTTTCTCTACGACTTCCGTGCCGGGTTGATCGTGGCCACCAGCATCCCGCTGGCGCTGCTGTTCGCCTTCGTGTGCCTCGACCTGCAGCACGCTTCCGCCAACCTGCTCTCCATCGGCGCGGTGGACTTCGGCATCCTGGTGGACGGTGCGGTCGTCATGGTGGAAAACATCTTTCGCCAGCTCGCCACCCGCGGCGACAATCCGCGCGACCTCCTCGCCGTCATCCGCGACGCGGCCGCCGAAGTGGATCGACCGCTGGTCTACTCGGTCGCGGTGATCGTGGCCGGCTTCCTGCCGATCTACGTACTGTCCGGGCCTTCGGGCACGCTGTTCAAGCCCATGGCCGACACGATGGTGTTCGCCCTGATCGGCTCGCTCATCGTCACGCTCACCTTGTTGCCGGTGCTGTGCTCCTGGTTCATGCGCCGTGGCGTGCGCGAGCGCCACAATGCCGCCTACGAGGCGATCAAGTCGGCCTACATCAGGGGTCTTGATGTCTGTATCGCCCGTCCCTGGGGCACGACCGCGGCCTGCGTTGTGCTGCTCGCCCTCTCGCTGCTGCTCACGCTGCGCATCGGCGCCGAATTCATGCCGAAGCTCGACGAAGGCGCGCTGTGGGTACGCGCCACGATGCCGTACACCATCTCGTTCGACGAGGCGGCGAAGATCGCACCCAAGGTGCGCGAGCTGCTGCATTCGTTCCCCGAAGTGACCACGGTGGCATCGGAACTCGGCCGCCCCGATGACGGCACCGATCCCACCGGCTTCTTCAACGTCGAGTTCTACGTCGGGCTGACGCCCTACTCCCACTGGACCGGGCAGTACCGCAACAAGGCCGGCCTGATCGAGGCCGTCAACCGCAAGCTCACGGCCTTTCCCGGCATTACCTTCAACTACACCCAGCCGGCGGAGGATGCGGTGGATGAGGCGGAGACCGGCCTGAAGAGCGCGCTGGCGGTCAAGGTTTTCGGCTCCGATCTGACTCGGCTTGAGGAGAAAGGCCGGGCGATCAAGCAGATCCTGGAGCGGGTGCGCGGCATCCGTGACGTCACGCTGGTGCAGGAGCTCGGTCAGCCGAGCCTCACGATCAAGATCGACCGCGCGCGCATCGCCCGTTACGGACTGAACGTGGCCGACATCAACGGCCTCATCCAGACCGCGATCGGCGGCGACGTGGCGACCGAGGTGGTGCAGGAGGAGAAGCAGTTCGACCTGATCGTGCGGCTCGAGCAGCGCTACCGTGACAACCCGGAAGAGATCGGCAACATCCTGGTCGCGACCCCTGCCGGCCAGCAGATACCGCTCAAGGAATTCGCCGACATCGCCGTATCCAGCGGCGCATCGTTCATCTATCGCGAAAACAACTCGCGCTACATCGGCGTGCAGTTCTCCGTGGAAGGCCGCGATCTTGCCAGCGCGGTCGAGGACGCCATCCACCAGGTCAATGCCAAGGTCAGCCTGCCGCAGGGTTATCGTCTCGACTGGGGCGGCGAATACAGCGAATACACCACCTCGCGGGACCAGCTCAACGTCATCCTGCCGCTGACGCTGTGCCTCATTTTCTTCCTGCTGTTCGCCCTGTACGGCAACTTCAAGTTCCCCTTCATCACCGTGCTGGGCGTGGTGCTGTCGGCGCCGATCGGCGGCATCGTGGCGCTGTGGCTCACCGGCACGCCGTTCTCGGTGTCCTCCGGCATCGGCTTCCTCGCACTCTTTGGCGTCTCGGTGCAGACGGCGGTGGTGTACATCTCCTACGTGAACGAGCTGCGTCAGCACGGTACGCCGCTCGCCGAGGCCATCCGCGCGGGTGCGATCCTGCGGCTGCGTCCGATCATGATGACCGCGCTGGTGGCGGCCATGGGCCTGCTGCCGGTGGCTCTCGCCACCGGCGTCGGCACCGACTCGCAGCGGCCGTTCGCGCTGGTGATCGTCAGCGGTCTGTTCACGCGACTGCTGATCAGCGTGTTTCTGATGCCTGCGCTCTACACGCTGGTGGCCCGGCCCGAGCGATCGCCTGGCGGTCTAGCCGCGAGCTGCCGTGCCGGCCGTCACGGCGGCCAGGAAATGATCGACAGATCCAGCGGCAGGCTGTCGTGCCCCTGCAGCGGCGGTGTTCGCAGCGTCAGCGTCATGGGCGTGCCGGCGGCTTCGGCGCGATCGAAGTCGGCCGTCCCCGCCTCATCGACGGCGGTCACGCGGTAGCTGTCGAACACGTACGGCACGCCATTCGCCGCAAGTCCCGCCGCACCGTCCATCAGCTGAAAGTGCAGATGCGGAGCCTGCGTATTACCGGTGTTGCCGACCTCGCCGATCTTGTCACCGCGGCGCACCTTGCTGCCCGCAGCGAGCAGCACGCTGCCAGGCCGCATGTGCGCGTAGAGGGCGTATGCGCCCCCGCCGAGCGCGACGATCGCGAAATTGCCGTCTGCCTGGTCGAGCGGCAGCCCGTCAGGGAGCTTGCCCGGCACCTGGTCGCTCAGATCGTTGCGCGCCGCGACCATCGTGCCGTCCGCCACGGCGAAGATCGGCTTGCCGTAAATGCGGTAGTTGCGTACCACCTTGGCATCACCGGTGAAGATCCTGCCCGTGGCATCGACCTGTTCGAAGTCGATCGCGAAGCGCTGCGCAAGGTACAGGGTGCCATTGAGCGGCAGCAGTGCACGCACATGGCGGATCGTGTCGCAGCAGCCGTCCCCGACCACCAGCCCCTCGCCCCGCAGCGGCGGCGCGAGACTGGGCGGGTCGCGGGTGTCGACCCTGACGCCTGCGACGTGCATCGTGAAGGAGGCGCCGGCCTTGTCCGCATAGCCTTCGATCACGTGCGTCAGTCGCTGCGGCAGCGGTGCCTGCGCGGAAAGCGCCACATGCATGAACGCTACCCCGAACTGCGATCCGCCAAGTTCGCCGGATTCGCTGCCGCGGCGCCCGCCGACGGACAGTCGCTGAGCGATCGCCGCGGCGTCCATCTGCTGCAGCATCGCGCCGTGTCCGTCGCGGACCTCGATGCGCTGCACGACGAAGCGCGCATCGGTGAGGTTCGCGATCCGGATCTCGTAGACCAGATGCCTGCGGCCATCGGAACCGGTCACCGCCTGCGGCGGCATGAGTACCTCGGCCGTAACGGGCGTCAGTTGCGGGCCCGCAGGCTGCGGCAGGCGTCGCCGCCGGCGCCTGTGTCAGCGCGCACGACCACTACCGCTATGCGGGGCAGGTTCTTGATTAAGTTCATTGTTCTTGCTGTTTCCCGGCATCTCTGAAGGCGCATGCCTACACAGCGCCACGACAATCCGCACCGCCTGTAGGACTTGAGTCCGACGGAGCCTTTTACACCCGGGCCGCACACTGCACAGCAAGATCTTTGGAAATCGGAAGGCCGCACATGATGCCCACTCTGCTGCTATGGCTCGGTACCTCGCTGGTGCTGCGGATGATGTGGGCTGCGGTGCAGTTCGAGGGCGTCCCCGCCGACTAAAGCGGCCTGCCCCGCTGAGCGCCCCTTCGCTTACCCGTTGGCGCGCAGCGCGCTACGCTGCGGCGATGAGCGCAAAAACCGATCCCGAGACATTCAAGGCGGCCCTCAAGGCCGGCATTCGTTATGCCGAAGGTCGTGGCGCGGTCGAGTTCGAAGCCACCGACTCGGCCAGCGAAAAAGCGCTGTACGTGTACCGCCTGCTGGTGCACGACCGGCTGATCGCACCGATGCCGGAAGGCCAGCTGGGCGAGATGACCATCCGCCACCGCCTGGCGATGTGGTATTCGCACCTGCCGCCAGGACACCCGCTGCTGGGAATGATCCGGCCAAAGCTTGACCGACGGCGCGCTCGGCGCAGGTCACGGCGGGATCGTGATGCGCTCGATCACGCTGGAAGTCGTGTCCTCGCCGCTCGACAGATACAGGTGGCGGGCGGCAACGGTGAGCGCAAACTTCGTCCGCCGGGTGAGTTGTGCGGCAAGCGCTGCGAGCCAGTCGCTGTCGAGCGCGTAGAGCTCGAGCCGGTCCGCCCGGTGGATGTGTTCAGCCCCGTAGCGAGCGGCGAGCTGCGCCGCGTTCCGGTGCGCATAGACGGCGACGCGCGGCGCGGCCTTGCTGGCGCGATGCAGCCGCGCCGCATCGGGTGCCCCCACATCGATCCAGGCACGCAGTGCGCCGGTGAGGTCGCGTACCGCGATCGCCGGCTCGTCCGGCTCCGACAATCCCCTGGAGAATGCGATCCCCTCGGTAAATTCCAGGCAATAGGCAAGAACCCGTGTCAGCAGGTACTCGGCCGTTTCGGACGGGTGCCGCGCGAGCCGCAGCTCGAGCGACTCGTAGACGTTGCGATCGGAGTCCGCGAGCTCAATTCCGAAGACGTAAATGGTCGCGCTCAGTGCCATCGCGGCACCCTGAGCAGACGACTGCCGTTTGCGGGGGCCACATTGCTAGCAGCCAGCCCACCAGAAATCGCCAACATGTGACTCGTCTGCATCCTATTCATTCGAGCAGTGTAAAGAGAACCGACAGCCCCGATCGCGGCGCCGCCGCGGGCTTGGCGCCGGGCCGCAAGGCGGTTTGACGGCGGCAGCCGACGTTCGCGATTCTAGGTCCCGTGACCAGCCTGCGACGCAACCAGTTCCTCGGCCTGCTGGGAGCCGTGCCGGCAATCGCCGTGGTGCTCCTGGTCTGGAACCTCGCCCCGCATCGGCTGGTGGGGCTCGCGCCCACGCGTTTCGACACGGCCGATCGCCTCGCCTATGCCGCGCAAGTGGCTGGTGGGTCCAGCGCTGACACTGCTCGCGGGCGTCCTCGGCGCCGCACGGCGCGGTTTCTACGCGCAGGCCATCGATGGAACCCGCACGCCGGAAAACCATGGTCTCGAGATCACGCTGCGCTATACCCAGAACACGCTCGAGCAGCTGGTGCTGGCGGCGATCGCCTGGACCGCCCTGTCCGTATCGCTGCCGCCGGCCCAGATGGTCCTCATCCCGTCAGCGGCGCTGCTGTTCGTCGTCGGCCGCATCACCTTCTGGGTCGGTTACGCCATCCATCCGATGGGACGGGCGTTTGGCATGGCGCTGACGGCCGCGCCGACCCTTCTCGCGTACGTCGCGCTTGCCAGGCAGCTCTTTGCCTAGCCAATCCGGTCTGCGCCCGGCGCACCAGTGGGCCGCTTGCGCGGTCCAGAAGAAATCAGCCAGGCGTAACCCGCCTGCCGCGGCCCCAAAGAGCGGCTCGGCTAGTGCATGAGACCGTTGCGCATCGCGTACGTGGTCAGGTCGGCGTTGGTGGCGAGATGCATCTTCTCCAGCAGGCGGACGCGATAGGTGCTCACCGTCTTGACGCTGATGAGCAGCTCTTTGGCAATCTCCGTGACCGAGCGCCCGACCGCCAGTTTGCACAGGATCTGAAACTCGCGCTGCGACAGCGAGGCGTGCAACGGTGCATCAGACGGATCATCGAGCGCCGTCAACGGCAGTTCGCTGAGCGTCGAACTGATGAAGCGGCGGCCGGCAAGTACCGTGCGCACCGCGCGTGCAAACTCTGCGGGCGCCTTGTCCTTGGCAAGATAGCCGGCAGCCCCTGCCCGCATGACATTGATCGCGTATTCCTTCTCGGCGAAGCCGCTCATGACCAGCACGGGCGTCTTCGGGTGGCTCGCGCGAATGTCGCGCAGTACGTCGATGCCGCTGCGATCGGGCATGTTGATGTCGAGGATGACGAGGTCCCAGTGAGCGGTGCGCAGCTGCTCGAGGGTTCCCGCGGCCGTGGCTGTTTCACCGATGGTCCCGAGCGAGCGGTCCTGCTCCAGGTAGTGCCGCAGCCCCGTCCGCATCATTGCGTGATCGTCGGCAATGAGAACGTTCGGCATAAGAGACTCCCCGTATTTGTAGGACAGTTGCTGTTATGGGCCTACGTTAGCCACTCGGCGGGTGAAAACCCGTACGCCGCACTGCCGACGCAGCGTAGGCGCCTTCCTACATTTGCCAGACAGAGGGAGGCAGAATTCCGGGTGGGCGACCGTCAGGACTGCGCCAAACGACGATATTTGGTCACGCGTCCGGGATCGCCCATGTCCGTGTACAGCCGCATCGCGCGCCGCAGCGCGTCGTTGCCGTACAAACTTGTCGGGCGTCCACTTCTTGAGAAGTATCGGAGTGCTGGCGGTCACCAGGGCATCGGCTTCCGCGAAATGCCGCTGGCCGGTGAGACATTCGGCCTTGACGTTGTCGACCAACGCCACACGCCAGGGGTCATCCGGATAACGCTCCGCCATCATGGGGCGGGCGGTTTCAACCGTGGCCAGGCCCTCCTCGAATCGATTCGTGCGACATTCCAGATCGGCGATATCGACGAGAATGGGCGCATGCATGCGGCTCTTGTTCGCGATCGCCGCCTCCAGGCCGCTGCGGAAAGCACTCTCGGCAGAGACATAGTCGCCCGTCCCCATGCGCGCCAAACCGAGATTGGTGAAGGCAAAAATCAAATCCCGTTGCGTTTCGTCCTGTTCCGCCAATTGAATCCTGACAGCATTTTCCAGCATCGGAATCGCAAGCGTAAAATCTCGACGCTCGACGTAAAGCAACGCCAAATTGTTTAGATCAACGGCAACGTCTGGATGCTCTTTACCGAGAACACGTTGGTCAATCGTCCAGTGCACGTTTGTAGAAGCCCTCCGCGCGCGAACTTTCACCTTGCAGATATGCCACAGCTCCGAGATTGTTCAGTGTCTCGGAAACCATCGGATGGGTTTCGCCCGATAGGGCAATGCGTGCCCGCAGGGCTTCTTCGAAAAGCTTTTCGCCTTGCGGGAGATCACCGGAATTCACTACCGCGGTCGCAAACTGTTCGACGACCCGCACCTTGATTTCGCTCGGTGGCTGGTCCTTCTGCAGCTTCATCGCCCGCTTGAAGTAGTCAGACGCCTGGGCGCTTTTCTCCTCGTAACCGGCGACTTCGCCGCGACCCATATATATCCGCGTTTGCAGTGACCGATCCGGCGGCTGCACAGAATCGGCCAATTTCTGTGCCTGCGCATACAGCTCATCGGCCCTGTCTCCGTGACCGCGCAGTTCCTCCAAGTCCGCGAGCGATACTGTTTCCCGGCCCAGCGCTAACGGGTCCTGGCCCTGAGTCGAATGCGCTATCTCCAGTAACGGCAGGGCAGGCTTGTACAATCCGAGATTGGTGTAGACCTGTCCGAGCGTGCCGGAGAGCTCGGCGCGGACCTGCGGCTCGTCGCGCAGAGACTCGGCGATCTCCTGGGCGCCGCGATCCAGGATGGATCGCGCGGTCACTGAATTTCCGCGCGCCTCACTGGGACTCGAGACCTGGAACAGCGAGACAAGAAAATCTGCAGTGCGCTGCGCGGTCTGCGACTTTTGAATGGCGATCTGACGCTGCCGCACCGCTTCCTGCCGTGCGACCCAGGCGGCCGCCGCAAGACCAGCGAAAACGACGCACCCCACGGCGGATGCCGTACCCAGAATCAGCAGACGCCGCACCTGACGGGCGTGATCACGGTGTCGCAGATCCGCAAAGCTGACGCCGAGCAGCGCCGCGACAATTTTGAGCTTGGCGTTGTGCCGCGAGTCGGCGCGCAGATCGGCGGCCAGCGGCTCGGTGCCCGCTTCCGACTCCGCTCCCTTCACCGCCCGTTCGCAGCGCCGGCGGCAAGCATTCGAGTTCCGGTGCCAGGCCGCGCCGTGCGGCGAAGGGCTCCCCCGCCACGGTGAGGCAGAGAATTCGGTGTGCCTTGCCCTGTTTCTTGAAGATCTCGACTTCTTCGTTAACCCAGCGGGAAGTTGCCGCCGCGGGCGAGCACACGACGATCAAAAACTCGCTTTCCTCCAGCGCCTTGCGCAGCGATTCACTTAAATCGGCTGAACTCGACAAGTTCCTCTCGATCGAGGAAAACGGGCCGCAAGCGCGCACGCCGTTCGAACTGAGGTGTGCCGAGCCGTTTGTGCGGTATGCGATACGTCTCGATAGCGCGGTGCAGCCAGCGAGCGACTGCACGGTCGCCGTGCTGATAGCTGATGTATGCGACATAACGTTGCGGGTTCATGGCCCTTCAACTCAAGAGGCGGGTCGCATTCACTTACAATCCGCAATAGAATGCACATAATGCCACCTAAATCCAAAAAGGTGGCTTAAACCAAAAGACCGCGAACAAGAGTCCAGGGGAGCTTCAGTGATGCGATTTACTTTCGGTGCGGCAGTAATTGCGAGCCTGTCGCTCGCCTTATCAAGCAGCCCGGTGCTTGCTTCTCACATCAGCGTCGATTTCGGCGCCCGTTTCCAGCGACGGCGACGACTTCGGCGATGCCACGTTAGGCGATGGCTCGGGCGCGTGTACCGATATTACTTCCACGCAAGCCGAATCGTGTCCTCTGACACTCACCGGCAACGCCTCAACCGGCGCAGTCGCGCTCGGATTCCCGATCACGTTCGGGTCGACGACCGTCAGCAGCGTGTTCATCAACGAGAACGGTATCGTGTCCTTCACGAACGCGATCACTGGCTCGTCGTTCTCGAGCCTGTCCGGACTCGGCGCCCCTGTCATCGCCCCTTACTTTGCGGATCTGACTTCGATCGCCTTCGTCGATACGGTATTTGACATGGTCAACACGCCCGGCCAGCTGATGTACCAGCGCGGCTCGGCGGTGGCGGTGGCAAGCTCCGACGGAACGTTTGATCTGGCCAACGAGGTGCCGGCGTTCGCCGTGACCTGGGACGGACCGACCAACGCCGACGGCACTGCGATCTACACGCAGCTGATCATCTATTCGCACAGCTCGTCCGCGACCGGCGACTTCGATATTCGCTTCCGTTACGGCGTACAGGACACCGATATCTACAACAACGGCTCCGTCACGAGCGGCATCGCCGGCCTGTTGCTGGGTTCGAATACCCTGAATGTCACCGGTCCGCTCGACGGAACCAAAGACTACTTCTATAGCTTCCGTAACGGCGTGCTGGTCGGCTCCACGCCCCCACCGCCGCCAGTTACCCTGGCGTGTCCTGCCAGCACGGCCCAGGTCGGGGCTGCCTATAGTTCGGCGCTGACGGCTGCCGGCGGCGTGCCGCCGTACACGTACTCGGATACCGGCAGCCTGCCGCCGGGGCTTGCGCTGAATACGACCAGCGGCGCCGTCACGGGTACGCCGACGAGC
Organism: uncultured Gammaproteobacteria bacterium; assembly: GCA_963787655.1. Taxonomy (GTDB): domain Bacteria; phylum Pseudomonadota; class Gammaproteobacteria; order Steroidobacterales; family Steroidobacteraceae; genus 13-2-20CM-66-19. Next base: position 258,576 of record CAWBDY010000002.1, on the reverse strand, counting down.
GCAGGTACCTTCGCTTTCACCGCGCAGGTCAAGGACACCTCGGGCACCGCAGCAGGGACCGTCAGCAGCAGCTGCACGATCGTGGTGAGCCCCGCCGCACCAAAACTGAGCGTGACGCCGGCGGCACTCCCCTTCGGCACGGTGCAGCGATATGCGCTCGGGCTGAAGTCGGTCACCCTGAGCAACAAGGGCACTTCACCGATTACGCTGTCGCACATTTCGCTCACGAACGGCGGCGGCGACTTTGCAGCGCTCAGCCTGTGTCCGTCCACGCTCGCGGCGGGCAAGAGCTGCGCCGTCTACGTGCTGCTGTTCGCCTATAACGTGGGCTCGATCTCCGCGACGCTCAACATTCCCAACAACGCAACGGGCAGTCCGCAGACCGTCCCGTTAAGCGTCGTGGTGAACCCGCGCTGATCACTTAAGCAATCGCTGAAGCCAACGCGTGCCGAGAGGCACGCGTTGGCCTTCCGCGGCCGAGGGCGACCTGCCCTGACGATCCGTTCGGCGCGCGCAACCCCACTCCCCGGCCACATATCCTCCGCGGCGCAACCCGCGCGCCGAGCGCCTTTTGCGCCAAGCTTGCGCGTGAGGCTCCTGACTGCTATCTGTCTGGGCCGAATCGCAAGACGCGGCGCGCTGCGGCGCTGCGCTGACACGGACCATAACGAGCACATGCCAGCCGGATCTTCCCAGACGAGCGGCGAGCGCGAGATGCTCGACAAGAATCGCCGCTACTATGATTCGCTGTGGTCAGACGCGAATCTCGTCGAGCCGCAACGCTTCAACACCTGGCCGCTGGTGCAGGCGCTGGCCGCCGCAGCCGGACCACGGCTCGAAGTGGCGCCAGGCCTGCGCCCGCGCCTGCCGATCGAGGGCACACAGTTCGTCGATATCAGCGCACCGGCGCTGAAAAAGCTGCGTGATCAGGGCGCGCAGGTGGCGCTCGGCCAGGTGACCTCACTGCCGTTTGCGGATGCCACGTTCGACCTGGTCTGTGCGCTCGACATCATCGAACATGTCGAGGACGACGATGGCGCGCTGCACGAGCTGTCGCGGGTCGCACGACCCGGTGCGACGCTGCTCTTGTCGGCGCCGCTGCACGCGGCGCGCTGGACTCCATTCGACGAGTTCGTCGGCCACAAGCGGCGCTACGAGCCGCAGGCGCTGCTCGACAAGCTGGCGCAGCACGACCTGCACGTCGAGCGCAGTGCGGTCTATGGCATGCAGCCGCGCTCCTCGTGGCTCCTGGATCTGGGCATGTGGTGGCTGCTGCACGATCGCGAACGGGCCATGTGGTGGTACAACCGCGTGATCATGCGGATCGGCCTGCGGATGCAGAAGGAGCTGAACTTCACCCCGGGCCTGCTCGCGGCCGATGGGGTCGATGAGGTGATACTCGTGTGCCGCGCGAAGACGGCCGTCGCGCCTCCGCACTAAAATCCGCAGCGCCCCCGCGGCAGCTCGGCCGACACTCCCGCGCTAACTGCCCGGGGCGACGCAGTCGTACAGCGTCTCGTTCTCGACGCGTCGCGCGACCGCATGCTTGCCCTGCTTGGCGCAGTCGGCTTCGGCCTGTTCCAGTGCGTGCGCCTCGCGTCGCTCATCCACTTCGGGGCGCAGGGCACCGGGGGCGGACGGATTCTCGAGCGGCGGGTTGCCGCTACACCCGGCGAACGTCAGCAGACTGATCAGTGCTACCCGGTTCATGCGGCGTCTCCTGAGGGTGGGGCCCGGCACGTGCCCGAGTGTAGTGCGCGCGCCGCTAACGTTCTATCGCCTTCGGTGCAGGTCCGCGACGTTGATGAGACGCCCGCCGCGCAGGCCCGCTGCCCGCGGCACTCCTCTGTCGCACCTGGCTGAATGCGCCCGGCGCGTGCAGCCGGCGGACAGATTGCCTACGATAGCGGTCACGCCGCCAACCGCTACAAGAAAGAGGCGCATCCGCATGAGAATTGCAGCAGCCGCAGCCGTGCGCGCGGCGCGGGCCTTCGCGTCCGCCGCCCTGTTCGGGTGTCTGGGTGCCGCAGCATCCGCTGTCCCATGGTCGGGCGTGCGCAGCGTCGACGTCGCCGATCCGCAGTACCAGATGACCGCATTTACGCTGGCCGTGCCCAGCGGCTGGAAATTCGCCGGCGCGGTGGTGCGCGACAGCGGCTGCCACGGCAAGGGTGCGTCGCTCAAGAGCACCAGCCAGAGTCCCGACGGCCAGACGGCGCTCTATTACATGCCCGGGTTCCGCTGGTCCTGGACGACCAACGTATTCATGCGCGAAGCGATGGAGAAAGCGCATTGCCCCGACATCGATATCGACAACGCGGCGAGTTTTCTCGTCAACATTGCGGTCCCGAACCTGCAGCCCAAGGCCACCATCGTGTCGGTGCAGCCGCTGGAGGCGGCAGGTCAGGCATCCCTCGCGGCCCAGCTGCAGCAGCAGCGCCAGAGCAACGCCGCGGCGGCGGCCCGCTACGGGGTGAAGCCACAGCAGCTGAGCCTCACCGGCGCGCGCGTGCGCATCCGCTTCATCGCGAACGGCAAACCCATGGAAGAGCAGCTGCTGTCGGTGGTCGACTGCACCGAAGCGGAGATGCCGGCCCTCTACGCCCAGCCCGCTTACAGCCGGCGCGGCTGTGCAGCGCGCAACATCTCGATCGTGCGCGCCCCGCAGGGCCACCTGGATGAGCTGCTCGGCTCGGCCGAGCTCGCCAGCCTCAACAAGGCCACTCACCCCAACATGCAGTGGGTCGAACGCATGACACGCGACGAGCAGGCGGCATTCAATCAATGGCAGGCGGACAACAACAAGACCTTCCAGGGAATTCTGCGTCAGGGCCAGGCCAACCATGACGCGCTGATGGCGCAGGGGCGGCAGTTCCAGCAGCAGGAACAGCAGAGGTTCCAGCAGGCGCAGGCTCAGGATCAGGCGCGGCAGCACGCGATCGACACTGCGGCCCACGGCCAGGTGCTCGACTCACTGGGGCGACAGGAATTCCGCAACCCTGCCAACGGCCAGATCATCCAGGCGAGCAGCTACTACGACCATCAGTGGCTCTCCTCCGACGGCAAGACGCTGATCCAGACCAACGATACGCTCGACCCGAACGGCGTCGTCTATCCGGTCTCGCAGAGCTGGACGGAACTGGTGCCGAAATGAGGTCGCGGCCGGCGCCGCGCTAGAAGTGCAGGCTGGCGTGCGGGGCGCACCTGAAGATGACGCTGCTCGTGTGCTCGCCCTGCGTGCCGAGCTCGCTCTTGTCGTAGAAGCCGTTGATGACCGCGCCGTCGCGACGCGTGCCGCAGAAATCGTTGGCCTGCTCGACCGCCTCCTCGTGAGCGCCCGCGTAGCCGCCTGAAGGCGATGTGGCGGTGAGCGAATACTGACCGCCACCCATGTCCTGCACGTTGGCGTGCGGCGCGCAGGCCGCCAACAGCAACAGCATGCCAACGAGCACCTCTCTCATCGCGCGATTATCGCATCCGCCCGCATCTGCCCGGATCTGCGGCCGGCCGCAGATCCGGCACCGCTCGGCGCAGGGCACTCGCAGCTGACCGTCAAGCGAAGCCGGACCTTGGCCTCGTGGCCAGGTCCGCAGTCCTGCAAGCGCCGCGCGCTACAGGTCGGTGCTGTCGGGAGAGTCGCGCTTCTTGTCGGGCTTGGTGATCTCGTCCGGCGGATTCATGCCGATGCACTTGGCACTGACGAGATCCCCGTCACCGGCATGCGGCATGGAGATCTGCAGCGCCGCGGAGATCGCGGTATTGCAGGCCGCCTCATCCTTGAACAGGTAGGAATCCACGTAGGTGATTTCCAGCGTCTTGGGCTGGTAGTAATAAATGTGCAGCACGGCCTTCTGACCCAGCATGCGGGGCTGCTTCTGTGCATCCGGGGCTGCTGGCACTGGCGATGATGTGTCGGCGAAAGCGGGCGCGATCAGGAGCGGCACAAGAGCCAGTGCAAGATACCTTTTCATCCGAACCTCCTTATTGGATCTGGAACGCACGGTGTACGGACCTTACGTGTGCGCGCGGCACGCTAGATGCCGAGTGTCATGTAAATCGACGCGCCGTACAGTGCAAAGTTCGCGTCTTGCGATGAGCTCTTCTCATGTCATCCTCACGCGCCAGCGCCGGTCAATGCTGCAAGTCAATGAAATTAATGGCTAAACTAGTTAGGGCCACTACAACTGGTGTCGCCCTGCGGCGGCCGGATACTACATATGGTGGTATTCTCATCAGGCGCCACCTGCCTGGGGAACCGGCCATGCTGCATGACGAACTCCTCGCACTCCTCACCCGCGCCCGTGTCGTCCTCGAACGGCACCTGCTGGACGATGACGGCGAGACACTGCGCGACGATATAGCGGAGGTCTGCATGGCCATCGATGACGCGTTGCCTCCAGAGGGCCGCGTGCCGCTGAAGAAAGCTGCGCTCGAGCGCACGGCCGCCTAGGAACATGTGCGGGCGCTACATCATCCGCATGCAGGAAAAATACCTGCGTGAGTGGGCAACGCACGGACCCCCGGACTGGCTGACCGACAGCTACAACGTCGCCCCGACGCAACAGGTGCCGATCGTGCGCAGCGCGCAGGGCGTGCGCCGCGGCGCCCTGGTGCGCTGGGGCCTCGTACCCTACTTCGCGCACGGCGTCGCGCCCAGGTACTCCACCATCAACGCCCGGCTCGAGACCTTCCAGAGCGCGGCCTCGTACCGCGGTCCGTGGCGGCGCGCGCAGCGCTGCATCCAGTTGGCGAGCGGCTTCTACGAGTGGCACCTCGAGGCCGGCGGACGCAAGGCGCCGTACCTGATTACTGTCGCCGACCAGGAGTTGTTCGGCTTTGCCGCGCTGTGGGATCGCAGCATCACCGCCGACGGCACCGTGATCGAGAGCTGCGTGCACATCACCCTGCCCGCCAACGAGCTGATGGCCGACATCCACAATACCGGCGCCAATCCGCACCGCATGCCGGCGATTCTGCGCACTGAGGATCGCGAGGCGTGGCTCACCGGCACGCCGCAGGAGGCGCTGGCGCTGCTGCGCCCCTACCCGGCTGATCGCATGGATGCCTACGAAGTGAGCCTGCGCGTCAACTCGGTGGCCAATAACGATGCGGCGCTCACCGAGCCTGTCGGGCCGCGTAAAGCAACTGCCGAGGGCAATGCCGCCCCCGGCCAGCTGGCCATGCTCTAAAGCCGGTAACTGGCCGCAGCGGTCGGTCCGCTAAGCTCGTTCCGCAGCGGCAGCCGCAGTGAACGTTGTTGAGGGGGTTGCAGGCATGCCGCTCGGGCGTGAACAGTTCGTTGAAATCGCTCGCCGCCATGCGTTTCACGAAGGCGCCGGCGACATCGAGGCCGTCATGGCGACGCTCGATCCCGAGCCCGAGTATCGCTTCTACCCGCTCGGCCTGGGATTCCGCGGCACCGCACAGGCGCGCCGTTTCTACGAGGTGTTCGTGCGCGAGGTGCGGCCCCAGCTGCTGGGCTACGCGGTGCACGGCGAGTGGCTCGGCGACAGCGGCCTTGCGCAGGAGTACAGCATCGAGGCGCGCAGCCGCGACGGCACGGCGACCACTTACCGGGTCTTGAGCATTCTCATGTTTGGCCAGAACGGGTTGAGCGGCGAGTGCCTGTATGCGAGCGAGGCCTTCTTTCGCTTTCTGGCCGGCTCGATGTGGAACGAGTTGCAACCGCTGTGACTCGCCGCGCCACTGATCTACCGCGCTGCAACGAGATGCCCGGCGCGCGCTTTGGCCAAGCGGCGATGAAGTTGTGTCAGGTGACAAGTCAAGCTGCGCTCGCGCTGCGATCGCACATCACTGGGGGAATGTCATGAAAACCGGTGTCGCTGTGGGCCTCGCTGCGATCTCCTTGCTGCTGGGGGTGGGCGTCGGCTTCGCCGCGAAAGAGAAAGGACCGGGCATCGAAATCATGCGCGGCAAGCCGCCCAAGGAGGCCGGCATTGCGGCCCTGCAGGCGGCGCAGAAGCTGGCCGGCAGCAGCTCGTGGGACCTCATCGCGGTGGGACGCGCGTACTACCTCTCGGGCGACAAGGCGAAGGGTCAGGAGCTGATCGACCAGGTGGTGAGCGCCAAACCCAAGGCCAGCGACTGGCAGCGCATCGGCGCGCTGTACGCCGAGGCCGGCGAGCAGGCCAAGGCGGAAGAGGCTTACCAGAAACTCCTCGCCGCCGACCCCAAGGATGAGTCAAGCCAGGCCGAAGTCGGCGCCTGGTACATCCGCATCGGTCAGCGTGACAAGGGCGAGGAGCTGCTGGCGCGCGCCTTCGCGCGCAACCCGGACGAGGTGTGGTACTACGTGCGCGCCGGTGAGTCGTATCTGGGCGCGCCGGTCGGACGCTAGGCGCTGGCCTCAGCCCCTGGCCGGCCCGTCACGGTATAGCCACGCCACGAGCATGCCGAGGACGATGAGCATCACGCCGTCGAAAGCGATCTGCTTGGCGACCACGACAAACGGCATGGGCTGCACCACGAAATAGGCAAGGTAGCTGGGCACGATCGTCAGCAGCGCCACCGCCAGCCCGAAACGTGCCCCCTGCGCCGGCCACGGCTTCGGCTCAAGCCCACGGGCGTAGATCCAGACGAAGGCGCCCGCGAGTATGGCGTGCACCACGATCATCACCGGCTGGTAGCGCTGCTGATCGCTCTCGGCGCGGTAGAGGTACGCCAGCTGCTGATAATCGGAATGCAGCAGCACGGAATGCACGATGTAGGTGCCGGCAAGCCACGCCACGAACAGCACCAGCCACGCGGTGATGAATTTCCTGTTCACGACACGTGAAGTCGGGGCGTCAGCGCAGCGGCGTGCCGCGCGCCGTCGTCGCACCGTCCCAGTTCTGGGTCGCCCGCCGCAGATAGCCGTGCGGCTCATCCAGGAACACCACCAGCGAAGTCGCGCTCGAGAAGCAGTAGCGCTTGCCCGAATCAGGGTCGATCCAGTTGATGGAGCAGTCCGCCTTGATCCGTGAGCCGGCGGCAAGTCCCAACGGGTCGTTGCTGTCGAACTCGCCGCGCACTGAGCCGGGAGGCGGTGTCGCCGCTTTCCAGATACCCGCGTGATCCGGATCGGTGGCGTTCACGCCGTGCTGCGTAAGCGCCGCACGGAAGCCGGCGGACAAGGGGCCGGCCGCATCGACGGGCTCAGCCGAGGCGACGGCGGCGGCACAGGCTGCGGCCAGCATCCATAAACCGCGCAGCGCGCTGCTCGTGATCATGCCCGCATTGTGGCGTGCAGCTACCCCGCTTGCCACCGCCGTGCCGTGCAGAACGGGGCGCACCGACAAACAGGGCGTCAGCGGTTGACCGCACGCCATGGGGCGCCTGGCGCCCGCCGCCGCTTATGTCTTGGCCGCTGGCGCTCGCAGCGCGGTCTCAACCGCCTGATCGGTGAGCCGGTCGCTGAACCAGTTTGGGTAGACCGGCGCCAGGACCGTGGCTTCGTCCAGGGTAGCGAGCTGCGCGGCGCTCAGCTGCAACTGCGCCGCCTTGAGGTTGTCCTCAAGCTGCGCGAGTTTGCTGGCACCGACGAGCACGCTCGCAACGGCGCTCTTTGCCAGCAGCCAGGCGATGGCGACCTGCGCGACGCTCGCCTGATGGGCAGCAGCGATCGGCCTCATCAGCTCCACCACTTCGAAGCCGTGCTCCTTGTCGAACGGCAGCAGATCGAAATCGGCGAAGCGATTGCCGGGGCTCTTGAGCGTTTCGCGGGTGTACTTGCCGCTCAGGAAACCGGACGAGAGCGGGCTCCATACCGTCAGCCCGAGCCCGTAGCGCCGCATCATCGGGATCACGTCGCGCTCGACATCCCGGCCGAGCAGCGAGTAGTGCATCTGGCCGTGGGTGAAGGGGGCCAGTCCGCCGGCCTTCTGCATCTCCAGCGCCGCGGCCACTTTCCATGCCGACCAGTTCGAAAATCCGAGATAGCGGACCTTGCCGGCGCGCACCACGGCATCGAGCGCCGCCAGCGTCTCCTCCAGCGGCGTGTGCGGATCCTCGCGATGCACGATGTACACGTCGATCCAGTCGGTGCCGAGGCGCCTGAGACTCTGGTCGACCGACCACAGGATGTGGCGCCGTGACAAGCCGGCCTGGGTCAGCACCTTGCCGGTGCGAAAGCCCACCTTGGTCGCCAGCACCACCGCGTCGCGATGCGGCTTGAGGGCCGCGCCGAGGAGTGATTCTGACTCCCCGCCCGCATAGCCGTCCGCGGTGTCGAAAAAGTTGATGCCCGCATCGAGCGAGCGCCCGACGAGTTCGTCGGCGAGCTTGGCGCCGACCTTGTAGATCGCGCCGATGTCCTTGTTGCCGGCAGTGAACGTCATCGCACCGAAGGCCAGGCGCGAGACGATGAGTCCGGAATTGCCCAGCTGCGCGTACTGCATGGTGTTCCTGCAAGTCGTGGGTCCGCGCAAGGATAAACCGACGCCGCTCAGTGGGCGAACGCACCGCCCGCCATGCTTGAGCTAGTGCGCGCCGTAACGCTCGAGCAGCGCTGCGATCCCGCTCTGGTGCGCATCCCGCGCTGCCTGCAGAGGCGTCGCGCCCTCGGCATCGGCAAGGTTCGGATCGGCGCCATGCTCGAGCAGCGTCCTGATGACATCGGCCTGGCCGCGCTGCGTGGCCAAAAGCAACGCGGTACGTCCCTGCGAGTCGCGCGCGTTGATGTCGGACTGGACGGCAAGAAATGACTGCACCGCGCGCGCATCACCGGCGGCGGCGGCGCGGCGCAATGCCGCGGCCGGATCTGCCGCGAGTGCGGAAGCACTCGCCGCTGTTGCACGCGAGGCGTCTACGGGACTCGCTACTGGGGCCGGTAAACCACCGGACAGCGCATCGCCGGCGACCACGGTTTCCTGCGCGATCCCCTTCGCCGCCTCGCTCTGCGCCGTGTTCGCGCCGGAACGTTCCCGGGCGCGTTGTGCCACGTACGGCGCTCTCGCCGGCGGAGCAGCGGCCGGCGGCGCGGCCGGTGCCGGGGTCTCGGTCGCTGCGGGCGCCGCCGGCGCAGGCTGCGGCGCGGCGGCCAGGTTGGCGCTCGCCGGCACGGGTGGTGCTGATGCCGGCGGCGCCAGCGGCATCAGCCAGCGCGGCAGCAGCAGAAGGCCTGCGAGCGCGGCGGCCGCGAGTCCGCCGAACAGCGCCGGCTGCTGCCAGCGCCGGGCGCGCGGCGCGCCGGACGACACGACGGGCGCTGCTGCGGCACGGTCGCGCGGCTCGACCAGTTCCGCGGCGTGGGCGAGCACGGCGCGCCGCACCGCATCGCTCGGCCTGCTCGGATCGAGCGCCGATGCCCGCCGATAACGATCGTCGGCGTCGTCTGGCGGGTCGCTTCCGGGAGGCAGGTTGTTCATGCGTACTCGCCGAGCAGGCTGCGCAGCTTGGTGCGCGCATAGCGCAGCCGGCTCTTGGTGGTCTCCGCGCTGCTGCGGGTGATGGCGGCGACCTCGTCCACGCTCAGGTCGCCCTCGACCTGCAAAAGGAACGCATCGCGCTGTTCGCGTGGCAGCTGGCTCATGGCCTGCGCCAGTGCGCTCGCATCATCACGCGCCAGCACCGCCGCCAGCGGGCCGACGCTCGGCTCGGTGGTCAGCTGTGCCACCACCGGGTCTGCTTCGTAGCCCACCGTCTCGAGGCTCAGCTGCGGCCGGGTGGTGCGGATCGAGTCGATCATACGGTTGCGCGCGATGGTGAAGAGCCACGTCGTGAAGCGCGCGTCCGGCCGGTAGCGGGGAGCCTCGCGCGCCACGGCGAACCATACCTCCTGCATGAGTTCATCGGCGGTCGCGCGATTGCCGACATTGCGCTCCAGGTAACGCCAGACGCGCATCTCGTGGCGCCGGTAGAGCGTCTCGAACGCCGGCGCGTCGCCCTGCGCGTAGCGCGTGAGCAGCTGCTCGTCAGTCTCGTCCGCGTCGCGCATTGCAGGACAGTATGGCAGCGACCGCTCAGCCGGGCGGGTCGGGCACGAACTGCCGCCCCGTGCGAATCCGGGAACGGCTCGGGCAGCGGCGGCCGCGGGCGCGGCGCGCGGATGACGCCCTGCGCCACCAGATTCTCGTAGCTGTCGTAGCGAATGCGGATCACCTCGTTGGGCTCGCTCTGCAGGCGCTGGAACTGGGTGTCGGTCACGTAGGAGTATTCGCGCTCGCCATGGCCGGTACCAAGTTTCGGGCTGGCCATGAGCGACTCGGCGCTCGAGGCGCGCGCGCGGTCCGCCGCCGCTGGCGCCGCCGCGGACGGCATCCCGCCCAGGAGCGGCGACGGCGCAGGCGTGTAAGGCACTTCGGCGATCCTGGGAGGCGCTGCGACGGCCGCCGCTTCGCGCTCGCGGAACAGTGCCACCCCGATGACGCCGACGTTCGCCGGCCGGCCGGTGCGCTGCGCGTACGAGTTGTCGGCCGCCGTGAAGGTGAAAGCCGGCCACTTCGCTATTGGACTTACGCCAGCCGTTGATCTGGTATCTCTCGCCCGGATCGAACACGTAGCCGCTCTGATTCCAGGCCGCGGTATCGCCCGACAGCACGTTGACGCCGTCCACCGAGGTGACCGCCAGCAGCCGGCCGCCGCTTACATTGCGGATCTCGATGCCGTAGCGGGCGCCGGGCGCCCCCGCGACCCAGTACTCACCCTGAAAATAATGCGCCGGGATGGCAGCGCCCGTGTCCCGGTCGATGAGGCTGACCCGCGCCAGGCTCCCCAGTGCCGAGGCGTCGAAGCTGACCGAAAGAGCCGCTCCCGCGGCGATACAGGCTACCCGTCTCATACGCACACTCCAGTAAGGCAAAGGCTTACTCAAGTGAAGCGATACAGCGGGGCGTGCGGGGTTAACGGCGGCGAAAAAGAATTCCGGTTCCCGGCAGCCCGCCTGAGCGGCGCCCGCTTCAGGGGTACTTGTCTTCGACCACGCTGCGCACCGGCTGCGTGTCGTAGACCAGCACGATCGACTGCAGACGCCCGGAACTGGGATCGAAATTGAACACATCGGCGCAGTCGAAGGAAACGCGCGAGCCATCCTTGAGGCGCCAGTCGTACAGGTAATACGCCACGGCGCGCAGATGCCCCTCGGCGCTTACCAGCACGTCGTGCACCGTAAGCTTGGTGGCCTTGGAGGCATCGGCGACTTTCTTGATGTATTGCCGCACCGGCAGGCGCCCGAGGAACGGGGACTCGACCCAGCCGTCGGGAATGAAGAGCGCGGCGGCCTTTTCGGCATCGCCGGCTTCCAGGGCCCGCAGGTACTCGTGCACGGTTCGCTGCATACACCGCTCCGATCTTGAACGCCGGATATCAGACCACGCCTCGAGCCCAACCCTGAAGCCTCGGCAGGGAACGGTCAAGCCCCGGCCGGCCCTTGTCCGCTCCACCGAACGGGAGCAGATTGCCCAGATGCATCAGCCCCCGTATGCCGCACTGCGACGCCGCCCGTACGGGCAGCGCCGCCGCGGCGCTGTCCGCCCGATCGATCGCCGGGGGTGCAGCGCTCATCGGGCTTGCCTGCCTTTTGAATGGCTGCACGACCTACCAGGCCTACCGCAAGTGCGGCTTCCATGGGTGTCCGGGAGATGCCCCGCTCGCCGCCGGTGTGCGCTCGGCGATCTCCCAGCATCCCTCGCTCGGCCCGCCCAATCAGGTCTACGTGACGAGCATCAACGGCGTTGTGTACTTAAGTGGCGAGGTGGCCACCGAACTGCAGCGCTCCATCGCCGAGTGCGTCGCCACGCAGTCCCACGGCGTGCGCCGCGTAGTCGACACGATCAGCATCACTTACGAAGGCCGCTAGCGGCAACCTCTCGAGCGGTGTGTCCCTGGGGCGGCTCCTTGGCCGGGTCCTTGGCGGGCTCCTTTGACGTGTCCTTCGATATCGCCATCCATACGGCGATGTCCCAGGCATTGTGAATGCCGATGAACAGGAGCAGCAGCGAAACCGCGGCGACGCTATAGAGGCTTGCGGCGCGGTGGTGCCAGATCAGATCCGCGGCCAGCAGCAGCGCGCCGTATGCGACGGTCGGCAATATCAGGTTCCACAGCCAGTCCTCCCAGACCGGCAGGTAGTCGTTCGGCATGTGACGCAGACCAAAGGCGATGCGCGCGCAAATCCCAAGGCCTACCGCCCCGGCAATGCCGCAACCCGCGCTGACGGTCCACAGCTGCTGCGATGGCATACTGAGGTAGGCGGCCAGAGCCAGTACGATGCAGAAATGTACGATCGTCGGGGTAACGAAGGTGTTGAGCCCGGCGGGCCGCACGCGCCGCGCATCGGTGATCAGCGCAATGACGACGAAGGTGAGACCGGTGAGTCCGCCGGCGGCCGACCCGGTGATGACGTAGAAGTTGTCCCAGCCCGCAAGCAGTGATGCGTCCATCGATTCTCAATCCCGCAGTTGGCCCGTGAACTCCACCGCCCCCGGCACCGCCTCGCGCAACCGCCCTGTACGGCAACCGAGCTGGCGCGCCGCGCGCTGCTGGCGTTTCTCCTGACCTTCATGGTGTCGCGCACGCTGGTCTTCCTGATTATGGCGCGGCGCATCCCCAACATGTATCTGTTTCTGCGCAGCACGCATGTGCATCATCTCAACTACGGCATCCTGCTGCTGGCCGCGGTGGCCGGCTATCTGCTGTTCGCGGCGCCGACCGGCAACCGCGCGCGCCGCGCCGCTTTCGCCTACGGCATCGCCATGGGGCTGACCTTCGATGAGTTCGGCATGTGGCTGCACCTGGGCGGCAGCTACTGGCAGCGCGCCAGCATCGATGCGACGATCGTGGTCGCCGCCGTGCTGGCGATCATCGCCTACGCCCGCTCCATGCGGACCTTCGAGGCGCGTCACCTGCGCGCAGCCATCGCGCTCGCCGTTGCGCTCCTGGTGTTCACGCTCGCCCTGTACGATGCCTCGCTGCGCATCGGCAATCTGGCCGGACCGCGCCTGCGCGAGCTGGAGCTCGCGTCCTCCCCCTGAAGCGCGCCGGCCGCAAGGCCGAGCAGGCCTTTGGCAGGAATTCGACGAATGTTGGCATTGCCGCCAATGGCCGCGCTGCCCCACCATGGCCGCCGTCGCTTGCGAAATCCGCAGCGCAACACCCGAAGCGGGGGCCGCCATGAACCGACGCCATCTGTTCCACTACTCGCTCGCGACCAGCCTGGTCACGGCGCTGCCGCTGCGCGCTGCGCAGTCCGCGAACGCGGCGCCCGCGGCCGGCACGGCGGCAGCGCTGCAGCCGCCCGCCACGGGGCCCATTCCTGTGGCATGCGTCATCTCCAGCGGTGCGGTGCTCATCGACTTCTGCGGACCCTGGGAGGTCTTTGCCAACGTCGCGGTGCCGGGGCGCGGCGGCGACGCATTCCACCTCTACACCGTGGCCGACAGCCTGAGCCCGATCACCGCCGGCGGCGGCATGCAGATCGTGCCGAACTTCACTTTCGCCACCGCGCCAGCGCCCAAGATCATCGTCATTCCGGCGCAGCACGGCGCGGGCAGCGCCGCCCTCGAGTGGATCCGCTCTGCCAGCCGCCACACTGACCTCACCATGTCGGTGTGTACCGGCGCGTTCGTGCTGGCGCGGACCGGCCTGCTGCACGGGCTGCCGGCCACGACCCACCACAATTTCTACCGGCAGCTGGCCATGCAGTTTCCCGACATCCAGGTGAGGCGCGGCGCCCGCTTCGTGGAAGCCGGCAATCTCGCCAGCGCCGGCGGACTGTCGAGCGGCATCGATCTGTCGCTGCGCGTGGTCGAGCGCTACTTCGGCCGCGAGACCGCGGCCAGCACCGCCGACTACATGGAGTACCAGGGACAGGGCTGGCTGGATCCCGATTCGAACGCAGTCTACCGTCTGCGCCGCACCTCCGATGCGGCCCACCCGCTGTGCCCGGTGTGCGACATGGACGTGGACGTGGCCACGGCCCCGCAGTCGGTGTACGCCGGCAAGACGTACTACTTCTGCATGCCGAGCCACAAGAGCGTGTTCGATGCCGCGCCCGAGAAGTACCTGGAGGCGGCCGCGGGCTCGTGAAGCGCAGCGCCCGACCCTCAGGCAGCCCGGCTGCGGGCGCGGTGCGCACGCGACGCGTCGTGCTCTTGGCCGCAGCCGGCACCGAGATCCTGGACCTCGTCGGGCCGTTCCAGGTGTTCGCCAGCGCGACCCGGCTCTATGCGGAGCAGCATCCCGGCAGCCCGCCCATCTACCGCACGGAGCTGGTGTCCCTCTCGCGGCACACCGCGTTCACGACCAACTGTGGCCTGTCGATGGTCGCGCACCGCAGTTTCCGCGATGACACGGGCGCGCTGGACACGCTGCTGGTGGCCGGCGGCGAGGCGGTCGAGACCGGCACCGCCGGTCCTGCCGTCGTACGCTGGCTGCAGCGCGTCGCCGCCGGCACGCGGCGTGTGGGCTCGGTGTGTACCGGTGCCTTCCTGCTCGGGCAGGCGGGCCTCTTGGACGGTCATCGCGTGACCACGCACTGGAACTGGTGTGAGCGGCTCGCCAGCCGCCACCCGCGCGTCACGGTCGAGTCGGACCCGATCTTCGTGCGCGACGGCGACCTCTACACCTCCGCCGGCGTCACCGCCGGTATGGATCTGGCGCTCGCCATGGTCGAGGAGGATCACGGCTCGCGCCTGGCGCTGCAGGTCGCGCGGCACCTCGTGCTGTACCTGCGTCGCCCGGGCGGCCAGTCGCAGTTCAGCGCGGCGCTCGCCCTGCAGGCCGTCGATCGCGAGCCGCTGCGCGAGCTGCACTCGTGGGTGCTCGACAACCTGCACCGCAAACTGAGCGTACAGACGCTGGCGAAACATGCCGCCATGAGTCCGCGCAACTTCGCCCGCGTGTTCGAGCGCGATACGCACACGACGCCTGCGAAGTTCGTGGAGCGCCTGCGCGTCGAGACCGCGCGCCGCCGGCTCGAGGAAACCCGCCACACGCTCAAGCGCATCGCCTACGAGTGCGGCTTCGGCAGCGTCGGCACGCTGCGTGCGGTGTTTCTGAAACGGCTCGGCATCCCGCCCGGACAGTACCGGCGGCACTTCCACGGCACGCGCCGCGCCTAGTCGTCCCTTACAGATCCTCCAGGTCGCTCACCAGCTGCGGCGGCACCCGGCCGCGGCGCAGCGGCACCCCTTCGGCCCGCAGCCGGCGCGCCTGTTCGCGGTGCGCCCGCGAGGTCGGCGGAAACACGATGCGTCCGCCGGCGCCGAGCACCCGATGCCAGGGCAGGTGCAGCTCCGCCGGGGCGAGCCGCAGGGCGCGGCCCGCCTGGCGCGCCCGCCCGGGCAGCCCGGCCGCGCGCGCTACCGCGCCATAGGTCGTCACGCGGCCGCGCGGGATGCGGCTCACCACGTGCCAGATGGCATCGAATGCGGCCTCCTCGGCCCCGACCCGTTTGGCGAAGTCCATTGCGGTGCCTCCCGCACGCCTTCATTGGCAGGGCCACGATGATAAGATCGGGCCATGCATAAAGCAGCTTCAGCGTGGCTTGCGATCCTGCTCGTGTGGCCGCTCGTGAGCTACGCGGACGAGGTCGAGGTTCCCGAGGTGGGCGTGCGGCTGACCGCGCTCCCCGAGGGCGCACAGAAACCCCAGGTCACGCAGCAGCCCGGTGCCAGCGAGGTCACGACGCAGGTGGGCGATGCGGTGCTCAGCATCTATCGCGAGACCGCGCCCGCGCCGGCCGGGGCCGACGTGGCAGATCCCAACTACCGTGCGCTGCTCGATGCGCGCTTCGACAAGAGCCTCGACTCGAAGACCCAGGGCGCGCCGACCAACGTCGGTGGCCACAGCGGCTGGACCGTGGTCGAGGCCCGCCCGAGCGTGTCCGAGACGTCCGCGGCCACCGTCTACACCTGCGTGACCTATGTCATCGTCGACCAGCACCTCTACCGGCTGACGGTGCGCGCCACCAGCGTGGCCGGGCGGCCGCACGAGTTCGATGCGCTGGTGGCGGCGCTCTCGAAGCTCAAGTTCGAGCCGGCGCAGCAGTCGCCGTTGCCGGCCTCGCAGTCGGCGGCGACCTTCGAGGGCGGCTACGCCCGCACCGGCTACGTGCGCGCCGGAATGAGCGGCAAGATCACCTGCGAGGGATGCTCCCCGCCGACGTAGACGGTGTTGTGCGCGATGCGCTGCGTGCGGGCGCGCGCCTCCGGCTCGCCGCTGTTGGGGTTGGTGTCAAAGCGCGGAAAGTTGCTGCTCGAGACATCCAGCCGGATGCGGTGGCCACGCTGGAACAGATTGCTGGTCGGAAACGCCTCGATCGTGATCGCGTAGATCTCGCCGGGGTTCATCAGCTGCGGATGCTCCCATGAATCGCGGTAGCGCACGCGCAGCAGCCCGTCGGTGAGGTTCATGGCAAAGCCGTCCGGGTAGTCGTCCGAGGGCGGATACACATCCACCAGCTTGGCGGTGAAATCCGTATCCGGGCAGTCGGAGGCGATCCACAGCTTCACCGTGATCGGCCCGGTCACCTCGACATCGGCCACGAGCGGTGCGCTGGCGAAGGCCAGCACGTCGGGACGGTCGGCGAGCGCGCGGTACGGCGGCCGGCAGCCGAAAAACTCCGGCCCCTCGCGCTGATCGAACGCGCCGCCCACCATGATCGGCCGCCCCGAGGTGATGCAGCCGCCGATGGTGGGTACGGGCCTGCGCGGATCGTAGACGAAGTTCAGCGCCGCGGCCGTCGCTGCGGCGGCGGCCGACAGCGAGCGGTCGGCGTGCAGGTGAAAGGGCGTCCAGCGCGTATCGGACAAGGGCCAGTCGTGCTCCGCGCGCCAGCGGCCGCCATGCTCGAGGCGACCGGCCGCGTTGCGGCGGCCGCTGCCCCCGCCCATGACGAAGATGCGCACCGCGGGCTCATCCTCCACCCCGTTGGCGGCGCCCTTGAGCCAGCGGTCGAACCAGCGCAGGCGCAGCGTCAGAAAATCGCTCGCCAGATTTCCGTCGACGGTCGCGGCCGGCCCGAAATCGACTTGGCCGGCATAGGTCAGCTGGCGGTCGCCGTGCGTCCACGGTCCCAGGATCAGCCGCACCGGTCCGCGCTTGAGCTTTTTCAGGCCGAGGTAGTTGTCGGTCGCGGTGCGCGGATACGGGTCATACCAGGACGACATGTGCACCATCGCGGCTTCCGGAAACTGCGGGTAGTAGCCGGCGGCATAGATGCCGAGCTGCTTCCAGAAGGCGTCGAAGTCGCCGTGCTCCCACTGGTCGAACACGTACTGCTCGTAATCGGGCACCAGGCTCAGGGGCGAGGCGCCGCGGCTCCAGGGCAGGCGCGCGAACCAGTCGTGCAGGTCCATCGCCTGCATGGCGGCAAGCTTCGCCGGATCCTGCTTCAGCTGCGGACTGTTCAGTCCCTCGCTGAACGCCCAGGTGACCTGCTTGAGTTCGAAGGCGCCGCCCTGGCGGATACCGCCCTGGTAGGCGTTGGCAAAGCCGCCCGAGTCCAGAAACATCGCCCTGACGCCCGGTGCGCCGGCGCTGCCGAGCGCACCCTGCGTGTGCGCCGCATAGGAGAGCCCCATGGTGCCGATCACGCCGAGGCTCCAGGGCTGGCGGATGATCCAGGCGCAGGTGTCGTAGCCGTCGAGGCCATCGCTCAGGTATTTCACGTACGCGCCCTGCGAGCGATAGCGGCCGCGGCAGTCCTGGTAGATGACGACGTAGCCCTGCCGCACGAAGAAGGCGGCCACCTCGGCGCGTGACTTGGGCTTGTCCACCGTCGGCGTGCGCTCGGAACGGCTGTCGGCGGTCTTGTCGTACGGGGTGCGCTCGAGAATGACCGGCCAGCGCCCGCCGTGCGGACCTGCGGCCGGCAGGTAGATGTCGGTGGCGAGCTGGACGCCATCGCGCATCGGCACCATCACGTTACGGAGCAGCGTCGCTGGCGCGCCGGCCCCTGCCGGGGCGAGCGCGCGCGCCGCGGCCGGCACGGCCATGACCCCGGCCGCGCGCAGCAGCCGTGCGGCAAATTCACGGCGCGTCAGCGGCCCCTTGTGTGGCGGGTCCTCATCCATGGTTCACACCGGCTCACCGCCTGCCTTGTTACAGCCATGTTACGCCGCGCCGGCCGCCCGCTCGACCCGGCAGCGACACCCCCGATAGACTGCACCTTCGGGGCAACACTCATGCCTTAAGGTCCAGGATCGTCATGGCGGCCGCGCCGCACAGCATCGCCGAAGACTTCATCATCGAGACGCGCGGCCTGACCAAGGGATTCAAGGGCTTCGTCGCGGTGAAGCAGGTGAACCTGCGCGTGCGGCGCGGCCACATCCACGCCCTCATCGGACCGAACGGCGCCGGCAAGACCACCGTCTTCAACCTGCTGACCAAGTTCCTCATCCCCGACAGCGGCCACATCCTCTACCGCGGCGAGGACATCACCCCTGAGCGGCCCGCACGGGTGGCGCGGCGCGGCCTGGTGCGCTCCTTCCAGGTGTCCGCGGTGTTTCCCAATCTCACGGTGCTGGAGAACGTGCGCATCGCCCTGCAGCGCACGCTCGGCACGAGCTTCCATTTCTGGAAAGCGGCGGCCAGTCTCACGCCGCTCGACGCAAGGGCGCAGGAGCTGCTGCAGCAGGTGGACCTGGGCGAGTTTGCGCAGGTGCGCGCCGCGCAGCTGCCCTACGGCCGCAAGCGTGCCCTCGAGATCGCCACCACGCTTGCCATGCAGCCGCAGCTGATGCTGCTCGATGAGCCGACGCAGGGCATGGGCCACGAGGACGTCGACCGCGTCACCACGCTCATCAAGAGCGCGGCCGCCAACCGCACCGTGCTCATGGTCGAGCACAACATGGCGGTCGTGGCCCGCATCGCCGATACCATCACCGTTTTGCAGCGCGGCCAGATCATCGCCAGCGGCACCTATACGGAAGTCTCGACCAACCCGCAGGTCATGGAGGCCTACATGGGCGCCACGGATGCCGAACTGCGCGGCCCGCACGCATGAGCGCGCAGCCGCTGCGCATCGCCGACCTGCACGCCTACTACGGCGAGTCGCACGTGCTGCATGGCGTGCACTGTCACGTGGAGCGCGGCGAGGTGGTGACGCTCTTGGGGCGCAACGGCGCCGGCCGCACCACCACCTTGCGGGCACTGCTCGGGCTCGTGGGGCGGCGCTCAGGCTCCGTGCTCATCAACGGGGTGGAAGCGATCGGGCTGCCGACCCACCGCATCGCGCGCCTGGGCGTGGGGTACTGCCCCGAGGAGCGCGGCATCTACGCCAGCCTGTCAGCGGAAGAGAACCTCCTGCTGCCGCCCCCCCTGGCAGAAGGGGGGATGTCGCTCGAGCAGATCTACGAGATGTTTCCCAACCTCGGGGAGCGGCGCAAGAGTCAGGGTACGCACCTGTCGGGCGGTGAGCAGCAGATGCTGGCGCTGGCGCGCATCCTGCGCGGCGGGGCGCGCCTGCTGCTGTTGGATGAGATCTCGGAAGGGCTGGCGCCGGTCATCGTGCAGTCACTCGCCCGCACCATCCAGCGCCTGCGCGCGCAGGGCTATACCATCGTCATGGTGGAACAGAACTTCCGCTTCGCCGCGCCGCTGGCCGACCGCTTCTACATAATGGAGCGCGGCCAGATCGTGGAAGGCTTCGCAGCGGCCGAACTGCAGGCCAAAATGGCCATGCTGCACAAGTTCCTGGGCGTGTGACTTTCGCAGTTAATAATCAGACACAAGGGGATCGATCATGAAGACCACCGGCTGGGCCATCGCGGCGGCGACGCTTGTCACGCTGAGCTGGCAGGCGCGCGCCGCTGACCAGGTCGTCATCGGCGACCTGGACGACATGTCCGGCGTGTACGCCGATGTCATGGGCGCCGGCGGCGTCGAGGCCATGAAGATGGCCATCGCCGATTTCGGCGGCAGCGTGCTCGGCAAGAAGATCACGACGCTGGCGGCGGATCACCAGAACAAGCCCGATATCGGTGCCTCGAAATTCCGCGAGTGGTCCGATCAGAACGGCCTCAACATGCTGCTTGGCGGTTCCAACACCGGCGTCAACATCGCCATGGCCAAGGTCGCGGCGGCGAAAAAAGTGCCGTTCTTCTCCATCGGCGCAGGCGGGGCCTCGCTCACCAACGAGGACTGCACCGCCTACACCGTGCACTACGCCTACGACACCACCGCGCTCGCCAACGGCACCGCCACCGCCATCGTCAACGCCGGCGGCAAGAGCTGGTTCTACCTGACTGCCGACTACGCCTTCGGCACCCAGCTGCAGAACGCCGCCTCCAAGGTGGTCGAGGCGCACGGCGGCAAGAATGTCGGCGCGGTGCGGGTGCCGCTCGGCGCTGCCGACTTCTCCTCGTTTCTGCTGCAGGCGCAGGGCTCGGGCGCGCAGGTGCTGGGGCTCGCCAACGCCGGCACCGACTTCAGCAACTCCCTCAAAGCCGCCAACGAGTTCGGCATCACCAAGACGATGAAGCCGGCGGCGCTGCTCGCGTTCCTCACCGACATCCACAGCCTCGGCCTCAAGACCGCGCAGGGGCTGTACCTGACCACGGGCTGGTACTGGGACACCAACGAGGAGACGCGCGCCTTCGCCAAGCGCTACTTCGCCAAGATGAACAAGGAACCGACCATGGACCAGTCCGGGGCCTATTCCGCCACGCTGACCTACCTCAAGGCGGTCAAGGCGGCCGGCAGCACCGATTCCGACAAGGTCATGGCGCAGCTGAAGAGCCTGAAGATCAACGACATGTTCACCCAGGGCGGTTACATCCGCGCCGACGGCGCCATGATCCACGACATGTACGTCATGCAGGTGAAGTCGCCGCAGGACTCGAAGTATCCGTGGGACTACTACAAGCTCATCAAGAAGATGAACGGCGAGGAAGCCTTCGGCCCGATCACCGGCCTGTGCCCGCTCGCCCCCAAGAAGTGACGGGGCGCGCCGCGGCGGTGTCAGGCGCGAGGCGCGCGGCCCATGAGTGAGGTGTTCGGCATCCCGGTTGCCGTGATCCTCGGGCAGCTGACGCTGGGACTGGTGAACGGCTCGTTCTACGCGCTCCTGAGTCTCGGGCTGGCCGTGATCTTTGGGCTGATGGGGGTGGTGAACTTCGCCCACGGCGCCTTCTACACCCTCGGCGCCTTCGCAGCGCTCCTCGGCCTGCAGTGGTTCGGCATCAACTACTGGGTGGCGCTGCTCCTGGCGCCGCTCGCGGTGGGACTCATCGGCGTCATCGTCGAGCGGCTGTTCCTGC
Organism: uncultured Gammaproteobacteria bacterium; assembly: GCA_963787655.1. Taxonomy (GTDB): domain Bacteria; phylum Pseudomonadota; class Gammaproteobacteria; order Steroidobacterales; family Steroidobacteraceae; genus 13-2-20CM-66-19. The sequence goes on along the minus strand of CAWBDY010000002.1, from coordinate 237,379 downwards.
GCCGCCTCTACGGCCTCGATCCGCTCTACGGGCTGCTGCTGACCTTCGGGCTCGCGCTGATCGTCGAGGGCTCGCTGCACCAGGTGTTCGGCGCGACCGGCCAGTCCTATCCGGTGCCCGAGTCGCTCGCCGGCGCCATCAACCTGCACTTCATGTTCCTGCCGCTCTACCGGGCCTGGGTGATCGTGGCATCCGTGGTCGTGTGCTTCGGCACCTGGTTCGTCATCGAGCGCACCCGCCTTGGCGCGACGCTGCGCGCGGCCACCGAAAACGGCCCGCTGCTGCAGGCCTTCGGCGTCAACGTGCCGCTGCTGATCGCCGCCACCTACGGCGGCGGTGTGGCGCTGGCAGCGTTCGCCGGAGTGCTGGCCTCGCCGATCGTGCTGGTGAACTCGCACATGGGCACCTCGCTCGTGATCGTGGTGTTCGCCGTCGTCGTGATCGGCGGCATGGGCTCGATTCTCGGGGCGATCATCAGCGGGCTGGCGCTGGGGGTGGTGGAAGGGTTCACCAAGGTCATCTACCCGGAAGCCTCCAACATCGTGGTGTTCGTCATCATGGCGCTGGTCCTGATCGTGCGACCGGCGGGACTGTTCGGCAAAGAGTGAAGCACGTGCGCCCCACCCTGTGGCTGTACGCGGCGCTGGCGCTGCTGGCGGCGTGCCTGCCGTGGTTCGGCGTCTACCCGGTGTTCATGATGAAGCTGCTGTGCTTCGCCATGTTCGCCTGTGCCTACAACCTGATCCTCGGCTTCGCGCGCATGCTGTCGTTCGGCCACGCCGCATTCTTCGGTTCGGCCGCCTATGCCACCTCCTGGCTGGTGACGGCGCACGCCTTCGGCCCGGGCAGCGCGATCCTGGCGGGCGCCGCGCTTGCCGCCGCACTCGGCTTCGTCATCGGCGGGCTGGCCATCCGCCGCCGCGGCATCTATTTCGCCATGATCACGCTCGCGCTCGGGCAGCTGGTGTACTTCGTGTGCCTGGAGGCGCCCTTCACCGGCGGCGAGAACGGGCTGCAGGACGTGCCGCGCGGCGCACTGTTCGGGCTCCTGCCGCTGCGCTCGGACATCACCATGTACTACCTGGTGCTCGCGGCCTTCATCGGCGTGTACCTGTGCATCGTGCGCGTGGTGCACTCACCGTTCGGCCAGGTGCTCGCGGCCATCCGCGAGAACGAGGCGCGCGCGACCTCGCTCGGCTACGACATCAATCGCTACCGGCTCGTGGCCTTCGTGCTGTCGGCGACGCTGGCCGGCTTTGCCGGCGCGCTGAATGCCCTGGTGCTCGGTTTCACCACGCTGTCGGACGTGCAGCAGGCCACTTCCGGCCAGGTGATCCTCATGACGCTGCTCGGCGGCACCGGCACCTTCTTCGGCCCGGTGGTGGGAGCGGCGATCGTGGTGACGCTGCAGGAATACCTGTCCGACCTCGTCGGTGGCTGGGTGACCGCCATCATCGGCGCGATCTTCGTCGCCTGCGTGCTGTCGTTCCGGCGCGGCATCGTCGGTGAACTGGCAGCGTACCTGCGCCGCTGACGGAGGGTTATGGCGCGCCGCGCCGTGCGATCAGCAGCGCATCGGCGAGCGGCACGCGCTCGAGTGCCACCGCGCGCGCATCCGCGAACGCGTCGCGCACCAGAGTGCTGAGCACCTGCCCGGGCGGGGTTTCGCAATAGATGCGGCAGCCGTGCTCGTAGAGGAGTGTCATGGCATCGTGCCAGCGCACGGTGCGCGAGACGTTGAGGCATAAGTCAGCGGCGACTTCCGCAGCATCGCTCACGAGGCGCGCGCGATGATTGCTCAGGTACGGCACCTGCGGCCGCGCGATGCGGATGGCGCTGAGCGCCGTGCGCAGCCGCTGCGACACCTCATCCATCAGCGCACAGTGCGAGGGAATGCCGACCGCCAGGCGCCGCGCGCTCGCCCCGCGGGAGTGCACCGCCTGCAGCGCCAGCTCGAGCGCGCGCGCCTCCCCCGACACGACGATCTCGCTCGGCGCATTGACGCTGGCAAGGTACAGCGGCGAGTGCCGGCTTACCTCAGCCACGAGCGCTACCACCTCGCGCTCGCTCATGCCCAGAATCGCCAGCATGCCGGAGCCGGGCGGCGCAAGCCGCGCCATGCACTCCCCGCGCAGCTGTACCAGCGGCAGCGCATCGGCGAACGCCAGCGCCTTGGAGGCCACCGCGGCACTGAAAGCGCCCACCGAGAGTCCCGCGACGGCATCGGCCGCGATGTTCTCGGCCGCCAGCGCACGCGCCACGGCAACCCCTGCGATCACCGTGCCGAGCTGCACGGCGACGGTATCCTCGAGGGCCTGCGCCTCGTCGAGGCGCTGCACGTCCCGGCCGAGGATCGCGGCCGCCTCGCCGAGTGTTGCCCGCACCGCCGGATGATCCGGCAGCCGCCTGAGAAAACCGGGGCGCTGCGCGCCCTGCCCGGGAAAGAGCCAGGCGAGCCGCATCAGGCGGCCGCCGCCGCACGCCACGGATCTTGCACAAGATGCGGCCCGGTCAGCGTGCGCAGGCCGAACGGTGCGCGGCCGGCGACGTACTCGGCGAGCGCCACGGCGCCGGCGGGCGTCTCGAGCAGCAGATCGGCGCGCACCGGCAAAGCTGCGAGGCGTTGGTAGAGGGCGTGGGCGAGTTCCCGCGCTACCGGCCGGGGTGCATGCAGCAGCAGATCCAGATCGCTCGCCGCCGTGGCGGTGGCCGCACCGCTCGCGAGCTCGAAGCCGACGCTGCCGAGAGGCCCCCAGGCCGCCTCCAGGCCGAGGCTGCGCATCAGCGTCGCGACGCTCTCGAGCGCGGCGAGCGCCGGCACACAGTCGCTGCGCGCCTGAGCGCGCCAGGCGGCGCTACGGCCAGCTGCACGAGGCGTGCGCACCTCCCGCACCGCCTGCACGGGCAGCCAGGCGGCGAAGCGTTCGGCACGGTGTGCGCCGCGCACGCCGACCGGCAGCAGCGGCCCCTGCGGCGCCACGCGGCGCACCACCACCCACGGTGCGCGCTCGAGCGCCCCGGCCAGCCACGCCGGGGCAGGCTCGGTGGCCGTCAGCACGCCGGGCGATGCGATGCGCAGCAGCGCGTGCACCGCAGGGGTCACGGCGCGTCCCATTCGGCCGCCATGCGCGCGCGCACCTCGATGGAGGCCGCGCGGCCGAGGCGCGCCTGCCCCGACAGATGCCGGTGCGCAAGATCGGCAGGCGCGGCGCGCGCGTCGGCAATCGCGTGCGCGAGTGCGCTGCGCACCCGCGCCACGTCCTGCGGCTCTGGTGCGTCGGCGTTCACGCCGCTGATCAGCGCATCGACCAGGCCGAGACGGGCGAAGGAGCGCACGTCGTACGCCATGGGCGTGATGCGCTCACCCAGCAGGCGCAGCGCCTCGACCGTGCGGCGCGTGACGCGCGCTGCGGCCTCTTCGCTCATGGCGTGCACCAGCAACGCCGGGCGCATCGAGCGCCACGATGCGGTTGGCCTGGTAGCCGTGCGCGAGGAACGCCCCGGACATCGCCCGGCCGACGAGCAGCGCAACCACCGGGTGGCCCGCCAGGCGCGCACTGGCGTAGGCATCGGCGGCGGCGGCGCAGGCCAGGTGGATGCCGAGCAATTCCTCGAGCCGACCGTAGGCCTGACTCGCGACATCGACCACCGCGAGCAGCGCACGGCGCGGCGTCGCAGGCGTCGCCGCCATCGCCCGCCGCACCTCGCGTGCCAGCGCCCAGGCTTCCTCGACTCCCACCTCGCCGTGACGGGCGCGGGGAAAGCGGCCGGCGGCATCGGGCACGACGGCGATACAGCGCGTCAGCTCCGCGCCGATCTGCGCCTCGGCGCTGCGCAGGCTCGCCGGTGCCCCGCTGACACGCCCGCTCTGAGCGGTGAGTGCCTCGAACCAGACGAGCCCGCGGCTGGCGCCGTGTGCCGCGCTCACCGCTGGCGCTCCGCTGACCACAGCTGCCGCAGAGCGGCCGGCGTGGGCGCGCTGGCAGGCTCGATGTCTCGCAGCCGCGCGCAGAACTGCTCCACCTGTTCGCTGCGCGGCGCGGGCGTTGCGGCCGTGAAGGCTGCGCGCACCGCACGCGCCAGCGCATCCGTGTCGTCCTCGGTGAGCGTGTCTGCAAGCCCGCGTGGCCTGGCGCTGCGCGCCGCCCATGAGGCTCCAGATGAGCGGCCCATCGAGCGAGTCGAGTTCGGCGACGCCCGCCTCCTGCTCGATCACCTCCGGTCCGTTCATGCCCAGGCGCGCCTGGCGCGTCATGATGAGCCGGCTGCACAGCGCCGCCGCGAGCGACATGCCGCCGAAGCAGCCGACCATGCCGGCGATCACTGCGACCACCGGCACGTGGCGCCGCAGCGCCACGATGGCCGCGTGGATCTCCGCAATCGCGGCAAGTCCGAGGTTCGCCTCCTGCAGCCGCACCCCGCCCGTCTCGAGCAGCAGCACCGGCCACACGCGCTCACCGCGCTCGCAGTCGCGCAGCGCCAGCTCGAGCGCCGCGGCGATCTTGGCACCGGATACCTCGCCGATGCTGCCGCCCTGGTAGGCACCCTCAACCGCGGCGACGACCGCCGCATGACCGGCGATGCGGCCGCGCGCCACCACCACGCCGTCGTCCGCCTGCGCCACGACATCCTGCAGCGGCAGCCAGGGCGATTTCAGGCGAGCGAAAGGCCCGAGCAGCTCGCGGAACGTGCCCTCATCCAGGATCGCGCGCGCCCGCTCGCGCGCCGACAGTTCGATGAAGCTCCTGCGTCCCGCAAGGTTCACGGGCTGAGTGCCTCCACGGCCTGCTCGAGCCGCAGCATCACGACTCCCGGGGTCGCGCCGAAGTCGTTGATCTCGATGGCCGCAGCGCCATCGAAGCGGCTGAAGAACCGCTCGAGCACGTTCTGCCACACCACCGCAAATCCTGCGACGCTGGTGGTCACCGTGACGTGCGCGCGGTCATCCGCGGAGGGCTCGAGCAGGACCTCGAGGTCGCCTGAGCCGACCACGCCCACGTGCACACGCCCGGCGATGGCGCGCCGCGCCGGATAGTCGAATTTCAGAAGCTCCATGGTCTTGCCTCCCGCAGCGGCAGGTCATCGAGAAACAGGCAGGCGGCGAGCAGATCCGCGCAGCCTCCGGGGGAGGCGCAGCGCCGCACGAGCTCGGCATCGAGCGCCAGCAGCGCCTGCCGGCCGGCGCCCGTGGCCGAACCGCCGAGCGCCAGAACGCCGCGCGCGCCCTGCTGGGCGGTGCACAGTGCCGCCCAGCCGCCGCGGTGCAGGAGACAGGTGTCCTCCAGGCTCGTCATGATGGCGAGCAGCGCATCCAGACGTGCGCAGCTCTCGTCGCGTCCGCGCCGCCGCGTGCTGTGCAGCGCCGGCAGCCCGATGCGCGTCACGTGCGGGAAGCCGGCCGCCGCCTCGCCGCGCGCCCCCGTGACGCCGAAGCGCCGGCAGGCGCGCGCGCCGTTGCTGCGCGAGGGCGGCGCATGACGGTCCGGCAGGCGCGCCAGCCGTGCGGCGCGCGCGGCGATCGCGCCGACTTCGGCCGCGCCGGGCAGCGCGCGCGCCGCCACGAGCAGACCCAGCACCCAGATCGCACCGCGATGCGCGTTGCTGCCGCCGGTGGCGGCGAGCATGTGCGCCTCGGCCCGGCGCCCGAGCGCGCCCAGGGTTTCGCGCAGGCCGACGTCGGCCGCCGCGTGAGCGGCCGCGAACGCCATGGACTCAAAGCTGCCGCGCAGCGCTTGCGCCGAGCGCAGCAGGCACTCGAGAGTGAGGTCGCGGTGCGCGCCCGTGCCGCGCTGGTCCACCAGCGCCGGCTTCGGCGTCAGCATCGCCTCGGCGACGAGTGCCTGCACGGCGCGCTCGGCGAGCGCCGCCGCGCGGGTCGCCGCAGGCAGTGGCAGGCGTGCGGCGGCCGTCATGGCTTACCAGCTGCGAAAGCGTGCCGGCGGCCGGTACAGGCCGCCCGACCAGGTCACGAGGTCATCGATGCTGCGCGCGGCCAGGAGGTCGCGCCGCGCCTGCGTGCGCCGCACGCCCACATCCTCCGGGTAGGCCACGATGCCGCGCGCGCGCAGCTGCGCACTCACCCGCGCATCGGCGCGCCGGCCGATCGGGGTCGCGCCGGCGATGGCGGCGAGCGCGGCGCGGCGCTCCTCGGCGCCCTGCGCCATGTAGAGGTAGGCGATGCCCTCCTCGCTCACGACGTGGCTCACATCGTCACCGTAGATCATCACCGGGGCGATCGGCATGCCGGCCTGGCGCCCGACTTCGACCGCGTCCAGCGACTCGACGATGGCTGGCACGCCGCCCTTCTGAAAGGTCTCCACCAGCTGCACCACGAGCTTGCGGCCGCGCACCACCGGGGCCTGCGCCGTGATGAGGCTCAGCCACGCCGGCGTGCTGTGCCGGCGGCCCTTCGGATCGTGGCCCATGTTCGGCGCGCCGCCGAAGCCTGCCAGCCGGCCGAGCACGACGGTGGAGGAGTTGGCATCGGCATCCATCTGCAGCGTGGAGCCGATGAAGAGATCAACCCCGTACTGACCTGCCAGCTGGCACAGCACCCGGTTGGAGCGCAGGCTGCCGTCGGCGCCGACGAAGAACACGTCCGGCCGCGCGCGGATGTAGTCCTCCATGCCGACCTCGCCACCGAAGCAATGCACGCTCTCGACCCAGCCGCTTTCGATCGCGGGTATGAGCGTCGGGTGCGGATTGAGGGCCCAGTTGCGGCAGATGCGTCCCTTGAGGCCGAGCGTCTGCCCGTAGGTGGGCAGCAGGAGCTCGATGGCGGCGGTGTCGAAGCCGATGCCGTGATTGAGCGAGGTGACGCCGTGGCGCTCGTAGATGCCGCGGATCACCATCATCCCCATGAGCACCTGCAGCTCGGTGATATGGCGTGGATCACGGGTAAAGAGCGGCTCGAGCGCGAACGGCCGGTCCGCCAGGACGACCAGATCCACCCACGAGCCGGGAATGTCGACGCGCGGCAGTTCGTCGACGATCTCGTTGACCTGCGCGAGCACGATGCCGTGGCGGAAGGCGGTGGCCTCGACGATGGCGGGTGTGTCCTCGGTGTTGGCCCCGGTGTAGAGGTTGCCGGCGCGGTCGGCCTGCAGTGCGCACACCAGCGCCACCTGCGGGGTCAGGTCGACGAACATGCGCGCGTACAGCTCGATGTAGGTATAGATCGCGCCGATCTCCAGCTTGCCGTCCTCCAGCAGCTGCGCCACGCGCAGGCTCTGCGGACCTGCGAACGAGAAATCCACGCGCCGTGCGATGCCGCGCTCGAACAGCGCCAGGTGCTCGGCGCGGCTCAAGGTGGCGATGAGCAGGTGCAGATCGTGCACCTTGACCGGGTTGACCTCGGCCAGGGCGCGCGACAGGAAGTCGGCCTGCTTCTGGTTATTGCCCTCGAGCGCGACGCGGTCGCCGCAGCGTAGCAGCCCCTCGAGGGCCGGTACGATGGCCGCGGGCGCGAGGATCTTGCCGTCCACGTGCGCGCTCACCTGCGCAAGGCGCGCCCGCTTGCCGTCGCGGCGTGTTGTCCAGCTGCTCGTCATGCCTGACAAGGATCATGCCGTGCAGGGCGGGCGCGCCGCCAGCAGCTTTTGCAGTCCTAAGGCTGCGTCTCGGCGCCGCCGCGAGCGGGCGTCCGGCGGCACGCCCCGGCGCGGCCGCGCCGGGGCGTGCCCGCAGGGTCGTCCGGATCAGTTCGGCGACGGCGTGGCGGAGTAGAACGTGCCGATCCTGCCGCTTGCCAGCACGTGGCCGTCGCGCGCCGCGTGAATGAGGGCGTGGTAGAGGGTCTCGGCGTTCGCCGGAAAATTCGCCGGCACGTTCAGGTGCAGCTCGGTGTCGAGCGCGTACACCGTGAACACGTAGTGATGCGCATCGGGTGCCACCCCGGCCGGCGGACAGGGCCCGTCGTAGCTTTGATCGCCGAAGTCGTTGGTGACCTGGGTGCCGAACGAGCTGGCGGCGACGCCCGCGTTCATCGGCAGGGCCCGCGTGTGCGCGGCGATGTTGTACATCCCCCAGTGCGTGAAGGAGGCCGTGGGATCGTAGAGAATCACGACGAAACTGCGCGTGTTGGGTGGCACGCGCCGCCATGACAGCTGCGGCGACTGATCACCGCCGACTGCGCCGTTGGCGGTGCAGATGTTCGCGCCGTTGGAAATGAAGTTGTAGATGACGCTGTCGGGCAGCGGTCCATCGTTGCTGAAGGTGTTGCTGCTGACCTCGAGACGTGCCTCGCCGCCGAGCCACTCGGGTTCTTCGGCGATGACCGCACTCGTGGCAAGTCCTGCCACCGTCATGACGAGTGCCACCGTGCAGCGCCTTAAGGCGCCTGAATTCATGTCATTCATGGGTTGACGCTCCTTATGGGCTTCGGGCTTTTCGTTGTTGCGTCGAAGCAGGCTGACACTACTCCCGCGCCCTCCGGGTGTCGACCGTGGCGAAACGCGGCCGGGCTACGACGTGCGCGCATTGCAGCAGCGACAGCGTTCTGACATAAACATGACAATTCTATGATCATCGGGATTGCCGCGGCCCTGCTGCTGGTCCTGGCTCCGCTGCTGCTGGGTCTTCGCGGTGTGCTGCGCCGGCATCGCCTGGCGCACCGCGAACAGATCCCGCCTTGGGACTGGCAGCTGACAGCGACCTCAGCGCTCCTCTACGCGCTCGCCTTCAACCTCACCTTCTTCCTGCAGGAGCTGTTCCTGGTGCTGCCCAAGGCGCTGCTGCCGGGGGTGACGGTTACGCTTTATCACAACAACCACACCTGGCAGGGCGACCACCCGCTCACGCACCTGTTGCAGGGCAGCGGCGCGCTGGCGACTTTCACCTGCGGCACGCTGTGCGCGCTGTGGCTGCGCCTGCGTCCGCCCGCGCGCCGCAGCATGCGGCTGTTCCTCATCTGGATGGTCTACAACGGCTTCTTGCAGTCGCTGCCGCAGGTGGCCGTCGGCGCCCTCAATCCCGCCAATGATGTCGGCATGGCCATGGAGTATCTGGGGTTGCCGCAGTGGCTGAAGGATGCCGCAGCCCTCGCAGCACTGGTCGCCATTGCCCTCGTGGGGCTGCGGCTCGTGCCGTGGCTGCTGGGACTTGCGGACAGTGCCGCGCAGCTGGCCAGTTCCCGCACCCGCAGCGGCTTCATGTTCAGCGTGGCGACCGTGCCGGGACTGATCGGTATCGCGCTCATCGTGCCGTTCCGCGTGCCGCGCGAGCTCATCGAGGTGCTGCTGGTGCCGTGCGTGGTGACCTTCATCGGCATCGTGTGGCTGCAGTGCGCGGCCTGGCGGGTGCGCGGCGTCGTCCCCGACCCGGCGCCGACCCCGGTCGCGCCGCTCTATCCGCTGGCGTTGCTCGCCGGCCAGCTGCTGGTGTTCCAGCTGCTGCTGCGCCCGGGTATCCAGCTATGAGCCGGGTACCTGCAGGTGCAGGTTGCGGATGAGGAACGCGTACATGTCGGCGCTCTGCTCGATGGCCTGCGTCACCGTCTCCCCGCCGCCGTGGCCGGAGGCGAGGTCCACGGACAGCAGCACGGGTGCAGGGCCTGCCTGTGCCGCCTGCAGGGCTGCGGCAAATTTGAAGGAGTGCATGGGCATGACGCGCGTGTCGTGGTCGCCGGTAATCACGAGCGTAGCGGGATAGTGCGTGCCGGGGTGCACGTTGTGCACCGGCGAATAGGCGTAGAGCGCCTTGAACTGCTGCGCATCCTGCGGCGAGCCGTAGTCTCCCTCCCAGCCGGCGCCCTGGCCGAAGCGGTTGAAGCGCAGCATGTCGAGCACGCCGACCTGCGGGATCGCGGCGGCGAACAGGTCCGGGCGCTGCGTCAGGCAGGCGCCGATCAGCAGGCCGCCGTTGGAGCGCCCGTAGATCGCCAGCCGCTCGCGCGAGGTATAGCGCTGCGCGATCAGCCACTCCCCGGCCGCGATGAAGTCGTCGAACCCGACCTGCTTGTGCGTCAGCATGCCCTGGCGGTGCCACGCCTCACCGTACTCGCCGCCGCCGCGGATGTTGGCGATCGCAAAGACCCCGCCCATTTCCAGCCAGGCGATGCGCGCTGCGTTGAAGGTCGGCAGCATCGACAGGCCGAAGCCGCCATAGCCGTACAGCAGCAGCGGGTTGGCGCCGCTGTCGAGCTTCACTCCCTTGCGGAACGCCAGCAGCATCGGGATGCGCGTGCCGTCCTTGCCGGGGTAGAACACCTGGCGCTGCTCGAACGCGTCCGGGTCGAAGGCGACCTGCGGCGCGTGATACACCGCGCTCGCCCCGCTCTTGAGGTCGTAGCGATAGATGGTGGGCGGCGTGATGACGCTGGCGAACGAGTAGAACGTCTCCTCATCGCCTGCGTGGCCGTCGAAACCGGTCACGCTCCCCGGACCCGGAAAGGCGACCTCGCGCAGCTTTTTGCCGGTGAGGTCGTAGCTGATGACGCGGCTGTGCGCATCGTGCAGCGTCTTCACCAGGAGCTGATGGCCGACGAGCGTCACGGCCTTGGCCCCGACGCTCAAGTCGATCGCCTCCTTGCCTTCCGGGATCACCTCCTGCCACAGCGCGCCGCCGGGGTGCCCGGGATTCAGCGCCACCACGCGCCCGTTCGGGGCCTGCAGTGAAGTCAGAAAGTACAGCCGGCCGCCATCGGCACCGATATAGATAAAGGCGGCGGCAAATCCGCTGCTCAGGGCCGAAGGGCGCCGCGCCCGCGGGGCCCTTGAGGTCCAGGAGGTAGACGTCCTCGCGCCCCTTGTCGCCAACCTCACCTTCGCCTGCCAGCACCACCAGCCAGCGGCCGTCGGGACTGAGGTGCGGCAGGTATTGCCGCTCCGGATGGCCGGCATCGCTCATCAGCCGCACGTCGGCGGTGAGCGGGGTGCCGAGCGCGTGGTAGTACACGGCATTGCCCAGGTCCTGCGTGCTCAGCTCCTGCCCGGCGCGCGGCGCGGGGAAGGCGCTGTAATAGACGCCCTTGCCGTCGGGAGTGAAGACCGGCGCGTAGTACTTGGTGTACCGCAGGACGTCCGGCAGATCCTGGCCGCTGGCCAGATCGCGGATGCGCCATTCGGTCCAGTCAGATCCCGACGGCGCGATCGCGTACGCCAGCAGCCTGCCGTCGTGGCTCGCCACATAAGCGGTGACCACCGGGTGGTCGGCGGCCGGCAGGAGGTTCGGGTCGAGCGTCACCACCGGGGCTTCCCCGGGGCGCTGCGTACTCATCAGCACGCTCTGGTCCTGATGTCCGCTGTTGGTCGTATAGAACTCGCGCCCGCCCTCGCGGAACGGAATCCCGGTCTTCTCGAAGTCGTACAGCGTGGCGATGCGCGCCCGCAGGCGCGGTAGCTCGGGGATCGCATCCAGATACTGGCGCGTCAGGTCGGCCTGGGCCTGCACCCAGGCGCGCGTCGCCGGCGAATCCAGATCCTCGAGCCAGCGGTACGGGTCGGCGACGCGCGTGCCCGAGTAGTCGTCACTCACCGGGCCGCGCGGAGCGGCCGGGTAATTCAGCCGGTTCTGCGCGCGCAGCGGCGCGCACGCCCACAGTGCCGCGACGGTGCCGGCCAGGCACACGCTGATGAACAGCAGCTCGCCGCGATTGAGTGACATGTGACAGCCTTGACCGTAGGAACCCACCCGGGCCGCGCACGATTATGCCCAAGCGGGCGTCGGGCGGCGCTGTAGAATCGGCCGCATGCGTCGCCACGTCGGAATCGTCGCCTGCAGCGCCGAGGGTGCGGCGCTGTGTTATCGCACGGTGTGCCTGGAGAGCGCGCAATTCTGCGGCGCCAACGATCATCCGCAGGTCTCGCTCGCACAACCATCCGCTCGCCGCCTACATGCACTGCATCGACCGCGACGACTGGCCGGGGGTGGCAGAGCTGATGCTCTCCTCGGCGCAGCGCCTGCAGCGTGCGGGCGCCGATTTCCTCATCTGTCCCGACAACACCATTCACCAGGCGCTGCCGTGGGTGCTGCGCCGCTCGCCGCTCCCCTGGCTGCACATCGCCGAAGTGGTCGCGGCGCAGGCCGTGGAGCGCGGCTTTCACCGCATCGGGCTCACCGGCACGCGCTACCTCGTCGACAGCGAGGTCTATCCCGAGAAGCTCGCGGCGCGCGGCCTTCAGTACCTGCGGCCGCTGCCGGCCGAGCGCGCGGAAATCAACCGCTTCATCTTCGAGGAGCTGGTCGTCGGCATCTGCAGCGCGCCGGCCGTAACCTGCCTGCAGCGTGTCATCGCCCGCATGAAGAGCGAAGGCTGCGATGCGGTGGTGCTGGGGTGCACCGAGATACCGCTCATCATGAACGACGACAACTCGCCCCTGCCGACGCTCGACTCCACGCGCCTCCTGGCGCGCGCAGCGTTGCGCCGCGCCCTCGCCTGAAGGCTCCCGCACGACAGTTGACTGATCATTCAAGCGGGCGTAGCGTACCACTTGATCGATCATTCAAGTGGCGCGATGCAGGGCCCCGATACCCGTACCCGGCTGGTGCTGACGGCCATGGAGCTGTTCCGTAACAAGGGTTACGGCTCCACCAGCGTCGCCGACGTGCTGCAGGCCGCGCGCGTCAACAGCGGCAGCCTCTACCATTTCTTCCCCGGCAAGCAGGACCTCTTGCTGGCCGTACTGGATGCCTATCACCAGGGCATCGGGCCGATGCTGCTCGAGCCTGCCTGGCGCAACGTCGCCGATCCCATCGAACGCATCTTCGCCCTGCTCGACTGCTACCGCCGTGCGCTCGCCGACAGCGAATGCCTGTACGCCTGCCCGATCGGCAGCCTCGCGCTCGAGCTGCACGAGCCGGACCTGCCGGTGCGCGAGCGCCTGGCGGCCAATTTCTCCGCCTGGACGGATGCCATCGAGGCGTGCCTCAACGCGGCCGGCACCCGCCTGCCCGCAGACCTCGACCGGCGCGAGCTCGCCGCGTTCGTGCTCACGACCATGGAGGGTGCGGTCATGCAGGCGCGCACCTTCCGTGACCTGGCCACTTTCGACGGCGCCGTGCGCCAGCTGCGTGCCCATCTCGAGCGGCTGCTCGGGGCTGGCGCGACGGGCCGGCGGCGCCGGGCGACCCGGGCGGACAGATCCGCCGGATCCAACAAGCCAAAGAAGTAAGGAGGACCGATGACATCTCGCCACGCAACGCGGGCCGCAGCCGCCATGCTCCTTGCGCTGAGCAGCGCCGGCGCCGGCGCCGCAGCCGCGCCCGGCTATCAGCCGCTCGCCTTTCTCGCCGGACACTGCTGGCGCGGCACCTTCCCCGACGGCAAGGTCACGGACCAGCACTGCTTCAGCTGGATCTATGGCGGCAAGTTCCTGCGCGACGAACACGTCGTGCATCACGGCGCCGGGCACCCGGACGGCTTCGGCGAGTCGATCTATGTGTGGGATGCGCCGAGCCAGCAGCTGCAGTATCTGTATATCGAGAGTGGCGGCGGCTACAGCCGCGGCGCGGTCAGCGCCGAGAAGGACGCGCTGGTGTTCCCGCCGACCCGCTACAGCGAAGGCGGCCAGACGCAGGTGTATCGCAGCCGCTGGCAGCGCTCCGGCGCCGACGCCTACGACGTCGTCACCGAGTTCCAGCGTCAGGGCAGCTGGGTGCCGGGCTTCACCGTGCACATGCAGCAGGTGTCGGACTAGGCGAGCGCGGTGCGCGTGCGCTGCCTGCGGGTGGCAGTGCCTGCTTCCGCGGGGCTGCGCCACACCGGGCGGCGCACCAGCGTGCTCTTGCCGAACAGCGACTCGATCAGATCCACGGCCAGTACCGCGGTGCGGTTGTGCACGTCGAAGGCGGGATTGAGTTCGACCACGTCGAGCGATGCCAGCCGGTGCGTGTCGGCGATCATCTCCATGCACAGCTGCGCTTCGCGGTAGGTGGGGCCGCCCGGCACGCGCGTGCCGACGCCCGGCGCGATTTCCGGGTCGAGGAAGTCCACATCGAAGCTCACGTGCAGGTGCGTATCGGCGTCCATGCCGGCCAGGGCCTGCTCCATGGCCTGGCGCATGCCCATCTCGTCCATGTAGCGCATGTCGAACACATCCAGTCCCTGCTCGTGCACGAAGCGCTTCTCGCCCTCGTCGACGCTGCGGATCCCGATCTGGCGTACCCAGGACGGTTCGATCGCCGGCGTGCGCGCCGCCGATGCCGGTCAGCTGCGGCGGCCCGAAGCCGCACAGGCAGGCGACCGGCATGCCGTGCACGTTGCCACTCGGTGACAGCACGCTGGTATTGAAGTCGGCATGCGCATCGAGCCACAGCACGCGCAGCTTGCGGCCCTGCTCGCGGCACTGGCGCGCCACGGCACTGATGGAGCCGATGCTCAGACAGTGATCGCCGCCGAGCAGCACCGGCAGATGACCGCGACCGAGCTGTGCGTAGACGCTGTCGTGAACCAGCTGGTTCCAGCGCACCACTTCCGGCAGGTGACGGTAGCCCTCGTGCGGCGGCTGCCAGGGGTTGCCCGGTCCGCTTAAGTTTCCCTCGTCGATGACGTCGAGCTCGCGCCCGCGCAGTGCATCGGCCAGGCCCGCGACGCGCAGCGCTTCGGGCCCCATGGAGGCGCCGCGGTCGGCAGCGCCGACGTCGGTCGGGGCGCCGATGAGCGCCGCCGTGCGTTTGCCGCTCATGCCGCCACCCCGGCGTCGGTCACCGCGGGGCAAGCCCGCGGTGCGAGCAGCGCGAACAGATCCTTCGGATCGTCGAGATCGGGCACGAGATCGATCTGCGGCTGCGTGCCGCGCTCGGCATGGTGTACGCGCAGCAGGTAGCGCAGCGCCGAGAAGTCCTCGAGAGCAAAACCGACCGAGTCGAAAATGGTGACTTCGTTGCGGCTCAGCCGCGCCGGCGCGCGCCCTGCCAGTACCGCCGCCAGCTCTGCCACCGGGAAAGATGCGTCCAGCTGCTGGATCTCGCCCTCGATGCGCGACTGCGGCTCGAACTCCACGACCACACGCGCATCCGCGCGCAGCAGAATCTGCGGATGCAGTTCGGTCTTACCCGGGCAGTCGCCGCCGACCGCGTTCAGATGCATGCCGGGCACGATGAGTTCGGGCGTCAGGATCGTGGCGTTGCGCTTGTCCGCGGTCACCGTGGTCACGATGTCGGCGCCGGCCACCGCCTGCGCGATCGAGCCGCAGCGCACGACCTGCAGATCCTTGAGTTGCAGCCGGGCAAGATTGCGCTCGAGCTTCGCGGTGGCCTGCACGTCGGTGTCGAACAGGCGCAGCTCGCGGATGCCGAGCAGGTGGTGGAAGGCGATCGCCTGAAACTCGCTCTGCGCGCCATTGCCGATGAGCGCCATGACGCGGCTTTCGGGGCGCGCCATGCGCTGCGCGGCAAGGGCGGAGGTCGCCGCGGTGCGCAGCGCCGTGGTGAGCGTCAGCTCGGACAAGCAGCAGCGGGTAGCCGGTCTCGACATCGGCGAGCACGCCGAAGGCGGTCACGGTCAGAAGCCCGACGGCAGTGTTCTTGGGATGGCCGTTGACGTACTTGAAGGCATACAGCCGCCCATCGCAGGCCGGCATCAGTTCGATGACGCCGACGCTCGAGTGCGTGGCATGGCGCGGTGACTTGTCGAAGCTGTCCCAGCGCAGGTAATCCGCCTCGATTTCGTGCGCCAGCTCCGCGATGAAGCGCGCTGCGCCGCGACGGGCCACGAGTTCCTGGACGCGTTCGATGCCAATGAAATCGACCATGACGTCTCTCCGGTAGGGCCCCCGGCTCTTCGGTCCTTCTTGGGGCGCACCGGTATCGTCGGCTGAAGCGTGACTAAAATATAGGCAGAATGTTGTGCAGATCACTCAACTAATTGCACACTATGTCATACAATTATGACGATTTGATCAATATGCCTCGGTCCTCTTATTAATGGAGCGAACCCGTGGACGACACCGACCGGTCCCTGATCGCGCTGCTGCGCAACGATGCGCGCGCCTCCGTCGCCTCGCTCGCCAAGGCCTTAGGCGTCGCCCGTGGCACCGTGCAGAACCGCATGAACCGGCTGCAGAAGATCGGCACGATCGTCGGCTACACGGTGCGCCTCAAACCCGATGTGGAAGAGCAGCGCATGCGCGCCTTCATGACCGTGTCGGTCGAGGGCAATCAGGTGGATGCGGTGATCCGCGCGCTGCGGGGCGAACCTGCGGTCAGCGCGCTCTACAGCACCAACGGGCGCTGGGATATCGTCGCGGAACTGCGCGCCGACAGCCTGGAGGGCTTCGACCGCGTGCTGGCGCGCATCCGGCTGATCGAAGGCATCTCGCAGACCGAGACGAGTCTGCTGCTCTCGACGTTCAAGTTTTGACCCGCTGCGCCGACTTCAGAGCGTGCGCGCCTCGGTCCAGTCGAGGATCAGCGCCCGCCGCGTGAAGCGCCATTCACCGGCTTCGCGCCGCCAGCTGTCCTGATAGCGGATAGCCCAGGTCAGTAGCTGCCGCTTGCCGGCGCTCTCGCTCACGTGCTCGGCGACCGAGTAGGTCTCACCGCTCGCCGTATCGCCCGCAATGCGCACAATCTGGTTGTGCACGCGGTGTTGCGTGACCACATACAGGCGTGCCATCACGTCCAGGGCAGCGATGATCTGCTCGCGCCCCGTAAGATTGATGCCGGGAGCCTCGATCACGCAGTCTGCCGTCAGGATCGAACTCCACAGCGCCTTGTCGCGCCGGTCGGCGCCCTGCGCATACAGCTCCGCCGTACGGCGCAGCGCCGCCTCATCGAGAAGTCGCTGCAGATCCGCGTTGCTCACGGCATGTTCCCCATGCTCAGGCCCTCACCCAGTGGACTGCGGCAGCTGACGCCAGGCGCGCCGGCTATGCCAGAAAATCTCCCAGCGGATCGCTCGACTCGGCGCCCGGATACAGGCTGATGTTGCTCAAGATCGACGGCAGCAGCTGGTCGCCGCGGATCACCAGGCCCTCCTGCGCGCCGTACAGGCAGACGTGCCCTCGGCATGTCCGAACTGCAGCGATGCGTCCCACGGCTCGCGCAGCTCGCGGATCTGCTCGCCCTCCTCGATCGGCGTGATCGGCGCCGGCACGCCGCTCACGAGCCTGGCGAACACGCCGACCGCGCCGGCCCTCTCCAAGAGCTGCTTGAAATCCACGCCCCAGGTCTCGCGATAGTCGGCGAGGCGCTGCACGCGCGTCTCGGTCCACTCCAGGATCAGCCTCCGCCGCGCGAAACGCCAATTACCGGCTTCGCGCCGCCAGCTGTCCGCTCACGTACCCACCAGTCTCACGCGCCGCAGCAAATCGATGAAACGGGCGTCGTGACGCAACGGGTCCAGTCGCGGGTCCACCTTGAGGTAGGTTATCCAGCCGGAGCGCTCCTGGTGAGCTCGCGCCAGGTATTCCAGCGCTTCGTCATTCCAACCCAGCCCTGTGCATACCAGGGCGATATCGTAAGCGGGCACGTAGGCCCGCGCGGCCCTGGTCTTCAGCTCCTGATACACGACGCGCGCTTCATCGCTCTTGCCCGCGATTCCATACAAATGCCCCAACGCCGCGGTGGCGAAAGTCACATTCCCGGACATGCTAACCGAGGTACGAAATTGCTCTAACGCATGATCGACGTGATCCTGCTGCTCGTAGGCCAGCCCAAAGAAATAGGCCGGCCAGAACGAATTCGGATGTAATTCGCTGGTCTTCCCGCATTGCTCGATAGCTTGCCCGTATTGGCGCGCAAACTGATAGTGCCACGCCATGTGAACATTGATGACGAGGTCGAGCGGATCAAGCTCCAGGCATCGCTTGCTCGCCTGCAGCGATTCCTCGGTTCGTCCGACAGCAGTCAGATAATGAGAGTACCAGTGGTGACACACGGCGTAGTTGGGGTTCAATTCAAAGGCGTGCTGAAACTGGGCCTCGGCGCGGGCCCAGTCCCAGTCGTGGTGCGTCGTCCGATAGGCCAGTGTGGTATGCGCCTCCGCCAGCCGTGCATCCAGTTCCAGCGCCTTGCCGGCCGCTTCCTTTGCCTTCGCCATGGCCTCGATAGGCGGCATGGTACCGTTCTCCCACGATCCCAGCGTGACGTAGCAGTCTGCGAGTCCGGCACGGGCACGGGCGTAGTTCGGGTCTTTGTCGATGGCTCGCTCGAAATACCCGATAGCCTTGGCGATGCCTTGAGGCCGTTGCGCCCAGTAGTACCTGCCCTTCAGATACAAGTCGTAAGCTTCCAGGTTGGATGTTGATCGCCTCGCGCCTGCGCTGAGCGAGACTTTGAGCCGTTGGGTTACTGCCCGGGCGATATCGTCCTGAAGGTCGAAAATGTCCTCCATCTGACGGTCGTATCGCTCCGACCACACTTGGAAGCCGCTCCTGGCGTCAACGAGCTGAATTGTCACGCGGATCCGCTGCCCCGCACGACGCACGCTCCCTTCGAGTACATTCGCCACCTGAAGCTTGCCTGCAATCGCAGCGATATCCGTCGTTTTTCCTCTGAAGGAAAACGCCGAGCTTCGAGCCGCAACTTTCAAGGCCTCAACTTGACCGAGAGCAGTCGAGATCTCCTCGGCAAGTCCGTCGCTGAAGTACTCGTTGTCCGCTTCGCCGCCCAAGTTGGTGAAAGGCAGTACGGCAATCGAGTTTTCCGGCGCCATGCTCGCGATGGCTGGACGGGGCAATTCGCTCGGCGTCGACGCTGGTTCGGATTCGGGTCGCACAGACGCAAGCTCACGACTTCCGCCCGGCGTCAACATCTGACGGATTCGCTCAACAAAGGCGGGCGGCGTGTTGCCGCCGGGCAGACGTGTCCACTGCACCTGCCGGAACTTCTCGGGAACCGCAGCGTCGCGCTCAGGCGTGTCGTCGATTGCTACCGGCACGAGGAACAGCTTGTGCTCGGCCATGTCGTGCGTACGATCAACCGCAAGCTTCCATTCCCGGCGAAAGTAGCCTTCGTCTCTGGCCTCGGTGTGCGTAGAGATGATTGCCAGGAAAAGGCGGCAATCGCGGATCCGTTCGTGAATGCGGTGGTCCCAGGCGTCGCCGCCTCTAAGCTCGCTGCGGTCGAACCATACTTCGATGCCTGCGGCGCGCAGCGCATCGCACAGATGTTGGGCAGGTTCCGCGTCCTGCGACGCGTAGCTCAGGAACACCGCCCGCCCCGGTTCGGTCACGGTGCGCCCGTCTCCTGAGGAGATTCTGGTTCGGCTCTGTCGGCCATGCGCGGGCTCTTCGTCAGTGGCCCTTTAGCCTACCCTAAGCCGCCAGCGGCTGCTTTTCCGCCGTGAATTGGTTGAGTCGAATGTCTCAAACTGGCCGCGTGCTGCCGCTTGGCGGTCGATGACCGAGGAGTTGCCGCTTAGGACAGGTCCAGACCCCAAGCGGCCGCACATGGGTGGCCGCTATCGGGCAGGCTGAAATCGGCGACGCTCGACCCGCACAAGTGAATTTTGGCTAACGTGCGGCGTCCGTGGGAGACCCAGCTCAGAATGTCGAACGATGCGCATGCCGATCGCCACGGCTATCGCCGAGTCGCTGCCAATTTGTCTATGCTGCCGGCGCCCCGCTCATCGACGCACGTTAGTTACACGGTAGGATCGAGTGGGGTGCTGTTGAACATGATGCGCCAGAATTTCCATTGGCCATCGGTCTGCCGTTTAACGATCCAAAGGTTCTTCAAGTTCACGTTTTCAACTGCGCCCCCGGACCTATATGTTCGTGTACCGGTCACAGTCGCCCGAACGAATCCCCAATGTCCTACAGTCTCAACCTCATCGTAAACCACGTTACATTTTTCTTGAAAGACCGCGGCGTAATCGTGGGAGAGTCGACGTATTTCTTCTTTGCCGACGATGGACGGGAGATTGGGAGGCATGATAACGGCATCGGGATCCATCGTTGCCATACGTCTATCCAGATCCGCGGTGGCTACCCCCGCGAAAAACTCTTCCCCTAGTCTCCTGATCGCCTTGACGTCATCGTCGGCGGTTGCACTTGAGTTCATAAGTTATCTCCCTCGGCCTGCGCCGGCTGTTGACCCTAACCGACCTGTCGTGAGTGTCCGCTCCGACGATGTTCAGTTAGATCCTGTGCTTTGCCAACGCCTCGCGAGCCTTTCTCAATGGCGGCGCAGCCGCGTGCCGAATTGCGCGTTTTGATTGAGGCAGTACCGTCAAAGAGACGGATTGAGACTGGGCGCATAGGGGGCACCAATCCCTCCCACAGCCGCGTTTACTGCACTGCAGCACCTCTAATCGCCGGCATGGTACGCGCGCGACATTCACCGTTTGCCCAATGAGCGACATGCGCCCAATATCCTGCCGTTCACCGCACGTGGGAGCCAAGCTTATGAACGAAGAACGTCTCAATGCGTTTTTGGGCAAGGCAATCGGGGATCTCGGAGCTGCGGTAAGCGCGGTGCTCATATCGATCGGCGACTCGCTCGGTTACTACGGCGCGCTCGCTTCCGGCCCCATGACACCGGCGATGCTCGCCGAAAAAACGGGCACTAACGAGCGTTACGCGCGCGAGTGGCTCGGCAACCAGGCCGCAGGCGGTTACGTCGACTATGAGCCGTCGACCCAGCGCTACTTCCTCAATGATGAGCAGCGCGCTTGTCTCGCCGATCCCAGCGGACCGCTCGATCTTCCCGGGGCGTATGAAGTGGTGCGCGATCTATTTCACGTGCGCGATCGAGCATTGGAGAATTTTCGCACTGGTCGGGGGATGGAATGGGGCGAGCACCACGCGTGCTTGTTCCACGGAACCGAGCGCTTTTTCCGGGCCGGCTACAACATGAACCTGGTCGTCAACTGGCTGCCAGCATTCGGCGGTCTCATGGAGAAACTTAAGGCCGGGGTGCGCGCCGCGGACATCGGCTGCGGTCACGGCGCAAGCACCATCCTCATGGCCAAGTCATTCCCGAAGTCGGAGTTCATCGGAGTCGACTATCACGCACCATCAATCGAGACTGCACGCCGTCGTGCGACGGAGGCGGCCGTGGGCAACGTTCGTTTCGAAGTTGCCGATGCAACGTCCTACGCGGGTAAAGATTTCGATTTCATTGCCTTCTTTGATTGCCTGCATGATATGAGCGACCCGGGCGGCGCCGCCCGGCACGCGCGTGAGGCGCTAACGCCTGATGGGTATTGCATGATCGTCGAGCCGATGGCGGCTGATAGCCCCGAACAGAATTTCAATCCGGTCGGGCGCGTTTATTACGGTGCCTCGTCATTGATCTGTGTACCGGTATCGCTGGCGCGGCAGGGTCCTGCCCTTGGCGCCCAGGCAGGCGAGCGTCGTCTCCGCGAGGTTCTGGTAGAGGGCGGCGGATTTACGCGCTTCCGGCGCGCGACAGAGACGCCGTTCAACATCGTTCTCGAAGCGCGCCCGTAACGCACAGCGCGTTCGCGAGAGCCTGTAGTCGGCGCGCATTCGCGGAGGCCGAGACCCGACCGACGGGACGTCGTGACTCTGATCCCGTGCGGCATGCGTCGGGCAACGGGTGCGCCTGAGCGCCGAGAAGTCCGGCACGACGTTCTACGATCACCATCGGCCTGCGAATGGCAGGTATCGGGCGACCGTTCTGAACCCCTGTATGTCCGCACTTGGCCGCGAGCAGACGTTCGCCGACGGGCGCCACCTGCCGTCTGTGAGCATGGAGCCTCGAGCAATCTCGAGCGGTCGCTCCCAAATGCTTCCTCCGCTAAGGACTGCGAGATGGCCTGCCATAAGCTCATCCCTCCGTCTTGTTTGGATCATCCTTTTTTCTTTGCACCGTGACCGACACTGCAACGTCCCAAGCGTTGTGTATCCCGATGAAAAGTAACAGCGTCAATGAGGCAGCCATGCCATACATGGTCTGTTGCGGCTGGCGCCAAATTAAAAACGCCATGGCGAACAGAGAACCGTAAACCGCGGTCGGCAATAGCGCGTGCCAAAGCCAATCCTCGAGCACGGGAGCGTAGTCGCTCGCGAATCGGCGAATGTTTGCGACGATAACTGCCGTATAAGTCAACGTTCCTATGCCCGTTACACCGAGCCCTAGACTCAGGCTGGTCATGTTCTGGTGTGGCATGCTCAGGAAAGCAGACAGCGCAAGCACGGTCCCAAAGTGCACGATCGTCGGCGTGATGTAGCCGCTCATTCCAGACCGGTGCGCGCGGCGCCTATCCGACAGCAGGGCAATGATTACGAAGGTGAGCCCCATAAGACCCGCCGCGGCCGAGCCGAGAATGACATAGAAATTGTCCCAACCCTCGAGCAACGACATGGCTAGTGCTTTGCTGCTTTGCGCAGGTATCGAAGGAATGACCTGTCAACGCGACGTGGAGATGCTTCGGCGTGGAGGCTTGGGTGGAATTGTAACCTGAAAACTCATCGCCCTTGTTCCAGGGTTCACGATGTCGCCGATCGGTGCATTCGGGTTGATGCCGCGCTCCTTGGAAACGCTGCCGCTACCACGCACCCTCTGCGCGTTGTTCACGACACCCTCCCGATGCTCAGGCCCGCACCCAGTGGACCGTGCCGGCCGATGCCAGCCGGGTCAGCGCGCCCCGTAACTGCAGGTAGCGGATGTGCGCCAACGTCTCGCCGTAGGCGAGTAGCGCGTTCCATCCTTCGAGGTTGCGGCTGCCGAACAGCGCCAGCACCACCGCCGGCGTGTCCTGCGGCTGGGCGACGAAATCCAGGAGCTGCGCGAGGCGCTGCTCGTGCCCGGCGCGCAGCTGCGCGACGCGTGCCGCCGCACCGCTGAACGGCTGGCCGTGCGCCGGCAGCACCACGGTTGCGGGCGGCAACTGCGCCAGGCGCGCCAGCGAGGCGAGAAAGTCTCCGAGCGGATCGCTCGACTCTGCGCCCGGGTAAAGACTGATGTTGCTGGAGATCGACGGCAGCAGCTGATCGCCGCTGATCAGCAGCCCTTCCTGCGCCGAGTGCAGGCAGACATGCCCCTCGGCATGTCCGAAGTGCAGCGATGCGTCCCACGGCTCGCGCAGCTCGCCGACCCGCTCACCCTCCTCGATCGGCGCGCAGGGCGCCGGCACGCCGCTCACGAGCCTGGCGAACACGCCGACCGCGCCGGCCCTTTCCAAGAGCTGCTTGAAGTCCACGCCCCAGGTAGCGCGGTAGTCGGCGAGGCGCGGCGCCGTGGCGCCGCCGTCGGCGACCGCGCGCTCGGCCGCCGCATGCGCCGCTGCGCTCATGCGCACCGGCACAGCGAAGCGCTGCGCCAGCCGCCCCGCCATGCCGAAATGATCCGGATGGTGGTGGGTGACGAGGATGGTGCGCAGCTCCTGCCCTAGGCGCTCACTCACCGCGAGCTGCTGCCAGGCCGCCTGCGTGGCCGCATCGTTCATGCCGGTGTCGATGAGCACCTGGCCGCCGGCGCGGGCCGGCGCGAGCCACACGTTGATGTGCGCCAGCCGCCCCGGCACCGGCAGCCGCAGCCAGCGCAGCCCGCCGCGCACGTCGACCGCGCGTCCCAGTTCCGGCGGCTGCCACGGCAGCAGTTCGATGTCGGCGACGGCGGCGTTCATCGCGCCCGGCCGCGGCGCGGCGCGGGCGGCGCAACGCTGATCAGCTGCGACAGCGCGCCCGCGGCCTCCTCAAGGCGACGCCCGAGCGGGTAGCGTGCCGTGACCCGCCAGGCGTGCAGGATGCCCACGTAGCTGCCGCCGACGATCTCCGCGAGGATCTCGGTCGACAGATCGTCGCGAACGTTGCCCTCGCGCCGGCCGGCGGCCAGCACCTGCATCAGCGCGCGGTGCACGCGCTGCGTGCGCACGCCGGAATCGCGGGCCGCCCCGAAGGTGGTCTCGGAAGCCCCGATGAGGACGCGCGACAGCTGCGGCGTCTCGGCTATGCCCTGCGCGGTCCAGCGGAACAGCGCGCTGATGCGCTCGGCGGCGCTCGCCGGGCGGGCGAACTGCGAGTCGATGACGTGCAGGAAGCGCGCCTCCATCTCGCGCACCAGCGCTTGCAGCAGCAGGTTCTTGGAGGGGAAGTAGTTGAAAGCGGTGGCGCGCGACACTCCTGCCAGGCGCGCCAGATCATCCATGGTGGTGGCCGCGACACCGCGGCGCGCGAACTGCGTGCGCGCAGCCTGCAGCAGACTTGCGTGCACGCGCGCCTTGCCAAAGGCGCGCCGCGAGGGTGCCGGCCGGCTCTGCTCGCGCGTTCCTGGCTGCTCGCTGCTCACGGCAGGCACCGCGCCGTCATTCAACCGCGCGGCTCGCGCGGCAGGCCGAGCGCGCGCTCGGCGATGATGTTGCGCTGGATCTGATTGGTGCCGCCGTAGATCGTGTCGGCACGGGAACTCAGGAACACCAGCGGCAGCAGGTCCCACTCGTAGGGTGGGCGTGCGGCGATCTCGCCGCGCGGCCCGAGCACGTCCAGCGCCAGCACGCCGAGCTTCTTGCGCCAGCTGGCCCAGAAGATCTTGTAGGTATACGCCTCATTGGACAGCGAGCCGGCCGCAGCGCTCGACAGCATGCGCAGCGCGCTGTAGCGCATGGCGGTCAGTCCGATGTGCGCGTGCGCCAGGCGCTGGCGGATGTCCGGGTCGTGGATGAGACCATTGGCCTCGGCGGCCGCGATGATCGCCTGCAGCTCGTTGCGGAAGCTCATCTGCTGAGCGAGCGTCGAGACGCCGCGCTCAAACGACAGCGTGCCCATGGCGATCTTCCAGCCCTCACCGGCGGCGCCGACGATGTGCTCGGCGGACGTACGCGCATTCACGAAGAAGGTCTCGTTGAACTCTGACTCGCCGGTCAGCTGGCGGATCGGACGCACCGTCACGCCCGGCTGACGCATCGGCACCAGCAGATACGACAGGCCGCGATGGCCGCGCGAGCCCTCCTCCGTGCGGCACACGACGAACGCCCAGTCGGCGAACTGTGCGAGCGAAGTCCAGATCTTCTGCCCGTTCACGACCCACTCGCTCCCCGCGGGGCCGCTCACGAGCTCGGCGCGCGTGCGCACGTTCGCCAGGTCCGAGCCGGCGTTCGGCTCGCTGTAGCCCTGACACCAGTACTCCTCGCCGCGGGCGATGGGCGGCAGGAAGCGCTGTTTCTGCGCCGCCGTGCCGAAGGTCAAGATGGTGGGTCCTGCCAGCTCGATGCCCATGTGCCCGACCCGGCCCGGGGCGCCGGCGCGCGCGTACTCCTCGGCGAAGATCACCTGCTCGGCGAGCGAGGCGTTGCGGCCACCGTATTCCTCGGGCCAGCCGATGCAGCTCCAGCGCTCAGCGCCGAGCGCCCGCTCCCATTCCTGGCGCCGCGCCAGCGCGCCGCTCATCGAGGTCACGCCGCGAATATCGCGGAAGGGGCCTGACAACTGGGCGTCGAGCCACTTCGCGGCCTCCTGTCTGAAGCGTTCTTCCTGAGCTGAAAAACCTGTCTGCATGAGGGGGTGTTCCGTGTCAGAAGGCCGGCGTCGCCGCCGCGCCGGAGGCGATCAGCCGCACCAGGCGCTCGCGCTGCCAGGCGGGGCTGCCGAGCAGCGTCGCCGTCGCGCGCGCGCGCTTGAAGTACAGGTGCGCCTCGTGTTCCCAGGTGTAACCGATGCCGCCGTGCAACTGGATGGCACTCGCCGCGCAATCGAAAAATGCATCGCAGCAGTAGCTCTTGGCGCTCGCTGCGGCCGCGGCCAGCTCCGCGCCCCCTTCATCGACGACGCACGCCGCGTACCAGGCCAGCGAGCGGGCCGCCTCCAGCTCGACCATCATGTCGGCGAGGCGGTGCTTGACCGCCTGAAAGCTGCCGATCGGCCGGCCGAACTGCAGGCGCTGCTTCACGTACTCGGTCGTCATCTCCACGACGCGCTCGGCGCCGCCGAGCGCCTCGGCCGCGAGCGCCACCCGCGCCATGCCCAGCGCTCTCTCGACCGCGGCGCGCGCAGTGCCTGGTGCGCCGAGCAGCTGCGCCGCGCTGACCGGCACGGCATCGAACTCGAGGCGCGCCATCGGCCGTGTCAGATCAAGCATGACGTGCGGCTGCACGCTGATGCCGGGCGTGCCCGCCGGCAATACCGCGACCGAGAGGGCGGCATCGATTGCCGGCCCGCTGCGCGCCAGCACGACCAATAGGTCGGCGCCGACGGCGTGGATCACGAAGTCGCTGACGCCACTGAGCGTATGTCCGGTTCCGGTCTGCGTCAGCGTCACCGCCACGCCCTCGCACGCCGGCCGGCCGTCGACACCGTTGAGCGCACAGGCGATGTGCGTCTGGCCGGCGGCTATGCGTTTGAGCAGCGCGCTGCGCTGCGCCTCGCTCCCGGCCGCCGCGATCAGCGGGGCGGCCAGTGCCGCAGTGGCGAAGAATGGCGAGGCCACGAGTCGCCGGCCCATCTCTTCCTGCAGGATGCACAGCTCGACCCAGCCTAGGCCCGCGCCGCCGTATTGCGCGGCGATCGCAAGGCCGCTCCAGCCGAGCTCGCCCGCCATCTGTCGCCACAGTTCTGCGTCGTAGCCGCAGGGACTGTTGAGCGCGGCACGCAGCTGCTCGGGCGCGGCGCGCGCGGCGAGAAAGTCGCGCGCGCTGTCGCGGATCAGCTGCTGTTCGGCGCTAGGAGCGAATTGCATGGGCGGGCGCCTGGTCCTGCTGCCACTCGGCGTAGAACTGCCGGAAGAAGTCGCGAAACGCCGGGATCGGGCCGTCGCCATCGCACAGGAGCGGCTGTGCGGTGTGCCGCTGGCGATCCCACACCACCTTGTCCTGATCGAGTTGCCGGCAGATGTCCTTGATGATCGCCCGCGCCACCCCGGCGCGCGCACCGCTGGCGTCGCTGCGCTGCTGCGTGAAGGCGAAGCGCAGGTGCAGCACGTCCTTCTCGACCGGCGTGCAGCCGCTCACCAAGAGCGTTTCGCAGATGCCGGTGAAGCGCGTCCACGGCTGCCCCGGTCCGATGACCCCGTAGGAGATTTTGCCGTCGACCGTGCCGCGCGGGGTCTCCATCTTGGCGTTCACGCAAGCCTCGCGGCGGTGGCCGTCGATGCGCGTCTGCCACTCGGGGTAGGACGCGGTGCCGTGGATGTAGCGGAAGTGCGCGACATCGACGCCGTTCTCGGCCGTGGTCTGCAGCGGGCAGTACACCAGCCACTCGTGCTTCTCGTACTCGGTCCAGTCGGGGCTGACGCTCTCCGGGAACTCCTCCACCTCCCACAGCGGGGCAATCCCGCGCGGGTGGTACCAGGCCCAGACGAAGCGGTTCTTCTCGGCCATCGGCCAGTGGCGCACGCACTCGCGTCGCGCCTGCGGCGGGATGATCTTGGCGTAGGGGATCTCCTGCACGACGCCCGCGCCGTCGTAGCGCCACGAGTGGAACGGGCACTCGAGCAGGTTGCCGTGCACGCGGCCACCGAAACTCATGTTGGCGCCGAGGTGACGGCAGTAGGCATCCAGCATGCGCGGCTGGCCGTCCGCGCCGCGCCACAGCGCCAGGTCCCGGCCGAAGTAGCGCAGGGCCTTCACCTGTCCTGCCGCCAGCTCGTCGCTATAGCACATCACGAACCAGCCGAACGGCAGCGGCATGTCGAAGCCGCGCTCGCTCGCGCTCGGGCGGCCCGGAAAGGGGGCCGTGCGCCACCGCAGCAGCTCCGCGCCCCGCAGACCGTCCAGGTACTCGCGCGTGGCGACCGGGTTGGAGAGACCTCCCTGGGGTTCAGCATCGCTCATGCAGTCGCTCCCGGCATGGCAAACACGCGTCGGGCGTTACCCGACAAGAACTGCGGCCACACCTCGTCGCGGAACGGCACCTGCGGCAGCTCGCGGAAGATGCGCTCCAGTGACAGCCCCATGGGGTAATAGCCGGCGTACATGATCTTGTGCGCACCGCGCGTGTTGGCGTAGTCGATGATGGCCTGGGGATAATGTTTGGGCGCAAAGGCGCTCGTCGAGTAGTACAGGTTCGGGTACTTGAGCATGAGTTTGACGGCGAGCGCTTCCCACGGCTCGGCCCCGTGACGCATGACGAACTTGAGCTCTGGGAAGAACCAGCACACCTCGTCGACGTGCTCCACCTTCTGTGGCGCGAACGGCACGCGCGGCCCCGGCACGCCGACGTTCACCAGCACCGGCAGGTTGAGCTCCACGCAGGTGGCGTACAGCGGATAGAGCTTGCGGTCGTTGATCGGCACCTGCGGATTGAGGCCGCAGGGAAATACGCTTACGGAGCCTAGGCCGAACTCGGCGTGCAGACGGCGGATGGTGCGCAGCTCGTCCATGCCGCGGTTGGGATTGGCGGGATAGTCGAACAGGAACCGCCGCGGGTAGTCGCGGCGCGCCGCCGCCGCCACCTGCAGATCCGCGCTGCAGCCCACGAGTGCGACATCGATGCCGTGGCGGTCCATCTGCTCGACCAGGAAATGCACGTAGTCGGCGCGCGAGGCGAGCAGCGGAATGTCCTTGAACAGGTACTGCGCCGGCATCTTGAACTGCTCGCGGCTCTCCTCATCCATCAAGAGTGGCTTGAACTGCTCGTACCACTCCGCGTTGGTCTCACTGACCGGAATGGCCATCATGAGATCGACGATCTTCACATCCTTGGGCATCGGCACGTCGTCATCCTCCGTACAGACGCGCGCGCAGCTGCGCCTTGATGACCTTGCCGAGGGCATTGCGCTCGAGGGGCCCTACGAAGTGCCAGGCGTGCGGCAGCTTGTAGGCGGCGAGCCGCGTGCCGCAGAACTCGCGCAGCGCTGCGGCATCGAGCCTTGCCGCCCCGCGCGGCACGATCGCCGCGACCAGCTGCTCGCCGAGCCGCCCATCGGGTACACCGAAGGTCGCCGCTTCCAGCACCTGCGGATGCTGCAGCAGCACGCGCTCGACTTCGGCGCAATAAATGTTTTCGCCGCCGCAGATGACCATGTCGGTCTTGCGCCCGACGATGTACAGAAACCCCTGGCCATCGATGCGGCCGATGTCGCCGCTGTACAGCCAGCCGTCGCGCACCCGCTCGGCATCCGCCGCCGGGCTGTCCCAGTAACCGTTCATGTTCTGCGCGCTGCGGATGCACACTTCCCCGCTGTCGCCCGCCCGCACCTCGCGCCCGGCCTCGTCGACGATGCGGATCTGCGCGGTCGGCAGCGGGCGGCCGGCGCTGTCGGGATAGGCCAGATACTCCTCGCCCATCGTCAGCGACACCATGCCGTTGGTCTCGGTCATGCCATAGCCGGTACCGAGGATGGCGCGTGGGAAGGTCGCGTGGATGACCTGCAGGAGATTTGCCGGCATGCCCTGGCCGCCGGTGCCGAGATTGGCCAGCGACGAGGTGTCGAACTGCGCCAGCTGCGGCGACTGCAGCAGGTCCCAGAGCATGGTGGGCACGGCGGGGAGCGAGGTGACACGCTCTTCCTGAATCAGCTGCAGGGCAGCCGCCGCCTGCCAGCGTGGCAGGAACGCCAGCTTGCCGCCGCGCGCGAGGTTTGCCAGAAACACCGACAGGCAGCCGCCGGTGTGGAAAAGCGGAAACACCAGCAGCGTGCACGGCTGCGGCGCGCTGCGCGCCAGTGCCGCCATATCGATTCCGAGGTGCGCGGCGATCTGCGCTGCCAGCACCGCCACGCTCAGCTGGTTCGCCATGAGCGCGGTCAGCATGCCGACGTGGCTGAGCACCGCGCCGCGCGGCACGCCGGTGGTGCCGGAGGTAAACATGATCACTGCCGGATCCTCCGGCGCGCACTCCACCGCCGGCAGAGCGCCCGCCGGCCCGGCCACGATATCCTCGTAACGGCGCCACGTGCGGCCTGGCAGCTGGCCGGCGCCGACCAGCACGCCCGCAAGACCTGCCGCGCCGCCTGCTGCGATCAGCTGTGCCCGCGGCCCGTCTGCGAGCACGTGCTCGCAGGCCGCGTAGCGCAGGCTCGCCGCGATCTCCGGCGCGGTGCCGCGACTGTTGACGAGCACCGGCACCGCGCCAAGGGCACTGCTGGCGATGAAGGCGACCAGCCATTCGGGTCGATTGCGCATCGCCAGCGCGACGTGCGTGCCACGGCCGACGCCGTGGGCGGCAAGATCGGCGGCCAGCGCCGCGGCGTGCGCCAGCACCTGCGCGTAACTGAGCCGCACCCCGTCTGCGACCGTGAAGGTGCGCGCCGCGTGCGCCTGCGCCGCGACATACAGCTGACTCAGGCAGCGCGGCGCATGGCGGAATACGCGGCAGCGCGCGCCGCGCACCGTCGCATCCATCAGCTCGAACGGCGTGCCCGCCGCGGTAAATGCCGCCAGCCTCAGGGCCTCACCGCTCGCGCTGCTCGCCTGCACCTGCCGTCCGCCCGCCTGATCACTAAAGTAGACTCAAGTATAAATATTCTGCGCAAAGCTGCACAATAGCCGGCCGCTGCGCCTGCCGCGCAGGCGTGAGGCGCTGCGGGGAAATTTTCGGCTAGTATCGGTTTTTGAGCTCGCCCGCGAGGTTTTGCATGCGTTTCACCCTGCAGCTGGGCTTCGCCCGCCACCCGGATTTCCAGGCGATCGCGCGCGGCGCGGAAGCCGCCGGCTTCAGCTCCATCGGCATGCCCGACAGCTTCTTCTTCCCGGAACACACCGAGTCCAAGTATCCGTACGCCGATACGACCATGATCCGCGAGTACCTGAGCGCCCTGCCGCTGATCGAGCCGCTGGTGTGCATGAGCTGGATGGCGGCGGTCACGCAGCGCATCCGGCTCTACCCGAGCGTGCTCAAGGTCCCGACCCGCCAGCCGCTGGTGCTGGCGAAGGCGCTGTCGTCGCTCGCGGTGCTGTGTGGTGAGCGCATCCTGCTCGGCGCGGGCCTGAGTCCCTGGAAAGAGGACTTCAGCTACAACGGCGTCGACTTCGACAAGCGCGGCAAGCTGATGGACGAGTGCATCGTCATCCTGCGCGGCGCGATGAGCGGCCAGTTCTTCGAGTACCACAGCGAGAACTACGACTTCGGCCGCATGAGGATGCAGCCGGTGCCGAGCCGCCCCATACCCATCATCGTCGGCGGCCACTCGCAGCCAGCGCTGGCGCGCGCCGCGCGCCTGGGCGACGGCTGGGTCTCGGCGAACACCGATTTCGCCACCCTCAGCGGCCTCATCACGCAGCTGCAGGGGTTGCGCAAGCAGTTCGGCACGCACCAGCGCGGCGACTTCGAGATTCATGGCTTCGACATGGCGGCACGCTCGCCGGCCGATTTCCGGCGCCTGCAGCAGGAGCTCGGCGTGACGGATGCCTGCGTGGCGCCGTGGGGGTTCGACATCTCGCTGCCGCTCAGCGCGCAGCTGGATGCGATGCGCCGCTTCGGCGACGAAGTCATCGGCCGGATGTAGCTCAAAGGAGCCGCGCGCCCATGCGTCTTGCCGGCAGCGTCGCGCTCATCACCGGAGCCAGCAGGGGCATCGGTGCGGCGATCGCCACCCGCTTCGCAAGCGAAGGTGCGCACGTGGCGCTGTGCGCCCGCAATGCCGCGCCCCTGGAAGAGCTGGCTGGCACGATCCGCGCCTCGGGCGGCGCGGTCAGCTGCGCCGCCTTCGATGTCGGCGACCATGCGCGTCTGCAGCGCTTCGTCGAGGAAGTCGGCAGCGCCCACGGACGAGTGGACGTGCTGGTGAACAACGCCCCGTCGGTGACCTACGCGGCCATCGCCGACATGGGCGTCGCGGCCTTCCGCCAGGATTTTCACATCAACGTCGACAGCGCCTTCGTCGCCAGCGCCGCGGCGCTCAAAGTCATGATTCCGCGCCGCAGCGGCGCCATCATCAACATCGCCTCGGTGGCAGGCCTCCTGGCGATGCGCGGGCTGTCCGCCTACGGC
This sequence comes from uncultured Gammaproteobacteria bacterium, assembly GCA_963787655.1. Taxonomy (GTDB): domain Bacteria; phylum Pseudomonadota; class Gammaproteobacteria; order Steroidobacterales; family Steroidobacteraceae; genus 13-2-20CM-66-19. Next base: position 205,670 of record CAWBDY010000002.1, on the reverse strand, counting down.
GCGGCGAAAGCGGCCCTCATGCACTTCACCCGCGCCCTGGCCGTCGAGGCCGGTCCGCACAACGTGCGCTGCAACGCGATCGTGCCGGGCGTCATCAACACCCCGGCAACGCTCCAGGCGTTCGCAGGTCCGGCGCAGGACTACGGCCGCCGCATCGCGCAGATGGTGCCGCTGCAGCGCTTCGGCGAGCCGCACGAGGTGGCATCGCTCGCGCTGTTCCTGGCGAGCGCCGAGTCGGCCTACATCACCGCGGCGTGCATTGCGATCGACGGCGGCAAGACTGCGGCACTGGCGATGCCGGAACCACCATGACGAGTGCGGCTACGGATCTCGCGGCGCGTATCGAACGCCTCGAAGCGATCGAGGAAATCCGCATGCTGGCGGCGAAATACGCCCTGTCGCTCGACATGCGCGACCTGGATGCGCACGTCAACCTGTTCGCCCCCGACATCCGCGTCGGCAAGGACCTGGTGGGACGGGCGCCGCTCAAGGCGTGGCTGGCCCCGACGCTGCGCGAGCAGTTCACCGGCACCTCGCACCACATTGGCGGCCACATCATTGAGTTCAAGGATGCCGCGCACGCCCACGGCGTGGTGTACTCGAAGAACGAGCACGAGAGCGGCGAGGAGTGGGTCATCATGCAGATGCTCTACTGGGATGACTACCAGCGCATCGACGGGCGCTGGTACTTCCGCCGTCGCCTGCCGTGCTACTGGTACGCCACGGACCTCAACAAACCGCCGCTCGGTGAGCTGAAGATGCGCTGGCCGCAGCGCGAGCGCTACGAGGGCAGCTGGCACGCACTGTGGCCGTCGTGGCAGGAGTTCTGGGCGCAGGCACCGGCCGATGAGCCGCAGGTCGCGCCCCCCGCGCCGCTCGGGGAATTCCTCACGCGCATGCGCCGCGGCACGCCGGACCCGAAGATCCGCGTGCGCTGAAGCGACGGGATGCACCCGCTGTTCGAACCTGTCGAACTCGGCAGTCTCAGGCTGCGCAATGCCATCGTCATGGCGCCCATGACGCGCAACCGCGCCGCGGCCGGCGACGTGCCGTCCGACCTTGCGGTCGCGTACTACGGAGCGCGCGCGGCTGCCGGGCTGATCGTCACCGAAGGCACCCAGCCAAGCCCGCACGGCAAGGGCTACTGCCGCACGCCGGGCATGCACTCGGACGCGCAGATCGCCGGCTGGCGGGCAGTGACGGCTGCGGTGCACGCCGCCGGCGGCTGCATCGTGCTGCAGCTGATGCATTGCGGACGCATCGCCAGCCATCACAACAAGGATGCGGACGCGCGCACCGTCGCGCCCTCGGCGATCCGCGCGCAGGGGCGCATGTTCACCGACACGGCGGGGCTGGTGGAATTCGATGCTCCCGAGGAACTCGCCGCCGCGGAGATCGCAGGCGTCGTCGGCGAGTACGCGCACGCGGCGCGCGCCGCGCAGCAGGCCGGCTTTGACGGCGTCGAACTGCACGCGGCCTCGGGCTACCTGCCGATGCAGTTCCTGTCGAGCGGCACCAACCGGCGTGGGGACGGTTACGGCGGCAGCCTGAACGCACGGCTGCGCTTCGTCATCGAGACGGTGGAGGCGCTGAGCGGCGTCATGGGGGCGGCGCGCGTGGGCGTGCGCATCTGCCCGGGCAACCCCTTCAACGACCTGCATGACGAGGCGCCGGCCGCCACCTACGCGGCGCTCCTGGACGCGCTGTCGCCGCGGCGGCTTGCCTACCTGCACGTGATCCGCTCGCCGCTGCCGCATCTCGATGCGTTCGCGCTGGCGCGCCGCCATTTCAGCGGCCCGCTGATCGTCAACGACGGTTTCGACTTTGCCGGCGGCAATGCCGCGCTGCACGCAGGGCTTGCGCAGGCGGTCTCCTATGCCCGCGCCTTCATTGCCAACCCGGATCTGGTGGCGCGTTTCCAGCACGGCTGGCCGCTCGCGGCCTTCGACCGCAAGACCCTCTATACGACTGGTGCTTGCGGCTACAACAGCTACCCGCCCTACGAGGGCGCCGCGCCCGGCTGAACCTTTAGTACCAGTGGTCCTCGTGACCCTCGAGACTTTCCCAGACGTCGAGCTTGCCGGCGCCGCCGCGATCGGCGGTGAAATTGCCGAAGCGCCCGCAGTGGAACGCCAGCGGCGTGCCCGGCGCCCGCGCGATGCCGAGCACCTCGCCCACGATGATGAGGTGATCGCCGCCTTCGTGCACGGCGTGCACCTTGCAGTCGAAGCGGCACAGCACGTCGGCCAGGTGCGGCGGCTGCGGCGTGCTGCGCCAGTGGCGGTCCACCTCGAATTTTTCCTGCGTGCGGCGCGCGAAATGCAGCGCCAGTTCGTGCTGGTGGTGGGAGAGGATGTGCACGGCGAAGTGAGCCCCGTGCGTGAAGGCCGGCGCGCTGCTGCTCAGGCTCGACAGGCACCACAACAGCAGCGGCGGCTCGAGCGACACCGACGTGAAGGAGTTCGCAGTCACGCCGACGGGTTCGCCGTCCGGGCGCACCGCGGTCACGACGGTGACACCGGTGGCGAACAGGCCGAACGAATCACGTAGGTCACGCGGTGTGTAGGCAGTGCTCAAATCACATCACCTTAGCCGGATGGGGCATGCGCGGCGCACCGAGCATGTCGCGGTAGGACGGCGGCACGCGGCCACCCTCCTCCGTTATGCCATAGCGGCGGGCCACTTCCGCGGATATCAGCGTCTGCCCGCTCAGGGATAAGAGCTGCGGGTCATCCGCCAGCGCCCGGATGATGCGCCCGTTGAACTGCGGCGTCTCCCCCTGCGCCATGAACTGCTCGTACTGGCCCGGACGGCTGCGCATCGCCGCCTCGGTGCGCTCGGTCAGCTGCGGGCCGAGCCACAGCGACAGCGCCGCGACGCCGAACGGGGCGAGGTCGACGGCCATGTCCGCGGCGAACTTGTCGAGCCCGGCCTTCTGCGCGCCGTAGGCGGCGCCGTGCATGTAGCAGCTGGCGCCGAACGAGGAGGTGAAGACGATGAGGCCGCGTCGCGCCCGCACCATGATGGGCGCGGCGTAGTAACTGGCGACGTAGGCCGAGCGCAGGCCGACGTTGAGGATGTCGACCAGTTCCAGGGGCTTTTCCCAGAAGCCGCCCGGATCGATGAGCGCATCGTGGATGCTCGCGGCATTGTTCACCAGGATGTCGAGCCGGCCCGCCTCGCGCGCGACTTGCGCGAACAGCGCCTGCACCGCCGCGTCATCGCGATGGTCGCAGGCCACGGCAATGCCACGGCCGCCGAGCGCGCTGATCTGCCGTGCGGTTTCCGGCACGGTGCCCGGCAGCATCGCCTCTTTCAGGCGACCGAGACTTTCGCTGTGCGAGCGCCCCGTGACGTACACCGTCATTCCCGCGGCGCCCAGCGCCAGCGCAATGCCCTTGCCGGCGCCGCGGCTGGCGCCGGTGACCACCGCGACCTGCGGCGCGTCGGGGCTCATGGCTCGCCCTTGGCCAGGTGCAGGAACAGCGGGCGTTCACCGCCGCCGTGCACGGCCAAGAGCGCCCCGCTGACATAGGCGGCCAAGGGCGAAGCGAGGTACAGGCAGGCGGCGGCGATATCGGCCGGCTCTGCCAGGCGCTTGAGAGGAAACGCGGCGCTGATGCGCGCCACGCCCGCCGCCCCGCCGTAGTGCTCGCTGGCGTTGGCCGTCGCGACGAAACCGGTGATGAGGCCGTTGACGCGCACCTTGGGACCGAACTCCATGGCGAGACTGGTGGTGGCGTGCAGCAGTCCCGCCTTGGCGGCGCCGTAGGCGGCAGCGCCCGGTGAGGGCCGCTCGCCCGCCACGCTGCCGATGTTGATGATGCAGCCGCCCTCGCCCTGCTGCTGCATGATGCGGTTGGCCGCCTGCGCGCACCACAGCGGCGCGGTGAGATTCAGCAGGATGATGCGCTCGATGAGGCGCGGAGCGGCGCCGGCGAGCTCGCCGGGCGGGCCACCGCCGGCGTTGTTGACCAGCACGTCGAGACGTCCGAGGCGTTGCACGACTTCGGCGAACAGTCGCGCCACCGCATCCGCATCGCGCACGTCGCAGGCGATGAACTGCGCGCGCCGTGCGCCGTCGGAGGGCAGCTCCGTGTCGGCGGGCGCGCTGCGACCACACACCACCACCTGCGCGCCGGCGGCGAGAAAGGCACGGGCTATGCCGGCGCCGATACCACGCGAACCGCCGGTAACCAGCACCACGGCCCCGGGGAGGCGGATCTCGGCCGTGGGTTGCAGCATGTTCGCATCGTACGGGCTCGTTTGGTATTTTCAAGCCATGCAGCGCGACGCCCCTCTCACTCTGCCACAAGTGTTGGCGCGTGCAGCGCGCCTGTTCGGCGATGCGCCCGCCATCGTCGAGGAGCACCAACGCCTGACTTTCGCCGCGCTTGCCGCCCGGGTCGGGCAGGCGAGCGCAGCCTTTCTGGGCGCAGGGCTGAGCGCCGGCGAGCGCGTGGCCATCTGGGCTCCCAACTGCGCCGAGTGGGTGATCGCCGCCCTGGGAGCGCTCGCCGTCGGCGGCATCGTGGTACCGCTCAATACGCGGCTCAAGGGCAAGGAGGCAGCCTTCATCCTGCGTCGCGGCGGGTGCCGGGCGCTCGTCGTGGTCGATGAGTTTCTGGGCACCAACTACCCGCAGCTGCTCTGCGGACACAGCTTGCCGGATCTGCAGCGCATCATCGTGCTGGGAGCCGCCGGCGCCGGCGTGAGCGGGGATGCGCGCCTGGAGCGCTGGCAGGATTTCCTCGCGCGCGGCAACGCTGTGCCGCCCGCCGCAATCAGTGCGCGCAGCGCACGCGTCGAGCCTGCGGACATCGCCGACATCATGTTCACCTCAGGCACCACCGGGGAACCGAAGGGGGTACTGTCCACGCACGAGCAGAACGTGCGCGTGTTTCGTACCTGGAGCGAGGTCGTCGGCCTGCGCCAAGGCGACCGCTACCTCATCGTCAATCCGTTCTTTCACAGCTTCGGCTACAAGGCCGGCTGGCTCGCCTGCCTGCTGCAGGGCGCGACCATGTACCCGCTGGCGGTGTTTGATGCCGGGCGCGCGCTCGCCATGATCGAAGCCGAGCGCATCAGCGTGCTGCCGGGGCCGCCAACGCTTTACCAGAGTCTCCTGGCGCACGCGAGTCTCGCGCAGCGCGACCTGTCGTCGCTGCGGCTCGCGGTGACCGGGGCGGCGAGCGTGCCGCCGGTCCTGATCACGCGCATGCGCAACGAGCTCAGGTTCGCGAACGTCCTGACCGCCTACGGACTCACCGAGTCGACGGGGGTCGTCACAGTGTGCCCGCACGATACCGACGATGCGACGGTGGCCAGCCGCTGCGGCATAGCGATCCCGGGCGTCGAGGTGCGCTGCGTCGACGCGCAGGGAGCGGCGGTGGCGAGCGGCAGTCCGGGTGAAGTGCTGGTGCGCGGTTACAACGTCATGCGCGGCTACTACGAGGATCCGCAGGCGACCGCGGCCGCCATCGACGCCGACGGCTGGCTGCACACCGGGGACGTCGGGGTGTTGGATGAGCGCGGCTTCCTGCGCATCACCGACCGCATCAAGGACGTCTTCATCGTCGGCGGTTTCAACTGCTACCCGGCTGAGATCGAGAGGCTGCTGAGCGAGCACCCGGCCATCGCTCAGGTGGCCGTCATCGGCGTGCCCGACGTGCGCCTGGGCGAGGTCGGCAAGGCGTTCGTGGTGCTGCGTCCCGGCGCGCAGGCCGACAGCGCGGCGCTGCTGGCCTGGGCACGCGACAACATGGCCAACTACAAGGTGCCGCGCTATCTGCAGATCACGGCCGCGCTGCCGACCAATGCGGCCGGCAAGGTGCAGAAGTTCGCGCTACGCGAAACTGACGCTCGCTGAGCCGATGCCCTCGAGTTCCATGCGGAACATGTCGCCGGGCTTGGCCGGCTCGAGCGGCACGAGCGAGCCGGACAGGATGATGTCGCCGGCGCTCAAGCTGACGCCGTAACTGCCGAGCGTGTTGGCAAGCCAGGCGACGGAAGCGAGCGGTGAACCCTGCACCGCGCTCCCCAGCCCTTCCGACAGCGGCTGCTCGTTCTTCCAGACGCGCGCGCGCAGTGTCGCAAGATCGAGCGGCCGCGGATCCACGCGCGCCGGCCCCAGCACGAACACGCCGCACGAGGCATTGTCCGCCACGGTGTCGACAATGCGGATGTTCCAGTTGGCGATGCGCGAGTCGACGATCTCGAAACACGGCGCGATGTGTGCGGTCGCCGCCAGCACGTCCGCGGGCGTCACGCCGGGACCCTGCAAAGAGCGGTTGAGGATCAGCGCGATCTCCGCTTCCGCGCGCGGCTGGATCATGCTGTCCTTGATGCTGACCGTGCCGCCATCGGCGATCAGCATGCGGTCGGTGAGGAAGCCGAAGTCCGGCTGGTGCACGCCGAGCATGTCCTGCACCGCGCGACTGGTCACGCCGATCTTCTTGCCGATGACGCGCTCGCCGGCGCGCTTGCGCCGCGCCAGGATGGCGAGCGAGATGGCGTAGGCATCGTCGATGCTCAGATCCAGGCCGCGCTCACGCAGCGGCGGCACGGTATGCCGCGCGTGCAGCGCGCGATACAGCTCGGCTGCCAGCTCCTCGTGCAGCGCACGCCGCGGTGCCCCTGCGGTGCGGTCAGCTTTTGAGGAACTCGATGACATTCTTGTTGAAGTCCTGCGCGCGCTCGATCATGGCCCAGTGGCCGCAGCGCGCATACATGATGAAGCGGCTGTCGGCGACCGCACGCAGGATCTTCTCATAGCCGCTCGCCGGACAGAACTGATCCTCGATTCCCCAGAAGCCCAGCAGCGGGCAGCGCAGCTTGCCGAGTTCCGCCGTCAGGTCGGGAATCGACATGCGCGCCAGCACATCCTTCGGCTGCGTCTTGAGGATGTTGAGCCGCTGCTCGACCAGCTCGTCGGTGACGGTCTTGGGATCGTAGGCGAGCAGCTCCAGAAGACGCCGCAGGCCCTCGCGATCGAAGCCGGCACCGACGAACTGCGACACCATTTTCTGGATGCCGGGCATCTTGAAGTAGGTTTCGCGCGACTCGAGGCCGCCCGGTCCCATCACCACCAGCCGCTCGACGCGCTGCGGATGATCGATCGCCACCTTGATCGAGATGGCGCCGCCGAGGGAGTTGCCCACCAGCACGCAGCGCGGGATCTCCAGCCGATCGAGGAACTCGAGCAGGGTCGAGGTGAACAGGTCGAGCGTGTAGTCGAGACCGGTCGGCTTGGACGACCAGCCGAAGCCCACCATGTCCGGCAGCAGCGCCCGGTAGCCCGCGGCGGCGATCTCGCGATAGTTCGGGAAGAAGTTGCTGTAGGCGCTAACGCCGGGCCCGCTGCCGTGCACGAACACCACCGGCGGCCCGCTGCCGTGCTCGAGGTAGTGCAGCTCGTAGCCCTGGCTGAGTTTCACGGTGCGGCCAAAGGGCGGGGTTGGCGGTCGTGGGTCAGACATTGGATGCTCCAGGCGGACTAGGCGGAACACGCAATATACAGGCGCCGCCCTGCCGCAATTCCGAGATTTCTGGGCTAGTATACCAGCGTAATGCGTAGTTTCGAGGCCATGAAAGTACGAAGCTCGTTGTGGGGTGCATGCAGCAGGCGTATATTCCGGCGCTCAACAGTGGTGCGATGATAGTGCCGGAGGTCCCGATGGCCAGTCCTGCCGAGACGGTTGCAGCGATCCCCTCGCGCGAGACGCTGCTGGAGCGGGCGCGCGCCCTGATCCCGGTCCTGAAATCGCGCTCCGAGGCGGCCACCGCCGCGCACTGCCTGCCCGCGGAGACGATGCGCGACCTCCAGGAAGCCGGCTTCATGCGCGTGCTGCAGCCGCGCCGCTTCGGCGGCTACGAGCACGACCCGCAGGTGTTTTACGACGTGCAGATGGTGCTCGCCGAAGGGTGCATGTCGACGGCCTGGGTGTATGGCGTCATCGGCGTGCATCCCTTCCAGCTCGGCCTGTTCGACGCCAAGGCGCAGCAGGATGTCTGGGGCAAGAACGATGCGACGCTCGTTTCCTCCTCCTACCAGCCGGTCGGCAAGGTCGAGCGCGTGGCCGGCGGCTTCCGCCTGTCCGGGCGCTGGGGCTTCTCGAGCGGCTGCGACCATTGCGAATGGACGTTTCTCGGCGCCCTCATCCCGCCGCTGGAAGCCGGCGGACCGCCCGAGATGCGTACCTTCCTGCTGCCGCGCAGCGACTACAAGATCGTGCACGACTGGAACGTATTCGGGCTGCAGGCCACCGGCAGCCACGGCATCATCGTCGAGCAGGCCTTCGTGCCAGAGTACCGCACCCACCGCGCCATCGACGGTTTCATGGGCACGAACCCGGGCCACGCGATCAATACCGCGCCGCTGTTCCGTGTGCCGTGGGCGCAGGTGTTCGTGCGCGCCGTATCGAGCGCGGCCATCGGCGCCTTGCAGGGAGCGCTGAACGCCTACGTCAGCATCGCCGCGAAGCGGGTATCCACCAACACCGGCAAGTCCACCAAGCTCGACCCGTTTGCCCTTAATGCGGCCGCGCGCACGCAGTCCGCGATTCTCGAGATGAAGACGGTGCTGATGAGCAGCTTTGGCGAGATGATGGGGCGAGTGCGTGCCGGCAAGGAAATCCCCATGCCGGACCGCATCCGCTACCGCTTCGAGTCCTCGCAGGTGGTGCGCCGCTGCGCCGACCTGTGCGACGAGCTCATGCCGCTGCTCGGCGGTCGGGCCATCTACAACGACAGCCCGGTGGTGCGGTACTGGCTCGACATCAATGCCGCGCGCGCCCACGTCGCCAACGACCCGGCGATCATCGGCACCTCGCTTGGCGCGCTGTACGTCGGTGAGAACGTGCAGGAGTTCTTCGTTTAGGGGAGGCTCGCGCCGCCACCTAAGCGCTACACTGCGCTGCATGGGAAAGATCAACGCCGCGCTGATCGGCTCGGGCAACATCGGCACCGACCTGATGTACAAGGCGCTGCGCAGCCAGTCGCTGCAGCCGGTATGGATGGTCGGCATCGACCCGGATTCTGACGGGCTGGCGAAGGCGCGCGAGCGCGGACTTGCGACTACCGCGGCCGGCGTCGATGGCCTGCTGCCGCACCTCAAGAAGGACGGCATCCGCATCGCCTTCGATGCCACCAGCGCCTACATCCATCCGCACAATGCCGCCAAGCTCGCCGCACACGGCGTGGTCGTCATCGACCTGACCCCGGCCGCGATCGGTCCGTACTGCGTGCCATCGGTCAACCTTGCCGAACACGTCGGCAAGCGCGAGATGAACGTCAACATGGTCAGCTGCGGCGGCCAGGCGACCATACCCATCGTCGCGGCGGTGGCGCGCGTGCAGCCGGTGGCCTACGCGGAGATCGTCGCCACCGTGGCGTCGCGCTCTGCCGGTCCCGGCACGCGCAAGAACATCGACGAGTTCACGCGCACCACGGCCAGCGGCATCGAGAAGGTCGGCGGTGCGCGCCGTGGCAAGGCGATCATCATTCTCAACCCCGCCGAGCCGCCGCTCATCATGCGCGACACGGTGCACTGCCTGACCGACGGCGAACCCGATCAGGCGCGCATCCGCGCCTCGCTCGACGCCATGATCGCCGAGGTGCAGAAGTACGTGCCGGGCTATACGCTCAAGAACGGCCCGGTGTTCGACGGCAAGCGCGTCAGCGTCTACCTCGAAGTCGCCGGCCTCGGTGACTACCTGCCGCGCTACGCCGGCAACCTCGACATCATGACCGCCGCGGCGCTGCGCACCGGCGAGCTGATCGCCGCAGAAATGTCCGCCGGCGCTTTCAGCGCCACCGCGAGGGCCTCATGAATCTGTCCGGCAGGAAGGTCACGCTGCACGACATGTGCCTGCGCGACGGCATGCATCCCAAGCAGCACCTCATCACGCTCAAGCAGATGGTGGACGTCGCCACCGCGCTCGATGGCGCCGGGGTGCCGCTCATCGAGGTGACCCATGGCGACGGGCTGGGCGGGGCCTCGGTCAACTACGGCTTTCCCGCGCACAGCGACGAGGAGTACCTGCGCGCCGTCATCCCGCAGCTGAAGCGCGCCAAGGTTTCGGCGCTGCTGCTGCCGGGCATCGGCACCGTCGAGCACTTGCAGCTGGCGTACGACTGCGGCGTCGCCACCGTGCGTGTCGCCACGCACTGCACCGAGGCCGACGTCTCCGAGCAGCACATCACGCGCGCCGCCAAGCTCGGCCTCGACACCGTGGGTTTCCTCATGATGGCGCACATGGTGAGCCCCGAGGAACTCGCCCGTCAGGGCAAGCTGATGGAGAGCTACGGCGCGAACTGCATCTACTGCACCGACTCGGCCGGCTACATGCTGCCCGACGACGTCAGCGCGCGCATCGGCGCGCTGCGCGCGGCGCTTAAGTCCGCCACCGAGATCGGCTTCCATGGCCACCACAACATGGCCATGGGCATCGCCAACTCACTCGCCGCCATCGAGGCGGGCGCCGCCCGCATCGACGGGTCGGCGGCAGGTCTCGGCGCCGGCGCCGGCAACACGCCGCTCGAGGTGTTCAACGCCGTCGCCACCCGCATGGGCATCGAGACCGGGGTGGACGTGTTCAGGCTCATGGATGTGGCCGAGGACCTGGTGGTGCCGATGATGGACCAGCCGATCCGCATCGACCGCGATTCGCTCATCCTCGGTTACGCCGGCGTCTACTCCTCGTTCCTGCTGTTCGCCAAGCGCGCCGGCAGCAAGTACGGCGTCCCGTCCGCCGACATCCTGGTGGAGCTCGGGCGCCTCAAGACCGTGGGCGGCCAGGAAGACATGATCGAGGATCTCGCTCTCAACATGTCGCGCGCCCGCGCGCGCGCCTGACCCTGCAGCGGGCGCAAGGGGGTTTTCGCGTGACCATCGATCCCATGATCGGCGCTTTTCTGCAGTCGCCGATGGCGCAGATGCCCCCGGCCGAGCACCTCACCGCGGCGGTGCTGCGCATGGCGCTGCGCCAGTATCCGGCCCCCGTGCTGGCCCCTCCCATCCACCGCACGCAGGATCTGTCGATTCCGGGCGCGGCCGGCCCGATCCGCGCGCGCCTCTACCAGCCGTCCGCCTCGCCCGACCTGCCGCTCATCGTGTTCTTCCACGGCGGCGGCTTCGTCATCTGCGACATCGACATCTACGACGACATGTGCCGTCAGCTGGCGAACGACTCGGGCTGCGCACTGGTGTCGGTGGAATACCGCCTGGCGCCCGAGACGCCCTTCCCCGGTCCGCTGGAGGACTGCTACAGCGCGCTCCAGTATCTGGCCGGCCAGGGCAAGCAACTCGGTTTCGATGCCACGCGCCTGGCGGTCGCCGGCGACAGTGCCGGTGGCAACCTCGCCACCGCCACCGCGCAGCTGGCGCGCGATCGCGGCGGCCCCAAGCTGCGCTACCAGGCGCTTCTCTACCCGGCGCTGGATCCGGGCTGCGGCACGGCCTCCATGGCAGACCTCGCGAACGGCTATCTCCTGACGCGCGAAGTGATGCGCTGGTTCTGGAGCTGTTACCTCGCCTCGCCCGAGGACGCCGCGCTCCCGCACGCGGCCCCGCTGCTTGCCAATCTCGCGGGGCTACCGCCGGCGACGGTGATCACGGCTGAATTCGATCCGCTGCGCGATGAGGGCGAGGCGTACATCGACAAGCTGCGCCAAGCCGGCGTCGCCGTCACCGCACGGCGCTACCTCGGCATGATCCACGGCTTTGCCAGCATGCCGTACGTGACCGCGGTGGCGAACCACGCGCTCGCCGACGTCGCCGCCGACCTGCGCGTCGCGCTCACCGCCTGAAGCGCGTTTCCGGCTCAGCGTTTGACGATGACCGCAGAGCCGTGGCCGAACAGGCCCTGGTTGGCGCTGATGCCGACCCGCGCGCCGCTCACCTGGCGCTCGCCAGCCTGCCCGCGCAGCTGCCACACCAGCTCGCACACCTGCGCCAGCGCCTGCGCGGGGACCGCTTCCCCGAAACAGGCGAGTCCGCCGCTGGGGTTCACCGGGATGCGCCCGCCGATGCGGGTCGCGCCGCTGCGCAGCAGCTGCTCGGCGCCGCCGAGCGGGCACAGGCTCAGGTACTCGTACCAGTCGAGCTCGGTGGAGGCGGCCAGATCGTAGACTTCGGCGAGCGAGACGTCCTCAGGCCCGATGCCGGCCTCCTCGTAGGCGTGTGCGGCGATGGAGGCGCGGAACGAATGGCCTGCGACCGCTGCGGCTGAGTCCGTGGCGATGTCGGGCATTTCCACTTCCTGACTGGCAAAACGCGGCGTGACGGTCGAGATCGCCGCGACCCGCGGCGCCTGGCGCCCGTGGCGCTGCGCGAACTGGAGGCTGGAGAGCACCACGGCGGCGCCGCCATCGGAGGTCGCGCACACGTGCAGCAGCCGCAACGGGTCGGCGACCATCGCAGAGGCCAGCACCTCCTCGCGGCTGAAACGCTTGCGATAGCGCGCATTCGGATTGCTGGCACCGTGCGCTGAGTTCTTGACCTTGACCTGCGTGAAGTCCTCCACCGTGGCGCCGTGCAGTTCCATGCGCCGCCGCGCGTACAGCGCGAAGTAGGTGGGGTTGGTGATGCCGAGATGGAATCGCACCCAGTCCGGATCGTCCGGCCGGTAGCCGCCGGCCGGCGCCAGAAACCCCTTCGGCGTCGTGTCGGCACCCACCACGAGCGCCAGCTCGCAGGCGCCCGACAGGATCTTGGCGCGGGCCGCAGCGAGCGCCTGCGAGCCGGAGGCGCACGCGGCGTAGGACGTGTTGACCTCGGCGCCCTGCCAGCCGAGCGCCTGCGCGAAGGTCGCGCCCGCGACGTAGCCCGGATAGCCGCAGCGCATCGTGGCGGCGCCCGAGATGAACTGCACGTCCTGCCAGCTGACACCGGCATCGGCGAGCGCGGCACGAGCCGCGTGCACGCCGTAATCGACGAAGTTGCGTCCCCACTTTCCCCAGGGATGCATGCCGACCCCGAGCACTGCGACCTCGGAGTTCACGCGCCCGGCCCCGCCGGCCGCCACTTCCATACCACCTTGTCCGCGCCGCCGACGCGATGCAGCGTCTCCAGCACCAGCTCCATCGGCATGCCGATCTTCAGCTGCGCGACGCCGACGCCGGCCACGACCTGGCCCAGGACGATCATGCGCTCGGCGGCGAGCTCCACCGCGGCGATGGCGAACGGCTGAAACGGCTCGGCCGACACGTACGGCGGCGGCGGCTGATAGCAGGCATCGGTGAATGACCAGATGCGGCCGGTGCGGCTCAGGCGCACCTCGGCAAAGCTCGTGCTGTCACACGCCGGGTTGCGACAGAAGGAGCTCAGGCGCGGAAAGAAATAGCTGCCGCAGGCGCTGCAGCGCGAGCCGAGCAGGTGCGGTTCGGGCTCGAGCGTGTACCAGCCGGGGAGCGCGGCGCTGACAGCCTCGTCGGCCATTACTGTGGCTGCAGCAGCACGCCTGCCGTCAGTCCGCCATCGACCACGAACTCGCTGCCGGTGGTGTATGACGAGTCGTCGGATGCCAGGAACGCCACGGTCGGCGCGATCTCGGCCGGATCCGCCATCCGCCCGAGCGGCGCGTTGGCGAAGGGCGCCGCCCCCAGGGTCTTGAGCGAGACGTTGAACGATTCGGCGAGCAACGGTGTCAGCATGGCGCCCGGACACACGACGTTGACGCGGATCCCCGCAGCACCAAACTCCAGCGCCGCCGCCTTGGTCATGCCGACCACCGCGTGCTTGCTGGCCGTGTAGGCCAGCGCCTGCGGTACGCCCTCGATGCCAGCGGTGGAGGCAATGTTGATGACCGAACCGCCGCCGGCGGCGCGCATCGCGGCAATGCAGGCGCGCATGCCGAGGAACACGCCGAGCTGATTGATGCGCACGATCTGCATGTATTCTTCCGCGCCGAGCTCGAGCGTCGCGCGCGTGCGATAGATGCCGGCGTTGTTGACGAGTATGCGCACGGCGCCGAAGCGCGCGCTGGCCTCGCTCACCGCCGCGGCCCACTCGCTCTCGCTCGCGACGTCGAGATGGACATAATGCGCCCGCTCGCCGAGTGTTGCGGCGAGTGCCCGCCCCTCCTCGTCACGCACGTCAGCCAGCACCACCTGTGCGCCCTGCTCATGCAGCACGCGGGCGATACTTGCCCCGAGACCCCGCGCCGCGCCAGTGACGAGAGCGACCTTGCCTGCTAGACGTGTCATGGAGTGCCTTCCGTACGTGGTTGCGACCGAGCCCCTAAGCGTACCCGCTGACCCACCGTGGTCGGCATCACGCATATAGAGTACTCTTTATATATGCTGCGCCGCTCGCGCGCGCGGCCCCTGAGATGACCATGAGCCGCCCAGCCACCACGCGTATTGCGTCCCGCGCCGCGCCTACCGGCGCCAGCAGCACGACGGAGGCCATCGGCTCACTCGCCCTGCGCGAGCGACTCACGCTGCTGATGCATGAGGGCGCCCTGGAGCCGAAGCGCTGGCGCGAGTTCCTGGAGGCCTTGGGCAAGCGGCTGAAGGGGGCCGCGACATTGTTGCTGCGCTCGCCCCACGTGGCGGAAGCCGGCCTCCTCTATTCGTGGGGCGGGAGCGATGAGGTGCTTGCGCAGTACGCGCACCGCTATTTCCCGCTCGACCCGTTCGTGAACCTGCCCGAGAAGCAGGTCATCACCATGCACGACTTCGTGCCCGTGGAGCAGCTGGAGCGCAGTCGCTTCTTCACCGAATACCTGATCCCGTGGGACTCGGTCTACAACCTGGGCGTCGACGTGCACGACGGCGACCGGATGTACGCGCGCCTGCGCGTCACCCGCGGCCGCCGTGCCGGCAACTTCACGCTCGCGGAGCGGCGCTTCGTCGAACACCTGGTACCGCATTTCGACGTCGCGATGCGCACGCATGCCGCGCTCGATGCCACCAAGATGGAGCGCGCGATCTACGCCGACGCGATGGACCACCTGACGCTCGCGACCGTAATTCTCGATGCCTCCGGTCATGTGATCCATACCAACGCGCTGGCGCGCGAGATCCTGCACCGCCAGGACGGCATCGCGCTCGCCAACGACACGCTGGCGCTCACGCACCCCGCGGACGCACAACGCCTGCGCGATGCCATCAGCCGCGTCATCGCCGTCGGCCGCGCCTCCAAACCCGGCATCGTCGAAGTACTGCGCGCCCGTCGCCCCTCCGGCGCCGGGCACTACGGCATGATGATCCGCCCGGCCGCAGGTTCAGTGGATGCCGAAGAGCAGTCCGTGAGTCCGGCCGTAGCGGTGTTCATCAGCGTCGAGGAGAACAACCGTTCCCCGCCACCGGTGGAGACGATCCGCAAGCTGTTCGAACTCACGCATAAGGAGGCGCAGCTTGCGCTGTGTCTGGCCAACGGTCGCAGTCTGCAGGAGGCGGCCGGCGATCTCGGTATCACCCTCAACACGGCGCGCGCGCACCTGCGCTCGACCTTCTCCAAGACCGGCATCGACCGCCAGGCCCGCCTGGTGCGGGCGATCCTGCGCAGCGTCGCGCAACTGGGCGGCTAGTGCCTCTGGCGGGTGGTCTTTCTTGATCTCTTCTGCGAGCTAGCGCCGGCCTGAGGCGCGGCACACCCCGGCTGAACCCTTGCGGCGCAGCCACAGGCGCATCAAGAGCGCCAGCGCGCTGCCCGACAGCATCGCCCAGTCGAGCTGCCCGCCACCGCCACCGCCACCGCCGCCGCCACTGCTGGCTGCCGCCGTGATGGTGAGGGTCGCTGCGGCCGTCTTGCTGTCATCGGCTTCGGAGACGGCGGTCACGGTGACCGTGCCACCGGCGGGCACTGATGCCGGCGCGGTGTAGACACCGTTACTGGTGATGGTGCCTACGGTGGCATTGCCGCCGGTGATCCCGTTCACCTCCCAGGTGACGGTGGTGTCGGTGGTGTTGACGAGGGAGGCACCCAGGGTCTCGCTGCCCCCGGTCTTCACCGTTGCGCTCGCCGGGCACACCTCCACCTGCACGGCGGGCGGAATGTCCGAACAGGCTTGTCCGGCCACGGCCGGCGCGGCGCTGCTCACCGCTGACGGACCCAGCACCACCTGAGCGGTGTCGGTGCGACCGGCATCGTCCGTGACCGTGACGGCAACGGTCGCAAGGCCGCACGCCGGCAGATTAACCGTGGCGGTGGAGCTGCTGGCGTTCTGGATGGTCACGCTCTGTGCGCCCACGGATGTCCAGCCGAAGGTCGTGATCGCATGGTTGTTGGCCGCGGCGCTGCCGCTGGCCTTGAGGACCACCGGCTGACCGGCGGTGACCGTGGCGGGCAGGGTCACGGCGGCGATCGGCCGCACGGCCGCATTGAGTGCGCCGGTCGCATTCGCCATGCCGGCGCCGCAGGTGCGACCGTCCAGCGTGCAGATGCACTCGGCATCCTGCACGTCGCTTTGACTCACCGGTACGTGACACATCGCCGGCTGCGGGGTCGCGCCCACCGAGGTCTGTGGATAGGGCAGCGAGCCCTCCTGCAGGCGCGAGATCACCTGACAGGAGTTGAGCTTGCTGTTGACCGCGAGCATGAGTGCCCCGATGCCGGCCACCTGTGGCGCCGCGAAGCTCGTACCGAGGTTGTAGGTGCGGTACTGGTTGGCACTGATCACGCAGTTGGGGGGCATGCTGCCGGTGGTCGGATCACAGTAGTACAGCCCGGTGTAGTCGTTGGTGCCCGGGGTCGTGGCGCCCAGATTGGTGGTGCTGACCAGCGAGTACACGCACGGCTGGGTCGCGGAAGTGTTGACGCAGTTGCCCCCCGGCGCACCGAGTGCCACCTCGGGACCCAGGCTGCTGAAGCCGACCTTGGTGCCGGCATGACGCAGGCCCGCCACGCCTGCCACCCCCAAGCAGTTCGCGGGCGCATCGACCGGTCCGCCTTCATTGCCGGCCGAGACGACGATCAGCACGCCGAGCGCGGTGATCTGGTCCACCGCGTCCTGATAGTCCGCCGGGCACGTGCCCTGGCCGCCGAGGCTCATATTGATGATCTTGGCGGGCGTCGGGTTCGCCGGCACCCCGTTCACCGCGATGCCCGCCGCCCACAGCATGCCGCTGATGATGTCCGAGTCCTGGCCGCCACACACACCGAGCGCGCGCACCGGCAGGATCTGCGTGTTCCAGGTGACGCCGGCGATGCCCTGCCCGTTGTTGGCGATCGCGCCGAGCATGCCGGCGACGCGCGTGCCATGCCAGGAGCTCACGCTGGTGGCGCTCTGATTGGCGCATTCCGGCTCGTTCAGGTCCGCGCCGGTGATCCAGTCGCCCGGGTCGGAAGCGTCCGAGCCCGGACACGTGCTGTTGTTGGCGACCAGCGCGTCGGAAATGAAACAGTAGCCGGGCAGCAGCCGCCCGCCGCTCTGAGCTGGTGCTGAGGAGGTCCGGATGATCGAAGCGCACACCGGTATCGATGTCAGCGATCACGAGGCCTTGCGCACCTGTGGTCATGTTCCAGGCCGTCTGCGCATCGATCGCGCTCGGCGTGGTGGCGGAGCTGGGCATCAGGTACCACTGCTCGGAGTACAGCGTGTCGTCGGGCGGTACGCTGTGGATGTAACGCCGCTGGTCGACTTCCGCGTACTGAACCTGCGGATCGGCGCGCAGCCGCGCCAGGGTGTCCGCCAGCGCAGCGCCGCCCTGCAGGTGCATGACATGTAACTCGGCGGTGATCGAGCGCATGCCGGTGAGTGTCAGCCCGCTGCGCGCGGCGATGCCCTCCAGCTGCGGCTGCACTTGCGCCTTGCTCGACGCAGCCGAGCCGCCGCGCAGCTTGACGATGATGTGCAGCGGAGTGGCTGCGGGTGTACTGACGAGCGGGTGATGGCGCACCGGGTTGCGCTCGACGTCACCGCTGGTGATGGCGGCCGCCACGCCTGCCAGCGCCACGCTCATCAGCATCACCCACGCGAATTTACGCACGGTAAATCCTCATCGAGCTCACCGATACGGCGCTCTTGGACGCAGACATGGCTGCTGCGGGTGGCAGCATGCGTGCCGGCCAAGCTTCCGGCAAACCCAACAGCGTGAATGTGAACGTAGGCCGCAGTACGCGACCCGCCTGTGTCGCCGTCCGGCGACGCGGCGGGCTTTAGCGCGTTTCCGGCTGCACCGCAAAGCGCTCGAAGTAGAAGCGGAACCGGTCGCGCACCGCGGCCGCAGCGACGCCGAAATCGCCCTGCAGGTCGTACAGCACCTGGCCTGCCTTGCCGCGCGGATGCGCGCCGAGGTAGTGCTGCAGTCGCGCGCGCGTTTGCGGGGGCAGCGGCAGACCCGCCTTGCCGTACACCTCTTCCAGGATCTGCCACGGCTCGCGCATGAACAGCTGGAACGGGCAATCGACGCTGCGCTCGCTTGGCACGAGCGCGCGGTCGCGCACGCAGGCCCGCAGCAGGCGCTCGATGCGCGCGATCCAGTAGTCGCGCAGCCATTGCATTTCGACGTGCGGGCGCTGCATGCGCTGCGTGTACGCCTGCATGGTGATGGTCGACTGGATCACGGCCACCGGGTCACGATGCGTGAACACCACGGTCGCATCCGGGAACACCTCCATCAGCACCGCAAGCTGCTCCAGATGCTGCGGACATTTCAGCACCCAGCGCCTGCCCGGCACGCCGCGCTGCCACTGCAACAGCTGCAGCACGCGCTTCAGATAGCGATAGTGCGGGGTCTGATCGCTGGCGAAATAGTGATCGCGCCAGCGCGGTGACATGGACAGCCACTCGAAGTTGTAGGAGGCGTAATCCGGACCCATGAGCTCCAGTTCCTCGTGGATGTGGTCCGGCTCCATCGGGTGCATGCTGGCCAGCAGCGGCGTCACCTGCTGCATGCCGGCCCACGCGGCCGCGCAGCGCGCGTAGCGCGGATCCGTGCCGTCCGCCAGCGGCGCCTCGCCCGGCAGCGGCACCGGCTCGTACGACTCCCACAGCGGCAGTGAGTGAAAGCGCGCGTCGGCGGCGAGCAGGTTCACCAGGTGCGTCGTGCCCGAGCGCGGCAGCCCGGTGACGATGACGGGACGCTCGATGCACTGCTGCAGGATCTCGGGGTGGTCGCTGAGGGTTTTCTGGATCAGCAGCCGGTTGCTGGCATAGCGGGCGAGATAGCCGAACAGCACCGCGCGGTGCATGGCGGTGAGC
The DNA here is from genome assembly GCA_963787655.1 of uncultured Gammaproteobacteria bacterium. Taxonomy (GTDB): domain Bacteria; phylum Pseudomonadota; class Gammaproteobacteria; order Steroidobacterales; family Steroidobacteraceae; genus 13-2-20CM-66-19. The sequence goes on along the minus strand of CAWBDY010000002.1, from coordinate 186,522 downwards.
ACGCGATCGCCGTCCCACTCGCTGCACAGAAGCTGCAGGCGCTCGTGAAAGTCCGCCGGCCCGAAATCGTGGAGGCCGGTGCGCGCCTGCGCCGCGCCCAGCACTGCCGCCGGCGTCAGTTCGACCGGATTGCTCTCGCCCCACTTGAGCGCCTGGCGCTGCGCCTCGTTGAGCTGCGGCCGGGCAAGATCGGTGATGCGTATGTCGTCGGCCATCGCGGCGGCGCGCGCTTCAGCCGACCACGGAGTAGCCGCCGTCGACCAGCAGTGTCTGGCCGGTGATGTAGCTCGCCGCCGCGCTGGTGAGGAACAACACGGCGCCCGCCACATCCTGCGGTTTGCCGGGCCGCTTGAGCGGCGTACGCGCCAGGATCGGCGCCATCATGGCCGGCACCTTCAGCATCTGCGCCGTCATGCGGCTCTCGGTGACGCCGGCGGCCACGGCGTTGACGCGGATGTTTTCCTTGGCCCAGGCGATGGCGAGCGTCTTCACCAGCTGCACCAGACCCGCCTTGGCGGCGCCATAAGCCGGCACCACCTCGAGGCCGAAGAACGAGGTCAGGGAGGCAATGCCGATTACGCTCGCACCTCCCGGCAACGTGCTCGCGGCAAGCTTGCCGTGACAGGCATGCGCCATGCGGTAGGCGCTGGCAAGGTTCACCTGCAGACCCTTTTCGAAGATCTCGGGGTCGTACTCGTTCTGCAGCATGAAGTTGGCGCCGGCATTGTTCACCAGGATGTCCAGCCGCGGCAGGGCCTGCGCCACCGCCGCGATCGACGCCTTGTCGGTGAGGTTCATCGGCAGGTAGCGAAAACCGCTCAGGTCCTCCGCGTAGTCGGCGGCGCGGGCGCGCGTGCCGGTGATGATCACGTCCGCCCCGGCCGCCCGATAGGCCGCGGCGATGCCGGCGCCGATGCCGGCGGTAGCCCCGGTCACCAGCACCTGGGCGCCGCCATAGTCGTAGCGCACGTTGTGCCACTCACTCATCTCAACCCCCCAGATCGATGACGCGCACGGGATCTTCGCCGCGCCACGCGCGGGCCGCCGCCAGGCGCTGCGACAGGCCTTCGCGCATGACGGCATTCATCTCGATCAACTCGAACAGCAGGCCCGGCTCGCGCACGTCTTCCAGGTACGCAACGCGCGTGACCGCGTTGGCGGCCTCGAAACACAGCTGCAGGCCGCGGGCCTCACCGCGCGCCACATCGGCTGCGACGTCCTCGCTGAACCAGGCGACGTGGTGCATGCCGATGAGCGGCACGCCGCCGGCACTGCGATAGGGCGAGGCGCCGGCGCCGAGGTCTTCGATGAGCTCGATCTCCATGCCGTCCTGGTAGCCGAGCGCCACGTGCATGCGCACGGTGCTCGCCACCCCGCGGTAGCGGCCCTGCAGCGCGACGTTGCGGAAGCAGGTCCAGGGGCCTACGCCGCTCACGCGCAGCCAGTTGTGCACGCTCTCTTCGAGATCGGCTACGACCCAGGCGATCTGGCGGATCGCGCCAAACGGTTGCGCGCTCATGCATTCATCCCCGTTGCCCGCTGCAAGGATACGCGCGCGGCGCGCGCCGGCGGGGTCTTTGCCGCTAAACTGCCACGCGCCCGCCTGGCGGGACGCTGCCAACGGATCCGCCCATGGAGAAACTCCTGTACGCATTCTGGCGTGGTGCCACGGACGCCGACGAGCTGCGCCGGCGCTTCATCGGCGAGCTCAAGCCGCGCATCAGCGCGCTCGGCGCGCAGCGCCTGCAGTTCAACATCGCCGATTTCGCCGATATGTCCGGCACGCTGGTCAATTTCACCCTGCGCTGCACCCGCCCGCCGCCCGATGGCATCGTCAGCTTCTGGCTGACGAGCAGTTATCGGCGTGCCCCGGTGGAAAGGCTCCTGCAGGAGACCTTCGCCCGCATCGCCGGCTACGAGGTGGCCGAGTCCTCCATCCTGCCCAACCTGCTCCATCCGGCGCAGGAGGATCAGCGCACCTACGGCTTCAGCCAGGTCACCTTCCTGCAGGTCCCGCCACGGCTCACCTACGAGGCCTGGCGCCGCGTGTGGGCCGAGGAACATACGCCGGTCGGCATCGCCACCCAGGCGAACTTCCGCTACGTGCACAACGTCGTCGTCATGCCGCTGACGCCGGACGCACCGCCGTTTCGCGGCATCGTCGAGGAGGGTTTCCCGCCGCAGGCGCTGCGCGATGCGCAGGCGTTCTACGACGCCGTCGGCGATGAACCGAAGCATCAGCGCCACCTGCAGCAGATGATGGCCAGCTGCGCGAAATTCATAGACTTCGACCGCATCGACGTCATTGCCACCAGCGAATACCCGCTGCACGCGGCCGGCGAGCCGGCGCTGTAGCCGCCGTCAGCCGAAGTACGCCTGGCCACCGTCGAGCGGCAGCGTCGCGCCGCTCAGGTAGCTCAGCTCGTCGCTCACCAGCGCCACCACCGCCCGGCCGATGTCGTTCTGGCAGTCGCCGACGCGTTTGAGCGCGACCGTCTCGAAGAAGGTCTTGGCTTCCGGGTCATGCTTGATCCAGGCCGCCAGCGCCGGCGAGGCGGCCAGCGGCGCGATGTTGTTGACGCGGATGTTGTCGCGGCCCCACTCGCTGGCGGCCGCGCGCGTCAGCGCGCGCACGCCCTGCTTGGCCACGGCGTAGGCGCCATAGTTGGAGGAGTCCCAGCGCACCGCGGCAGACGTCACGAGATTGACGATGTTGCCGCCACCGCGCGCCTTGAGGTGCGGGTAGCAGGCGCGCATGAAGCGGAACGAGGCCAGCGGACCGGAGGTGATGCCGCGCATGAACGCCTCGTCATCGAGTGACAGGAGCGGTCCGAAGGCACCGTCGTAGGCATTGTTGACGAGGATGTCGATGCCGCCAAAGGCTTCCGCGGTGCGCGCCACCGTGCGCGTGACGTCTGCCGCCTGACTGACATCGCAGGCGATGGCGAGCGCCCGGCCGCCGGCCGCCTCGATGGCCTTGGCGCTCGCGACGACCTTCGCCACGGTGCGCCCGGCCAGCGCCACGCTGGCGCCTGCGGCGGCGAGCGCCTGCGCGATGCCCTGCCCCACGCCCTGGCCGGCGCCGGTCACCAGTGCCACCTTGCCGGACAGGTCAGCCATGCGCCTTCGCTTCGGCAGGTGCCGGCGGGGGTACGCGCGCCAGCCAGTGCGCGGTGAGCTTTGGCGCCTCAACGAAGGGCTCGACCTCCTCGTACAGCCGTTCGTACACCGACTCGGCGATACGCCACTGGCCCTGGCTCTTCACGTACTTGTCGCGATAGAGCGCGCTGCCGGTGGTGCGCACCTTGTCGGCGAGATTGATGAAGATGTCGGTCAGGTACCAGATGCCGGTCGCCGTGCTGTCGGTGAGCACGTCGATCTCGGGGTGATGCCCGGTATGGCAGGCGACCGCGTTGGCGTTGAACGAGCCGGCGACCGATTCGAGGATCTTCTCGCGTCCGTTCATCTGCCAGCGGTAACTGCCACCGATGTAGTCCACCTTGACGTCCTCGGTGAACACGTCGCGCATGCCGGCGATGTCGCCGGTGTCCAGGCAACGCCAGTAGCGGTACTTCAGGCGGCGGATGAGTTCGATATCTTCCAGACGTAACGACATGCATGTCCCCCGGTGCGCGCTGCGGTGGCGCGCCTTGTGCCATGTTACAGGCTGCATTCGCTTTGGAATCTACCTTATCCTTGGACTGATACATCGCCAAAACAGAGTAACCGCCGTGAGCGAAGCACCCGAGTGTTCACTGAGCCGCCCGGCAAGCCTCGCGCAGGTGCCGCGCTGGGACCACGAGGCCGACATCGTCGTGGTCGGCTTTGGCGCAGCCGGAGCCTGCGCAGCGCTCGAGGCGGCACGCAGCGGTGCGCGCGTGCTGCTGATCGAGACGGCTGCCGGCAACGGCGGCACGTCCGCCATGTCGGGCGGTGAGATCTATCTGGGCGGCGGCGGCGGCACGCCGATCCAGCGCGCGGCCGGCTTCAACGACGACACCGAGGACCTGTATCGCTACCTGGTGATGGCCGGCGGCCCCAATGCCGACACCGCCAAGGCGCGCCTGTATGCCGACCATTCGCTGCAGCACTTCGAGTGGCTGACGGCGCAGGGCATCGAATACAAGAATTCCTACATCGCCGAGCGCTGCATCGAGCCGGCGACCGATGACTGCCTCATCTGGTCCGGCAGCGAAGAGGCGTGGCCGTTCGCCGCGCAGGCGCGGCCTGCCCCGCGCGGGCACTGCCCGAAGTTCGTCGGCATGGGCGGCGGACGTTATGTCATGGACGTGCTGGCGCGCCGCGTGCTCGAGGCCGGCGTCGAAGTCCACTACAACACACGCGCCACGGCACTCGTCACGGACGGCCGTGCGGTGCACGGCCTGGTGGCGCGCAGCGCGGGCACGAGCCGCTACCTGCGGGCGCGCCGCGCGGTGCTGCTGTGCGCGGGCGGCTTCGTCATGAACCGGGCGATGGTGCAGCAGCACGTGCCGCTGCTGCTGCGCTCGCAGTTCCCGTTAGGGACGGTCGATGACGGCTCGGGGATCCTGCTCGGCGCCAGCGCCGGCGGTGCGCCCATCAACATGGGCGAAGGCTTCGCGACGATCCCCTGGTACCCGCCCGGCTCTCTGGTCAAGGGCATCTTCGTCAACGGCAACGGCCAGCGCTTCATCAACGAGGACTGCTACCACGGCCGGGTATCGAACTACATCCTGCGCCAGCCCGGCGAGCGCATCTGGCTGCTCGAGGATCACGCCACCTTCGCGCTCGGCGACATGCAGGCGCTGGCGAAGATGGAGATCGGCGCGGCGGCTGAGACCTGGGACGAGGTCGAGCGCGAGCTGCAGCTGCCGCAAGGGGCGCTGACCGGCACCGTCAGCCTCTACAACCGCAACGCGGCGCAAGGCGTCGATCCGCTGTTCCACAAGGCGGCCAAGTGGCTGAAGCCCCTCGATGAGCCGCCCTTCGTCGCGCTCGACTGCCGCATCGACCACTGCTTCTACGCCTCCTTCACGCTCGGCGGCCTCGACACGCTGCCCGGCGGTGAGGTGCTCGACGCCGAACGCAACGTCGTGGCGGGGCTGTTCGCCGCCGGGCGCACCGCCTGCGGACTGCCCCGCTGGGGCGAGGGCTACAGCTCGGGAATGTCGCTCGCCGATGCGAGCTTCTTCGGCCGCGAAGCCGGGCGGCGCGCGGCGCAGACGCAGCGCTGAGGAGGCGCGCTTGCGCGCTCAGCGGGCCTGCGGGGCGTGCACGCGCCGCAGCAGATCGACCAGCACGGCGGCGAGCGCCTCGCCCTGCTCCTCCTGCAGGAAATGGCCGGCCGCGCGGATCTGCGTGTGCGGCTGGCCGGCGGCCCCGGGAATGCGGCGCTGAAACACCTCCGCCCACGGCGCGGTGCTGGGGTCGCTGTCGCTGAAGGCGGTGAGAAACGGCTGCTGGAACTGCTCCAGCACCTGCCAGACGCGCCGGTTTGCCGCGCAGCCTGCCATGTCGGCGCGGATCGGAATCAGTCCCGGAAAGGCGAGCACGCCGGCTTTGTAGGAGGCATCCGGAAACGGCGCATCGTAGCCGGCCAGCACCGCAGGGGTCGGGGCGCGGCGTGACACGGCCGCGATGATGCCGCCCACCGGCAGGTCGCTCGCGGCCGCAGCCGTGGCCACCCAGTTCTCGATGATCTCGCCCGGCCAGCCGGCGATGCCGCGCGGCGGCGGCTCGCAGGTGGGCAGCAGCGTATTGGCGGCGAGCACGGCGGCGAAGCGCTGCGGCGCCTCACTCAGCACGCGCAGGCCGAGCGGGCCGCCCCAGTCCTGGCACACGAGCGTCGCACACGTGAGGTCGAGCTCATCGACCAGGGCGCGCAGCCAGCCGACGAACGCCTCGTAGCTGTAGTCGCTGCGCCGCAGTGGTTTGTCAGAGCGGCCGAAGCCGATGAAGTCCGGCGCGACGGCCCGAAATCCCGCCTGCGTGATGTGCGGGATCATCTTGCGGTACAGATAGCTCCAGGTCGGCTCGCCGTGCAGCAGCAGCACCGGTGGCGCGCCGCGCGCGCCCTCATCGATGTAGGCCATGCGCAGCGAGCCGAAGCGCGCGTCCGGCACGTCGCAGTACCTGGCGGCGTAGGCAAAGCCGTCGAGCTGCGCGAAGCGCGACTCCGGCGTACGCAACACGCCCGGCGCCGCAGCCATCTTCAGGCCGCCGCGGCCGTATCGATCTTGATGACGCGACAGCGCGGTACCGGATGCGACTGCGCGCGCGTCCAGCGCAGCAGCATGCTGCCGCTGCTGTGGCCGTCGGTATCCATCCAGTTGCTGAAGTTGCGGTCCTGGTGCGCGACGGTGATGGTGGCCGAGCCATCGGGGTTGTACTTGGCGGTATGGCTGTTGACCCATATCGGCGCGTAGCGGTAGTCGAGCGACTCCATCCAGTAGTTGTCGAGCTGGAAATTCCAGAACTCGCACTGCGGCGGCTGTACCTCGATGACCAGCGCCTCGTCGGGCTGCAGCTTCCAGTAGCCGTGCAGGTAGAAGATGTTGGGGTCGCCGCCGGCGCGGAAGAACATGGTCTGGTCGATGGTGGCAAGCTCGTTGGGCTTTGCCTGGAACATCTGCACCCAGTCGGCGAAGGTGTGCGCGGTGCCTTTGACGAAAGCTGCGCTCGCCATGAGCGCCCGCTCGATGCGCGCCGCGCTCAGCGGTTGCGGCTTGGCGGGCGCGTCGATGCGCTCGATGCTCATGAGCGCCGGGGTCTCGCGCTGGCGGTCGAGGATGGTGTTGCGCACCAGCAGCATGGTCGAGTCGGCCGACATCGGCAGCCAGTTGCCGCTGTGGCGGTTCTTGCTCACCATCACCTCGAACGTGCCGTCGGCATTCACCTGCAGGTTGGGCGCATCGAGTTCGCCGGTCGAGGCGAGCGTGCCATCGAGGGCGTAGCGGTTGGCCTTGGTGGCGAACGACAGGTAGCGCACCGTGCCGCGCGTGCCGCGCAGGCGGTACTCGCGGTCACCGGCGATGGTCGCATTCCAGTAGACGTTGTCGGGATTGTCGCCGCCGATCTTGAGGGTGGTGTTGGAGGCCTGGTAGAACACCGGAAAGTCGGGATTACCGAACTCCAGCATCATCTCCAGCGCCACGCGCGTCAGCCGCGTCAGATAGCGCCAGCCCTCGGCGCGATCGAGCTCGGTGGCCGGTGTCTCGGGGCGCAGCACCTCGGCACCGGCTGCCTTCAGAGCGTCGCAGAACTGTTCCCAGCTGCGACCGCTCACCACTCTCGCGACGACGTCATCCTGTGACATGGCGGCTCCCGCGCTGTGATGCGCACGCGTTACGGCAGCAGGCGCGGCGACGTCTCAGGCACGCGCCGAATGGAACGGGCACTCCGCCGCTGCTGCCGCACGGCTGGGCGCCTCTGCCGATCGTACCGGGATCTCGCTGCTGGTATACCGCGGCGCATCGCGGCGCGGCTGGTAGCGCACGTTGATCTGCGCCGGCCAGTAGGTGGAGGAGCCGGCGCGCGGCTGCGGCGTACCCAGCAGTTCGAAGTCGTAGCGCTTCAGCAGCATCGACAAGGCGATGCGCATCTCCAGGCGCGCAAAATTCACGCCCGCGCAGCGGTGGAAGCCGCCGCCGAAGCCGATCAGGGTGCCGCTCTCCGGGCCGAGCTCCCCGGCACCGGAACTGAAGCGCTCGGGCTTGTAGCTGTCCGGGTCCGGGAACATCTCGGGCACGCGGTGCGCCACGCACGGCGCGATGATCACGAACGTGTCGCGCGGCACCTTGAAGCCGTCCAGTTCCATGTCTTTTTCGGCCACGCGTGCCTGCATGAAGGCCACCGGATGCAGCCGCTCGGTTTCCTTGAGCGCCAGCTCCATGGACACCAGATCGCGCGCGTTCTCCCAGTTCATCTGCATCCCGGTATTGCCACCGAGGATCGCGTCGGTCTCGCTGCGGCAGCGTCCGAGGTAGGCCGGGTTCTGCAGCAGGTCGATCAGCGCCCAGCTGATGTGCCCGGCGGTCGTCTCATGCCCGGCCCACACCAGCAGCAGGATGAGGTGGCGGATCATCTCGTCGGGGATGATGGTGCCGTCCTCGTAGTGCGCCGCCACCAGGTTCTGGAAGAAATCGGGTGGGTCGAGCGGATGGGCGCGGCGCTGCTCGATCCACTCCTGCAGCATCTCGTGCAGCTGGCGCTTGGCGACTTTGGCCTTGATGAGGCGCGGCGCCGGGAACCAATGCGGCAGCACGAAATCCATCGCGCCGGAGAATTTGCGGAACAGATCGAAGAAATCGCGCGTGCCCAGGCGACCGACGAAGTCGCGGCCGAGAAAGGCGTGCGCGGCGATGTCCATCACCAGCTTGCCGAGCGTCGGCACCAGATCGAACTCACCGGCCGGGCCCAGCCGCTCCATCAGCTTCTGCGTCTCTTCCGCGATGATGGGCACGTAGCCGCGCAGCTGTTCGCCCTTGAAGCGCGGCATGATGATGCCGCGCTGGCGCATGTAGTCGTCCCACGGCGCGAAGCTGTAGAACTGCTTGGAGAACATGGTGTGGAAAAACGGCATCGCGCGGCGCAGGTCGAGCGTCTTGTCCGTCTCGCGGAAGAAGTGTTTCTGCAGCTCCGATCCGATCACCACCACGAAGCGCCGGTTGAGGATCCTGAAACCGTAGATGTGCCCGTTTTCGCGATAGCCACGCCGTAACAGGTCCACCGGACTGCGGAAAAAATCCGCCGCGTGCCCGAGGATGGGAAGTCCACCGCTGATGCTCGGTACTGTCGTCGCCGCCATGTTGCCCCCTTACCCCGAACCGGTCCGTAAAGGCATGACTCTACGCCACTTTCGACATCAAGTTAAACTCTGGACACGTGTCTAATCCGTACGGACGAAATACCGCCGGCGCACTTGCGCCTGGGGTTCGCTTCACGCCGTTTTCTCCACGCTCGCCCAGCTCTCCTGGGTGGCCGAACGGCGCATGGCATCGATCACGGCCTGACCGGCCACGCCGTCGCGGAAGGTGGCCAGCGGCGCCGTGCCGAGCTCGCGCCCGGCGATGCGCGCGCACATCGCCTCGATCAGGCGCGTGTAGGGGGCAAGATCGGTGCCGAAGGCATGTGCCTGCTCGTAGGCGGTCTGCATCAGCTCGGCGTGCGGGAAGGGCACCGGCGCGGGCAGCACCAGGTCCGCCGGCACCGGCACGCGCTTCTTGTTGCCCGCCCGGTCGGCGACCCACAGCTCCTCACCGGCCACGCCCTCGATCCACAGCGCGCCCTCGCTGCCGGAGATGCGCACGATGCCGAACATGTCCCCGGGGGCTGCCATCGATTCGACGAAGACCCCCTCGAGGCCGTTCACCAGACGAAACTGCGCGGAGAACGTGTCGTCGGCCGTCATGCCCTTCTTGCCCGACAGCGTCTGCAGCCGCGCACTCACGGCGGCAAACTCACCGAGCGTGACCCGCACCTGGTCGATGAGGTGCGAGCCCCAGGCGCCGAGGAAGCCGCCGCCGCGCGCGGCATCCTCCCACCACTCCGGCGTCTGCGCCGCCGGATACGACAGGAAAGGCACGAGCCACGCGAACAGCGCCTGGCGCGGCGTGCCGATCGCGCCGGCGGCGATCGTGCGGCGCAGGAGCTCGTGCGCCGTCGCGAAGCGAAACTCCACGCCCAGCACGTGTACCACGCCGGCGCGCTCGGCCGCGCTCAGCATGCCGCGCGCCTCGGCAAGGTCCATCGCGAAAGGCTTCTCGCACAGCACGTGCTTGCCGGCGGCGATGCTTTCATGCACCAGAGCGGCGTGGGTCGCGGGCGGTGTGGCGATGGTGACGATCTGCACCGCGCGGTCGTCGAGCGCCTCGCGCAGCGTCGTACAGGCGCGCGCCACCCCGAGCAGGCGGGCGCGCGCGGCCGTCTTCGCAGCATCGCGACCGACGAGCGCCCGCACTTCGACGCCCGCATTGCGCAGCGCGCGCAGGTGCGTGAACACGCCGAAGCCGGTGCCCACCACGACCGCCCCCAGCGCAGATCCGTTAGCACTCATGCACGCATTTTCACCCGCCTGCCCGGGCTGCCCGCATCCCCGATACGGGGTAGCATGCGCTGCCGTTGCCGTGCAGCGCGCGAGGATGCCGCCAAGATCATGAGCGAGGACTCTTCAGCCGACCACCTGAGCGCGCAGCGCCTGCTGTCCGGCCGCGCCTGGGAGGACTACTGCGAAGTGCTGCGCATCGCCGGGCGCGCCATCGAGCGGTTCGGCGACGAACCGACGCCGCTGGACCGCGCCGAGTGGTACCGCTTCCTCACGCGCCTCACCCGCAACGGCCTGGAGCGCTTCGTCGAGAACTGCACGGCGGAGCGGCCGCGGCTGCGCGACGCGCCGTGGCGCCAGTCGATCAATTTCCAGTCGCCTGATCAGGACCACCTTTTGGCCGAGTTTGTCGACGGCAGCCACGCATACCTGATCCGCGGCACGCGCGGCACGGCCCCCTACTTCGTCATGGCCTCCTGGTCCGCCAGCCAGCCGGCCGATGCCGGGGCGAGCGACTGGGCGGCGCGCGGCTTTGCCGGACTCAAGGACTGCAACCCGGCGCTGCTGCGCACGAGCAGCATGCTGCAGAGCCAGTCGATCGATGTCGACGCGCAGGGAAATTTCCAGGTGCTGGTGAGTCGCGACCCGCCCCCCGGGGGGCGCAACTGGCTGAAGATCGAAGCGGACTGCGTCGGCCTGCTGGTGCGCATCGTGTACCACGACCGCGCCCGCGAGCAGGCGCCGCACATGCAGATCGAACGGCTCGACCATCCCGCCCCGCGCCCGCTGAACGCCGCGGAGCTCAGTACGCAGCTCGCCAAGTGCGGCCAGCTGGTGCTCGGCTACGTCGAACTGGTGCGCTCCTGGTGGCAGGACAACCTGTCCCAGCGTCCGAACAGGGTGCGCTTCAGCCGCGCGCTCTACCTGAGCAACGGCGGCGTACCCGATCGACACCACGGCTTCGGCACCTGGCGCAAGGGCCCCGACGATGCGCTGGTGCTGTGCTTCACGCCGCCGCCGTGCGACTACTGGATCTTTCAGCTGTGCAACCTGTGGCAGGAGAACTTCGACAACTACGAAGACGGCCAGGGGCATGTCACCAAGTACCGCTGCCATCTGGAGAGCGACGGCTCGGTGTGGGTGGTGATCGCAGACCAAGACCCGGGCATCGGCGGCAACTGGCTGGATCCGGCCGGCCACGTGCACGGCGGCATGAGCCTGCGTCTCATCCTCACCCAGGCACCGCCCCCTAAGGTGCGCGCCTACCTCGTGCCACTGGCCGAACTGCGCGCTTCCGGGCGCGCAGCGCTTGGCGCCGCACAGGTTATCGAGAGCGGCGACGTTGCCGACTAGGGAGGAAGCCGCCGTGCCCCACCAGCCGCCCCAGGCCGCGCCCGCATCGCCGAGCGCGGGGCGCTCGTGACCGCGCCGCGAGCGCGCACACCGAGCATCGCCGCGCAGGCGCTGATGTTCACGTGCCTGGCCTTCGTCATGCTCGGCAATTACTACGGCTACGACAGCATCGGCCCGGTCGCCGAGCAGCTGTCGCGCGAGCTGCATTTCAGCGACACCCAGATCGGCACCTTGAACGCCATCTACAGCCTGCCGAATATCTTCACGGTGCTCATCGGCGGGGTGCTGGTGGATCGCTTCAGCGCGCGGCGCGTGGTGGTGGCCACGACCGCGCTGTGCCTGCTCGGCGCCATCATCAGCGCGGAAGGCGCGTGGTTTCCGATGATGGCCACGGGGCGCTTACTGTTCGGCATCGGCTCGGAGACGCTCTCGGTAGCGGTGCTGGTGAGCCTCGCGCAGTGGTTCACCGGACGCTATCTGGCGCTGCTGTTCGCGCTGAATATCAGTCTGGCGCGGCTGGGCTCGTACCTGGCCGACCGTTCGCCGAGCTTCGCCGCCGACCTGTATACGCGCGGCTGGCAGCCGCCGATGTGGCTCGCCGCGGGGTTCGCCGCCGCTGTCTTCGCCGCTGCGCTCGTGTATTTCTGGCTGGACCAGCGCGAGGCGCAGCGCGGCACGCTCGCGCTCGCGCCGCAACCGGAGCGCTTCCACTGGCGGCACCTGTGGTCATTCCGCGCCGGCTACTGGCTGCTGGTCATCACCTGCGTGACGTTCTATTCGGTGATCTTCCCGTTCCGCAGCACCTTCGCCATCAAGTACCTGCAGCAGGCGCAGGGGCTGACGCTCGCGGCGGCGAGCACGCTCAACAGTTACGTGTTCCTGGCGGCAGTCTTTGCAACGCCCCTGTTTGGACTGCTGCTCGACCGCAGCGGCCGCAATGCGCTGTGGTTGTGCCTCGGCGCGGCACTGCTGCCGCTCAGCTTCCTGATATTGACGGTGCCGGGCGGGGCGGGAGTCTCCACCGCGCTGCTGGGAATCAGTTTCTCGTTCCTGCCGGCAGTGCTGTGGCCGACGGTAGTGCGCTACTCCCCGCCCGAGCACCTCGGCACCGCCTACGGCCTGATGACGGCGCTGCAGAATGCGGGACTGTTCGGTGCCAACATCATCGCCGGCTACCTCAATGACATCAGCGGCGCGGCGGCCGGCAATGCCGCAGGTTATGCGCCGATGCTGTGGTTCTTCGGCCTGCTGAGCCTTGCCGCGTTCCTGTGCACGGCGCTCCTGTGGGTGCGCGAGCGGCGCCCGGCGCTGGCAGTGACCGTCTAGAGCCTCGTCGTACCGGACTAGGAGCAACCGCTGATGGCGTGGGGCGCGCGGGCGAGTATCGTTGTCGCCCCTGCCCTGTACGAGCAATCACGATGAGCGAGCACCTGCGGCCGGCCGAGAAGCAGATCACCGAGAGCGACGAGTTCATCGCCGCGCAGCTCGAAGGGGCGAGCATCCCGACGCTCATGATGTCGCTCGTGCACCTGACCGGGAACACCGCTCTCCTGCAGGGTCCGATCCGCCCCAAGGTCGTGATGATGGGGGGCTTCCAGGGGGCCTTGAGCGAGGAGGACCAGGCCACCGTGCGGCGCCAGGCGCTTGAGGCCCTGAAGGATTACCGCGATCGCGGCTGCACCCTGCCGGCGCAGCCCTCGGCGGCCGTGGTGCAGGAGATGATGAACTTCATGGTGGGCGAGCGGGTTGGCGAGGAATACGTGCCGATGATGCTCGAAGAGCTGGCGCTCGATGGCAACGATTCGCGCGCGCCGAGCTGGTCGCGCGAGGTGCCGGCGAGCGTGCGCGACAAGTTCCACGTGCTGGTGATCGGCGCGGGCATGTCGGGTCTGCTGCAGGCGCTGCGCCTCAAGGAGGCCGGCATCCCCTTCACGGTGGTCGAGAAGAATGATTCGGTCGGTGGCACCTGGTACGAGAACCGCTACCCCGGCTGCCGGGTCGACATCGCCAACCACTTCTACTCGTATTCGTTCGAGCCCTATCCGTGGAGCGAGTACTTCTCGCGCCGCGACGAGCTGCTCGAGTACTTCAGGAGCTTCGTCACGCGGCACGGACTGGCGGCGCACATCCGCTTCAACACCGAGGTCACCGCGGCACGCTATGACGAAGCGAGCGCGACCTGGCAGGTCGAGCTCAAGAGCCATGGCAGCGCGACGGCGCCGCTCACCGTCAACGCCATCGTCAGCGCCGTCGGGCAGCTGAACCGGCCGCGCATTCCCGACATCGCCGGGCGCGAGCAATTCCGGGGCACGCAGCTGCATTCGGCCGAATGGGATCCGCACATCGACCTCACCGGCAAGCGCGTCGCGGTGCTGGGCTCGGGCGCCAGCGCCTTCCAGCTGGTGCCGGAGGTGGCGAAGATCGCCAAGCAGCTGTACGTGTTTCAGCGCTCCGCGCCGTGGATGCTGCCGAACCCGCTGTACCACGAGGCGGTGAGCCCGCAGTTCCGCTGGCTGGTGCAGCACGTGCCCTACTACGGGCGCTGGTTCCGCTTCCTGATCTTTTATCCCGGCAGCGACGGCATCCTGCCGGCACTGCGCATCGACCGCGAGTGGGCGCATCCGGAGCGCGCCGTGAACGCGCTCAACGACCACTACCGCGGGCAGCTGCTCGAGTACATGAAGAGCCAGGTGAACGGCAACCTGGAACTGCTCGAGAAAGTGACGCCGAAGTTCCCGTTCATGGGCAAGCGCATGCTGCAGGACAACGGCAGCTGGCTGAAGGCGCTGCAGCAGCCCAACGTGAGCCTGATCGACGAGGGCGTGACGCGCATCGATGCCACGGGCATCGTCGCCTCGCAAGGTCACTACGACGTCGACGTCATCATCTACGCGACCGGCTTCCACGCCACCAAGTTCCTGTGGCCCATCGACATGGTGGGGCGCGGCGGCAAGCACCTCGGCGAAGTCTGGGGCGACGAGCCGCGCGCCTACCTCGGCATCACCGTGCCCGACTTCCCCAACCTCTTCTGCCTGTACGGACCGGCCACCAATCTCGCGCACGCCGGCAGCATCATCTTTCACTCCGAGTGCCAGGTGCGCTATGCGACCGCCTGCATCCAGGCGCTGCTGGAAAATGGCGTCCGCGCCATGGAGTGCCGGCGCGAGGTGTACGAAGACTATACGCGGCGGCTGATCGCCGAACTCGAAACGCTCGTCTGGTCACACCCGGCCTGCGACAGCTGGTATCGCAACCGCTCCGGGCGCGTGGTCACGACCTCGCCGTGGCGGCTCGCCGATTACTGGAAGTGGACGCGCGCGCCGGATCTCAAGGACTACACGCTCACAGGCTGAACGCGACCAGGTAGTCGCCGAGCTTGGTGCGCATGTAGCGGTGGCCGCCGGCCGCGATCACGACGAACTGCTTGCTGGTGGGCGTCAGGCGGTAGGTCATCGGGGTCGCCTGCGGGCCGGCCGGCAGCCGCCCCTTCCACAGCTCCGCGCCGCTCGCGTTGTCGAAGGCGCGCAGAAAATCGTCCGTGGTCGCGCCGATGAAGGTGAGCCCCGCGGCGGTCACGAGCGGCCCGCCGATGTTCGGCGTACCGAGCTTCAGCCATAGCGGGAAGGGCGCCAGATCGCGCGTCGTGCCCAGAGTCACCTGCCACAGCCGTTTGCCGTTCTTCAGATCGATCGCGGCGAGCGTGCCCCACGGCGGCTTGTTACAGGGTGCGCCGAGCGGTGACAGCATCGCGGTCCACTGCGCCGCGTAGGGCGTGCCCTGCTGCGCGAGCAGCCACTCACCTTGGGCGAAGCGTGCGTCCGCCTGCTGCCGCGGCACCAGCTGCGCAATGGTCGCGACGTGACTGGTGTTGACGATCAGCAGCTCGCGCACCGGATCTATCGCCACGCTCCCCCAGTTCATGACGCCGAGGTTGTCGGGGTAGGTGATCGTGCCCTCGAGCGAGGGCGGGCTGAAGGCGCCCTGGTAGCGGTGCGCGCGGAAAGTCTCGCGGCACTTGGCGGCATCCCAGGGCGTGAAACCCCACATGTCCTGTTCGGTGAACTTCGGTCTTTGCAGCACGTAGGCATCGTTGACCGGCACCGGCTGGGTAGGCGACAGGTGCTCGCCCGGCACCGCGCCGTCCTGCGGCGCGGCGCGCTCCGCCACCGGCACCAGCGGCACGCCCGTTTCGCGATTGAGGATGAACAGGTAGCCCTGCTTGGTGGCCACCGCCACTGCGGGCACGGCGCCCTGCGCCGCCGGAAAATCGAACAGCACCGGCTGCGCCGGCACGTCGTAGTCCCACACGTCGTGGTGCACGGTCTGGAAATGCCACACCACCTTGCCGCTGGTGGCATCGAGTGCGACCACCGAGCTGGCGTAGAAGTCGCGCCCGTCGCTGTCGCGCGTCGTGCCGTACAGGCCCACCTGCGCGTTGCCGGTCGGAATGAACACCAGCTGGCGCTCGAGGTCGACGGAAAACACCGACCAGGTGTTGGCGGTCGAGCGCGCATATTGACCGGCGGCGCTGACGCCGCCGTCCTGCGCCTGGGGCGCCACCGAGTTCCAGGCCCACAGCAGCGCGCCGCTGCGCGCATCGAAGGCGCGCACCACGCCGGCGGGCATGTCGGTGCGCATGTCTTCGGTGATGCGACCGCCGACGATGACGCGGTCGCCGACGATTGCCGGTGGCACGGTCACGCCGTAGTCGCCCGGCAGCGTCTCACCGAGCCCGGCCTTCAGGTCGACCGTGCCGTGGTTGCCGAAGTCGCTGCACGGCTTGCCGTCGCGGGCATCGAGCGCGATGAGGCGCGCATCCTGGGTGCCGGTGAAGATGCGGCTCGCGCAGGCGCTGCCGGCGGCGGCCCGCACGTCCTTGTAGTAACTGACGCCGCGGCACACCAGCAGCACCGCGCCGGTGCTGTCGAGTTTGGGATCAAACGACCACAGCTCGTGGCCGCTCTCCGGATCGAGCGCCACCACGCGGTTGGTACTCGAGCACAGGTACAGCCGCCCGTCGGCGAGGATCGGCGTGGCCTCGAGCGCCGGCAGACGCCGCACCTCCGGTGTCAGGCCCCTGGCGAGCATGCGGCGCATCTCGGCGCCGTCGGTCGGGTGCGCAGGCACGAGGCTCGCTTCCCCGATGCGGTACGTCCAGGCGATCTTCAGGCCGCCGACGTTGGCGGGTGTGATCTGTGTGACCGGCGAGTAGCGCAGGCCGCCGGCATCGCCGCCCCACGAGGACCATGTGCCGATGGGGCCCGTGTTGTCGAGCGGCGCGCTGCGTGCACAGCACGCGAGCAGCGGCAGCAGAATTACAACAACGCAGCGCGCGCCGCGCCACCGTTGCGACGTCAGATGCATCGATCCCCCGCGGCGCTCATGCTGTGTAACGACAGCAATCATAGCCATTCGCCCACCGCGGCAATCCCTCGTTTGGACGAGGCCGCGTTGCCTATCGTGCCGGCGCGACGCTAGCGTTGCGAGCGTGCAACTTCCACTCGACAAGCCATCCTTCGCGCGTATGATCGTTCCGCCGACTTCTAAGGATTCAAGGGGGATTCTCATGTCGACCACCGGTTCGCGCCTGCGCGGCGTGATGTTCGTCGTGGCAGGGTTCTTGTTGGCGGATGGCCGCCTCGCACTGGCCCAACAGCAGGAGCAAGCCTCCGCCACCTCGCAAGAAGGAATTCAGGAAGTCGTCGTCACCGCGCAGCGGCGCGAAGAAAATCTGCAGACGACGCCCATCGCCATCACGGCGCTCTCGGCCGACGTACTCAACAAGCAGGGTGTCACCGATTTCAAGGGCGTCGCCGAGACCTCAACCAGTCTCAACTTCACGCCGTACCCGAGTTCGAGCAACACGCTGATCCTGTACATGCGCGGCCAGGGCGTCGCGGACGCCAACCAGATCACGCAGGACGGCTCGGTCGGTCTGTACGAGGATGGCTTCTACATCGCGCGCCCGCAGGCGGAGACCTTTGACCTGGCCGACGTCGAGCGCGTGGAGGTCCTGCGCGGCCCGCAGGGCACCCTGTACGGCCGCAACACCACCGGCGGCGCGGTCAACATCATCAGCCAGAAGCCGACCGGCGAGCTGGGCTTCAAGTTCAGCCTGGATGGCGGCAACCGCGACTACGTGCGCGCACTCGGTGTCATCAACCTGCCGAAGGTCGCCGAGGGACTGTCGACCAAGATCACGATGCTCTACAGCCATCTCGACGGCAACGTCGACAACTCGGGCGGCGAGGACTACAACAAGCTCGACCAGAAAGGCGCCCGCGTGTCGCTGCGCTGGGACACCGGCGGACCCTTCACGGCCGACTACTTCTTCGAGATCGGCCAGATCGACTCGACCCCGATCTACTACCAGAACCCCGGCCTCACCGGCGTGCTGCCCGGCTATCCCACGGTCGACGGCATCCCGAGCAACACCTGGACCCCGATCGCGCTGCCGCCGAGCGTCGCCAACTTCAATGCGGACGGGCTGACGCTGAACCTGAAGCTGGGTGATTCCGCGACTCTCAAGTCACTCACCGGTTATCGCGGTCTCGACTCGCGCTTCACGCAGGACTACGCCGGGGCATTCACCAACCCGGCCTCTGCCCCCTTCACCGGAGTTGTGAACTTCGGCGGCCACGACATCGTGCAGAGCAACCAGCTGAGCGAGGAAATCCAGCTGGTCGGCAACGTCGGCACGGTGCTCGACTACGTCGGCGGCCTGTACTACTTCCGTGAGAACGCCAACCACGGCGAGAACGTGACCATCGACATCCCCGATCCCACCATCTTCGTCAGCCCGGCGCCGATCCACGAGCTCACCGAGCGCTACGTGCACGCGCAGGCGACCTCCAAGGCGGTGTACGGCCAGGCCACCTGGCACATCACCCAGCCGCTGTCCTTCACCGTCGGCGCGCGCTACACCAAGGACGACCGCAGCGCCGAACGCAACCTGACCAATTTCTTCGACGGCTTTCCGCTGCTGCCGGTGGACACCTTCGCCACTGCGCACAACAGCCTGAGCTTCAGCAAGTTCAACCCCGCGGGCACGATCAACATGGCGTGGACCCCGGACATCAACACCTACTTCCGTGTCGCCACCGGCTACAAGGCCGGCGGCTCGAGCGAGGCAGGACCGGTCGGGCAGTTCGGCCAGACGTTCTCGCCGGAGAACGTGACGACCTACGAACTCGGCCTCAAGTCCTACTGGTTCCAGCACACGGTGCGCGCCAACCTCGCCGTGTTCCACAGCCAGTTCCGCGACATGCAGCTGCAGTTCGACGTCGATCCGTCCAACCTCGCCATCGTGCAGGGCTACAACGCAGGCTCCGCGCACGTGAACGGCGCCGAGCTCGAACTGCTGTTCGCGCCGGTGCAGGATTTCTCCTTCGGCATCAACTACACCTGGCTGCAGACCGACATCAACTCGGTGACCGACGAGCCGGGCACGATCTTCGACCCGGCCTACAACCCGCTGTCGCCCTACAAGGTCGGATCCAACATTTCGGGTCTGTTCCGCCTGCCGTACGCGCCCAACGGTATTCTCGACCTCACCAGCGACTGGACCATGCTGCACACTGCCGGCGGCAGCCTCGAGCTGTTCCTCAACTATCGCTTCCAGGGGCGGCAGTACGACACGGCCCCGACCGGCGACGACGTGCCGGGATCGCAGCAGTACTACTCGATCTCCCCGTACGGCCTGCTGGATGGCAAGCTGTCGTGGAACTTCAACATGCCCGGCAAGCAGACGATGCGCATCTCGCTGTGGGCGAAGAACGTGCTCGACAAGCAGTATCCGGAGCATGTCATCGGTCAGGGCGCCATCCTGCCCCTGTGCACGGCCACCGCGCCGGGCTCGGGCGTGTGCGCCCCGGGCTCGGTCATGACCCCGCCGGTGGGCTACACCTACCAGGCGATCGCCTATGGGCCGCACCCACTCTATGGAGTGCAGTTCCAGTACGGCTTCTAGCAGCCGCAGGCGCGCTGACACACTCGCGCGGGCGACGACGCCCGCGCGAGTTTTTGAGGTACGGACCGTTTCGATGAGTCCCGGAGTCCTGGCGCTCGCTGGCTGCCTCATCACCGCGGCGCTCGCCGCGCCGTGCAGCGCGGCAGACAACGCCGCGCCGCAGTCCGCGGCGACCTCGCCGGCTGGCGCAGCGCTCTACCTGAGCCATTGCGCGATGTGTCACGACCACGCGGTCGACCGCATTCCGCCCAAGGTCTACATCGCGACCACCCGCAGCACCGAGGACATCATCGACACGCTCACCATGGGCGTGATGCGACCGCAGGCGGCCGGCCTTTCTGGCGACGACATCCGCGCCGTGGCGGTGTATCTGACCGGCCACCAACCCGTAGCCAGGCCCCCAGCGGATGCCAACCTGTGCGCGGCCGCGGCAAGCGTGCGCCTCACGCCGCAGGACTGGCGCAACTGGGGCCGCGACCTCGCCAACTCGCGCTTCCAGCCGCACGGCGGCCTCACCGCCGCCGACGTGCCGCACCTCAAGTTACGCTGGACCTTCGCCTACCCTGGCCGCGCCGCCTTCGGCCAGCCGGCCGTGTTCGGTGGACTGGTGCTCGCCGGCGGCACCGGCGGGCGCGTGTTTGCACTGGATGCCCACACGGGCTGCACCTACTGGAGTTACGCGGCCGGAGCGCTGGTGCGCACCGGCATCGTCGTGGGCGAGCTGCCGGCCGCTCACGCCAGCGATCACCAGGCGCGCACCGTTGCCTGGTTCGGCGATGACAAGGGCTTCGTGCACGCCGTCGATGCGGCCAACGGCACGCGCCTGTGGAGCACCTCGCTCGATGCGCACATGCTGGTGCGCCTGGTCGGCACCCCGGTGCTGCAGGCCGGCGTGCTGTATGCGCCGGTGAGCTCGTTCGAGGAGGTCGCCGCGGCCGATCCCAAGTACCGCTGCTGCACCTTCCGCGGCAGCCTCGTCGCGCTCGATGCGGGTACGGGGCGCGAGCTGTGGCGCAGCTACACCGTGCGCGAGCCCGCGGCACCCTTGAGCACGAGCACCGGGCAGACCCTCATGGGACCTGCGGGCGGGTCCGTCTTCTCCGCGCCGACGATCGATGCCGCGCACGGCATCCTCTACCTCGGCAGCGGCGACTCGTACACCGACGTCGACAGCGATTCCACCGACGCGCTGCTCGCCCTGCGACTCGCCGATGGCACGCGCCTGTGGACGCACCAGGTGCTCAAGCACGACGCCTGGATCATGCTGTGCAGCGGTCAGCCGGTGGGTAACTGCCCGAGCCGGCTCGGCCCCGACTTCGACTTCTCCAGCTCGCCGATGCTCATGACGCTCAAGGGCGGCCGACAGGTGCTGGTGGCCGGCGCCAAGTCGGGCATCGTCTACGGCTTCGATCCGCGCGCCGGCGGCAAGCTCCTGTGGCAGCGCCTGCTGGCGGCGGGCACGTCCAACGGCGCCATCCTGTGGGGCCCGGCGAACGACGGCACGCGCGTCTACGTCGCGACCTCCGAATACGATCTGCAGGCACACCGTGGCCCCGGGGCGCTGGTGGCGCTGGATCCTGCGAGCGGCGCCGTCCTGTGGCGCACGGCGACGCCCGAAGTCGCCTGCGCGTGGGGCAAGGACAACTGTGCGCACGCGCTCCTGGCAGGCGTCGCGGTCATTCCCGGCGTGGTGTTCGCCGGCGCGATGGACGGCTATATGCGCGCCTACGACGCACGCGACGGTCATATCGAGTGGCAGTTCGATACCGGCCAGACGTTCGACGCCGTCAACGGCGTGCGCGCCCACGGCGGCGCGATCGACTACGGCGGCGAGGTGATCGGCGACGGCATGCTGTTCGTGAACTCCGGCTCGATGCGCCAGCCCGGCAACCTGCTGCTGGCGTTTGCACCCGACCGTCCCTGAAGACAGGCCATGGATCCGCACAGCCGAGAGTGGGCCTCACCGGTTGAAGCAGCGCTGGTAGTGGATGATGCCGGCGCGCAGGCCTGGGACGACACGGCGGATCTGGTGGTCGCAGGTTTTGGCGGCGCCGGCGTCGCGGCGGCGCTGCAGGCCGCCGAACAGGGCGTCGACGTGCTGGCGCTTGACCGCTACGAGGGCGGCGGATCATCCGCCGCCAATGGCGGCGTCTACTACGCCGGCGGCGGCACCGCGCTGCAGCGCGCCGCCGGTGTCGAGGACTCGCCCGAGGAGATGTTCAAGTACCTGTCGCTCGAAACCGCCGGCGTCGTCAGCGATGCGACGCTGCGCCGCTTCTGCGACGACAGCGTCGCCACCGTGGACTGGCTGCTCGGCCACGGCGCACTGCTGTCCGCCAGCGGCGTGTTCCGCCACAAGGTCTCCTATCCGCCGCTCGCCTACCACCTCTATCACCCGGACAACTCGCTCGTCTCAACTTACGCAGCGCGCGCCAAGCCGGCCGCGCGCGGCCACCGCACCGCGGTCTACAACGCCGGCAAGGCCTGGGGCCTGGGCTGGGGGATCTGGAAGCCGCTGGCGGCGGCTGCCAGCGCGCGCGGCGTGCGTTTCGACAAGTACACCGAGGTGCGCCAGCTGGTGACCGACCGCGCCGGCAAGGTGCTCGGCGTCAAGGCCCTGTCGATCCCGGCCGGCAGCGCCGCGGCGCGGCGCTTCGCCCGCTACATCCGCTACGCCAACAAGCTCCTCGAGATGATCCCGCCGGTGATACCGCTGGCCGCGGTGACGATCGCACTGGCGCGGCGCTATCTGGCGGCGGCCGGCCGCATCGAGGCCGAACAGCGCCGCACCCGCTTCATCCGCGCACGTCGCGGGGTGCTCCTGAGCGCCGGCGGCTTCATTCTCAACCCGGTAATGGTGGAGCACTACGCGCCGCTCTACCGCCGTGGGCTGCCCAACGGCACGCTCGGCGACACCGGCAGCGGCATCCGCCTGGGGCAGAGTGTCGGCGGCGCCGTGGGATGCATGGACCGCGTCACCGGCTGGTGCAACATCAACCCGCCGGCCGCCTGGCCGCGCGGCATCGTGGTGAACAAGCACGGCGCACGGATCTGTCACGAGGGCGTGTACGGCTCGACGCTCGGCGATGCCGTGGCGCGCAGTCCCGATGGCGTCGCGCATCTGGTGTTCGACGAACGGCTGTACCGCGAGAGCTTGAGACAGATCGGCCGCGGCGCCGAGATCGTCAAGTACCAGCGCCAGGTCGCCCGCCTCAATCTCCTGCTGAACCACAAGAAAGCGGCCAGCGCGCAGCAGCTGGCACGGCTCATGGGCGTGGATCCGCACGGTCTTGAGCGCACCATCGATGCCTACAACCGCGCCGCGCGCGGCGAGCAGCCGGACGTCGTCGGCAAGTCCGCGGCCGAGATGAGCGTGCTCGACCAGGCGCCGCTGCACGCCATCGATGTCTCGGTGCACAGCCGCTACTTTCCGATGCCGATGCTCACCTTGGGGGGACTCAAGGTCGACGAACTCACCGGCCAGGTGCAGCGCGAGGACGGCAGTGGCATCGAAGGTCTGTACGCCGCCGGGCGCAGTGCCGTCGGTATATGCTCGAACGTGTACGTGAGCGGTCTGGCCTACGCGGACTGCATTTTTTCCGGCCGGCGCGTCGGCCGCAGCATTGCGCAGCAGGGACGCGCCGTCGCCCACAGCCCCTGAAGCGCCAAGGAGTCGCCATGAGCACGCACATGCCCGCCAGCCTCGAGCTGCCACCCCTGGTGCAGATCGGCTTCGTGGTCGGCAACCTCGCCGAAGCGATGCTCAAGTACGAGCGTCTCTACGGCCCCTGGCAGCGTTTCGACGGTTCGGTGCCGGGCGCCACCTATCGCGGCCGCAGTGCGGATGTGCGCCTCGACATCGCCATCGGCCACAGTGGCCCGCTCGAGATCGAGCTGATCCAGTGGCTGTCGGGCGACAGCCCGCACCGCGAGTTCATCGAGCGCGGCCGGGAAGGCATGCACCACGTGCAGTACCGCGTCGAGGATGCCGACGCCTGGATCACCAAGCTCGCACCGCTGGGATACGAGCCCATCTGGTACAAGCGCTGGTGCGCGGACACGACGTTTGCGTATCTGGAGCGCGCCGGCGACCCGCTCATCGTCGAATTTCTGCAGATGCCTCCGGGAGGTCCCAACACGAGCGGCGCGCAATGACGGCGCTCGGCGAGTTCTCCGACCGACTCGAGATCCGCCGCATGATCGTGCGCTACAGCAACGCACTCGACGCCCGTCGCTTCGAGTGGCTGGACGAGCTGTTCACCCCCGACGCCTACATCGACTACCGCGCCACCGGCGGGGTCGACGGGCGCTACCCCGCCATCCGCGAATGGCTGCCGCCGGCGGTCGGCGCGTTTCCGCACATGTGCCATCTGGTGGGCAACATCAGCATCAGCGTGGCGGGCGATGGCGCCCAGGCGCGCACGCTGTGCCTGAACCCGGTGGCAGTGCCGCTGCCGGCCGGTGGCACGCAGGTGATGTTCCTCGGCATGTGGTACCGCGACACGCTGGTGCGCACCGCGGCCGGCTGGCGCATCTCGCGGCGCGTGCAGGAGGGCTGCTTCCAGCACAACGTGCCCGCGCAGCTGCAGATTCCGGTCGCGCCGGACTTCTGAACTTCCCGCTTAAGCCCTTTGCCAGGAGTGACTCAATGCTCAGCCTGCAGGAACTGTCGGATCGGCTGGAGATCGAGCAGCTGATCGTGCGCTACAGCAACTCCATCGATCAGCGCAACTGGGACGGGCTGGATGAGGTGTTCACCCCCGATGCCTACATCGACTATCGCCAGCTCGGCGGCATCGACGGCCGCTACCCGGAAGTGAAGGCGTGGCTGGGACCGGCACTCGCCAACTTCCCGCACTACTGCCACATGGTGGGCAACATCGAGATCACCTTGAGCGGCGACACCGCGCGCGCACGCACGCTGTGCATCAACCCGATGGATACCCCGCTCCCGGGCGGCGGTTCGCAGGTGATGTTCCTTGGCCTGTGGTACGTGGACCGCTTCGTGCGCACCGCGCGCGGCTGGCGCATGAGCGAGCGCATCGAGGAAGGCTGCTTCCA
Source organism: uncultured Gammaproteobacteria bacterium (assembly GCA_963787655.1). GTDB lineage: Bacteria > Pseudomonadota > Gammaproteobacteria > Steroidobacterales > Steroidobacteraceae > 13-2-20CM-66-19. The sequence goes on along the minus strand of CAWBDY010000002.1, from coordinate 162,118 downwards.
GCACAACGTACCGGCCCACCTGGCGATCCCGGCGCCCAAAACGGCAGCGACGGCTTGAGACATAACCGTCCGAACGGACTACGGAATTCTAAGGCCTGTGCGGCCCTTTTACGTTCTGGTAGGTTGACCTGACAGTGTGGGAGTGACGAGCATGGCGCGCACGCAGGACTATGGCTTGGGCGAATACACCTATCCGCGCGGCTGGTTTATGGTCGCGGACGCGGAGGAGCTGAAGGACCGGCCGCTGCCGCTGCGCTTCTTCGGACAGGAATTCGCGCTCTACCGCGGCAAGAGCGGCCGCGTGGTGATGCTCGATGCCTATTGCCCGCACATGGGCACGCACCTGGCACGCAACAACTCGTCCTACGTGGTGCATGATGGTCAGATCGAGGGCGACTCGATCCGCTGTCCCTACCATGCCTGGCGCTTCGGCCCGGACGGCAAGTGCAACGACATCCCCTACAGCAAGGCGCCGATCCCCAAGGCCGCCTGCGTCAAGTCCTGGCCGATCGTGGAGAGCCTGGGCGCGATCTTCGTGTGGTACGACCCGGAAGGCGGCGAGCCGGAATGGGAAGCCCCGGCGCTACCGCAGTGGCACGATCCGCAGTGGGTGCGCTGGAAGTTCGATCACCTGGGTACGATCAACTGTCACTCGCAGGAAGTCATCGACAACATCGCCGACTGCTCGCACCTGGGTCCGGTGCACGGCGAGTCGGTGAAGTTCTATCGCAACGAATTCAAAGGCCACCTCGCCACCCAGATCCAGGGCGGCGGCCACCGCACACTCGTGACGCCCGACGGCGTAAGCCCGATCCTCACCACCGATACGACCTACCACGGCCCGGGATTCCTGCTGTCGTACATGCTCGGCATGGGCGAGTCGATCATCTTCATCGGCCATACGACCGTCGATGACGGCGTCATCAAGGTGTGGCACGCACTGCTCGTGAAGTCGACCAACAAGGTGGCGACCGCGCAGGACGTGGCAGCCGCGCGTGCCTACCAGGAAGCCTCACGCGTGGCCTTTGCCCAGGATTTCGACGTGTGGGCGAACAAGCGCGCGGCCGTGCAGGTGCTGCAGGTGCCAGGCGACGGGCCCTTCCACAAGTCGCGTATCTGGTACCGGCAGTTCTACAACCCGCGCGCCCGCAAGCAGGAATTCCTCAAGCAGGTCGAGGGCGTGCAGCACCGCGTTGCCGGCATGCCGGGGCGTCTCGAAGAGGCCGAATCGGCCGCCTGAAGGCATAAGGATTTCGCGCCTGGCTGGTCCCGGGCCGTTCGGCAGCCCGGGTTCAAAAACGGTCGCACCGCGGCACCGCTGTAGCGATCACTGCGGCCGCTGCGGTCTTGCGGCTCGGTTTCCGCCGCGATGCGCTCATTCTCGATCGACCGCTGCGGACACACAGCGGTCTGTTGGGAAACGAGCAGCTCCCGGCCAGCGCAAAAATACCCCGCTGGCACCGGCGGAGGTATGGTTAGGCCCGATGCGTTGCGCGTCCTGTCCCTGGGAGAACCTATGCTGGACACCATCGGCCATATCGCCCTGGTCGTAAAGGATTCAGGCAGAACGGCCACGCTATTTAAGGATTTGTTCGGCGCGGCGATCGTGACGCGCAAAGATGTGGATGGCCATGAGGAGACCTATGTGAGACTGGGTCGAACCTGGTTTGTCCTGGTACAGGCGGACGTGGTTCGTCCCCGCAGTGGTGATCACATCGCTTTCTCGGTTTCAAAGTCCACGCTGCTGGAAACTGCCGAGAAGCTCAAGGCAATGAAGTGGAGTTCTTTCTTGCCAGAGCCGACAGCGCGCTCTACTTCTTCGACTACGACAATCATGTATTTGAGCTGGACACGGCGGACCTGGACCGTGAGTTGGCAGAAATGACGGGATGAACTGGCGACCGGCCAGCCCGGCATAACCATTCGACCAGGAACTGATGCCCGGATGCCGCCGCTCGTCACCGTCGGCAGCGGCTCACGCAGCGACCATTTTCGCCGTGAGCATTGGCGGGGCAGTGCCGGCACCCAGAGTGTCGCCAATTAGCTGCCGCTGGAGTCTCTCAGTAGACTAAATCGAATCTCGCCCTCGCGCAGCACCAAGACGCTACTCGGACTTGGAGAGGTGAAATGAAAGCAGTTCGATTGTACGAATACGGTGGTCCTGAAAACCTGAAATATGAGGACAATGTTCCTGAGCCAGTGTTGAGCGACGACTCTGTGCTCGTGGAAGCCGCGGCGACCAGCGTGAACCCCATTGATTGGAAAATACGCTCGGGCGCGCGGCAAAAGGATTTTCCACTAAAGCTACCGGCCATTCTCGGCAGAGACGTGAGCGGCGTGGTCCGGGCGGTGGGGCGCAACATCCGCACCTTCAAGCCGGGGGATCGCGTGTTGGCATTAGCCTGGCAGGCCTATGCCGAGCTGGTAGCGGTGGAAGGGTCCATCCTCACCCATCTGCCTGACGAGTCGAACCTGGTCGATTGCGCAGCCCTACCGCTCATTGCGTTGACGGGTGATCAGCTCGTACGGCAGGCGGCTCGTGCGCAACGTGGCCAGACGCTCCTCGTGAGCGGGGCGGTGGGAAGCGTCGGGCGGGCCGCCGTGCACACCGCCAAGAAACTCGGCGTCAACGTGATTGCGGGCGTGCGCGCTCGGCAGCTGGCGGAAGCGCGGACGCTGGGGGTCGTCCGATACTGTAGCCATTGACGATGATGCCGCGATTGCGGGGCTTGCGATGGTGGACGGCGTTGCCGATACGGTTGGCGGCGAAACGGCCGCGAAACTGTTTGGCAGGGTGAAGAATGGCGGAAACTTCGGCTATGCCTCGGTGTTCCCAGACGAGACGGCCAAACTGAATCCGACGGTCACAGTCACCCGGGTGTTCGTGCGTCCCGATGCCTCGAAACTGCGCGAGTTTGCCGATGACGTCCGCGACGGGAAATTCCAACTGCCCATCGGTCGCCGGATGCCCCTTCGCGATGCGGGCGAGGCGCACGCATTGGCGCAAAGCGGTGGCTCAGGAAAGATCGTACTTGTGTGCCGGTAGGAATGGCTCCGTGTACCCCCTGCAAAGCCGCGACAGAGGGACAAAGGCCGGCTAGAAGCGGTAATTCACCTCGAGCGCTTGTCTTTCCAACGAGGAGACACTGGAACGATCTCTCGAGGCACGGACGCGCTCGCGTCGAAATCGCCCTTACTACTCAGTCCGGAAACCTCAGCTCCCGCTCGATCGCCTGGAAGCGCGGCTCGTTGCGTAGCGGATCCATGAGCGCGTCAGTTTTCACATACACCACGCCCAGGTCAGGTAGTCGCACGGCCCTGGCCAGCCACTCCAGCGCCTTGGCCGTATTGCCCCAAACGGCGTAAATAGTGGCGCATTGGTACGCCGAGTTATCTCCGAACGTGGCCTGCAATTTTTCCAGCTCGGCTTCTGCATCTGCATGCCGTCCGAGCTTCTCGTACGTCAATGCGAGACACCACATGCTCGACCAGTGGTCCGGCTTGGCCTCACATGAAGAGCGCGCGCTCTGAAGGTCACCGAGCCAGTAATAGGCGACCCCGCGAAATCCGTAGGCCCGCTTGAAGTCCGGCTCAAGACTGATGACGTCTCCGAAAGCGGCAACCGCCTCTTGGTATCGGCGAGCCCAAAACAGCGCCTCGCCGAGCACGGCACGGCTTCGTGGATTGAGCGGGTCCAGCGCGACGGCGTGGCGGGCGGCCGCCAGACCGACATCGACGCGTCCCATAGAAACCGCAAACAGGCCGCTGTCGGCCAGCACCTCCGCGTCGCCCGGAGCGAGCGCCATGGCGCGCTCGTACGCCTCGCTCGCATGCGTGAAGTCGATAGGAGTGGAAGCTAGAGCGTGCCGACGCCAAGTGACCCTCGGCCAGCTCCGGTGCGAGCTTAAGCGCCTGGCGCGCATCGGCCTGCGCCTTGGCAGACAACTCCCGAATGGCCGTGCCATTCGCGAACTCGCCGGCATAATTGGAAAGCGCGAGCGATCGGCCCGCGAACGCAAGCGCATAGCTCGGATCGAGGCGAATTGCTTCTGTGTAGCCGGCGATCGCGCTCTGGTAGCTCGATGCTCCCTGGCCCGAGCGGACCGCCTTTGAGCCCCGCAGATATGCATCGAACGCCCCCGGGTTGCGAGTTCCCCCGAGCTCGATCTTGGCGGCTTCGTCGCCCAGCAGCGTGACTTTGAGTGCGCTCGCGACCGCCGTGGCGATCTCGGTCTGCAGTTTAAGGACATCGCCGAGACCCCGGTCATAGGTCTTTGACCACAGGTGGAACCCCGTGACGGTATTGATGAGCTGCGTGGTAATCCGCACGGTGTGCGCGGAACGCCGTACGCTTCCTTCGAGCACCGTCGCAACGTTCAGCTTGCGGCCGATGGCGCCGATGTCGTTGTCTCTTCCCTTGAACGAGAAGGCCGAGGTGCGGGCCGCCACCTGCAACGCGTCGATCTCGGCCAAAGAATTCAGCAGCTCTTCGGTGAGCCCGTCGGAGAAGTACTCCTGCTCCTTGTCCCCGCTCAGGTTCACGAATGGCAGCACCGCGATCGAGTGCGGCGGCGGGTTGAAGGCGCTGGCGGTGGGAGCCGCGCTCTGCGCTGCGAGCGTCGGTGCTCCTGCAACCTCTGCGCCAGGCTTCGATGGCGCGAGTCGGTTCGCCACGAGATAACCGAACGCGACGACGAACAGGGCAATTATTGCCAGAAGCGCTGTCTTCACGCGCCAGGATGCCAGGATGGGCCTTTGGATTGTCGGCGCAGCAGACGCTTTCGGCTCCTGTGCCAGCTCCCCTGACAGGAGACGCCGCACACGCTCGACGAAGGCAGGCGGCGTAATCCCGCCCGGCAAGCGCGTCCATTGCACCTCTCGGAACCGCTCCGGCACTCGTTCATCATCGTCACGCGTATCGTCGATGACGACCGGCAACAGGAAGGCCATGTTGGCGTCCATGAGGTGACAGCGATCAACCGCCAGCTTCCATTCAAGACGGAAGTACCCCTCGCGGCGATCGTGCGTAGTGTGCGAGATGAGCGGAATGAACAGCGCGCAGGTCTTGATCTGCTTGCGGATCGACTGGTCCCAGGAGTCCCCGCCCCGCAGCTCGCTCTGGTCGAACCAAACCTCGATTCCGGCGGCTCGCAGTGCCTCGCAAATCTTCTGGGCAGCCTCCGCATCCTGTGAGGCGTAGCTCAGGAATACCGCGTGCGAGGGCTCAGTCACCGGCAGGACCACCCTTGAGAGGTCTTCTCATCGCCTCCATGGGTGGCAGCTTAGCCTAAGTAAATTAAGTTTGGCCGAGCTGCGTTGCCGGCAGAGGGGCAATCCCTCCGGATCGACCGGCTGCAGTCAATGTCCGCTCCTTGACTCTTGAACGGCAGCTGTTGAGGGAGTCGGGCGCCGCGCACTTGCCTGCTCGTCCTCACCTTGCTGCTCGTGCGCCGCGCGATCCGAAGCGAGGCCCCTGCTTCCTCAGGGCGGGAAGGTCTCGCCACCGTTGGCATCGATCACCGCGCCGGTCACGCCCGAGGCGTAGTCCGACAGCAGGAACAGCGCCACGCGCGCGCACTCGGTGTCGGTCACCAGGCGCCGCAGCGCGATGTTGGCCGCCACCGCATCGTACAGCTGCTGCTCCGGCACGCCCTGCTGCTTGGCCGCGTAGCTGACGTAGTTCTGCACCGGCACACCGAGCATCCAGCCCATGCGCGCCAGATTCACGCGGATATTGCTGGCGCCGAGCTCGGCCGCCAGATACTTGGTCACGACGTTGATGGCGCCCTTGGAGGCGGCGTAGCCGGCCTCGCCCGTGTGCGGCTTGACGGTGGCCATCGAGGTGATGTTCACGATCGCCCCGCCCCCCTGTGCCTTCATGAACGGCACCACGGCCTGTGTCATGTGCATGGTGCCGAGCACATTGGTCTCGAGCACTTCCTTCCATACGTTCATGTCGGCGGAGTCGGCCGTGCCCGGCGCGCCCCAGAAGAAGGCGCTGTTCGCCAGCCCGTCGATGCGGCCGAACTTGTCCTCCGTGCTCTGCGCCAGGCGCTGGCAGTGGCCGGCGTCGCGGATGTCGGTGACCATCTTCAGCACCTTGCAGTCGCTGCTGACCTCGCGCACGCGCTTTTCCGCGTCGTCGAGCTTTTCCGCGGTACGGGCGCCGATCGCCAGTGCGCGCGCACCCTCGCGGGCGGCTTCGATCGCCAGCTTGACGCCCAGCCCCGGCCCGATTCCGGACACGATGATGACCTTATCCTTCAGCAACATGGCACGATCCTTTTAGTTTTGCGTGAATGGAAGAATGTGCTTTTCGCGGTACGCCTTGAAACGCTGCTCGAGCTCCGCGCGCGTGAAACCGAATTCCTCGAGCGTGTATTCGTGCTTCGGCCGGCCCTCGCGCGGGTGCGTGCTCATGTAGGCGCTGATGCCCGAGCGGGTGGCCTGCGTCATCGGCAGCCCGATGCGCCGGTAGATGCGCTCGACCACGCGCAGCGGATCACTCACCGTCTCGCGAAAGTCGACGTCGATGAACGGGTTGGGCAGCCGCGTGCGCTGCGCCAGGCACTGGTTGAGGTGCAGTTCGAGCGTCTCGGACCACTGCCGCGCCGCCAGGCGCGGATCGGCATTGTTGCTGCCCATGGCCCACAGCAGGTGCACGAAGCTCGCGAACGAGGGCATCGTCGTCAACGGGTCGCGGTGGGTCTGCACGAACATCGCCCCGGGCATGAGCTCGGCGATGACATCGACGTAGCCCAGGTGCATCGGCGTCTTCAGCACCCAGTAGATAGCGTGCTGGCCACGCTGCTTCTTCTGCCACTGCAGGAACTTCATCAGCTGCACGAGGTATGCATAGGCCGGCCGCAGGTCGAGCGAGTGGATCCAGGCGCGGTAGCTCGGCACGCAGGCCAGCGACTCGGCCGTGGTGCTGAGCAGCGTCTGGTCGATGAGCATGATGTCCTCATCGGCGCCGAGCGCATCCCAGGGATGGATCGCGGCCAGATCGGGCATCGCCGCGAGGATCCCCGCGACCTCGGCCTTTGCCGCCACGATGCGCTGCTCGCCGCTCACGTCATCGGGCGTCGGCACCGGGAAGCGCACCTCCCACCAGGCCGCGGCATAGAAGCGCGGGTCGGTGGCCAGCAGGCGGTGCAGCAGCGTCGTGCCGGTGCGCGCCAGCCCCAGGATCACCACCGGCGGCGGCAGCTGTTCGGTGAGGATCTCCGGGTGACGGTGAAACCAGTCACGGGCGCGCAGCCGCGTGATGATGGTGTTGAGGAGACGCCCGTGCCAGATGTGCACGCCGGCATCGTTGAGCTGCGCTTCGCTGCGCAGCGCGTGCGTCAGCCGCTCCAGCGGCTCCTGCAGCGCGGGGCCATCGAGCTCGGTGAGCCCGGTGTCACGCCGTGCCTGCGCCAGCAGTTGGACAGGATCGAGCAAGTCAGCAGCACTCATGCGGGCACCTGGGCAAAATGTTTGGCTGCCTGCCAGGCGAAGGTCATGGCAGGTCCGAGCGTCGAGCCGGGGCCGGGATAGCTGGGCAGGATGGCAGCGGCGCAGTTACCCACGGCATACAGGCCGGGGATGGCCGAACCGTCCGCGCGCAGCACCTGCGCGTCGGTGTTGGTGGCAAGTCCGCCGTGCGTGCCGAAATCACCCGGATCGATGCGCATCGCGTAAAACGGCGGCTCGACGATCGGCGCGAGGCACGGATTGGGCTTGATGCGCGGATCGGCATAGTAGCGATCGTATTCGGCGTCGCCGCGGCCGTGCTCGAGATCCTTGCCGGTACGCGCGTACTCGTTCATCGCCGCCACGGTCTGCTCAAGTCCCGCCACATCGATGCCCGCGCCGCGCGCCAGCGCCGGGATCGAATCGGCGCGCGTCAGGAACCCGGAGGTGAAGTAGGCGCGCGGCAGGCGCCAGTCGGGCCGGTAGCGTGTCGGCCACAGCGGCCCGTTGAAGTACATGCGCCGCGAACGCGCGTCGAAGATCATCCACGACGGCGCCTGCGGATCCTCGGGCGTGTGGCGCCGGTAGAACTCCAGCTGGTAGGTGATGTAGTTCTGCGATTCATTGGCGATGCGCCGGCCGCGGCGCGTCACCACGATGTTGCCGGGATAGGACTTGTCCATGATCGCCAGGCGCGGCACCGGATCGTCGGGCGCGCGGATCGAGGAACACCACCAGCCGCCGTCCATCAGGCGTGTCGCGGCGCCGAGCGCCATGGCGGCACGGTGCGCATCCCCGGTATTGGTGCCGGCCGCGGCACTCCAGCGCGTGTCGGTCGGCTGCGGCAGGTAGCGCTCGCGCATCTGTTGATTGTGCTCGAAGCCGCCGGCCGCCAGCACCACCGCGCGCCGGGCGCGCACCGTCACGCTGTTGCCGCCCTGCACGAGGCGTGCCCCGCACACCCGTCCGGCATCGTCGGCGAGCAGTTCGGTCAGGGACGCCTCGAGCCACAGCGGCATGCGCCGGTCCTGCATCGACCAGCGCAGCCGCGCGATGCCTGCGCAGCCGCAGGCGATGCGCCGCGAGCGCTTGTGGGTCAGCGCCCAGGGCAGATCGCTGACATGATCCCAGACGCGCCGCGCCGCCAGCCCCTTCCAGCCCGGCAGCTGCGCCATCAGCACCTGGGCGTCCACCTGCGTCATGGCGATGCGGTCGAACATCCACATCATGTGGTGCGTGTCGCGCAGCTGCGCCGCAGCGGCGCCGAGCGCGCTGCGCGCCAGCGGCTGCGGCTCGAGCGAGCGATGGCCGTGCTTGGCGCCCGGGAGCGAGGACCAGTAATCCGGATAGTGGGCGAGTGACTCGTAGCGCACGCGCGTGCGCTCGTGCAGGAAGTCGAGCATCTTCGGGCCCTCCTGCAGGTAGGTCTCCTGCAGGCCCGCCGGCACTGCCCCCGGCGGCGTCGCGCCGCGCACATACTCGAGTGCCTCGTCGTAGCTGTCGCTGGCACCGGCGGCGCGCGCGTAGCGGCTGCACGGGATCCAGATGCCGCCGCCGGAGGTTGCGCTGGTGCCCCCGTACAGCGGGCTCTTCTCGATGACCAGGACGTCGCGCAGGCCGAGCTCGTAGGCACACAGCGCCGCCGTCAGCGCCCCGTTGCCAGAGCCCACCACCAGCACGTCCACGGTCAGGTCGCGCGCCTCACCCAAGCCCGTATCCCCCTCTCTTACTTACAGGCAGCAGCGCAGTGTGCACCCGCAGGCAAGCCGCCCACGTCGCCCAAATGAACGAGCAGCGACCGCCACGTGGCTGCACGGCGCACGCCCGGCGTATGCTTTGCGGCCTAGCACACGGAGCCCTTCAATGCCGACCGAGCAAGCCATGAAAGCCGCGATGCAGGCCTACATCGACACCTTCAACGGCGGTGACGCCGCCGCGGTCGCGGCGCTCTACGCCGACGGGGCCACCGTGGAGGACCCTGTTGGCTCCCCCGTGAAGCACGGCCGCGCCGAGATCGAGGCGTTCTACGCCCATTCGATCGCCACCGGCGCGAAGCTGGCGCTCGATGCACCGATCCGCGGCTCGCACGGCAACAGCGCCGCCATGGCCTTCAGTGCCCGCGTCGGCCCCCTCACCGTGCGCGTGATCGACGTCATGACGTTCGACGAGGCGGGCAAGTTCACCAGCATGAAGGCCTATTTCGGTCGCGGCGACGTGTTGCAGGGCTGAAACCCTCAAGCGCGCGCAGGGCCCGCCCCCAGGACCTCGAACGAGCCCAGGTGGGCGTGATTGAGCTTGGTGCGGTTCACCAGCCACCAGCGTCCCTCGCGTTGCTGCCAGCGGTCCTGATACTCACCGAGGGTGCGGAAAGTGAGGTGCGCCTTGTCGCCGACTCCGAGGTGCAGGTCGGCCACGTAGCAGCGGCTGCGCGCCTCAGCGCCTGTGACCTCGACGGTGAGGTTACCGAGCAGGTGTTGGGTGGGACCGCAGTCATCCAGATACGAGCGCATCAGCGCGACGATCGCGGCGCGGCCTGCGACCGGCCCGGTGCCGAAGTCGGCGGTCGCCTCCGCTACCAGGAGCTCATCGAGTGCCGCCCAGTCACGCTCGTCCATGGCACGCGCGAACTGCGCCAGCGCCCGCGCGATGGCTCGCTCGGCCAGAAGGGTTGCGAGCTCCTCGCTCACGGGGCCGCCGGTGTGGCGTTGAGCGTCGCATCGCCCGGCTCGCCCAGTACGCACGAGGTGCCGCCCGGGGTGTACATCATGGCGACGCAGCGGTTGCAGGAAGTGCAGCCCGACTGCGTGACGGTGCCGGCGGCGAAGGCGTTCACCAGATCCGCCTGGTGAATGAGCACGCGCCCGAGCGCCAGGGCATCGAAGCCTTCGGCCAGCACACTCTCCGCATTGGCGAGGGACTTGACCCCGCCGAGATAGGCGAGCGGCAGGCGCGTCGCGGCGCGCACCTGGCGCGAATTTTCCAGCTGATAGAGCTCGCGGAACTGCACGTTCTTGGGCTCGGTGAGCTGCTGCAGGAACATCGCCGTGGCGACGAGCGGATTGCCGATGTGCGTGCGGTTTTCCTTGGGGAACGAGGAGCCGAACATGGTGGTGATCGACTCGATGTTGAGGCCACCGCTCAGCACCAGGAGGTGCGCGCCTTCGCGCTCCAGCACCTGCGCGATCGCCGCACCCTGCGGTGCGCCGTTGCCGCCGCGGCAGCCCTCCGTCACGCTGATCTTGCAGGCCACGGCCAGGTCGTTCCCCACCGCGTCCAGCACGCGGCGCAGCACCAGCGCCGGATAGCGCGCGCGCCGCGCAACGTCCCCGCCCCAGGCATCGCGGCGGCGGTTGTAGAGCGGGGACAGGAACTGGCTGAGCAGGTAGCCGTGACCCATGTGGATCTCGACCGCATCGAAACCGGCCTCGCGCGCGAGGCGCGCGCCGCGCACGAACTCGCAGGCGACGCGCTCGAGATCCGCCTCGCGCATGCCCTGGCGCAGCCACTGGCCGCTCATGATGCCGACCTTGTTGAAGCCACCGCTGGCGGACAGCGGCCGGCGCGTGTCCTGCGGCGGCAGGAAGGTGAAGCAGCCGCCGTGCGTGATCTGCGCCATGGCCGCCGCTCCCTGGCGGTGGACGGCCGCGGTCAGCACCCGCAGATGCGGTATGGCGGCCGCATCGAGCGTGATCTGGTCGGCGAAGGTGCGGCCGTCGCGGGCCACCGCGCAGTAGGCGACGGTGGTCATGGCGACCCCGCCGGCGGCGATCGCCTCGTGGAACTGCACCAGTCGCTTGGAGGGCGTGCCGCCGCGCGCGCTGCCCTCGTTGGTCGCCGACTTGATGAAGCGGTTGCGCAGCAGCAGCGGTCCGACGCGCAGCGGAGTGAAGGCTTGGCTTGTGCGTGCTGCCGGCTGATTCATAGGTGCTGCCGTGGGCATCGCGCGACGCTCACGGTGCGCGCGGCTTGCCCGCGCCGCGCCGCACGGTGGTGATCTTGGCGGCGCGGTAGTCGTACTTGAGAGTCTTGACGGCGATGGAAGTTTCCACGTGGCGCACCCCGGGCATGGCGAGGATGCGGTTGTTGGCGACGTCCACGATGTCTTCCAGGGCGATGAACAGCCCGATCGCCAGGATGTCGAAGCGCCCGAGCATCAAAATCACGCAACGGATCTCCGGCATCGCCGCGATCTTCTGGCACAGGGCCTTGAGTTCGCCATGGTGCGCCTGGATGCCGATCAGCACGGTCTTGGGCGAGCCGACGAACTGCACGTTGGTCACCGCCGTCAGGCGGATGGCGCCGCCCTCCTCGAGGCGGTTGATGCGCCCGCGGATGGTGCCCTCGGTCACTCCGAGCTGCGCTGCGATCTGGCGGTTGCTGACACGTGCGTCCACCGTCAGGATCTCGACGATGCGGCGGTCGAGGGCATCGAGCGTCGGCAGCGGGTTCTTCATGCGATCTGCGCCCAGTCGAAGTCGTATTTGATGATGTCGGCGGCGATCCCGGCGGACAGCGTGCGTATGCCGCGGATCTTGGCGATCTCGCGCAGCAGAAAGCCCTCCAGTTCCTCCAGGTCGTGCAGCACCACCAGGATCTCCAGATCGCGGGCGCCGGTGACCAGGTGCACGGCGAACACTTCCGGGAGCTGCGCCAGCTCGCGCCCGACCTCTTCCGCCGGCCGCCCCTGCACTTCGATGCCCACCGCCAGCAGCACCTTGTAGCCGAGCGCTGCGAAGTCGGTCACCGCCACCACGCGCACCGCGTTCATGGCCTCCAGGCGGCGGATGCGCGCCCCGACCGTGGCCGGCGAGATGCGCAGGCTGCGCGCGATGCGCTGATTGGTGGCGCGCCCGTCGGCGGTCAGCGCCGCGACGATGCGACGGTCGATGTCGTCGAACTGATAGTCGGCGCCTGCCACCTCAGTACACCTCGAACAGGCCGGCCGCGCCCATGCCGCCGGCGACACACATGGTGACCACCACCCAGCGCACGCCGCGGCGCCGTCCCTCGATGAGCGCATGCCCGACCAGGCGCGCGCCACTCATGCCGTAGGGGTGGCCGACGGCGATGGCGCCGCCATTGACGTTGAACTTGTCGTTGTCGATGCCGAGCCGGTCGCGACAGTACAGCGTCTGCACGGCGAACGCCTCGTTCAGTTCCCAAAGGCCGATGTCCTCGACCTTGAGCCCGTGACGCGCCAGGAGCTTCGGCACCGCCAGCACCGGACCGATGCCCATCTCGTCCGGCGCACAGCCTGCCACCGCCATGCCGCGGAAGGCGCCGAGCGGCTTGAGGTTGCGCTGCTCGGCGAGCTTCGCCTCCATGACGACCGCCGCGCTGGCGCCATCGGACAGCTGCGAGGCGTTGCCCGCGGTGATGAACTCGCCTTTCGTGATCACCTCTCCGCCGGCGAACACCGGCTCGAGCTTTGCAAGACCTGCAAGGGTCGTGTCAGCGCGGAAGCCCTCGTCCTGCTTCAACAGCACGGCTTCCGGGTGCGTCGCGCCGGAGGCCTTGTCGGTCACGAGCTTGCGGCTGGCGAGCGGCACGATCTCGGCGTCGAAGCGCCCCGCCTGGAATGCGGCCGCCACGCGCTGCTGGCTCTGCAGGGCGTAGCGATCCTGCGCCTCGCGGTCGATGTGGTAGCGCCGCGCCACCACCTCGGCCGTCTCGATCATGGCCATGTACATGTGTGGCGAGGCCGCCAGCACCGCCTCCGAGCGGCCGCGGAAAGTATTGAGGTGCTTGTTCTGCGTCAGGCTGATCGACTCGACCCCGCCGGCCACGACCACCTGCATGCCGTCGAGAACCACCTGGCCTGCGGCGGTGGCGATCGCCATGAGGCCGGAGGCACATTTGCGGTCAAGTGACATGCCGGCCACGCTTTGCGGCAGGCCGCCCGTCGCCACGCTGAGGCGCGCGATGTTGTAGCCCTGCGTGCCTTGCTGGGTGGCGCAGCCGAGGATCAGGTCCTCGACCTCCGCGCCGTCGATGGCCGCGCGGCGCAGCGCCTCGCGCACCGCGTGGCCGGACAGCACCGGCGCCTCGGTGTCGTTGAATGCGCCGCGGAACGCCTTGCCGATCGGCGTGCGCGCCGTGGAAACGATGACAGCTTCACGCATCTGAATCCCCTTGCGCCTTCAGAAATAAAAGCGGCTGAGCGTGTCGGCCACGCATACCGGCTTGTCGCCGCCCTCGGCCTCGACCGTGACGCGGATCTTGACCTGCACGGCGCCTTCGCCGACCTCCTCCACGGCCACGATCTCGGCGCGCGCGCGCACGCGCGTGCCGGTGCGCACCGCGGCCGGAAAGCGCACCCGGTCGCAGCCGTAGTTGAGGCCGAGCTTCATGCCCTCGGCGCGCACCAGCTGCGGCAGGAAGTAGTTCACCAGCGACAGTGTCAGAAAGCCGTGCGCGATGGTGCCGCCGAAGGGTCCGGCCGCGGCACGCGCGGCATCGACGTGGATCCACTGATGATCGCCGGTCGCATCCGCAAACGCATCGACGCGCGGCTGCTCGATGCGCAGCCACTCGGTCGGGCCGAAACTCTTGCCGATGGCGGCCTGGTACTCGGCGGCCGAACGGAATACTGCGGTCATCTGCGCTTCCCCCCGAAGCTTGTCTCAGGCGTGCTGACTGGAGACCGGCACCACCTCGCCGGTCATGTAGCTCGCCAGGTCGCTGGCCAGGAACACGATGACGTTGGCGACCTCCCAGGTCTCGGCGGTGCGGCCGAACGCCTCGCGGCGCTTGAGTTCCGTGAGCAGCTCATCGGAAGTCACGCGGTTGAGGAAGGCGTGCATGGCGATGCTCGGCGCCACCGCGTTGATGCGCACGCCATGGGCCGCCGCCTCCATGGCCGCACAGCGGGTGAAGGCCATGACGCCGGCCTTGGCGGCCGCGTAATGCGCCTGCAGCGCCTGGGCGCGCCAGCCGAGCACCGAGGCATTGTTGACGATCGCGCCGCTGCCGCGCTGGTACATGTGCGGCAGCGTCGCGCGTGTCATGCGGAACACGCTGGTGAGCGATACGTCCAGCACCTTGAGCCATTGCTCGTCGGTCATGTCGACCACCGCCGCTGAGCCGCCAAGACCGGCGTTGTTGACGAGCACGTCGATGTGCCCGAGAGCGCTGATCGCAGCCCCCACCAGCGCCCGCACATCGCTCTCGCGGGTCACGTCGCACACCTTGCCCTCGACGCCGTCGGGGCTGACGCCGCGCAGCTGTTCGACCGCTTCGGCGAGACGGCGCGCGTGCACGTCGCTGACGAGCACACGGGCACCCTCCTCCAGACAGCGCCGCGCGGTGGCAAAGCCGATGCCGGACCCGGCCGCGGCGGTGATCAGGACGGTCTTGCCCGCCAGCAGATTGCGGGGCGACGGATAGGGTGGCGCCTGCTCGGTGCTCATGTGCCGTACACCTTCTTCTGCGGCCGCCGGCGGGCAAGCAGCGCGGTGACGGCCGCGCCCACCTCGCGTGGCTCCCAGCGCGCCTGCTTGTCGACCTGCGGACCGTCGTTCCAGCCGTCGTCGATGCCGATCTTGCCGCCCTCGAGCTCGAACACGCAGCCCGTCACCAGGCGCGACTCGCTGCTGCCGAGCCACACCACGGCCGGCGCGATGTTGTCCGGATCCTGCACGTCGAAGCCGCTGCCCGGAGGTTTCATCTTGTCAGCGAAGGCCTGCTCGGTCATGCGCGTGCGCGCTGCCGGGGCGAGCGCGTTGGCGGTGATGCCGTAGCGACCGAGCTCGGCGGCCTGCACCAGGGTGAGAGCGGCGATGCCGGCCTTGGCGGCCGAGTAGGCGCTCTGCGCGATGCTGCCGTTGAGGCCGGCACCCGAGGAGGTGTTGATGATGCGCGCGTCCACGGGCTTGCCGGCCTTGGCGCAGCCGCGCCAGTAGTCCACGGCGTGCCGCGTTACGCAGAAGTGTCCGCGCAGGTGCACCTTGATGGTGGCATCCCACTCCTCCACCGTGGCGCTCACGAACATGCGGTCGCGCACGAAGCCGGCGTTGTTCACCACCACGTCCAGACCGCCAAAGTGCTGCAGCGCCGTGGCGACGATGCGCCCGGCGCTGTCCCATTCCGAGACGTCGTCGCCGCTGGCGACCGCCTGCCCGCCGAGCGCACGGATCTCCGCAACCACTTCGGCAGCAGTGGCGCTGCTGCTGCCGACACCGGCCAGGGTCGTACCGAGGTCGTTGACGACAACCTTCGCGCCCTCGCGCGCGAACGCCAGCGCGTAGGAGCGCCCGAGCCCGCGACCGGCGCCGGTCACGATGACGATCCGCCCCGCACACAGTCCCGCCATAGCTCTAAAGCCTCTCGATGATGGTCACGTTCGCCTGCCCGCCGCCTTCGCACATGGTCTGCAACCCGTAGCGCGCGCCCCGCCGCTCCAGCTCGTGCAGTAGCGTCGTCATGAGCCTCGCCCCGGTGGCCCCGAGCGGATGGCCGAGCGCGATGGCGCCGCCGTTGACGTTGATGCGCGCAGGATCCGCCTTGAGCTCGCGCTGCCAGGCGAGCACCACGGAGGCGAACGCCTCGTTGATCTCCACGAGGTCGATGTCGCTGAGCTTAAGTCCGCTCCTGCCGAGCGCGTACTGGGTCGCCGGGATCGGCGCCGTCAGCATCCAGATGGGGTCCGCGCCGCGCACCGACAGATGATGGATGCGCGCGCGCGGCTTCAACTGCAGGCGGCGCACGGCTGCTGCGGAGGCGATCAGGAGCGCCGCTGCCGCATCGGCGATCTGGCTCGAAACGGCCGCGGTGATGCGGCCGCCCGGCGTCAGCGGTTCCAGTGCCGCCATCTTCTCGAGCGTGGTCCCCTGGCGCGGGGTCTCATCGTGATCGAGGCCGTTGAGAGGTGCGATCTCGCGAGCGAAGTAGCCGGCCGCGCCGGCGGCCAGGGCGCGCCGATTGCTCTCGAGGGCGAACTCCTCCATTTCGCGCCGCGTGATGTCCCATTTGGCGGCGATCATTTCTGCGGAGCGGAACTGCGACAGCTCCTGCGTGCCGTAGCGCGCGCGCCAGCCGCTCGAGCCGCTGAAGGGATCGGGCTGCCCGTACACCTGGCCGGCGAGCATCGCGGCGCTGATCGGAATCTGGTTCATGGTCTGCACCCCGCCTGCGACCACCAGGTCCTGCGTGCCACTCATCACCGCCTGCGCGGCGAAATGCACCGCCTGCTGCGACGAGCCGCACTGCCGGTCTACGGTGGTGCCGGGCACCTCTTCCGGCAGCCCGGCCGCGAGCCAAGCGGTGCGCGCGATGTCGCCGGCCTGCGCGCCGAGCTGGTCCACGCAGCCGAAGATCACGTCATCCACTTGCGCCGGATCCACACCGCTTCGCTGCAGCAGCGCGCTGATGGCGTGCGCGCCGAGATCGGCGGCGTGCACTGCCGCGAGTGTCCCCTTCTTCTTGCCGGTGGGGGTACGCACCGCACCGACGATATAGGCCTCGGCACTCATGTGAAGGTCTCCTCCGGCCCGAGCGCGAACGCTGCGCCGCATACCAGTGACTGTACGCGGCGCGCGTGAAAATTGCGGTCGCCCCACGTGCCGGCGAGCGCCCAGGCCCGCTTCATGTAGAAATGCAGATCGACCTCCCAGGAGTAACCCATGGCGCCATGTACCTGCATGGCCGTGCGCGCCGCCAGGTCCGCGGCATCGCCCGCGGCGAGCTTGGCGTGCGAGATCGCCGCCGCTGCCGGCGCTTCGAGCTCGGTGACGCGCGCTACGGCGGCATGGACGACCGGACGAGCGAATTCGAGCCGGACCTGGGCGCTCGCCAGGTGGTGCTTGATCGCCTGGTAAGCGCCGATCGGCTTGCCGAACTGGCTGCGGGCCGCTGCGTAGGCGACCGCCAGCTGGATCAGGCGCTCGGCCAGCCCCAGGCACTGCGCCGCGGTGTACAGCGCAGCGCGGTTGGCGATGCGGGCACTGAGGGTGCGCGCCGCCTCGCCGGCGGCCACGCGCTCGCCGCCCGCGCGCGGCAGATCCGGCCGCGCCAGGCGCCTGCCGGCATCGATGGAAGCTTCCGGCACCGTAGCGACCTCGGCCGCCTCATATAAGGAGACGGTATCGCCCTGGCAGACGAGCCAGTGCGTCACGGCCGGCGGCACATTGACGTAGGGGCACAGCGGGTGCGCCACGGCAATGCGTGCGCTGCCCCGGGCGGCGCGCTCGAGGACCTGCGCGAGCGGCGCGGCTGCCAGCACCGCCTCGCTCAGCGCCGGCACCGCGACGCCGGCCTGTTCTGCCAGCGGCTCAGGTAGCGCGGCGCGCCCGGCCTCCTCGGCCAGCAGTACGAAATCGGCATCGCCCAGTCCCATGCCGCCGCGGGCTTCCGGTGCCAGCACGCCGAACAGCCCGAGCTCGCTGAGGCGCTGCCAGCGCTCCTCGCCCGCCGCTGCGTCCGCTCCTTCGAATACCCGACGCAGCGCTGTCGGCGCACAGATGTCATCGAGCAGCGTGCGCAGCGCGCCCGCCATCATCCGTTGCTCTTCGCTGAAGGTGAAATCCACGTCCCCTCACCCGCGCGGCAGGCCGAGCAGCCGCTCGGCGATGAGGTTGCGCTGGATCTCGTTGGTGCCCGCATAGATGGGGCCGGCGAGCGAGAACAGAAATCCCTCCAGCCAGCCATCGACATCCCCCGCATCGGCGGCCCCCGGCAGGAGCTCCGCGCGCGCACCGAGAAGCGTCATGGCGGTGCGATGCAGCTCCAGATCCAGCTCCGACCAGAACACCTTGTTGAGGCTCGCCTCGACACCGATGCTGCCACCGGCAAGCAGACGGCTCGCGGTACTGTAGGTGTTGAGCGCGTAGGCGCGCGCATCCTGCCAGGCCTGCGCGACGCGCGCCGCGAGTGATGCGTCGGCGCTCTCCTGATGGCGCCGCCACAGCTCGACCAGGCGCTGCGCCGCCACCTGGAAACGCGCCGGGCTGCGCAGCATCAGGCCGCGCTCGAACCCTGCGGTGGTCATGGCGATGTGCCAGCCCTGTCCTTCCGCGCCGAGGCGATTGGCCGCCGGCACGCGCGCCTCCTCGAAGAAGATCTCGGCGAAGCCCGGCTCGCCATGGATCTGGCGTATGCCGCGCACGCGCACGCCCGGATGCCGCAGCGGCACCAGGATGAAGGTGAGACCGTGGTGCCGCGCGGAGGCCGGATCGGTGCGGAAGATACCGAAGCACCAGTCGGCGAAGGCGGCGCGCGATGACCAGATCTTGTGGCCGCGCAGCACGTACTCGTCGCCCTCGCGGGTGGCGCTGGCGCGGATGGCCGCCAGATCCGAACCGGACTGCGGCTCGGACCAGGCCTGCGCCCAGATCTCCTCCCCGGCGGCCATCGCCGGCAGGAAGCGCGCCTTCTGCGCCGCGCTGCCAAACTCCATGAGTGTCGGGCCGAGCAGGAAGATGCCGTTCTGGTTGACGCGCAGCGGCGCGCCGGCGCGGTAGTACTCCTCCTCGAAGATCAGCCACTCGATGAGGTTGGCGCCGCGGCCACCGTATTCGCGCGGCCAGGTCACCATGCCCCAGTTGCCGCTGGCGAGCGTGCGCTCCCACTGCCGGTGCTGGGCGAAGCCTGCGGCACTCTCGAGCGTCGCCAGCGCAGTGCGCGGCACGTGCGCGGCCATCCAGGCGCGCACTTCGGCGCGAAACTGCTGCTGCTGCGGGGTGAATTGCAGGTCGAGTGCCATCGTCGCAGCGCTTCAGTACTTGGCCGGCGCCTTGCCCTTGACGAACGCGTCGCGCGCCTTCTTCGAGTCCTGGTGCAGATACATCTCGAGCGTGAAGCCCTGCTCGAAACGGTAGCCATGGTCGACATCGCGCGCTTCGAGGCCGTTCAGGGCCTCCTTGGCAAGCGTCAGGGCGCGGCGGCTCTTGGCGGCAATGAGCCCGGCAAAGGCGCGCGCCTCCTTCAGCAGTTTCTTCGGCGGCACCAGCCGCTCGACGCATCCCAGGCGGAATGCTTCCGCCGCCGTGATGCGCCCGCCAGTGAAGAATGCCGCGCGCACCTTGTGCAGCGGGAACATGCGCAACAGGTGCGAGGCGCCGCCCATGGCGCCGCGGTCGATCTCCGGCAGCGAGAAATACGCATTCTCGGCGGCGAGCACGACGTCGCTCGCGCCGCAGATACCGATGCCGCCGCCGATGACGAAGGCGTGCACGGCCGTGACCACCGGCACCTCGCAGCTGCGCACGGCGCGGAAGGTGAGGAAGTTGCCGCGGTTGAGCTCCACGATGCGCTCGGGATGCTGCTGCATCTCCTTGATGTCGACGCCGGCGCAGAAGCCGCGCCCTTCACCCCGGATCAGCAGGCAACGCACCTCAGGATGCGTGCCCAGTTCACTGATCACCGCGGCCAGTTCGTGCCACGCCTTGGCGTCGAGCGCGTTGACCGGCGGATGATCGAGCACGACCTCGCCGACGTGGCCACGTATCTCGGTGCGAATGGTCACGATAACTCCTTATGGTCCGGTAGCTCGTGGGGCCGGTCAGGCCGTCGCCGGCGGCGTGCCGCCGAGCGCGGCGAGGCGCGCGCGCGCCTCGCGCACGATGTCGCGTATCAACTCATCGCAGCTCGGCAGATCATTGAGCCGGCCGGCGACGAGGCCCGTGGCCAACAGGCCCCGCTGCGGTTCGCCGGCGAGCATGGAGCGCTGGAACATGGCCGGCGCGATCGCCGCCATCAGCGACTGCGCGAAACTCGCCTCGGCACCGTGTCCCATGCGGCGCGCCGCCGCCAGCAGCTCGGCGACGCTCGCACCTGTGGCGCGCTTCATCTGCCAGGCGCTGCTGAGCGCCAGCAGTAGCATGCGCAGGCGCCCGGCCTTCTCCAGCCGCGCCAGCGTCTCGTTGCGGATCATGCGCTGCGGAATACCATCGATCTTGGTCGTCACCAGAATATCGTCGGTGGAGGCGTGCGTGTAGCGCTGCTTGGTCACCTCGGGCACCGGGCAGTCGCGGGTCATGAGAAAGCGCGTGCCCATGGCGATTCCCTGCGCCCCGTAGGCGAGCGCCGCAGCAAGCCCGCGGCCATCGGCGAAGCCGCCGGCGGCCACGACCGGCACCTGCACTGCATCGAGCACCTGCGGCAGGAGCACGGTACTCGCCACCGAGCCGGTATGACCGCCGCCCTCGCCGCCCTGGACTACCACCATGTCGACACCGAGCTCGACCATCTTGCGGGCATGCTTGACCGCCCCGACCGTCGGCACGCAGGCGATGCCGGCCGCACGGAAGCGCGCGATCATCTTCGCGTCGGGGCCGCGACCGAAACTCACCGCGCGCACCTGCTTCGCGATCAGCGTGTCGACGATGCGCTCGGCGCCGGGCTGGAACATGTGAAAGTTGACGCCGAAGGGCTGATCGGTGAGCGAGCGCACCCGCTCGATGGCCGGCTCGACCTCGGCCGGACTCATGACGGCCGCCGCCAGAAAGCCGAACGCGCCGGCGTTGCACGAGGCGGCCACCAGCTCCGGCCGCGCCACCCACCCCATGGCCGTCTGGATGATGGGATAGCGGCACCCGAGGCGCTCGCACAAGAGCGTGTGCAGAGGATCGCTCATGCAGGGGGAGCGCGCGTACCGTCGCCCGGCGGATTGCCCTTGATCACCGCGGCGCGCAGGTTGTGCGGATCGAGCCGCCGGATGATGTCGAGCTGCTCGGCCGTAGGCAGCGCCGTGGTCGGCGGGTTGGCGTCCGCCTGCAGCGCAAAGCCGGTCGCACTCCTCACCTGCGCGAGCGTCACGCCCGGATGCAGCGAGCGCACGCGCACCGCATGCTCCTGGCCGCCGAAGTCCAGCACACACAGATCGGTGACGATATGGCGCAGATCCAGGTGTGCGGCGCTCGCGCCCACCGGCCAGCGGGCCGGGTTATAGCCCACACCGCCGACGACGTCGACCTCGCCGGCGACGAACACGCGCGGGCTGTGGCTGGCGACGAACATCGAATTCGGGTGGCTGATGCTGTTGCCGGGCAGCCCGCGCATGCCGAGCATCTGCACCTTGGGCCGCTGCGGATCACCGATGGCCGACAGGTTGGTCTGACCGAACCGATCGATCTGGATGGGCGCGATCATGACGTGGCGCCGGCCACCCCAGACGCAGTCGAAGACGCGCGCGAACGACATGTAGCCGGAAAATCGCGCCTGGTAGTCGCCGCGCGCGCCGAGCGGCACCGGCTCCTCCACCAGGAACGCCTCCGCATCCGTCATCATGAGCTCGGGCGAATGCGTGAGTTTGGCAAGGCTTGCCCCGAGCCGTGGCACGACGCCGATGCCCGAGGCGAGTACCTCGCCGTTGTCGCGCCAGGCCTCGGAGGCCGCGACGATCAGGAGCTCGGCGAGCGTGAAGGCGCTCATAGGCCGTTCAGAACACCGGCAGCGGCAGGGCGGCGAGGCGCGCCGCGCCGCCCATGCGCGCCAGGTAGTCACTCTCCGCGCCCGCCAGGTACCTGGCGCGGTAGCTCTCCCAGCCGTCCGCCTCGCTCGCGAGCGCCGCATAGGCCTGCAGGTGCTGCAGGTCCCAGCCGTAGGCCGGTGGGTTGGAAGTCGGATGCGCGCCAAAGGGTGCCGCCACCACGCCCGTGATGTAGCTGCGCTCGATGAGGTTGTAACGCGCCTGCGCGCTGTGCGTGGCATCGAGCCGCTCCAGCAACTCCTCGCAGCTGGCATAGCAGTGCGTTGCGGCGCGGGCGAACTGCTCGTCGAAATAGGGATCAGGACCCAAGGTCTGGACGTTGCCGAAGCGGTCGGCGCGATCGACGTGGATCAGCGCGGCGTCGAGCTTCAGCGCCGGCATCGCCAGGAACAGCGTCTGGTCGTCGTAGGGTGAGCGGATGGTGCGAAACTCCGGATTGAGGCGCATCACATCACTGGCGAGGCCGACCGGTGTGGGCAGGAACGGCATGCGCATGCCGGCGGCGCGCAGTCCCCACTGCAGCAGCCCCTCGTCGAGCTCGCGCGCCTCGAAGGCGCCGGCCTCGCGCGCACGGCGAAACCACGGTTCGACCGGGATCGCATCCAGCGAGACGAAGCCGTAGATGAGTTTCTTCACCTTGCCGGCCGCGCACAGCATGCCGACCTCCGGCCCGCCGTACGCCACGACGGTCAGATCCTTCAGCGGTGAGCGCAGTATCTCGCGCACCAGCGCCATGGGTTTGCGCCGTGGTCCCCAGCCGCCGATGCCCAGCGTCATGCCGTCCCGCAGCGCGCTGATCACGGCGGACGGGGCAAGCCTCTTATCGAGCATGCGATGGCTTCAGGCGGGCGGCGGCGACCAGCGATGTCCCCAAAGATCGCCGATGACACTGTGGGTAGGCACCCAGGTGCTCCAGTCCGGCTGCATGCCGTGACAACCGAACTCCAGGTCGAAGCCGCCGGGCGTTTGGACGTAGAACGACACCATGAAGTCGTTGGAGTGTTTGCCCAGCGACGATGATATATGTGCGCCGCTCGCCATGCAGCGATCGAGCGCGTAGCCGACGTCGTCCAGCGAGCGCGCCTCCAGCATGATGTGCACGCAGCCGCTCGGCACGGGCGCACCCATGAGCGCGACGCTGTGGTGACGGGCGCAGGCGGCGTGCAGGAAATGGATGCCGAGCTTCGGATCCTGCGGATTGGGACTCATCGCCAGCCACATCTCGTCGGTGTCGGCAAAGCCGAGGCGCTGGTAGAACTCGCGCGCCGCGGCCAGTTGCGGCGCGGGCAGCACCGCGTGTCCCATGCCGAGGTCGCCGGCCACGAAGCCGCTCAGGCCACGCGCGGAGGCGAACGGGGTGTAATCGTACGTGCGCCCCTGGAACAGCTCGAGCTGGTTGCCGCACGGATCGGCGCAAAAGGCGATCTGCCGTACGGCGCGGTTCTCCGCTTCCGCGGCACTCCCCTCGCGCACTTCGACCCGCGCGGCGCGCAGTGCAGCAATGGTCTGCGTGAGCTCCGCGGCATCGCGAAACTCCCAGCCGCAGCTGACGAAGCGGTCCTTCTTGCCCGGAATCACGCTGATGCGGAACGGACGCTCATCGATGCGGAAGCGGACGCTGCCATCCGGACCCGGCTGACCCTCCATGAGGCCGAGCACGTCGACGGCGAACTTGCGCCAGCGCGCCACATCGGTCGCTTCGATCACCACGTAACCCAGGGATCTGACTGTCATAGGCGTGTGCTGACTATAAGAATAGTGTGTGCGCTCGCCGGCTGAGATCTCAGCGGGCCGCCAGGTTGGCAGCTCGCAGCGGCGCCGTTTGCGAGATTAAGCTCAGGTGGAACTGCATGCAACCATACTTCGCTGAATTAGGCCGTTTGGATTACGCAAACTGACGAAATGTCGCTAGCGCAGCAGCGCCAGCCAGTCGTGATCGCGCGGCCCGTAGGCCACGAAGTGAGGATTGAGGAGTTCGGCGCGCGTGTTGTAAAGCAAGGGCTCGCCATCGGTGCGGGTGACCACACCGCCGGCGCCGAGCACGACGGCGTGCGCGGCAGCAGTGTCCCACTCGCTCGTGGGTCCCAGGCGCGGATAGACATCGGCTGCGCCCTCGGCCACCAGGCACAGTTTTAAGGAGCTGCCCATCGCCACGAGCTCGTGCGCGCCCAGGCGCGCGAGGAACGCATCGAGCGAATCACCGCGATGCGAGCGACTGCCGACGACGCGCACCGGCGCACCGCTGCGTGCGGCCACCCGCACCGGCAGCGCCGCGCCCTGGCCCTGCTGACGCCAGGCACCGCTGCCGGCCACGCCGCGATAACTGACATCGCTGACCGGCACGTGCACGATGCCGAGCACCGGCTCATGCCCCTCGATGAGCGCAATGTTGACGGTGAACTGGCCGTTGCGTGACAGGAACTCCTTCGTGCCATCGAGCGGGTCGACCAGCCAGTAGCGCTGCCAGCGCGCGCGTTCGGCAAAGGAGGTCTCGGCCGCTTCCTCCGACAGCACCGGAACCGACGGCGTCAGTTGCGCCAGGCGGCGCACGATCAGGCGGTGGGCACGCAGGTCGGCCTCCGTGAGCGGTGACTCGTCCGCCTTGACGCTCGCCGCCACCTCGCCCGCGGCGTAAACCTCGAGAATCTCGCCGGCCGCCTCGCGCGCGATCGCGGCGACGCCAGCCAGCAGCTGCAACGGTGCGCTCACTCACGCGCCGCCGGTCACGCGCAGCGACTGCAGGTGGGCAATGATGCGTTCGGCGGCCTGCTCAGGCCCCATGGAGGTGGTGTCGATGCGGATCTCCGCCTCCTGCGGCGGTTCATAAGGGGAGTCGATGCCGGTGAAGTTCTTCAGCTCGCCGCGGCGGGCCTTCTTGTAGAGCCCCTTGACGTCGCGGCGCTCGGCCTCGGCGAGCGGGGTGTCGACGAACACCTCGAAGAACTCGCCCGGCGCAAACAGCTCGCGCGCCATGCGGCGCTCGGAACGGAACGGCGAGATGAAGGACACCAGCACGATGAGACCGGCGTCGACCATGAGCCTGGACACCTCCGCCACGCGGCGGATGTTCTCGACGCGGTCCTGCGCGGTGAAGCCCAGGTCCTTGTTGAGGCCGTGACGCACGTTGTCGCCGTCCAGCAGATAGGTGTGCCGGCCGGCCGCCGTCAGCAGCTTCTCCACGCAATTGGCGATGGTCGACTTGCCGGCGCCCGAAAGTCCGGTGAGCCACAGCACGCAGGCGCGCTGCCCCTTCTGGCGCGAGCGCACCTGCTTGTCGACGTCGAGGGCCTGCCAGTGAACGTTCTGCGAGCGTCGCAGGGCGAAGTTGATGAGACCTGCGCCTACCGTGTTGTTGGTGAGACGATCGATGAGAATGAAGCCGCCGAGCGCACGGTCCTCCCCGTACGGCTCGAAGGCGATGGCGCGGTCCAGTTCCAGTTCGCACACGCCGATGTCGTTGAGCTCGAGTCGCTCGGCCGGTAAATGCTCGAGCGTATTGACGTTGATGCGGTGCTTGAGCGGTGCGATGGTGGCCGACACGGTGCGCGTGCCGGCCTTCATCAGATACGCGCGTCCCTGCAGCATGGGCGCATCGTGCAGCCACACGATGGTGGCCTCGAACTGGTCGGCCACCTGTGGCGGCGCATCGCCCGCCGCCAGTACGTCGCCGCGACTGACATCGACCTCGGAGTCGAGCGTCAGCGTGACCGACTGGCCGGCACTGGCACTGGCGAGGTCGCCGCCCGCCATGACGATGCGCGCGACGTGCGACTCGCGCCCGGAGGGCAGCACCCGCACGCGATCGCCCGGTCGCACGGTACCGCTCGCGATCAGTCCGGCGAAGCCACGAAAGTCGGCGTTCGGGCGGTTGACCCACTGCACCGGCAGCCGGAACGGGCGCCGCGCCAGACCTGCGCCGACTTCGACCCCCTCGAGGTGCTGCATCAGGGTCGGACCGCGGTACCAGGGCATGTTGCCCCCGGCCGTAATGATGTTGTCGCCATGCACCGCGGAGAGCGGAATGGCGGTGATGTCGGTGATGCCGATGCGCGTGGCGAATTCGCGGTAGTCCGCCACGATCGCCGCGAAGCGCTCGTGCGCATAGCCGACCAGGTCCATCTTGTTGACCGCGAGCACCACGCGCGTGATGCCGAGCAGGTGCACCAGAAAGCTGTGCCGGCGCGTCTGCGTGAGCACGCCCTTGCGCGCATCGATGAGGATGACCGCCAGATCCGCAGTCGAGGCGCCCGTCACCATGTTGCGGGTGTACTGTTCGTGGCCAGGCGTGTCGGCGACGATGAACTTGCGCCGCTCGGTGGAGAAGAAGCGGTAGGCGACGTCGATGGTGATGCCCTGCTCGCGCTCGGCGGCCAGGCCGTCCACCAGCAGCGCAAAATCGAGCTCGCCGCCGCGCGTGCCGACGCGCTTGGAGTCGGCCGCCAGCTGCGTCAGCTGGTCGTCGAAGATCATCTTGGCCTCGTACAAAAGACGCCCGATGAGCGTCGACTTGCCATCGTCGACGGAGCCGCAGGTGATGAAGCGCAGCAGGCTCTTGTGCTCGTGCGCGTGCAGATAGGCGCCGATGTCGCGGGCGATCAGATCCGATTGATGGGCCATCAGAAGTAGCCCTCCTGCTTCTTTTTTTCCATGGAGGCGGCGGCATCGTGGTCGATCACGCGCCCCTGCCGCTCCGAGGTGCGCGTCAGCAGCATCTCCTGGATGATGGCCGGCAGCGTGTCTGCCGCGCTCTCGACCGCGCCGGTGAGCGGATAGCAGCCCAGCGTGCGAAAGCGCACCTTCTTCAGCTGCGGTTGCTCGCCGGGTCGCAGCGGCATGCGTTCATCGTCCACCATGATCAGCGTGCCGTCGCGCTCGACCACCGGGCGTTCTGCCGCAAAGTACAGCGGCACGATCGGGATGTGTTCCAGGTAGATGTACTGCCACACGTCGAGCTCAGTCCAGTTGGACAGCGGGAAGATGCGCAGACTTTCACCGGGATTCTTGCGCGCGTTGTACAGCGACCACAGCTCCGGGCGCTGCTGCTTCGGATCCCAGCGATGCGCCGCGCTGCGGAAGGAGAACACGCGCTCCTTGGCGCGGCTCTTCTCTTCGTCACGGCGGGCGCCGCCGAAGGCCGCATCGAAGCCGTATTTGTCGAGCGCCTGGCGCAGTGCCTGGGTCTTCATGACGTCGGTGTGCACCTGCGAGCCGTGTGTGAAGGGACCGATGCCCTGCCGCAGGCCCTCCTCGTTGCGGTACACCAGCAGCTGCATGCCGAGCTTGCCCACCATGGCATCGCGGAACTCGTACATGGCACGGAACTTCCAGGTCGTGTCCACGTGCAGCAGCGGGAAGGGCGGCAGCGCCGGATAGAAAGCCTTGACCGCCAGGTGCAGCATGACGGCGCTGTCCTTGCCGATGGAATACAGCATCACCGGCCGCTCGCACTCGGCGACCACCTCGCGCAGGATGTGGATGCTCTCCGCCTCGAGCCGCTGCAGGTGAGTGAGCCTCACCGCGGCGACGCCGGCCTCCTCGACGGGCACGGCTGCTGTCATGCACGAACCTCGGATCGTTGACTTATCAAGTGATAAGTTCTAGTCTCAAATTATGCTTGGCAAAAGTCAAGCGCGCCTGCTTCGGGCCCGGGGCGAAGAGTCGGGGCGCGAGACCATCATGGACGCTGCCGAACGGCTGTTCGCCGAGCGCGGCATCGAGGCGGTGTCGCTGCGCACCATAAATGCGGAGGCCGGTTACAGCGTCGCCGCCCTCCATTATCACTTTGCCACGCGCGACGGCCTGGTGCGCGCACTGCTGGCGCGCGCCCAGCCGCCGATGCTGCAGCAGCGCGCCGCCATGCTGGCGCAGCTCGCGCGCCAGCACGACCCGAGCCTGGAGGCCATCGTCGAGGCGCTGGTGCGTCCGCTGACGGCCGGCATGCTGGAGAATTTCGCGGTGAGCATCGCGCGCCTGCGCTTCCTGGTGCGGCAGTCCTTCGATCACTCGCCCTACCTGGCGAAGACCCTCGAAGAGAGCGTCGCCGTGTTTCGCCCGCTGCTGCGGCGCAAGCTCCCGCACCTCGACCAGCGCACGCTGACACGCCGCTGGCTGCTGGCGGCGGAGCTGGCGCAACAGACCCTCGCCAACACGCTGACGCTGCATCTGGCGTGCCCGCCCACCACCGGCCCGAAGGAAGCCGAACTCGAGCAGTTCATCAAGGATCTGGTGGCCTTCATCGCGGCCGGACTGCGCGCCCCGCAGTAACGGGTCTGGCCGCCCGCCAGGGCTCACGCCGGCAGCCCCGCCCGCGCGCGCCGGCTGGCGAGCAGCTGCTCGACCGCCGTGTAGGGGTCCAGGCGCCGCAGCCGCACCTGTTCGCGCAGCTGCGCGGAGGCCTGCGCCAGCACTTCGCTCAAGACTGCCTCGCGCGCGAGGTTCAGAAACTGCTGCTCGCTGCGCCGCCCTGACTGCCGGGCAAAATCGCCGCTCGCCTGCAGGTGCGCACGATGCGCATCGAGGGCATCCACGATCGCCGCCCCGCCCTCGGCGCGCGCCGCGACCGCACCCAGCAGCGGCGCCTGCCACTGCCCGGCCGCCTGCGCCCCGGCGCGCAGATGCAGCAGCAGCTCCAGGTGCCGGCGCGTCTGCTCGAAGCCTTCGCGGTCGGCCTTGTTGAGCACGAACAGCTCGCCCGCTTCGAGCAGGCCCGCCTTCATCGCCTGTACCTCATCGCCCAAGCCCGGCACGGCCACGATAATGGTCGAGTGGGCAAGCGTCACGACCTCGATCTCGTCCTGGCCGACGCCGACCGTCTCGACGAACACGACCTCATAGCCCATGGCATCGAGCACGAGACTGGCATCGTAGGTGGCCCGTGACAGGCCGCCGCTGTGCCCGCGCGTGGCCATCGAGCGGATGAAGACGCCGGCATCGAGGGCGTGGCGCGTCATGCGCAGCCGGTCGCCGAGAATGGCCCCGCCGGTGAAGGGGCTGCTCGGGTCGATCGCCAGCACCCCGACCTTGCGGCCGCGGGCGCGCTCCTCGCTCACCAGCATGTCGACCAGCGTCGACTTGCCCGCCCCCGGGGGTCCGGTGACGCCGACGATGTGCGCCCGCCCGGTCGACGCATAGATGCGACGCAGCACCTCGCGGCCGCGCGGATCGCGGTCGTCCAGCCAGCGGATCGCGCGCGCCCCGGCGGCGATGTGGCCCGCGAGCAGCTCGCCGGCGACGTCCATCAGTCGCGGGCGCTCCCGGCCGCGCGTCGCTGCGACCACCAGTCATTGAGGTAGGCGACGATCTCGCGCGTGTCGGTGCCCATGGTGAATATCCTGGCAAAGCCTGCCTCGTGCAGCAGCGGCAGGTCCTCCGGCGGTATCACGCCGCCTGCGACCAGCAGCTTGTCGCCGCCGCCCTGGCTGTGCAGCAGCCGCGCCAGGCGCGGCAGGCTGCGCGTGTGGCCGGCCGACAGGCTGGAGATGCCGACCACGTCGACGTCTTCCTGGATCGCGGCGCTGGCGACCGCTTCCGGTGTCTGCTTGAGACCGGTGAAGATCACTTCCATGCCCGCTTCGCGCAGCGCGTGCGCGACCACCGTGATGCCGACCGTGTGGGTGTCCATGCCGAGCTTGGCGAGCAGCACGCGCAGCGGGCGGACCGGCAGCTCCACCTCGCGCACCGCTCACACACCCGTCAGCTGGCTGTCCGGGGTATGCACGCCGAAGACATCGCGCATGGCATTGCACAGTTCCCCGTGGGTCGCGTACACCTTGACCGCCGCCAGGCACGGCGGCACGAGGTTGCTGCCGTTGCGGGCCGCCTCGCGCACCGCCTGCAGCGCCGCCTGCACCGCGACGTTGTCGCGGCGCGCACGCAGCGCGCGCAGCCGCGCCACCTGCTCGTCCTCCATGCTCTGGTCGGCGCGGAAGATCTCGATCTGCCGCTTCTCCCCGGGGGCCACCAGGTGGTTGACGCCCACCCATTTGCGCCGCCCGCGCTCAACGTCCTGGTTGCGCTCGTACTGTTCGCGCCCGAGCGCGCGCTGAAAATAGCCGCTCTCGATCGCCTTGAGCGCCCCGCCCATGCGCGTGATCTTGTCGATCTCGGCCATGGCGGCATCCTCGATCTGCCGCGTGAGGGTCTCCACGTAGTAGGAGCCGGCGAGCGGGTCGATGGTCTCGGCGACCCCGGTCTCGTGGGCGACGATGTGCTGCAGCGCGGCGCCGACGCGGATCGCCTCTTCCGCCGGCAGCGCGTGCGCCTCATCGTGCAGCGGCGTCGTCATGGTCTCGCCGGCACCGCCGAGCGCACAGGCGGTGGCCATGATCGCCAGCCGGCCGATGTTGTTGAGCGGCTGCTGCAGCGTCAGCGCGATGGTGGTCGGCGAGGTCATCATGCGGATGCGCAAGGCGCGCGGCGCGCTGGCGCCGTAGCGCTCCTTCATCAGGCGTGCCCAGATCTTGCGGTAGGCGCGCAGCTTGCAGATGCCCTCGAAGAAATCCATGTCGACGTTGATCACGAAATGGAAGTACGGCGCCACCGTATCGATGTCCAGGCCGCGCTGCAGGGTGGCATCGATGTAGGCCATCGCGATCGCCATCGAGAAGGCCAGCTCCTGCACCGGGTTCGCCTTGGCCGGCTGCAGCTGCGCGCTGATGATCGACAACGGCGCCCAGTTGGGGTGGTTCCTGATGATGTATTCGATGCAGTCGGTGGCGATGCGCAGACCATGCTCGGGCGGATAGATGTAGCGGCCGACGCAGGTGTACTCGATGAGGATGCCGTTGACGATGTGCAGCACGAAGTCCTTGGGATCGACCTGGCGCTTCTCGAGCGCGGCGATGATCATCGCCAGATTCACCGGCTGCGGGGCGTTGCACACGCTCATCAGGTACTTGAGCTTGTCGAACGGCAGGTCGAAGGCGCGCTCCAGGTCCTCGAGACTATCGAGCGCCATGCCGGCGCGGCCCACCTCGCCCTCGACCAGCGGGTCGTCGCTGTCGTAACCGTTGGTGGTCGGCAGATCGTGCTCGAGGATCAGCCCCTGCAGGCCCTGCTCGAGCATGTAGCGCGCGCGCTTGGCCCAATCCTCGCCCTTGCCGAAGCCGGTGACCTGCGCCATGGTCCAGAAGTTCGAGCGGTGGCCGTTCGGCTGGGTGCCGCGCGTGTACGGGTACTCGCCCGGAAAACCCAGGTCACGCTGGTAGTCGAAGCCGGCCGCGGCGAGATCCGCCG
Source organism: uncultured Gammaproteobacteria bacterium (assembly GCA_963787655.1). GTDB lineage: Bacteria > Pseudomonadota > Gammaproteobacteria > Steroidobacterales > Steroidobacteraceae > 13-2-20CM-66-19. Next base: position 131,004 of record CAWBDY010000002.1, on the reverse strand, counting down.
GGGTGTACAAGGGCTTGATCGGCCAGCGCAGCGCCTGCGTCACGAACGGGTCGCGCCGCTCCGGATGCGCCGCCACGAACGGTGCGCGCACCTCGCGCTCCCAGCGCTGCGCGGCGCTGTCGATGTCCTCGTTGGCCGCCGGCGCGGCATTGTCGAAGCGGTCGAACGGGCGGCTCATGCGGCCGGTCCGAACTGCTGCAGCAGATGGGCGCTGAGATTGCCGAACAGGTCGATTTCCATGCGTCGCTCGGCGAAGCGCCAGGCGCCGGCCACGCGCGCAAAGCGGTCGTAGTAGCGCCCGCCGATGATCGGCTGCAGCGGCAGTTCGGCGGTCGCCTGGTGCACCAGGATGTAGGACTGCGCGCGTGCCGCATCCGGCCCGTCCGGCTCGATGATCACGTTGCTGGTCACATGGCGCGTCTTGGGAGTGCCGCACTCGGGGTAGAGGCGCGTGAACTTCGCGTACAGCGCCGCGATCGCCGCCACACCGCTAAGCGGCTGCGGCAGCGCCGGCACGTGCAGCTGGGCATGCTCGAACAGCTGCGCGAGGCCGATGAAGTCACCGCGATCGATGCGATCGCAGTAGCGATAGATCAGGTTCTGGATGGCGAAGTAATCGTCCGCGCTCATGGCACTTACAGTCCGTAGCCACCGGCGACCGCGATGCGCTGTCCGGTGACGTAGGCGGCGCGGTTCGAGGCAAGATACACCACCGCGTGCCCGACCTCCTCCGGCTTGCCCCAGCGTTTCACGGCCAGGTTCTTGTGCACCTCCTTCACCCAGGCCGCATCGAACACGCCCTGCTTGGTGAGCTCGAGGAACATGCCGGCCTCGATCACCCCGAGCAGCACGGTGTTGGCGCGGATGAGGTTGCGGCCCTCCTCGCGGGCGATGCCGGTGATCAGCGCTTCGATGGCCGCCTTGGGCGCCACGGAGATGCCGTCGCGCTCCGGCCAGCTGAGGTGTCCGGCCGAGCCCAGGTGCACGTACGAGCCGCCGCCCCATTCCTGCAGACGCGGCAGCGTTGCGCGCATGACGTTGAAGAAGCCGTTGACGTCCTGCTCGATGACCGTCTGCCACAGCTCGCGCGTCATCTCCGACAAGAGCACCTGGCTGGCGAACGTGCCGGCGCCGACCACGATGGTGTGCAGCCGCCCGTGGGCGCGCGCCGCTTCCGCCACCACCGCCTCGACCCGCGCCGCATCGCCGATCGTGAGCTGGTGCGTGCTGGCTTTGCGCCCCATGCCGCGCAGCTGCGCGGCGAGCTGCTCGGCGACCTCGCTCTTCTTGTTATACGTGATCGCCACATCGGTGCCGGCGCGCGCGAACTCGCGGCACACCGCCTGGCCCACCCCGCCGCTGCCGCCGATCACCAGCGCTGCGCCATCCGGAAAATCCGCCCCGCTCATTTCGTGGCCCCCTTGTTCAGCATGTCGATGAGGCGCCGCTTCACCGGCGCCACCCACTCCGCTTTCAGTTTCGGATTGAGCAGGCCCGCGGCGTCCAGCTCATCGCACAGATGCATCTGGTGCGCCAGGTCGAACAGATCGTACTGCGATGAGAACATGCCCGCGCCGCCATAGGTGATGAACGACACGCCGTGCGTCTCGTAGTAACTGCCATCCGGGCGGCGCCCCGGCCCGCGGTTGACCCAGTGGCTGATGATCTGGTCGCCATCGATGCCCCAGCCGAGGATCGGGAAGCTCCAGCCCTGCCATCCCGATCCCACGTCCATGTCGCGCCCGTAGTGGGTGGCACGGATCTCGTCGCGACTGCTGGCCACCACCGTCATGGCGCCGGCGTACGGGCAGGTGTAGACGCAGTCCTGGTGGTAGAACCTGTCGGCGATCCAGGCCCACTTGTTGGTGCGCTCGGCTTCCTTGAACGCCTCGGCAAGACCTGCAATGGCGGCTTCTACTTCGGCGCGCGGATAGGGCATGGAGGCTCCGGCTTACTTGTCGTAAGTCACCGCGCCCGCCACCGAGCGGGCCGCCAGCTGCGTCTCGAGCGTGCCGGAGGCGTAACTGCAGTGCAGCGCGGTCTTGAACTCGGAGCGGCTGGCGGTGATCTTCCACGCGCCGTCGAGCTTGGCGTAGACGTCGTGGTAGAGGAGGCTGATGAAGGTGACCGTCTTGTCCTGGGTGTTGATGTTGCGGTATTCGAGCGCCCACAGCGCCTTGGCGTGGCTGTCGTCGGTGAACTCGATCTCGGGATTGGCGCCGTGGTGCATGTCGAGGATGAACGGCTGGCAGCCGGCCGCCTGGTAGAGGCGCGCGAACTCGTCGCGGCTCTTGAGTACGCCGACGTGGCCCATGTCGATGAGCACTTCGCCCGGGGCAAAACAGTCGCGCGCGCTGTCCGGGTCCTGCGAGTCGCAGGCGTTCAGGTAGCGCGCCTTCAGTCGCCGGATGGCTTCGATGTCCTCCAGCCGCTGCACGCGCCGCCGCAGCTCGTCGATCTCCGCCATGCGCGCTCCTTCTCTACCCTTCAGCCACCGACCACCGCGCCGGACACCTGCGCCGGCTCACCGAGCATGGCACGGTCCGAGGGCGGCTGCCGCCCGTCGAGGTCGCGCACCGCCAGCTCCGCGGCGAGCTCCGCGGCATACCAGGTCTTGCCGGAGCGCTCGAGCAGTTGTGCATCGCGCATGAGCGCATCCAGCAGCCGGCCCATGAATTCGGGATGCACCGCGTTCGCCATGAAGGCGTCGTACTCGCCCGGGTGTGCGCGCATGGCCTGCTGCGAGCGCTCGGTGAGTGTCAGCGGCGCCCACAGCGACAGCGCCGCCACCTGGTGCTTCTTCAGGTCGACGGCCATGTCGGCCGCCATCTTGTCGGTGCCCGCCTTGCCCGCGCCATAGGCCGGGCCGTGCATGTAGCAGCGCGCCCCGGGCGAGGAAATCATGACGATCAGTCCTTCACGCTGCGGCACCATCAGGCGCGCGGCGTGCCAGCTGGCGACATAATGCGAGCGGAAGCCGGCATCGAGAATCGCCTGCATGGCGAGCGGCTTCTCCCAGAAGCCCCCGGGCATCACCAGCTCGTCCGGGATGGCGGTGGCGTTGTTGACCAGGAGGTCCAGGCGCTGCGCGTCGCGCGCGATGCGCACGAACAGGTCCGCCACCTGCGCATCGTCGCGGTGATCGCAGCTGACGGCGATGCCCTTGCCGCCGCGGCGGCCGATCTCCGCGGCGGTCTCGTGGATCGTGCCAGGCAGCGCTGCCGTGCCCGCCCTGGTGGTGCGGCCGGTGACGTACACGGTCGTGCCGGGGGCGGCGAGCGCCACCGCCGTGCCGCGGCCGATGCCGCGGCTGGCACCCGTTACCAGCACCACCCGGTCGGATTTAAGTCCCATGCACTTTTTTCAGTGTCCCGCAGACTGCGCCTGCCAAGCCTACTCGCACCGCAGTGGGTTCGGGCATCACGCATATGGAGTATCCTCGCGCGATGGGGGTCGGCTGATGAGCGACACAGCGTCCGCGCTGCAGGCGACGCTTGCCCTGCGTCGCCACGACATCGGCGAGTTGGTGGCCCGCAGCGCCGCCCGCTATCCGCACAAGACCGCCCTGGTCTTCGGTGCGCAGCGCTACACCTACCGGCAACTCGACGAGACCATCAACCGCGCCGCCAACGCCCTGCAGGCACTCGGACTCGAGCGCGGCCAGCGGGTCGCGCTGCTGTCGCACAACAACGCGACCTATGTGGTGCTGGTGTTCGCGCTGGCGCGCCTCGGCGCGATCTCGGTACCGATCAACTTCATGCTCAAAGCCGCCGAGGTCAGCTACATCCTCGAGGACTGCGCTGCCTGCGGGCTGATCGTCGAACGGCGCCTGTGCCAGGTGGCAGAAGAGGCGCTGCAGCTCAGCGGCCGGCCGCTCGCCTTGCAGGCCCTGATCGATGCGGGCGAGACAGCGCCCGCGCCACCCTGGCACGACGCGGCCTCCTGGCTGGCCTACCCGCAGACGCAGCGCCCGCAGGTCACGGTGGGCGATGAGGAGCCCATCCAGATCATGTACACCAGCGGCACCGAGGCCCGTCCCAAGGGCGCGGTGTTCTGCAACCGCAACTTCATCGCGCAGTTCGCCAGCTGCATCGTCGATGGCGAGATGAGCGAGTCGGACATCGAGATCCATGCACTGCCGCTGTACCACTGCGCGCAGCTGCACGTGTTCCTCGCGCCGGGACTGTATCTGGGGGCCAGCAACATCCTGCTGCCCGCGGCCGACCCCGCGCTGATGCTGGAGCTCATCGAGCGCGAGCGCGCCACCAAGCTCTTCTGCCCGCCCACGGTGTGGATCGCGCTGCTGCGACACGCGGATTTCGCCCGTCGCGACCTGAGCTCGCTGGTGAAGGGTTATTACGGCGCCGCCATCATGCCGACCGAAATCGTGCGTGAGCTGCTCGAACGCCTGCCGCAGCTGCGGCTGTTCAACGTCTATGGGCAGACCGAGATGTCGCCGCTGGCGAGTGTGCTCAAGCCGCCCGACCAGCTGCGCAAGCTCGGCTCGGCCGGGCGTCCCGTTCTCAACGTCGAGACGCGCATCGTGGACGAGGCAGACCGGCCGGTGCCGGCCGGCACGGTCGGCGAGATCGTGCACCGCGGACCGCAGGTGATGCTCGGCTACTGGAACGATGCGGCGAAGACCGAGCTCGCCTGCCGCAACGGCTGGTTCCACAGCGGCGACCTCGGCGCGTTCGATGCGGAAGGGTTCCTGCGCGTGGTCGATCGCAAGAAGGACATGATCAAGAGTGGCGGCGAGAACGTCGCCAGCCGCGAGGTGGAGGACGTGCTCTACCAGCATCCGGCGGTGGCCGAGGCCGCAGTGTTCGCCGTGCCCGATGCGCTGTGGATCGAGGCGGTGACGGCCGCGGTGGTGCTGCGGCCGCAGGCGCAGGCGAGCCCCGCCAGCCTCATCGGTTTCTGCCGCGAGCGGCTCGCCGGCTACAAGACACCCAAGCGCATCGTGCTGCTCGAGCAGCTGCCGAAAAACGCCAGCGGCAAGATCCTCAAACGCGAGCTGCGCGCCCAGGTGGCCGCCTCCCTCACTTCAGCCGGTAGCGGAACCTGAGCCAGAAGCGCCGCGGCGGATTGTAATAGCCTTCCGCGTAGCCGAAGAACGCCAGTCCGTTGTAGCCGGAATCCAGCACGCGCTTGTCGGTGAGATTCTTGCCCTCGACGCCCAGGTCCCAGTGGCCGCTCGCTGCCAGGTAGTAGATGCCGGAGTCGAGCAGCGTGCGCGACGGGGCACGCAGCACCGGGCTGTTCTCGGCGTCCAGATACATCCAGCTCTGCACCGATACGTTGGCGGTCCAGCGGATGCCCGCGGCATTGGGCAGGCGCCACTCGTAGGAGCTCGCCAGCGCACCGGTCCACTTCGGCGTGTCCTGGAGCTTGCGGTACGAATAGTCGCCGGTCGAGTCGTGCCACTCGTTGTAGTAGTCGGACTCGTAGCCGACGCTGCCCTGCACCACCCAGTGATCGGTGATCGCCGCCTGGATGTCCGACTCGAAGCCGTAGATGGTGGCCTCGGCCGCGTTCTGGATATTGACCGTGTCGCCGGTGGTCAAGAGGACCTGGATGTCCCGGTAGCGGTCGTAGAACACGTCGCTGTTGAGGCGTATGCGATTGTCGGCCAGCAGCAGCTTCACGCCCATCTCGGTGCTGTCCAGGTGCTCGGGCTTGTAGTCCTGGATCTGCGCCAGCGTGGTCGGGCGACCGTTGATGCCGCCGGCGAGGAAGCCGCGGCTCCATTGCAGGTACTCGAACACCTGCGGGCTCCACGCGAGGTCCAGGCTAACGCGCGGCGAGACGTCGTTGTAGCTCGTCTGGCAGGTGAAGAACGTGCCCTGCTGCTGCAGCGGGCTGCAGTGCGAATTGGGCGGGGTGACGTCGCTGGTATCCACCACGCCGGTGATCGGGTTCACGGGCAGGAAGATGGTCTTGCCGGCGTCGTTGTCGAGGAACTGCGAGAAATCCTTGGTCTCGTTGGTGTAGCGCAGACCGGCCTGCAGTGACAGCTTGTCGTTGAAGGCAAAGTCGCCGTTGAGATAGCCGGCGTAGTCCTTGGTGGTCTGGCGGTTGTCGTAGTTGAGGTTGAAGTCGAGCGCGTAGCGGGCCAGATACAGCTGCGTCAAGGGATTGGTGGGGTCGTTGAGGTTGATGTCGGGCAAGAGCGCGCTCAATGCCTGGAACAGGCCCTGCGCGGTCACGAGCTGCGTCTGGTCGCGCGTGCGCTCCTGCAGGTAATAAACACCCGTCACCCACTTCAGGCGCTGCCAGCTGCCGCTCGCCTGCACTTCCTCGCTGATCTGCGTGTCGTGCTCGTTGTGCACATCGCCGCTGTAGTTGTCGGGAGAGTTGTCGCCGTCGCGGCCGAAATCGGCGTGCATGTAGCGGAAGGCACTGATGGACTTCAGATGCACGTCGCCGCCTAAGTGCCAGTCGTTGATCCAGCTTGCGCCCAGGCCGTGCAGGTCGTCCTTGATCAGCGGACCTTGCGCATTGCTGACGTCGATGTTGGTGGGCGGCGTGCAGCACGGGCGCTGCGGCGAGACGAAGGCATTGAACAGCTGCAGGAACGGCGCCACGGCCTGGTTCGGCGCGTAGGCGATCATGACGTTCGGGCTGCTCGGCTGCGCCTGGGCCGTGAACTCCCCGCTCAGGCGCGAGCTGAAGTCCGCGCTCGGCGTCCACATGAGGGTGGCCCGGCCGCCCTCGCGCTCCTCCTTGCCGCCGTTGTCACCGAGCGGCCGGTCCTCCCAGCCGTCCGAGCGCCGCCCCATGAGCGACACGCCGAGCGCCAGGTTGTCCGCGATGCGGAAGTCGCCGTAGGCATCCAGGCTGTAGGAGTCGAAGGTGCCGACCGCCGCGTCGAAGTCCATCTTGCCGCTGCCGGTGGGGGTGAACGTGGTCACGTTGATGGCGCCGCCGATGTTGTTCTTGCCGAACAGCGTCCCCTGCGGGCCGCGCAGCACCTCGACGCGCTCGATGTCATTCAGTTCCAGGTTCGTGCCGAAGGTGCGCGCGAGGTACACCCCGTCGACGTACACCCCGACGGCCGGATCGGTGGTCAGGAGGAAGTCGAACTGGCCGACGCCGCGCATGAAGGCGCTCACCTGCGAACTGCTGCCGCCGGTGCCGGCATTGAAGGTGAGATTCGGGGCGATGCTGTCGAGCGCGGTCACGCGCTGCAGGTCGAATTTCTGGATGAAATCGCCGCTGACGGCGGTAATGGCGACCGGCACGATCTGCAGGTTTTCCGCCACGCGCTGCGCGGTCACGGTGATCTCTTCGAGTTGCGGTCCGCCCTCATCCGCCAGCGCCGCCCAGGAAACCAGCAGCCAACCGGCCGCAAGGCCTGCGGTCTTCGTTGTTTGCACGCGCCCTCCCCTCGATAGGCTTGCTTATTACGAGCCTATTCGTGGAGAAGGCCCTATGCAACCATAATTCGCGGTGATTACCTGCTTTGTATTACGCAAATGTCGGGCTGCGAGGGAAATGGAACGTACCCGTACCCGAAGCTGTGAAAATGTGACGAAACGACGCCTCCCGGGGGATGAAGGTACTGGAGGCCCGGCCTCGCAAGGTGCTCTACTGTCCATCGTGGTGCATCGTGCCCCAGTGCTGATTTCGGGCTGCCTCCTCGGGCTGGCACTGGCGGCTCCGCTGGCGGCCGATACCGTGGTCGCCGATCCTTCCCCGGCCGCAGCGCTCCCGACCCCGGCCCAGCAGCTCGAAGAAGTCGTCGTTCAGACCACCGAGCCGAAGTTCGTCTCGCCGACGCGGCGCGACCGTATCGGGCGCATCTGGGCGCCGGTGCTGATCGACGGCAAGGGCCCGTACCGCCTCGTGGTGGATACCGGCGCCACGCGTTCGGCGATCGCCGCGCGCGCAGCGCTCAGTCTCGGCAACGTGCCGGTCGCGACCACCCGCGTCACCGGCTTTACCGGCTCGGCGGTCGTGCCCACCGTGCACGTCAATCGCCTCGAGGTTGGCGAGCTGCTGCTCGGACCGACCGATCTGCCGGTGCTGCCCGACGTGTTCGGCGGCGCGCAGGGAGTGCTGGGGATCGAGGGCCTCGAGAACAAGCGCATCTACGCCGACTTCCGGCATGACCGCCTGGAGATCTCGCGCTCACACGGCGAGCGCGCGCGGCGCGACTTCACCGTGATCCCGCTAAGAATCGTCAACGGGCTGCTGATCGCCGACATCAAGGTTGGCATGGTGCGCACCAAGGCCATCATCGATACCGGTGCCCAGTCGACCATCGGCAACCTGGCGCTGCGCGATGCGCTGATGCGTCATCCGCCGCGCAACGCCGCCCGCTCGCAGATCATCGGCGTGACGCTCGATGTGCAGGAAGGCGACAGCCTGCCAGCACCGGACATCGACTTCGGCAAAATGCAGGTCAAGGGCGCGAATATCACCTTCGGCGACATGTACCTGTTCCAGCACTGGAAGCTCACCGACGTGCCGGCCCTGACGCTCGGTATGGACCTGCTCGGCTCGTTCGAGGTGATGGTGATCGACTACGAGCGTCACGAGCTGCAGATCCTGCCGGGCGGTACCGCCTGGAGCTGCGCGGTCATTTCGGGCTGCCAGTAGCGCGCCCAAGCGCGCCACTCACATCGACGACGTGCGCTCCGGCGCCACCTTGTAGATCACGCGCACCTCGCCGGGCTGGCGGAACGGATACTTGTCCTTGCCGAGGTACTTCTGCGCCATCGCATCGATGTGCTGGTCGGCGCCGCTGTGCGTGCGCTCCACCACGCGGCCGCGCACTTCCAGGTAGCGGTACGGATTGTCCGGATCGGAGATCGACAGCGCGACGCGCCCGTCGCGCTGCATGTTCTTGTCCTTCTGCCGTCCCTGCGCGGTATTGATCACGACGTGCTTGCCGTCGTAGTCGACCCACACGGGCGTCGTCTGCGGGTTGCCGTCGGCCATGAGCGTCGCCAGGTGTGCGAACGCCTTCTTCTGGAACAGATCCAGGTGGGAATCGGGAATGCGGCTGTCAGCCATGATCGAACTCCTCCAACGCTTCAGGATGCCCCGCGTCCGCTTTGCCCCAGGCGCAGGAAACGGCGACGTTCGTTCCACTGGTGGCGCGCGTGCAGACGCTCGGACTGATTGGTCGCCTCCGGCGGCAGCGCCTGCAGCGCCCGCAGCGCCGCGGCGTGCGCCATGGCCACCGCCGGATCGCTCTGCAGCAGTGCGCGGTAGTGATCGAGGAAGGCCTGCTCGGCAGGTGCGCCGCCGCCGGTCAGCAGCTCACGCGCGTGCGCGCCGATCGCGGCGCTCTCGCTCTGCGGCAGGTCGTCCTGCGCGTGCGCCAGCGCGTGATCGAGATCGGCGATCAGGCGGTACAGCGGCTGCAGCCAGGCCCAGGCGGGACTGGTGGTGATTTCCTGCAGGCGCTGCAGCGGGGACGCCGGCGCCTCGAAGTGCCGCTCGGCCTCGAGCAGCGCACCGAGCACGCCCTGCAAGGCGGCGCTGCTGGCGCGCAGCTGATCGAGCCAGGGACGCTCCGCGGACATGGTTACTAGACTAGCGACTGCGCGCGGGCCGCGCCAGACAACTGCGGCATCGGGCAGGCGATCAGCGCGGCGATATTCTCGAGCGTCACCTGCGCCGCGGGCCACTTGGCCGACTCCTGCGCATCGAGCGCATAGTGGCCCTGACGCGGGAACACCGTCGTGAGGCGCTCGCCCCAGACCTTTTTCATGGCCGCGAGAATGCGCAGCTTGTCATCGACCATGACGTAGTGGTGCGCCGGAAAGCGCCGCTCAACGGAGGCCAGCATCTCCTCCTTGTGCAGATAGATGAGCACCCGTCCCTCCACCGCGTCCCACAGGCCCGAGCGCTGCACCTTGCGCGGCTGAAACACCACGTCGCCATCGGAGAGGATCACGGTCGGACCGTATTCGCGACAGCGCGCCAGCGCTGCGAGCGCGCCGGGGTAGAGGCGGCTGGCGAACGGGTAGTCGAGCAGGAACAGGGAAATGCGCAGCAGCCGCACATCGTCCTGGTGCTCCAGGCGGTAGCGCTGCAGCGCGCCGAGGTAGTCGGCGTAGCCGAGCTGCGCGCGCAGCTCCTCGAAGATTGCCCAGTAGCGGTCGCGGTTCTCGAGGCCGACCTCGCGCTGCAGATGCGCCGACAGATCCTCCTGCACCGCGTCGTTGTCGAGCAGCGTGTTGTCGACGTCGAACAGGAAGACCAGCTGCGAGGTGCCGCTCATGGCCGCAGTTTAGCCAAATAAAAAGGCCGCGGCGCACGGTGCGCCGCGGCCTTTAATTTTTGAGGACGAAGGGTGCGGCTCAGCGGGCGCTGTAGCCGCGCGCATCGAGGCAGGCCACGATCGCGCGCTTGTAGTCAGCCGCATTGCCCGACTGCTGCGCGGCGCGGGTCGGATCGAAGCCGGTCTGGCCGACCGCCCAGCTGTGGCACTCGTAGCGATCGTTCTGCGTCTGCGTATCGCTCTGGCCGTTGCGCGGGTAGACGTACACGTCGGCCGCGCCTCCGGATGCCTGGGCTCCGGCCGGAGCGCTGTACGGTTGCGGCGCAGCCTGCGCGTACCCGGGGTCGCCGCTTTCATCCGCGGTCGCATCGGCCGTCGTATCGGCACCGCCGGCCGCCGGCGGCGGATCGGTCACGACATAGCCGTTGTAGCCCGGGTTCCAGGTGTAATACAGGTTATTCCAGTAGTAGTACGGCAGCCCGCCCCAGTAGAACGTCGCGTAGCCGAGCGGCAGCCCTGCCAGGAACCAGGAGAAGCCCGGACGGTACCAGACGTGCGGCCAGAACACGCCGTGCCAGTAGCCGCCACCCCAGTAGCCGCCGCCGTGCCAGTAACCATTGCCCGCGGCCCAGCCGGCGCCGGCGTGCGGCGCGAAGCCGGAATGCGGGGCCGCGAAGTGCGATACGCCCGCGATATGCGGCGCGAAGCCGGGGCTGCCGCCGAAGTGCGCGGCGCCGCCCGGCGCGAAGTGCGGGCCGGCAAAGCCGCGCGCAGGCCCGTAGTGACCACCGAAGGCGGCATGACCGCCACCGGAGAAATGGGCGCCGCCGCCGCCGGAGAAATGGGCGCCGCCGCCGCCGGAGAAATGTCCGCCACCACCTCCCATGCTGTGTTGGGCGTAGGTCAGAGCCGGTGCCGCCGCTACCGCAACGCCGAGCAGCAGCGCCGCTGCGGTCCGCAGAAGGTGTCGCGCACGTACTTTGTTCACGCTCATATACCTGTCCTTACTCCGGCGACTTTACGCCTATTGGCGAAAGTGCCTGCCTGATGAATTAGACGCCTGCCGAGCATCCCCGTTCAAGCTCGCACACATTAAAACGCAGCGACCGGCCATAGCGTTGACGTTGTCATAACCTATGGGGCCGATTCACGCTTTTTAAAGCCAGATCAGTGACTAAGCGCGCTTTTGGGTTTATCGCGCGTTCAGGTTCCGAGCACGCGGCCGTTCCCGATCCGCGCATCGCCTGCGACGTCGGCAAAGAAACCTTCAGAAGACCATATTGAGGGCCAGGGCCGGGGTTATGGTCGAGCTGGTATTGCTGCCGATGTGGATGATGCGCACGCCCAAGAGCACGCCGATGCGGCTGCTGAAGTTGTACTCGATGGCCGGCGCAAAGCCGAGCGACCAGGAAGCCCCGGAGGCGCTGGCGTAAGGGGTCGGCACGAGGGGCCCGCCCTGCGTCGACTGCACCGCCAGCGGCGCCTGGCTGCCGCTCACCTGCGTGCTGTCGTTGTGCTGGTAGACGACGTCGAGCGCCAGCACCCAGTTGCGCGTCACGCTGTATTCGGCCGAGGCATCGGCGCTGAACGAGTCCCCGGGCGAGGCGTGGCCGCTGAAGCCGTTCGTGGTGCCGTAGACGGACAGGTCGTGCACGCTCACCGCGGAGGAGATCGCGTAGGTGAGGTCCAGGCGCGTGCGCAGGATGCGCCCGTTCGGCATCCAGAAGTAGTCCTGCGAATACAGCGCGAGCGCGCTGCTGTAGGCACCGGCACCGATGCCGTCGCTCGCGCGGCTCAGGCGATCGTAGCGGCCCGTGGGCAGTGTCTCCTGCACCACCACCGAGATGGTGGGTATGCGCTGTCCGTCCTGGAACTGCGTCAGGCCGTAGCCGGCCTGCAGCGTCAGATCACCGACGCCGATGCCGGAGGTGTTGGGTGCGCCGGCCGGCTCTTCGTAGAGGAAGCGCGGGATCATGCCGAGGGTGAGCCGGTCAGTGGCCCCGTACAGCATGTAGGTCAGCGAGCCCAGGTCGTGCTCGTAGGGACCCTCGTGGCGGTGGCCGTCGCTGTCGAAATGGCCGTCACTGATGATGTCGAACGCATACGGCTCGACCAGCCAGTGGCCCTGCGGCAGCGTCGCCGCCGAGGCCGCCAGCATCGGGCCCGTCCACCATGCATCCGCGCGCGACTGCTGCGACTCCTGCGCCAGCGTCGCGCCGCTGGCGACGATCAGCAGGCAAGCCCAACCGTATTTCAACATGACGCCCGTGGATCCCCTGACACCCGCGCGGCGATGATCGCCGCACGCGCCCGTGCGCGCTGGCCGTTTCCGGACTTGTTTGACCCGCGCGCGCCGCGAACATACCCGCGTGCCGCCCGCTAAGTCACGCCCAATGTGACGAGTGCGTGCGCCGTGAAGCGCACCAGCCGCGCAGCGCGGGCGCAGCGACCCGACTGTGACGTGTATCACATTCTCGCTCTGGTTAACTTCGCGTCACAATCGTCAGCGGCCCGCAACATGCGACGTTGTTAACGCCACGAGCCGCCGCTTCCGGCTCAAATAGCGCCCCTATACAGGTTTGCAGGAGGAGATGTCATGTCCAAGTCAGTTCGTCATGTGTTGACCGTCGCTGCCGCAACCCTTGCGCTCACCGCCGTCGCCGGCAACGCGCTGGCCGAGACGCAGTGGCAGAAGGACCATCCGCGCCGCACTCAGGTGAACAGCCGCTTGAACAACCAGAACAAGCGCATTCACAACGAGGTCAAGGACGGCCAGATCAGCAAGTCGCAGGCCAAGCAGCTGCACGGCGAAGATCACGCCATGCGCTCCGAAGAGCGCACCATGGCGAGCACCGACGGCGGCCACATCACCAAGACCGACCAGAAGGCGCTGAACCAGCAGGAAAACGCGGTCAGCAAGCAGATCGGCAAGTAAGACGCTGACAGCTGACTGACGGGAGCGTGGTGCGCCACGCTCCCGTTTTTTTTCGCCGGTTTCAGGTCTGCAGCGAGAATGGCGTGAAGTTGGTGCCGCGGTCGTAGTAATCCTCGTGCTCGGCACGCTTGAGGAAGGCCACGACACGGTAGGTGAACGGCACGGCGAGCACCTCCCAGCCTGACTTCAGCACGTACTGGGTGAGGGCCACCGTCCACAGCTGGTGGCCGGGCCAAAGGCCAGCGAAGGCGATCGTGTAGAACAGGCCGCTGTCCACCAGCTCCCCGCACAGCGTCGAGCCGATGATGCGGCTCCACAGCATGCGTCCGCTGGTCCAGATCTTCATCTTCGCCAGTACGTAGCTGTTGACGAACGAGCCGGCCCAGAAAGCGATGATGGACGCGCAGATGATGCGCGGCGTATTGCCGAAGATCTCCTCGACCGCCGGCTGATGGGAGCGCCAGAAGTCCGCCGGCGGCAGCCACACGATCACCGCCGCCATGAACGCGGCGAACGCCAGCGCCGCAAAGCCGCTCCACACCGCGCGGCGGTCGCGCGCGTAGCCGTAGACTTCCGTGAGGATGTCGCCGAACAGGTAGGAGATCGGGAAGAACAGCACGCCGGCGAGGAAGGTGGTGGGCCCGATGAGCGGCACGTTGACGGTCGAGACCTTGGCCGGGCCGATGAGATTGGCACACAGCAGCACGCACACGTACGCGCCGAGAATGAGATCGTAGTAGCGGTAGTTCTTCACGCGCGCATCCTAGCAAGACTGAGCTCGCGGACTTGGGCCCGCTGGCCCTTTCAGGAGGCCGCCAGCACCGTGCCCGTGGCCTCACCGAAGCCGATGCGCACGCAGCCGGGCCGCTCGCACCAGCCACGCAGGGTCACCTGGTCGCCGTCCTCGAGAAAGGTGCGCATCTCCCCGCCCGCCAGCTGCAGCGGCTGCTTGCCACCGGCGGTGAGTTCCAGGAGCGAGCCGGCCTCGGCCGGCTGCGCGCCGGACTGCGTGCCGCTGCCCAAGAGGTCCCCGGGTTGCAGATTGCAGCCGTTGACGGTGTGGTGCGTCAGCATCTGCGCCACCGTCCACCAGGCATCGCGGAAGCTCGCGTGCGACAGGCGCTGCGCCGGCACCCCGGCGCTGCGCATGCGCGCGCTCTGCAGCCACGCCTCGAGGCGGATGTCGATCGCACCTGCGCTGCGGGTCGCGGCATCGTCCAGATAGCCGAGCGGCGCCGGCTCCTGCGCCGGTCGCGTCCAGGGCGTACGAAAAGGCGCCAGCGCTTCCAGGGTCACCACCCACGCCGATACGGTGGTGGCAAAGTTCTTGGACAGGAACGGCCCGAGCGGCTGGTATTCCCACGCCTGCACGTCGCGCGCTGACCAGTCGTTGAGCAGACACAGGCCGAAGACGTGGTCCTCGGCCTGCGCGAGCGGTACCGCGCTGCCGAGCGCGTTGCCGCGGCCGACGAACACGCCCACCTCCAGCTCGTAGTCCAGGCGCCGCGACGGGGCGAGCTGCGGGCACCGTGGCGCCGGTGGCCAGCAGCTGGCCGCGCGGTCGCGGGAATTCCTGACCGGAGACGCACACCGAGGAGGCGCGCCCGTGATAGGCGATCGGCACCCACTTGTAGTTCGGCAGCAGCGGATTGTCGGGGCGGAACAGCCGCCCGACCGCCGTGGCGTGGTGAATGGACGTGTAGAAATCGGTGAAGTTGCCGACCTGCGCAGCGACGCGGTATTCGACCTGCGACTGCGGCAGGAGCAGCGGGCGCAGCCGGGCGCTGTGCGGCTGCATCGCTGCGCAGCGCCGCCGACAGCGCCGCGCGCAGCGCGCCGCTCGCCGGCCGCCCGAGCGCCATGAGCGCGTTGAGGGTCGGCTGAGCTGCCGCGTGCAGGGCCTGCGCCGCAAGTCCCTCGAAGGGCGCAAGCTCGGCAAGCGCCGCAAGGTCGAGCACTTCGGTGCCGATGGCCACCCCGCCGCGGAAAGCCTGCGTGCCCTGGCGCGGCCTGAACACCGCGAACGGCAGGTTCTGCAGCGGGAAGTCCCCGTCCGCGACGTTGGCCGAACTCACCCAGCTGCGCAGCGCGGGGTCATGCGTCGCGTTGAGGCTGCTCATCGGCGCCGCCGCCTGCGCGCCGCGGCCGGCGCGCCGCCCGGGGCCGGTGGCCTGAAGTGCTTCTCCAGGCCCTGCCACACCTTGCCGTAGTCGCGCTGCCGCAGCGGCGTCTCCAGCGCGTAGCGCGTCGGGTGGATGATGCTGCGCGTCTCGAACATGAAGGCCATGGTGTCGGCGAGCGCCACCGGCTTGCTGGTATCGGCCTCGCTCGCCCGCTGGTGCGTGACAGCGTCCGGGCCGTGGCCGCTCATGCAGTTGTGGAGCGAGGCCCCGCCCGGGCGCAAAGCCTTCCGCCTTGGCATCGTAGACCCCTTCGATGAGTCCCATGAACTCGCTGGCGACGTTGCGGTGAAACCAGGGCGGACGGAAGGTATCCGTCATCACCAGCCAGCGCGGCGGGAAGATCACGAAATCGAGCGTGTCGACGCCCGGGGTGTCGCTGACCGACTGCAGCACCAGGAAGATGGAAGGGTCCGGGTGATCGAAGCTCACCGAGCCCATGGTGTTGAAGCGGCGCAGGTCGTAGCGGTACGGCACGTTGTTGCCGTGCCAGGCCACGACGTCGAGCGGCGAGTGCGCGATGCGCGCCGACCACAGGTGACCTGCGAACTTCGCCACCAGCTCGAAATCCCCGTCATCGCTCCTCGTACCACGCCAGCGGCGTCTCGAAATCGCGCGCGTTGGCAAGGCCGTTGGCCCCGATCGGGCCCAGGTCGGGCAGCTTCAGCGGCGCGCCGAAGTTCTCGCACAGGTAGCCGCGCGCGCCGGCATCGAGCAGCTCGACGCGAAAACGCAGGCCGCGCGGGATCACGGCGATCTGCAGCGGCGCGACCTCGAGGCGTCCGAGCTCGGTGGCCAGCAGCAGCCGCCCCTGCTGCGGCACGATCAGCAGCTCACCGTCCGCGTCGTAGAAGAAGCGCCCGCGCATCGAGCGATTGGCGGCGTACCAGTAGATGCCGCAGCCGCTGTGGGCATCGGGCGAGCCGTTGCCCGCGAGCGTGACCAGCCCGGCGAGAAAATCGGTGGGGGCGCGCGGCAGCGGCGGCGCACTCCAGCGCAGCTGGTTGGGCGGGGTCGGGCACTCGTCGAAGCGGCTGGTGATGCGGCTCTGCTTGAGCGGCGCAAAGCTGTCGTGCACCGCCGCCGGACGCATGCGGTACAGCCAGCTGCGGCGATTGGCGTGGCGTGGCGCGGTGAAGCTGGTGCCCGAGAACTGCTCGGCGTACAGACCATAGGCCGGCCGCTGCGGCGAGTTACGCCCGACCGGCAGCGCACCGGGCAGCGCTTCGCTGGAGAAATGATTGCCGAAGCCGCTCTGGTAGAGCAGCGCCGGGGCGGCGTCGGCGGCGGTGCGTCGCGCACACATGGATGTGGCTCTCGCTGCTGTTAACCGGCGTATAATGTGGTAGAAACGGTTGCGCACGCAACTTTCCGGAGATCGCAGCCATGACTGCCCGAGCCGCGCGACGCGGCACCCTGCGGCTGGCGGGTTTTGTGCCCTTCCGTCTCAATCGCCTGGCCGCCGAGGTAAGCCAACACCTGTCGGTGATCTATCGCGGGCGCTTTGCGCTGCAGATTCCCGAATGGCGCGTCATGGCGACCGTGGGCCAGGAGCGCGGCTGCACCGCGCAGCAGATCGCCGCCAGCACGCGCATGCACAAGACGCGCGTCAGCCGCGCCATCGCCCAGCTGCGGCGCCGCGGTCTCATCGAACGGGCCACCAGCGCGCAAGACCGCCGTGCCCTCCAGCTGCGCTTGAGCCCGGCCGGCCGCCGCATGTACGCGCAGCTGGTGCCGCTCGCGCTGGCGCGTGAGCGCGCGCTGCTCGCCTGCCTCAGTGCGCCGCAGCGGCGCGCGCTGCTGCAGGGACTTGAGTGCCTGGAACAGTTTCTCGGGCTCACTTAACATGCTGCGCATGCGGGCACTTTATGGCCTGGCGGCGACGGTTGCCCTGGCTGCCGGCGCCGCCGCAGCCGACACACCGACCCTGACCATCACCCCATCCGCGCAGGTAACGCTCGCAGGCAGCGCCACTCCCGCGGGGCTGACGCTGCGTGCACGCCCCACCAGCGCGGGACCGCTCAGCATCAGCGCCATGTCGATCACCCTCGATGGCGCGAGTGCTCCGGCTACCCGCCAGGGCGACGGCTCCTGGTATGCACCGCTGCCCCCGCCGACGGCGCCCGGCAAGGGCGCGCCGGCCCCGGGCAAGCTCGAGATACTGGTCGTGCATGATGGCATCCGCGAAGTGCTGAATGGCACGCTGCACAGCGCGCCTGTCGGCGCTACAGCGCCCGCCGGCGGCGGCCTGCTGCACGACCACAAGCAGCTGAGCTGGTGGATTCTCAACATCGCCATCGTGCTGATCGCGGCGATCGCCATCTCGCGGCGCACCTCCTGAAGGGTGCGCGGGCGCCGCACGCCTCCATGCTGCGCGATCGTCCGAGCCGCACCGCCATGCGCGTGGCGCAAAGTCGCGCCGCGCACCAGCTGCTGGATGACCCGCTGGTACTGCACGACCCGCTGGCGCTGCAGATCATTCCGGCACCATTGGCAGCCGACATCCGCGCGCGCAGCGGCCACTTCCGCGGCCGCTTCGTGCGGCACCTGCGTGCCTTTCTGGTCGCGCGCAGCGCGCTGGCAGAAGCCGCGCTGGCGCAGGCGCTCGAGCGCGGCGTGCGTCAGTACGTGGTGCTCGGCGCAGGCCTGGATACCTTCGCCTACCGCAATCCCTACCCCGCCGCGCAGCTGCAGGTCTTCGAAGTGGACTTCCCGGCGACCCAGGCGTGGAAGCGCCGGCGCCTCGCCGAGGCCGGGATCAGCATCCCCGCGTCCCTGAGCTTCGTACCGGTCGACTTCGAGACGCAGCAGCTGGCCACGCGGCTGCACGAGTGCGGGCTCGCCGCCGACACGCCGACCTTCTTCTCCTGGCTCGGAGTGACGATGTACCTGCGACGCGCCACCGTCATCGAGGTATTGCGCTGCGTCGCGCAGCTGCCCCGCGCCAGCGGCGTGGTGTTCGACTACGCCGTGCCGCCTGAGGCTGTGCGCCCGCTGCGGCGTCTGCTCTACCAGGCATTGCTGCAGCGGGTGGCTGCGGTGGGCGAGCCGTGGCACTGTTTTTTCACACCGGCCGAGCTCGACGGTGAACTGGCGGCGCTCGGTTTCGGCGCGCGCGAGGACCTGGGCGCCGCAGAGCTCAACGCACGCTATTTTTCCGGGCGCAAGGATCAGCTGCGCGTCGCCGGTCCGGGGCGCGTGATGGCCGCGCACACCTAACGGCGTGCGCCCCTCAGCCGTGCGCGAATGCCTTCATCAACCGGTAGAAGAACTCGTTGCCGCGGTAGAACGAGGTCACGCCGAGGCGCTCGTCGCGGCCGTGCTCGCGGTCGTCATCGCGATCGACCGCCAGTCCGGCAAAAGTGAAGGTGGGCAGTCCGGCAGCGCTGGTATAGGTGGCGTCGGATGCTCCGGCTGACATGAACGGGATCACCTGGATGCCGGGCCACATCTGCCCGACCACCTGAGTCGAGCGGCTCCAAGAGCTGCGGCGGCAGTGACGCGGGCGCAAAGCCGCCGGCGGCGGGCGCGTGCTCGGCGAGCGCGCCATCCGTACGGATGTAGCGCACCGCCACCTTGGGGTCGGCCAGGATGTGCACCAGCTGCTGGCGCACCTCTTCGGCCGAGTGTCCGGGGAGTATGCGGCAGTTGACCACGGCTTCCGCGCGCTGCGGCAGCGCGTTGTTGGCATGACCGCCCGACAGACGCGTCGCGACGCACGTGGTGCGCACCACCGAGCGATCGATCGGGTCGGCATCGAAGCGCTGCAGCGCCTGCGCATCCGGGCGGCTCGCGCAGCACGGCGCGGATGTCGGCCTGGCGCTGGCCGCTCTCGATGCTGGTCATGCGCTCGAGGTAGGCGCGCGTCACGTTGTTGAGTTCGAACGGAAAGTGGTACTCGCGCCAGCCGCTCGAGCGCGCGCGACAGGCTGTAGATGGGATTGTCGGGACCGGGCTGCGAGCTGTGGCCGCCGGGGCCGGTGACGCTCAGCTGGTAGTCGGCGTAGAGCTTCTCGCTGGCCACCAGCCGGAAGAACTGCGGCACGCCGTGCTCGGTGACCACCGAGAACTCATCGCCGCTCAGCACCAGCTGCGCATCGATGAGCGCGCGGCGGTTCTTCACCAGCCAGTCGACGCCGTTGAAGGCGCCGCTCTCCTCGTCCGCGGTGAGCGCGAGGATGATGTCGCGGCTCGGCTGGAAGCCCTCCTGCTTGAGGCGGATGAGCGTCGTCACCATGATGGCGTCCGGGCCCTTCATGTCGAGGGTGCCGCGGCCGTAGAAGAAGCCGCCCTGCTCGACCAGCTTGAACGGATCGGTGCTCCAGTCCTCGCGCCGCGCCGCCACCACGTCGAGGTGTCCGATGAGCAGCACCGGCCGTTGCTTGCCCGTACCGTGCAGGCGCACCACCAGGTTCTGCTTGCGCTCGTTGGGACCGGCGAGCGTCACGTCCGCCGCCGCAAAGCCGGCAGCGCGGAAACGCTGCGCCATCGCCTGCGCCGCCGGCGTCACGTTATCGGTGGTGTCGATCTCCACCAGCTCCTTGTAGATGTCGTGCGCGAGTGCGTCCGCGGCGCGCTCGGCCGGGGCCGCGGCGCTGACGGTGGCGAGCGCGGCAGCAGGAGCCGAGCGCCGCCAGGAATCCCAGCAGCGCTCGAGGCAATGGTGTGGTCATCGATTCATCCGGAAACGTTAGTGAATCAGCCGGGCGCACAGGTCCAAAAGCGGCGCAGGCGCCACTCCGAGCACCAGCACGGCCGCGGCGTTGATGCCCAGCGCCAGCCGTACGCCCATCTCTTGTCGGCCTGCCGGCGACTGCACCGCCGGTTCATCGAAGTACATCAGCTTGATGATGCGCAGGTAGTAGTAGGCCCCGACCACCGACATGGCGGCGGCGATGATCACCAGCCACAGGTGATGGCTCTCCCACAGCACCTGGAAGATGCGCAGCTTCGCCCAGAAGCCCACGAATGGCGGCACACCGGCGGTGGAGAACATCAGCACCATCATGGCCGCCGCCAGCAGCGGATCGCGGCGATGCAGCCCCTTGTAGTCGTCCAGGCGGTCGGCCTCGAAGCCCTTGGCGCTACTCAGGAGGATCACGCCGAACGAGCCGAGCGCCACCAGCACGTACACGAGCGTGTAGTAGAGCGCGGCGGCGTAGCCGTCGGCAGTACCGGCAACGAAGCCGAGCACGATGAAGCCGACGTTGGCGATGGTCGAATAGGCCAGCATGCGCTTGAGGTTGGTCTGCACCAGCGCCACGACATTGCCGAGCACCAACGTCAGGACCGCCAGCGCCGCCAGCATCTGCGTCCATTCCGCCACCGTGCCGGCGAGCCCCTGCGCCAGGAGGCGCAGCGCGAGGGCGAAGTAGGCGATCTTCGGCGCCGTGCCGATGAAGAGCGTGACGCTCGTGGGCGCACCCTCGTACACGTCCGGCAGCCACATGTGGAACGGCACCGCGCCGAGCTTGAAGGCCACGGCCACGACGATGAAGGTCAGCCCGAGCACGACACCGGCACTGAGCGGCGCCTGCAGACGCGCCGCGAGCAGTCCCAGGTCCAGCGTGCCGGTGAGGCCGTAGATGAGCGACATGCCGTACAGCAGCGCGCCGGAAGCGATGGCGCCGAGCACGAAGTACTTCATCGCCGCTTCGGCGCTGACGCCGGCATCACGATCGAAGGCCACCAGCGCGTAGACCGACAGCGCCAGGAGCTCCACTCCCAGGTAGATGGTGAGCATGCTGTTGGCCGACACCAGTACGAAGATGCCGAGCAGTGCCGTGAGGGCGAGCACGTAGTACTCACCGCGCAGGATGTTGCGGTTCTCCAGGTAAGCACGCGAATACAGCAGCGCCACCGCCACCACCAGGAAACCGGCGAGCTTGAGTACGAAGCCGAGCTCGTCCGCGACGTACATGCCGGCGAACAGCAGCGTCGGCCGCGTCACCTGGCCGAACCGCACCAGGAGCGCTGCGCCGACGGCGAGCGCCAGCAGCGTCAGCGTGGAGGTCAGGCCGCGGCGGCGCTCGCCGGCGAAGACCTCCACCAGCAGGATGAGACAGGCGGCGGCAGCGAGCCAGATCTCCGCTACCGCGGGCGCGACGTCTGACCATTGCAGGGCGGTTGGCATGTCTTACAGCTTGCTGGCGATGGCCTGGCTGACCAGGTGATGAATGGTGGGTTGCATGACCTTGAGCAGCGGCGCCGGCCACACCCCGACCAGCAGCACGGCGAGTGCGAGCGCCCCGAGCACCAGGAATTCGCGGCCGTTGACGTCCTTGAGGGCGGCGACGCGCGGGCTGGTCACCGGCCCGAACACCACCCGCTTCACCATCCACAGCGTGTAGGCGGCGCCGAGGATCAGGGTCACGGCCGCGAGCAGCGAGTACCAGAAGCTCGCGCGGAAGCTCGCGATGATCACCAGGAACTCACCGACGAAGCCGGAGGTGCCCGGCAGGCCCGTGTTGGCGAGCGCGAACAGCACCATGAAGGCGGCGAACACCGGCATGACGTTGATGACGCCGCCGTAATCGGCGATCTGCCGGCTGTGCAGCCGGTCGTACAGCACACCGACGCACAGGAACAGTGCCCCGGAGATCAGCCCGTGCGACACCATCTGCACCATCGCGCCATCCAGGCCCATCCCCGCGCCGGTCAGGCTGCCGGTGTTGCGCACGATCTCGTAGATGACGAATGCGCCGAGCGTCACGAAGCCCATGTGCGCGATGGAGGAATAGGCGATCAGCTTCTTCATGTCCTGCTGCACCAGGGCGACGAAGCCGATGTACACCACCGCGATCAGCGACAGCGCGATCACCACCAGATCGAGCTCGCGGCTGGCATCCGGCACGATCGGCAGGCTGAAACGCAGGAAACCGTAGCCGCCCATCTTCAGCATGATGGCTGCCAGGATCACCGAACCGCCGGTGGGCGCCTCGACGTGCGCGTCGGGGAGCCAGGTGTGCACCGGCCACATCGGGACCTTGACCGCGAACGCCAGGAAGAAGGCGACGAAGATCCAGCGCTGCTCGATGAGCGTCAGCGGCAGCGCCTGCAGGTCCGCGATCGCGTAGCTGCCGGACTTGACGTACATGTAGATGAGCGCCGCCAGCATGAAGACCGAGCCGAGGAAGGTGTAGAGAAAGAACTTGATGGTGGCGTACACGCGTCGCGGGCCGCCCCAGATACCGATGATGAGGAACATCGGTATCAGCATCGCTTCCCAGAAGAAGTAGAAAAGCAGTGCATCGGTGGCCGAGAACACCCCGATCATCAGCCCTTCCATGATGAGGAAGGCGGCAAAATACTGCGCCGGGCGCGTGGTAATGACCGTCCAGCCGGCGATCACCACCGGCACGGTCATGAACGCGGTCAAAACGATCAGCGGCAGCGAAATGCCGTCCACGCCGAGCGCGTAGAAGGCGCGGAAATGCGGGATCCAGGGCAGCGACTCCTTGAACTGCAGCGCCGCGCTGGCGCTGTCGAACTGCAGTCCACAGCGGCACCGCCAGACACAGGGTGATGCAGGCGGCCACGAGCGCCAGCCAGCGCCCCGTGACGATGTAACGGTCGCCGAGCGCCAGGACCGCCACGCCCGCGAGGATCGGCAGCCAGATGAGCAGGGACAGCAGGCCGTGCATCGTTGCAGCTCAGTGCAGCACGTGCAGCAGGAACCAGCCGAGCAGCAGCGCCAGGCCGATCATCATCCAGAACGCGTACGAGTACAGGTAGCCGCTCTGCACGCGCCGCACCAGTGCGCCGAAGCCGCCGATCGCCGAGGCCGTGCCATTCACCATCACCCCGTCGATCAGGCCCTCATCGCCCCCCTTCCACAAGCCGATGCCGATGCCGCGGGTGAGAGCGGCGATGACGTGTTCGTTGAACCAGTCGAAGTAGTACTTGTTGGTCAAGAGCCGGTACAGCCAGTGGAAACTGTGCGCCGCGCGGTCCGCCAAGCTCGGCCGCCACAGGAAGAACACCCAGGCGGTGGCTACGCCTGCGAACGCGAACCAGAACGGCAGCTTCGTGAATCCCTGCAGGGCGAACGCCACGGCGCCGCTGAAATCGGCGCCGAGCCGCGCGGTGACGTCGTTGGCCGGCAGGATGAAGATCGAGCCGGAGAAGTAATTGCCGAACAGCACCGCACCGACCGTGAGTGCGCCGATCAGCACCGAGGGGATGGCGAGCGCGATCAGCGGCACGGTCACGACCGGCGGGCTCTCGTGCGGGCTGTGGGCGTGGCCGTGCTGGGCCTCGGGCCCGTGCTGCGCCGCCGCGTCCGGTGCGCCTGCCGGCGCGTGCGCATCCCCGTGCGCGTGGCGAAACCGCTCCGGTCCGTGGAAGGTCATGAACAGCATGCGAAACGTGTAGAGCGCGGTCACGAACACCCCGGCGAGCACACACCAGTAGGCGTAGGTGGCGCCGTAGCGGTGCGATTCGCCGACCGCCTCGATGATCGCGTCCTTGGAATAGAAACCGGCGAAGAACGGCGTACCGATCAGCGCCAGCGCGCCGATCCAGCAGGTCACCGCGGTGATCGGCATGTACTTGGCAAGGCCGCCCATCTTGCGCATGTCCTGCTCGTGGTGCATGCCGATGATCACCGAGCCGGCGGCGAGGAACAGCAGCGCCTTGAAGAACGCGTGCGTCATGAGGTGGAAGATCGCCGCGCCGTACGCCGAGACACCGAGCGCCACGGTCATGTAGCCCAGCTGCGAAAGCGTCGAATAGGCGATGACGCGCTTGATGTCGTTGTTGACCACGCCCAGCAGGCCCATGAAGAAGGCGGTAGTGGCCCCGATGATCAGCACGAACGACAGCGCGCTGTCGGAGTACTCGAACAGCGGCGACATGCGCGCCACCATGAAGATGCCGGCGGTCACCATGGTGGCGGCATGGATCAGTGCCGAGATCGGGGTCGGGCCTTCCATCGAGTCCGGCAGCCACACATGCAGCGGCACCTGTGCCGATTTGCCCATGGCGCCGATGAACAGGCAGATGCAGATGAGGGTGAGCGCGCCGACGCTGGTGGCGGAGCTGAGCGGCAGCAGCTGGTGGGCGATCGCCGGTGCCGCCAGGAAGGCGGCCCGGTAGCTGAGCGAATGGGTGTAATAGGCAATGCCGGCGATGCCGAGCACGAAGCCGAAGTCGCCGATGCGGTTGACGATGAAGGCCTTGAGGTTGGCGAAGATGGCGCTGGGGCGGGTGTACCAGAAGCCGATCAGCAGGTAGGAGACGACGCCCACCGCCTCCCAGCCGAAGAACAGCTGCATGAAGTTGTTGGCCATCACCAGCATCAGCATGGAGAAGGTGAACAGCGAGATGTAGCTGAAGAAGCGCGTATAGCCGTCGTCGTCGGCCATGTAGCCGATGGTGTAGACGTGCACGCACAGCGACACGAAGGTCACGACCGCCATCATGAGCGCCGTCAGCCGGTCGATGAGAAAGCCCACCTCCATGTGCATGCCGTCGCTCACCAGCCAGGTGTAGACCGGTGCGTCGTAGACGGGCACGCCGTCCCAGTAGAGCTGCTTCAGCACCCACAAGGACAGCAGGCACGAGAGTGCCACCGCCGCGCAGGTGACCGTGTGCGCGCCGCGGCGGCCGATGAGCCGCCCGCCAAGTCCGGCGAGCAGCGCGGCCAGGAGCGGCAGCACGGGGATGGCAAGCAGCAGGGTCGGGTTCATGGGCTTGCCGTTCAGCCTTTGAGGGTATTCAGGTCTTCGACGTTGATGCTGCGCCGCTCGCGGAACAGCACCACCAGGATCGCCAGGCCGATGGCCGATTCCGCCGCGGCGACCGTGAGGATGAAGAACACGAACACCTGGCCGTTGATGTCGTTGAGATAGCGCGAGAAGGCGATGAAGTTGAAGTTGGCCGCGAGCAGCAGCAGCTCCACGCACATCAGCAGCAGAATGACGTTCTTGCGGTTCAGGAACACGCCCGCCACCGCCAGCGAGAACAGCACCCCGGAGAGCGTCAGGAGTTGCGCGAGCGTGATCATGGGGTTTTTTCCGAATCCATCTTGACGATGCGCAGCCGGTCTTCGCGGCGCACCGCCACCTGCGCGCTGATGTTCTGCTGCTTCAGTCCCGGGCGGCGGCGCATGGTGAGCGCGATGGCGGCGATGATCGCCACCAGCAGCAGCATCGCGGCCAGCTCCAGCGGATAGGCGTACTGCGTATAGAGCACGCGCCCGAGCTCGAGCGTGTTGCTGTAGCCGGCAGGTTCGGCCGCGCCGCCGTGACTTGCGTCGATGCCGAGGCCGCCGCGCGCCCAGATGACGCCGACGATCTCCACGATCACCGCGAGTGCGGTGAGCCAGCCGAGCCAGGCGAAGCGCGTGAAGCCCTGGCGCAGTTCCGCCAGATCGATGTCGAGCATCATCACCACGAACAGGAACAGCACCATGACCGCGCCCACGTACACCAGCACCAGCACGACGGCGAGGAACTCCGCCTCCACCAGCAGCCAGATCGCCGCCGAGGTGACGAAGCACATCACCAGCGCAAGAGCCGAGTACACCGGGTTGCGCGAGCTGATGACGCCGAGCGCCGCCAGCACCAGGATGGTGGCGAACACGTAAAACAATGCCTGGATCAGCATGGCGCGCTCATCGGTAGGGTGCGTCGCTGGCCTTGTCGGTGGCGATCATCGCTTCATAGCGATCGCCGACCGCGAGCAGCTTGTCCTTGCTCATGATGTTTTCGCCGCGCTTCTCCATGTGGTACTCGTGGATGCGCGTCAGCACGATGGCGTCCACCGGGCAGGCCTCCTCGCAGAAGCCGCAGTAGATGCACTTGAACAGGTCGATGTCGTAGCGCGTGGTGCGGCGCGTGCCATCCGGCGCGACGTCCGAGTCGATGGTGATGCACACCGCCGGGCACACCGCCTCGCACAGCTTGCAGGCGATGCAGCGCTCCTGGCCGTTCGCGTAGCGGCGCAGCGCGTGCAGGCCGCGGAAGCGCGCCGACTGCGGCGTCTTCTCTTCCGGATAATTGAGCGTGGTCTTGTGGCTGACGAGCGTGCGCGCCGTGACCATGAGCCCCTTCAGAAGCTCGGGCAGCAGCAAGGTCTTCAGCGGGTTCTGCGCCATCGGCCTCTCCTTCAGTGATACCAGGGCCGCGCCCACGGTCCGATGTGATACACCGCCAGCACCATCTCGACCCCGATCCATACGAGCGTCACCGGGATCAGCGCCTTCCAGCCCAGGCGCATGATCTGGTCGTAGCGGTAGCGCGGGAAGGTGGCGCGGAACCACAGGAACAGGAACACCAGCGCGAACACCTTGAGGAACAGCCACAGGAAGCTCGGCGCGCCGAGGAAGGTCCCGCCCAGCAGCGGGTAGCCGGCAAACGGCCCCTGCCAGCCGCCCAGGAAGAGCACCGCGGCGAGGGCCGAGATCAGGATCATGTTGGCGTACTCGGCCAGGAAGAACAGCGCGAAGGCGATGCCGGAGTACTCGACGTGAAAGCCGGCCACGATCTCCGACTCGCCTTCCGCCACGTCGAATGGCGCGCGGTTGGTCTCGGCCACCCCGGAGATGAAGTACACGACGAACAGCGGGAACAGCCAGAACCAGTTCCAGGCGAGCACCCCGCCCTCCTGGGTGCGCACGATGGTGCCGAGATTCATGCTGCCGGTGGCCATCAGCACCCCCACCAGTGCGAACCCCATGGCGATCTCGTAGGCGACCATCTGCGCCGCCGAGCGCATGGCGCCGAGGAAGGCGTACTTCGAGTTGGTGGCCCAGCCGGCGATGATGACCCCGTACACGCCCATGGAGGTGAGCGACAGCAGGTAGAGCAGTCCCGCGTCCGCGTGCGACACGACCACCGTCGGCGACAGCGGGATCACCGCCCAGGCTGCGAACGCCGGGATGAGCGTAATCATCGGCGCCAGGCGGAACAGCACTTTGTTGGCCTTCGCCGGGATGATCACTTCCTTCATCAGCAGCTTGAACACGTCGGCGAACGGCTGGCCTAGCCCTGGCAGCAGGCCGAAGATGCGCACGCGGTTCGGGCCGCGGCGCAGCTGCATCCAGCCGATCACCTTGCGCTCCCACAGCGTCAGCAGCGCCACGCAGATGATCAGTGACACCGTGATGACGAGGATCCACGCGGTCGAGTGCGCGTAATCGGGCAGCGCGGTCCAGGTGTCGGCGATACGTTCCAGCACGTGCCTGCCTTCAGTAAGTCGCGGCCGCCGTGCGGCCCTCGCGCGTGCGCTGCAGCGAAGGCGCGCGGCGCACGACCGCATCCGTCTGGTACATCGGCAGATCGATGAGGGCTGCGCCCTCGCCGCTGGCCGCGCGGTTGGTGCGCGGCGTGACCGCATGGCCGCCCTGGTAGCTGCCCGTGGCGATATCCGCGCACAGGGTGCGCAGCTCGCTCAGCACCTCCTCGGATGACTGGTAGTCGCAGCGCTCGAGATTGAGCAGGTTGCCGAGCACGCGCAGGATCTTCCAGCCCGGGCGCGACTCGCCCACCGGCACGGCAGCGCCGCTCTGGCTCTGCCACAGCCCCTCGCAGTTCACGTACGTGCCGGAAGTCTCGGCAAACGTGCCCATCGGCAGCAGCACGTGCGCGACGCGCTTGACCTCCTCACTGGCGTACGGGGTGAGGGCGACGACGAACTCGGCTTTGCCGAGCGTGGCGAGGCTGTGCGCGTCCAGGGTGTCGAGCGTGGGCTCGACGCCGCCCAACAGCACATAGGCGCGCAGCGGCTCGGCGAGCATGGCGCGCGCGTTCAGCCCGGCGCGCTCCAGCGCCTTGCCGCCCGCGCGTGCGGTGCGGCACCGCACCGGCCAGATACGCGCCGGCGGCGTTGGCGCCGTCGGTGATCAGGCCGAGGCGTGCGCCGGCGATATCGGCCAGCGCCGCCGCCAGCGCGCGCAGGTCGGCGAACGCGGGGTGCCGCGCGGCGAGCGTGCCGAGCCACACCGCGCGCCGCTCGCCCGACAGCAGCGCCTGCGCCGCCGCCTGCTGCGCCTCGCTGGCGCTCACCCCCTCGACCACCGCGGCGAGCGATGGCGGCACGCTCTTGCCGGTCGCGGCCGCCGTGGCCGCCAGCACACCGGCCAGGTCAGCGACCAGCTCGACGGCGCTGGAGGTGAGGTAGCTCCTCACCGGGAACAGGTAGGGAAAGCGGGCGGGATTCACGAACGCCACCGCGGCACCGTGCTTGGCGGCACGGCGTACCCGGTGTGCCAGGATCGGCGCCTCGCGGCGCAGATTCGAGCCGACGATCAGGAGCGACTGCAGTGCGTCCACCTCGGCGAGCGCCAGGCCGAGACCGGGAAAGACCGGTTCGGCCGCCTGGTCGCGGAAATCGCGCTGGCGCAGCCGGTGGTCGATGTTGTCCGACTTCAGTGCGCGCGTCAGCCGCGCCGCCAGATACAGCTCCTCGAGCGTGCTCGAGGGACTCACCAGCATCCCTAAGTCGGGCGCGCGGTCGCGCAGCCCCTCGGCGACCCTCATGAGCGCGGGCTCCCAGTCGCTCTCGAGCCACTCGCTGCCGCGCTTGAGCAGCGGGCGCTGCAGGCGGTCGGGGCTGTACACGCCCTCGTAGCTGAAGCGGTCGCGGTCGGCGATCCACACCTCGTTGATGGATTCGTTCTCGCGCGGCACGACGCGCATGAGGCGCCCGCGCAGCACGTGGCCGAACAGGTTGCTGCCGACCGGGTCGTGCGGGGAGATGAGCGGGCTCGAGGCCATCTCCCAGGCGCGCGCAGTGAAGCGGTAGGGCTTGGACACCAGCGCCCCGACCGGGCACAGGTCGATGACGTTGCCGGACAGTTCGTGGTTGACGGTGCTCTCGATGTAGGTGCGCACCGCCATGTGCTCGCCGCGGCCGATCATGCCGAGCTCCTGGATGCCGGCGATCTCCTCGGTAAAGCGGATGCAGCGCGTGCACTGGATGCAGCGCGTCATGTCGGTGGCGATCAGCGAGCCGAGATTCTCGTCCGCCACCGCGCGCTTGCCCTCGTTGTAGCGCGAGACGTCGCGGCCGAAGCCGACCGCGAGGTCCTGCAGCTCGCACTCCCCGCCCTGATCGCAGATCGGGCAGTCGAGCGGGTGATTGATGAGCAGGAACTCCATGGTGGCGCGCTGCGCACCGATGGCGCGCGGCGACTTGGTGAAAACCTTCATGCCCTCGGTCACCGGCGTCGCACACGCCGGCAGTGGTTTCGGCGCCTTTTCCACCTCGACCAGGCACATGCGGCAGTTCGCCGCGATGGTGAGCTTGTCGTGGTAGCAGAAGCGCGGCACATAGGCGCCGCTGCGATCGGTGGCGCGAATGATCATCTCGCCCTTCTTCGCCTTCACCGGCACGCCGTCGACTTCGATGTTGACCAGATCATCCGCCATGGATTTATTCCGGCGCCCTCAGGCCGCCTGCGCTCCCTGTGTCTCGCTGACCATGCTGCGGCCGCCATGGTCGATCATGTATTCGAACTCGTGGCGGTAGTGCTTGAGGAAGCTCTGCACCGGCCAGGCGGACGCATCGCCGAAGGCGCAGATCGTGTGCCCTTCGATGCGGTTGGCGACATCGAGCAGCAGGCCCAGCTCTTCGCGGCGCGACTGGCCGGCGAGCACGCGCTTCAGCAGCCGGTTCATCCAGCCGGTGCCCTCGCGGCATGGCGTGCACTGGCCGCAGGACTCGGACATGTAGAAGCGCGAGATGCGCTCGAGCACCCGCACCATGCAGGTGGTCTCGTCCATGACGATGGCAGCGCCGGTGCCGAGTGCCGAGCCGGCCGCCTTCACGGCATCGTAGTCCATGTTGGTTTTCAGCATGATGTCACCGGGCACCACCGGCACCGAGACCCCGCCGGGGATGACGGCCTTGAGCTTGCGGCCGCCGCGCACGCCGCCGCACAGCTGCAGCAGGTCCGCGAACGGGATGCCGAGCGGCAGCTCGATGTTGCGCGGCTTCTCGACGTGCCCCGACACGGAATAGATCATGGTGCCGCCGGAATTGGCCGGCCCGAGGGCTGCGAACCAGGCCGGTCCCTTGCGCAGGATGGTCGGCACCGAGGCAAAGCTCAGCGTGTTGTTGATGGTGGTCGGTGCGCCGTACACGCCGAAATTGGCCGGAAACGGCGGCTTGAAGCGCGGCTTGCCGGGCTTGCCCTCGAGCGACTCCAGCAGCGCCGTCTCCTCGCCGCAGATGTAGGCACCCGCGCCGACGTAGGTGTAGAGATCGAAGTCCACGCCGCTGCCGCGGATGTCCTTGCCGAGCAGGCCCGCCGCGTAGGCCTCGGCCAGCGCCGCCTCGAAGCGCGGCACCGGCTCGCCGAGGAACTCGCCGCGGATGTAGTTGTAGGCGACGGTGGCGGTGGTGCAGTAGCCGGCGATCGCCAGACCCTCGATGACGCGCGTGCGGGTTGTAGCGCAGGATGTCGCGGTCGTGGCAGGTGCCCGGCTCGCTCTCATCGGAGTTGCACACCAGGTACTTCTGCACCGGCGAGTTGCGCGGCATGAAGCTCCACTTGGTGCCGGTGGGAAAGCCTGCGCCGCCGCGGCCGCGCAGGCCGGAGGCCTTGACCTGGTCGATGATCTGCTCGCGCGGCGGCTTTTCGGCGAGCAGCTTCTCCCACACCTGGTAGCCGCCGATGCTGCGGTACACCTCGAGCGTCCACGAGCGCTCAAGCTTCAGGGGCTCGAACACCGTGAGGTTCATGCGCTCGGCGTACTTGTCGTCGAGTTCGCTCATTTGAGTGCGTCGAGGATCTGATCGAGCGCGCCCGGGGTCAGGTGCTCGTGAAACTCGTGGTCCACCATCATCATCGGCGCGCCGGTGCACGCCGCCAGGCACTCCTCCTCGCGCTTGAGGAAGATGCGCCCGTCGGCGGTGCTCTCGTTCACCTTGATGCCGAGCTTCTTTTCGGCGTGCGCCACCAGCTCGTCGGCGCCGTTCAGCATGCAGGAGATGTTGGTGCAGATGCTGACGTGATGGCGTCCGCACGGATGGATCTCGAACATCGAGTAGAAGCTCGCCACCTCGTACACCTGGATCGGCGGCAGCTTCAGGTACTCGGCCACCGCATCCATGAGGTCGGAGGTGAGGAAGCCATGGTTCTGCTCCTGCGCGGCGCGCAGCGCCGCGATGCAGGCCGAGCGCTGCCGCCCGGCCGGGAACTTGGCCACCCAATGATCGATTTCCTTGAGCGTCGCCTCGGCCAGCAGCTTCAGCTTGCTGTCGGCGCGCTGCAGGCTCTCGGCGGGACTTGTGATCTCGCTGCTCACCGGTCGATTTCCCCGAAGACGATGTCCTGCGTGCCGATCACCGCCACCACGTCCGCCAGCATGTGCCCGGTGCACATCTCTTCCAGGGCCGCGAGGTGCGGAAATCCCGGCGCCCGGCACTTCAGCCGATACGGCTTGTTGGCGCCGTCCGAGACCAGATAGATGCCGAATTCGCCCTTGGGCGCCTCCACCGCCGCGTAGGTGTCGCCGGCGGGCACCTCATAGCCCTCCGTGAAGAACTTGAAGTGATGGATGAGCGCTTCCATGCTCTCTTTCATGGCCTCGCGCCGCGGCGGCCGCACCTTGCGGTCGTCGATCATGACGGGCCCCGGGTTGGCGCGCAGCCAGTCCACGCACTGGCGCACGATGCGGTTCGACTGCCGCATCTCCTCGACGCGCACCAGGTAGCGATCGTAGCAGTCGCCGTTCACCCCGAGCGGGATGTCGAATTGCCATGCGCTCGTACACCTCGTAAGGCTGCTTCTTGCGCAGGTCCCAGGCGATGCCCGAGCCGCGCAGCATCGGTCCTGAGAAGCCGAGCTGCATGGCGCGCTCCGGG
Source organism: uncultured Gammaproteobacteria bacterium (assembly GCA_963787655.1). GTDB lineage: Bacteria > Pseudomonadota > Gammaproteobacteria > Steroidobacterales > Steroidobacteraceae > 13-2-20CM-66-19. Next base: position 98,840 of record CAWBDY010000002.1, on the reverse strand, counting down.
CTCACGACGCCGATGTTGACCGTGCGCTGCTTCCAGATGCGGTTGTCCGTGAGCAGCGTCTCGTAGTCATCGATGCTCGCCGGGAAGCGCTCGGTGAATGCCTGGATGAAATCCAGCATGGTGCCGCCGCGCGCCTCGTTCATGCGCGCGGCATCCCTGGCCGAGCGCCACTTGGAGGCCTGGTACTTCGGCATGGTGTCGGGCAGGTCGCGGTAGACCCCGCCCGGGCGGTAGTAGGTGGCATGCATGCGCGTGCCGGAGACCGCCTCGTAGACGTCCATGAGTTCCTCGCGCTCTTTGAAGCACAGCAGGAACACGGTCATGGCGCCGATGTCGAGGCCGTGCGCACCCAGCCACATGAGGTGGTTCAGGATGCGCGTGATCTCATCGAACATCACGCGCATGTACTGGGCGCGCTCGGGCGGCTCGATGCCGAGCAGCCGCTCGATGGCGAGCACATAGGCGTGCTCGTTGCACATCATGGAAACGTAGTCGAGCCGGTCCATGTAGCCGATCGACTGGTTGAAGGGCTTGGACTCGGCGAGTTTCTCGGTGCCGCGGTGCAGCAGGCCGATGTGCGGGTCGGCCTTCTGGATGACCTCGCCGTCGAGCTCCAGCACCAGGCGCAGCACGCCGTGCGCCGCCGGGTGCTGCGGCCCGAAGTTCATGGTGTAGTTGCGGATCTCGGATACCGGGGTAGCCATCAGCGTGGCACCTGCGGATCTTTGAGGGCCGGCTCGTAGCGATGATCGTGGCGGATCACCTTGGGCACCAGCACGCGCGCGGTGATGCTCACCGGCTGGTAGACCACGCGCCGCTTGTCGGGGTCGTACTGCACCTCGACATTGCCGATCAGCGGGAAGTCCTTGCGGAACGGATGACCGATGAAGCCGTAGTCGGTGAGGATACGGCGCAGGTCCGGGTGGCCGCGGAACAGGATGCCGAACAGGTCGAACGCCTCACGCTCGAACCAGTTGGCGCACGCCCACACCGGCACCACCGAATCGAGCACCGGCTCGGCGCTGTCCGGGCAGCGAACGCTCAGGCGCAGGCGCTGGTTGTGGGTGATCGACAGGAGGTTGTAGACCACCGCAAAGCGGCCCGCTTCATCCGCGTCGGGCTGGTCGGTGCGCGCCACGCGCGCGCGGCTGAAGCCGGAGTGCGTCGCGCTCTGCGTCTGCCAGTCATCGCGCCCGTAGTGCAGGTAGTCGACCCCGCACAGGTCCATCAGCATCTCGAACCTCAGGTCGGGCGCATCGCGCAGCGTGCCGCACACCTTGAGGAGCGCCGCCGCGTCGCACTCGTAGGCCAGCTCCTGCGGGCGCGCCGAGACGCGCCGCGCCTCACCGGGCAGCTGCGCATCGACCTTGCGGGCGAGAGCTTCGATGAGCTCGCTCACGTGTTGGCCCACTCCATGCGTTGCCTATCTGGCGATCGTGCTCGTGCGAGCTATCTTCTTCTGCAGCTGCACGATGCCGTACACCAGTGCCTCGGCCGTCGGCGGACAGCCGGGCACGTACACATCCACCGGCACGATGCGGTCGCAGCCGCGCACCACCGCGTACGAATAGTGGTAGTAGCCGCCGCCGTTGGCGCACGAGCCCATGGAGATCACCCAGCGCGGCTCCGCCATCTGGTCGTACACCTTGCGCAGCGCCGGAGCCATCTTGTTGACCAGCGTGCCCGCCACGATCATGACGTCGGACTGCCGCGGGCTCGGCCGGAACACGACGCCGAAACGGTCCAGGTCGTAGCGCGAGGCGCCGGCGTGCATCATCTCCACCGCGCAGCACGCCAGGCCGAAGGTCATCGGCCACAAAGAGCCGGTGCGCGCCCAGTTGACGAGGTCGTCGACGCGCGTGGTCAGGAAGCCGCGCTGCGCGAAGCCGTCGGGGTTCTCGGCCGCTAGTCCCACTCCAGCGCCCCTTTCTTCCACTCGTAGATGAAGCCGACCACGAGGATGGCGAGAAAGATGGCCATGGCGATGAGACCGAACAGGCCGATCTTGCCCAACGCCACTGCCCACGGAAAGAGGAAGGCGATCTCCAGGTCGAACACGATGAACAGGATCGCCACCAGGTAGTAGCGCACGTCGAACTTGGTGCGCGAGTCCTCGAACGCCTCGAAGCCGCACTCGTAGGGCGAGTTCTTGGCCTGGTCATCGTGGAAGCGGGCGAAATAACGGCCAATGCCGGTGCCCAGCACCAGCAGCACGACCGCCAAGCCTGCGGCCACGACCAGAAAAATCAGGATCGGCAGATAGTTCGACAGCATGTGCTCTGCTTGCGCAAAAAAGGCAGATCACAATGCGACCTGCCTTCCGCTTTAGAGGGCGGCATTGTAGCAGCGATCAGTCGTTTTGGTGCCGACGGGGAGATTCGAACTCCCACACCTTGCGGCGCTAGCCCCTCAAGCTAGTGTGTCTACCAATTCCACCACGTCGGCAATCTCGTTTCCGCCTCGCGGCCGCCGCGTTACTTCGGCGCGGGCGCCGGTGCCGGCGTCGTCACAGGCGCCGGTGTCGTCTGCGGTACCGCCGCCGGCGCTGCCGCAGGCGGCGGCGCTGCGCCACCGAGCGCAGCTGCGGGCGGCTTGCCCGCGGCTTCGTCAAGAATTGTCTTCTGTGCCGCCGCTTCCGCGCCAAGCTTCGTGCCCATGTACCCCAGCACCAGGCTGTTGATCATGAAGATGGCGGCGAAGATGGCCGTGGCGCGCGACAGCGCCGTCGTCGCACCGCGGGCGCCGAACACCGTGCCGGAGGCCCCGGCGCCGAAACCGGCACCCGCTTCCGCGCCCTTGCCACGCTGCAGCAGCACGAGCCCGACGATCACCAGCGCCGAGAACACCTGCACACAAGTCAAAATCATCCGTAGCATCGGAAAAACTCGCTCATCCCGGGCCGGCGGCGGCCAGGATTGTCAGAAACTCATCCGCCTTGAGTGACGCGCCACCGATCAGACCGCCGTCGACGTCGGGCATCGCGAACAGTTCGGCCGCGTTTCCGGCCTTCACGCTGCCGCCATATAGAATGCGTGTGGCAGCGGCTATTCTAGCATCCCGGCTGCCGATCCGGCCGCGGATGAAGGCGTGTACCTCCTGGGCCTGTTCGGGTGAGGCGTTACGCCCGGTGCCGATGGCCCACACCGGCTCGTAGGCGATGACGCCCTGCTCCAGCGCACCGGCACCGCAAAGTTCCAGCACCACGTCCAGCTGGCGCGCCACCACTTCGCGCGTGCGTCCCGCCTCGCGGTCGGCAAGCTGCTCGCCAACACACAGGATCGGCAGGAGGCCCTTGCTGTGCGCCGCGCCGAACTTGCGCGCCACCAGCTGATCGCTCTCGCGGTACAGGAGCCGCCGCTCCGAGTGACCAACGATCACGTACTCGCAGCCGACGTCCTTCAGCATGGCCGCCGACACCTCGCCGGTGAAGGCGCCATGGGCATCCGCGCACACATCCTGCGCGCCCGAGACTGAGCGCCGAGTCGCGCAGCAGCCGGCGCGCCTCGGGCAGATACACGAACGGCGGGCAGACGACGCAGGCCGCCGCGACCGGCGCCGAATGGGCCAGCAGCTCCTCGATGAGACGCGCCGTCTCGCTGCGCGAGCCGTGCATCTTCCAGTTTCCGGCGACGATGGGACGGCGCATGACGCGGCCTCTGCGCGGCTCGCCAGCGAGCCGCCTGGGTGCTTAAAGGGCGCCGGATCATAGCCATGCAAGGGGGGTGACGCAACGCCGCGCCACCCTATGGGTACAGAATGCCCGCCCTACGGCGGGCCGGCCCGCCGTTTTGCGCGCCTACGCGGCGAGGCGCTTGATGATCTCGACAAGCTCGCTGGCGGCGGCGCGCGTTTGCGCCTCCTCCCGGCCCTCCACCATGACCCGGATCACCGGCTCGGTGCCCGAGGGGCGCAGCACCACGCGGCACTCCCCGCCCAGGCGCTGCTCGATGCGCTTGACCGCCTCCTGCACCTCCGGCACGTCCGAGGGGTCGAAGCGTTTGGCGACCTGCACGTTGAGCAGCACCTGCGGGTACTTGCGCATCCCCGAGGTGAGCTCAGCCAGCGAACGGCCGGTGCTCTTGATCACCGCCAGCACCTGCAGCGCGCTCACCAGTCCGTCGCCGGTGGTGGTCTTGGTCAGACACAGGATGTGACCGGAACTTTCCCCGCCGAGGATGCCGCGCGTCTCGCGCAGCATCGACAGCACGTAGCGGTCGCCGACCGCGGCGCGCCGGAACTCGATGTTGGCGGCACGCAGCGCCACCTCCAGCCCGAGGTTACTCATCACCGTGCCGATCACCGGGCCGCGCAGCGTGCCGTCGGCCTGCAGCGCGCGCGCGATGACGTACAGCAGCTGGTCGCCGTCGATGATGCGCCCGAGGTGGTCGACCATCACCAGCCGGTCGCCGTCGCCGTCGAGGGCCACACCGACGTTGGCGCGCACCCCCGGCACGGTCAGCTGCAGCAGCTGCGGCGCCATCGAGCCGCAGCCGTCGTTGATGTTGCGGCCGTTCGGCGAGCAGCCGATCGGCACGATCTCGGCACCGAGGTCGGCGAGCACCCGCGGCGCCACCTTGTAGGCCGCCCCGTTGGCGCAGTCGATGACCACCTTCAGCCCGCTCAGATCCACGCCGGGCGGCAGCGTCGAACGCGCAGAAATCCTGGTAGTGGGTGCGCGAGCGATCGACGCGCGTGGCGCGGCCGAGATTGCGCGAGGCGCGCGTCACCGGGGTCTGCGCCAGCTGCGTCTCGATGCGCTCCTCCAGTTCATCGGACAGCTTCGCGCCCGAGGCGTCAAAGAACTTGATGCCGTTGTCGTCGTAGAGATTGTGGGAAGCGCTGATGACTACGCCGAAATCGCAGTTGAAGCGGCGCGTCATGTAGGCGATGCCGGGCGTCGGCAGCGGCCCGATGAGCATGGCATTGACGCCGGCGGCGACGAAGCCTGCCTCGAGCGCCGACTCGAACATGTAGCCCGACAGGCGCGTGTCCTTGCCGATGAGCACGGTGCCGCCCTCGGGGGCGAGCACGCGGGCCGCCGAGCTCGCCAGCTGCAGCGCAAAGTCCACGGTCATCGGGTGCTCACCCACCCGGCCGCGCACCCCATCCGTTCCGAAATAGCGACGACCCAAATTCTTACCCTCCCCCTGTCACGGCCGCGACGACCTTGAGTGCGTCCAGCGTCGCTGCAACGTCGTGGGCGCGGATGATACGTGCGCCGCGCTGCGCTGCGAGCACCGCCAGCGCGACGCTGCCGGCGCTGCGCTCGGTGACGGGCCGCCCGGTGAGTGTGCCGAGCAGCGCCTTGCGCGACAACCCGACCAACAGCGCGGCATCGGCGCAGGTCAGCTCGGCGAGCCGCCGCAGCAGTGTCAGATTGTGCTCCACAGTCTTACCGAAACCGAATCCGGGGTCGATGAGCACTCGCCCGGCGCCGATCCCGGCCGCGGCGCACGCCGCCACGCGCGCGCTCAGGAAAGCACGCACTTCGGCCACGACGTCGCCGTAGTGCGGCGCGCGCTGCATGGTCGCCGGCTCCCCCTGCATGTGCACCAGGCACACGGCGCAGTCGCTCGCTGCCGCGGCGGCGAGCGCGCCGGGTGCGCGCAGTGCGCGCACATCGTTGATGAGCCCGGCGCCGGCGGCCGCGGCGGCGCGCATCACTTCGGCCTTGCTGGTGTCGACCGAGATCACCGCATCGGTGCCGGCGACCAGCCGCTCGATGACCGGCAGCACGCGCGCCAGCTCCTCCGCGGCACGTGACCGGCGCGGCGCCCGGGCGGGTGGATTCCCCGCCCACGTCGATGAACGCCGCACCGTCGTGCGCCAGCCGCTCGCCGTGCGCCACGGCGGCGGCGAGGTCGACGAAGCGGCCGCCGTCGGAGAAGGAATCGGGGGTGACGTTGAGCACGCCCATGACGCGCGGGGTGCTCAGATCAACGCTGCGGCCCGCGCAGCGCAGCTCAAGCGGCGCTGACATGCGCCGCGCGCCGGCAGGAACTGCGCACGCCGGCCGCGCAGGCGCTCAAGCGGCCTGCCGGGGCTGATGGGGCACGCGCAGCCTTAAAGTTAGTGCTGTCCGGCCGGAATCGGCGGCCCGCCCGCGGGCGCCGGGGCCGGCGGCGGCTTGTTGGACAGCGAGTCGTCCCAGCCGACCGGGGGCTTCGGTATCTTGCCGGCCATGATGTCCTTCAGCTGCTCGTCGTCGATCGTCTCGTACTTCATGAGCGCTTCGGCCATGGCGTGCAGCTTGTCGAGCGCTGCGGTGAGGATCGTGCGCGCCCGCTGGAAATTCTGCTCGATGACGCTGCGCACTTCCTCGTCGATGGCGTGCGCGGTGACATCGGACACCTGCTTGTGCTGCGTCACGCTGCGGCCGAGGAACACCTCGCCGGTTTCCTCCGAATAGGTGAGCGGCCCGAGCTTGTCCGACAGGCCCCACTTGGTGACCATGTTGCGCGCCAGTTCCGTGGCCCGCTCGATGTCGTTGGAGGCGCCGGTGGTGACCGACTCGGGGCCGAAGATCAGCTCCTCGGCGATGCGGCCGCCGAACAGCGTCGCAATCGCGCTCTCGAGCCGCCGCTTGGAGAAGCTGTAGCGATCCTGCTCGGGCAGGAACTGCGTGACGCCGAGCGCGCGGCCGCGCGGAATGATCGTCACCTTGTAGACCGGGTCGTGCTCGGGCACCGTCATGCCGACGATGGCGTGGCCGGCCTCGTGGTAGGCGGTCATGCGCTTTTCCGCCTCGCTCATGACCATGGAGCGCCGCTCGGTGCCCATCATGATCTTGTCCTTGGCGCGCTCGAACTCCTCCATGCCGACGGTGCGCTTGTTGGCGCGCGCCGCGAACAGCGCCGCCTCGTTCACGAGGTTGGCGAGATCCGCGCCGGAAAAGCCCGGGGTGCCGCGCGCGATCAGCGCCGGCTTCACGTCGTCGGCGAGCGGTACGCGGCGCATGTGCACGCGCAGGATCTGCTCGCGGCCGCGCACGTCCGGCAGCGGCACCACCACCTGGCGGTCGAAGCGCCCCGGACGCAGCAGCGCCGGGTCGAGCACGTCCGGACGGTTGGTGGCGGCGATGACGATGATGCCCTCGTTGCCCTCGAAGCCGTCCATTTCCACCAGCAGCTGGTTGAGCGTCTGTTCGCGCTCGTCGTGGCCGCCGCCCAGGCCCGCGCCGCGGTGGCGGCCGACGGCGTCGATCTCATCGATGAAGATGATGCAGGGCGCGTGCTTCTTCGCCTGCTCGAACATGTCGCGCACGCGCGAGGCGCCGACGCCGACGAACATCTCGACGAAGTCGGAACCGGAGATGGTGAAGAACGGCACCTTCGCCTCGCCGGCGATGGCGCGCGCGAGCAGCGTCTTGCCGGTGCCGGGCGAGCCGACCATCAGCACGCCCTTCGGAATCTTGCCGCCGAGTTTCTGGAACTTGCCCGGATCCTTGAGGAAGTCGACGATCTCGCCCACTTCCTGTTTCGCCTCATCGACGCCGGCAACATCGGCGAAGGTGACATTGACCTGGTCCTCGCCCAGCAGCCGCGCGCGGCTCTTGCCGAAGGACATGGCGCCCCGGCCTCCGGAGGCTCCCTGCATCTGCCGCAGCATGTAGAGGAATACCAGGATCAGCAGGAACGCCGGTGCCATCTGCAGCAGCAGCTGGCCGATGAAATTGGGCTGCTTCGGCTCGCGCGCCTCGATCTTCACGTGCGCCTTGTCGAGCATGCCGATGAGGGCGGTGTAGTCGGTCTCGGGATTGCGCGTCTTGAAGGTCGATTTGTCCTTCATCTCGCCGTAGATCATCTCCGCCTGCATGACCACCGAATCGACCCGCTCGGCGCGCACGTCATCAAGGAAGGTCGAGTAGGCGATGTCCTGCGGCTGGCCGACGGTGGGCATGTAGCGGCTGAACACCGCCAGCAGCACCAGCACGATCACGACCCAAAGCAGGATGTTCTTTGTCAAATCGTTCAAAGGCTTGCCGTCCTATTTCCGCGCTCGCCCGAGGCCTCAAAAACAACCTACACCAAGCGAAACTGCATGGCCAGTAAATAGATCTCGGGGCTGCGCGAGCGGGAAGCCTCCGGCTTGACCAGCCGGACCCGGCCAAACCGCGTCCGGGCACCCTTCACCAGCTCCGCGAACCCCGCACCCTGGAACACCTTGATCAGGGCAGCGCCGCCCGGCTTCAAGACGCGTCCCGCCAGCTCGAGGGCGAGCTCGCTCAGGTACATCGAGCGCGGCTGATCGACCGCATCGACGCCGCTGAGGTTGGGCGCCATGTCGGACAGCACCACATCCACTCCGTGCTCGGGCACCAGGCCCAGAAGCTGAGCAAAAACCGTCTCTTCGCGAAAATCCCCGAGCACGAACTCCACTCCGGCAAGCTCGGGCATCGGCAGTATGTCGCTGGCCACCACCCGCCCCTTGGCGCCCACCTGCTTGCGGGCGTACTGGCTCCAGGCCCCGGGGGCAGCGCCCAGATCGAGGCACACCCGCCCGGGCCGCAGCAGCCGCTCGCGCTGATCGATCTCCTCGAGCTTGAACACCGCCCGCGAGCGCCAGCCCTCGTTCTGGGCGCGCTGCACGAACGGATCGGCGAAGTGCTCCTTCAGCCAGCGGTCGCTGCTCTTGGACCGGCGGCTCATGAATTTAGTTGGACGCTGCCAGGCATAAGTTCCTCCGCCATACTATGGCGCGATGAATAAAGCCGCACCGACCGCCGCGCCGCAGCTCACGGAGCGCCAGCGGCGCCATCTGCGCGGGCTGGCGCATCCACTCAAGCCGGTGATCCGTATCGGCAATGCGGGACTGACGCCCGCGCTGAGCGCCGAGACCGCGCGCGCGCTCGAGGATCACGAGCTCATCAAGGTGAAGGGCAGCGGCGGCGACCGCGAGGCACGCGACGCGCTGTTCGCAGCGCTCGCCGTGCAGACCGGCGCAGCTCTGGTGCACCGCATCGGCAACGTCGCGGTGCTCTACCGCGCCAACGCCCAGCTGCCGCGCATCGTGATCCCGGCGCCCTAGCCGAAGCGCACCGCCACGATCTCGTAGGAGCGGGTGCCGGCCGGGGCCGTCACATCCACCACCTCGCCCTCGGACTTGCCCACCAGCGCGCGGGCGATCGGCGAGCTCACCGAAATGCGCCCGGCGCGGATGTCCGCCTCGTCCTCGCCGACCACCTGGTAGACGAGCCGCGCACCGTCGGCCTGGTCCTCCAGCTCGACCGTGGCGCCGAACACCACCTTGCCGGTGTGCGGCAGATTGGCCGGGTCGATGACTTCGGCGTTGGCGAGCTTGCCCTCGATTTCCTTGATGCGGCCCTCGATGAACCCCTGCTGCTCGCGCGCGGCGTGGTATTCGGCGTTCTCGGACAGGTCGCCGTGCCCGCGCGCCTCGGCGATCGCGCGGATGACGCTCGGCCGCGCCTCGGACTTCAGTTTGCGGAGTTCGGCGCGCAGCGCGTCCGCACCGCGCTGCGTCATGGGAGTGCGCTTCATGCCCCGAGCGCCTCGTTGTGCAGGTCCTGCAGGCGATTGACTTCGACCTCGTCGAGATGGTCGAGCGCCTCGCAGGTGGCCAGCCCCGCCGCGAGCGTCGTGTAGTAGGTGACGCGGCGGTGCACGGCCTCGCGGCGGATGGAGTTCGATTCGCGGATCGCCTGCTTGCCCTCGGTCGTGTTCACGATCAGGTCGATCTCGTCGTTCTTGATCATGTCGACGATGTGCGGGCGGCCCTCGCGCACCTTGTTGACGCGCCGGCAGCTGACGCCGGCCTCGCTCAGCGCGCGCGCCGTGCCCTCGGTGGCCACCACCTCGAAGCCGCGCTCGATGAGTTTCCTGGCGAGCGTCACGGCCGGGGGCTTGTCGCGGTCACGCACGCTGATGAAGCACACGCCCTGGCGCGGCAGGATCACCCCGGAGGCGGTCTGCGCCTTGGCGTAGGCCTCGCCGAAGGTGCGCCCGGTGCCCATGACCTCGCCGGTGGATTTCATCTCGGGCCCGAGGATCGGGTCGGCCTCGGGGAACTTGTTGAACGGAAAGACCGCTTCCTTCACCGAGAAGTAGGCGGGCACGCGCTCGACGGCGCCCACCAGCTGCTTGAGCTTGCGGCCCGTCATGACGCGCGCGGCGATCTTGGCGAGCGGCAGCCCGGTCGCCTTGGAGACGAACGGCACGGTGCGCGAGGCGCGCGGGTTGACCTCGAGCACGTAGATGACGCCGCTCTGGATGGCGAACTGCATGTTCATGAGTCCCACGACGTTCAGCGCGCGCGCCAGTTTGCGCGTCTGCTCGCGCAGGTCCGCCTGCATCTCGCGCGACAGGCTGTTGGGCGGCAGCGAGCAGCCTGAATCCCCGGAATGCACCCCGGCCTGCTCGATGTGCTCCATGATGCCGCCGATCAGCACGTCCTCGCCGTCGCACACCGCATCCACGTCGACCTCGATGGCGACGTCGAGAAAGCGGTCGAGCAGCACCGGACTGTCGTTGGAGACCTGCACCGCGTGCGTCATGTAGGTACGCAGGTCCTCCTCGTTGAAGACCACTTCCATGGCGCGGCCGCCGAGCACGTAGGAGGGCCGCACGATCAGCGGGAAGCCCACCTCGCGCGCCAGCTGCACCGCCTGGTCCTCGGTGCGCGCGGTGGCATTGGCCGGCTGCTTCAGTCCGAGCTTGCGTACCAGCGCCTGGAAGCGCTCGCGGTCCTCGGCGATGTCGATGGAATCGGGCGACGTGCCGATGATCGGCGCGCCGGCCGCCTCGAGCGCGCGCGACAGCTTCAGCGGGGTCTGCCCGCCGAACTGCACGATCACCCCTTCGGGCTTCTCCACCGCCAGGATCTCGAGCACGTCCTCGAGCGTCAGCGGCTCGAAGTACAGGCGGTCGGAGGTGTCGTAGTCGGTCGAGACCGTCTCCGGGTTGCAGTTGACCATGATGGTCTCGAAGCCGTCCTCGCGCAGCTGCAGCGCGGCGTGCACGCAGCAGTAGTCGAACTCGATCCCCTGGCCGATGCGGTTGGGGCCGCCGCCCAGGATCATGATCTTGCGGCGCGTGCTGGGGTTGGCCTCGCACTCCTCCTCGTAGGTCGAGTACAGGTAGGCGGTGGAGGTGGCAAACTCGGCGGCGCAGGTATCGACGCGCTTGTAGACCGGGCGCACCTTGAGCTCGTGGCGCTTGTCGCGGATCGCCTTCTCCGGCATGTCCACCAGGCGTGCCAGGCGGCCGTCGGAGAACCCCTTGCGCTTCAGCAGCCGCAGCCGCTCGGCGCTCAAGGCCCCCAGGCCGTCCGCCACGACCTGCGCTTCCTGCTGCACCAGGTCCTGCAGCTGGGCGAGGAACCACGGATCGATGCGCGTCAGTTCCGCGATGCGCGCGAGCGTCCAGCCGGCGCGGAAGGCGTCGGCGACGTACAGCAGGCGGTTCGCCCCGGGCGCGCGCAGCTCGTGCGCGAGGCGCACCTGGTCTTCGTCCGACAGCGGCATCGACAGCTGCGGACCTAAGCCGTCGAGCCCGGTCTCGAGCCCGCGCAGCGCCTTCTGCAGCGACTCCTGGAAGGTGCGGCCGATCGCCATGACCTCGCCCACCGACTTCATCTGCGTGGTGAGGCGGTCGTTGGCGGCCGGGAATTTCTCGAAGGTGAAGCGCGGGATCTTGACGACGACGTAGTCGATCGAGGGCTCGAACGAGGCCGGCGTCGCCCCGCCGGTGATGTCGTTCTTCAGTTCATCGAGCGTGTAGCCGACGGCGAGCTTGGCCGCGATCTTGGCGATCGGGAAGCCCGTGGCCTTGGAGGCGAGCGCGGAGGAGCGCGAGACGCGCGGATTCATCTCGATCACCAGCAGGCGCCCGTCCTCGGGGCTCACCGCGAACTGCACGTTGGAGCCGCCGGTATCGACGCCGATCTTGCGCAGCACGGCGATCGAGGCGTCGCGCATGCGCTGGTATTCCTTGTCGGTGAGGGTGAGCGCCGGCGCGATGGTGATCGAGTCGCCGGTGTGCACGCCCATCGGATCGAGGTTCTCGATCGAGCAGACGATGATGCAGTTGTCCTTGTGGTCGCGCACCACCTCCATCTCGAACTCTTTCCAGCCGATCACCGACTCTTCCAGCAGCACCTCGCCGGTCGGGGAGGCATCCAGCCCGCGCGCGACGATCTCTTCCAGCTCCTCGCGGTTGTAGGCGATGCCGCCGCCGCTGCCGCCCAAGGTGAAGGACGGGCGGATGACGATCGGGTAGCCGATCTCGCCGGCGACGGCCAGCGCCTCATCGAGGCTGCGCGCGATCTGCGAGTGCGGGGTCTCCAGTCCGATCTCGCGCATGGCGTTGCGGAACAGCTCGCGGTCCTCGGCCATGTCGATCGCGGCGCGCGAAGCTGCGATCAGCTCGACGCCGAATTTCTCGAGCACGCCCTCGCGCACCAGGTCGAGCGCGGTATTGAGCGCGGTCTGTCCGCCCATGGTGGGCAGCAGCGCATCCGGGCGCTCCTTCTCGATGATGCGGGCGACGCTCTTGGAGTTGACCGGCTCGATGTAGATGGCATCGGCCATCTCCGGGTCCGTCATGATGGTCGCGGGGTTGGAGTTGACCAGGATGACCCGGTAGCCCTCCTCGCGCAGCGCCTTGCAGGCCTGCGCGCCCGAATAGTCGAACTCGCACGCCTGGCCGATGATGATCGGGCCGGCGCCGATGATCAGGATGCTGTGGATGTCGGTGCGCTTGCCCACGCTGCTAGCGGCTGCCCACGGCCATCTTCAGCTGCGCCTGCAGGCGGCGCAGGATGAGGTGATTGAACAGCTCGAACAGCGGCTTGAGGTCGTGCGGTCCGGGGCTCGCCTCGGGGTGCCCCTGGAAACCGAATGCCGGGCGGTCCTTGAAGGCGATGCCCTGCAGCGAGCCGTCGAACAGCGAGCGGTGCGTCGCCCTGACGTTGTCCGGCAGCGTCGTCTCATCGACGGCGAAGCCGTGATTCTGGCTGGTGATGAAGACGCGGCCGCTGTCCAGATCCTGCACCGGATGGTTGGCGCCGTGGTGGCCGAACTTCATCTTCACGGTGCGCGCCCCGGCGGCAAGTCCGAGGATCTGGTGGCCGAGGCAGATGCCGAACACCGGCACGTCGGTCTCGAGCAGTTCGCGCGTGGCCGCGATGGCGTAGTCGCACGGCTCCGGATCGCCCGGGCCGTTGGAGAGGAACACGCCGTCGGGCGCGAGCGACAGCACGTCGGCGGCCGCGGTCTTGGCCGGCACCACCGTGATGCGGCAGCCGCTGTCGGCGAGCACGCGCAGGATGTTGCGCTTGATGCCGAAGTCATAGGCGACGACGTGCAGGCGCTGGTTGGCGCGCACCAGCCCGCGCGTGTTCTCCGGCCACAGCGTCCCCTCGTTCCACTGGTAGGCGCGCTTGGCACTCACCACCTTGGCGAGATCCATGCCCTTGAGTCCCGGGAACTTGCGGGCGAGCTTCACCGCCGCCGCCTCGTCGACCTGCTCGCCGGTCATGATGCAGCCGGCCTGCGCGCCCTGCTCGCGCAGCAGGCGCGTGAGCTTGCGCGTATCGATGTCGGCGATCGCCACCAGGCGCCCGCGCTCCAGAAACTCCGGCAGCGATTCGTTGGCGCGCCAGTTGCTCGACAAGAGCGGCAGGTCGCGGATGATCAGGCCCGCCGGGTACACCTGCGCGGACTCGAGATCCTCGGGCGTCGTGCCGGTGTTGCCGATGTGCGGACAGGTGAGCGTCACGATCTGACGCGCATAGGAGGGGTCGGTGAGAATTTCCTGGTAACCCGTGAGGGCAGTATTGAAAACGACTTCGCCTGTGGTGTTGCCCTTGGCTCCGATCGACTGTCCGCGGAAGATGGTTCCGTCGGCCAGCGCGAGCACCGCAGGTAAGCTCACGTGATTACTTCTCCTGACGCACATACACAAAGCGGGAGGCGTTCTTGCGAAACACCTCCCGCCTTGCTTGGACTAACCCGTACACGGATTAGGCAGAAATTTTACGGGCTTTAAGCCTGATGTGTCCATGGAAAGTTCGGTGTGAAGAAGCCTCTGCGAAGCTCACGTCAGCTCTCCAAAATACGGCTAAGTAGCTGTTTTAAATCCCAGGAATTCACTCATGCCATAGCGGCCCGGCGGCTGCGCCGCCAGCCAGACCGCGGCGGCCAGGGCGCCTTTGGCAAACACCGCCCGGTCGCAGGCCCGGTGGGTGAGTGCGAGTTCCTCGCCCGGCCCGCTGAAAAGCACGGTGTGCTCGCCGATCAGGTCGCCGGCGCGCACCGCGGCAAAGCGGATCTCGCCCGCCGCGCGCGGCAGGCCTGCGGCAGCTGCGGCGGGCGCGGCCTGGCCCCGCCCGCGGGCGGCGGCCGCACCCAGCGCCAGCGCGGTGCCGGAGGGGGCATCGCGCTTGCTGCGGTGGTGCAGGTCGAGGATGTCGATGTCGAAGGATTCGGGCAGCGCCGCGGCGGCGCGCCGCGTGAGCTCGCTCAGCACCGCGACGGCGATGCTGGTGTTCGCAGCGGTGAGGAGGGCGATGTCGCGCGCGGCCACCGTGAGGGCGGCCTCGAGGTCCGGGCCTGCCCCGGTGGTGCCGATGAGCAGGGGCTTGCGTGCCGCGCGGCAGGCGGCGAGGTTGGCCGGCGTTGCGGCCGCGAGGCTGAAATCGAGCGCGACGTCGGCCGTGGCGAGCGCGGCCGCCAGGTCGCTGGTAACCGCAAGGTTGGCGGCAGCGATGCCGGCCAGCAGGCCTGCGTCGCGCCCGAGCCCGAGACTGTCCGGGGAGGCCACCGCCCCGGTGATGATGAGCTGCGGCAGGCTCGCCGCGGCGCGCATCAGCGCCTGGCCCATGCGACCGGTGATGCCGATGACGACCGCGCGCACCAGGGGGACCGCTGCTGCCTGCGTCATGTCAGGCCTCGTCCGGTTCCCCGGCGAAGAAGCGCTTAACGCCCTCGAGGAAGCCCTTCTCGCGCGGCGCATGCTTGCCGGCGTGCACCTTGAGCGACTCATCGAGCTGGCGCACGAGCTCCTTCTGCTGGGCAGACAGGTGCACCGGGGTCTCGATGACGACGCGGCAGAACAGGTCGCCGCGCGCGCCGCCGCGCACCGGCTTCACGCCCTTGTCACGCAGGCGGAACACCCGCCCCGACTGGGTCTCGGCCGGGATCTTCAGGGTCACATCGCCATCGAGGGTGGGCACCGCGACGCTGCCGCCGAGCGCCGCGGTGGCGAAGCTGACCGGGACCTCGCAGCTGAGGTGCTCGCCGTCGCGCTCGAATATGGCGTGCTCGCGCACCTGGATCTCGACGTACAGGTCGCCCGGCGGTCCGCCGTTGCGCCCCGCCTCGCCCTCCCCGGACAGGCGCACGCGGTCGCCGGTGTCGACACCGGCGGGAACCTTGATGGCGAGCTTGCGGCTGCGGCGCACGCGCCCCTGGCCGAGGCACGTGTCGCAGGGATTGCGCACGATGGTGCCGGCGCCGCGGCAGCGCGGGCAGGTCTGCTGCAGCTGGAAGAAGCCCTGTGACATGCGCACCTGGCCGGCGCCGCCGCAGGTGTCGCAGGTGACCGGCGTGCTGCCCTTGGCGGAGCCCGTGCCCTTGCAGGTGTCGCATTCGGCGAGCCGCGTCACGTCGATCTCGACCTGGTGGCCGAACACGGCCTGCGGCAGCTCGAGCGCGAGCTCGTAGCGCAGGTCCGCGCCGCGGAACACCTGCGAGCGGCCGCCGCGCCGCGCACCGCCGAAGATGTCGCCGAACACGTCGCCGAAGATGTCGCTGAAGCTGTCGGAGCTGAAGCCGCGCCCGGCCCCGCCGCGCCCGGCGGCCTCGACCCCGGCATGGCCGTACTGGTCGTAGGCGGCGCGCTTGTGCGCATCCGTGAGCACCTCGCTCGCCTCCTTCGCTTCCTTGAAGGATTCCTCGGCCTCCCGATCGTTGGGATTACGATCGGGGTGGTATTTCATCGCGAGGCGCCGGTAGGCCTTCTTGATCTCGGCCTCAGTCGCTGTTTTCGGTACGTCCAGTACCTTGTAGTAATCGCGCTTCGGCATGGGACGCTTAGGATGCCTTGCGTCCCTTGTCCTTTACCTCTTCGAATTCCGCATCCACGACGTCCTCGCGCCCGGCGCCGCCGCCGGGCTGCGCACCGGCGGCCCCGCCCGGGGCTGCACCCGCGCCGCCCTCGCCGGGGGCGCCGGCGCCGCCGCCCTGCTCGGCCGCGTAGGCGCGCTGCGCGATGCTGGCGGAGGCCTGGGCGAGCGCCTCGGTCTTCTTGTCGATGACACCCTTGTCATCGCCCTTGAGCGCGGTGCGCAGGTCGGAGACCGCGCTTTCCACGGTGGCGCGCTCGCCGGCGTCGACCTTGTCGCCCAGGCCCTGCAGCGACTTCTCCACCGTGTGGATCAGCCCGTCGGCCTTGTTGCGCGTGTCGACCAGCTCGCGGAAGCGCTTGTCCTCGTCGGCATGCGCCTCGGCATCGCGCACCATGCGCTTGATCTCCTCCTCGTTCAGGCCGCTCGAGGCCTTGATGACGATCTTCTGTTCCTTGCCGGTGGCCTTGTCCTTGGCGGAGACGTTGAGGATGCCGTTGGCGTCGATGTCGAACGACACCTCCACCTGCGGCATGCCACGCGGCGCCGGCGGGATCTCCGACAGGTCGAACTTGCCGAGCGACTTGTTGTCCGCGGCACGCTCGCGCTCGCCCTGCAGCACGTGAATGGTCACGGCCGTCTGGTTGTCGTCGGCGGTCGAGAAGGTGTTCGATGCCTTGGTCGGGATCGTGGTGTTCTTCTCGATGAGCTTGGTCATGATGCCGCCGAGCGTCTCGATACCGAGCGACAGCGGCGTCACATCGAGCAGCAGCACGTCCTTCACTTCACCGGCGAGCACGCCGCCCTGGATGGCTGCGCCCACGGCGACCGCCTCGTCGGGGTTCACGTCCTTGCGCGGCTCCTTGCCGAACAGGTCCTTCACGTACTTCTGCACCAGCGGCATGCGCGTCTGGCCGCCGACCAGGATCACTTCGGCGATGTCGCTCGCGGCGACGCCGGCATCCTTGATGGCGGTGCGGCACGGTCCGAGGGTCTTCTGCACCAGGTCTTCCACCAGCGACTCGAGCTTGGCGCGCGTCAACTTGATGTTGAGGTGCTTCGGGCCCGAGGCATCCGCGGTGATGTACGGCAGGTTGATGTCGGTCTGCTGGGTCGAGGACAGCTCGATCTTGCCTTTCTCGGCTGCCTCCTTGAGGCGCTGCATGGCGAGCGGATCCTTGCGCACGTCGACGCCCGACTCCTTCTGGAACTGCTCGGCCAGGAAATTGATGATGCGCAGGTCGAAGTCCTCGCCGCCGAGGAAGGTGTCGCCGTTGGTGGAGAGCACCTCGAACTGGCGCTCGCCATCGACCTCGGCGATCTCGATGATGGAGACGTCGAAGGTGCCGCCGCCCAGGTCATACACCGCGATCTTGCGATCGGCGCCCTGCTTGTCGAGCCCGTAGGCGAGCGCGGCTGCCGTCGGCTCGTTGATGATGCGCTTGACCTCGAGGCCGGCGATGCGGCCGGCATCCTTGGTCGCCTGGCGCTGCGAGTCGTTGAAGTAGGCCGGCACGGTGATCACCGCCTCGGTGACCGTCTCGCCCAGGTAATCCTCGGCGGTCTTCTTCATCTTCATGAGGACGCGCGCCGAGATCTCCGGCGGGGCCATCTTCTTGCCCTGCACGTCGACCCAGGCGTCGCTGTTGTCGGCCTTGACGATCTTGTAGGGCACCATCTTGATGTCGCGCTGCACGACCTCGTCATCGAACTTGCGGCCGATGAGGCGCTTGATCGCGAACAGGGTGTTGTGCGGATTGGTGACCGCCTGGCGCTTGGCCGGCTGCCCAACCAGTACTTCGCCGTCCTTGGCAAAGGCGACGATGGAGGGGGTGGTGCGGTCGCCTTCGCTGTTCTCGATCACGCGGGGCTTGCCGCCCTCCATGATGGCGACGCACGAGTTGGTCGTGCCGAGATCGATGCCGATTACCTTAGCCATGGGGTCACTCCGCGAAGAATTCTCATTCCAAAGGGGGATGGATCAGGACCACTTCTTAAGGATGGCGCGAAAGCCTTTCAAGCCCGCGCCGGGGCTTTCGCCACGATAACCCGGGCCGGCCGCAGCAGTCGCCCGTTCAGCTCGTAGCCGGGCTGGACCACCTGCAGCACCGAATTCGGCTCAGCGCTAGGGGACTCCTGCGCCATCATGGCCTCGTGCCGGGCCGGGTCGAAGGGCTCGCCCAGGGGGTCGATGAGGCGTGACGCCGGCCTTCTCCAGCGCCCGCGACAGCAGCTTGAGCGTGGCTTCCTGGCCCTCGATGAGGCTCTTGGCATCGGCCCGCGCGGCGTTCTGCACGGCCAGCTCCAGGGAGTCCTTCACCGGCAGCAGCTCGGCGGCAAACTTGTCCAGGCCGTAGCGATGGGCGGCCTCGATGTCGCGCTGCGCGCGCTTGCGCACGTTGTCGAGGTCGGCGACCGCCCGCAGGTACTGCTCCCAGTGGCTCTTGGCGCGCTCCTCGGACTCGGCCAGCGCCAGCTGCAGCCGTTCGAGCTCGACCAGCTGGCTGGCGGTTTCGGGCAGCACGGTAGTGGCCTCGGCCGCAGCGGATGCAGGGCTCCCCCGACCGGAGTCATTGGCACTCATTGGATCTTCGACCTCCGCATGGAAAAACGGCCGCCGGCAGTGGGCTGTTCCGCCCTTCTGCGGCTCGCTCCCCCCGGGTGGGGGTCAGCGGCGCGAATTCAAGGCGGCGCCGAGCAGTTTAGCCGTCAGGTCGACGATTGGAATGACCCGTTCATAGGCCATGCGGGTCGGGCCGATGACCCCCAGCACCCCGACGACCGAATCCCCGTCGGCGTACGGGGCCGTGACGACGCTGCAGTCATCGAGGATGCGGAAGCCGGATTCGTGGCCGATGAAGATCTGGATGCCCTCGGCCTTGAGGCTGTGATCGAGCAGGTGCAGGAAGTCACGCTTCTCGTTGAAGGCCTCGAACAGGCGCCGCAGCTTCTCGACGCTGCTGAGCTCGGCCATGCCCATGAGGTTGGTCTCACCCTTGATGACGTATTCGAGCTTGCCCTCGCCGCTCGCGTTGCCCTCGAACACCTGCTGCGCGACCGAGATCGCATCGAGCATGATCTGGTTCATGTGGGCGCGCGCCTCGGACAGCTGGCGCAGGATCTCCTGGCGCACCTCGCGCAGCGAGCGGCCGCGGAACTGCTCGTTGAGGAAGTTGGAGGCGCGCTTGAGCTCATCGGCGGAGAAATGCCGGTCCAGCTGGATGATGCGGTTCTGCACCTCGCGGTCGTTGAACACCAGCACCACCAGCACCCGCTGCTCGGACAGCGCCACGAACTCGATCTGCGTGATGGAGGCTTCGCGCGCCCGCGGCAGCGTCACGATGCCGGCGAGCTGCGTGGCACTGGACAGCAGCTGCGACACGGTCGCGATGAGGTCGGTCGAGTTGTCGCGGCTCGCCTCGAACTGGCGGCGGATCTCGGCGCTGGCCGCATCGTCGAGCGGGCGCAGCTGCAGCAGCGTGTCGACGAAGAAGCGGTAGCCCTTGTCGGTCGGCACGCGTCCCGATGAGGTGTGCGGGGAGGCGACGAAACCGAGCTCCTCGAGATCGGCCATGACGTTGCGGATGGTGGCCGAGCTCAGCTGCAGCCCGGACTCGCGCGACAGCGCGCGTGAACCCACCGGCTGACCGCCCCGGATATAGCTCTCGATGAGTGTTCGCAGCAGGTGCTGAGCCCGCTCGCCCAGAGCCTCGTCCCGAGCTTCGTGCGCCATACCACCTTTCTTGCACAGCCGCTGGCGGAAAGCTAGCGTCCACCCCTTACAACCGTCAAGCGAGCGGCGGCCCCGGCGCCCGTCGCCCCGGCACTGCGTCAAGATTGTGAATTAGCGCATTGGCTGGAGGCGCGCTGTGCGTGCTACAAAGTCGCACCGCGCCGCAGCGCAGTTAAGTCAAGAGCCCCCCTGTAAGCACATGGCCTACCCCGTGCGCACCTGTGCATTAGTCGGCCGCTTCGCCGATCCGCGCATCGCCGAGAGCGTCGCAGCGCTCGTGCCGCATCTGGCGCGGCGCGGGGTGACGGTGCTGGTGGGCGAGGACGCCGCGCTCGCCCCCGAATTCAGCGGCGTCACCCGCATCCGCGAAGCTGACATCGGCGCGCGCGCGGAGCTCGTCATCGCCGTGGGCGGGGACGGCACGCTCCTCTACGGGGCACGCCTGGTGGCGCGGCACGGCGTGCCGCTGATCGGCGTCAACCGCGGCCGCCTCGGCTTCCTCACCGACGTCATGCCGCAGGACATGCTCGCCAGCGTCGACGCGGCGCTCGCCGGTGAGCTGGACGAGGACCGCCGCCCGCTGCTGACGGCATCGCTGCATCGGGCCGACGGCACGGTGGCGCAGTCGTTCGCGCTCAACGACGTGGTCATGCAGAAGCACGACACCGGCCGCACGCTCGACTTCGAGACCCATATCGATGGCGACTACGTCAACACGCACGACGGCGACGGCATCATCGTCGCAAGCCCCACCGGCTCCACCGCCTACGCGCTCTCGTGCAACGGCCCGATCATCGCGCCGCACCTGCCGGCGCTCGTCATCGTGCCGATCTGCGCGCACACCCTCTCCGACCGCCCGATCGTGGTCGCGGCCACCTGCGTGGTCGAGGTAGCGCTGCTGGAACGTCCCGATACCCGCGCCAACGTCACCTGCGACGGCGCTATGCTCGGGGCGCTCGCCCCCGGCGACCGTCTGGCCGTCACCACCGCGGCGGAGCAGGTGACGCTGCTGCATCCCAAGAGCCACGACTACTACAAGGTGCTGCGCTCCAAGCTTCATTGGGGCCGCGGCAGCTTCGAGCGCTGACCATGCTGACGCACCTGCAGATCCGGGATTTCGCCATCATCGACGCGGTCGAACTCGAGCTGCGCGCCGGGCTTACGGTGCTGACCGGTGAGACCGGCGCCGGCAAGTCGATCCTGGTCGAGGCGCTGCAGCTGCTCGCCGGCGGCCGCGCCGGCGCGGAAGTGGTGCGCCACGGCACCGAGCGCGCCGAGGTCTCGGCCACCTTCGACCTGTCCAAGGCGCCGCGCGAGCTGAAGCAGTGGCTGGAAGAGCAGTCGATCGCCGCGGGTTCCGAGCTGATCGTGCGCCGCGTGGTGGGGAGCGACGGGCGCTCGCGCGCCTATCTGAACGGCCAGTCGGTGCCCGTGCAGCTGCTGCGCGAGGCCGGCAACATCCTCATCGATATCCACGGGCAGCACGAGTTCCAGTCGCTCACCCGCAGCGCATCGCAGCGTGAGCTGCTCGACGGCTACGGCGATCTCACCGCCTCGGTGGACCAGGTCGGCATCGCCCACCGCGTCTGGCAGGAGCTGCTCAACCAGACCCTCGAGCTCGACCGCCGCGCGCACGATCGCGATGCCAAGCTCGACCTGCTGCGCTATCAGATGCAGGAGCTCAGCGCGCTGCAGCTGCAGCCCGGGGAGGCGGACGCACTCACCGAGGAGCGCGGCCGTCTCGCCAACCGCGGGCGGCTCGCGAGCGGCACGCAGGCCGCGCGCGGTGAGCTCTACGAGAACGACGCCGGCAGCGCCCACGCCGCCATCAGCCGGGCGCTGCTGTCACTGCGCTCGCTGACCGCGCTCGACGGCAAGCTCAGCGCGGTCGTGCCGCTGCTGGAAGAGGCCATCATCCAGGTGCGCGAGGCGGCCCGGGAACTGGAGCACTACGGCGAGACGCTCGAGGTCGATGCGGCGCGCCAGGAGCAAGTGGAGCGCCGCCTCGCGGCCATGGAGGAACTCGCCCGCAAGCACCGCGTCGCCCCGCAGCAGCTGCCCGAGCACGCGCTCGCACTGCAGGCAGAACTCACCTCGCTCGAGCGCGCCGACATGGACCTGGCGACCCTGCGCAAGGACCTGGCGGCGGCGCTGGAGGCTTACCGCGTGCAGGCACAGCAGCTGTCCAACAAGCGCCGCGCCTCGGCGCGCGGGCTGGTGCGCGACATCACGACGCGCATGCAGACGCTGGGGATGGCCGGCGGACGCTTCGAAGCGGACGTGACGCCGGCGGCCAATGCGGACCCCGCCCAGCATGGCATCGACCAGATCGATTTCCGCGTCAGCGCCAACCCCGGTCAGCCGCCGCGCGCCCTCGCCAAGGTCGCCTCCGGCGGGGAGCTGGCGCGCCTGTCACTCGCGGTGCAGGTCTCCTGTGCCGCCGACCAGACGCGCTCCATGGTGTTCGATGAGGTGGATGCCGGCATCGGCGGGGCGGTCGCCGAGATCGTCGGGCGCGAACTGCGGGCGCTCGGCGCGCGAGGCCAGGTGCTGTGCGTCACGCACCTGCCGCAGGTCGCCTGCCAGGCGCACCATCACCTGCGCGTGGTGAAGCTCAGCGACGGGCGCACCACGCGCACCACGCTCACCGAACTGACCGCCGATGACCGCGTCGAGGAGCTGGCGCGCATGCTCGGCGGCGTCGAGGTGTCGGAGCGCGCCCGCGAGCACGCCCGCGAGATGCTGCTGGCCGCAAGCGGCGGCAAGGCCGGCGATGCGGGGCAGGAAAGCGGCGACACGGTGCGCCAGCCCCGGCCGCCCAAGGCGCGCGGCCGCTAGCCGTTCTTGCGCTTGCGGAACGGGCAGTTCTGCCGCCGGCAGTGCCCGTAGAGGATCAGTGAGTGGTCGCGGATGGTGAAGCCGAGCTTGCTGGCCACCGAAGTCTGGCGCTCCTCGATCCCGGCATCCATGAACTCTTCCACGCGGCCGCAGTCCAGACACACGATGTGGTCGTGGTGGGTGCCCTGGTTGAGCTCGAACACCGCCATGCCGTCCTCGAAATGATGACGGGTCACAAGACCTGCGGCCTCGAACTGCGTCAGCACGCGGTAGACGGTCGCAAGACCTATGTCTTCGTTGGATTCCAGGAGATTGCGATAGATATCTTCTGCGGAAAGGTGGCGCGTGTTGCTGACCTCGAGGATCTCGAGGATCTTCAGCCGGGGAAGAGTGACCTTCAGACCGGCTTTGCGCAGGTCTTTGCCTTCCACGCACGCACTCCGACGACTCCGCGCCCCTTGGCATCGAGGGCTTCAGGTCGCGATCAGGTATGATTCGTTACAACATTATCCCCCAATGGATCGACATGCGCTTAAGTCTCGCCGCCCTGACCCTCGTGCTCAGCGCCGCCCTCGCCGGGTGCGTCTATCGGATGGACATCCAGCAGGGCAACTTCCTTGAGGGCAAGACGGTCGATCTGCTCGCGGTGGGCATGACGCGCACGCAGGTGCGCTACCTGCTCGGCACGCCGATGGTGCCGGACATGTTCGACAAGGATCGCTGGGACTATCTCTATTACTTCCAGCACGGCCGGCTGCGCCGGCCGGCGCAGCGTCACCTGACGGTGTTCTTCAAGCAGGACAAGGTCGAGCACTTCGTGCGCGAGAACGTGCCGGAGTCCGCGCCGCAGGCACCGGACCAGGGACCGTCGATCTCCAAGTTCCCCAAGATCTAACGGGCGGCGGCCTTGCGGCGGCGCTCGCGCTGCACGCGCTCGCGGCGCCGTTCGCGCGGATCGCGCACCAGCGGCCGATACAGCTCGATGCGATCACCGTCCGCATACACCAAGGCTCGTGCGCAGGGTTCACCGCAGATGCCCACCGCCGCGCTGTCCCAGGGAATCGGCCTCAGTCTCGTGCGCCACGACCCGGGCCGCGGCGAGCGCGTCCGCGACCGTGGCCGCCGGCGGCAGCGCGAGCTGCCACAGGTACTGGCGCGCGCGCGTCGCATACGCGACCGTGCAGCGCTTGCCGGCGCGCACTGGCGTCACGGGCGCGCCCGCGCCCGCGCCACGAACGCATCGACCAGCGAACCGATGGTGGCGGCGAACTTCGACTCGAACAGCAGCGCCGCGACGCGGCTCGTGAAGGCGAAGCGCATGCTGAGCTCGACGCGGCAGCCGCCGCCTTCGATGGGCGTGAGCAGCCATTCGCCGTCGAGGGTGCGGAACGGTCCCTTGCAGCAGCTGCATGCGCACCGAGCGCTCCGGCTCGAGCGTGTTGCGGGTGGTGAACTCGCCCTGCAGCGCCCCCTGGCGCACGCCGATACTGGCGATGAGCTGGCCGGGCGTGCGCGACAGCACCTGCGCGTGGGTCACCCACGGCAGGAACTGCGGGTAGCTCTCGATGTCGTTGATCAGCGCGAACAGCTCGCCCGGCGGCTTATTGACCAGCGCCGAACGCTTGACCTCTCGCATGGTGGCATTGTCCCATTACGCCCCCTCATGACCAAAGCACCCGCAACGCCACGCCTGATCGCCGAGAACCGCAAGGCGCGCTACGACTATTTCATCGAGGAGCGCTACGAGGCGGGGCTGGTGCTGCAGGGCTGGGAAGTCAAGTCGATGCGCGCGGGCAAAGCGCAGCTCACCGAGGCCTACGTGTACCTGCGCGACGGCGAGGCGTTCCTGTTCGGTGCGCACCTTGCGCCGCTTGCGACCACCTCGACGCACGTCCTGCCGGACCCGACGCGCACCCGCAAGCTGCTGCTGAACTACAGCGAGCTGCAGGGTCTCATCGGCGCGGTGGAGCGGCGCGGCTACACCCTGGTACCGCTCGAGCTCTACTGGAAGCAGGGCCGCGCCAAGCTGCAGATCGGACTTGCCAAGGGCAAGAAGCAGCACGACAAGCGCGCGGTCGAGAAGGACCGCGACTGGCAGCGCGACAAGGCCCGCGCCCTGCGGCGCGGCTGACAGCGCACCGCGCCCTTACTCGGGCGCCAGGTTCTTGTTCTTCAGCTCGTACACCAGGCTCAGCGTCGTCAGGCTCGAGGAGGAGCCGACGCCCATGGGCGGCTTGCTGTTGCGCACCAGCGCGTAGCCGGCCGAAAGTGCCAGCCGGTCGCTCATCTTCACCTGCAGGGCGATGCTGGCGTTGGTCATGGTGTTGTCCTTGCCGGACTCCACCGCCACCCCGGCGATCACCTTGGTGAAGGAGTTGAAGGCGTGCGTGAGGTTGACCGCCGCATCGAGCACCGCATCGGTGGTCGCCTGCACCGTCGGGCAGCCGCCGTTCGGCGGCAGCGGCAGCGCCGTACAGGCCGGATCCACGTAGGAGGTGCTGGTGATGCCACCCACCGCATCCTCGGTCAGGAACTCGGGGCGCAGGCGCCGGGCGCCGACGCCGATCTGGCCGCTGAGCTGGGTGTCCTCACTCTTGATGAACTGGTAGCCGACGCCGGTCGAGACCAGCGCCTGGTAGGCGAAGCCTGAGAACTTGTTGTCGTCGTAGCGCAGCCCGCTGTACCAGTAGAGCTTGGCGGTGATGTTGTAGTTGTCCTGGAAGTGCAGATCCCAGGCCTGCGCGGTGGTTTCACCCTTGGTGGAACCGTACAGCCCTTCGGCGCCGAACAGCAGCTTCCAGTCGCCGATGAGGTGCGCGACGTGGAACAGGCCGTTGGCACTCGAGGTGTCGGTATTGCCGTTGGTCTTGGTGTAGCCCGCCTGCGCCCGTGAGGCCCAGGTGCTGTCGGTGCCCGGATCGCTGGCCGGCGGGGCATCGTCCGCGTACGCGGCGCCCCACAGGGCGAGGCCCATCAAACCGACCGATGCTTGCTTCCACATTGCAAAACCCTCACATCCGTGTCGTTAACTTATCGGGGCGCGTACCTTACCTGAGTCGTTGTTTTTGGCAACAACCGTTGCGTTGGCACAACAAGGTACCGCCGCGACGGGAAACGCCGCAGCCTAAGGCCGGGCGGCCGGTATGGGGTATGCTGCGGGCGTACCTTAAGGGGGCGACCGGTTTCGACGTGGGTTGCGAACCTTCAGGGGCGTGCCGAGGCGCAGTGCCCTCGTAAATAATGCTGCAAATCATAGTTGCCAACGACGACAACTACGCTCTAGCTGCCTAAACGCAGCTGACCTCTGACCGGCTCGTGCCTGTGCGACCGAATCAGGGGACGCGTTCACAGGATCGCGCTGCGGCGTGCGACAGGCCGCAGCGTTAAGAGTCACTGGCGCTGGCGTTGCGTCTTCCCTGCTCCTCGGGTAGCGCCGCGTGAGAAAAAAAGAGTGAGCTACGTACGTAGAGCCTGAAGTCTAGGACTTGCGGACGGGAGTTCGATTCTCCCCGCCTCCACCAATGCGTTCCCGGCCCGAGCGGGCCGGGAACCGCGCCCTCAGCGCTGCCCGTCGAACGTCGTGAGCGGCCCGTACAGCTCCGGCCGCCGGTCGCGGAACACGAACCAGTTGTCGCGCTGCTGCGCGGCGGCCGTCAGGTCGAAGCTGTGCGTCAGCACCGCATCCCCCTCCTCGCCCGCCTCGGCGACCTTGGCTCCCTGCGCATCGGCGATGAACGATGACCCGTAGAAGCGGATGTACAGCCCCTCGGGGTCCTGCACCGAGCGCTCCAGGCCGTAGCGGTTGGCGGCGATCAGCGGGGTGAGGTTCGCGGCCGCGTGGCCCTGCTGGGTGCGCTGCCAGTGATCGCGCGAATTGACCGGCACGGCCGGCGGCGGCTCGCTGCCGATGGCGGTCGGAAAGAAGAACAGCTCCGCACCCTTGAGAGCCATGACGCGCGCGGTCTCCGGGAACCACTGGTCCCAGCAGATGCCCACGCCGATGCGGGCGAAGCGCGTGTCCCACACCCGGAAGCCGGTGTCGCCCGGGGAGAAGTAGTTCTTCTCCTGGTAGCCAGGCCCGTTGGGTATGTGCGACTTGCGGTATACGCCGAGGTTGGTGCCGTCGGCGTCGAGGATGGCGATCGAATTGAAGTAGGCAGCGCCGGCGTGCTCGAAGAAGCTGATCGGCAGCACCACGCCCAGCTCGCGCGCGATGGGGATGAAATGCTGCACGGCCGCGCTCGTGGCCGCCGGGCGGGCGAGCGCCAGGTGGCGCGCATCCTGCTCGATGCAGAAGTAGGGAGTCTCGAACAGCTCCGGGAGCAGAATCAGCTGCGCGCCGCGCGCGGCCGCCCGGCGCACGAGCGCCTCGGCCCTGGCGATGTTGCGCGGCGCCGTCCCAGTCGCACGCCATCTGGATGGCCGCCACCGTCACCGGACGGGGCTGGCGCTGAAAATGCTCAGGATCCTTGGACATCGGGCACCTGTGCGCTCGTCAAGTTCGCAAGCGAAGAAAGCGCATTCTAGCGGGTCGCGGCGGCGCGCTCGGCGAGCGAGCGCTGCACCTGTTCGGTGATGCGCATGGCGGTTTCGAGCGCCATGAGCCCGGCCTCCCCCGAGACCACCGGCGCGCTGCCGGTGCGGATGCAGGCGAGGAACGAGGCGATCTCGGCACGCAGCGCATCGCCGGGCTCCAGGCTCTGCTCCTCGATGATGACCGGCAGCGGCCCCGGCGCATCGCTGGCGCCGCGCTTGCGGATGAGCGTCACGATCTTCTGCTGCAGGTCGAGTGACAGGTAGGCATCGTCCTCGAAGATGCGCATCTTGCGCTCGGTCTTGAGACTGACGCGCGAGGCGGTGGCGTTCACGACGCAGCCGTTGGTGAAGCGCAGGCGCGCATTGGCGATGTCGATCTCCTCGGAGAACACCGGGGTGCCGATCGCATCGATGGCGGCGATGGGGGCGGCCACCATGGTCTGCACCAGATCGATGTCATGGATCATGAGGTCCAGCACCACGTTCACGTCCGTGCCGCGCTCGCGGTAAGGCGCAAAGCGATGGCACTCGACGAAGCGCGGCGCGCGCAGGTAGGGCTCGGCGGCCAGGATCGCCGCATTGAAGCGCTCGAGGTGCCCGACCTGCAGGATGCGCTTGGCAGCGGCGGCGAGCGCGATCAGCTCGCGCGCTTCCTGCGCGGTCTCGGTGATGGGCTTTTCCACCAGCACGTGCGCGCCGGCGGCGAGGAAGTCGCGCGCGATGGCGAAATGCTGCGGCGTCGGCGTCACGACGCTCACCGCATCCACTTCGCCGAGCAGCCCGTTGTGCGCTGCGAGCGCGCGCACCTTGAGTTCCGCGCCCACCTGCTCGCGCGCCTCGGCCCGCGAATCGACCACCGCCACCAGCTCGCAGTCGCTCTCCTGCGCGTACTTCTGCGCGTGGAAGCGGCCGAGATAGCCCACGCCGATGACGGCGGTCCGGATTTTCTGCATCGGCTATTATGCCCTCACCAATGTCGACCACGCCCCCGACTGACGAAGACGCCGGCCCGCGTGCGCGCGGCTGGCGCTGGCGCGACGCGTACGAGGAGCTGCCGTGGCCCCGGCGCGAGCTGATGATCTTCGGCCCGGCGCTGCTGTTCGGGGTGTTCCTGGTGCCGCTCATCATCTGGGCGGCCGGCGACCGCGTGCTCGGGCCCTACACCCACGCGCAGAACCTGCACGCCGGGCCGCTGGCACTGCTGGGCGACTTTCTCACCGGGCTGGCGCACGGCTCGGCGGTCTTCTGGGCCGTGGCGCTCGGGCCTGCCGCCGTCATCGCGCTGCTGCGGCTGTTCGTGCGCCTGCTGCGCCTCGTGCCGCCGCGCTATTGACTCGCCAGGGCGCGCCCTTATTTGGGCCAGTAGAGCCATACCGCCAGCGCGAACATCGCAAGCGTGGCGGCGTGCGCCGCCGCACGCCAGCTGCGCAGGCGCTGCTGGGCATAGAAGCTGGCGCCGCTGGCGATGGCAAACAATGTAAAGATAAGGATGGCCCGCACCAGGGCGGCGTGTTCGGGCGCGAAGCGCGCCTCGTCGGCGGGCAGGAACAGTATGACAATCCATGTCATGAGGAGCCCAATAGCCAGGGCGATCGCCGATCCGGCCAGGATTGCCAGCAGTGCTGCCAGGGGTCGCATGGTGTGATGACTGTACTTGCTAAAAGCGAACTGCACGCTCTAGCCTTACTCTAAGAGTTTACCGAACTTGCGAGCCTCCACGATGACCTTACCGCTGCGCCGTTCCTCCGGCTGGATTACCGCCGCCGCCCTGGCCGTGCTGGCACTGGCGCTGGCCGGTTCCGTCAAGGCCCCGGCGAACACCGTGCAGCTGCCGGCCGGCGCGATCGCGCCCACCGACAGCCAGCGCGCCACGGCGCGCCGCATCGGGCGCATCCTCGAGGACCAGCACTACAGCCACGCCGCCATCGACGACAAGATGTCCGACGTGGTGTACCAGCGCTACCTCGAGTTCCTCGACAGTCAGCGCAGCTACTTCCTGGCCAGCGACATCAGCGATTTCAACGCCTACCGCCTGCAGTTCGGCGACATGATCCGCACCGGCAACATCGATCCGGCCTACCTGATCTTCGCCCGCTTCCAGCAGCGCAACCGTGAGCGTATCCAGCACGCCATCGCGCTGCTGCAGACCGAGCCGGACTGGAACCTCAACGAGTCGTTTGAGTTCGACCGCGCGCACGCGCAGTGGCCCGCCGACCAGGCCACCATGGACGAGCTGTGGAGAAAGCGCGTCAAGAACGACGCCCTGTCGCTCATGCTGACCGGCAAGAGCTGGACGGATGCGTCCGACGTGCTGCGCAAGCGCTACGAGCGCGTGTTGAAGCGGGTCGACCAGGTGAGCAACGAGGACGTGTTCGAGAACCTGATGAACGCCTATGCGCGTGCCTTCGATCCGCACTCGAGCTATTTCTCGCCGCGCAGCTCCGAGGAATACCGCATCCAGATGAGTCTCAACTACGACGGCATCGGCGCCTCGCTGACGCTCAACGATGACTACGTCACGATCATGAACGTGCTCGAAGGCGGTCCGGCCGCCGTCGCCGGCACGCTCAAGATCAACGACCGCATCACCGCCGTGGGCGAAGGCCACGACGGCGCGCTCAAGGACGTCATCGGCTGGCGCCTGGACGACGTGGTGCAGCTGATCCGCGGCAAGGCGGGCACCACCGTGCGGCTGCAGGTCCTGCCGGCCGGTGCCGCCCCCGGCACGCCGGAGAAGACGCTCGAATTCACCCGCAACAAGGTCACCCTCGAAGCCCAGGCGGCGCACAAGGAAGTCAAGAGCATCGTGCGCGACGGCCGCACCCTCAAGGTCGGCGTCATCACTGTGCCCGGCTTCTATCAGGACATCGCCGCGCAGAACGCCGGTGATGAGAACTATCGCAGCACCACGCGCGACGTGCTCAAGCTGCTAAACCAGCTGAAGGCCGAGAACATCGACGGGCTGGTGCTCGACCTGCGCAACGACGGCGGCGGCTACCTGCCGGAAGCGACCGCGCTCACCGGCCTGTTCATCGATCACGGTCCGGTCGTGCAGCTGCGCGACACCGCCGGTCGCCTGGAAGTGCTCGACGATCCGGAGACGCGGGCCGCCTACGACGGCCCGCTCGCCGTGCTGGTGGATCGCCTGAGCGCGTCTGCCTCGGAGATCTTCGCCGGCGCCATCCAGGACTATCACCGCGGCGTGATCCTCGGCCAGACCACCTTCGGCAAGGGCACGGTGCAGAGCCTCATGCCGCTCGACCGCTGGCCGCAGGCGGAAGGCGGCAACGGCCAGCTGACCCTCACCATCGGCAAGTTCTACCGCATTACCGGCGAGAGCACCCAGCACCATGGCGTCGAGCCGGACGTGCCGCTCGCCTCCGTCCTCGACACCAAGGAAGTGGGCGAGAGCGCGCTGGAATCCGCCCTGCCGTGGGATCGCATCGCCGGCGTGCCGTTCAAGACCAGCGCCGGCTCCTCCGCCGCCCCGCCGGTCGCCGCCCTCGCCAACGAAGAGGACGCGCGCGCGCAGCGCGATCCGGACTACCGCTGGCTGATGTCCGACATCGCCGCCATCGACTCGGTGCGTGGCCAGCACAGCGTGTCGCTCAACCTCAAGGAGCGCCGCGACGAGCGCGCGCGCATCGACAAGGAACGGCTGGATCGTGAGAACAGCCGCCGCGCCGCCAAGAACCTGCCGCCGTTCAAGACCGTCGAGGAGCTGGAGAAGTCCAAGGACGACGCCGCCGACGTGGTGCTGGACCAGGCAACCCAGGTGATGGCCGACATGGTGACGGGTGCCCGGCCGCAGACGCCCCCGCAGAAGGCAGTGCGCGCCGGCTGACGGCGCGGCAGCGCGGCTCAGCGCTGCAGGATCCGGTACAGATCCCAGGTATCTTCGGCGAGCACGTTGGGCAGCGGCAGGGAGCCCTGCGCGCCCTGCGCCAGCACGTCACCCTCGCCGAACGCCAGTGACTCGACGATCGGTGCGCTGTCGCCGACGCCGCGGTAGCGCGCCACGCGTTTCAGCCGCTCGCCGCGTGCGCCGATCTCCTCGGCGAGACCTGCTTTCGCGGCGATCAGATCGTGGGCGCGGGCGATCTGGCCCATGAGCAGCACGCATTCCTTCGGCTCGCCGTAGTCATCGCTGGCCTCGCGCCGCGCGGTGGCCTCACGGGCGAGCGTTACCAGTGGCGCCTTCAGCTCCTGCAGCCGCAGGCACAGCACCTCGGCATAGGCGATCGCGGCGATGTTGATGGCGCGCCGTGCCGGCAGCGACAGTCCGGGAAACTGCGGCGCCGGCTCGCGCTCGAGATCCTCGAGCGCCTTCGTCGCCTGCGCCAGCGTCGCGGCGGTCGCAGCAGACGCCACGCGCGCGCCCTCGATGCTGCGCTCGAGCGCGCGGCGCTTGAAGTAGTGCCACCAGCGCACCAGGCGAGCGCGCTCGGCCTCGAGCGCTGCGGCCTGGGCGGCCGCGGCATCGTGTGCGGCCTGGGCGCCGGCCTGCTCGTGCTGCGCGGCCTGCCGGCGCGCAAACTGCGTGCGGTTGTGCTGCGCCAGGTGCGCGCGCCGTTCGCGCTCATCCTGCTGGCGCACGAGGTCGGCGACGAAGGCGGCGATGAGTTCGCGCCCGGACTGCCACAGGCGCCGCAGCTGATAGAACACCAGCGCGGGGTAGGCGGTCTCGGTGGTGCCGAGGCGCCGCTCGAGCGTGCTGAGCATGTCCTGCACGCGCTGCGTCGCCCCTTCCTGCTGCTTGATGAGGTCCTTGAGGCGGAAGGTCTCGTCCTGCAGGCCGCCGTAAGCCTTCTTCAGCTCGGCGCGGTTCTTGAAAAGGGCCATGACCCGATGATCTTCGGCATCGGGTGCGCCTTCGGGACGAAGGCTGAGCTTGAGAAAGCCGAGTTGTCGCAGCGCTTTCATGAGAGATGCGGCCAGGGGCCGCTTCTTCTCAAGCGCCGGCACCAGACTCCGGACGGAATGAGAAGCGATGGCCTCGCTCCACGCAGTATTCCAGCCACTTGTTTAACATCATGTTGCGGGCCCAGCGCTGATCCAGTTCACGCTCCGCGTAGCCGCGCAGCGCCTTCAGCACCGGCTGAGTGTGAACGCCCGCCCACTGCTGCGCCTCGACCAGGTGCGCATCGTGGTAGATACGCACGCGCATGTCCGGGTAATGCTCCGCGCCGCTCGCCTCTGCCAGCTCGTAGGTCAGATTGACAGTGCTGGTGTAGGGTGAGCGCTCGATCACGCTGAGAACAAGGTCACAGTCGCCGCGCACGCTGGAAATGCGCCTGCCGGCGAGCGCCTTCAGTTCCCCGGCCAGCCAGCCGAGCCGGATGAAGTTGCTCTCGTACAGCCCCATGAGCGCGACGAAGCTGCGCGGACTGGCGCGCCAGGAAACTACCGTTTGTGTGTCTGCGAGCACGTACCGACTATAACGCACGATGCTTACCCTGCAAGCCGATCAAGACGCGAATTTGCGCAACAATGCGCGTGCCCGCCGCTTGCAATTTTCGTGCGACCTGCGCGTGAGCGCACATCCGTGCGCGGACCGTGCAACAATGTGCAGCTGTGCCGGCGTCGCTCGCTACGGCCGCAGGCGTCGTTCGATGCCGGTGGTGTTAAGGATGCGGCTGGCGATCTCCTCGATCGAGCACTCGGTGGTGTCGAGCGACGGAATCGCGTAGCGCGCGAACAGCGCATCGGCGGCCCGCAGTTCGTACTGCACCTGCGCGCGCGAGGCGTAGCGGCTGTCGGGACGGCGCTCGTGCCGGATCTGCATCAGCCGCTCCGGCCTGATGGTCAGCCCGTACAGCTTGCCGCGGAACGACTCCACGCGGCCCGGCAGCTTGCCGGCCTCGAGGTCGTCCTCCGTGACCGGGTAGTTGGCCGCGAACACCCCGTACTGCAACGCCAGGTACAGGCAGGTCGGCGTTTTACCGACGCGCGACACGCCTATCAGAATGACGTCCGCGTGCGCGTAATCACCGCCGGTACCGTCATCGTTGGCGAGCGCGTAGTTGGTGGCGTTGATGCGTGCGGTGTAGGCGGCAAGGTCGGCGATGCCGTGCGCCCGGCCGGCGCGGTGCGTGGAGCGCGTGTCTAGCTCGCGCTCCAGCGGACCAACAAACGCCGAGAACAGATCGAGGAACAGCCCGTTCGCTGTCATAACGACGTCGCGCAGCTCATCCTGCACCAGCGTGCTGAAGATGATGGGTCGTAAACCCTCCTGCAGCGCGGCCTGATCGATGCGTCGCACGACCTCGTGCGCCTTGTCAACGCTCGACACAAATGGCAAAGTCACCGGCCGAAATTCCAGTCCCTCGAACTGTGTCATGAGGCTGTGGCCCAGCGTTTCCGCGGTCACGCCGGTTTGATCCGAGACGAAGAAAACGGTTCGACGGCTCACGGTTCTGGGCGGCTCATCTGTCGGGCTGCTGCACGTGAGACGGCAGTGTTTCATTGCGACCGCAGGGTGGCAAGCGTCCGCCGGGTCGATTTTCGGGAGAATCGTTGAACGACTTCGTTATTCCGTTCGAGCAGCTGGGAATGCACGACGTCGAGCGCGTCGGCGGCAAGAACGCCTCGCTCGGCGAGATGATCGGCGCGCTCACCAAACTCGGCGTCAAGGTACCCGGCGGCTTCGCCACCACCGCCCAGGCGTACCGCGAGTTTCTCCGCCAGGCAGGACTCGATGAGCGCATCCGCGCCGAGCTCGCGGCGCTCAACGTCGATGACATTGCCAGGCTTGCCGCCAGCGGCGCGCGCATCCGCCAGTGGATCCTGACGACGCCTTTCCCGCCGGCACTCACGCAGGCGGTGAGCGAGCAGCTGCGTCGCATGAGCGCTGGCCAGGAGATCGCCGTGGCGGTGCGCTCCTCAGCGACCGCCGAAGATCTGCCCGAGGCCTCCTTTGCCGGTCAGCAGGAGACCTTCCTCAACGTGCGCGGCGAGCAGGCCGTACTCAAGGCGATGCACGAGGTGTTCGCCTCGCTCTTCAACGACCGCGCCATTTCCTATCGCGTGCATCAGGGCTTCGATCACAGCGCGGTGGCGCTGTCCGCCGGCGTGCAGCACATGGTGCGCAGCGACCTGGGCACGAGCGGCGTGATGTTCACGCTCGACACCGATTCCGGCTTCCGCAACGTGGTGTTCATCACCGCTTCCTGGGGACTGGGCGAGACCGTGGTGCAGGGCGCGGTCAATCCGGACGAGTACTACCTGTACAAGCCGGCCCTGCGCGCCGGCAAGCTCGCCATCGTGCGCCGCAACCTCGGCGGCAAGGCGATCAAGATGGTGTATGCGCCGCCGGGCTCAGCTGAGCGGGTGCGCACCGTCGAGGTGCCCGAAGCCGAGCGCCGCCGCTTCTGCGTGGAGGATGCCGACCTCAACACCCTCGCCCGCCAGGCGCTGCTGATCGAGGAGCACTACGGCCGGCCGATGGACATCGAGTGGGCGCGCGACGGCGAGACGGGCACGATCTACATCCTGCAGGCGCGCCCGGAGACGGTGCAGAGCCGTGCCGGCCGCACCATCCAGCGCTACGCGCTCAAGGGCCGCTCGCGCGTGCTGGCCACCGGGCGCAGCATCGGCCAGCGCATCGGCGCGGGCACCGCGCGCGTCATCAAGGACGCGAGCGAGATGGCGCGCGTGCAGAACGGCGACGTGCTGGTCGCCGACATGACCGATCCGGACTGGGAGCCGGTCATGAAGCGCGCGGCCGCGATCGTCACCAATCGCGGCGGCCGCACCTGCCATGCCGCCATCATCGCCCGCGAGCTGGGCATCCCGGCCGTGGTCGGCTGCGGCGACGCCACGCAGAAGATCCGCGAGGGCCAGGAAGTCACCGTTTCGTGCGCTGAAGGCGACACCGGCGAGGTGTACGAGGGCCTGCTCGAGTTCGAGCGCAAGCAGGTGGAACTCGACTCGCTGCCCAAGATTCCCGTCAAGATCATGATGAACGTCGGCAATCCCGACCGCGCCTTCGATTTCGCTGCCATCCCCAACCACGGGGTGGGGCTGGCACGCCTGGAATTCATCATCAATCGCATGATCGGCGTGCACCCGCGCGCGCTGCTGGAATTCGACCGCCTCGACACCACGCTGCAGCAGCAGATCCGCGGGCAGATGGCCGGCTACGCCGATCCGGTGGGCTTCTACGTCGAGAAGCTGGCCGAGGGCATCGCGCAGATCGCCTGCGCCTTCGCGCCGGAACCGGTGATCGTGCGCCTGTCGGACTTCAAGTCCAACGAGTACGCGAATCTCATCGGCGGCGCGCGCTACGAGCCGCACGAGGAAAACCCCATGCTGGGCTTTCGCGGCGCCGCGCGTTACGTCGACGAGACCTTCCGCCCCTGCTTCGAACTGGAGTGCCGCGCGCTCAAGCGCGTGCGCGAAACCATGGGCCTCACCAACGTGCAGGTCATGGTGCCGTTCGTGCGCACCGTCGGAGAAGCGCAGCAGGTGACGCAGCTCCTGGCGCAGAACGGCCTGGCGCGCGGCAGCAATGGTCTCATCGTGATCATGATGTGCGAGCTGCCGACCAACGCGCTGCTGGCGGACAAGTACCTCGAGCACTTCGATGGCATGTCGATCGGCTCCAACGACATGACGCAGCTGACGCTCGGCCTGGACCGCGATTCGGCCATCATGGCGAACCACTTCGACGAGCGCGATGAGGCGGTGCGAGTGCTGCTGTCGATGACCATCGCCGCCTGCAAGAAGGCGGGCAAGTACGTCGGCATCTGCGGCCAGGGCCCCTCCGACCATCCGGACCTGGCGCGCTGGCTGCTCGAGCAGGGCATCGGCAGCATGTCGCTGAACCCGGATACCGTGGTCGAAACCTGGATGTTCCTCGCGCAGTCGGCCGGCGGCAAGGCCGCCTAGGACGCTCGGCACCGGCACGCACCTTTAGGCGCGCGACAGGTGTTTGAGGCGCGCTTCCGCGCTGTCGCGATCGTTGTCGTCGAACGGCTCGATCACCACCTGCTCGAGCGTCGCGGCATCCAGGCAGCGCAGGTTGACGCTGTAGCCGTCGGGGTTGGAGCGCGGCACGTAGAACGACTTCACGCCGCAGTGGCGGCAGAATAAATGGCGTGCCGTGCCGGTGTTGAAGGAATAGGTGGTGAGTGCCTCGGCACCGCGCAGCAGCCGCAGCCGCTCCTGCGGCACGATCAGGTGCAGGTAGCCGCTCATGCGGCAGATCGAGCAGTTGCAGTCGCTCACCGTGACGCGCGCCGGTGCCTGTACCTCGAATGCCACCGCGCCGCAGTGGCAGCCGCCGCGATGGGTCACCAGCGACATGCGCTAGCCGCCGCCCGCGAAAGCCGGCGCAAACAGCTTGGCACGGTAGTGACGCAGCTCGCGGATCGACTCGAGGATGTCAGCCTGCGCCAGGTGCGCGCCCTGCTTCGCGAAACTGTCGGCCACGGACGGCGCCCAGCGGCGCGCCAGCTCCTTGAGCGTGCTGACATCGAGATTGCGGTAGTGGAAGTAGCGCTCGAGGTCGGGCATCCAGCGCGCGAGGAAACGCCGGTCCTGACAGATGCTGTTGCCGCACATCGGCGAGCTGCCGGCATCGACCAGCGGGGTGAGGAACTCGAGCGTGCGCCGCTGCGCCTCGGCGACGTCGCTGCGGCTGGCGCGCACGCGCGCCAGCAGTCCCGACGAGCCGTGCTGGCGCTGATTCCAGTCGTCCATGCGCGCGAGCACCTCTTCGCTCTGGTGGATGGCGATCACCGGTCCGTCCGCGACGATTGACAGTTCCCGGTCGGTGACGACGGTGGCGATCTCGATGATCGAATCTGCATCAGGCTTCAGGCCCGTCATCTCCAGATCGATCCAGATAAGGTAATCGCCCCTCGGCATGTGTGCGTGCTTGGTGGTAGCGTGTCTGGCGAGCCGGATTGAACGCCAAAAGAGTGTAGCAGAGGAGCGCGAGCCGCCTTCGAATGACGCAAACCCTGGACGCACTGGTGATCGCAGCCTTCGGACGGCACATGCTGGTGCGCAGCGCCGACGGTGCGCAGCTCAAGGCGCGGCCCTTCGGCCGCGGCGCTGGGAGCGGTGTGCGGTGACCAGGTCCGCTGCCGCATCGATGCGCACCATGACGAGCTGCACGTCCTCGAGGTCTTGCCGCGCCGCAGTGCGCTGTGGCGCGCCAACGCCCGCGGCGGCGCTGAGGCGGTGGTCGCCAATCTCACGCGTCTGCTGGTGGTCCTCGCGCCGCTGCCGGCGCCGGACCTGTTCGTGGTCGATCGTTACCTCGCCGCCGCGACCGCCGCCGGCGTGCACGCCCTGCTCGTCGTCAACAAGGCCGACCTCGGCATCGATGCGGCGTCTGCGCGAGGAGCTCGCCGCCTACGCGCAGGCCGGCTACGCGGCGCTCACCTGCTCGGCCACCGCCAGCACCGGGATGGAGGCGCTGCGCGCGGCGCTCGGGCCGGCCGAAGTCGGCGCACTCGTCGGCCAGTCGGGCGTTGGCAAGTCCTCGCTGGTCCAGCGGCTGATTCCGGCTGCGGCAGTGGCGGTCGGGGCTCTGGTGCGCGAAGAAGAAGGCCGCCACACGACCACCGCCTCCCGCCTGTTCGATCTGCCGCATGGCGCAGCCCTCATCGACTCACCGGGCGTGCGCGACTTCGTGCCGGCGGTGGACGCGCTCGATGCGCGCACGCTTGGCTTTCCGGAGATTGCGCGCCTCGCGCCGGGCTGCCGCTTCGCCGACTGCGGCCACATGCGCGAGCCGGCCTGCGCGGTGCGCGCGGCGGTCGCGGACGGCTCGCTGCCGGCGCGGCGCTACGAAAGCTATCGCCGGCTGCGGCGGCTGCGGGAGGAGCTCGATGCGGCGCGCGGCGGCAAGCGCGCGCGCTGACTCTACAGCGCCTGGCGTCCGGCCAGGGCGTGCGCCAGGGTGCCGCCGTCGACGTACTCGAGCTCGCCGCCGACCGGCACGCCGTGCGCGATGCGGCTGGCGCGGATAGCGCGGCGCGCGGCGAGCTCGCTGAGGAAATGCGCGGTCGCCTCGCCCTCGACCGTGGAATTGGTGGCGAGAATCAGCTCGCGCACGCTGCCCTCGGCAAGGATCGCCTCGAGTTCGCGCACGCCGAGCTGCTCAGGACCGATGCCGTCGAGCGGCGACAGATGGCCCATGAGCACGAAATAGCGGCCGCGGTAGCTGCCGCTGGACTCGATGGCGACGACATCTGCCGGAGATTCGACGGCACACAAGAGCGCCGCATCGCGCTGCGGCGCCTCGCAGATGACGCACAGCTCGCTCTCGGTGAGCATGCGGCAGCGGCGGCAGCGCGACACCGACTGCAGCGCGCGGGCGAGCGCCTCGGTGAGCGCCTGCGCGCCGGGACGCCCCTCCTGCAGCAGGTGAAAGGCCATGCGCTGCGCGCTCTTCGGTCCGACGCCGGGCAGCACCCGCAGCGCGTCGATGAGCCGGGCGAGATGCGGTGAGTGCTTCATTCAGAACGGCAGCTTCATCCCCGGTGGCAGCTGCAGGCCGGCGGTGACGCTCGCCATCTTCTCCTGCACGCGCGCCTCGAGCTTGTGCACGGCATCGTTGGCGGCGGCGGCGATCAGATCCTCGAGCATCTCGCGATCCTCGGACATGACCGCCGGCTCGATCTGCACGCGTTTGACCTCGTGACGGCCGTTCATGGTGACCTTCACCATGCCGCCGCCGGACTCGCCGAGCACCTCGATGCTGGCGATCTCGGCCTGCGCCTTGGCCATGTTCTCCTGCATGGCCTGCGCCTGCTTCATCAGGTTATTGATATTGCCTCGCATAACTCCCCTGTCAGGCGCGTGGCGCCCATGGGTGGTGAGCGCTCATTTTACCGGCCGCACGGTGTCAGGCAGCACGGTGGCGCCGAAACGCTCACGCAGCCCCTTGACCGCCGGATCTTCCTCGAAGGCGAGCCGCGCCGCGGCCAGCTCCGCCTCGGATGCGCGGCGCTGCGCCTGCGCCGGGGTTTCGGCGCCGCTCACTGCGGTGGGCTGGAACTCGAGCCGCACGGGCTCGCCGAAATGGCGCGTCAGCGCCTGCGCCAGCTTGTCCTCGGTGGCAGGCGTGCGCAGCAGCTGATTGCGCGGGTCCAGGCCGAGACGCACCACGGCCCCCTGGCGGCCGACGAACACGCAGTGGCTGGCGAGCTGCCGGGCGGCGCCCGTCAGCTCCAGCTGCGCGAGCATGGCCGTCCAGCCGCCCGCCTCGGCCGCGCCTGCGGGCGCCGCGGCCGGGGCGCTCGCCAGCGGCGTGAGGGTCGCGGCAGCGGGCTTGGCGCCGGCGCTGCCGGCCGGCCGCGCCGTCGTGCCGCCGCGCAGCTCGGCGCCCGCGGGCCGGAACGCGAGCATGCGCAGCAGCGTCATCTCGAAGCCGCTCTTGGGCTCGGGCGCCAGCGCGAGGTCGCGCCGCCCGATGATCGCGGTCTGATAGAACAGCTGCACGTCCTCCGCAGTCAGTGCGCCCGCCAGGCGCTCCAGCAGCTCCGGCGCATACAGCTCATCGCCGTCGTAGCCCGGCACCGCCTGACGCAGCCCCACGCGTACCAGGAGCCCCGCCAGCTCATCGAGCACCTGCGCGTAATCGGGCGCGAATTCCTCCAGCGCCTGGGCGCAGCGCATGAGGGCCGCGCTGTCGGCGCGCGCCAGCAGCTCGAGGATGCGCACCACGTGATCGCGCGAGATGGTGCCGAGCATGGCGCGCGCCTCGGCCTCGCCGGCACGCCCCGCGCCGAACGCGATCAGCTGGTCGAGCAGCGACTGCGCATCGCGCATGCTGCCGTCGGCGGCCTGCGCGAGCAGCGCCACGGCGGCAGGTTCGAAGTTGACCTGTTCGGCCTCGAGGATGTGCTTCAGGTGCGCCGCGATCTCACTGGCCGGCAGGCGCTTGAGATTGAACTGCAGACAGCGCGACAGCACAGTCACCGGCAGCTTCTGCGGGTCGGTCGTGGCGAGCAGGAACTTGACGTGCGGCGGCGGCTCCTCGAGCGTTTTCAGGAGCGCGTTGAACGAATGCGTCGACAGCATGTGCACCTCGTCGATGAGGTACACCTTGAAGCGGCCGCGCGCCGGCGCGTACTGCACGTTGTCGAGCAGCTCGCGCGTATCGTCCACCTTGGTACGCGAGGCCGCATCGACCTCGAGCAGATCGGGAAAGCGCCCGGCATCGATCTCGCGGCACGCGGCGCACACACCGCACGGCTCGGCCGTGACGCCGGTTTCGCAGTTGAGGCACTTGGCGAAGATGCGCGCGATCGTGGTCTTGCCGACCCCGCGCGTGCCGGTAAAGAGAAAGGCGTGGTGCACGCGCCCGCTCACCAGCGCGTTCACCAGTGCGCGGCGCACGTGCTCCTGCCCGACCAGTTCGGAGAACTTCTTCGGGCGCCATTTACGCGCCAGGGCGGTATAGCTCATCAAGGTCATAAAGAACGTACGCGCTGGAGGCGGCCCGCACCAGCTTGAGCTCCGGCACCCGACATCGCCGCTGCCGCTGCTGCCTTCCGGCCCTGACGGGATTCACGACTGGTCGTCGCGGAGAAACCGATGCGGGCCACCATGGTCTGCCGCCGCAGCTTGAGTGGCGGAGAGGGTGGGATTCGAACCCACGAACACCCGTTAAGATGTTACTGGAATTCCAGTCCAGCGCCTTCGACCGCTCGGCCACCTCTCCAATCAATCACTTACGCGAGCTTCCTCGAACGAGCCCGGGATCGGCTGCGCGCTTGAAGGAAAAAGGGCGGCGAATCATAAAGCATGCGGCGGGGCGCCGCACCCGCACTTCTAGGCCTGCGGGGTGCGCGGCGGCTGAGCCACCTTAAACGGCGGCGGCTCATCGAGGCACGGCTGGCTCTTGGTGCGCGGCGGCGGACCGGCCTCCTTCAGCGTCGGCAGGCGCAGCGCGTTGCTGGTATCGGGCACGGCCAGGCCTGGGGGAATGACCAGCGGCGGCACACTGCTCGCCTGCATGTAGGGCTGCGGGTCGTGACAGGCGCGCTTGCTGATCGCGCGCGCAACATGACAGCCCTCCAAGCCCACGCACAGCGGCACGAGCAACACCACTCCCCACACAGCCTTCATTCCATACACCTCATTTGCAACCCCACCCGCGCCGCCAGCGCAACGCTAGCTCAGCACCCCGGCCGTGCGCGCCGCGGCCGCCACGTTCGCCTGATACTGCTGCGCCAGCGGCGTCAGCGGCAATCTTACCCCAGCTGCGATCAGGCCCATCTGCTGCAGCAGCCACTTCACCGGGATCGGGTTGGCCTCGACGAACAACTCGCGATGCAGTGCGCCCAAGGGGCCATCGAGCCGCGCCGCCCGCGCCGCGTCCGGCTGCCGCGCCGCTGCCACCATCTCGGACATCGCGCGCGGCGCAACGTTCGCCGTCACCGAAATCACCCCACAGGCACCGGCGCCGAGACTGTGGCGCGCCGTAGCGTCATCGCCACTTAACACTGCGAACTCAGGCCCGCAGACCCCGACCAGCTCGCGCACCCGCGCCGCATCGGGTACCGCCTCCTTGATGCCGACGATGCCGCTCACCTGCGCCAGGCGCGCCACCGTCGCAGGCTTCATGTCGACCGCCGTGCGCGAGGGCACGTTGTACAGCAACAGCGGCTTGCGCGCAGCGGCGGCGGCCGCTGCGAAGTGCTGGTACAGCCCTTCCTGACTCGGCCGGTTGTAGGCCGGTGTCACGAGCAACAGCCCGTCCAGCGGCAGCTCGGACAGCCAGCCGACGCGCTGCACCGTGGCGGCGGTACTGCTGCTGCCCGCACCGGCCAGTACCGCGAGCTTGCCTTGCAGCTGCGCGCAGGCGCGTGCTGTCAGCTCGCGCAGCTCCGCATCGGTGAGCGTCGCCGACTCGCCCGTGGTCCCGCCCACGACGATCCCCTGGGTGGCGTTGGCTGCGTGAAAATCAAGCAGCCGCGCCCAGGCTTCGAAATCCACCGCGCCATCGGGATGCATGGGGGTGACGATGGCCACCAGGCTGCCTGAAAACATGGACTTTGAAACGCTCGCCGGGGGAAGCGTGCGATGTTACGAGCGTCAGTTGCACTGAAGCAAGCCTGGCGCGCATGCGCGCCGTCGCAAGGTCGCAACCCGCCGCCGCTCCCGGTACACTGACGAACAGCAGCGACGCCGGCAAAACCACCGCATTTTTAAAGATGAAGCAGCACCTCGCCGTTTCGGCGATCGGCAGCGACCGCACAGGGATGGTTCACGAGCTGACCCGCGTCATCAGCGAATCGGGCGGCAACATCAGTGAGAGCCGCATGGCGAGTCTCGGCAACGAGTTCGCGATGCTGCTGCTCGTCTCGGGCAACTGGCATGCGCTCGCGAAGCTGGAAACCGAGCTCAAACGTCTCGCCGACACCTCCAGCCTCAGCATCCATCTGAAGCGCACCGAGCCGCGCCCGGCGCGCACCGACATGCTGCCCTACTCGATCGACGTCGTCTGTCTCGATCAGAGCGGCATCGTCTCGGGGCTGTCGGGGTTCTTTGCGACCCGCGGCATCGATATCGCGGAAGTCTCCACGCGCAGCTATCCGGCCGCCCACACCGGCGCGCCGATGTTCGCGGTGCAGATGATCGTGAACGTGCCGAGCCGCATTCACGTGGCGCACCTGCGCGAGGAGTTCATGGAGTTCTGCGATTCGCTGAACCTGGATGCCATCCTCGAACCCGTCAAATCCTGAACCGAGATGTCCAAGATCAAGCCCGGGACTAAAGTGCCTGCCTTCGTCCTGCCCGCCTCCGGCGGCGGCACATGGAGCCTGAAGGAGGCTGCCGGCAAGAAACTGGTGCTCTACTTCTATCCGCGCGACATGACCAGCGGCTGCACGCGCGAATCGCAGGACTTCCGCGATCTGGCCAAGGCCTTCCACAAGGCGGGCACCCTGATCGTCGGCGTCTCGCGCGATTCGGTCGTCTCGCACGACAAGTTCGTCGCCAAGGAGTCGCTGCCCTTCCCGCTGCTGGCCGACAGCGACGAGAAGCTGTGCAAGCTGTTCGATGTCATCCAGGAGAAAAGTCTCTATGGCAGGAAGTACCTGGGCATCGAGCGCAGCACGTTCCTCATCGACGGCGCGGGACGGCTGCAGCAGGAGTGGCGCAAGGTGAAGGTGCCAGGGCACGCGGAGGCAGTTCTTGAAGCAGCGCAGCGTCTCTGAGCCGGGGCCGACCGCGGCCTCGGGAGAGTCACGGGAAGCCAAGGGCCGCTCGCGCGCCGGGCGGCGCCTGTTCGTGCTCGACACCAACGTGCTGATGCACGACCCGACCGCCATCTTCCGCTTCGAAGAACACGACGTGTATCTGCCGATGGTGGTGCTGGAGGAACTCGACGCCCACAAGAAGGGGCTGTCGGAAGCCTCGCGCAACGTGCGCCAGGTGAGTCGCTTCCTCGACGACATGATGCGTGATGCCAGCAAGGAGCAGATCGACCGCGGCCTGCAGCTGCCGAGCGGCTACTCCGGCAACCACGGCAGCAAGCCCTCCACCGGGCGGCTGTTCTTCCAGACGCGGCAGCTCGAGCACGTGCTGCCGGTCGGCCTGCCGGGCCAGGGTGTCGACAACACCATCCTCGCGCAGACGCTCGCGCTGCAGAACGAGCGGCACGACATGCGGGTGATCCTGGTCTCCAAGGACATCAACCTGCGCATCAAGGCGGCCGTGCTCGGCGTACACGCCGAGGACTACTACAGCGACAAGACGCTCGAAGACGCCGACGTGCTGTACAGCGGCATGGCGGCGCTGCCGCGGGATTTCTGGGAGCTGCACGGCAAGGACATGCGCTCCTGGAAGGATGCCGACCGCACCTACTACGAGGTCACAGGTCCCGCGGTGCGCGAGTGGCAGCCCAATCAGGGCCTGTACGAGGATTCGCCCGAGGGTATCGAGGGCATCGTGCGGCGCCTGAACGGCGACACCGCGACCATCGAGCTGACGCGCGACTACCGCAACGAGCGGCACAACATCTGGGGAGTGACGGCGCGCAACCGCGAGCAGAACTTCGCCCTCAACCTGCTCATGGACCCGGAGATCGACTTCGTCAGCGTGCTGGGGCCTGCCGGCACCGGCAAGACGCTGCTGGCGCTCGCCGCCGGCCTCATGCAGACGCTCGAGACCAACCGCTTCGTCGAGATCATCATGACGCGGGTCACCATCCCGCTCGGCGAGGACATCGGCTTCCTGCCCGGCACCGAGGAGGAGAAGATGGAGCCGTGGATGGGCGCGCTCATGGACAACCTCGAGGTGCTGACCGGCTCGCAGGAGGGCGGCAACTGGGGGCGCGCGGCCACCAACGACCTGCTGCGCAACCGCATCAAGATCCGTTCGCTCAACTTCATGCGCGGCCGCACCTTCCTCAACCGCTTCCTCATTCTCGATGAGGCGCAGAACCTCACGCCGAAGCAGATGAAGGCGCTGATCACGCGTGCCGGTCCCGG
This sequence comes from uncultured Gammaproteobacteria bacterium, assembly GCA_963787655.1. GTDB lineage: Bacteria > Pseudomonadota > Gammaproteobacteria > Steroidobacterales > Steroidobacteraceae > 13-2-20CM-66-19. The sequence goes on along the minus strand of CAWBDY010000002.1, from coordinate 54,194 downwards.
CACCAAGCTCGCCTGTCTGGGCAACATCGCGCAGATCGACAGCCCCTACTTAAGTGAGATGACCTCGGGTCTGACCTACGCCGTCAACCGCTTCCGCGGCTGGCCGCACTCCGGCCACATCACGCTGGTGCGCGGCGAGCGCTCGCGGCTCGCCGACTTCGCCTCCGACGCCCTGTAGCGGTATCCTTGACCGGCTAAAGCCCGCGGACGCGCTTGTAAGCGTCTGTAAGTATGGAGAAACTCGCGACCGCCCCGCGCGGTCCAATCGCGATGATGCGCCGCCTGCCCCTGTTCTTCGCGACCGTGCTCATGAGCGCCACCACGCTGGTGGCGGCCGGTGAGCCGGTGGCACCGACCTCGCAGCCGCTGCTGAACCCGCCGCCGGCCGGCTCCGACCTGCCCGACATGGGCAGCCCCGCGCAGGAGATCCTGTCGCAGAGCGATGAGTACCGCCTCGGCGCCATGGTGGCGCGCCAGCTGCGCGATGAGAACGCCCTCATCGAAGACCCGGAGATCAGCGAGTACATCAATGGCGTCGGCTGGCGGCTCGCCGCGCAGAGCGCCGAGGGCGGGCGGCATTTCCAGTACTACGTCATCAAGGATCCCGAGATCAACGCGTTCGCCGTGCCGGGCGGCTACGTCTTCATCAACGAGGGCCTGGTGCTCGCCACCAACAGCGAGTCGGAGCTGGCGAGCGTCATGGCGCACGAGACGGCGCACGTCACGCAGCACCACATCGCACGCGCCATCCGCGCGCAGAGCCAGCAGAGCCTCACGACCGCCGCCGCGCTGATTGCCGCGATCCTGCTCGGCGCCATGGGCGGCGGCCAGGCGGTGGAAGGCGGCATCGCCGCGGCCGAGGGCCTCGCCGTGCAGCAGCAGATCAACTTCACGCGCGACAACGAGATGGAAGCCGACCGCGTCGGTATCGGCTTCCTGGCTGGCGCTGGCTTCGACCCGAACGCGATGGCGACGTTTTTCGACACCATGAGCCGCCACGAGGGGCTGGCCACCACCTACATTCCGGCGATGCTCATCGATCACCCCGTGACCACGGACCGCATCGCCGAGGCGCGCGCCCGCGCCGCCCAGTTTCCGACGCCCAAGACCAGCGACTCGCAAAGTTACGAGCTGATCCGCGAGCGCGTGCGGGTGCTGACCGCGACCGGCGATGTGGACATGGCGCAGCAATACGTGAACCGGCTGGCGCAGGACAACGGCGACCGCCTCAGCAACCGCTACGGCGAAGCGCTGGCGCTCATGAGCGGCACTCACCCGGACGAAGCGGTCAAGATCCTGACACCCCTGGTGCAGCAGCATCAGGGGCTGACACTGCTCTACTGCGCGCTCGGGCAGGCACAGGTGCGCGCCGGCCACATGTCCGAGGCGCTCGCGACCTTCCGGCATGCCGAGTCGCTGTTCCCGCGCAACGTGCCGGTGACGGTGCGCTACGCGGAAACGCTCATGGCGGCCGGACGCCCGCTGGAAGCGCACAACATGCTCCTCGACCTGTTCAACAACGTGCCGCCGACACCGGATCAGATCCGCCTCACGGCCAACGCCGCCAGCGCCGCGGGCAATGCCGGCGATGCCTACTTCTACATGGGCGAGTACCAGATCGCCGGCGGCGAGCTCAATCTGGCGGTACAGCAGCTGCAGCTGGCACTGGCCACGCCGCATCTGTCGATCATCCAGCAGCAGCGCTATCAGGCGCGCCTCGATGAGGTGCGCGACTACCTCGCCACCACCCGCAAACGGCAGCTGGCCAGCGACAACGGCGGCGGCGATCAGGGGCAGCGCGGCGGCGGACGCTGAGCGCCGCGCTCGGCTGCGCGGCTTAAGCCGAACGCCGCCGGCTGTGCGGCTGCTACAATGGCGCCCTCTTCCGTCGTCCCTGCGCCACTATGTCAGCTACCTCACGCACGACATTGCTAGCACTTTGCCTGCTGCTGCTGTGCGGCTGCGCGACGCTGCCCCCCGGCAAGCGGGATCCGCGCGATCCGTGGGAGCGCATGAACCGCACCACCTTCGCCTTCAACAACAAGCTCGACCGGGCCATCCTGCGCCCCGTGGCGCGCGGCTATCGCAAGGTGACGCCGCGCTTTGCACAGACCGGCATCCGCAACTTCTTCGACAATCTCGACTATCCGATCGTGATCGTGAACGACCTGCTGCAGGGGCAGATCAAGCCCTTCTTCAGCGACACCGCGCGCCTGCTGCTCAACACCACGCTCGGGCTCGGCGGGCTGTTCGACCCGGCCACGGTGGCGGGTCTGGACAAGAACGATCGTGAACTCGGCCAGACACTCGGCAAGTGGGGCGTCAAGAAGGGCCCCTACTTCGTACTGCCGATCCTGGGTCCTTCCGACGTGCGCGATGCCTTCGGCCGGCTGGGCGATGACTTCACGACGCCGCGCCAGTACATCCGCAACCCGTACTGGGACTACGGGCTGTTCGTCGTCAACGAGATCGACCTGCGGGCGCGGCTGCTCGACTACGACCGGCTGGTCGATGGCGCCTACGACCCGTACGCGTTCCTGCGCAACGCCTACCTGCAGCGCCGCGACTTCAAGGTGAACGGCGGCAGCGCCGCCAGCCAGGAGGAGGAACAGGAACAGAAGCTGATGGACGAGGCGGCCGAGGATGCGGGCGCATCCGACAGCAGTACCCCGGCCCCGCAGGGCGCACCGGCGCAGCCGCCGCCCGAAACTCCACCGCCCAAGCCGCCCTGAGGCGGGCGTATCTTGCGAACCTTCACACGCCGCTGCCGAGCAGCTGCGTCACTTCGCTGATTTCGGCCAGAGCCGCAAGGCCTGGCGGCAGGTTCGCATAGCGCAGGTGCCGTCCGCGCGTCGCGCGCGGTTCCCAGCCACTGCAGCAGCACCGCAAGTCCCGCGCTGTCTGAAGAAGAGATGGCGCTGCAGTCGATCGCGGCGCTCGCAGCACCTGCCAGGGTCTGCTCGCCGAGCGCGCAGGCCTGGCGCGCGGTGGCAAAGGTGAGCGCCCCGCGCGCGGCGAAGCGCTCGCCGTCGGTGCTCACCAGTTCGAACGGCGCCACGGCGGCGGGGCGAGCGCCTGGCTCCGCAGGGCTCATCAGCCCTTGCCGAGCGACTGCTTGCTGATGGCCTCGGGCTTCTCGCCGGCCTCGAGGCGCTTGATGACCGCATCCAGCCCCTGCTGCTCGATCTGCGCGCCGAAATCCTCGCGGTAGCTGTTGACGTAGCTGATGCCGTCGATGACCACGTCCCAGGCCTTCCAGCCCTGCGGGGTCTTGCGCAGGTAGTAGTTCACGGAGACGCGATCACCGTTGCTGCGCTTCACCTCGGTGCGCACCGTCGCACGCTGCGCATCGGCATCGACCTTGGTCGGGAAGATCTTCAGGCGGTCGGCGGTGAAGTCGACGAGCGCCGCGCCGTAGTTGGTGAGCAGCGAGTGGTAGAAGGCATCGACGAAATGCTGGCGCTGCTCCGGCGCTGGCCGTGCGCCAGTAGCGGCCGAGGACCAGCTGCGCGGAGTACTGCGTATCGAAGTGCGGCAGCAGGTACTTGTCCACCAGCTGGCCGACCTTGGCCGGATCGCGGCGATAGGCGTCACGATCCTTGTCGAGGTCGCCGAGCATGCCCTGGGCTGCGGTCTGCACCACATCGCTCGGATTGTCGGCCGCCGCCGGCGCCGCGGCTGGCGCGGCGGGTGCGTTCTGCGCCTGCGCCACGGTGAGGCCGAGCGCGAGGCATGCCAGGAAAGCGGTTGCGTACTTCATTTCTTAGACTCCGCCTTGCGTTGAGTGTCGGTGTCCGGCGCCGGCGGGTTGCCGGCATCGGAGCTCTGGCTGTCGCTGCCGTTCTTGCTCGAGTAGTTGGCGAAGAACTTGTTGATCAGGCTCTCGAGCACGATGGCCGACTGCGTCTGCTCGATGCGACTGCCTTCCTTGAGATAGCCGTCCGAGCCGCCGGGGCTCAGGCCGATGTACTTGCCGCCGAGCAGGCCCTGCGTCTGGATGCTGGCGTAGCTGTCGTCGGGGATCTGGTTGAACTGCGGATCCATGCGCAGGCTCACGACCGCCTTGTAGTCCTTGGCATCGAAACGGATGTCAGTGACCTCGCCCATGCGCACGCCCGACATGGTCACCGGCGATCCCACCTTGAGGTCCCCGATGTTGTCGAACTCGGCGCTGACGTGGTAGCCCTTCTTGGCGCTGCCCAGTTTCAGGCCGCTCGAGGGCAGTTGTGTCGTCAGGAAAATCAGCGCCGCAAACCCCAACAGGACGAACAACCCGGTTCCGATCTCAAGACTTCGATTGGCAGGCATAACTCAAGGTTCCTCTTACAGGAATTCCGCGGTCAACACGTAGTCCAGCAGCAGCGTCATGACGGATGAGGCTACCACGGTGCGCGTGGTGGCAAGGCCCACACCCGCAGCGGTGGGGGTGGCGTTGTAACCCTCGTGCACGGCGATCAGGCTGCAGGCGATGCCGAACACGAAGCTCTTCACCAGTCCCTCGCCGATGTCGTGCAGGCCGACCGAGCTCTGCGTCTGCGACCAGAACACGCCCTTGTCGACGCCCATCAGCTGCACGCCGATGAGCTGCGCGCCGTAACAGACCGATGACGCTGAAGATCGCGGCCAGCAGCGGCATGGCGATCACGCCGCCGAGAAAGCGCGGCGCGGCGACGTAGCGCAGCGGGTCGACCGCCATGATCTCCATGGCCGTCAGCTGGTCGGTCGCGCGCATCAGGCCGATCTCGGAAGTGAGCGCCGTGCCTGCCCGCCCGGCGAACAGCAGCGCCGTGATCACCGGCGCCAGCTCGCGCAGCAGCCCGAGGGCTGCGGCCGTGCCGAGGGCTTCCTCCGAGCCGAAGCGCCGCAGCAGGTCGTAACCCTGCAGGCCGAGCACCATGCCGACGAACAGCCCCGAGAGCATGATGATGATGAGCGAGCGCGCCCCGGCGTTGTAGATCTGAGTACCACGAGGCGCGGACGCGCCAGCGCCGGCACGCATTGCAGCAGCAGCCGCACGAGGAACAGCGCCACCGAACCGAGCCGGCGGATGCCATCGAGCAGGTAGCCTGAGTGGCCGGCCATCACGGCCCGTCCGTGCCGAACAGCTGCGTGGCGTAGTCGGCGGCCGGGTAATGGAACGGCACCGGCCCGTCGGCGTCGCCGGTCATGAACTGCCGCACCGCCGCGGAATCGCTGTCACGCAGCTGCGCCGGCGTGCCGCTGGCGGCGATGCGGCCGCCGGACAGCAGGTAGCTGTCATCGGCGATGCTCGACAGCTCCTGCACGTCGTGCGAGACGACGATGCTGGTGATGCCCAGCGCCGCATTCATCTGCTTGATGAGACGCAGGATCACGCCCAGCGAGATGGGATCGAGCCCGACGAACGGCTCATCGTAGATGAGCACCTCCGGGTCCATGACGATGGCGCGCGCCAGCGCCACGCGTCGCGCCATGCCACCGGAGAGCTCCGCCGGCATCAGGGCCGCCGCGCCGCGCAGGCCGACCGCCTGCAGCTTGGTGAGCACGAGCTTGCGCAGCACCGCTTCCGGCAGGTCGCTGTGCTCGCGCACCGGGAAAGCCACGTTCTCGAACACGTCCATGTCGGTGAGCAGCGCGCCGTTCTGAAAGAGCATCCCCATGCGCTTGCGCACCGCGTAGATCTCGCGCGTCGAGAGGCTCGCAAGATCGTGGCCGAATACGCGCACCGCGCCGCTGTCAGCGAAGTTCTGCGCGGTGATGAGCTTCAGCAGCGTCGTCTTGCCGGCGCCGCTCGGTCCCATGATCGCGGTGATGCGGCCACGGCGCACCTGGAAATCCAGGCCCGCGAAGATCGGCCGGCCGCCGAGGGCGAAGCGCACATCGCGCACCTCGACGATCGCGTCGCTCGCCACGGCAGCCGACGGCGGCACAGATGCGGGGCTGGTCACGCGCGCGCGACAGCCGCCGTGGGCTTCTCAGGCAGCCTGACTCTCCATGTCGGCGGCGTAGCGTCCGCTCGTGGCCAGGCCGTTGAGCTTGGCGCGCTGCGCGAACTCCTTCTGTCCAGCCGCGAAGTTGGCCGCCGCACCCCCCCAGGCCTTGAGAGCGGTGTCCTGCAGCGCGCGCCCGTAGCTGAAGGTCAGTGCCCAGGGTACCCCGCCCATCTTGTTCATGAGCGACAGATGCAGCGTGGCTTCCGTCGGCGACTGGCCGCCGGACAGGAACGCGATGCCGGGCACCGCCGGCGGCACGTGGCGCTTGAGCACGCGCAGCGTTTCGGCGGCCACCGTCTCGGGCGGGGCGCGGTTCGCGGCCTTCTTGCCGGAGATGACCATGTTGGGCTTGAGCACCATGCCTTCGAGCAGGATGCGGTGGTCGAACAGCTCCGCGAACACGGTGGCGAGCACCTGTTCGGTCACCTCGGCGCACCGTTCGATCGAATGCGCCCCGTCCATGAGCACCTCCGGCTCGACGATCGGCACGATGTCGTTCTCCTGGCACAGCGCCGCGTAGCGCGCGAGCGCATGCGCGTTGGCCTTGATGGCGAAATAGGTGGGAATGCCCGCCGCGATGTCGATGACCGCGCGCCACTTGGCGAAACGCGCGCCGAGCCCGTGGTACTCCTGCAGGCGCTCGCGCAGCCCGTCCAGGCCCTCGGTGATGGTCTCGCCGGGGAAGCCGGCCAGGGGTTTGGCGCCGGTGTCGACCTTGATGCCCGGAATGATGCCCTGCTTGATGAGGTACTGCGGGAACGGCGTGCCGTCCTTGGTCTTCTGGCGCAGCGTCTCGTCGTAGAGGATGACCCCGCTGACCGAGTCGGCGGTGCCGGGCGCAGTGAACAGCATCTCGCGGTAGGTGCGGCGATGTTCCTCGGTCGACTCCACCTTGATGCCGGCGAAGCGCTTGCTGATGGTGCTGGTGCTCTCATCCGCAGCCAGGATGCCTTTGCCTTTGGTCACCATCGCGCTGGCGGTACGCGCGAGCTCACTCGGATTCATCGGATACTCCTCCCGGCGTTGAACGGCGGGCACCCGCTAGCTGCGCGCTGGCGGTCGCGCGGCGCAAAAGGGCCCGTAAAACAAACAACCCCCGAAAACGGGGCCACCAAGGATAGCAAATCCCCTCCCGGGCCATGCCCTTAGGCGCCGCCGAGACCTGCGACTGTGGCGCAACCTGTGCCGCGGGAAGCGCGTGCCGTTGCACTCAACTTGGCGGACCCGGTAAATAGTACTAAAATAGTCCTACTTTGGAGGACCTATGCTGCGCATCAGCAGGCTGACCGACTATGCGACCGTGCTGCTCGCGGCGCTCGCGGATCCACCGCAGCGCGTGCAGACCGCCGCCGCGCTCGCCGAGCAGACGCATGTCGCCGCGCCTACGGTGAGCAAGCTCCTGAAGCAGCTGCAGCGCGCGGGGCTCGTGGTCTCGACGCGCGGGCTGCGCGGCGGCTACCAGCTCGCCCGCCCGGCCGCACAGATCAGTGCCGCAGCGATTATCGATGCGCTGGAGGGCCCGGTGGCGCTCACCGACTGCGCCGCGGGGGCCGGCCACTGCGAGATCGAGGACAGCTGCCGTGTCGGGCGGGTGTGGCAGCGGCTCAACCTCGCCATGCGGCGCGCACTCTACGACGTGAGCCTGGCGCAGCTTGCCGGCCTCGATGCGGTGCCCGCCCGACTGCCGACCCTGGAGCGTGAGATGAAGGCCGCGACCAGCCGCCCGCCGGCGCGCACCTGACGAGACACCATGAGCGAAAGCACCAAACAGATTCAGTCCCTGATCGCACGCGGCTACCAGCACGGCTTCGTGACCGACATCGATTCGGACACCGTACCGCCCGGGCTCGATGAGTCGGTGGTGCGGCTCATCTCGCGCAAGAAGCAGGAGCCTGAGTTTCTCACCGAGTGGCGCCTCAAGGCGCTGCGCCACTGGCTGACCATGCGCGAGCCGCACTGGGCGCACCTGAAGGTCGCACCCATCGACTACCAGTCGATCTCCTACTACTCGGCGCCGCGGGCCAAGAAGGACGGCCCGAAGAGTCTCGCCGACGTCGATCCGAAGCTGCTCGAGACCTACGAGAAGCTCGGCGTGCCGCTGCACGAACGCGCGCGCCTCGCCGGCGTGGCGGTGGATGCGGTGTTCGACAGCGTTTCGGTGGCGACCACCTTCAAGGAGCGCCTGGCCGCGGCCGGCGTGGTGTTCTGCCCGTTCTCGGAAGCCGTGCGCAGTCATCCGCAGCTCATCGAACGCTATCTCGGCAGCGTCGTGCCGGTGGCCGACAACTACTTCGCGGCGCTCAATTCCGCGGTGTTCTCCGACGGTTCCTTCGTGTACGTGCCGCCAGGGGTGCGCTGCCCCATGGAGCTGTCGACCTACTTCCGCATCAATGCCCTCAACACCGGCCAGTTCGAGCGCACCCTGATCATCGCCGACAGCGGCAGCCACGTGTCCTACCTGGAGGGCTGCAGCGCGCCGCAGCGCGACGAGAACCAGCTGCACGCCGCGGTGGTGGAGCTGATCGCGCTCGATGACGCGCACATCAAGTACTCCACGGTGCAGAACTGGTATCCCGGGGATGCCAACGGCGTCGGCGGCATCTACAACTTCGTCACCAAGCGCGGCGAGTGCCGCGGCCGCAACGCACACATCTCCTGGACGCAGGTGGAGACCGGCTCGGCGATCACCTGGAAGTACCCAAGCTGCGTGCTGCGCGGCGACGGCTCGAGCGGTGAGTTCTACTCGGTGGCCACGGTCAACAACTATCAGCAGGCCGATACCGGCACCAAGATGGTGCATATCGGCAAGGACACGCGCAGCACCATCATCTCCAAGGGTATTTCCGCCGGCCACGGCCAGAACACCTACCGGGGACTCGTGAAGATGCTGCCGAGCGCGCACGGCGCGCGCAATTTCACGCAGTGCGACTCGCTGCTGATGGGCAGCAACTGCGGCGCGCATACCTTTCCGTACGTCGAGGTCAAGAATCCTTCCGCGACGGTCGAGCACGAGGCCAGCACTTCGAAGATCAGCGACGATCAGCTGTTCTATCTCCTGGCCCGCGGTATCGACCAGGAGGACGCGGTCAACATGATCGTCAGCGGCTTCTGCAAATCAGTGTTCAAGGAGCTGCCCATGGAGTTTGCGGTCGAGGCACAGGCTCTCCTGGCGGTGAGTCTGGAAGGCGCGGTGGGCTGAATATGAGCGACGCATTGCTTGAAATCCGCGGTCTGGAGGTCAGCGTTGCCGGCCGCAAGATCCTCAACGGCCTCGACCTGACGGTGAACACCGGCGAAGTGCACGCCATCATGGGGCCGAACGGCTCGGGCAAGAGCACGCTCGCGCACGTGCTCGCCGGCCGCCCCGGTTACGAGATCACGGCCGGTACCGTGCAGTACCAGGGGCGCGACCTGCTGGCGCTGGCCCCGGAGGAGCGCGCCCGCGAGGGCCTGTTCCTCGGCTTCCAGTACCCGGTGGAAATCCCCGGGGTCAACAACGTCTATCTGCTGAAGGCTGCCGCCAATGCCGCGCGCAAGCAGCGCGGCCTCGCCGAGGTCGACGCCTTCGAGTTCTTAGGTTTGGTGCGCGCGAAGATGCAGCTGATGCACATGGAAGACAGCTTCCTGTCGCGCGGGGTGAACGAAGGCTTCTCCGGCGGCGAGAAGAAGCGCAACGAGATCCTGCAGCTGCTGGTGCTCGAACCGAAGCTGGCGATCCTCGACGAGACCGACTCAGGTCTCGACATCGACGCGCTGAAGGTGGTCGCCGCCGGAGTGAACTCGCAGCGCTCCCCGGAGCGCGCCTGCGTGCTGGTGACGCATTATCAGCGCCTGCTCGAGTACGTCGTGCCCGACTTCGTGCACGTGCTGGTGCGCGGCCGCATCGCCAAGAGCGGCGATCGCTCGCTGGCACTCGAGCTCGAGCGACGCGGCTACGACTGGGTCGCGGAAGCTGCGGCCTAACGCGCATGAACCCACTGTCCGCCCGCATCGCGCAGGAGTACGCCGGCATGCCGCCGTCCGGCCCCGCACAGCGCGCCGCCATCGAGGCGCTGCTGCGCACCGGCCTGCCCGCGACGCGCGATGAGAACTGGAAGTACGCCAACCTGCGCGCCCTCGAGCGGCAGCGCTTCGTGCCCGCAGCGGCGAAGTTCCCGACGGCGCTGCCCGCGAGCATCCCGGCAGCACTGCCCGATCATGTGCGCTTCGTTTTCGTGGACGGGGTGCTGGCCCCGCAGCTGTCGGCCCCGCTCACCGCCGCCGGCGCAGTCGTCACGCTCGAGCAGCGCGCCATCGCCAGTGCCCGCACCCCGGGGCCGGACGAGCGCTTCGCGCTCCTCAACCGCGCCTTTGCCCCCGCGCCGGTGAACATCCGCGTGCCTGCCGCCGGCGCCGCCGGCGCCATCGAGCTGCTGTTCCTGGCAAGTTGCGGCGCCGAGCACGGCGCAAGCTACCCGCGCCTGAGCCTGGAGCTGGCCGCCGGCGCAAGCCTCAGCCTGATCGAGCGGCACGCGAGCGCCACCGAGCACGGCAACTTCGTGGTCAGCGCGGTGGACGTCGCGCTCGGGCGCGGCGCGCAGCTGCAGCACTACCGGCTGCAGGAGCTCAACGCCCGCAGCACGCTGTTCGACACCCTCGCCGCGCAGCTGGCGGCACAGGCCGGCTACCGGCTGTACGCGGTCGCCAGCGGCGCGCAGGCGGCCCGTTCGACGCTCACGCTGCGGCACGTGGGCGAGCAGGCCGCACTCTCGCTGGCGCTGGCAGCACTCGGCACGCGCGCGCAGGTGCAGGACACTTACGCGCTCATCGAACACGTCGCGCCGCAGGCGCGCACGACGCAGACCTTCCGCGGCATTGCCGCCGGGCGCTCGCGCGTCGCCTGCAACGGCAAGATCGTCGTGGCGCGCGGCGCGCACGGCGCCGATTCGCGCCAGTCGCTGCGCGGGCTGCTGGCCGGCGCCGAGGCCGAAATCGACGTGCGGCCGCAGCTGGAGATCTACACCGACGACGTACGCTGCAGCCACGGCGCGACCGCCGGCAAGCTGGACGACGACGCGCTGTTCTACCTGCTGTCGCGCGGGCTCACGCCCGACGCCGCGCAGCGCCTGCTGAAGTGGGCCTTCCTCGAGGACGTGATCGCGCAGATCGAGCTGCCGGGGCTGCGCCGCCAGATCGAGGAGCGCCTCGCCGCCCAGCTCGGCGATGACACCGTGCGGGCGCTGCTGTGATGGCTGCCAATCCGGCTGCGGCCAGCACCCCGCCCCTGAACGTCGCCGCAGTGCGGCGCGACTTCCCGATCCTTGCCACCAGCGTCAACGGCCATCCGCTGGTGTATCTGGACAGCGGCGCGTCCTCGCAGCAGCCCCTGCCGGTGCTGCGCGCGGTCGAGGAGTACCAGACCCACAGCCACGCCAACGTGCACCGCGGCGTGCATGCGCTCAGCCAGGCGGCAACGGCCGCCTACGAGGGCGCGCGCGAGCGCGTGCGGCGCTTCATCAACGCGCGCTCCAGCCGCGAGATCATCTTCGTGCGCGGCACCACCGAGGCCATCAACCTCGTGGCGCAGGCGTACGCGCGGCCCAGGCTCAGGGCGGGCGATGAGATCCTCATCACCGCGCTCGAGCACCACGCCAACATCGTGCCGTGGCAGATGGTGTGCGAGCAGACCGGCTGCACGCTCAAAGTGGCGCCCATCAATCGCCGCGGCGAGCTGGAGCTCGAGGAGTATCTGCGTCTCCTGTCAGCCGCGCACGCGCCTGGTGGCGGTGGCGCACGTCTCCAATGCGCTCGGCACCATCCTGCCGCTGCGGCGCATCATCGAAGCGGCGCACGCGCACGGCGCCGTGGTGCTGGTGGACGGCGCGCAGGCCGTGCCGCACACGGCCGTCGACGTGCGCGCGCTCGGCGCCGACTTCTACGCCTTCTCCGGCCACAAGCTGTATGCCCCCACCGGCATCGGCGTGCTGTACGGGCGCGAGGAACTGCTCGCCGCCATGCCGCCGTGGCAGGGCGGCGGCGACATGATCCTGACGGTCTCGTTCGAGAAGACGACCTACAACGATCTGCCCTAGAAATTCGAGGCCGGCACGCCCAACATCTCCGGCGCGGTGGGCCTGGCGGCCGCCATGGACTACGTCGAGGGCCTGGGGCTGGCGGCGATCGCCGCGCACGAGCAGCAGCTGCTGCAGCAGACGACCAGCGAACTCGGCCGGCTGCCCGGCATCGAGCTGATCGGCACGGCGGCGCACAAGGCCTCGATCGTGTCCTTCACCATGCGCGGCGTGCATGCGCACGATCTGGGCACCATTCTCGATGCGGAAGGCGTCGCGGTGCGCACCGGCCACCACTGCGCCATGCCGGTCATGACCTTCTTCGGCCTGCCGGCGACTGCCCGTGCCTCCTTCGGCTGCTACAACACCGCCGCCGACGTCGAGGCGCTGGTGGCAGCCCTCGGCAAGGCGCGCGAGGTCTTCGGCTGATGGACCTCAAGGACCTGTACCGCGATGTGATCCTCGATCACAACCGCAAGCCGCGTAACTTCGGCCGGCTGGAGCCGGCCGACGGCCGCGCGGAAGGCCACAACCCGCTGTGCGGCGACCAGCTGTCGCTGTTCGTGCGCATGGACGGCGAGCGCATCGCCGACGTGCGCTTCGAAGGCAAGGGCTGCGCCATCTCCACCGCCTCGGCATCGCTCATGACCGAAGCGGTGCGCGGCAAGGACCGCGCCGCGGTGCGCGAACTGTTCGACAAGGTGCACGCGCTCCTGACGCAGCAGGACGCCCCGCTCGACGGCTCGCTCGGCAAGCTCGCGGCGCTGTCCGGGGTGCGCGAATTCCCGGCGCGCGTCAAATGCGCAAGCCTGTGCTGGCACACGCTCAATGCGGCGCTCGGCAGCGGCCCGACGGCGGTCACGACCGAGTAGCCGTACGCCTATGCGTCGCCACGAGAACGAACCTTTCGTCGTCAACCGCGAAGTGCGCGCGGTGATCGTGCCTGCCGGACAGGAAGTGCGGCTCAAGCCCGGCCAGGCCGGCTACATCACCCAGGCACTCGGCGGCAGCTTCACCGTCTATCTGGAAGGCAATCTGTTCCGTATCGCCGGCGAGGACGCCGATGCCATCGGCCAGGAAGCGGTCAAGCCGCCGCAGCTGGCGCCGAACGCCAAGGAAGAGGACGTCAAGAAACTCGCCTGGGAGCAGATGCGCACCTGCTACGACCCTGAGATCCCGATCAACATCGTGGACCTCGGCCTGGTCTACGATTGCGAGGTGAAGCAGAACGAGGACGGCACCCGCACAGTGGAAGTGAAGATCACGCTCACCGCGCCCGGCTGCGGCATGGGCGACATCCTGGTCGACGACGTACGCGACAAGATCGAGCGCATCCCGACGGTGCGCGAGGCGCGCGTCGAGCTGACGTTCGATCCGCCGTGGAACCAGAGCATGATGACCGAGGCGGCGCGCCTGCAGACCGGCATGTTCTGACCGGCGCCGCAGCCTTCCGCACGCCATGAGTTCGCAGTGGGTCGACGTCGGCGCCGCGCAGGCCGTCACGGAAAACGCGCCGCTGCTGGTCGAGGTCGACGGCCTCGGCGTGGTTGTCGTACGCTGCGGCAACTCCTTCTACGCCGTAGAAGACCGTTGCACGCACGACGGCGAATCCCTGGGACAAGCCCCTGTGGAAGACTGTCAGATCATCTGCCCCCGCCACGGCGCGCATTTCTGCCTGCGCACGGGCGAGGCGCTCACGCCGCCGGCCTACGAGCCGCTGCGCACCTACCAGGTGCGCGAGGAAGGCGGCCGCCTCCTGCTCGAGTCGCCGCTGTGAGGCGGCTCACGCTCATGCGCCACGGCGATGCGCGCTGGCAGGACCCCGCGCTGAGCGATCTGGAGCGCCCCTTGAGCCGCCGCGGCAACTCGGCCACCGAGTCGATGGCGCGGCGCCTGCTCGAGCTGCAGCTGGTACCGGACCTGCTGCTGGCAAGCCCGGCGCGGCGCACGCAGCAGACCGCCGACATCCTGGCGCGCGAGCTCGCGCTGCCGGCGCGCCGGGTGCTGCGCGAGGACGGTCTGTATCTGGCCAGCGCCGCCGACCTGCTCAAGGTCGCGCAGGCTACCGGCCCGCGCGTGGCGCACCTCATGGTGGTGGGCCACAACCCGGGCATCTCCGAGCTGGTGCAGCTGCTGGTGCCGCGCGGCGAGGAGGACGGTCTTTCCACCGCGGCGGTGTGCTCGATCAGTTTCGCGGCAGAGGACTGGACGGCGATCGCGCCGGAGTGCGTGCGCGAGGTGCGCCGCGAGCGGCCGCCGGCGCGCGGCCTGTTCGGTCTTTTCGGTTAGCGCCGGCGTGCGCTCGCTCAGCACTCCGGGACGTTGACGGCGAGTCCGCCCTGCGAGGTCTCCTTGTAGATGGTCGACATGTCGGCGCCGGTCTGGCGCATGGTGGCGATCACCTGGTCGAGCGACACCTTGTGTGAGCCGTCGCCGCGCATCGCCAGGCGCGCCGCGTTGATCGCCTTGACCGCGCCCATGGCGTTGCGCTCGATGCACGGGATCTGCACCAGGCCCGCGACCGGGTCGCAGGTGAGCCCGAGGTTGTGCTCCATGCCGATTTCGGCGGCGTTCTCGATCTGCTCGTTGGTGCCCTGCAGCGCCGCCACCAGGCCCGCGGCGGCCATCGAGCAGGCCACGCCGACCTCGCCCTGACAGCCCATCTCGGCGCCCGAGATGGAGGCGTTGCGCTTGTACAGCATGCCGATGGCGGCCGCCATCAGCAGAAAGCGGATGATGCCCTCCTCGTTCGCGCCCGCCTCGAAGCGCCGGTAGAAGTGCAGCACGGCCGGGACGATGCCGGCCGCGCCGTTGGTCGGGGCGGTCACGACGCGGCCGCCGGCGGCGTTCTCCTCGTTGACGGCGAGCGCGTAGGCATTGACCCAGTCCATGACATCGAGCGGCTTCACGGTCGGGCCGCTCTCGGTCAGCATGCGGTAGAGCCGCGGCGCGCGGCGCCGCACCTTGAGTACGCCCGGCAGCAGCCCGCTCTGGCGGAAGCCGCGCTCGACGCACGCCTGCATCACCTGCCACAGCTTGAGAAGCTTCGCGCGTACCTCGGCATCGCTGGCCCACGCGCGCTCGTTCGCCAGCATCAGCTCGAAGATCTCCAGGCCGTGCTCGCGGCACTGCGCCAGCAGTTCGTCGCCGGAGGCGAACGGATAGGGCGGCGGCGGGTGCGCATGCGCCTCGGCGGCCTCGGCCTGGTCGCCGCGCACGATGAACCCGCCGCCGATCGAGTAGTAGTCCTCCTCGCGCAGCACGCCGCCGTCGGCAGCGAGCGCGGTGAAACGCATGCCGTTGGAGTGACGCGGCAGACGCTCGTGCTGCATGAACAGCAGCTGCATCGGCTCGTCGAAGGCGATCTCGTGTTCCCCCAGCAGGCGGATGCGGCCGCTGGTGCGGATGCGGGCGAGCGTGAGCTCGATGCTGTCCGGATCCACCGTCTCGGGCAGCGCACCCTCGAGGCCTGCAAGGATCGCGCGGTCGGTGCCGTGGCCGAGCGCCGGTGAGCGCCAGCGACCCGTACAGCCGCACCGCGATCTGGCTGGTCCGCTGCAGCAGCCCGTCGTGCTTCAGCGCCGCGACGAACTCGTGCGCCGCGCGCATCGGGCCCATGGTGTGTGAGCTCGACGGTCCGATACCGACCTTGAAAATATCAAAGACGCTCAGGGACATGACTGGCAACCTCTAGGCGCAGCGCAGCGGCACCTGGGCCGCCGGGGCGCGCACCGCTCGGGCCGTTGTGGGGGCGCCGTACCCAGTCTGCAATGGCCGGCGCTGCGCAACATGCTTCGCGGCGACCGCGCAGGGCTCAAATGCGACCCCGCAGGCGCCGCAGCTGCGCCCGCGCATGCTTGCCGGGGCGCTGCGACGGGCGGGGCGTCAGGGCGGCCGCAAGCTTCATGCGGGCGGCGAACAGCTCGCGCCGCGCGCGGCTCGCGGCGCTTTCCCGGTAGCAGCGCACGGCCTCACGCGCCGGGCCGCGCCGCACCGGCAGCTGCAGCACCTCGCAGTCGAATTCGACCGCGCCGCGCATGAAATTCACCTTATTCCCGGGGCGCAGGGCATGGGCCGCTTTCACCCGCTCGCCGTCCACGTGCACCCGGCCGCCGCTCACCGCGGCGCTGGCCAGCGCGCGTGAGCCGAACAGGCGCACCGCAAACAGCCAGCGGTCGATGCGTGCGATCCCGGGGTGGGTGCTGGCTGCAGGCTCGCTCATTGAGGCTCTAGTATAATTGCGCCGCATGAATCAGGCAGTCATTGAGCGCCTGCGCGCAGAGCTGGCGGGCTTGCGTGCCCAGGGGCTCTACAAGGGCGAACGGGTGCTCACCAGCCCCCAGGGCGGCGTCGTGCGCGCCGGTGACCAGGACCTCATCAACCTGTGCGCCAACAACTACCTGGGGCTCGCCAACCACCCGGCGGTGCGCGCCGCAGCGCAGCGCTCGCTCGATGAGTACGGCTACGGCATGGCCTCGGTGCGCTTCATCTGCGGCACGCAGCAGCCGCACAAGCAGCTGGAGCAGCGCCTGGCCGCCTTCCTCGGCAATGAGGATGTCATTCTGTATTCGTCCTGCTTCGATGCCAACGGCGGCCTGTTCGAGACGCTGCTCGATGAGCGCGACGCGGTGATCTCGGATGCCCTGAATCATGCGAGCATCATCGACGGCATCCGCCTGTGCAAGGCGCAAGCGCCTGCGCTATGCCAACAACGACATGGCGCGAGCTGGAGAAATGCCTGCAGGAAGCCAAAGGCGCGCGCACCCGTCTCATCGCCACCGACGGGGTGTTCTCCATGGACGGCTTCATCGCCAAGCTGCCGCAGATCTGCGACCTGGCGCAGGCGCCACGACGCGCTGGTGATGGTCGACGACTCGCACGCCACCGGCTTCATGGGAGCCGGCGGCCGCGGCACGCCGGAGCACTGCGGCGTGGCCGCGCGCGTCGACATTCTCACCGGCACGCTCGGCAAGGCGCTCGGCGGCGCCAGCGGCGGCTACGTCGCCGCGCGCCGCGAGATCATCGACTGGCTGCGGCAGCGCTCGCGCCCCTACCTCTTCTCCAACAGCATTCCGCCGGTGGTGGCGGCGGCGAGCCTGGCGGTGCTGGAGCTGCTCGAGCACACCCCGCAGCTGCGCGCGCAGCTGTTCGACAACGCCCGCTTCTTCCGGGCGGGTCTCGCCGAGGCCGGCTTCACGCTCAAGCCCGGCGAGCATCCGATCATTCCGGTGATGCTGGGCGACGCCGCGCTCGCCGGGCGCATGGCCGAGGCGCTGCTGGCGCGCGGCGTGTACGTCATCGGCTTCTCCTATCCGGTCGTGCCGAAGGGCCAGGCGCGCATCCGCACGCAGATGTCGGCGGCGCTGACCCGCGAGCAGCTGACACGCGCGCTCGCGGCCTTCGCCAGCGTCGGCCGCGAGCTCGGCGTGCTCCATTGACGAGCTGCGCTCAAGTCCCCATCAAGAGAAAAACATGAAAGCACTGGTCAAGCAGCAGGCGGCCCCCGGCATCTGGCTCGAGGACATCCCCGAGCCCAAGGTCGGCCCGAACGATGTGCTGATCGAGATCGCCAAGACCGCGATCTGCGGCACCGACATGCACATCTACAACTGGGACGCCTGGGCGCAGAAGACCATTCCGGTGCCGATGGCGGTCGGCCACGAGTACTGCGGGCGCATCGTCGAGACCGGCTCGGAAGTGAAGGGTTTCAAGACGGGCGACCGCGTCTCCGGCGAGGGCCACATCACCTGCGGCTACTGCCGCAACTGCCGCGCCGGGCGCCGCCACCTGTGCCGCAACACGGTCGGCGTCGGCGTCAACCGCCCCGGCGCGTTCGCCGAGTACCTGGCGATCCCTGCGGCTAACACCTTCAAGCTGCCCGACTCGATTCCGGACGACATCGCCTCGATCCTCGACCCGTTCGGCAACGCCACGCACACCGCGCTCGCCTTCAACATGATCGGCGAGGACGTGCTCATCACCGGCGCCGGCCCGATCGGCGTCATGGCGACCGCGGTCGCGCGCTTCACCGGCGCGCGCCACGTGGTGGTCACCGACGTCAACGACTACCGCCTGGAGCTGGCGCGCAAGATGGGCGCATCGCGCGCCATCAACGTGCAGCGCGAGTCCCTCGATGCGACCATGAAGGACCTGGGCATGCAGGAAGGCTTCGATGTGGGCCTGGAGATGTCCGGCAACGCGGCGGCCCTGCGCGAGATGCTGCGCACCATGCACCACGGCGGCTCGATCGCCATCCTCGGCATCCCGCCGGAGGACACCGCCATCGACTGGAATCAGGTGATCTTCAAGGGCCTGACGCTCAAGGGCATCTACGGCCGGGAGATGTTCGAGACCTGGTACAAGATGGCGAGCCTGCTGCAAAGCGGGCTGAAGCTCGAGCCGATCATCACGCACCACTTTCCCGTGCAGGATTACATCCAGGGCTTCGAGACCATGGGCTCGGGCAAGTCCGGCAAGGTCATCCTCGACTGGTCGACGCTGTAGCGCGCGCGGCCGGCGCGCTTCAGTGCGCCTCGCAGAAGCAGTACGCGTACAGACGGTTGGGCACGCTGAAGCGCGCCAGGCGCGCCGCCTCGCGCGTCACCGGGTCGAAGCGCTGCGCCAACTGCGCCAGCGCGGTCTCTTGCGGGCTGGCACGCCACAGCGCCTTCGCAAGACTCGTCCTGAACGACAGCGCCAGCTGCTGCGCCCAGGTGAGCTCGGGCTCGAGGAACTCCGGCGCGTAGTCGCTCAGGTGCGCCCGGCGGGCGGTGGCCTTCACGGCGTCGTTGAACGAGCCGAGCTGGTCCACCAGGCCCAGGCGGTGGGCATCGCTGCCCGCCCACACGTGGCCCTGGGCGATGGCATCCACATCGCCGCGCGTCTTCTTGCGGCCGCTCGCGACGCGCTCGAGAAACTCATCGTAGCCGCGCGACACCTGCGACTGCAGCAGCGTGCGCGCCTCCTCGCCCAGGGGGCGGTCGATGCGCAGCTGGCCGGACAGCGGCGTGGTCCCTACCCCGTCGACGCTCACGCCGATCTTGCCGAGCGTTTTGTCGACCGTCGGGATGATGGCGAAAATGCCGATCGAGCCGGTGATGGTGGCCGGATCGGCCCAGATCTCATCCGCCGGCGCCGAGATGTAGTAGCCGCCGGAGGCCGCGTAGCCGCTCATGGACACCACCAGCGGCTTGCCGGCCGCCTTCAGCGCCAGCAGTTCCCGGTAGATCTCCTCGGAGGCGAGCACGCTGCCGCCGGGACTGTCGACGCGCAGCAGCAGCGCCTTCACGTCCTTGTCCATGCGCGCCTCGCGGATCAGGCGCGCGGTGGAGTCACCGCCGATGGTGCCCGGCGGCTGATCGCCGTCGAGGATCTCGCCGGCGGCGACGATCACGGCGACGCGCGGCTTGCCGGCGGCGTGCAGCTTCTTCTGCTCGCGCGCGTAGTGCACGTAATCCTCCGCGGCGACGCCGCGGAACGAGCCGGTGCTGTCATCCTGGCCCACGATGCTGGCGACGCGCTGCTCGGCCTCGAGGTGCGTCTTCACCGCCGTCACCAGGCCCGCGGCGAGCGCCACCTGCGCGGCGTCGCCGTTGGCGGCCGGCACCGCCTTGGCGAGCCCGTCGACGTACTTGGCGAGCGCATCCGGGGGGAGCTTGCGGGCGCGCGTCACCGCCGCCTGGTAGCTCGTCCACATGGCGCCGAGGTAACCGCGGCTCTCCTCCTTGTCCTCGGCTGACATGCTGGTGCGCGTGTAGGTCTCGACGGCGCTCTTGAAGGCGCCGACGCGGAACACGTTGATGTCGACGCCGAGCTTGTCGAGCGCATCCTTGAGGTAGGTGCGGTAGCGGTCGTAGCCCTCGATGAGCACGAAGCCCATCGGATCGAGATAGATCTCGTCGGCCTGCGCTGCGAGGTAGTAGCGCTCCTGCGTCATCTCGGTGCCGTAGGCGATCACCTTCTTGCCGCTGGCGCGGAACTCGCGCAGCGCCGCGGCCAGCTCCGCCAGCGAGGGCTGCGTGCCGCCCTCGAATTTCTCCAGATCGAGCGCCACCACCTGGATGCGCGGGTCAGCGGCGGCGGCCTGCAGCGAGTCGGTCAGGTCCCACAAGAGCGTCTCGGCGTGGTTGTCGCCGCGTGCCTCCTGGATGGCGCGCGCCACCGGCTCGCCCGAGAGCTGCTCCACCAGCTGCCCCTCGGGGGCGAGCAGCAGCGCGGCGCGCGCGGGCACGCGCGGCACGTTGCCGCGCAGCAGGCCGATGAGCACCGCCACCAGCGCCAGCAGGAGGATCAGCTGCAGCACCCGGCGCAGCACGTCCAGGCCGTGCCACAGACCGGAGAAGAAGGAACGGGCCGTCATCGTCTGTCCTTAGGTCCGCGCGCAGGTCCGGCGCGGCGCGCCCTGTCAGATCTTCTCTTCGATGCGCGCAGCCTTGCCGGACAGGTCGCGCAGGTAATAGAGCTTGGCACGGCGCACGCTGCCGCGGCGCTTGACCGTGACGTCGCTGATCGCCGGGCTGTGGGTCTGGAAGACGCGCTCGACGCCCTCGCCGTGGGAGATCTTGCGCACGGTGAACGAGGAGTTGATGCCGCGGTTGCTGCGCGCGATCACGACGCCCTCGTAGGCCTGCACGCGCTCGCGGTCGCCTTCCACCACCTTCACCTGCACCACCACGGTGTCGCCGGGCTTGAATTCCGGCAGCTCGCGGGTCATGCGCCGCTTGTCGATTTCCTCAATGATCTTGCTCATGTTCTTTCACCTCGATCCGTACTGGCAGCCGCTTGCGCGGGCCCTGCGGCAGCGTCAAGTCCGCCGCTGCGATATTCATCCACCAAGCGCTGCACCTCGGGGGCGAGCGCTGCGTCAACCAACATATCCGGGCGGCGCTGCACCGTGCGCGCCACCGCCTGCGCCAGGCGCCAGCGGCGGATGTCGGCATGATCGCCTGACAACAGCACCTTCGGCACCGCGCGCCCCTCGAACACTTCCGGCCGCGTGTAGTGCGGCCAGTCGAGCAGCCCCTGCGCAAACGAGTCTTGCGCGCTCGAGCGCTCATCGCCGAGCGCCCCGGGCAGCAGGCGCGCCAGCGCATCGATGACCAGCAGCGCCGGCAGCTCGCCGCCCGAGACGACGTAGTCGCCGACCGACAGCTCGCGGTCGATGCCGACCTCGATCACGCGCTCGTCCACGCCCTCGTAGCGCCCGGCCACCAGCAGCACGCCCGGCAGTCGCGCCAGCTGCTGTGCCTGCGCCTGGCCGAAGCGCGCGCCCTGCGCCGACAGGTAGACGCGCGGGCTGCCGGCCGGCAGGCGCGCCTGCGCGGCGCGGATGGCGGCCAGCAGCGGCTCGGGCTTCATCACCATGCCCGGTCCACCGCCATACGGGCGGTCATCCACCGTGTGGTGCACATCCGCCGTATGGGCGCGCGGATCCTCGGTGCCCACACTCAGCAAACCACGGCCGATGGCGCGCGCCACGATGCCGAACTCGAGTGCTCCCGCGATCATGCGCGGAAACAGCGTGACGACCTCGATCTGCATGGAGCTCTCGCTATTAAAGCTCCGCCGGCCAGTCCACCACAATCTCGCGCGCCGCCACGTCCACCCGGCACAGGTGCGGCGGCGCCGCCCGCACCCAGTGCTCGGGGCCGCTCGCCCCCTTCACCACCATCAAGGCGCCGGTCGGCGCATCGACGAAGTGGCTCACCCGGCCCAGCTCCGCCCCTTCCAGGTTGCGGACGCCGAACCCGATGAGGTCGGCGCGGTAGTACTCGCGCTCCGCGGTCGGCGGTAACGCCGCCCGCTCGATCTCGATGACGGCGCCGGTGAGGGCTGCCGCGGCATCGCGGCCGTCGACTCCCTCCAGCTGCGCCACGAGGCCCTTGCCGTGCGCGCGTGCCGCGGCGACCCGCCGCCGGCTGCGCTCACCGCCCGCCCCGCGCACGACCCACTCCGCATAGTCCAGCAGTCGCTGCGGCGGATCGGTGTGGGATTCGACGTGCAGCCAGCCCTTGATGCCGTACGGCGCGCCGAGGCGCCCCAACTCGATCCACTCCACGGTGCGCCTCTTGCAGGTGCGCGCGGACTTTCAGCTCCGCACGAGCGCGACGCGCTTGCGTCCCTTCAGGCCGTCGCCTGCTTGCGGTAGGAGGCGACCAGCGTGGCCACGCGGTCGGAGGGCTGCGCGCCCTGGCCTACCCAGTAGTCGATGCGCGGCAGATCGAGCTTGAGCTTCTGCTCACCGCGCCGCGCGATGGGGTTGAAGAAACCAACATGCTCCAGGCTCGGGCCGCCCTGGCGCTTGCGGCTGTCGGTCACCACCACGTGATAGAAGGGCTGGTTGCGCGCACCGCGCCGCGTCAGGCGAATCGTTACCATGATCGTTTAGCTCTCATTCCAGGAGGCCCCCGCCAAGGTATTTGGGGGGCCCAAAAAAGAGCGCGGATTCTACGCAACCTATGAATCCTGCGCCAGTTTTTCGGCCCGCGCGGCTCTGCGGCGCGCGCACGCTCGACTCAGCGCCCGGGAAACCCGGGGGGCACCTGCCCCTTGAGGGCCCCCATGAGGGCCCGCAGCTTGCCGCCCTTCATGCTCTTCATGACGCGCTGCATCTCCATGAATTGCTTCAGCAGGCGGTTGACGTCCTGCACCTGCACGCCCGAGCCCCCGGCGATGCGGCGGCGCCGCGAGCCGTCGATGATGCCGGGGTTGCGCCGCTCGCGGCGCGTCATGGAATTGATGATCGCGATCTGGCGGCGCAGCTCCCGGTCGCCCTGCTCGGGCGAGGGCGCCTTGCGGGTGGCAGCCCCGGGGAGCTTGTCCATGAGCGCTCCGACCCCGCCCATCTTCTGCAGCTGCTCGAGCTGGCTCTTGAGGTCGGACATGTCGAAGCCCTTGCCCTTCACCACCTTCTGGGCGATGCGCTGCGCCTCGGCGTGATCGACCTGGCGGTGCACCTGCTCGACCAGGCTCACCACATCGCCCATGCCGAGAATGCGCGACGCCATGCGCTGCGGGTCGAACGGCTCGAGCGCCTCGGTCTTCTCGCCGACGCCGATGAACACGATCGGCTTGCCGGTGATCTGGCGCACCGACAGAGCCGCGCCGCCGCGCGCATCACCGTCCGCCTTGGTGAGGATGATGCCGGTGAGATCGAGCGCTGCGCCGAAGGCGCGCGCCGCGTTCAGCGCGTCCTGGCCGGCCATGGCGTCCACCACGAACAGCCGCTCGGCCGAGCCGACCGCCGCGTCGATCTCGCGCACCTCGCTCATCAGGCTCTCATCGACGTGCAGCCGTCCGGCGGTATCCACGATCAGCACGTCGAACACGCCCGTCCGGGCGCGTTCCAGCGCCGCGCGCGCGATGGCCGCCGGCGCCTCGCTCGCCTGCGCCGGGAAGTATTCCGCCTGCACCTGGCTGGCGAGGCGCTCCAGCTGCAGCATGGCCGCAGGCCGGCGCACGTCGGTGCTCACGAGCAGCACGCGCTTCTTGTCGCGCTCGATCAGCCAGCGGGCAAGCTTCGCGGCCGTGGTGGTCTTGCCCGCCCCCTGCAGGCCCGCCAGCAGCAGCACCACCGGCGGCTGGGCCCGGAGTCGCCAGGGGGCGGCGCTGCCGCCCATCAGCTGCACGAGCTCCCCGTGCAGGATGCCGATGAAGGCCTGGCCGGGGGTGAGGCTGCCGAGCACCTCGGCGCCGAGCGCCTTGGCCTTGACCGCCTCGATGAAGGTCTTGACCACCGGCAGGGCGACGTCCGCTTCGAGCAGCGCCATGCGCGCCTCGCGCAGGGTCTCGGCGACGTTGTCCTCGGTGATGCGCCCGCGGCCGCGCAGGCCCTCGATGGTGCGCGACAGGCGCGCCGTCAGGTTGTCGAACATAGGCGCGGATTATAGGGGCGCGCGGGCTTTTCCCGCTGCGGCCCGTTAGCTTCTATGCTTGGGCGGACCGTAAGTTTCAGGAATGCCGCCTTGAACCTCACCTCCACCCCCCCGCTGCTCGTGACGCTGCTCGTGCTCCTGGTGATCGTCGCCTTCTCCTCGGGCACCGAGGTGGCGATGCTGTCGGTCAACCGCTACCGCATCCGCCACCGCGCCAGCACCGGTTCGGGGCGGGCGCGCACGCTCGAGCGGCTGCTGCAGAAGCCCGATGACTGGCTGGGCGCCAATCTGGTGATCCTCGCGGCGGCCAGCGTCTTTGCCTCCGCCATCGCCACCATCCTCGCGCAGCGCAGCGGCTACCGTTATGCCGTGCCGCTGGCGCTGGCCGCTGCTCACCGTCATCGTCATCGTCTTCTGCGAGCTCGCGCCGAAGATCTACGCGGCCGCGCAACCCGGAAGGCGTGGCACTGCACGCCGCCGCGCATCTACCGCGTCCTGGTGCTCGTGACGCGACCGGCGCTGTGGCTCACCAACACGCTCGCCTACGGCTTCCTCTACCTCTTCGGCGTGGCGCGCGCGGTCAGCACCACCCAGTCGCTGAGCGCCGACGAGCTGCGCACGGTGGTCACCGAGGCGGCACCCGTCATCCCGGCGCGCCACCGCCAGATGCTGCTGTCGATCCTGGATCTGGGCCGCATCACGGTGAACGACATCATGATCCCGCGCCAGGAGATCTCCGGCATCGATGTCAGCGAGAGCTGGGAGGACATCCTGGCGCAGCTGCGTCAGACCCCGCACACGCGCCTGCCGGTGTACGAGGGCGAGCTCGACAATCTCATCGGCCTGCTGCACATGAAGCGCGTCGCCAACGAGCTGGTGCGCGGTACCTTGAGCCGCGACAAGCTGATCGAGATCGCGCGCACGCGCGAGCCCTATTTCGTGCCCGAGGACACCGCGCTCAGCGTGCAGCTCGGCTTCTTCCAGCGCAACCGCCGGCGCCTCGCCTTCGTGGTCAACGAGTACGGCGACATCGAGGGGCTGGTGACGCTCGAGGACATCCTCGAGGAGATCGTCGGTGAGTTCACCACCGATCCGGCCACCATCACCCACAAGGACGTGCACACCGAGCGCCCCGGGGTGTACATCGTCAATGCCAGCGCCACCATCCGCGCTCTCAACCGGGCGCTGGGGTGGCAGCTGCCCACCAGCGGCCCCAAGACGATCAACGGGCTGCTGCTGGAGCACCTCGAGACCATCCCCGACAGCGGCACGATGGTGCGCGTCGGCAACTACGAGTTTGAGGTGCTGCAGAGCGGGGACAACGCGGTGCGCACCGTCAGGGTGCGCGCCCCCTAGGAGTCCAGCGCCGCGCTCAAGGCCTCGGCGATGCGGCTGACGCCGATCACCGTGAGCTGCGGCGGTGCCTTGCGGGGGGCATTGCCCTGCGGCACGACCGCGATCGTGAAGCCCTGCGCCTGCGCCTCGCGCAGCCGCTCATCGCCATAGGCGACCGGGCGCACCTCGCCCGTCAGGCCGATCTCGCCGAAGGCGACCAGCTGGGCGGGCACCGCGCGGCCGCGCAGGCTCGAGGCGAGCGCGATCAGCACCGGCAGGTCCCAGGAGGTCTCGCAGATCTCGATGCCGCCGACCACGTTCACGAACACGTCGTGCTCCTGCAGCGAGACCTGCGCGTGGCGATTGACGGCCGCCAGCAGCATCGCCAGGCGGTTGGCATCCAGCCCCTGCGCGATACGCCGCGGTGCACCAAATCGCATCCGGTCGACCAGGGCCTGCAGCTCGATCAGCAGCGGCCGGCCGCCGTCGCGGCTGACCGTGACGATGCTGCCGGGGGCCGGCTCGGGCGGTCGGGCGAGGAAGATGGCCGCCGGGTTCTTGACCTCCTTCAGTCCCGTCGCGGTCATGGCGAAGAAGCCGAGCTCGTTGACCGCGCCGAAGCGGTTCTTGGTGGCGCGCACGACGCGATAGCGGCTGCCGGCCTCGCTCTCGAAGTACAGCACCGTGTCGACCAGGTGCTCGAGCAGCTTCGGTCCCGCGATCGTGCCCTCCTTGGTCATGTGCCCGACGATGATGATGCTGGTGGCGGTGCGCTTGGCGAAGCGCACGAGCTCGGCGGTGCATTCGCGCAGCTGCGTGATGGCACCGGCGCCAGCCCCCGCCCCCGACTGTACGGTCTGGATCGAGTCGATCACCAACACCGCCGCGCTCATCTGCGTGGCCAGCGCCAGGATTGCCGCCAGGTCGGTCTCGGCCACCAGTGCCAGGGCCGCACCGTGGAGCCCGAGCCGCTGGGCGCGCAGGCCCACCTGCGCCACCGACTCCTCGCCGCTCGCGTACAGCACCGGGTGCGTGCCGCTGACGTGCGCGGCCAGCTGCAGCAGCAGCGTCGATTTGCCGATGCCGGGGTCCCCGCCGAGCAGCGTCACCGAGCCTGGCACGAGCCCGCCGCCCAAGACCCGATCCAGCTCGGCGGTGCCGGCCGACAGGCGTGCCGCAGTGGCTGCACCCCGCAGGCCGGCGTCCAGAGTGGTTGATACGGCGGCGGCGGCGGGCCGCGCGCTCGCGCCGCTGCGTTGAGTCAGTGTGTTCCACTCGGCGCACAGCGGGCACTGCCCCTGCCATTTGAGGGTTTCGCCCCCGCACGAACCACACACAAACACAGCGTTGGGGCGAGCCATCAATGCGCCTTCGGTCGACTTTCGGCTAGGATTCGCGGCCGGGGGAGACCCGAAAGGCGTCTTTTGTGACCAAAGCCTCTCGGGGCCAATGCTGGCGATGCTAGCTTATGCCAGCGCGATTCGGGGACGGGAACGTGACACGTATCACACTTAATGGACCACGGGCGGGTCAGGAAGCGGCATGAGCTTGCGAAACAAGCTGCGCTTCGTTGGTCTGTCCGACACGGGCAAGGTCCGCGAACACAACGAGGACACCATCGCCCATGATGCGGACATCGGACTTCTGGTGCTGGCCGACGGCATGGGCGGCTATAACGCCGGCGAAGTCGCGAGCGGCATCGCCGTCAAGACGATCGTCAATCTGGTGAAGGAGCACGTCGAGCGCGAGGACCTGTCGATCGCGGACACCGAGTCCGGGCTGTCCCGTGCCAACATCATCCTGCGCGACGCCATCAGCCGCGCCAACAAGATCATCTACCAGACCGCACACACGCAGGCCCAGTGCGAGGGCATGGGCACGACGGTGGTGGCGGCGCTGTTCTTCGACAACAAGGTGACGATCGCCCACGTCGGCGACTCGCGCCTGTACCGTCAGCGGGGCGACAAGTTCGAACAGGTGACGATGGATCATTCGCTGCTGCAGGAGCTCGTCGACCGTGGCTTCTATTCGGCCGAGGAGGCGCAGCGGGCGGCGAACAAGAACTACGTCACGCGCGCCCTGGGCGTCGAGCCCAACGTGGACGTGGAGATTCAGGAAGTGCCGGTGAACAAGGGCGAGGTATTCGTGCTGTGTTCGGACGGACTTTCAGATATGGTTGAGGACGAAGATATTCATTTAACCATAAACACCTTTAGTGCTAATCTGGATACGGTCGCCAAACAATTGATTCAGCTGGCCAATGACAATGGGGGCCGCGACAACGTCTCGGTCGTCATGGCGCATATCATGGATGCTTTCCCGGCTCGCACTAAGATTTTCGACAAGATTCTGGGTTGGTTCGGCTGACACGCGATAGAGGCACATGCACATGGCAAGGTTGGTCTTAAGCCTGGACGGCCAGGTTATGGCGGAATACAACATGAACAAGGAGCGCTATACGATCGGGCGCCTCCCTGACAATGACATCCGCATCGACAACGCTGCCGTCAGCGGCCATCACTCGCTGATCATCAACATCCTCAACGACTCGTTCCTCGAGGATCTGAACAGCACCAACGGCACCTACGTCAACGGCAAGCTGATCAAGAAGCATGCGCTGCAGCATGGCGACGTGATCACGGTCGGCCACCACCAGCTGCGCTTCGTCGAGGACGACGAGCAGCAGGACGAATTCGAAAAGACCATGGTGATCCAGCCCTCCGCCCGCCCGGTGGAGAAGCTGCGCACCGCCGCCGATGCGGCCGACCAGGCCGGCGGCATCGGCGCCACGGGCCGCACCCGCGCACTCACCGAAGCCGCCGCGCTCAAGAAGGCCAAGCTGCAGGTGCTGTCCGGCGCCTTCGCCGGGCGCGAGGTCGAGCTGGTCAAGGCACTGACGACGCTGGGTCGCCCCGGCGTGCAGGTGGCGGCCATCACGCGCCGCGCCGAGGCCTTCTACATCGTGCACGTCGACAGCGGCAAGGAGAATGACTTCCCGCTGCTGAACGGCACGCCGATCGGCGCCCAGGCCACCCGGCTCAATGACAACGATGTCATCCAGCTGGCGGGCGTGAAGATGGGCTTCTTCGTCAACTAGGGCTTTTCAGCCCAGCCAGAAGACCACCGCGGCGGCGATCAGGCAGTAGGCGCCGAACAGGTACCAGCGGCCCTGTTCCAGCCAGCGCGACAGCCAGCGCAGCGCCACCATGCCGGCGGCGAAACTGAGCACCATGCCGATGAGGCTCGCCCCGAAGCCGTGGGCGAGGACTGCGCCTGCCGGCCCGTCCGCTTGGGCCTTGTGGAGCCTGAGCACCTCGCGGGCGATCACCGCCGGGGTCAGCACCACGGCCAGCGCAAAGCTGAACTCCTCGGCACGGCGGCGGGCGATCCCGAGCAGCAGGCCGGTGGAGATCGTGGCGCCCGAGCGTGAGAAGCCGCGAAACGGCAGACACACCCCCTGCACCGCGCCGATCCAGCCGGCCGCCGCCGCCGACACCGCCTCGGTGCTGGCCGGGCGGGCGCGCGCGGAGCCGATGATGAGGAGGCCGGCGGCCGCCAGCGCTGCGGCCATGAGGCGCGCATTGCCGAACAGGTTCTCGATCTCGAAGTCCGAGGCGCCCGGGGCGAACAGGTGCTTGATGATCTTGAGCAGCGCCAGCCCCACCACCGCGGTCGCAACGGTGGCGATGACGACGCTGCGGGCGTTGTTGATGAAGGCGTCGCGGGAGCTGAAGTAGGTGGTGCGCCACGCCTTCCAGAAATACACCAGCACCGCGAACATGGTGCCGGTATGCAGCATCACCAGGAGCAGCGTCATCTGCGGGGTGGTGGGATCTAGACCGAGCAGTTTTTCCGCGACGATGACGTGCGCGGAGCTGGAGATCGGCAGGAGCTCCGCCAGACCCTGTACGACCGCGAGAATCAACAGCTGCCAAAGTTGCATGGGGTTTAGCCGCTCCTTGAGTGTTTAGCGCGGCTCGAGCGGCACGCGCTGACTGATGCTGCACAGCAGCTCGTAAGGAATTGTGCCGGCATGGCGTGCCACCTCCTCCACCGGCAGCCCCGCGCCCCACAGCACCGCGGACGAGCCGACGTGCACGCCGGCCAGCTCGGTGACATCGACCGCGATCATGTCCATCGAAACGGTGCCGGCGAGCGGCGCCCGCGCACCCTCGATCAGCACCGGCGTGCCGCTGGGCAGACTGCGCGGCACGCCGTCGCCGTAGCCGGCCGCGACGATGGCGATGCGCGAATCACGCCCCGCAGTCCAGGCGCCGCCATAGCCGACGGACTCGCCGCGCGCCACCTGGCGCAGCGCGATCACGGAGCTGGTGAGCGTCATCACCGGCTTCAGTCCCAGCTGCTGCGCCGAGACGTCGGCGAAGGGCGAGGCGCCGTAGAGCGCGATCCCGGGGCGCACCCACTGGCACGGCAGCGGCAGCGTGCCCAAAAGTCCCGCGGAGTTGGCGATACTGAGCTCGCAGTCGAGCCCGCGCGTGACAGCGCCGAAGCGCTCGAGCTGCGCGCGCGTGGCCGCATCGTCGCGTTCGTTGGCGCGCGCCAGGTGCGTCATCAGGCGCAGTTCACGCGGCGCCGGGTTGAGCGCGCGGATGCGCGCGAGCGCGGCCGCGAAGGCCTGCGGCGCGAACCCCAGGCGGTTCATGCCGCTGTCGATCTTCAGCCACAGCGCAAAACGCCCGGCCGCGCCGGAACTCTCCAGCAGCTCGATCTGCAGCGCATCGTGCACCACCAGATCGAGGCGCTCGTGGGCGGCGTCCTCGAGCTGCGCGCGCGTGAAGACACCCTCGAGCAGCACGATGCGCGCACTGACGCCGGCGGCGCGCAGCGCCATGGCCTCCTCCAGGCGCGCCACCGCAAAGGCATCCACCCCGCCGAGCGCCAGCGCCGAACTGACGAGCCCGTGGCCGTAGGCGTTCGCCTTGACCACGGCGATCACCCGTGCGGGTGCGGCGCGGGCGCGGACGACGTTCAGGTTGTGGTGCAGGGCGTGGGTATCGATGACGGCCCGGATCAGCCGGCTCACCGCAACACGCCTTCCGCATAGGAATCGGGCATGTAGTTCACGAAGCGCGCGAACTGCCCCTGGAAGGTCAGGAGGAACTGGCCGATCTCGCCGTTGCGATGCTTCACCAGGTCGATCTCGGCGATGCCCTTCTTGGTGGTATTGCGGTCGTAGACTTCCTCGCGATAGATGAGCAGGACCATGTCGGCATCCTGTTCGAGCGAGCCCGATTCGCGCAGGTCCGACATGACCGGTCGTTTGTGCTCGCGCTGCTCGACCGCGCGGTTCAGCTGCGACAGCGCGATCACGGGTACCTGCAGCTCCTTGGCGAGCGCCTTCAGGCCGCGCGAGACTTCCGCGATCTCGGTGGCGCGGTTCTCCTGCGTACCCGGCACCTGCATCAGCTGCAGGTAGTCGACCACGATGAGACTGAGGCCGTGCTCGCGTTTGACACGCCGCGCGCGGGCGCGCAGTTCGGTCGGGTTCAGCGCCGGGGTCTCGTCGACGAAGATGCGCGCCTCGGACAGCTGACTGGTGGCGCTGGTGATGCGCACCCAGTCGTCGTCGGTGATCTGGCCGCTGCGCAGGCTCTTGAGCGGCACGCCGCCGAGGGACGCGAGCATGCGCGTGATGACCTGCTCGGAGGGCATCTCCAGGCTGAAGATCGCCACCGAGGCGCGGCTGCCCTGGTGCACAGCGGCATACTCCGCAATGTTCACCGCGAGCGTCGACTTGCCCATCGAGGGACGGCCGGCCACGATCACGAGGTCGCCGCCGCGCAGGCCGCCGGTCAGCTTGTCGAATTCGATGAAGCCGGTGGGCAGGCCGCGCAGCGCGTCCGGATTGTTGTGCCACTCGTCGATCTGATCGATGACCGCCGGCAGCAGGGTGCGCACCGGGACGGCTCCCTCGCGGCGCCGGAAGCTGCCCTCCGCGATCTCGAAGACGCGCTGTTCGGCCCGGTCAACGAGCTCGCGCGCGGTCTGCCCGTCGTTGTTGAAGACCGCCGAGGCGATGTCGGTGCCGGCGCGGATCAGCTGCCGCAGCAGCGAGCGTTCGCGCACGATATCCGCATAGGCGCGCACGTTGGCGGCGCTCGGGGTGTCGCGGGCGATGGAGCTCAGGTAGGCAAGCCCGCCGGCGGCATCCAGCTTGCCGATGCGCTCGAGGTGCTGCGAGACGGTGACGGCGTCGACCGGCTTGCCGGCGGCGGCCAGCGAACCGATGGCCTCGAAGATCAGCTGGTGGTCGGGGCGGTAGAAGTCTTCCTGCGTGACCGCATCGGCCACGTTGTCCCAGGCGAGCGCGTCGAGCAGCAGTCCGCCCAGGACCGCCTGCTCGGCCTCGATGGAATGCGGCGGCGTGGGCGCGTCCAGCAGCGCGACCGAACCCGAATCCGCGCGCGTCTTGCCGGAGGCGGCCACCTGATGTTCTCCCCGCTGCGTGCTGCGGTTACTCTTCCGCGACGATCGCCACGACCAGCGGCACGTCGATGTCGGCGTGCAGGTGCAGCGTGATGTTGTGCTCACCGACCGTGCGCAGCGGCCCGGTGGGCAGGCGCACTTCGCTGCGCTCCACCTTGAAGCCCTCGCGCGTCGCCGCCTCGGCGATGTCGCTGGTGCCGATGGAGCCGAACAGCTTCCCCTCGGTGCCGGCCTTGGCGTGGATCGTGAGCTTGAACTCCTTCATCGCCGCGGCGCGTTCCGCGGCCGAGGACAGGTGCTCGCGCGCCAGGCGCTCCAGCTCCGCGCGGCGCGCCTCGAAGCGCGCCACGTTGTCGGGGGTGGCCAGCGTCGCCTTGCCCTGCGGCAGGAGAAAGTTGCGCCCGAAGCCGGAGCGCACCTTGACGCGATCGCCGATGTTGCCGAGGTTGGCAACCTTCTGCAGAAGAATGACTTCCATTGCCGTCCCTTTAGTGCTGGTCGGTGTACGGCAGCAGCGCCAGGAAGCGCGCGCGCTTGATCGCCACCGCCAGCTGGCGCTGGTAGAACGACTTGGTGCCGGTGATGCGGCTCGGCACGATCTTGCCCGTCTCGGTCACGTAGCCTTTGAGCGTGGCGAGATCCTTGTAGTCGATGGACTTCACCCCTTCGGCGGTGAAGCGACAGAACTTCTTGCGACGTGAGAAGCGGCTGCCGCCGCCTCCGCTGCCACCGCCACTGCCACCGCCGCCGCTGCGTTCTCTGGACATTGCCATGATGGGTATTCCTCGAATGTGTTAGCGGTCGGTCAGACGGTTTCGGTTGGCGGGCTGTCGTCGTCGTCGGCTGCCGCGGGGGTGTCCTCGCGGACGCGCTCACGGCGCCGGCCACCGCCCTCGCCACTCTCGTCGTCGGAGCCGCCGTCTTCGCGGCTGCGCTCACGGCGCCGGCCGGTGCCCTCGCTCCCCTCCTCGTCCGCGGCCTTGGCCATCGGCGAGGGATCGGTGACGGCGGCATCCATGCTGACCACCAGGTGGCGCAGCACCGCATCGCTGAAACGGAACGCGCCGGTGAGCTCATCGAGCGTCTTCTGATCGGTCTCGACGTTCATGAGCACGTAGTGCGCCTTGTGCACCTTGGCGAGCGGATAGGCGAGCTGACGGCGGCCCCAGTCCTCGAGGCGATGCACGTGACCGCCGCCGGCGGCGATCATGCCCTTGTAGCGCTCGATCATCGCGGGCACCTGCTCGCTCTGATCCGGATGCACCAGGAATACGATTTCGTAATGCCTCATTGAATGCTCCTTACGGTTAAAGCCGCCCGGATTTAAGGCCTGCCCGGTGCGGCAAGGAGAAACGCGACGACCCGCGGGTCGGCCGCGCCCTTTGGATAAAAAGGGGCGCGAAGCATACTGAAAGGCTCCCCACACTGCAATGCCGGCCGGCAAGGTGCTCCTTGGGAAACAAGGAGTTGTGACTTCAAGCGAGCGCCTGCGCGAAGACACTCGCGGTACTTGCCGCCACGCGCCGCGCCACCTCGGCGGCCGGCAGGGCCTGCAGCTCGTCGCTGAACACCTCGACACCCACCGTTGCGGGCGCGACGCGCGTCATCAGCACACGCAGCAGCTGCACCAGCGGCAGCTCGCCCTCCCCCGGCAGCAACCGCCCGCTCATGGGCGCGTAGACGGTGCCGGGGGCAGGCTCGCGCCGGTCGCTGATCTGCACCGCGCCGATGAGATGGCCGGGTACCTGCGCCAGCTGCGCCACGGTGCCGCCGGTGCGCGCGAAGTGCCAGGTATCGAACATCACCGCGAGATTGTCCGCAGCGACTGCCTGCACGATGCGCAGCGCCGCGGCCAGATCGGCAATGGCGCTCTCGGGCAGAAACTCCAGCGTCAGGCGCACGCCATGCGCGCGGGCGCGCTGCGCGAGCGGACCTAGGCAGTCGACGAAGGCCTGCTCGGTCACGGCGCCGCCGCCGAAGTGGGCGAGATTGATGGTCTCCGCCTCGAGCGCGGCGGCGGCCCGATAGCAGTCGTCCTCGCTGATCTGGAAATAGGCGCGGTTCTCGGCCGGCACGTCCTGCGGCCGCGGCGTGCCGGGCAGCACCCCGATCAGCGGATCGATCGCGTGCACGCGCACGCCGCGATCCTTGAGCAGGCGCCGCAGCGTCGCATCGCTGGTGCCCGTGGCACGGCTGCGCTGGTACATGGGCGCCGTGAGCGTCACGGCGCCGAGCCCGTGCTGCCCGGCCACGTCGATGAGCGTCTCGAGCGGGGTGCCGATGACGGTGCCCCAGCACAGGGCGATGACCGGCGAAGGCGATGGCGCAGGCGTTGTGGGCATCAATGGCGCCTCCCGGGCGCTTTGCGCATCATAGCGGCACATGCCCCCACTCACGTACGAGCGCCATCGGGTCAACGGCGTGACGCTGAACGTCGCGCTGCAGGGTGAGGGGCCTCTCGTCGTGTTGTGTCACGGCTTTCCGGGCCTGGGTTACAGCTGGCGCCATCAGCTGCCGGCGCTGGCGCAGGCCGGCTGGCGCGCGGTGGCCCCCGATCAGCGTGGCTACGGCCGCAGCGAGCGCCCGCAGGCGGCGCAGCGGTACGATGCCAACCACCTCATGCGCGACATGCTCGGGCTGCTCGATGCGCTCGGCGAGCGCACGGCCGTGTTCGTTGGCCACGACTTCGGCGCGCAGCAGGTGTGCAATCTCGCCGTGCGTCACCCCGAGCGCGTCGCGGCGCTCGTCATCATGAGCTGCCCGTACGATTTCGACCTCGCCGGTCGCGGCGGCGCGGGCTCCCGGGCGATCGCCGCCGAGGGTGGCGGACCGTTCGCGGTGCCGGGCGTACGCCCGAGCGCCGCCTTTGCCGCCGTGGCGCGTCAGCATTTTTTCCACATGCACTACTTCCAGGAGGTCGGGCCGGCCGAACGCGAGCTCGGTGCGCAGCCGCGCGAGTTCCTGCTGCGCCTGTTCCACGCGCTGAGCGGCGCCGGGCGCCTGCTGGACTGGTCGAAGTTTCCGAGCGCAGGCACGGGCTACCTGGACGTACTGGCGCCGGCGCCGCCGCTGCCCTGGAGCTGGCTGAGCGCGGCGGAATTCGAGCACTACGTCCGCGAGTACACGCACGCGGGGGCGGGCCAGGCATTCTTGGGCGGACTGAACTCCTACCGCGTGGCCGACCGCAACTGGGAGCTCGGCGCGGCCTACGCGGATGCGGATATCCACCAGCCCGCCCTCTTCATCGCGGGAGCCGACGACGTGGTGCTGAAAATGCTGCCGGCGGATGCGCTGGAGATCATGCGGCGGCGGGTGCCGCAGCTGCGCGACGTCGTGCTCGTGCCCAATGCCGGGCACTTCGTGCAGCAGGAGCAGCCGCAGGCGGTGAACGCCGCGCTGCTGCGATTTCTGCGCTCGCTGTAGCGCGCTACAGCGCCTTGAGGGCCACCAGACGGGAGCAGAAGGCCTCGACGTCGCCCGGGCCGCGACAGAACACGCCGGGGAACAGCTCGACCGCGGTGGCACCGGCCTTCACCAGATCGGGCACCTGCGCCAGCGTCGCCTCCAGATCCGGCGTGCCGTCGTTTCTGAAGGCGAAGCGCGGCACGACGCGTACGCCGAAGGCGTGCGGGTCACGGCCGCGGGCCGCGACCGCCGCGCGAATCCTCGCGATCAGCGGGGCGAGCTTCGCCGGGTTCTGCTCCATCGGGATCCAGCCGTCGGCGAACTCGGCCATGCGCTCGATGTTGCGATCGCTCGGGGCCAGCCCCAGCCAGATCGGCACGCCACCGGGTTGCACCGGGCGCGGGTAGGCGTGGATCTTCGCAAAGCGCACGGTCTTGCCCTCGAACGCTGCCGGCGCCTCGCGCCACAGGAGCTGACACACGCGCAACTGCTCATCGAAGCGCGTGTAGCGCCCTTCCCAGGGGATGCCCGAGGCGTCGTACTCCTCTTTCTGCCAGCCGACGCCCAGGCCCACGGTGACCCGGCCGCGCGACATGACATCGAGCGTCGCCAGCTGCTTGGCGAGCAGCACGGCCGAGCGCAGCGGCGCGATCACGATGCCGGTCGACAGCCGGATATGCTGGGTGACGCCGGCGAGCACCGCGAGCACCGTCAGCGGCTCGAACCACGGGAAATCCAGCGGCGCCGGAAACGGCCCATACGGATAGTTGTGCAGGTTCTCGCCCATCACCACGTGGTCGGTGAGGCTGACGAGGTCGACGCCCTTGCCTTCCGCCATGCGCACGATCTCCGTGACCGGCGCGAAGTCGCCCGCGAACCACTTCTGCAGACCGTACAGACCGATCGCCACCTGCGTCATGCGAGCCACTCTAACCCCTGTCACCCCGAGCAGAATCGTGCAAATGAACGACACTGCCGCCGCAACCCTGCGCCGCAGCATCCGTTCGATGCAGGTCAAACACACCGCGCGGGTTGCTAAACTGCAGGCGATGGCTCAGGAACTCATCGCGGTGGTCGGTGGCACCGGCATGCTGGGCGCGGCGCTGGCGCGCCGCTGGCTCAAGGCGGGACTCGAGGTCGTGATCGGCTCGCGCGATGCGGCGCGCGCCGCCGAGAGCGCCGCCCGGCTCGCGCGCGAGCTCGGGCGGGCGGTGCAGTCAGGCGCCAACCGCGAGGCCGCCGCGCGCGCCGCGCTGATCGTGGTGAGCGTGCCGTACGCGGCGCAGCTGGCCACGCTCGCCGACATCCGCGAGGTCGCCAGCGGCAAGCTCGTGGTCGACACCACCGTGCCGCTCGTGCCGCCGAAGGTCATGCGCGTGCAGCTGCCGCCCGAGGGTGCCGCGGCCCTGCGGGCGCAGCGCCAGCTCGGTGAGTCCGTCACCGTATGCGCCGCCTTCCACAACGTCGCCGCCCACAAGCTCGCGACCGACGAGCGCATCGATTGCGACGTGCTGGTGTTCGGCGATGAGCGCGCCGCCCGCGCCCGCGTCGTGGAGCTGGCGCAGGCGGCGGGGTTACGCGGCCTGCACGGCGGCGCGCTCGCCAATGCGGCAGCCGCGGAGGCCCTCACCTCGGTGCTCATCTTCCTCAACAAGACCTACACGGTGGACGGCGCCGGCGTGCGCTTCACCGGTCAGTTCAAGGAGACCGGCGCATGAGCAGCGCTGCAACCGTGACGCTCGTGGGCCTTGGCGGTGTGCCGGAGGTGCGCCCCGGCAGCGACCTTGCGGCGCTGCTGGCGGCCGCGCTCGCCGAGCGGCAGATCGCGCCGGTGGCCGCCGACGTGCTGGTCGTGGCGCAAAAGATCGTTTCCAAGGCCGAAGGGCGCCTGGTCGACCTCGCGAGCGTCGTGCCCGGACAGCGCGCGCTGGACCTTGCCACCCTCACCGGCAAGGACGCGCGCCTCGTCGAGCTGATCCTGTCCGAATCCACCGCGGTCGTGCGCGCCAAGCAGGACGTGCTGATCGTGCGGCACCGGCTGGGCTACGTGCTGGCCAATGCCGGCATCGATCGCTCCAATGTGCACAATGCTGCCGGGCGCGAACAGGTGCTGCTGCTGCCGCACGACCCGGACGCCTCCGCCGCGGTGCTGCGCGCCACGCTCGGGCTGCGCTGCGGTGTCGCCCCCGGAGTCATCATCAGCGACAGCTTCGGGCGCCCCTGGCGTCGCGGCGTCGTGAACGTCGCCATCGGCGCCGCCGGGGTCCCGGCACTTTTCAACCGGCGCGGCGAGGCCGATCGCGGCGGCCGCCGGCTCGAGGTCACGGAGGTTGCCATCGGCGATGCGCTCGCGGCTGCCGCCGGACTCATCATGGGCGAAGGCGCCGAAGGGATACCGGCAGTACTGATACGCGGCTTCAGCACGCCGGCGCCGATGAGCCACGGGCGCGCGCTCATTCGCCCGCTCGAGGAGGACCTGTTTCAGTGAGCTTAGCGCGCGTGGTCGCGCTCTCCGGTGGGGTCGGCGGTGCGAAACTCGCGCTCGGGCTGTACCGGGTGCTGCCGCCCGACTCGCTCACCGTGATCGTCAACACCGGCGATGATTTCGAGCATCTGGGCCTCACCATCTGCCCGGACCTCGACACCACTCTCTATACGCTCGCCGGGCTTGCGAACCCGGAGCTTGGCTGGGGGCGGCGCGATGAGACCTGGACCTTCATGCGCACGCTCGCAGAGCTTGGCGGGGAGAGCTGGTTTCGCCTGGGCGATGCCGACCTCGCGCTGCACGTCGAGCGCACCCGCCGCCTCAGAAACGGCGATAGCCTGAGCGACGTCGTAGCCGCCGTGGCCGCGCGCCTCAAGATCAGGGCTGCGATCGTGCCGATGAGCGATGAGGCGGTGCGCACCCGCGTCACGACCGCGGCCGGCGAGCTGGCGTTCCAGGAGTATTTCGTGCGCGAGCGCTGCGCGCCCAGCGTGACGGCGGTGACGTTCGCCGGCGCAGAGCGCGCCCGCGCGAGCGCGCGCGCGCGCGCGGCACTCAGCGATGCCGCCGTCGCGGCCATCATCATCTGCCCGTCCAACCCCTACCTGAGCATCGACCCGATCCTGGCGGTGCCCGGCTTTCGTGAGCTGCTGCAAGCTGCGCGCGCGCCGGTCATCGCGGTCACGCCGCTCGTAGGCGGCCGCGCCATCAAGGGACCGACGGCGAAAATCATGGCCGAGCTCGGCCTGGAGCCTTCCGCGGCCACGGTGGCCGCGCACTACGCAGGTCTCATCGACGGCTTCGTGCTGGACGCACAGGACGGCGCCCTCGCCGCGCTGCCGGCCGCAGCGCTGCACGTCACCGACACGGTCATGGTGAGTGTTGCCGACCGCGAACGCCTGGCACGCGAAGTGCTTGAGTTCGCCGCCCGGCTGCACGCGGCCGGCAGCGCGCGCGCGTGAGCTGCTGGGCGCTCATTCCCCTCAAGGCGCGCGCGCACGGCAAGCGCCGCCTGGCCGCCGTGCTCGGTGACGCGGCGCGCATGGCGCTCGTCACGCGCATGTTCGGGCACGTCCTCACGGTGCTGCGCGATTGCGCCGAGCTCGAGGGCATCGCCGTGCTGACGCCCGACGGCGATGCGCTGCCGCCGGATGTGCTGCACCTGCATGACGACGGCGCCGAGCTCAACCAGGCGCTCAGCGCGGCGCTCGCGAGCCTGAGCGCACGCGGGGTGAGCCGCGCGGTCGTGATCGCCGCGGATCTTCCGCGCCTGGCGGCCGCCGAGGTCACCGCGCTCATTGCGGCCAGCGCCGCCAGCGGCATCGCGCTCGCGCCCGACCGGCATGGCACCGGCACCAACGCACTCGCGCTGGCGCTGCCGAGCAGCCTGCCGCTACAGTTCGGGGTCGGCAGCTTCGAGCGTCATCTGGAGGCGGCGGCGCGGCTCGTGCGCTCGCCGGGGATCGTGCGCCTGCCCGGTCTTGCCTGCGACGTGGACGAGCCGCAGGACCTTACGTTCCTCGCCCTGCCGGAGGGGCGCAGCGCGCCGACCTGAAGGGCGCTCGTCTACTGGTAGGCCTCGTCGATGTTGGGAGCATACAGCTGCATGCCCGGCGGCACCGCCGCGCAGCCGCCGTCCCAGTAAGCCTGGGCCAGCCGGATCTTGCCCGCATCGTTGAACACGAAGCGCTCGATGACCGTCAGGTCCAGACCCTGGCTGAGGTGCGGCATGCGCACCTGCATGACGAAATGCAGGATGCCCTCGTTGGCGCAGGCGACGATGCGCTCGAGCTTCGGCGTCATCGCAACCGAAGGATCGCGGTGTGCGAAATCCCAGAACCGCCCCACGCCCTCGTGGCCCTTGAAGGGAGGCGTGCCCACAGGGTCCGTCCACTCACAGTCGCTGGCGAACAGCGACAGCATCAGCTTGCGGTCGTGAACGGTCCAGGCGCGGATATAGCTTTCGAGGTTCTGGCGGACCATCTCGGGCGTTGCGGGCATGGGTGCTCCTCGTTTTTCTCTCCAGCGACAGATCGCCGCAATCGTAAGCCATCGCGCCGCCGGCGCAGGCACCCGTTCGGACTACTGCAATTGGCGCCGCCCGGTGCGCTGCGGCGCGGGTATCATGCAGGCCAAAGGCCACCCGGAGGTTAGCTTGGCAGCCGATCACGACAGCGTACGGCAGCGCGCAGGCCAGGTCGTGGCGCGCGCCGTGGCGGGCGAGCTGCCCGATGCGGCGCAGGCGCTGTGGCTGGAGGATGCGCCGCTGGAAGAGCTCCTGCCGGCGGCCGAAGAGCTGACGCTGGCGGGCCACGGGCGCGTGGTCAGCTACTCGCGCAAGGTCTTCATCCCGCTGACGCAGCTGTGCCGCGACGTGTGCCACTACTGCACCTTCGCCAAGGCGCCACGCTCGCTGGCGCAGCCCTTTCTGTCACCGCAGGACGTGCTCGCCATCGCGCGTGCCGGCGTCGAGGCGGGATGCCGGGAGGCGCTCTTCACCCTCGGGGACAAGCCGGAGGCACGCTACGCGGCGGCGCGCCGCGCGCTGGCCGGCCTCGGCTTTGACACAACGCTCGCCTACCTCGAGCACGTGGCGCGCGAAGTGTTCACGCACACAGGTCTCCTGCCGCACCTCAATCCCGGCGTCATGACGCGCACCGATCTGGCGCGGCTGCGCGGCGTCAGCGTGTCCATGGGCCTCATGCTCGAGAGCGCCAGCGAGCGGCTCATGGCCCGCGGCGGCCCGCACTTCGGCTCGCCCGACAAGGCGCCGCAGGTGCGGCTGGCGACGCTGCGCGCCGCCGGTGAGCTCGCCATCCCGTTCACCTCGGGACTCCTGATCGGCATCGGCGAGACGCGCCGTGAACGGCTCGAGGCGCTGCTCGCGCTGCGCGAGCTGCACGCACGTTTTGGGCACCTGCAGGAGATCATCATCCAGAACTTCCGTGCCAAGCCCGGCACGCGTATGGCGCACGCGAGCGAGCCGCCGCTGGCCGAGCACCAGTGGACGATTGCCGCCGCACGGCTGATCTTCGGCGCGCACATGTCGCTGCAGGCGCCACCCAACCTGCAGCCCGGCGAGCTGGCGGCCCTGGTGCGTGCCGGCGTCAACGACTGGGGCGGCGTCTCGCCCGTGACGCCGGACCACGTGAACCCGGAGGCGCCCTGGCCGCATCTGGCGACGCTCGCCACGCAGACACGCGCGGCCGGTCGCGAGCTCGTCGAACGGCTGGCGGTGACGCCGCCCTTTGCCCGCGACCCGCAACGCTGGGCCGACCCGGCGCTGCGCAGCGCCATCCTGCGCGGCAGCGACAGCCAGGGCCGGGCGCGCACCGGGCAGTGGTACGCCGGCGCTGCGACGCCGGTACCGGCCGCGGCGCGCGAGCTGACCGCGGGTGCTGCGGCGCGCCCGTCGCGCGAGATGGCGCGCCTGCTGGCCGCGGCGCGCCGCGGCAGCGAGCTCAGCAGCACCGAGATCGTCGCCCTGTTCGCAGCCGAAGGCGAAGACCTGCGCGCCGTGCTGCAGGCGGCCGACGCTGTGCGCGCGCAAGTCGTGGGGGACGAGGTCTCGTACGTCATCAACCGCAACATCAACTACACCAACATCTGCCTGTACCACTGCGGCTTCTGCGCCTTCTCCAAGGGACGGGGAGCCGCCGACCTGCGCGGGCCTGCCTACCGGCTCGATGAGGAGGAGATCGCGCGGCGCACGCGCGAGGCGGCACAGGCTGGCGCCACCGAGGTGTGCCTGCAGGGCGGCATCCATCCCGCCTACGACGGTTACACCTATCTCAACATCGTCGCGGCGGTGAAGGCGGCGGTGCCGGACATGCACGTGCATGCCTTCTCGCCGCTCGAGATCACGCACGGCGCACGCACGCTCGGTCTGACGCTCGAGGCATACCTCACGAAGCTGCGCTGTGCCGGACTTGCGACGCTCCCGGGAACGGCGGCCGAGATCCTCGACGACGAGGTGCGCCGGGTCATCTGCCCCGACAAGCTGAGCACCGCCGAGTGGCTGGAGGTCATGCGCGCGGCGCACGCGGTCGGACTGCGCAGCACCGCCACCATCATGTTCGGCCACGTCGAGGAGCCGCGTCACTGGGCGCAGCACCTGCTGGCGATCCGCGCCCAGCAGCGCGCGAGCGGCGGATTCACCGAGTTCGTGCCGCTGCCGTTCGTGCATATGGAGGCGCCGCTATGGCGGCGCGGACTGGCGCGCTGCGGGCCGACACTGCGCGAGGCGCTGCTGATGCACGCGGTGGCGCGCCTGGCGCTGCATCCGCTGATCCGCAACATCCAGACTTCGTGGGTGAAGATGGGCCCGGAGGGCGCGGCGCTGTGCCTTGCGGCCGGTGCCAACGACCTCGGCGGCACGCTCATGAACGAATCGATCACGCGTGCGGCCGGCGGCGTCAACGGTCAGGAATTCGACGCCGCGCGCATCGTGCAGCTGGCGCACGCCCTTGGGCGGCCGAGCTATCAGCGCACCACGCTCTACCGGCGCGTGACGGCCGCGGCGCTGCGCGCGCCGGCCGCCAGCCTGCGCGAGCCCGCGACGCCCAGCCTGAAAGGACGAGCCTTGCCAGGGGAGTGGGACCTCGAGTGCGACGTCCTGGTGGTGGGCTCGGGCGCTGCCGCCCTCACCGCCGCCGTGGTGGCCGCCGCGCACGGCGCCAAGACGCTCGTGATCGAGAAGAGCGAGCTGTACGGCGGGACCTCGGCCACCTCCGGCGGCGTCATCTGGATCCCGGCCACGAGCCAGGCGCTCGCCGCCGGCCACGCCGACTCCCCGGAAGAAGCGTTTCAGTACGTGCGCGCACTGTCCGATGCCAACGTCACCGATGAGCGCATCTGGGCTTTCGTGCGGCGCGGGCGCGAGATGGTCGCGTGGCTCGATGCGCATACCGTGGTCAAGGTGCGCGCCCACGGTTACGCGGACTATCACCCGGAGATGCCCGGCGGCAAACCCGGCTGGCGCTCGCACGAGGCGCTGCCACTGCACGCCCGCGAGCTCGGCGCCGATTTCGAGCAGCTGCGCCCGCCGCACCCGGCGGTGCAGTTCCTCGGCCGCGTCAGCTGGACGCTGGAGGAAACCGGCACGCTGCTGTTCCGCACACCCGGCTGGCGGCGCACCGCGCTCGAGTGTGTTCGGCAACTACCTGGGCGATTTCCCGCAGCGCCTGCGCTCGCGGCGCGATCGCCGCCTGACCCTCGGCAACGCGCTGCTCGGACGGCTGAAGCTCGCGCTCGATCAAGCCGGCGGCGAGCTGTGGCTCAACTCGCCGCTCACCGAGCTGACGCACGATGGGACGCGCATCAGCGGCGCCCTCGTGAGGCGCGCCGGACGCACGCTGCGCGTGGGCGCGCGCCGCGCGGTGATCCTCGCGGCGGGTGGGTTTCGAGCGCAGCGCCGCGCTGCGCGCACGCTACCTGCCCCTGTCGCCCGAGCCGCGCTGGAGCGGCTCGCAGATCCACAATACGGGCGAGGTGCTGGAGGCCGCCGTGCGTCAGGGTGCGGCCACGCTCAACATGGACTCGGCCTGGTGGGGCACCTCCCTCAGCCTGCCCGGCGAGGAGCGGGCCCGCCTGCTCGCCTTCGAGCGTGCGCTGCCCGGCTCCATCATCGTCAATCAGGCCGGGCAGCGTTACATGAACGAAGCCGCCTCCTACCACATCG
Source organism: uncultured Gammaproteobacteria bacterium (assembly GCA_963787655.1). Lineage (GTDB taxonomy): Bacteria > Pseudomonadota > Gammaproteobacteria > Steroidobacterales > Steroidobacteraceae > 13-2-20CM-66-19. The sequence goes on along the minus strand of CAWBDY010000002.1, from coordinate 10,947 downwards.
CGGGGCGCGAGATGCTGCGCTGCCATGCGCCGGCCGCGGCCACCATCCCCTCGCTCATGCTGTTCGACGGCACCTGGCGTCGCAGCTACCCGCTCGGTCCGCTGATCCCGGACCTGCCCGATTTCCTGCAGCCGGCAAACTTACGCGCGGTGCTGGTACGGGCCGGCAGCTGGGAGGAACTGGCGCACAAGACCGGCCTGCCGCCGCAGGCGCTCATCGCCACGGTGCAGCGCTTCAACGCGTACGCGCGCGCCGGCGTGGATGCGGATTTCAGGCGCGGCGAGAGTGTCTACGATCGCTACTACGGCGACCCCAAGGTGCAGCCGAACCCGACGCTGCGCGCCCTGGAGACGCCGCCCTTCTACGCCGTCCCGATCTGGCCCGGAGACATCGGCACCAACGGCGGACTGGCTACCAACGAGTACGCGCAGGTGCTCGGCAGCGATGCTCAGCCGCTGCCGGGCCTGTACGCCGCGGGTAACCTCGCCGCGACCGTCATGGGGCACTCGTATCCTGCGGCCGGTGCCACCCTGGGACCCGGCATGACCTTCGGCTACATCGCCGCGCGCCACGCACTCGGGCTTAGCGACACAAGCCCGGTGCCTACTTCCAGGTGAGAGCGCCGCCGACCAGGACGTTGAAGCCCGGGGCCGACTCGAAGTAGCGGCCGTTGGAGTCGTCCACGATCACCGAGCCTACGTAGTGGCGGTCGAGCAGGTTGTTGATCCGCGCGAACACGTTCCAGTCACCGCGCGCGAAACTTGCCGCGTAGCCTGCGCTCGCGCCGACGACCGCGTAGCCCGGCGCAAACACGCTGTTGAGGTCGTTGACGGCAACGGCGCTCAGGTACTGCGCCTCGGCCGTGTAGTGCCAGCCCAACTCGTCGCCGAAGCGCAGCGCGGCGAAGGCGTCGTTCTTGGCAACGCCCGGCAGTCGGTTGCCCGGCTGCACGACTACCGAAGGCGACCTGCACGGCGCTGTGGTGCAGGTGTCATAGGCGTCGCTGTAACTGGCGTCGACGTAGGTGTAGGCGATCTGCAGGTGCCAGGGCGCGGCGAAGCGCCAGTCGAGCGAGCCCTCCGCCCCGCGACGCTTGGTGCGGCCGGCGTTCTGGTAGGTCGAACGGCCGCCGAGATTGGTATCCACCACGATCTCATCGTGCGTGGTGGTCTGGAACAGTGTCGCCTCGGCGCTCAGCGCCGGGTGGAGGTGCAGCTTGGCGCCGAACTCGCCATTGACGCTGCGCGCGGGCTGCAGCGCGAAATTCGGCCCCGCGAGCCCGTCGGGGCGATACGCGAGCTCGGAGCCGAGCGGGGTCTGGAAGCCGCGCCCGTAGGAGGCGTACAGGTTGAGCCCATCGCTCGCCTTGAAAACCACGCCCGCGACCGGCGTGCCGGCGCTGTAGGTGGCGCTGCCGCTGTCATCGCCGTTCGTGGCCGTGATGAAGTGGTCCTGGACGCTGAAGTTCACGTCGCTGTGTCGCACCCCGAGGGTCAGCGACCAGCGCGGCGCGACGTCCCAGCGGGCCTGGGTGTACTCATCGATGTCGTAGGTGATGTCGTTCTCGTCGCGCCGCAGCTCGCCCTGCACGCCGAGCTCGCTCCCGAGGTAATTGTTGAAGCCGCGGCGCAGCTCGTTCTGCCGGTCGTAGCTCACGCCCACGACCCAGGAGAACGGGCGGCCGGCGAGCTCGCTTTGCCAGCTCCAGCGCGTATCCCCGCCTCCGAAGTCGCGGTCGAGCTCGACCACCGCCCCGGAACTCGTGGGCGGCTTCTGCACCACGATGGGGATCGCCAGGAACTGCAGCACGCTGCGCTGCCCGTAATACGCCATGACATCGAGCGTCTGCGTGTCGCTGAGCTTCAGGTTCCAGATCAGGCCGGCCTGCTGCTGCTCGAGGCTCTTGCGGGTGTTGAACATCAGCGCCGCCGGGGCCGCCGCGTTCGGATCGGCCGCGAACTGCTGCGGCGTCAGTCCCAGCGGGTCCTGCGCGTCCGGCCGTGAGACGACGTTGAGGATGAGCGACAGGTGATTGCGCTCATCGGCCTCGTAGCCGAGCTTCGCGTTGAAGGACTCATCCTCGGCGGCGCTGTGCGGCCGGTAGCCGTCCACGGAAAAATGCGTGAAGGCGGCGTTGTAGGCGAGCTTGCCTGCCGTACCGGAGGCGTCCAGGCCGGCACGCCAGACACCGAAGCTGCCATAGGCGGCCGCCGCGCGCAGCTGGTCGGGCACGCTGCCGTCGGCGGTGAATAGCTGAATCACCCCGCCGGAGGAATTGCCGTACAGCGCCGAGAAGGGGCCGCGCAGGATTTCGACGCGCGACATCGAGTCGAGGTTGAACTGCGAGACCTGCCCCTGTCCGTCCGCCCCTGTCTGCGGGATGCCGTCCTGGTAGATGCGCACACCGCGGATGCCGAAGGTCGAGTTGGCCCCGATGCCGCGGATCGAGATCTGCTGGTCCTGGGCGTAGTTGTTGCGGTTGCGCGCCAGCAGCCCCGGGACCGAGGCGATATCGTCCGAGAGGTTGACGCCGAGCGAGTCATCCTGCAGCTGCTGCGCCGACACGCTGCTGATGGCGGCCGGCGCATCGAACGAGGCGATCGCGATGCGCGTCGCCGTGACGGTCACGGTTTCCAGCGTATCGCCCGGCACTGCGGCCTGCGCTGCAAAGGCTGCGCACACCAGCGCGCACCCCAGTCCCGCGCTTAACTGCTCCTGCAGAGCGTCTCACTGCGCCTGCGCTTTCAGCCCCCGGCGACCCCAGATTGTTTGTTCGATCCACACGCTCGTGCGCAGCTTACACCGTCGCGAGCGGCGTCACCGGCGAGCCCACGGCCCCGGGCAGGTCCAAAGGCGGCGCGGTCAGGAGAAACCGGTTGCGATGGTGCGCGCTCAGCCAGCCGGCCAGCTCGCGCAGGTACCACAGCTCCGCCAGATGGATGCCGAGCTTGAACAGGCACAGCTCATGCAGCGGCAGGAGCGCGTGCCGGTGGCGTGCAGTCTGCCGCCCCTGCGGCGGTCGACTCCACGGCGGCGTTGTCGGCGCACAGCGCGACGAGCCCGCTGTCATCGATCCAGCGCTGCAGGCGCTCATCAGCGCCGTCGAGCCCCGCACAGCTGCCTTGCAGCACGCGCACATCGGGGCGCTTCTTCATCTCGAGCACCAGATCGGCAAATCCGGTGTACAGGCACAGGAAGTCGCCCGCCTCCACCTCGACCCCCTGGCTGTCCATGATCCGCATCAGCGCCTCGTAGCCGACCTTGGCGGGCCTGCGCCCGAACTCGTGGTGCAGATCCACGAGCACGCCGCGTCCCTGCACCCCGGCGCGCGCCAGGTTCTCGATCCCGAGCGCGCGCGCCCCGGCCCCGCCCGGTGCATCGGGCGAGGTGATGTCGTCGCCGCCGCGATAACCGTTGTAGAACACCGCTTCGGGCACGCCATCGCCGTTCGCGTCGAACTCCGAACCGCAGTGGGCGAGTGCGTCCCATTGCGTCGAGTACTGCAGGCTCAAGGTGACCTGGTCATCGCAGACCACATCGGTGGCGCTCGCCGTGTAGGAAGACATGTGGAAGGGATATGCCGGGCGGCCATCCTTGAAACGGGTTGCCGCCAGGCGTGGCGGTGAGCGTGTCTCCCACAGCCCCGGGCCGCCCGGATAATCCAGCGGCAGGCTTAAAGAGAACACCAGCCCCTCGCGCACCTCGTGCACGGCGGCGAGTCGCCGCGCCGGCGTCAGAAGATTCATGCGGCCGCGCTGATCGTCGGCGCCGAAGTCACCCCAGTTCGATCCCGGCGGACGGTTGTGCCAACGCATGCGGCGAATCTCGCACAGATCGCCCCGACCCGCCCGTCGGCGTGAGTCTCTTACTCCATCCGGAGTAGCGCCATGTCTGGAGCCGCGCGGGGGCATACTAGAAGCATGGCGCAGACGATGCCGGCATGGCGATTGGTGAACTTCGGTCAACCGCCGCAGCTCTCGGAGGTCGCCGTGCCGCGCCCGGGCGCGGGCGAGGTGCTGGTGAAGGTGGCGGGCAACGGGCTGTGCCACTCGGACGTCGGCCTCATGGACGCCGGGCTCGAGGCGCCGCCCTTCCCGGACTGGCAGCTGCCGTTCACCCTCGGCCACGAGATCGGCGGCTGGGTGGAGGAAAGCGGGCGCGGGGTGAGCGGCTTTTCGCGCGGTCAGCCGGTGGTGCTGGTGGCCACCCACTCCGACGGCACGTGCGCTTACTGCCTGCGCGGCGCCGACAACAACTGCGACGCCGCCAGCGCCGGGCGCGGCTACGGTCGCGACGGCGGACTTGCCCCGTTCGTGCTGCTCGCCAATGCGCGGCCGCTGATCGCGCTCAGGACGCTCGATCCGCGCAGCGCCGGGCCGCTCGCGGATGCCGGCGCCACCTCGTTCCATGCCGTGCAGCGCGTGCTGCCGCGACTCAGCGCCGGAGCGACCGCGATCGTCATCGGCGCCGGCGGCCTCGGCAGCTTTGCGGTGCAGTTCCTGCGCCGCCTGAGTGGCGCGCGCGTCATCGCGGTGGATGTGAACCCGGCGCGGCTGGAGTACGTGCGCCGCCTCGGCGCGCACGAGTGCGTGCCGGGCGTGGACGCGGATACGGGCTGCGGCGCTCGTCAAGCTGACCGGCGGCCGCGGGGCCGAGGCGGTGCTGGATTTCGTCGGCATCGATGCGACGATTGCCGCAGGCCTCGAGTGCGTGCGCCGCACCGGCGCCTTCGGCCTGATCGGCGCAGGCATGGGACGCCTGCAGCGTCCCTGGTTCCATGCCCTGCCGCGCGACGGCGAGGTGTTCACCTTCACCGGCAGCAGCATCGCCGATCTGCGCGGCGTCATCGAGCTGGCCGAGCGCGGCGAACTGCACAACGATACGGAGTTCTTTGCCTTCGATCAGGTGCCTGAAGCCTATCGCCGCCTCGAGCACGGCGAGCTTACGGGACGGGCCGTGGTGCTGCCGCCGGAGCCGACATGAGCCTGCCCGCGGAGGACACCCTTGCGATTCACGAACTGCTGGCGCTCTACGGTCACATCATCGACGCGCGCGAATGGCAGCGGGTCGATGAGCTGTTCACAGCGACCGCCCGCTACGACATGCGCGAATTCGGCCTGGGCCTGGTCGAGGGCGCCGCGGCGATCCGCGAGCTGTGGAGCCGCCCCGATGCGACGCACCCGCTGGCGCATCACGCCACCAACATCGTGGTGAACACCGACGCCGACGGCACCGTGCGGGTGCTCTCCAAGGGCCTGGGCGTCGGGCCGAACGGCCGCGTCGGCAGCGTCGTCTATCACGACGTGGTCGAGCGCACGCCGGCCGGCTGGCGCTTCGCCGCGCGCAGCGCCGTGCTGCGCCGCTAGCGTTCGCTCAGGCGCAGCAAACTTCAGCCGCCCAGGTGCGCCTCGATCTGCTGCCAGGCCAGTTCTGCCGTGGCGCGCGCCCGCGCGCCCGACTCGCGGGCGTGGCGGCTGGCGGCCGTGCCCTCGAGCACGCGCTTCATGATGCCCTGGCGGATGCTCGCGATGCGGAACAGGTTGTACGCCATGCAGAATTCCCACACGCGCGGCTCGATCGGCGCGCGCCCGGTGCGGCGGCAGTAGCTCGCCACGTACTGCGCTTCCGTGGGGATGCCGAGCGCGGGCAGGTCGAGGTTCTTAAGTCCCCGGATCTCGCCCGCTTCCACCCGCCACAGCATCACGTGGTAGGAGAAGTCCGCCAGCGGATGGCCGAGGGTGGACAGCTCCCAGTCGATGACCGCGAGAATGCGCGCCTCGCCACCGTGAAAGATCATGTTGTCGAGCCGGTAGTCGCCGTGCACCAGCGTGGTCTCCTCGCCGGGCGGGATATTGGCCGGCAGCCAGCTGATGAGTTTTTCCATCGCCTCGATGTGCTCGGTCGCAGACGCACGGTACTGCTTGCTCCAGCGCGCGATCTGCCGGCTGAAGTAATTGCCGGGCTTGCCGTAGTCGCCAAGGCCTGCGGCCGCATAGTCGAGGGTATGCAGCGCCACCATCACCCGGTTCATCTCGTCGTAGACGGCCGCGCGCTGCGTGGGCAAGAGCCCCGGCAGCGTCGGGTCCCAGAAATTGCGGCCGGCCGCGAAGCTCATGACGTAGAACAGGGTGCCGATGACCTTGACGTCGGTGCACAGGCACAGGGGCTGCGCGACCGGCACGCTGCTGCCGTTAAGCGCACTGATGACACGGAATTCGCGATCGACCGCATGCGCCGACGGCAGCAAGGGCCCGGCGGGCTGCTTGCGCAGCACGTAGCGCGCACCGTCCGCGCCCGTCAGGAGAAAGGTGGGATTGGACTGTCCGCCGCGGAACTGCTCGACGTTGAGCGGCGGGATGAAGCCCGGCAGGTGCGCCGCGAGGTAGCTCTCGAGCGCTGCCAGGTCGAAACGCTGCTGCTCCGCCACCGGCATGGTGCCGGCGAACTCCTCGCCACTCATCTTAAGAGTACTTCTCCAGCTCCAGGCGCCCGATCTGGTTGCGGTGCACCTCGTCCGGCCCGTCGGCCAGGCGGATGGCGCGCGCCTGCGCGTAGGCATTGGCCAGCTGGAAGTCGTCGCATAAACCTGCGGCGCCGTGCGCCTGGATGGCCCAGTCGACCACCTGGCAGGCGGTCTCGGCGGCGGCGATCTTGATGCCGGCGATCTCGGCGCGCGCGGCCTTGTTGCCGACGGTATCCATGAGCCAGGCCGCCCGGTACACCAGCAGGCGCGTCTGATCGATACGGATGCGCGAATTGGCAATGCGCTCGAGTGTGACCGACTGCTCGGCGAGCGGGCGGCCGAACGCGATCCGCCCAGTGACGCGCCGGCACATCTTTTCCAGGGCGCGCTCGGCCACACCGATGAGGCGCATGGCGTGGTGGATGCGCCCGGGGCCCAGCCGTCCCTGGGCAATCTCGAAACCGCGCCCCTCGCCCAGCAGTATGTTGGCGGCCGGCACGCGCACGTCCTTGAAGTCGATCTCCATGTGACCGTGCGGTGCATCGTCGAAGCCAAACACCGGCAGGTGCCGCAGGATGGTGATGCCGGGCGTCGCGCGCGGCACCAGGATCATCGACTGCTGCGCGTGGCGCGGAGCGGTCGGATCGGTCTTGCCCATGAAGATGAACAGCTGGCAGCGCGAACTGCCGGCGCCGGAAGTCCACCACTTGCGCCCGTTGATGCGGTAGGAATCGCCCTCGCGCACGATCGAGCTCTCGATGTTGGTCGCATCGCTCGAGGCGACGCGCGGCTCGGTCATGGCGAACGCCGAGCGGATCGTGCCGTCGAGGAGCGGCTCGAGCCACTCCTTCTTCTGCTGCGGCGAACCGTAGCGCTGAGCGTCTCCATGTTGCCCGTGTCGGGCGCGGAGCAGTTGAAGACCTCCGCCGACCAGCGCACCCGCCCCATCGCCTCGCACAACGGCGCGTATTCGAGATTGGTGAGACCTGCGCCGTGGCGTGAGTCCGGCAGGAACAGGTTCCACAATCCGGCGGCGCGGGCCTCTTGCTGCAGTTCAGTAAGGAGCGGCGAGTCATCCCAGCGACTGCCGGACTCAAGCTGCGCGTAGAACCGTTCCTCGTTCGGGTAGACGTGCAGGTCCATGAAGGCGCCGAGGCGCCGCAGGTCTTCCTGGCTCTTGTTACTCAGCTCGAAATCCACGTGTGTCACCCCCACGAACGCGCCCCGCCCGGCGACTTCAGGTGCGATAAAAGCTCTCGCCGCGTCGCCAGCTGCTGCAGCAGCGGCGCGGGGGTGAAGTATGCCGCGCCGACCTGGTCGCGGTACTTGCGGAGCGCCTGCACAGGTGCGCAGTCCCACCCGATCGGCATAGAACATCGGGCCGCCGCGCCAGGCCGGAAAGCCGAAGCCGTGCAGCCAGATGACGTCGATCTCGTGCGGCCGCGGCACCAGGCCCGCCGCGATGAGGTATGCGCCCTCGTTGATCATGGCATAAAGGCAACGCTCGAGGATCTCCTCGTCCGACACCGTACGCCGCGTGATCCGCGCGCGGCGCTGTGTCGCTCGATCAGTGCCGCGACTTGCGGATCCGGCTGGGGCGCCGCTCGGCGTCGTAGCAGTACCAGCCGGCGCCGCTCTTCTGCCCGAGACGGCCGAGGGCTACGAGCTGCTCGATGAGGTCCGCGGCGCGCTCGCGCGGGGTCAGTCCCGCAAAGCGCGCCCGCCGCGTCGCCAGCACCACGTCGAGGCCGCCCAGATCGTTGACGGCAAACGGGCCGAGCGGAAAGCCGAACTCCACCAGCACGCGGTCGACCTGTTCCGGCAGGGCACCCTCCTCCAGCAGGAACAGCGCCTCGCGCGAGCGGCGCGACAGCATGCGGTTGGCGACGAAACCCTCGCCCGCACCCACCAGCACCGCAAGCTTGCCGAGACGCTTGCCGAGCGCCATGAGCGTCGCGCTCACCTGCGGTGCCGTCGCCTCCGTGCGCACGTTCTCCAGAAGCCGCATCGCCTGGGCCGGATTGAAAAAGTGCATGCCGGCGACGTCGGCGGCGCGCCGCGTGGCGGCGGCCAGGGCATTCAGATCGAGGAACGAGGTGTTGCTGGCGAGTATCGCGCCGGGCTTGCACACGCGGTCCAGCTGCGCGAACACCTGGCGCTTCACTGCCAGATCCTCGGCCACCGCTTCGATGACCAGATCGGCATCGCCAAGACCCTCATCGCCGCTGACCGCGGTGATCTGTTGCAGGCGGTGGGTTGCCTCACCCGGCGCGAGGCTGCCGCGGCTGACCGCGGCGGCGTAGCTTTTCGCGACCGCGGCGCGGGCATTTTCCGCATGCGCAAGGCTGTGGCCGCTCAAGGCCACGGGAATGCCGGCATTCGCCAGGCACATGGCGATGCCGCGCCCCATGACGCCGGCCCGACCACCGCGGCCCGCACGATGTCGCGCACGGCAGTGTCGGCCGGCAGCCCCGGGATCTTGGTCACTTCGCGCTCCGCGGCGAAAGCGTGCCGCAGTGCCTGCGACTGCGGGCCATGCAGCAGCGCCACGCACATCGCGTGCTCGCGCTCGAGCGCTGCGGCGAAGGTGAGCTCGTAGGCCATGCGCACCGCCCTGACCGCTTCCAGCGGGGCGACGGCGCCGCGCTGCTTCTCGCGAGCAACGCCTGGTACTCGTCGAAGACCTGCGGTTCGTCGAGCTGTGCTGCCAGTTCACTCGTGCGGCGCAGCGGCCGCCCCTCCTGCAGCAGCCGCTCGGCAAATTCGAGCGCGGCCGTCTCGAGCTGCGCGCCGGCGAACACCTCATCGAGGAGACCGAGCTTCAGCGCCTCCGCAGCGCCCAGTTCCTTGCACTCGGCGATCACGCCAGTGCAGCGCGTGCGCCGATGAGCCGCGGCAGGCGCTGCGTCCCGCCGGCGCCGGGGATGATGCCGAGCCGCACTTCAGGAAGGCCGAGCCGCGCCTCGGTGAGCGCGACGCGGAAATGGCAGGCGAGCGCCAGCTCCAGTCCGCCACCGAGCGCGGTGCCGTGGAGCGCGGCGATGACGGGCTTGGGGTGCGCCTCGACGCGTTCCACCACCTCGCCCAAAAGCGGTGGCTGCATCGGTTTGCCGAATTCGCGCACGTCGGCGCCAGCGCAAAATGTGCGGCCGCGGCAGATGATGAGGAGTGCGGCGACGTCCGGGTCGGCGGCGCTTTGCAACAGGGCATCGGCAAGACCCGCACGCACGCCGTGCGACAGCGCGTTCACGGGCGGATTGTCGATCGCGGCAACCGCGATCCGTCCCCGTCGCAGGTAAGTGACCGGTTGCGCTACGGTGTTCAACCGCCGCCCTCAGTCCACGACCAGAACGACCTTGCCCTTCACCCTGCGATTCATGACCGTATCGAGCGCTTGGCCATAGTCCGCCAGCGGAAAGGTCGCCGAGACGTGCGGACGCAGCCGCCCGTGCGCATACCAGTCGAACAGCTCGCTCAGGTTCGCCGCGCTGCGCTCGGGCTCAGCCTTGGCAAAGGCGCCCCAGAAAACTCCCACCAGCGATGCGACCTTGAGCAGCAGCAGGTTGAGCGGGATGCGCGGGATATCGCCGCTGGCAAAGCCGATGACCAGGTAGCGCCCGTCAAAGCCGAGGCTGCGCACGGCCGGCTCGGCGTAGGCGCCGCCGACGGGATCGTAAACGACGTCCACGCCCTTGCCGCCGGTCAGCTCGCGCACCTGCTCGCGCAGATCCGCGCTCGCATAGTTGATGACCGCATCCGCACCGTACTGGCGGCACAGGGCGAGCTTCTCGTCGCTGGAGGCGCAGGCGATGACCCGCGCACCCATGATCTTGCCGATCTCGATCGCGGTAAGGCCGACACCCCCGGCCGCGCCGAGTACCAAGAGCGTCTCGCCGCTGCGCAGCCGGGCGCGATCCTTCAGCGCATGGTGCGAGGTCGCGTAGGTGTTCGGGAAGGCCGCCGCGGTCACGAAGTCCATCTGCTGCGGCAGCGCGAATACGCGCGAGCTCTGCACACAGACCTCCTGCGCATAGCCACCGAAACCTGTGAAGGCCAGGACGCGCGTGCCGACGGCGAGCCCGGTGACACCGCTGCCGGTTTCCTGCACCACCCCTGCAACTTCAGCCCCGGGCGAGAACGGCAGCGGCGGCTCGTCTGGTATTTGCCCTGCACCATCAGGCCATCGAGAAAATTCACGCCGCAAGCTCTCACGGCTATGACGACCTGCCGGCGCCCGCGTGGCGCGCGGGGCACACCGCCGCACCAGCTGCTCGAGCGGCGCGAACTGGCGCGCGAGCACGGCCTTGATCCGTCCCCGCTGGCGAACCGCTTCGTAGAGCAGCATCCCAGCCGCCACCGAAACGTTCAGGCTCGCCACAGCTGCCCAGCTGTGGCAACCGCACCATGGAGTCGCAGTGCTCGCGCGTCAGGCGCCGCCGGCCGCTGCCCTCGGCACCGAGCAAGAGCACGACCGGGCCTTTCAG
>CAWBDY010000001.1:0-196614 GCA_963787655.1 uncultured Gammaproteobacteria bacterium | reverse complement strand
GACCTGCTGGCATTCCTCGGTCCACTGCTGCCTTAGGAAATGGCCGGCTCCGGGCTGTTGGTTGATGAAAGTTGCTGTTTGAACTCTGCCGGTGTCAGTTGCCCGAGGCTCGAATGAGGTCTGACCTCGTTGTACTGACGCCGGAACTGCTCGATCACGATCTTCGCATCGATCCTGTTTCTGAACCACTCCATCGACAGGCACTCGTCACGGAACTTGCCGTTGAAAGACTCGTTCGTACCGTTCTGCCAAGGCTTGCCCGGATCGATGTGTGCAGTGTCGATGTTCGCCTGCGTCAGCCACTTCAGCACCGCCCTGGACACGAACTCCGGTCCGTTGTCGGACCTTAGATGCTTCGGACTGCCATGAACGCTGACCAACCGGCTCAGCACTTCGATCACGCGCCCCGACCGAATGCTGCCCGCCACATCGATGGCAAGGCACTCATGCGTAAACTCATCGACCACTGTCAAACACTTCAACTGCTGACCGTTGGCGCAGGCATCGAACACAAAGTCATAGGCCCAGACCTGGCCCATGGCCGTTGCCGGCAACGGCCGTGGGCGACTGGCCGCCACACGCCGACGTGGCCTTTTTCTCGGCACTTGCAGCTTGTGCAGCCGCCAGAGGCGGTGCGCCCGGTCAGTGCTCATGGCGTGGCCACGGCGCCCCAGAAACACCTGGATGCGTCGGTAGCCGTACCGCGGATACTGCGCCGCGAGCTCGTGCATGACCGCCACAGCCGGCGCGTCGCGCGCGACCAGTCGAGACTGGTAGCCCACCGTCGATCGAGCGACGCTCAACAGCGCGCACGCTCGTCGGATCGATCGACCTCGTTGGCACACGTAGGCGATCTGTTGCCGACGAACGGGCGCGCTCACCATTTTTTTGCTGCGACTTCCTTCAGGATCTCGATGTCCATGACGCGCTCGGCCAGCAGCTTCTTCAGCCGTGCGTTCTCAGCCTCAAGCTGCCGCAGTCGCTTGACGTCCACCGCCTCCAGCTGCCCAAAGCGCTTGCGCCAGGCGTAGATCGTGACGTCGCTCACCCCGTGCTTCTTGGCCACCTCCGACACGGGCGCCTTGTCCGCCTCGCGCAGGATCTTGACCATCTGCTCCTCGGAAAACCTGGTCTTCTTCATGGTCCCCTCGCTTGCCGAAGGGCCATTGTCCCAAAGTATCAACCGGACCGAAAATCGACCAGCAGGTCACTTTTTAGGAGACATAGACGCTTTGCGCCACGAAGCCCACTCCGAATGACTCTGGCCAACCGCAAAAAGCGGCCACTCGCTCGAGACAGAGAGTCACTCCGTGACGACCGCTTGTTTATCGTGGCTTGCGACGACACTTATGCGCCTGAACAATACTTTCGGTTCTTTCGAATCTCGCGGGTACAGGTCCATGTTGTGCCGACCACCGATGGCACGTCCGCTGCCCCTCACGTGCTGAACCGGCTTCTCGCTATCGATCACATTGAAGATGATGAGCGTTGGTTACTACTCGATGTCGACCACTATCTTGAGTCGACTCACACGCCTACGTTCTTGAACGCGAGTAAGCGTCATGCAGAGGCCATCTTGACGCCTATGGTTTGATGCGGGCAAGGCGCTGGTTGACGGCATTCAGGTCGAACGCGTGCGGGTCGAACGGGTAGCCGATCCAGCCCTGGAGCTCTTCGTGCTGCTCGTGGTGCGGATCAGCGATCGCCTCGAGGAAGTTGGCGTAGCCAGGTTCGCCGCCGACGTCTTCCGGAGGACAAGCATTTTCTCCAGCCGTGCACAGTATGCGCCGTCGGGTGTCTCTCGGGGCGACCAGGTCTTCGATAGTGATCTGGTGTTCCCAGTGATCGCCGAAGTCGTAGAGGTAAATGAACCGCCGGACGCGCGCCTCGATGAACGGCTTCAGCTGCACACGCCGTTCATCGAGCACCGATTCAGTGGAGGGCCAGTCGGGATCCGGGGTGCCGTAGCGTTTGCGAGCGATCTCATACTCATGCAGATGGCTGTCGGTCCAGCCCATCACCGCTTGCAGGATCTGATGCAGCTTCGCGAGTGTCACGGTTTCCGGGACGATCACCCGCCGCCACACGTGCGGTTCGATGCGCATCAGCTCGATGCGCAGCTGCAGGTCGGCGGCGAGCAGCTCCTTCAGGCCGCCTGGGATAGCGCGCTGGGCAGCAGGCCTTCGACTCGCCATGGGAGCAGCTCGTCGATGCGGTTGATGGGATGCTCGGCGATGCGCTCGAGCACGTGCCGCAGATACAGGTACGGATCGATGTCGTTTAAGCGGCACGTACCGATCAGGCTATACAGCCGGGCGGCGGTCTCCCCACCCGCATCGGAGCCGGCGAACAGGTAGTTGCGACGGCCGAGCACAAGCGCGCGGATCGCGCGCTCGGCGGCGTTGTTATCGATCTCGATGCGGCCGTCATTGACGTAGCGGGTGAGCGCCATCCACCGCGCTAGCGTGTACTGGATCGCCCCGGCCAGAGGTGACTTCACCGACAGCGTGGCGTGTGTTGCCCGCAGCCACCCATGCAACCTATCGAGCTCGGGTGCCGCTCGAGCGCCGCGCGCCTCGGCGCGCTCCCTCGGCGGCAGACCACGGATCTCGCGCTCGATCGCATAGAGCTCTGCGATGCGCTCGAGGGCTTCGAGGGCGGTGGGTGAGCGGTCCATGACGTAGACATCGTAGTACTTGCGCCGTGCATGAGCCCAGCAGGCCGCTTCTGCGATGCGGCCATCGGCGTAGAGCGGAGCGAAGCCGCTATAGGCATCCGCCTGCAGGATGCCGGCGAAGGATCTCAAGTGCCCGTGCGGCCGCTCGGCTTTACGGTCGGGTGAGTAGCGGTACACGACTGCCGGCGGATCAGGACCTGAGCTCGGTCGATCATCGCGCACATAGGCCCACAGTCTTCCGGTTTGCGTGCGACCTTTTCCAGGTGCGAGCACCGGCACCGGGGTGTCATCCGCGTGGAGCTTGTCTGCCGAGAGCACGTAGCGCTCGAGCGAGCCCACCAGCGGATCCAGCAAGGAGGCGGTATCGGCGACCCAGGAGGCGAGCATTGCCCGAGGCAGTTCAACCCCACCGCGTCGATAGATCCCTTCCTGGCGGTACAGCGGGCAGTGATCGGCGTACTTCGCGGCGATCACCTGCGCGAGCAGCCCTGGGGTCGGCAAGGCGCGCTCGATCGGACGGGCCGGAGCTGCAGCCTGCACGATCCGCGCGCACGCTCTGCAGGCGAGCTTCGGCCGTATATGCCGGATCACCTGGAAGTAGCCGGGGACATAGTCGAGTTGCTCGGAAGCATCCTCGCCGAGCCGGCTTAAGCGCCGACCACACTCCGGGCAGTTGCAGTTTGACGGGGCATGCTCGCGGATCACGCGCGGCAGCTCCGCAGGTAACGAGCGAGGCGGTCGGCGACTGCGCCTGTTCTCGCGCGGCGAGTCGACTGCAGTAAGCTTTGGAGGGCGTGGCGCATCGGGCGGCATCTGCGACGTCGGTGACGTCGGCGGCGCTACCCCGCCGGGGAGCGGCAGCTCGGGAGCGACCCCGACATCGATCACCTCAGAGGATCGACCGAAGCGCCAGCGCCGAAGCCGCAGTACCTCTTCACGCAGCGCGTCGACCCAGGTCGCGTGCTTCAGCAGGAGTTGCTTCAGCTCCTCAGGTTCGTTCGGCAACTTCGCGTAGTCGAGCGCCACATCTCACATTGTACGAGAGCGCGCGAGTGTGCGCTGCATTTCTTTGATGTTAGTTTCGTGTTGGAACGCTACGCCACATGCAACGGTTCCTTCCACGTGCGCTCGGGTCGTCTCCAGTCGATCCCCTCGAGCAGCATCGACAGCTGCGCCGGCGTCAGATGCACCGTGCCCGAACTCGCGCGGGGCCACACGAAGCGCCCACGCTCAAGGCGCTTCGCGAAGAGGCACAGTCCCTCACCATCCGCCCACAGCACCTTGATCAGATCTCCTCGCCGTCCACGGAACACGAACACCTGGCCCGAGTACGCTTTGTTCGAGAGCGTCGTCTCCACCAGCGCCGCAAGTCCGTACATCCCGCGGCGCATGTCGGTGACCCCGGCCGCGATCCAGATCTGCGTCCCGCTGGGCGGTCCGATCACGCGCGCCCTGCCAGGCAGTCCAGCACCGTGCGCAGTGACTCCGCATCGATCCTTCCGCGGATCCGGATCGTGCCCCCGGGCACCACCAGCTCCAACTGCCACTGGCCAGGGGCTGCCGTCGGGACCGGGGTCCTCACCGCCTCCGCTGGCGGCGAGGGCAGCGCTCTGACCGCCAGCAGCTTCGGCTCCCGCATGGCCGATTTCGGCCTTCCGGTTTGCAGCACCACCCACTTGCGCAGCAGGTTGGGGTTCAGGCCATGCGCCACCGCGGTCGCCGCCAGCGACACCCCGGGCTGCAGGCACCGCCGCACCAGCTCGCGCTTGGCTTCGGCGTGGTACATGCTGCGGCCATTGCTCTTGCGGCCGCGGATCAGGTTGGGAACCAGATCGATGGAGTGCTCTGCCATGGTGTCCACCTCGAAGTTGGTGGACACCATCCTCAGCACTCAATCCATAGAGCGCCAGACGGCCTTGGGATGACGCTTACGAACGCGATACGGCGAGCAAGAAATCTCGGAATCAACGTCGCCCTAAGCAAACCGTCCTTCGAGCTTTGGCTGTTGCTGCATCACGTTGAACCTTCTGAAGTCGCAACGCTCGCGGATGCACATGAGGTCGAAACGAAACTCCGATTGGCGCTTGGCGCCTACAATAAGACTCGCCTTAGTGAGTCGGACTTTCCGCTGAGTTCTGTAGCTAAGGCACATGCAAGGGCACGTGCCATCGACGCCACAAGCACCTCGGAAATCCCAACAACCAATTCGAGCCGTGTGTATAAGTTGTGGGAAGCCATCGTAGTTGGCGCCCTCCAGTCGCAGCTACCACCCGAACTGGCTTCGATTCGTGACACCAGTCGATGACCGGATCTCAAGCGTCTTCCATTCTTCGGCGGTACGCCCGCGGCTATGCAGCGGATGAGAATGGGCCCCCAAGCCGTCGATGCGATCGGTCGGATGGTACTGCGCTGGCATCCACCCCTTCAGCCTGCAGACGAACCCCATTTGGACCTCTTCTATGTCTGACAAGAACTACGACCGTTTGATTAGCCTGCGATGTCCGACCTGTTCCTCCACCGAGTTTTCAGGAGCTACAGAAGTCGGTCCCGACGCAGAGATTCTTACCTGCGTGGGATGTGATTTGGAAATCACACGTCGCAATCTGGTGGACGCGAACCAAGAGAACCTACGCGAGCATGCGCAGGAAATTGGCAAGGAAGCTGCTGATGAACTTGCAAAAGAATTGAGGAAGAAACTGGAAGACGCGTTCCGCGGAAGTAGAAACACCCGGATTAAATAGTGGGCTTGAAAGTCTTTTACTCCTGGCAGTCGGACACCGATTCGAAGGTCAATCGAGCCTTCCTTCGCGAGGCTATCGAAACAGCGATAGCGGACTTAGACGTTCAAGATGCTGAACGTCCAGCAGTTGATCAAGACACGAAAGGGGTGTTGGGCTCACCGGTGATAGCCGACACGATTTTCCGGAAAATCGAGGCGGCCGCGGTGATGGTCGCTGATGTAACTTTGACTGGAAGCACTCCCGAGGGAAAGCGGCTGTGCAATAGCAACGTCGCTATCGAGCTTGGCTACGCGTTGGGAATTCACGGGGATCAAGTCCTGTTAAAGGTGATGAACACCCATTTCGGGCCGCCGCAAGATCTCCCTTTCGATCTCGCTCACCGGCGCTGGCCCGTGCAGTACGACCTCGCGCCCGGCGCGCCCCCTTCTGATAGAAGGAGAGCACAGTACCTGCTGACGCAAGAACTCCGGAATATCCTCAGGCAATACCTCCAAGCAGCGCATGACAGGCAATCGACGGAGGCAGACGCACCAGGTGCAGCCAAGAGGGCAGACTTGCGAGCGGATTTTTTGAAATACGGGAGCAACAAATACCGATTGAAAATATCAAACCGAGGACCGGCCTCCGCTCGGAATGTACGTATCGAGTTTCCGGATGGGAATGACTGCATTGTCGACAGTGAGTTGGCGGACAAGTTTCCGTTCGAGTTGCTCGAGCGGCACCAAACCGTCGAGCTTATCGCAGTCGTTTCGCTGGAGACGAAGAGCAAACACAGAGTGAAGTTACTTTGGGACGACGACTTGCGGCCGGACAACGAGAAGGTCGTCTACGCAACTCTCTAGCACGGTACACGAGTCGCCGGGCCAGTCGTTTCGGTATCTCTGACCTCTCCACTTTGCGATGGGCGGGTGAGCGGAGGTCTAGTCCTGTCGAAACAACAAGCGCAAGCCAACAATCCCCAGCTTCCCCGATTGCCACCGGAGGAGACTTAGCCATGCAAGCCATCATTGGATCGATGCTACTCTCGAGCAAGGTCGCGCAGCCCGGGAGCAAGCCCTTTGAGATCTACGACAGCCGGCTCCCCGGTTTCACACTGCGAGTGCAGCCCAGTGGCGTCCGCTCCTACTACGCGCGGTTCGGTCGAAATCGCCGCGTCGCATTGGGTCAGGCAGGGTCGATCGACCCCGATGAGGCGCGGGAGAGGTGTCAGGTTGTCCTCGGCAATGTGGCACATGGCCGCCATCCGTTGCGGGGCTTGAAAGGAACAGTCGGAATCACGCTCGGAATGTTCATCGCCGACACGTACACGGGCTGGGTCCGAGCCAGCCGTCCGCGCACCGCCGCCGACACGCTTGAGAAGTTGTACCGACACTTCAGAACCTGGTACCCAGAACCGCTGACCGCCATTACAGTTGAACGCATCGAAGCGTGGAAAGTGCGGCGTCTGAATGAAGGCCGCAATCCTGTGACTGTCGTGCGCGATCTATACACGCTCTCCAGCGTGCTCAGACGGGCGGTGAAAGCCGGTGAGCTGACCGAAAACCCCGTGCGACGCGTCGATAAGCCGCGCGTGGATCGCCGCGGCAAGGTGCGCTTTCTGGACCAGGCTGAGGAAACGCGACTGCGGCAGGCATTGAGGGTACGCGATGAGGAGCTGCAGAATCGGCGCACGGTAGCTAGCACTCGACGGCAAACACAACACGGGCGGCTGCTGCCTCCGTTGACTCACTTTGGTGATCACCTGACGCCCGCGGTGTTGCTATCGATGAACACCGGAATGCGGCGCGGCGAGACTCTCAAGTTGCGTTGGGCTTCGGTAGATTTCGACCGTCGGCTCATCACCGTCGAGGGTCGGAACGCAAAGAGCCGCCAGACCCGGCATGTGCCCCTCAATGATGAAGCGGTGCGAGTGCTGCGGAACTGGCGCGAACAGGCCGGAACTGGCGCGCGTGTCTTTCATGTCGTCGGATTTCAGACGGCGTGGGAAACAGTCCTTAGGCGAGCCAGGATCAGCAAATTCCGCTGGCACGATCTGCGACATCACTTTGCCTCGCGCCTCGTCCAGCAGGGTGTTCCCCTGAACACGGTGCGTCATCTCCTGGGTCACGGCTCCGTCGGCATGTCGCTCCGTTATGCGCACCTCGCACCCGATCAGCGGCGCGAAACTGTGGCCAAACTCAATGAAAAGCCCCTTCTCACTCTCACCATGCGCCTTCAATGGGAAGGCCTTCCGGTGGCGAGCAGCTACCGCGTTGACTCGATCGTCGTGAGGAAGGGATTGGAACTGGCCGGCCAAATCCGGCTTTCTGGGAATCCGCCGGTCTTGGACTTGCGCTTATAAGCGCAAGCAAAAAAGCCTGGATTTCTAGTGTGATGTCCCGTTGATAACTTTGCAAAGACGTTCGAGCTTGGCGAGGATCGAATCTGCTGTTGCGGTCCACATGAAGGGCCTCGGGTGTTGGTTGTAGTGATCGACGAACTCGGTGATCTTGCGTTTCAGATCGGTGACCGAGTCGAAGGAGCCGCGGCGGATCGCCTGATTAGTGATCAGCGCAAACCAACGCTCGACCTGATTGAGCCAGGAGCTGTAGGTCGGGGTGAAGTGCAGATGAAAGCGCGGCCGGCGTGCCAGCCAGGCGCGCACCTTGGCATGCTTGTGCGTGCCGTAGTTGTCGCAGATCAAGTGCACAGCGAGATGTTCCGGGACGTTGGCCTCGATATGACGCAGGAAGGAAAGAAACTCCTGGTGCCGATGCCGCTGCTTGCACTGGGTGAGGATGCTGCCGTTGGCCACATCAAGCGCCGCAAACAGTGTCGTCGTGCCGTGACGGATGTAGTCATGGGTGATGCCTTCGACATACCCCAGGCCCATCGGCAGGACCGGTTGCGTGCGCTCGAGCGCCTGCACCTGGCTCTTCTCATCGACGCACAAAACCAAGGCGTTTTGCGGCGGATTAAGATAGAGCCCGACGACATCGCGCACCTTCTCGATGAAGAGCGGGTCGGTGGAGAGCTTGAAAGTCCGGCTGCGATGCGGCTGCACGCCAAAGAGCGACAGGTATCGATGCACCGTGGTCTTGGACAGCCCGGTCTCGGCCGCCAAGCCTCGGCCCGACCAGTGCGTCTTGCCCTTCGGTCTCGAGCGCAGTGCCGTGTTGATCAACTCGGCCACCTGCTCCTCGCTCGTGCTTCGAGGCCGACCCGGCTTAAGCTCACTGTGAAGTCCGCTGATGCCGCGCTCACGATACCGTGTGCGCCACAGCGTCACCGTCGGTCGACTCACCCGGTAGCGACGCGCGACGTGGGTGTTGGACTCGCCATCGGCCATGCGCAATACCATCTGCGCACGCTTCACAAGCCCCGCAGGCAGGCTCTGCGAGCGTGCGATCGACTCCAGTTGCAGACGATCTGCCGCGTTCACCGTCAAAGCTTTTGCCGGTCGTCCCATCGAGCGCTCCGCTCGCCAAGGATACTCCTTGGACCGCGCTCGATGCGTAAAGTTACATACGGGTCACAACACTAGGTTAAAAACGAAAAAGGGGCGATTCTTGCGCTTACCCTGCGCTTACGGCGACGGCGCATTTGGGGCCGCGCTCGCATCACTCTGATTCGATTGGTGGAAAGGGAGGGACTCGAACCCTCGACCCCGGCATTATGAGTGCCGTGCTCTAACCAGCTGAGCTACCTTTCCACGAGGGGCGCGCATTGTCCTTAGCCCGGGCCGGCAGTGTCAAACCTGGATCAAACCGGGCCGCCCGAGACCTCATACATTAAACCTGAAGTGCATGACATCGCCTTCCTGGACAGTGTATTCCTTGCCCTCCAGCCGTAACTTGCCCGCATCCTTGGCGCCGGCTTCGCCCTTGCCGGCGAGATAGTCCGGGAAAGCGATCACCTCGGCACGGATGAAGCCCCGCTCGAAGTCGGTGTGGATCGCGCCCGCTGCCTGGGGCGCCGAGGCGCCGGCGCGCACCGTCCAGGCACGAACTTCCTTCGGACCCGCCGTAAAAAAAGTCTGCAGTCCGAGCAGCCGGTAGGCTGCGCGGATCACGCGATTCAGTCCCGGCTCCTTGAGTCCGAGCTCGGCGAGAAACTCCGCACGCTCACTTTCATCCAGCTGCGCGATTTCCGCCTCGATCGCCGCGCATACCGGCACGACCTCGGCACGCTCGGTCGCGGCGCGCTGCTCGAGCGCAGCCAGCAGCGGGTTGTTGGTGAAGCCCTGCTCGTCCACGTTCGCCACGAACATCACGGGCTTCGCGGTGAGGAGCTGCAGCTCGCGCAGGTCGCGGCGCTCCTCTTCGCTGAGTGTCAGGGCACGTACCGGCTTGACCGCATCCAACTGCACCTTGACGCGCTCGAACAGACTGCGTCTGCGCAGGGCATCCTTGTCACCGCTCTTCGCGGCCTTGGTAGCACGATCGAGACCTTTCTCCAGAGTCGCAAGATCCGCCAGCGCCAGCTCCGTGTCGATGATCTCGACATCGGAGAGTGGGTCGATGCGGCCGGCGACGTGGATGATGTCGGAGCTCTCGAAGCAGCGCACCACGTGCGCGATGGCGTCCACTTCGCGGATGTGCGACAGAAACTGGTTGCCGAGCCCCTCGCCCTGCGAAGCGCCGGCGACAAGACCTGCGATGTCGACGAACTCGACGGTGGTGGGAATGATCTTTTCCGGTTTGGCAATTGCGGCCAGCTGCTGCAGGCGCGGATCGGGCACCGGCACGACACCGACGTTGGGATCGATGGTGCAGAAGGGATAATTCTCGGCGGCGATCTGCGCGCGCGTCAGCGCGTTGAAGAGCGTCGACTTGCCGACGTTGGGCAGACCCACGATGCCGCAGCGAATTGGCATGGAATTGTGCTTTACGTCAGGAGTTGTCGGACGGGGCGGGGGCGGTACTGGGTTCGCGGTTGTGCAGTCGATTCATGGCGATCTGCGCCCCCTCGCTCAGGAGAGCCGGCACGATGTCGGCCGCATCCGTGAGCGCTGCCTGGATCAGCTGCGCCTCCGCTGCCGTCGGCCGTCCGAGCACGTAGTCGAGCACCTGCGGGCGATCGCCTGGATGGCCGATGCCGAAGCGCAGCCGCCAGAAACCGTCGCCCACCTGCGCGATGACGTCGCGCATGCCGTTGTGTCCGGCAGCGCCACCGCCCTGCTTCAGGCGCACCACTCCGGCCGGGAAGTCCAGCTCGTCGTAACCGACCAGGATTGCCTGCGGCGGCACCTTATAAAAGGAGGCGACGCTTTGCACCGCATCGCCGCTGTGGTTCATGTAATTCATGGGTTTCAGCAACCACAGCTCGGTCTCGCCGATGCGCGCACGTGCCAGCTCGCCGCGATGACGTGCTTCGCTGCGGAACACCGCGCCGTGCCGCCGCGCGAGCTCGTCGACGAACAGGAAGCCGGCATTGTGTCGCGTGCGTGCGTATTCGGGACCCGGATTTCCGAGCCCGACGATCAGCTTGAGCGGCTCTCCTGCCATAGGCTTTGCCTGCACCGCAAACGCCGCCGGCCGCATTCGGCAAGCCGAAGCGGCCGGCGAACGGTCTGCGAAGTGCTCGGGCCGCGGCTACTTCTTGCCGCCCTCCTTCTTGCCCGCGGCGCCTTCCTTCTTGTCCTCGCCCTTCTTCGCCTCCGCGCCCGCAGCGGGTGCGGCAGCACCGGCAGGAGGAGCCGCTCCCGGTGCCCCGACGGCAGCCGGCGCAGCGACGCCCTCGGCAGGTGCGACAACGGCCGCCTCGGCGACCGGCTCCGGCTCCTCGGCACGCGGCGCGTGGATCGAGACCACCGGCGCATTGCGCTGGGTGAGCTCCGGCACGCTGACGCCGTTCGGCAGTGGAATGTCCGACAGGAACTTGGTCTCGTTCAGGCTCATGCCCGACAGGTCGAGCTCCAGGAACTCCGGCAAATCCTTGGGCAGGCAGCTGACTTCGACGTCAGCGCGCATGTGCGAAACCACGCCGCCCTGGGTCTTGACGCCGGGGGAGATGCTCTCGCCCTTGAAGTGAATTGGCAGGCGGATGCGGATGCGCTCGCTCTCGACCACGCGCTGCAGGTCGACGTGCACGACCAGGTTCTTGGCCGGGTGCATCTGCACGTCCTTGATGATCGCCTCCTGCGTGCTCTCGCCGATCTTCAGCCGCACGATCGAGGAGTAGAAACGCTCATCGGCAATCATGGTCAGGAGGTTCTGCTGATCGAGAATCAGCGCCTGCGCGTCCTTGTGGGCGCCGTACAGGATGGCGGGCACCTTGCCCGTGTGTCGCAGGCGGCGGCTCGCACCCTTGCCTTGCGACCCACGGAGGTCCGCTCCGAAGGTGAATGAAATACGCATTACTCAAGTCTCCAGTTGTTACAACACCGCGCCGCTTCGCGACCAAAGCGACGCACCAAAAAATCCCGCTCAGTCGACGTACAGCGAGCTCACCGAGCCCTCATCCAGTATGCGGCGGATGGTCTCAGCCAGCAGTTCCGCCACCGACAGCTGGCGGATGCGACCGGCGCCCTTCGCCGCCGCGCTCAGCGGGATCGTGTCGGTCACGACCAGCTCATCGAGCGCCGACTTCGCGATGCGCTCCACCGCTCCCCCCGACAGCACCGCGTGCGTGATGTACGCCACCACTTTCTGCGCGCCCTGGTCCTTCAGCGCCTGCGCCGCGGTACACAAGGTACCGGCGGTGTCGACCATGTCGTCGACCAGCATGCAGGTGCGGCCCTCGACCTCGCCGATGATGTTCATCACCTTCGACTCGTTGGGCCGCGGGCGGCGCTTGTCGATGATGGCCAGCTCGGCATCGTCGAGGCGCTTGGCGAAGGCGCGCGCGCGCGCGACGCCACCCACGTCCGGCGACACCACGATCACGTCCTGGTAGGCCTGCTTCCACGCATCGCCGAGCAGCACCGGCGAGGCATATACGTTGTCCACGGGGATGTCGAAGAACCCCTGGATCTGATCCGAGTGCAGATCGATCGTCAGCAGGCGATTCACGCCTGCGCTCGACAGCATGTTGGCGACCAGCTTGGCCGTGATCGCCGAGCGCGTCGCGCGCGGCCGGCGATCCTGGCGCGAGTAGCCGAAGTACGGCACCACGGCCGTGATGCGCGCCGCCGAGGCGCGCCGCGCCGCATCGACCATCACCAGCAGCTCCATCAGGCTGTCGTTCGCCGGCGGGCAGGTCGACTGCACGATGAAGACATCACGCCCGCGCACGTTCTCGATGAGCTCGATGTTGCACTCACCGTCGCTGAAGCGCCCGACGAAGGCGCGTCCCAGCGGGATCTGCAGGCTGCGCGCAATGTCCTGCGACAACGCCGGATTGGCATTGCCTGCAAACAGCGCCAGTGTGTCGCTCGTGCTCATAGTTCCTGCGCTGCCAGCTGCGACGGCGCCTTATGCCCTAGCCGCGCACGCACCGCCGTGCGTGCGAATTGGCTGGGGTGGAAGGATTCGAACCTCCGAATGGCGGGATCAAAACCCGCTGCCTTACCACTTGGCGACACCCCAGCACCCGCCCCGCCCCGGCGCAAAGCCGGTGCGGGCGCGCATCTTACAGCCGCCTCAGGCGCGCCGCCCGTGTGGCAGCTGTTCGTGCGCCGGCGAGGTGTTCAGGCCCCGTGCGACAAAGCTCATCCACCGATCTGGGACCTGCGCCGCGAGACGTTCGGCCTGCGCGGCGCTGCCGAACACCGCGAAAACGCAGGCGCCGGTGCCGGTCATGCGGGCGGGTGCAAAACGCGCCAGCCAGTCGAGCGCATCGGCCACCGGCGGCGCGCGTGCCCGCACCACCGGCTCGCAGTCGTTGCGGCCGCCCGAGTCAAAAAAGGCGCGTATTGTGATGAGGGGAGAATTTCGTGTCAATTCAGGGCTCTGGAAAACTTCGCGGGTGCTGACACCGACCCCTGGATAGATGATCAGGTACCAGCGCTCGGGCAGCTCCACGGGGGTCAGGCGTTCGCCGATACCCTCCGCCCAGGCGGAAGAACCCTGAACAAAAACAGGCACATCCGCACCCAGGGGGAGCCCCAGGCGGGCCAGCTCGGTGAGCTCAAGCCCGCACCCCCACAGCTCGTTCAGGGCCAGAAGTGTCGTGGCCGCATCCGAGCTGCCGCCGCCCAGACCCGCCCCCAGCGGTATGCGCTTGTGCACGCGGATGGTGGCGCCAAGCGGCGTGCCGGTCGCCTCCTTGAGGACACGCGCCGCGCGCAGCGTCAGATCGGCCTCCGGCGGCACCTCGCGCGGTCCTTCCGGTCGTTCGAGACGCCCATCGGGACGCACCGTGATGCTGAGGGTGTCCGCCAGATCGATCAGCTGAAAGAGGGTCTGCAGCTCGTGATAGCCGTCGGCGCGGCGCCCGGTGACGTGCAGAAAAAGATTGAGCTTCGCGGGGGCTGGCCAGCGTGTTGCCGCCGCCGCGGTCATGGCTGCCAGTTGTCCACCAGCAGCCGCACGCGCACGGTGTCGCGCTGCAAAGTGAGCCGCGCCGGCAACGACTCGCCGCCGCTGCTGGCATAGGCGGCGTAATCGATGTGCCAGCCGGCCTGGGTGAGACCCAGGAGTTGCTGCTGGCTCTGATCCAGTTCCTCGGTGGACGGCTGCGCGGGGTCGGGCACTCCCAGCACCCAGTAACGCAGTGCCGCAAGCGGCGGGTCAAAGCCCAGCCGCGCAGCCAGCGCCGCGTGCGCCGCCGCGTTGTCCATGTGCTCGCCGCGCGCGGTGACGAGCGTCAGATCGCTGCCGGCAGCGGTGACCTGTGCGCCACCCACGCCCAGCGGTCCCTCGAGCGACAGCTGCGAGCGCGTGCCGTCCTGGATCCAGCGCAGATTGGCGTTGAAGCCATCGCTGCCGGCGGCGACCGCGACCCGGCCCTTCAGCTCGAAGTGCTGGCGCGCCTGCAACTGAGCACGGCGCGCTTCCCAGGAAGCAGCCGGCGCTTGCAGCGGTGGGGCGGTGCGGCAGGCAGAGAATGTGGCGAGAGTGACAACCGCGAGGAGCCGCAGTCCGCTACTTCGCATCGGGCAGGAGCCGTTTGATCGTCGCCTTGAGAGGTTTCGAATCCGGTTCGCGCGCCAGCGCCTCGGCAAATACGCGGCGCGCCTCGCCCTGCTTGCCGCTCACCCACAGTGCCTCGCCCCAGTGAGCCGCGATCTCGCCGTCGTGGTCGAGCGCATAGGCGCGCGCAAGCGCGCTCGTGGCGCCGCGGGCATCGCCCTGACGAAAACGCACCCAGCCGAGACTGTCCAGAGCCGCCGGGTTATCCGGCATGAGCGTCAGCGCGCGGCGGATGAGCACTTCCGCGTGCGGCAGATCGAGGGTGTGATCGGCGAGCGTGTAGCCCAGCGCATTCAGCAGTGTGGGATCGTCGGGACGCGTGCTGAGCATCTGCTCGAGCGCATCGACCGACTCGTGCACGTGGCCGGCCTGTTCCAGGATCACGGCGCGATCGTACTGGATCTGCGGATGCTGCGGATGGCGCTCGAGCGCGGCCGACAGCAGCGCAAGTCCGGTGTCGGCCTCGTCGTGATCGGCCAGCAGGCGCGCCTTGGCAAGCGTCAGATCCAGTTCTTCCTCGGGATGGTCGGCCGCATAGTCATCGAGCAGCGCCAGCGCTTCGGTACGCGAGTGCTTGTCGAGCAGCAGCGCCGCGGCGCGCGAGCGCGCGGCAAGCGCCACCGAGGAATCGTACAGGCGCCGGTAACCGGCGATCGCCGCATCCGGATCGCCGTCACGCGCGGCGATGTCCGCCAGGTACAGCTGCGCAGCATCGTTGCCCTCGCCGCTCGACAGCAGGTCCTGGAAGCGCTGGCGCGCCTCCTTCATGTCGCCGGAGTTGAAAGCCAGGAGCGCGAGGCGCCGGTCGATCTCGCCCTGCGGCGCGCCGCCGGCACGCAGCCGCTCGAGCTGCTGGTGCGCCTCCTCGCTGCGGTCGAGCGATGCCAGAATCTCCGCCAGCTCGAAGCCGCCGCGGGTGGCGTCGTCGGCCTCGGCGCGACGCGCGGTCGCGACCGCCTGCGGTGCATCCCCGCGCATCACGTAGGCGCGCGCCAACACGCGCAGCGCGGCCGGGTCTTTCGGATTGAGCTGCAGCGCGTGCTGCGCGTAGGTCTGGGCGCGCTGCCCGTCGTAGGCTGCCAGCGCCAGCTCGCCCAGCAGGATGAGCGTGTCCGACGAGTTGGCGGTGGGTTCGAGCGCACCGCTCATGGCGGTGAGCACCGCTGAAGCATCCGACTCTTCCAGGAGCAGCGCGGTGAGCTCGGTCATGCTCTTCGCCGCATGGCCGGAGCTGTGCGGCAACGCCGGCGTGCTGTTGGCCTTGGGCGCAGCGCCCGGCAGGGCTCCGCTTCCGGGCTGGCCGCTGTCCTGCTGCTCTTCCACGTGCCAGAAGTCGCGGATGGCCGCACGGGCCTCGGCGGTGCGATACAGTTTCAGCGCCACAGCCGCATACAGCGCGTCGGCTTCCCGGTCACCGGGTGCCAGCGCACGCCAGCGGGTCGCCGACTCCCAGGCGGCCGGCAGGTGCTCGCAGGCCATCGCCACCTGGGTGGCCCGTTTCGCCAGCTTCGCATCACCGATGGCCGCCGCCTTGGCGTAAGTCTCGGACGCGGCGCGGCAGTCGCCGCGCTTGAGGTCGGCTTCCGCCATGACGGTGAGGGCGGTGGTGTCGCCGTGCGCCGCCGGCGCCGGGGTAGCCGGCTCCTTGGCAGTGTGCATGCCTGCACAACCGGCCAGGAGCGCCAGCAGCGCCACGCCCAGGGATGGGGCCAAGTTGGTCACGCGATCGATCATACTCAGGGAGCCACTATAGAGCCTCCCCAGCCGCTGCGCATTGCGCAACTTGTCACAAAGTACAGACATCCCAGAGAATGCTGCGCCCCAAAAAATGCCCATGAAGGACTCCATCCGTCAGCGCCTGCAGAAGATGAGCGACCGCTTCGAGGAGGTCGGGCGGCTGCTCGCCACTGATGAGATTGCCGGCGGCTCGCAGCAGTTCCGGGAACTGTCCATGGAATATGCCCGTTTGCAGCCGCTGGCGCAGCGCATGGCGCTCTACCATGGCCTGGAGCGTGACCTGAAGGCGGCCGAGGAACTGCTGCACGACAGCGATCCGGGCATGCGTACCCTCGGTGAGGAGGAGGTGGCGCGCCTCGGGCGTGCGCTGGCGGCCGAGGACGGCGAGCTGCGCAAGCTGTTGTTGCCGAAGGATCCGCGCGACGACAAGAACATCTTCCTCGAGGTGCGCGCCGGAACCGGTGGTGACGAGGCGGCCATCTTCGCCGGCGAGCTGTATCGCATGTATGCGCGCTACGCCGAGGCCAAGGGACTGAGCGCCGAAGTCCTGAGCGAGAGCCCCGGCGAGCATGGCGGCTACAAGGAAATCATCAGCCGCATTGCCGGCAAGGGGGCCTTCTCGCGGCTCAAGTTCGAGTCCGGCACGCACCGCGTGCAGCGCGTGCCCGCCACCGAGGCGCAGGGGCGCATCCATACCTCGGCGTGCACCGTGGCCATCCTGCCGGAGCTCGACGAAGTGGATAAGGTCGACATCAATCCGGCGGACCTGCGCATCGACACCTACCGCTCCTCCGGTGCCGGCGGTCAGCACGTCAACAAGACCGATTCTGCCGTGCGCATCACGCATCTGCCCAGCGGCATCGTGGTCGAATGCCAGGATGAGCGTTCGCAGCACAAGAACCGCTCGCGCGCCATGGCACTGCTGAAGGCACGCCTGCTGGCGGCCGAGCAGGAGAAGCAGCAGAGCGCGCAGGCGCAGTCGCGGCGCCTGCAGGTCGGCAGCGGCGATCGCTCCGAGCGCATCCGCACCTACAACTTCCCGCAGGGACGCGTGACCGATCACCGCATCAACCTGACGCTCTACAAGCTGCAGCAGGTCATGAACGGCGAGCTCGACGAGCTGATCGAAGCACTGCAGCAGGAGCACCAGGCCGAGCTGCTCGCGGAAGAGTCGTGAACACGCCGCCCGACGAGCTGGTGATCGACAGCGTTACCGGCATCGACGTGGCGCTGCCGGTGGCCGGCGCCGGTGCGCGCGCGCTCGCCTTCCTGGGCGACTGGCATATCCGCTTCGTGCTGGCATTGGCCTGGTTCGTCGCCGCAGGGCTCATCTACAACGGCCGACTCAGCCTCACGGCCCCCGGCGGCAGCGAGCCGACCTGGATCGGCGCGGTCGTGGCGCCGCCGTTGGCAATCTATTTCCTGTATCACCCGCTGGTGGAAATCCTCATGCGCGGCCGCACCCCGGGCAAGCGCTGGGCCGGGGTCCGCATCGTGGCGCGCGACGGCGGCGTGCCGGGGCTCGGCCCGCTCTTGGTGCGCAACGTCTTCCGGCTCATCGACAGCATGCCGCTGTTCTATGGCGTCGGTCTGGTGCTGACGGTATTGACGCGCGAGCACGTGCGCGTCGGCGACATGGCCGCCGGCACGCTGCTCGTGTACGACGCGCGCACCGCCGGCCCGCCGCTGGCGGCCGCGGCGGCCGTCGACGAGGCGCGTCTGGACCCGGTCGGTCTGGAGCTGGCCGCGGAGCTGCTCGAGCGGTGGCCGGAACTCACCCCGGCGGCGCGCATGCACCTGGCGCAGCAGCTCTTGACCCGCCACGTCGCGGGCATCGTGCCTGAAAACGATGAGGCGGCGCTGCGCGCGCAGCTGCAGCAGCTGATGCGTACGCCCGCGTGAGCACGGCGCGCCAGCATGCACTGACGGTCAGCCTGCTGCAGCGTGCGCAGCTGTGGCGCGCCGCGGAGGAGCGCGCGCGGCGTCTGGCCCACGGCACGACCGACGATGCCGCCGACGCGACGCGCATGGCCGATGATTACCGCCTGCTGGCGCACGATGTGTCGCGGGCGCGCGCGCTGCTGCCCGACACGCGCACCCGTGCCTACCTCGAGTCCGCCTACGCGCGCGCGCACGCGACGCTGCACCATGGCGCGACGCGCGCCGGCAGCACGCTGCTCAAGTTGTTTCGCGACGAGCTGCCGCAGGTGGTGCACGAGCTGCGCACCTATATATTCTGGTCGACCGTCATCTTCGCGCTGGCGATCGCCGCCGGCTACGCGCTGGTGCACCGTTACCCGGAACTGATCGCCCTGTTCGCCTCGCCCGACCTCATCGCGAGCGTCGAGCGCGGCCAGCTGTGGACCGAAGGCCTGCTCAACATCGTGCCCTCCTCCGTTCTCTCGGTGCAGATTCTGACCAACAATATCGTGGTCAGTCTGTTCGCCTATTGCGCCGGCTTCCTGTTCGGGCTCGGCACGCTCTACATTCTCGGGCTCAACGGCCTGATGCTGGGCGCGGTGTTCGCATTTGTCGGTGA
The DNA here is from genome assembly GCA_963787655.1 of uncultured Gammaproteobacteria bacterium. Lineage (GTDB taxonomy): Bacteria > Pseudomonadota > Gammaproteobacteria > Steroidobacterales > Steroidobacteraceae > 13-2-20CM-66-19. The sequence continues at coordinate 177,867 of CAWBDY010000001.1, read as the reverse complement.
GCACTCACTGGCCGGCGCGCTCTTCAAGTTCATCGCCGCGCACGGCTGGGTCGAGCTGTCGGTCATGTGCCTGTCAGGCGCTGCCGGGGCGGCCGTCGGCGAGGCGCTCATCCGCCCGGGCGATGCCGGACGCGCCGACTCGTTCCGTGTCGCCGCGCTGCGCTCGGGCCGGCTGCTGGTGGCCTGTACGCTGCTGCTGGTGGGCGCCGGCATCATCGAGGGTTACGTCTCCCCCAATCCGCACGTCACGCTCGGCGCGCGCCTGAGCATCGGCATTGCCTACTGGCTCTTCATGGTGGCGCTGCTGTCTGGACACCTGTGGCCGCGGCGCGCCGACGCTGATGCACGACCGGCCGCATTCCTAAAGGGTTAGGCGCGTGGCAGCGCCGCCCGCGACCTTCGCCCGCTAGATGCGTCGCGAGCGGCGCAGGGCTGCGTATTCGGCGAACACGGCCTGGTCCAGATGTTCGGCAACTGCGCTCACCACCGGTGCTCCCAGCCGGCGCAGCAGCCGCCGGTGCGCGGCGCCGCGTGCTTCGTGCTCGGCTGCCGCCAGTGCGATCCAGGGATCCTGCCAGTCGTGTGCCTCGCGTTGCGCGAGCGCGTCGATCTCGCCGCTGTGCACACCCGCGACCAGCACCAGGTGCGGCGGCGCCAGCAGGCGCACGGCGCGCGCCAGCTGAACGGAAACGTTGGCATCGTCCAGGTCCGTCAGGAGCACGATGAGCGCGCGGTGCTTGAGCAGAGCACGGATGCTCACCGCTGCCGCAGTGGGATCGGACTCGGCCGGCAGCGCCGTCAGCTGCTCGAGCGCGTGCCGCACGCGCGTGACCGCCGTCAGCCCGCGCGCCGGCGCACAGATCGCCAGCGGCCGGTCCGCGTACACCACTAACCCGATGCGGTCCTCGCGGTGCGTGACGATCTCCGCCAGACGCGCGGCCAGATTGGCGTACACACCGAGGCGGTCGAGGCTGCCCGCGCGCACCCGGCTCAGGCGGCCGGCGTCGATCGCTACCAGCACGTCCAGATGCTGGTCCTCGCTGAATTCGCGCGTCACCAGGGCGCCGCTGCGCGCGGTCGCCTTCCAGTCGATCCGGGCGAGCGGATCGCCGCGCACGTACGCGCGCAGCTGGTGCAGTTCCGCGCCCGCCCCGACCACGCGACGCGCGCGGATGCCGGCGCGCAGGCCGCGCGGACGCAGCGGCGTGCGCAGCGCATCCGGTGCAACCAGCGCCGCCTGCGTGGGCTGCAGGTTGCAGCTCCACCAGGCGAAGCCCAGTGGCCCGAGCACGCGCGCCGGCACGCGCGGCCAGGGCTGGGGGCCGAGGCGTACCGGCAGCAGTGTCAGCGCGTCGCGCACCACACCGTGCGCCGGGGCGCGCACCCGGCGCAGCAGCGATGGCGCCTCGAAGCTCATCGGCAGCGCGGGCGCGTACTGCACCTCGAGGGGGCGCCTGGTGTGGTTATGGAACACGAAGGCGGCCGGCTGCGGGCGACCGAGAAAGGCGCGCGGCGCGCGCTCCACTTCTGCCGCGATCGGCGCGCGCCGCATGAAAAGTCCCTCGAACGCCAGGCCCGCCAGCAGCAGCAGCGCCGGCACGCGCCACAGCTGCGTAAGCGCCGCCTCGCTCGACCAGATGCCGCAGATTGCGAGCACCGCGGTGAGCAGCACCAGGAGGTATGCACGGGCGGCCAGATGCATGGCTGCCTCAGCGCGGCACGGGCGTGCTGCTGAGCAGGCTCTTCACCACCGTGACGTCGTCCACGCCTTCGAGTGCTGCCTCGGGACTTAGCACGAGACGGTGCGCCATCACCCACTGTGCCGCCTCCTTGACGTCGTCGGGGCTGACGAATTCGGCGCCGCGCAGCGCCGCCACGATGCGTGCCGCCCTGAGCATCGCCAGCGCGCCGCGCGTGGACAGGCCGAGTGTCAGCTGCGCATGTTCGCGCGAGGCACGCGCCAGATCGAGCACGTAACCCGACAAGGCTTCCGCGACGTGGACAGTTTCGACTTCGGCGCGTGCCGCCTGCAACAGCGGCCGCTCCAGTAACGCGACGTCCGCCAGCGCGCCCTGTGCGGCGCTCAGCACCCCGCCGTAGCGCGCGAGGATCTGCACTTCCGCTGCGCGCTGCGGATAGTCCATGTCGATGCGCAGCATGAAGCGGTCGAGCTGCGACTCCGGCAGCGGATAAGTGCCCTCGAACTCGCGCGGGTTTTGCGTCGCGATCACCAGGAAATCCGGCGGCAGCTGCCAGGCTTCGCGCTCGACGCTGACCTGACGCTCCTCCATCGCTTCGAGCAGTGCCGACTGCGTCTTGGGGCCGGCGCGGTTGATCTCATCGACCAGCACGACATCGGCGAACAGCGGTCCCGGACGGAATACGAAAATGCGCTGCGCCTCGTCGAACACATGCACGCCGGTGATGTCGCTCGGCATGAGGTCGGCGGTGCCCTGGATGCGCTTGAATTCGCCGCCCAGCGAACGTGCCAGCGCCTTGGCGAGCAGTGTCTTGCCCAGCCCCGGCACGCCCTGTACCAGCACGTGCCCGCGCGCGACCAGCGCTATCAGCAGGGCGCGCACCGCTCGGTCCGCGCCGATAACCACGCGGCCCAGCTCCCGCGTCATTGCCTGTTCCAGCTGTTGGATCGATGCGCTCATGCAGCGAGCTGCCTTTCGGTGCGGATGATGAGGTTATGCAGGCGCTCAAGTGGCACGCGCTGCTCGGAATAAGCTGCGGTGTACCAGCCGCGCAGCTGTTGCACGTCGGCCGCTATGAGGCGCGGATGGTTCTCGAGCCAGTCCCACGGCGGGCCGCCGTCCCCGGCGCGGCGCGTCAGCAGCTGCACGCGGGCAAAGAAGTTTTCGAACATGCGGCGCGCCGCCGCGGCAGGCCGCAGTACGCGCGCCAGGAAAAGGCCGGTCGCGCGCACCAGCTCGGCTTCGCGCGGCGCCGCCGCCCGCCGCCGCGGCAGGTGCAGAGCGGTGCTGCCCAGCACCCACACGAACCACGCAACCACCAACACGCCGAGTGTCTCGTAAAGTCGCGGGTCGCGATAGAACTTGGCCGGGTCGTAGGCACTCGCCAGCCCCTGGTGTTCATCGTCGAACAGCACCGCCCCTCCCGGCACGACGCTGCTGCCCACGATATTGGCCAGCAGCTGCGCGTTGTCGGCAAGACCGAGCGCACGATTGCTGAACAAGCTGCCGAAGGCGCTGAGGATGATCGTGCCTGCGCCCATCGGCCGCACCCACAGCACGCCCTGGCCATTTTCCTGCTGGTGCGCCAGCGCGAGCATGAACCCGCCGTGCGGCAGCCTGACGTCCCAGGCCTGTGGCGTGAAGTCCGACAACGCCACGGCGCTGTGCACGCCTTGCAGATACGCATGCGGGCGGTTGGCGACCAGCGTGCTGTGCGCCGGCTCGGGCAGTCGGCGCACCGCCTGCAGCGCCGCGATGCCGGCCGCGCGCGGATCCTGGGCAGCGCTCTTGTCCTGCTTGGCACTGCCGTCGGCCGGGGCATGCAACACGGTATCCAGTCCCGTCAGCGCCGTGATGTCGCTGTGCACGAAGCCGCCGCGCGCCCAGTCGGGTCGGTCCGAAAGAGCGGCCAGTACCAGCAGCGTGTTGCCGGCGCGTACCCAGCTCTCCAGTGCCTTGATCTCGGTTGGCCGGAAGGCGGTTTCGGTCGGCGTGGTGGTGATCAGCAGATTGCCCGCGCGCGGCAGATCGCGCCGCTGTGCGAGGGTGCCGAAGCGTTCACGCAGCGAGAGGCTGCGCACGCCCTCCGCTTCGAGCCAGCTTCTGGCCGCCAGCAGACCGTTGCCACCGCGTTCCTGCGTGTTCGGCGCCACGACCGGCTGGCCCCCGATGTTGTCGCGGCGCAGAAACAGTGTCGCGAACAGCAGCAGCGCGCCGAGCGCGCAGGCAAGCGTCGTAAGGCGCTCGCGCACTTTAGTTGCCCCGCGCCCGGCGCTGGCGGCCCTTGCCGCTGCAGCTCGCTGAGCAGTTCGGTTCCGTCCGTCACCGCCGCCGCCAGCCGCGGCGCGGGCACCTCGCGGGCAGCGAAGCGCAGCGCTTCACAGATCGCGGCCAGACTTCCCAGGCGCTCGCGGTCGGCCGGCTGTGGCAGACGCGCGGCGCGTACGAGTTCGTGCAGCGTGAGCGCCCGCGCCGGGGGCAGGCGCTGCTGTTCGTTGAGTCGCGCGACGATGAGATCGAGCAGCCGGCGCGGCTGATCTTGGCTGTGGGCACTCGGCAGCGGTGTCAGCGCATCTGCACCCGGGGCAGGCGCGGCAGGCACGCGCCGCGGGCGCGCGCGGCCCAAGCAGGCCGGCAACCCGCAGCTCGTTTGCCACGATGCCGATCGCCAGCAGCGATCACCGCCGCCAGTGCCAGCCAGCTGATCGCATCGCGGGCGCTCGACAGGTCGATGCTGCCGAACAGGCGCCGCAGCCATCCCGAATCGGCTTCCTGCCGGCCGCGGCGAGAATAGCTCGCGCAACCAGTCCTTGAAGCGCGTCCACCAGCCGCTGTGCGGCGGCTCGCTGACACGCAGTGTCGCCATGACCGCAGCGAGTCCGGCAATGCGCGGGGCGCGCACGGTCTCGGCCGGCGCGGGCCTGCTCAGCAGCGTGCGCAACTCAGTGAGGCTGTCGGCCGACAGGTCGTTACCCGGCTTGTTCCAGTCGCGCGGCAGCCAGGGTGCAATGGGACTGCCGCTCAGGCTTGCAGCGAGATCGGGGCAGTGCTGGGCCACGCGTGCGTAACCGACATCCAGCTCGCGGTCCAGCTGGCGCACGCACGCGTCGATCGCCGCTACCGGCTCGACGGCGGCGAGTGGGGCTGCGGCGGCTAGCAGCGTGAGCGCCAGGAGCCACCGCCTCATGAGCTAGGTCGCCGGAGCCGAGATCCGCCGCTCGAGATCACTGCCCTCGCTGCGCACCGACAGGTCACCCAGTACCGCAAGCGCCAGCGCACTGTAAAACGGCGTGGCAAACGCACCCATCAGCACCACGACCACGGCCGTGGCCGCCGTGATCACCGCAACATTGCCGCGCACGAACATCAGCGTCACGACGCTGCCGATCACTCCGGACAGTACGTACAGCACGAGCAGGAGAACGATGGCGACGCTGTAAATCAGGCTCAGGCGCCAGAAATGCCCGCGCGTCAGCTGCCAGCTGCGGCTCATGCTGGTCAGCGGGCCACGCTCCGTCACCAGATAAACCGTGCCGGCGCACGACCAGCGCAGCACGATGATCGAGGCGAGGACCAGCAAGCACCAGGATGACCAGCAGCGCGCGCCGCTCATTGCACCGACACTTGCCGCCGCGCCCTTCAGGGCGCCCAGCAGACCGCCGAAGCAGCACGGGCACCAAGAACAGCGCCAGGGCGCAGTGCGATCAGAATCCAGATGAGCACCATGCCTGGCGCATGGCGCGCGCCCGCCGACAGGGCGCGCCGCCCGTCCCGGGCGGTGCGGTGATGAGCGCATATTGCCGCAGCACCACGGCATTGGTGAGAGTCACCGTGAGAAAGATTGCCACCAGCTCCAGCAGCCAGAACTTGGGGTCGAGGAAGCGCTGCTGAGCCAGTTGCGGACTGGCGAGCAGCGGCTGGCCATTGGCCAAGCTATACGCATTGGGCAACTGGCCGGCGATGACCGCCAGTGCCGCGAAGGGCAGACACTTCAGCAACGTGGCACCGAAGATGCGAAACGCCAGATCGAGAACCTCACCGACGGACTGCGGACGTGCGGGCGGGTACAGTGCGTTTGTCATGACGGGATTTTACCGGGTCGCAGTTACGTTGAGTGTATGCCGGCACCTGTGACAGTGGAAACATTGCTGGCCGAGGGCGTGCAGCGACTGCGGGCGACGCCTGCGGCTGCCGGGCCTGGCGCCAGCCCCGAGCTGGACGCGCAGCTGTTGTTGGCGCACAGCGTGGGGCTGTCGCGGGCGCAGCTGCAATCGCACCCCGAGACGGTCGCGGCGGCCCCGCAGGCCGAGCAGTATCGGTTGCTGCTCGCGCGGCGCTCGGCCGGCGAGCCGCTCGCCTACCTCACCGGCTCGCGAGAGTTCTGGTCGCTGCCACTGACGGTATCCCCTGACGTCCTGGTGCCGCGCCCGGAGACCGAGCTGCTGGTGGAACGGGCCCTCGCGCTGCATCCGGCGGCGACGGGCCGGGTGGCCGATCTGGGCACCGGTTCGGGCGCGGTGGCCCTGGCGCTCGCCAGCGAGCGGCCGCACTGGCACATCCTCGCCACCGACCTGTCACAGCCGGCGCTGGCGGTGGCGAGCGCCAACGCCGCGCGCCTGGGGCTTAGGAACGTCGAGTTTCGCCACGGCGCCTGGTTCGAACCGCTGGCGCGCGAGCGCTTCGACCTGTTAGTGAGCAATCCGCCCTATATCGCTGCCGACGATGCCGCACTGCGCTCGGCGGCGCTGCGCTTCGAACCGCTGCAGGCGCTCAGCCCCGGCGGCGACGGGCTGGCCGCCCTGCGCACGCTGGTGCGCGGTGCACCCTCGCACCTGGCGGACCAGGGCTGGCTGCTGCTCGAGCACGGCGCCACGCAGGCGGCGGCGGTGCGGCATGAGCTTGTCCTCGCCGGCTTCGCTCACGTACGCTCGCACCGCGATCTAGCCGCATTCGAGCGCATGACGGAAGGACAACATGGTCAGATTTGAAACTTCGCACGGCGCCTTCACAGTGGAGTTGTTTCCCAAGGAGGCGCCCATCACGGTCGAGAATTTCCTGCAGTACGTCGATGACGGGCACTTCGACGGCACCATCTTTCATCGGATCGTGCCGGGGTTCGTCATCCAGGGAGGCGGCCTGACGAGCGAGTTCGCCAACAAGAAGACGCGCCCGCCGATCAGCAACGAGGCCAAAAACGGCCTGAAAAACGGCCGCGGCACGCTGTCTATGGCGCGCACCAGCGACATCAACAGCGCCACCTCGCAGTTCTTCGTCAACCTGGCCGACAACGCCTTCCTCGACCATGGTCCGCGCGACTACGGCTACGCCGTATTCGGTCGCATCAGCGAGGGCATGGATGTCATCGACAAGATCGCGCGTGTCGGCACCGGCCGGGTCAAGGGCTACAGCGACGCGCCGCTCGAAGACGTCATCATTCTCTCGGCGCGCCGCATCAAGCCGGCGTAGCGCGTCCTTGCCGGCAACGGCACAGCGCAGACGCGGGCGCGGCGGGTCAGCCGCGCCGGTGCGGCAGCGCGGCGGCATCGCCACGCGGCTCCTCAAATGGCTGGGTTCGCTGCTGCTCATCTGGCTGCTGCTGACCGTGGTGCCGGTGCTGCTGCTGCGCTGGCTGCCGCCGCTGACCAGCGCAGTCATGCTGGAAACGCGCCTGGCGCAGTGGCGCTCGCAGCAGCGCGACTACCACACCGATTTCCAGTGGGTGAGCCTGGAGCAGATCTCCGCCAACGCCGCCATCGCGGTGATCGCCTCCGAAGACCAGCAGTTTCCGTTCCACGCCGGCTTCGATTTCAACTCCATCCGCGAAGCGGTGCGCGCCAGTGAACACGGCAAACGGCTGCGCGGCGCCAGCACCATCTCGCAGCAGGTGGCCAAGAACCTGTTCCTCTGGTCCGGGCACAGCTTCGTGCGCAAGGGCCTGGAGGCCTACTTCACCGTGCTGATCGAGACGCTCTGGCCGAAGGAGCGCATTCTCGAGATGTACCTGAACATCGCGCAGTTCGGCGACGGCATTTACGGGGTGCAGGCTGCGGCGCACCGCTTCTGGCACAAGCCGGCGCTGCGTCTGAGCTCGGCCGAGGCGGCGACGCTTGCGGCCGTGCTGCCGAACCCCCTGCTCATGCACGCGGACCGTCCATCGCGCTACGTGCAGCAGCGGCGTGACTGGATCCTGGGTCAGATGCGGGATCTGGGGGGCGCCGCCTACCTGCGCTCGCTGGAAAGCGAGCGGCGTACGCCGCGCTGAAGACCGGGGATGCTGGACGAATATCCGAACCTCTCCGCCTATGTCGCCCGCGGCGAAGCGCGGGCCGCCTACAAGCGTGCTTTCGACGCTCAATTGGCGGTTTTCACCGGCGAGCCACCGACCGGGTGATCAAGATGGAGTTGACCGCATCGGGCAACTGCCGGCCGAAAAGCGGCCCGCCGCGACAGTCAGGTATTCTTCCCCAAAGGGGTCACTCAGTCCTCGATCGCCCCAACGGCACCCATCTCCGGTCTTGTCCATGACACTCGAGCAGACGAGCGTTCCAAAGTATATGAGAGCCGTGCTCCTGAAGGGTCACGGCGGGACTGACCAGCTCGAATACCGCAACGACGCGCCCGTACCAGTCCCTGCGAGGGGCGAGGTGTTGATCCGCATTCGCGCCGCAGCCATCAACAATACAGACATAAACACGCGAATTGGCTGGTACTCGAGGTCGATCGCCTCGGCGACCGGGAGTACTCGGACTGCAGAAGCGAGGGCCTCGGACTCCGGATGGGCGGGTGATGCCCTCAGCTTTCCGCGGATACAGGGTGCCGATGCATGCGGGTATGTCGTGGCGGTAGGGCCTGACGTGGACGCCAGCCGCATTGGCGACCGCGTCCTCGTCGATCCAGTGCTGTGCCCTGCTTCAGGGGCGCCTCTTTATTTCGGCTCGGATACTCAGGGCGCGTTCGCGGAATTTGCCACCGCCCCGGCAAGAAACGCCTGCGCCATACGTAGCACGCTGTCGGATGTCGAGCTTGCCTCTTTTCCATGCGCCTACCTCGCCGCGGAGAACATGCTGACTCGAGCCGGGGTTATGGCGGGCGAGCGGGTTCTCGTCACGGGCGCATCGGGCGGAGTGGGCTCGGCCGCTGTGCAACTGGCCAAGAGACGCGGCGCCCGTGTGGTCGCGCTCGCGGGGGGATCGAAATCAGCGGCGATTCAAGCGCTCGGGGCTTCGCGCGTACTGCCACGAGAAGCAGAGCTCTTATCCGAGCTCGGGTGCGAGTCCATCGACGCGGTGGTCGACGTCGTGGGCGGCACCCGATTTTCGCAACTGCTGGACGTTCTGACACGGAGAGGTCGCTACGCCGTCGCCGGCGCGATCGCCGGGCCGGTGGTCGAACTCGACTTGCGTACGCTGTACCTGAAGGACCTGCGTTTGCTCGGGTGCACAATTCCGGATCCGGAGGTCTTCCCGAATCTCATCCGCTATATCGAACGGGGCGAGATCCGTCCTGTAATCAGCGCTACCTATCCCTTAAGCGAGATCGCCGCAGCCCAGATGGAGTTTATGCAGAAATCCCACATCGGAAAGATCGTCCTGGTGCTTTGAGCCGCGGGAGTGGCAGACGGTCGAATCGGCGGTTGCTACCGAGCTCACGATTCGCCTCGTCGCGTAATTCCACATCCAAGCGCATGCCGTAGCCGCCTTCAGGCGACCGCGAGCCTCTGCCCGGGCGGCACAGGCGACATCGACGTTGTCGGCCAGAACCGGCCCTTCAACGGTGCCAATTCGCCACCCTGAAGCGGCCATTGCGTGACCCAGAAATCTACGCTGGTTGCCATCCCCCTGGGCATCCGCGACCATTCGGGCGCAGAGGGGACGCTCCACATGGTTGAGGGTGCGCGCACCGTGAGCGGGATTTCGCACGCCGTATTTCTGAGCTACGCCTCGCAGGACACGCGGGCGGCCCAGAGGATTTGCGAGGCACTTCGCGCCGCAGGTATCGAAGTCTGGTTCGACCAGAGCGAGTTGCGCGGCGGGGATGCCTGGGATCAGAAGATCCGGCGTGAGCTCCACGACTGTGCGCTGTTTATACCCGTCATTTCCGCGAACACCGCGGCGCGCCATGAAGGTTATTTCCGGCTTGAGTGGGATCTTGCGGATCAGCGCACCCACATGATCGCGCGCAACCGCGCCTTTATTGTGCCAGTGTGCGTGGACGCGACTCCCGAAGTCAGCGCGGACGCACCGGAGTCGTTCCAGCGGGTGCAGTGGACGCGGCTACCCGGTGGCGAAACGCCGGCCGCTTTCGTCGAGCGCATTCAGCGTCTGCTGACGGGCGAGGCTGGCCACCCGTCGGACCGAGCCCGAAATCCCGGAAGCGCTTTCGCGAGTGTGTCACCGGCCCCGCGCGGGCTCATGCGCCGGCGGACGGGAGTGCTGTATGCGGCGCTCGCAGCGGCGCTCGTTCTCGCGCTCGGGTATTTCGCATTCGAACGGCGGTCACCCGGATTCCTCGCTCCCGGCACTGCTTCCATCGCAGTGCTGCCGCTGGCGAACCAGAGCGGGGAGGCGAGCCAGCAGTACTTCTCCGATGGAATATCAGAAGACCTGATCACAGCGCTTTCGCAGTTCCCGGGGTTGAAGGTTATCGGGCGCACCTCGGCATTCCAGTTCCGGGATTCCAAGGAAGACAGCCGCAGCATTGGGGCGAAGCTCGGGGTGGCACACCTGCTCGAGGGCAGTGTGCGGCGTTCTGGGGAGGTGGTGCGGGTGAGCGCCGAGCTCGTCGACACTGCCGATGGGAGCACCCAATGGTCGGAGCGCTACGATCGCCCCTACAAGGATCTCTTTGCGCTGCAGGACGAGATCACGCATGCCGTGGTGGCCGCGCTGCGGGCGAAGCTCCTGGCCAGTGACCACGCGGCGGCGCAGAGCGAGCGGCCCCCGAGCGGGAGTCTCGAGGCCTACAACGCCCTACTGCAGGGCCAGTTCTACTTTTTGCGCCAAACGGAAGCCGATTATCGCACGGCGATCGAATACTACAGGCAAGCGACGCAGCTCGATCCGCACTATGCGCTCGCCTGGAGCGGATTGTCGTTGGCGTGGACCTGGCTCAGTTCGGGATTCCTCGAGGGTGCGCCGGCGCAGGAGGCATATGCGAAGGCGCACGAGGCAGCCGAGCGCGCGCTCGCCCTCTCGCCCGAGCTCGCGGCCGGGCATATTGCCCGGGGTTATCTGCTTCAGATCGCCGACTTCGACTGGCGCGCAGCGGAAGCGGAATTTCGCCGTGCGATGGAACTGGCGCCGACCGACGGCGAGGCGAAGTTCTATCTCGGGACCCAGCTCGCGACTCTCGGTGAAATGGAGCCGGCGATTGAGCTCACGCGGCAGGCGCTTGTCACCGAGCCGCTGCGGGCTACCTGGTACCCGTGGCTCGCGATGTATCTCTCAGGAACGAACCGCCTTGATGAGGCCGAGCAAGCGACCCGCCGGGCCATCGAATTGCAGCCCGGTGCGGCGTGGTACCACCAGATGCTCACGATCATCGACGTCCAGCGCGGCAATGCGCAGGCTGCGCTCGCCGCCGCGCAGCAGGAGCCCCGCGGGGTGTGGCAGGACGCTGCGCTGGCCCTCGCACAGCAGGTGGGCGGTGACCGGAGCCTGGCCGATGCGGCGCTTCGGACGCTGATCGAAAAGGGCGCGAATGTTTTGGCCTACCAGATCGCCGAGGTCTGCGCGCTGCGTAACGATGCCAAAGCAACCTTCGATTGGCTCGATCGAGCCGCAAACAACCGCGATCCGGGTATTGTCTTCCTCCTTTACGACCCCTTCATCCTGCGCTACAGGGCCGATCCGCGCTTCGCCGCGTTCTGCCACAAGGTCGGGCTTCCGGTGCCGGGGGGTCCCCGCGCGCGGGTCTGGCTGACCCGGTCTTCCTCGGACGTCTGCTTCTCATAATCTCAATGTCAGCTGAGGGTCATTAAGTGCCTAGCACTCTGCGCGTGAGCAACGACTGCATGTCGCGACGGCCGTCGGCGACTACGTAGATGACGGCCACCTGCGCGTGCACCCGATAGATCAGTCGCTGGGGCTTGAAGAAGAGCTGGCGATCTTCGGAAATTCCCAGGGAGCGAAGCTCGTTCGGGCAAGAACCCCGATCGGGTAGCGTTCTGAGAGCGTCAGTCACCTGAAGGAGTCGGTCCAGGACCTGGTCAGCTTTGACCGGCGAATCGTGCTCTGCGATGTAGCGACAGATGTCCTCGAGGTCCCGCTCTGCGTCTCTTGTCAGTACGACCTCGTACGTCATCAGGCTGCGGTAGCCTTGGAGCGCAGGCGCTTGGCAACTTCGCTGACCGAGGTTACCTCGCCTTTTTCGACCTGCTGGCTGCCGAGCGCAAGGATCTTTAGCAGCGCAAGCGTCTCTTGAGTCTCGTCATAAGAGGCCACGTCCTGAAGCACAGCCTTGGCTTCGCCATTCTGGGTGATGATCAGGGGCTTACGCTGTTCTTCGAGCTCTTGGAGGATGTCGGCGGCGTTGGCCTTCAAGTAGCTGATGGACTTGATTTGCCTTGAATAGCGCATGGAGGCTCCGGATGATGTATCGGACTGCATATAGTCTTTTTATGGTCCAACGGAATATCCCCAGTGGTCGAAAACCTTCACGGGGAGATCGTCATGGAACAGCCATTCGCCGAATGCAGAGGGCAGTGGGAGCCGTGGAACAAGGGGGAAGCTCATCGGGCAGAAGGCACCGCTACGCCTCAAGGAGATCTGGGCGATCCGCATTCGCCTGCAGCTCGGGAGCGAACGCGCGAGCTCGCTCTGTTAACCTCGCTATTGATAGCAAGCTCCGCTCTTTCGATCTCGCGCAGCTCAGGGTACGCGACTCACGCACGGCGAGCATATCGCTGCCCGCGATCGTCATGCAGCGGAAGACCCAGCGCCCGGTGCAGTTCGAAGTCACCGAGCAAACACGCGTTAATCCCTTGCAGCGTGGATCCGCTCTTCCGGCCGGCGTCTCGAGGACTAAGCCGCCTGCATGCCTCTCCGCATCTGTCGACACGGCAGTACGCATGGATCGTCCGCGTGCGGGTGAAGGAGATTGGCCTCAACCCGGCCGCGTATGGAACCCATACCCTGCGTCGCACGAAAGCCTCGCTGATCTATCGCCGCACGAAGAACCTGCGCGCCGCTCGAGAGCACCGTTCGATACCTCGGCATTGAGGTGGATGACGTACTCGAGATGGCCGAACAGACGGAAGTGTAAGGACGACCATCGGTCAGCGGCCGGCGCATGCTCGGTCGCTGACCGACCACAAGCGGAAGTTCAGTTGATCGAAATTACTTCTACGAAGCTGCCGTTCAGCTCGTGCGCTGACGCTTCACAGAAGACTTTGCTCGATAGTCACAGGGCAAGCCGAAACCGGTATCGGAATCAAGCCCCGGGTCCCCCGCTCACGTCAGTTGTCATGGTCATTTCTCAAGTGAATTGTTTCCGATAACCCGTCAGCCGCGCCGCGGCAGGAGCACCAAGTCGGCCGCTTCCTCAGCCTCTTTGAGGAGCGTCTTGCGCGGCAGGCCTAGCTGCGCACGCATGGTCAGCCCACGCGCTAAATCCGTGACCTGGATCGCGCGCGCGGCTACGGGAAAGTCAGACGGGATTTCTCCGGCGGTGATCCCGTCCCGGAGACGGCGCTCCACCAGCGCTACGCCGCCGGCGACCGCGCTCTGCAGGAACCGCTGAACCTCAGCGTCGTTCACAAGCGGCGCGACGCACATCATGAGGCAGCCCCGGGCGGACCCTTTCTGGTCGCACTTTCGACGGCGTACCTCAGAAAGCCCGTGATCGAGTCGCGAAGACTTTGTGGCGAGAGAAGTGCCTTCGCGGCTGCTGCGCCCTTGCGTTCTGCGTACGCCTTTAGGGTGCGCAAGAATATCGCCCGCTTGTCCCCAAAGACGGCATACAGGCTCGGCCGTCCCACGCCCATCCCTTCGACGAGATCGTCAATCGTTACTCCGTCGTAGCCTTTCGACCAGAACACCTGAGTCGCTTTTTCCAGCGCCCCCGTCTCGTCGAAGCTGCGCGGCCGACCCCGCGGCCTAGCGGTATTCTGAATCATTTGGTTCAAAACTCGTTGACAAGGGTACTGCCCAATATATAACTGAATAGTTCTAAATTAGCAAGCTGGTTCTGGCCTCGCGAGGCCTCACAACAAAGACTTTCATCCTTCACCACGGAGCTGCCCATGGAACATTCGATTGCTCTCGTCACCGGCGCCACTTCCGGGCTCGGTCAGGCGGCCGCCCGACTTCTTGCCGAAGAGGGCTGGCGCGAGATCATCGTCACCGGGCGCAGCCTGGCCGGGGCCCAGCAAGCGGCCGCTCAACTCGCGGCTGAGCACAAAACAGTGATCTTCACGCCGCTGGCGCTCGATCTGGACAAGCCGTCGAGTGTTCAGTCGGCCGTTGCCGAGCTCGTCAAGCGCGGCCAGCCGATCGATTTTCTGCTACTCAACGCAGGGTTGGTTCCCTTTAAGAAGCGCGCAGTCACCGCGACGGGCTTCGAGTCTTCTCAGGCCCCGCTTATCGGACATCATCAACTGACGGTTGGGTTGCTCAATGCCAACTTGCTGAGCCCCAACGCGCGGATCGTTATCGCAGGTGCAGAACCTGCCCGCGGTGGCGTACCCATGTTCAAATACACCGACCTGCCAGCCTTCGCGGCCAAACGGTTCCAGGGTAATCGAACCGCCGCTGTTGAAGCCCTGATACGCAACGGGCCGAACGTGAAGTACGTGCCCAATAATGCGTATGCCGACGCGAAGCTCGTCGTCGCTTGGTGGACCGCGGCGCTGGCCCGCCGGCTGCCCTCCGGCATGGCCGTGTACGCCGTGTCGCCCGGTGGCGCGACCGGCACCAACGTGGTGCGAAGCGCTGGCTGGGCGTTGAGGTATCTGATGATCCCAATCGTGAACCTCATTCCCGGCATGAATCAGACGCCGGAGACCGCGGCCCGCCGGTATATCCAGGCATCAAAGTTCGGAACCGATCTCTCGGGGCAATTCTTCGCCTCGGCCAAAGGGAAGTTCTCAGGCCCAATTGAGGTGCAGCGCCAACCGCACCTCCACGATCGCGCCAACCAGGAAGCCGCGTGGCAGGCCGTCGTCAAGGTCTCTGGCGTCGATTTATCGCCCGTCAAGCCCGCGTCGCCGTCGGTGCCGCCGATAAAAAACGGTCCGTAGGCCTATCGCGGCCGAACTGATCTCGGTTACCCGAATCTGCCAAGCGATTGCGGAGCTACATGCTCATTCGCGCGGTCTCGCGGCTGTTTTGCACTACCTAGTTCAAAATTCTCTTGACCGCTGCTTCGCGACCTGATTATCGTACTGAACAGTTCAAAATAAGCAACCCTAACACGCGAGGAAAATAGACATGGAACGGTATCAAGGTAAAAAGGCAGTAATTATCGGCGGCACGAGCGGCATGGGGCTCGCGACGGCGAAGATGCTCCTCGATGGGGGCGCGCGCGTACTGGTGACGGGTCTCTCGAAGGCCGGCCTGGAATCGGCGCAGAAAGAGATTGGCAAGCACGCTATTGTGGTTTCGAGCGACGCGCGGTCGTTGAAGGAAATCGACGCCCTCGCCTCTCAAGTGAAGGCCGAGTTCGACACCTTCGATCTTCTCTCCGTCAGCGCCGGCTTCAGCATTCCGACGCCTCTCGGGAGCGTGACCGAGGCCATCTACGACGAGATGTTCAACCTGAACGCCAAGGGACCATTTTTCGGGGTACAGAAGCTCGCGCCGCTGATCAACAAGGGAGGCGCTGTCGTCCTCACGACCTCCGTCGCCAACGTCAAGGGACTGCCAGGCCAAGCCACATACGGAGCCGCCAAGGCCGCGCTGCGATCACTCGCTCGGACGCTCGCCGTCGAGTTGCTTCCTCGCGAAATTCGCGTCAACGCGGTGACGCCCGGTCCCATCGACACGCCGATCCTCGGCAAAGTGTTTCCCGATAAAGACGTGGTCGCGCAGGTTAAGGAGAAGACGATCGGCATGATCCCGATGAAGCGCTTTGGGAAGTCAGAGGAAATCGCGAAGGCGGTCCTCTTCCTCGGGTTCGATGCGACCTTCACGACCGGCATGGAACTTCCGGTCGATGGCGGTTGGTCGCAACTATGAAGGCACTACCGGTGGATCGGCAGCAACGTCTACCTAAAGTCGAACGGTCGGCTACCAGCGGAGTGGTAAATGACTGATTTTCGTGCGAGAAAACGCTTCGGCGCCGACTATCACCAGTAATCCTCGGGTAAGGCACCCGAAAGCAGACGCTCGCGAGAGACAGCAGCGGGTCAACTGCGGACGGTGCGGCAGGTGATCGTCACAGTTCAGCGCCTGCCAACTCCATTCCGGTCTACTCAAGGCACAATTGCAGCATATTGAATATGGCTAAGGCGCGAGTTCCGACAATCGTCGGCCCAAAAGGGCAACTGACTTCCCGTGATGACACTTGGTCCTCTTCGTATCCTTGGGACGGAGCGAGCGTGCGGCATTGGAGGATGCAATACCTGACTGACATTCAGAAGGGCGTCGGATCCTGCGGACTGTAGGCTCATTGTTTTAGGAGATCGATGACCCTACGTCGGCCTCAAGTGGGTTCGTAGCCGAGAATCGGGCCGAGCCAGCGCTGCGTCTCATCGAAGCTCATGCCCTTGCGGCGTGCATAGTCCGCGACCTGTTCGCGGTCGATCTTGCCGACCGCGAAATAGCGCGCCCGCGGGTGCGCGAGGTACCAGCCGCTCACGGCAGCCGTTGGCGTCATGGCAAACGACTCGGTGAGGTGCATGCCGGCGTTTCGCTCGACATCCAGCAGCTGCCACAGTTTCGCCTTCTCGGTGTGATCCGGGCAGGCCGGGTAGCCGGGCGCCGGACGGATGCCGCGGTACTCCTCGCGCACCAGCTGTTCGTTGGTGAAGGTCTCATCGACCGCATAGCCCCACAGCTCGCGCCGCACGCGCTCGTGGAAGTGCTCGGCGGCGGCTTCCGCCAGGCGGTCGGCCAGTGCCTTGAGCATGATCGCCGAATAATCGTCGTGCGCCTTCTCAAAGCGCGCGACGTGCGCGTCGATGCCGATACCTGCGGTCACGGCAAAAGCCCCGAAGTAGTCGCGCACGCCGCTGTCTTTGGGCGCCACGTAGTCGGCCAGGCACTCGTGCGGCTGCCCGTCCGGCTTGCCCTTCTGCTGGCGCAGGAAGTTCAGCGTGAGGAGCGGGGTGCGTGCGGCTCTCGTCCGCGTACAGCTCGACGTCGTCGCCCACGGCGTTGGCGGGAAACAGTCCGACCACCGCGCGCGCCTGCAGCCAGCGTTCGGCGATCAGCGTCTTCAGCATCTTGCGCGCATCGGCGTACAGGTTGCTGGCCGCCTCGCCCACCACCGGGTCGCTGAGGATGTCGGGGAACTTGCCGGCAAACTCCCAGGCGTTGAAGAACGGCATCCAGTCGATGTAGCCGAGCAGCTCGCTCAGCGGATAGTCATCGAAGCGCTGCACGCCCGGCACGCGTGGCGCCGGAGCACTGTAGTTCGCCCAGTCGATGGGACGGCGGTTGGCGCGCGCGGCCGCGAGCGGCGCCTCCGGCACCTTGACGGTCTTGGCGGCGTGCTGTTCGCGGCGGCGCTGATGCTCCTCACCCACCTTGGCGATGAAGGCGTCGCGCCGGTCCGCCTGCGTCAGCGTCTGACACACGCCGACCGCGCGGGACGCATCCTTCACGTACACCACCGGCGAGGGATACTGCGGCGCGATCTTCACCGCGGTGTGCGCCGGCGAGGTGGTAGCGCCGCCGATCAGCAGTGGCAGCACGAAATTCTGGCGCTGCATTTCCTTGGCCACGTGCACCATCTCGTCGAGCGAGGGCGTTATCAGTCCGGACAGCCCTATGAAATCGGCCTGCTCGCGCCGCGCCGTCTCCAGGATCTTGGCGCACGGCACCATCACGCCGAGGTCGATGACCTCGAAGTTGTTACATTGCAGCACCACGCCGACGATGTTCTTGCCGATGTCGTGCACGTCGCCCTTGACGGTGGCCATGACGATGCGGCCGTTGGTGCGGCGCGCGCCGGCGGCCTTGCCCTTCTCGATGAACGGCACGAGGTAAGCCACGGCACGCTTCATGACGCGCGCGCTCTTGACCACCTGCGGCAGGAACATCTTGCCCGCGCCGAACAGGTCACCGACCACGTTCATGCCGTCCATGAGCGGGCCTTCGATGACCTGCAGCGGATACTCGAAGCTCAGACGGCACGCCTCGGTATCTTCGGTAATGTAGTCATCGATGCCCTTGATGAGGGCGTGTTCGAGTCGCTTGGCGACCGGCAGGTTGCGCCACTCCAGGTCCTCGACGCGCTTCGCGCCGCCCGCGCCCTTGAAGCGCGCTGCGATCTCCAGCAGGCGCTCGGTGGCGTCGCTGCGCCGGTTGAGCACCACGTCTTCGCACACCTCGCGCAGCTCGGGATCGAGCTGCTCGTAGACGCCCAGCTGCCCGGCATTGACGATGCCCATGTCCATGCCGGCGGCGATCGCGTGATAGAGGAACACGGAGTGCATTGCCTCGCGCACCGCGTCATTGCCGCGGAAGGAAAACGATACGTTGCTCACCCCGCCGCTCACCGACACGTGCGGCAATTCTGCCTTGATGCGCCTGGTCGCCTCGATGAAGGCCACGCCATAGGCGTTGTGCTCCTCGATGCCGGTGGCGATGGCGAAGATGTTCGGGTCGAAGATGATGTCCTCGGGCGCGAAGTCGGCCTGCTCGGTGAGGATCTTGTAGGCACGCGCGCAGATCGCCACGCGGCGGTCCACGGTGTCGGCCTGCCCCTGTTCGTCGAAGGCCATCACCACTGCCGCCGCACCGTAGCGACGCAGCGCTCGCGCGTGCGTGAGGAAGACTTCCTCGCCCTCTTTGAGGCTGATGGAGTTGACGATCGGCTTGCCCTGCACGCATTTGAGGCCGGCCTCGAGCACCGACCACTTGGACGAATCGATCATCACCGGCACGCGCGCGATGTCCGGCTCGGCGGCCACCATGTTCAGAAAGCGCGTCATGGCGCTCTCGGAATCCAGCATGCCCTCGTCCATGTTGACGTCGATCACCTGCGCGCCGCTCGTGACCTGCTGGCGCGCCACCTCCAGTGCGGCGGCGTAGTCGTTCGCCTCGATCAGCTTGCGGAACTTGGCCGAGCCGGTGACGTTGGTGCGCTCGCCGACGTTCACGAACAGGCTGTCCTGGTCGATGTTGAGCGGCTCAAGTCCGGAGAGGCGGCACTTCACCGGCAGCGGCGTGAGCTTGCGCGGCGCACAGCGCGTCAGCCCGGCGCGCACCAGGCGGATGTGCTCGGGCGTCGTGCCGCAGCAGCCGCCGGCGATGTTGATGAGTCCCGCCTCGCCGAACTCGCGCAGGATGTCGGCGGTCTCGGTCGGGGTCTCGTCGTATTCGCCGAAGGCGTTCGGCAGTCCGGCGTTCGGGTAGGCGCACACGTAGGTATCGGCGGCCGCCGCCGCCAGCTCCTCGACGTAGGGCCGCAGCTGCCGGCCGCCGAGCGCGCAGTTCAGCCCGACGAACAGCGGTCGCGCGTGGCGGATCGAGTTCCAGAACGCTTCCGTCGTCTGACCGGACAGCACCCGTCCCGAGGCATCGGTGATCGTCCCCGAGATCGCCAGCGGCAGCGTGATGCCGGTCTCGTCGAACAGCGTGAGGGCTGCGTAGATCGCCGCCTTGGCGTTGAGCGTATCGATGATCGTCTCGATCAGCAGCAGGTCGACGCCGCCCAGCAGCAGTCCGCGCGCCGCCTCGAGATAAGAGACCACCAGCTGATCGAAGGTGACGCTGCGAAAGCCCGGATCGTTGACGTCGGGCGACAGCGAGGTCATGCGGTTGGTCGGGCCGAGCGCGCCGGCGACGAAGCGCGGGCCGCCGCCCTGCGCGGCAAATTCGTCCGCGGCGGCGCGCGCCAGGCGCGCGGCGCGGTAGTTGAGCTCCGGCACCAGCGCCTCGGTGGCGTAGTCCGCCTGCGAGACGCTGTTGGAATTGAAGGTGTTGGTTTCGATGATATCGGCACCGGCGGCCAGATAGGCGCGGTGGATGTCGCCGATGAGTTGCGGGTGCGTCAGCGTCAGGATGTCGTTGTTGCCCTTGAGGTCGTGGCCATGCTGCGCCAGGCGCGCGCCGCGATAGCCGGCCTCGTCGAGCTTGTGCAGCTGGATCATGGTGCCCATGGCGCCGTCGAGGAACACCATGCGCTCACCCAGGAGGCCTTTCAGGCGCTCCTGGCGCGTGCGCCGCTGCGTCTCGTCCACCGGCTCCAGCGCGAAGGGCGCCGCCTGAGCGCGCCGCGGCTCAGCGCCGCGCTGCGTGTCGCGGTCCGCGACCAGCGGCAGGTGCGCGCAGCCGCTCACGACGTCACCGCGGCGGCTGCCGCGTCGGGTGCAGCCGCAGTCGGCCGCAGTCCGAGCGCGTGGCAGATCGCGTAAGTGAGCTCGGCGCGGTTGAGGGTATAGAAATGAAACTCGCGCACGCCGTGACGCGTCAGTTCCTGCACCTGCTCGATCGCGACGCTCGCGGCGATCATGCGGCGCGTGTCGTGATCCTCCTCAAGACCTGCGAAGCGCTCGTGCAGCCACTGCGGAATGCTGGCGCCGCACGCCTGCGCAAAGCGCAGCACCTGCGGAAAGCGCGTGATCGGCAGAACGCCGGGCACGATCGGCGCGCCGATGCCGGCCGCTGCGCAGCGGTCGCGGAAGCGCAGGAACACCGCGCTGTCGTAGAAGAACTGCGTGATGGCGCGCGTGGCGCCCGCGTCGATCTTGCGCTTGAGGTTGTCGAGGTCGGCCTGCGCCGAGGGCGCCTCGGGATGCACCTCGGGGTAAGCGGCCACTGAAATATCGAACGGCGCGAGCGCCGCCAGGCCCGCCACCAGGTCGCAGGCGTGGGCGAAGCCATCCGGGTGCGCCCGATAGCCGCCCTGCCCCTGCGGTGCGTCACCGCGCAGCGCCACCAGGTGCCGCACGCCTTCGTCCCAGTAGGCGCGCGCGATGTCGAGGATCTCACCGCGCGCGGCACCCACACACGTCAGATGCGGCGCGCCGGTGAGCGTGGTGCGCTGCTGGATGCGCGTCACGACATTGTGGGTGCGCTCGCGGGTTGAGCCGTCCGCGCCATAGGTGACCGACACGAACCGCGGCGCGAGCGGCGCGAGCCGCTGCAGCGAATTCCACAGCGTGGTCTCCATGGCTGCATCGGCAGGCGGAAAGAATTCGAACGACACCTGGATGGGCGCGGCTACGGCGCTCATGCCAGCGCCTCGGCACCGTGTGCGGCACGCGGGCGGGCCAGCGCCGCCAGCACATGCTCGCCGTCCGCCTCCACCGGGCTCAGGCGCTCGCACGTCAGTCCGGCACTGCCCAGGAGGCGCCGCAGGCGCGCCAGCGGATGCTCCACGACCCGGCCGCGGCTGGCATCCTTGGACTCGTAGGGCTCGAACAGCCACACGCGGCCGCCTGCCGTGACCACCTGGCGCGTCTCCTGCAGCACGCGCAGCAGCGCCTCCCCGCTCGCCTGCGGATGATCGAGCACGACGCCGTCGAAATGGGCTCCGGCGCGCGCCAGGTCGGCGGCGCTCGGCGCCTCGGAAGTCGAAGACTTGAGGATTTCGCAGCTGAAACCGCGCCGCTGCGCATAGGCACGCGCCCCCTGCGTGGCGCGCCGCGTCGGCGCGAGTGCGATGCAGCGACGCGAGGCGCGTGCCGCGCTCTCGAGCAGTTCCGGGTGACTGACGCCGACCACCAGCACGCACTCGAGCGGTGCGCCCTCGGCGCTGACGAAGCCGGCCAGCGCGCGGCCGAGGCGCGACTCGGCGCCGTGCATGCCGGCGGGCGCCGCAGGCGTTGCGACCGCCTGCGCAGCGCTCGCATCGCGCTGCAGCTGCGCATCGCGACGATCCACCTGCGCCAGCAGGCCGCGCACGAAGCTGGTCGCCTCGGGGTCTGCCGCGAGCCGGTAATGCACCCACTGACCCTGCCGCAGGCGCTCGATCAGGCCCGCCTCGCACAGGATCTTCAGATGCCGGGATACCCGCGGCTCGCTCTGCTGCAGAGCCTGCGCCAGATCGCACACACTCAGCGCGCTGCCGCTGCACAGGATCAGCAGCCGCAGGCGACTTGCCTCGCCCGCGGCGCGCAGCCATTTCATGAGCACGGTGGGAGTCACGGAATTCATTTAAAGGATTGTACAATCCTTTTAAACGAAGACCTGACCAATCCCTAGGTCTGCGACCTGCCGCTCATCTAGCAGGTTACTATCTCTTTAGAGAGACAATCTCATAATAGACGGGTATCAGTGAATCGCAGCTGAGCCACTAGAGGGCGGCGGATCCGTAAAGAGCGCCTCGACGTCCACGGTGTCGAACCGGTACGGCCGCTGGCAGAACTCGCACGTCACGGTCACCGCGCCCTGCTCGCGCAGCACGTCGCGCACCTCGTCGGGCCCCAGTGCCCGCAGCAGTCCCGCCACCCGGCCCGGGTTACAGCGGCACTCGAACCGCACCGGTGCTCCGCGAAACAGCCGCAGATCGTGCCCGGGGAAGCCCCGCGCCAGCAGCTGCTCCACATCGCCGTGCAGCAGCTCGGCAGGGTTCAGCTGCGCGATGCCATCCTGCGCACTGCGCCACACGGCGGCGATCTCTTCCGGGTCGGACGTGGCCCCGTCGGGCAGCTTCTGCACCAGGATGCCGGCACCATGGTGGTCGTCGACCGCCAGCATGACGCGCGTCGGCAGCTGCTCGGAAGAGGCGAAATACGCCTCGAGCGACTCGGCGAGCGAGTCCCCGGACAGCGGTACCACGCCCTGATAGCGCGTGCCGTTCTCCTCGGCTTCGACCGTCACGGTGATGCGGCCATTGCTGCCGGTGAGTGCGCGGAACAGCGCCGCGCGCGGGGTGTCCGCCGCCAGCGCCTGCACGGCCTCCTCATCGCAGCGCGCCACCGCCCGCAGGCGGAAATCGTGGCTGCACTGCGCCACCAGCAGATTCACCGCCCCGTCGCCCTGCAGCTGGAACGTCAGCGTGCCGCGGAACTTGAGAGTCGCGGCGAGCAGCACGGCGGCCGCCACGGCCTGGCCGAGCAGATCACTGACCGCGGGCGGGTAGTGGGCGTGCGCGCGCAGCTCGCGCCAGGCGCTCTCGAGGTTCACCCAGTGGCCGCGTACCGGCCGGTCTTCGAAAATGAAGCGGCGCACCTGGTCGGAGCGCGCAGTGGCTGTTTTGTCCATCGCCACACAATGGGGCAGCCCTGAAGGCAACTCAAGGCAGCCGCCGCCTGAGCGCGGCCTGCCCTCAGCCGCTGAGCTTCTTGCGCAACAGCTCGTTCAGCTGCGCGGGATTGGCCTTGCCGCCGGTGGCCTTCATGACCTGGCCGACGAAAAAGCCGAACAGCTTGTCCTTGCCGGCACGGTAATCGGCCAGCTGTCCCGGGTTTTTGGCCATCACCTCATCGATCGCCTTCTCGATGGCGGAGCTGTCGGTGATCTGCCGCAGGCCCTGCGCTTCGATGACCGCATCGGCGCCGCTGCCCTCGACCCACATGGCCTCGAACACTTCCTTGGCGATCTTGCCGGAAATGGTCTGGTCCGAAACGCGCCGCAGCAGTTGCGCCAGCCGCGCGGCCGGCATCTTGCCGGCGCTCAGCTCGAGCCCGTCGCGGTTCAAGGCGGCGGCGAGCTCGCCCATCACCCAGTTGGCCGCCAGCTTCGGATCCTGCGGAGCTGCGGCCACGACCTCCTCGTAGTAGTCGGCAAGCTCACGGCTGGCGCTCAACACCCCGGCATCGTAGGCGGACAGCCCGTATTGCGTGCCGAGGCGCGCCGCTTTCTGGTCCGGCAGTTCCGGCAAGGTGGCGCGCACTGAGGCGATGAAAGCCTCGTCGAGCTCGACCGGCAGCAGGTCCGGATCGGGGAAATAGCGGTAGTCGTTGGCTTCTTCCTTGGAGCGCATCGAGCGCGTCTCGCCCTTGTCCGGGTCGTAGAGACGCGTCTCCTGCAGCACCGTGCCGCCCGATTCCAAAAGGTCGATCTGGCGCGCCACCTCGTAGTTGATGGCGCGCTCGATGAAGCGGAACGAATTGAGATTCTTGATTTCCGCGCGTGTGCCGAACTTGGCAGCGCCGCTCTTGCGCACCGAGACGTTGGCATCGCAGCGGAACGAGCCCTCCTGCATGTTGCCGTCGCAGATCTCCAGATAGCGCACCAGCGTGTGCATCTTCTTCATGTAGGCGACCGCTTCCTTGGCCGAGCGCATGTCCGGCTCGGAGACGATCTCGACCAGCGGCGTGCCGGCGCGGTTCAGGTCGATGCCGGTGACCCCCGGCAGACCCTCGTGCAGCGACTTGCCGGCATCCTCCTCGAGGTGCGCGCGCGTGACGCCGATGCGCTTGTGCTGACCGTCTTCCAGCACGATGTCGATGGCGCCGTTGGCCACGATCGGCAGCTCGTACTGGCTGATCTGGTAGCCCTTCGGCAGGTCCGGATAGAAGTAGTTCTTGCGCGCGAACACCGAGTGCGTGGCGATGCGCGCGCCGATGGCGAGCCCGAACTTCACCGCCATGCGCACGGCGGCCGCATTGAGCACCGGCAGTACGCCCGGGTAGCCCAGGTCGACGAGGTTGGCCTGGGCGTTGGGCGGGGCGCCGTAGGTGGTGGCGGAGCCGGAGAAGATCTTCGACTTGGTCGCCAGCTGCGCGTGGATCTCCAGGCCGATGACGGTTTCCCAGGCGCTCATGCGTAGCCTGCCGGCGCGTGCGTGTGCCAGTCGGTGACCTGCTGAAAGGCGTGCGCGGCGTTGAGCACGCGCGCCTCGGCGAAATGCGGGCCGACGATCTGCAGTCCGACGGGCAGATCCTGCACGAAGCCGCACGGCACCGAGATGGCAGGCAGCCCCGCGAGATTCGCGCCGATGGTGTAGATGTCGTTCAGATACATGGTGATCGGGTCGGCGGTCTTGGCGCCGAGGTCGAACGCCGGCGTGGGCGTGGTCGGCCCGATGAGCACGTCCACGCTCGTGAAGGCGCGCACGAAATCCTCGTTGATCAGGGCACGCACCCGCTGGGCCTTCAGATAATACGCGTCGTAGTAGCCGGCCGAGAGCACGTAGGTGCCGGTCATGATGCGGCGCTTCACCTCGGCGCCGAAGCCCTCGCCGCGCGAGCGCCGGTACAGGTCGTTGAGATCACGCGGGTTCTCGCAGCGGTGGCCGAAACGCACGCCATCGAAGCGCGCGAGATTCGAGGAACACTCGGCCGGGGCCACCACGTAGTACACCGGCACCGACATCGGCAGGTGCGGCAGGCTGACATCGATCAGCCGTGCGCCGAGCGTCTCGTAGACCTTGAGCGCCTCGCGTATGCGCCGCTCGTTGTCGGCATCGAGTCCCTTGTCGAAGAACTCGCGCAACAGGCCGATCTTGAGGCCGGTGAGCGGCTGTTCGAGGGTTGCGACGTAGTCGGGAACGGGCGTATCGACGCTGGTCGAATCGTTGGCATCGAAGCCGGCCATCTCGCGCAGCATGAGCGCGGCATCGGCAGCGCTGCGCGTCAGCACGCCGCCCTGATCCAGGCTCGAGGCGAAGGCGATCATGCCGTAGCGCGACACGCGCCCGTAGGTGGGCTTCATGCCGGTGATGCCGCACAGCGCCGCCGGCTGACGGATCGAACCGCCGGTATCGGTCGCCGTCGCGCCCGGCACCAGGCGGGCGGCCACCGCCGCCGCCGAACCGCCCGAAGAGCCACCCGGAACCAGTTCACGGTTCCACGGATTGCGCACCGGTCCGTAGAAGCTGGTCTCGTTGGAGGAGCCCATCGCGAACTCGTCCATGTTGGTCTTGCCGAGCGTGATGGCGCCGGCGCCGCGCAGCTTCGTCACCACGGTGGCGTCGTAGGGTGAGACGAAGTTATCCAGCATGCGCGAGCCGCAGGTGGTGCGCACGCCCTGGGTGCAGAACAGGTCCTTGTGCGCGATCGGCACGCCGGTGAGCGCGCCGCCACCGCCGCCGGCGAGAGTCTGATCGGCCGCGCGCGCCGCCGCCAGCGCCTCGTCGGCGGTCACCGAGATGAAGGCGTTGAGGGCGCTCTGGTGGCGCGTGATGCGCTCGAGCAGCGCGCGGGTCACTTCCACGCTGGAGAATTTGCGGGCGCGCAGCCCCGCGGCCAGCTGCGTCAGCGTGCTGTTGTGAAAATCGGCCACGCGCGTCTCACTCGATGACCTTGGGCACCAGGTACAGTCCGGCGGCCACCTGCGGCGCGTTCGGCTGGTACTGCTCGCGGTGGTCCTGCTCGGTCACCACGTCGGCCGCAGGCGTTGCGACAGCCCGGTCAGTGGGTGCGCCAGCGGGGCGACATCCTTGGTGTCGCACGCCTCGAGTGCGCCGACGAAATCGAGGATGCGCGACAGCGTGTCCTGGTAGACCGGGACTTCGGCGGCGGTGAGCTCCAGGCGCGCCAGGGAGGCAATGCTGGCGATCTGCTCGCGTGTGAGGGCCATGCAGCGTGAGAAGTGTGCGTGGTGAAGTGAGAAAACCAGCGCAAAATCATACATGTTGCCTTGCCCATTGTCCTGTCGGTTGCTAGATTACGCGCCACTTTTGGGGTCTCCCGAAGCTCAATCTCCGGTCGCTTCATGTTCAAACGCCTGCGCGGTTATTTCTCCAGCGATCTGTCCATCGATCTGGGCACGGCGAACACTCTTATCTATGTCCGCGACAAGGGCATCGTCCTGAACGAGCCCTCGGTGGTCGCAGTCCAGGATGAAACCACGCGCGGCGGCAAGGTGATCGTGGCGGTCGGCACCGAGGCCAAGGCCATGCTGGGCCGCACGCCGGGCCACATCACGGCGGTGCGACCCATGAAGGACGGCGTCATCGCCGACTTCACCTACACCGAGAAGATGCTGCAGTTCTTCATCAACAAGGTGCACGGCAACCGCACGCTCAAGCCCTCGCCGCGCGTGCTGGTGTGCGTGCCCTTCGGCTCCACCCAGGTCGAGCGTCGCGCCATCCGCGAGTCAGCCGAAGGCGCCGGCGCGCGCAACGTGGCGATCGTGAGCGAGCCGATGGCCGCCGCGGTCGGCGCGGGGCTGCCGGTGCACGAGGCGCGCGGCTCGATGGTGCTCGATATCGGCGGTGGCACCTCCGAGGTCGCCGTGCTGTCGCTGAACGGCATCGTGTATGCCAACTCTGCGCGCATCGGTGGCGATCGCTTCGACGAGGCGATCATGAACTACGTGCGCCGCAACTACGGCATCCTGATCGGCGAAGCGACCGCCGAGCGCATCAAGATCGAGATCGGCTCGGCCTATCCCGGCCAGCAGGTGCGCGAGCTGTCGGTCAAGGGACGCAACCTGTCCGAGGGCGTACCGCGCAGCTTCACGCTCAACAGCAACGAAATCCTCGAAGCGCTGCAGGAACCGCTGCAGAGCATCGTCAGTGCCGTCAAGCAGGCACTGGAACAGACCCCGCCCGAACTCGGCGCCGACGTGGCCGAGCGCGGTATCGTGCTCACCGGTGGCGGCGCGCTGCTGCGCGACATCGACAAGCTGCTCACCGAGGAGACCGGATTGCCGGTGGTGGTCGCCGACGATCCGCTCACCTGCGTCGCACGCGGCGGTGGCCGCATCCTCGAGCTGATGGACGAGCTGGGCCCGGGACACTTCGGTCTCGAGTAGCCTTTTTTTCCTAAGGAGCACGCAAGGCTAAGTGGCAGCCTTCGGCACAGTCGGCAGACCACTGGGGCGCGGCGGCTCCCCGGGCTTCCGCTTCACCCTGTTCGCGATCCTGTCAGTCGTCGCGATGTACCTCGACCAGCGCCAGCACTACCTGGAGCGGGTGCGCTACGTGCTCGGCGCCGCGGCCTACCCCATCCAGCTCGCCGTCAACTCCCCGCCGGCCGCCTGGCGCTGGACCCGGGAGAGTTTCGAGACGCGCGAAGAGCTGCGCAACGAGAATGCCCGCCTGCGTGCCGGGCAGCGCGATCTGGAGCTGCGCGCCATGCGCTACGAGGCCCTCGCGCGCGAGAACGGCGAGCTGCGCGGGCTGGCGGCGGCACTGCCGCCGGTGGCGGAGCGCTGGCTGCCGGCCGAAATCGTCAGTATTCAGCTGAGCAGCCTGCGCCAGCGGCTGCTCATCAACCGCGGTGCCGCCAACGGGGTGTTCAGGGGACAGGCCGTGCTCGATGACAAGGGGCTCATCGGCCAGACCACGCACGTGGGTCCGTGGAGCGCCGATGTGATCCTCATCACCGATCCGGAGCACGCGGTGCCGGTGCGCATCGAGCGCACCGGGCTGCGCACCATCGCCGTCGGCGCCGCCGACACCACCACCCTGGCGCTGCCCTATGTGCCGGCCAACGCCGACATCAAGAGCGGCGACCTGTTGGTGACCTCAGGTCTCGGCGGGGTGTTTCCGGAGGGCTATCCGGTAGCCAAGGTCACCGAGGTGCACCGCGACGCGGTGCAGCCGCTCGCCCAGGTGCGCGCAGCTCCGCTGGCGCACGTCGACACCGACAGCGAAGTGATGCTGGTGTGGTTCCGTGCCGATCATCCTGCAGCTCCCGCGCCCGGCGCCAACGACGCCGGTGAGCTCAAGAGCGGCAACCCGGCCATCCAGCCGCAGGCCGCGCCGCCGAAGCCTGCGGCGCCCGCGACGCCGAGCGCCGCGCCCGCACACGACGCAGCGGCGCCTGCCGGCGCGCCCTCGCCTGCGACACCGGGGCAGCGGCCGTGAACTACGAGCCGCGCGGCCGCATGCTGCTGACGGCGCTGGTGGCGCTGATCCTGACGGTTCTGCCGCTGCCGCCGATGCTCGATGCGGCACGCCCGGCGTTTCTGGTGCTGACGGTGCTGTTCTGGTCCGTCAATGCACCGCGCTGCGGCGGCATCGCGCTCGGCTTCTTTGCCGGCCTCGTGCTCGATGTGTTCCAGGGCCCGGTGCTGGGCGAGCACGCGCTGGCGCTGGCGCTGGTCACCTACTTCGCCGTGCGCGAACACCAGCGCATCCGCTCCAAGCCTGCCATCCAGCAGGCGATGTTCGTGCTGGTGGCGCTGATCCTGTACGAGCTGGTGCTGTTCATGATCGATGGCTGGAGCGGCCACCCGGTCACGAGCCCGCTGCGCTGGCTGCACACGCTCACCGGCGCTCTCATCTGGCCGCCGGCCGCGGCGATCCTCACCTACAGCGCGGGGCGGCGCAGACGCGGAACTATCGGCAGCCCATGAGATTCTGACGCTACTGCCATGCGCATCAAGGACCATTGGCGCGAACAGCGCCTGTTCGATCAGCGCGCGCTGGCATGCGCGGCCCTCATGGGGCTCGCCACCGTCGGCCTGGTCGCGCGCCTGTTCCTGCTGCAGGTCACGCGCCACGACTACTACTCGGACCTGTCGCAGGGCAACCGCGTGCGCACCGAGCCGATCCCGGCGGCGCGCGGCCTGATCCTCGACCGTCATGGCGAGGAAATCGCCGGCAATCAGCCTGCCTACCAGCTGGAGCTGGTGCCCGAGGAAGTGCCGGACATCGACAAGACGCTCTCGAGCCTGGTGCAGATCGGCCTCATTCGCGCCGAGGACGTCGGCGAGCTCGAGCGCACCATCGACTCGAGCCGCACCTTCGACAGCGTGCCGATCCGCCTGCGCATGTCGGACGAGGACGTGGCGCGCTTCGCGGTGCGGCGCTTCGAGTACCCGGGGCTCGACATCAAGACGCGCCAGACGCGCTTCTACCCCAACGGCGATCTGGCGGTGCACGCGCTCGGCTACGTCGGTGCGATCAGCGAGCAGGACCTGAAGCGCATCGATCGCAACGCCTACGCCGGCACCTCGCTGATCGGCAAGCTGGGCGTGGAGAGCACCTACGAGCCGCAGCTGCACGGCAAGAACGGCTTCCGCGAGGTGCTGGTAAACGCTCAGGGACGCTCGGTGGAGCGCCAGGGCGCGTTCGTGCCGAACCTGCGCACCAAGGCGCCGACTCCCGGCGACGATCTGCTCCTGTCCATCGACCTGAAGGTGCAGCGCGCTGCCGAGAGCGCGCTCGCCGGTCACCGCGGGGCGGTGGTCGCCCTCGATCCCAACAACGGCGACGTCATCGCGCTCGTCAGCATGCCGGGCTTCGATCCCACGGCCTTCGGCCGCGGCATCACGCCGGCCGAGTATGGCCTGCTCAACAACGACATCGACCGGCCGCTGTTCAACCGCGCGCTGCGCGGCACCTACCCGCCGGGCTCCACGGTCAAGCCGGCCATCGCGCTCGCAGGTCTCACCTACCACGTGGTCGACCCGACCGCGCACAAGTACTGCGGCGGCTCCTTCCACCTGCCGGGCAGCTCGCGCGAGTTCCGCGAGTACCACAACGAGAAGCACGGCTCGGTGGACCTCGACGATGCCATCGCGCGCTCCTGCGACGTGTATTTCTACGGGCTGGCCGACGTGCTCGGTGTCGACCGCATCTCGACCTTCATGGCGCCGTTCGGCTTCGGCAGGGTCACCGGCATCGACATCGGCGGCGAGAAGGCCGGCATCCTGCCCTCGCGCGAGTGGAAGGCGAAGACCTTCGCCAAGCCAGCCGACAAGATGTGGTTCCCCGGCGAGACGGTGAACTTCGGCATCGGCCAGGGCTACCTCACGGTGACCCCGATCGAGCTGGCGCACTACGCCAGCGTCATCGCGACCCGCGGCAAGAGCTGGAAGCCGCGGCTGGTGTCCGCGTACCGCGACCACGACGGCAAGCTGCACGCCGTGCCACCGGTGGCAGATCCAGCCGTCGGCGGCATCGCCGACGAGGACTGGGCGCGCGTGCTGCACGGCATGATCGGGGTCACGCAGCGCGGCACCGCGGCGGCGATCGGCCTGCACGCGCCCTACGTGTTCGCCGGCAAGACCGGCACCGCGCAGGTGTTCAGCGTCGCACAGAACGAGAAGTACAACGCCAGTAAGATCGACGAGCGGCTGCGCGACCACTCCTGGTTCATCGCCTTCGCACCCGCCGACGCACCGCGCATCGCGCTCGCGGTGCTGGAGGAGAATGGCGGCGCCGGCGCGAGTGCCGCAGCTCCCATCGCCCGCAAGGTGCTGGATGCGTACCTGCTGGATGCCGACGGCAAGGTGAAGCCGCAGCCATGATTTACGAGGAAGTCTCCACCGGCTCGCGCACGCGCCGCACCTTGAGCACCGCGGCACGCGTGCTGCTCGAGCTGCGCATCGACGGCCCGCTGGTGGTCGGCCTGTCGCTCATCGCCGCCTACGGGCTGGTGGTGCTGTACAGCGCCTCGGGTCAGAGCGTCGGCACGGTGCTGCGCACCGCCGCGCGCCTGCTGCTGGGTGCGATCGCCATGCTGCTGCTGGCGCGCGTCAATCCCAATTTCCTGCGCCGCTCGACGCCGTGGCTGTACGCCGGCGGCTGCGTGCTGCTGGTGATCGTCGCGGCCATCGGCCACATCGGCATGGGCGCGCAGCGCTGGCTGGATCTCGGGCTGTTCCGCTTCCAGCCCTCCGAGCTCATGAAGCTGGCCGTACCGATGATGTGCGCCTGGTACCTGTACGAGCGGCCGCTGCCGCCGGGCTGGACCTCGCTCGCGGTCCTGACGCTGTTGATCATGCTGCCGGTGGGACTGGTCGCGGTGCAGCCGGACCTCGGCACCGCGGCGCTCATCGCCATCGCCGGCGCGCTGGTCATCGTGCTCGCCGGCCTGCGCCTGCGGGTGATCCTGGCGCTGCTGGCGCTCGGCGCGGTGGCCGCCTGGTTTGGCTGGAGCTTCATGCACGATTACCAGCGCAAGCGGGTGCTGACCTTCCTCAATCCGCAGACCGATCCGCTCGGCGCCGGCTACCACATCATCCAGTCGCAGATCGCCATCGGCTCGGGCGGGGTGTTCGGCAAGGGCTGGATGAACGGCAGCCAGGCGCAGCTGGAGTTCCTGCCCGAGCGTTCCACCGACTTCATCTTCGCCGTGATCGGCGAGGAGTTCGGCCTGCTCGGCCTGCTGCTGCTGCTGCTCTTGTACGTGTTCGTGGTGGGGCGCGCCATTTATCTGGCCACGCAGACGCAGGACACCTTCGCGCGGCTGCTGGCCGGGAGCCTCGCGCTCACCTTCTTCGTGTACGTGTTCATCAACGCCGGCATGGTGACGGGACTGCTGCCGGTGGTCGGCGTGCCGCTGCCGCTGGTCAGCTACGGCGGCAGCTCGGTCGTGACGCTCCTGGCCGGCTTCGGTATTCTCATGGCTCTGTATTCACGGCGAAAGCTGGTCGGATCATAGTTGAACAGCCACCGATTTCTCTGCTGCGCTCTGCTCACTGCTGCAGCGGCGCACGCGCAGGCCGCCGAAGTCACGGCAGCGCCTGCCGCGTTTGACCTGCACCGTCCCGACATCGTCGCCTTCGTCAACGAGGTCGCCAGCCGCGACGGCATGCGGCGCCGCGACGTGCGGGCACTGCTGAAGGCCGCGCAGCCGCAGGCCAAGATCATCGACATCATGAACCGGCCGATCGAGAAGACCGCGCCGTGGTGGGAGTACCGCGATCGCTTCCTCACCCCCGAACGCGTCACCGACGGGGTGCAGTTCTGGAACGACCACCGCGAGGCGCTCGAGCGCATCGCCGCGCAATACCAGGTGCCGCCGGAGTACATCGTGGCGATCCTGGGCGTGGAGACGCACTACGGGCGCAATACCGGCCCGTTCCGCGCCATCGATGCGCTGGCGACGCTGGCGTTCGACTATCCGGCGCGGCAGAAATTCTTCCGCAGCGAGCTCGAGGAGTTCCTGGTGCTCACCAAGGAGAACAAGCTCGATCCGCTCGCCGTGAAGGGCTCGTACGCCGGCGCCCTGGGCGTGCCGCAGTTCATGCCCTCGCAGTACCGGCGCTACGCGGTGGATGCCGACGCCAACCAGCAGCGCGACCTGTGGAACGACTGGGACGACATCCTGGCGAGCGTCGGCAATTACCTGCGCGAGCACGGCTGGACGCCCGGCGGGCCGGTGCTGGCGGAAACGCGCCTCGACCCGGATCCGAACTTTCAGATCGAGCCCCACAACCTCGAGCTCACCGAGACGGTCGACTCGCTCGCCACGCGCGGCGTCAAGGTGGCGCTCGACGTGCCCGCCGACACCGCGGTCGTGCTGATCTCCGCCGAGGAGAAGGACGGGCCGGCCTACCGCGTCGGCTTCCACAACTTCTACGTGCTGAGCGCTACAACGCCAGCGCGCGCTACGTGATGGCGGTGCATGACCTGGCGGAGGCGATCGCGCAGGGTGTCCACGCAACGGGTGCGGCGCCGGCCCCGTGAGCAGCCGCCGCCTGCGCGCCGCATGGCGGGCGAGCGCACTGGCGCTCGCCCTGCTGCCGGCCGCCTGCTCGGTGGTGGTGCACCGGCCCGCCGCGCCGCCACCTGCCCCGCCGCCCGCAGTCGTGGTCCCGCCGCCGCCGGCGAGCGGCCAGGAGGTGCCCGATGCGGTGCCGCGCCCGGAACCGCGCAGCGCGCACGGCAATCCGCCGTTCTACGACGTGCTCGGCCAGCGCTACTTCGTGCTGCCGAGCGCCGAGGACTATCTGGAGCGCGGCGTGGCGTCCTGGTATGGACCGAGCTTCCACGGCGGCACCACCTCCAACGGCGAGCCCTACGACATGTACGCCATGACCGCCGCGCACAAGACCCTGCCCCTGCCGAGCTACGCGCGCGTCACCAACCTCAAGAACGGCAAGAGCATCGTGGTGCGCATCAACGACCGCGGGCCGTTCGTCGCCAACCGCCTCATCGACCTCTCCTACAGCGCCGCCGCGCGTCTCGACATGCTGCGCGAGGGCACGACGCTGGTGGAAGTGCGGGCGCTGACGCCCGGCGTGCCGGACGAGCTGACCCGCAGCGCCGCAGCTCCCGCGCCGACTCTGTACGTCCAGGCGGGCGCCTTCGCCGATGAACACAATGCCCAGCGGCTGCTGACGCGGCTGCAGGCCGCGGGGCTCCCGGCCGTTTTCGTGGCAGCGCCGCTCGCAGGCAGCGCCCCCCTGTACCGCGTGCGCGTAGGTCCGGTCGCAAGCGTCGCGGACTTCGACCGGATCGCGGCGCGCCTGAACGCACTCGGCGTGGCGCAGGTGCGTCTGGCGGTCGAATGAGGCGCCGCCGCTGCGCGCACGCTCACGCTAAAGCAGGCATGGGTTAAGATCTTTGGTTGACCGTACACCTAAGGAAGCGAGCGCTTAGTGAGCCGTCCATCGTCCGCCCTGACTGCCCTCCTCCTCGCATGGGGCCTGGCTGCGGCCGCCGCGCCACCGCCAGCCGCCGCGCCGCGCACCGGCCGCGCCGCCGCAGAGCACCGCGCCCATCCCGACGCCGCCGGCCGTCGATGCGCGCGCCTACATCCTCGTGGATCACTTCAGCGGCCGGATCCTGGCGCAGGACCATGCCGATGAACGGGCCGAGCCCGCCAGCCTCACCAAGCTCATGAGCGCCTACGTGGTCTTCAAGGCACTGCAGGAGGGGCGCCTGAAGCTCACCGACATGGTGACCATCAGCGAGCACGCCTGGCGCGCGGAAGGCTCGCGCACCTTCGTGCAGGTCGGCACGCAGATCCCGGTCGACATTCTCGTCAAGGGCATGATCGTGCAGTCGGGTAACGATGCGACGATCGCGCTCGCCGAGCGCGTCGGCGGCACCGAGAGCGCGTTCGCGCAGATGATGAACGAGTACGCGCGGCGCCTCGGCATGAAGTCGAGCCACTTCGAGAACAGCGACGGCCTGCCCTCGCCCAATCACTACACCAGCGCCCGCGACGTCGCGACGCTCGCCAACGCGCTGATCCGCGAGTTCCCGCAGTACTACCCGCTGTTCAGCCTGCGCGAATTCATGTGGAACAACATCCGCCAGGAAAACCGCAACGGCCTGCTGAGCAAGGATCCGAGCGTCGACGGCCTGAAGACCGGGCACACCGACAGCGCCGGCTTCTGTCTGGCAACCTCCGCCAACCGCAACGGCATGCGCCTGGTCTCGGTCGTGATGGGCGCGCCGAGCATCAAGGCGCGCGAGGATGCCAGCGCCGCGCTCTTAAGCTACGGCTACACGTTCTTCGAGACCCTGCGCATCAAGTCGGCCAACGAAGTGGTGCTCAAGCCGCGCGTCTACAAGTCCGCCAGCGAGTTCGCCGCCGTGGTCGTGCCGTTCGATGTCTATGCCACCGTGGCGCGCGGCCAGGCGGGCGCGCTGCATTCCAGCGCGCGCCTTGCCAACGAGCCGCTGATCGCACCATTGCCGGCCGGCCGCGCGATTGGCGAGCTCACCCTCACCGATGCGAGCGGCGCGGTCATCGCGCGCGCGCCGCTGGTGCCGCTGACGGCCGTCGCGCAGGGCGGGCTGTGGACGCGCGCCAGCGACAGCATCGCGCTGTGGTTCCACTGAAGGCGCATGGCTGAGCCGCTGCCGCTGTGCTACCTGAACGGCAGCTACCTGCCGCTCGCCGAGGCGCGCATCTCGCCGCTCGACCGCGGCTTCCTCTATGCCGACGGCGTCTACGAGCTGATGCCGGTGTACGGCGGGCGCCCGTTCCGCTTCGCCGCGCACAGCGACCGCCTGGCGCGCAGCCTCGCCGCCATCAGCATGGAGGATCCGCACACGCCGGAGCAGTGGCGGCAGCTGCTCGGCAGCCTGATCGAGCGCAACGGCGGCGGCGATCAGTATGTCTACTGGCAGGTGACCCGTGGCGCGCAGTTCGGCCGCAGCCACGCGCCGCTGCCGCACGTGCCGCGCACGGTGTTCGCCTTCTGTGCACCGCTGCCGCTGCCGGGCGCCGCAGCGCTCGAGCAGGGCGTGGCGTGCGTGACCGCGGCCGACACCCGCTGGGCGCGCTGTGACATCAAGTCGGTGGCGCTGCTCGCCAACGTGCTGCTGCGGCAGCTGTCGGTGGATGCGGGCGCTGCCGAGACCATCCTGCTGCGCGACGGCGAGCTCACCGAAGCCTCCGCTTCCGCAGTCCACGTCGTGCTCGGCGGCGAGGTGCTGATGCCGCCCAACTCGCGGCGCATCCTGCCCGGCACGACCCGCGGCGCGATCGAGGAGATGGCGGCACGCGCCGGCATCCACTGGCGCGTGGTGCCGGTGAGCGAAGCACAGCTGCGCGCCGCCGACGAGGTGTGGATTTCCGCCGCCACGCGCGAGGTGCAGGCGGTGACCTCGATCGACGGTCACGCCGTGGGCAGCGGGCGCCCCGGGCCGCTGTGGCGGCGGGTGTACGACGAGCTGCAGCGCTACAAGCAGCAGCTGGCCGGGAGCCCGTGGTGAGCAGCGAGGCGCTGCTGGTGTTTCCCTGCGACTACCCGCTGAAGGTCATCGGCCGCCCGGACGAGCAGCTGCGGGCGCGGGTGCAGGCGATCGTTGCGCGCCATGTGCCGGACGTGCCCGCCGCGCGCATCAGCGAACGGCTCTCCGCCAAAGGCAACTTCCTGTCCTTCAGCTACCTGTTGCCGGCCACCAGCCGCGCGCAGGTCGAGGCGCTGGTCGCAGAGCTGCGCAGCTGCGAAGGCGTCATGATGCTCGTCTAGAAACGCGCACTTATAACCAGTTTGTTACCCATCCGCGCCGCCGGACACTGACGTCTGCGCCGGCAGCCCGGTAGCATCGTCCGCATGTCGATCACCCTGGATCAGGTCACCAAGCATTACGCGGGCTTGCCGGTCGTCAACGACGTCTCGCTCGACATCGGCGACGGCGAATTCTTCGTCCTGCTGGGGCCGAGCGGCAGCGGCAAGAGCACCCTGCTGCGCGCCATCGCCGGCCTGTCAGGCGTCGACCACGGCCGCATCGCCCTGCACGGTCGCGACGTCACGCACCTGGCGGCGCGCGAGCGCGGTGTGGGACTGGTCTTCCAGAACTACGCGCTGTTCCGCCACATGACGGTGGCCGAGAACATCGAGTTCGCGCTGCGCGTGCGCCGCATGCGCTCGCGCGCGCGCCTGCAGCGACGCCAGGAGCTGCTGCGGCTGGTGGCGCTCGAGGGCATGGATGACCGCCTGCCGGCGCAGCTGTCGGGCGGCCAGCAGCAGCGGGTCGCAGTGGCACGCGCGCTGGCGCATAAGCCCGAGGTGCTGCTGCTCGATGAACCCTTCGGCGCGCTCGACGCCAAGATCCGCGAGGAGCTGCGCCGCACGATCCGTCAGGTGCAGCGCGAACTGGGCATCACCACGGTGCTGGTGACGCACGACCAGGAGGAAGCGTTCACCATGGCCGACCGGATCGGCGTCATGAATCTCGGGCGCCTGCTGGAGATCGGCGCGCCGCACAACCTCTACTGGCAACCGGCCACGCGCTTCGTCGCCACCTTTCTCGGCGCCGCCAACCTGGTACTGGCGCGCCGCACCGTCGACGGCATCCAGGTGGGCGCCACGACCTTGGCCGCCACGGAAGGGACGGCCGGCGCGCGCGACCAGGAGGTGGTGGCCGTGGTGCGGCCGGAGGAAGTGGAGGTGGCGCCCACGCGCGCGGCACTCACCTCCGGCTACCTGGCCGACGGCGTGGTCGATGAGGTGGTATTCACCGGTGCCCTCGAGAGCCTGCGCGTGAGTCTGGCGGACAGCGGGCAGGCGCCGCTTCTGGGCAGCGCCGACGGCGCCGCGCACGCGCCGCTGCAGGTGACGCGCACGCAGCACGAGCAGCGCAGCTTCCAGGTGCGTACCGGCCAGACCGTCGCCATCGGCGTGCGCCGCCTGCACGTGCTGCCGACACCGCTGTCGAGCTTCACCGCCTGCGCCCCGAGCGCGGCCGAGGCGGAAGCCCTCAGCCGCCATCCCCTGCTCGCCGAACTCAGCGCGCGGATGAAGACGCGCATCGCCCTGCGGGTCGAGCCGCAGCTGGGCGACGACGCTGCGGCCTGCGCGGCAGCGGGTGACTTCGTGGGCACCACGGTCATGGCCTCGCAGGGCAACTGCGCGCTACGCGCCGAGTGGCTGCTGCGCCGTGGCGCCAAGGACCTGCTGGTGCTGCCGGAGCGCGCCGGCGCGCCCCAGCGCGTGCTGATCCACTGGCTGGGCGAAGCGGCCCGCGCCGGCACACTGGCCATGTCGGCGAGTGTGCTGCGCCACCTGCCGGCCGAAGCCGTCTACGTCAGCATCCTCGCTGGAGAGGCCGGCAGCGCCGCGCCGCACGGCATGCGCGAGTTACTCGATGCACGCTCCGAGGCACAGGCGGCGCACGGCCTGGACATGCGCACCGAACTGCGCTTCGGCGATGTGGCGGGCGAACTGGCGCGGCGCCTGGCGGAGTCGCCCGCGCAGATGCTGATCGTCGGGGTCAGCGACCTGACGAGCTTTGCCGAGCGCTTCGGCGCGCTGCTCGACAACGGCACCTGCCCGGTGCTGATCGTGCAGGGCCCGCGCTCATGAGCTGGCGCAACGCGAGCGTGCTGCCCGGTTTCGGGCTGACCTTCGGCTTCACCACATTTTTCCTCTCGGCCATCGTGCTGCTGCCGCTGGCCGCCCTCATTCTGGCGGCGGCCTCGATGCACTGGAGTGATTTCGTGCACGTGGTGCTGAGCCGGCGCGCACTGGGATCGTACCGCCTGTCCTTCGGTGCATCGCTGCTCGCCGCATCGATCAACCTGGTGTTCGGCTTCATCCTCGCCTGGACGCTGGTGCGTTACGAGTTTCCGGGCCGCAAGATCATCGATGCGCTCATTGACATGCCCTTCGCGCTGCCGACCGCCGTGTCGGGCATCGCGCTCGCGACGGTGTTCTCGCAGAACGGCTGGATCGGACGCTGGCTGGAACCCTTAGGCATCAAGGTGGCCTACACCTGGCTCGGCGTCACGCTGGCACTGACGCTCATCAGCATGCCGTTTGCGGTGCGTGCCGTGCAGCCCGCACTGCTGGAGGTGCAGCGCGAGCTGGAAGAGGCGGCCGAGACCCTCGGCGCGCGGCGCTTCTACGTGTTCCGGCGCATCATCCTGCCGACGGTGCTGCCGGCGCTGCTCACCGGCTTCACGCTGTCATTCGCGCGTGCGGTGGGCGAATACGGTTCGGTGATCTTCATCGCCGGTAACCTGCCGATGAAGACCGAGATCACCCCGCTCCTGATCGTCGTGCACCTGGAGGAGTTCGACTACCAGGGGGCAGCCGCCTTAGGGGTGGTCATGCTCGCCATCTCGTTCGTCATGCTGCTCGCCATCAACCTGCTGCAGACCTGGGGACGGCGGCGGCACGTGCGGGCGACGCACTGATGGCCGCAACCCTGCCCCAGGAAGTCGGCGGCGATGCCACGCGTCCCGGCCAGCACACCTGGATGCACAGCATCGTGCGCTGGCTGTTCATCAGCGTCTCGCTGTTGTTTCTCGCCGCGGTGCTGCTCGCGCCGCTGGCGACGGTCTTTGCCATCGCGCTGTCCAAGGGCATTGCGCTCTATCTGCACAGCTTCACGGACCCGGACACGCTCGCGGCCATTCGCCTGACGCTCATCACGGCCCTGGTGGTGGTGCCGGTGAATACCGTGTTCGGGCTGGCGGCGGCCTGGGCGATCGGCAAGTTCGAGTTCCGCGGCAAGAGCGTGCTGATCACGCTCATCGATCTGCCGCTGGCCATCTCGCCGGTCATCTCCGGCATGCTGTTCGTGCTGCTGTTCGGCCTGCACGGCTGGTTCGGCGTGTGGCTGCAGGAGCACGACCTGTCGATCGTGTTCGCGCTGCCGGGCATCATGCTCGCCACGATGTTCGTCACCTTCCCCTACGTCGCGCGCGAGCTCATCCCGCTCATGCAGCAACTCGGCAACGACGAGGAGGAAGCCGCCATAACGCTGGGCGCCAGTGGCTGGATGACTTTCTTCCGCGTCACGCTGCCGAAGGTGCGCTGGGGCCTGGTGTATGGCATGGTGTTGTGCAACGCACGCGCCATGGGCGAGTTCGGCGCAGTGTCGGTGGTTTCCGGTCACATCCGTGGCCTCACCAATACCATGCCGCTGCACATCGAGATCCTCTACAACGAGTACAACTTTGTGGGCGCCTTCGCCGTGGCATCGCTCCTCACCCTGCTCGCCGTGCTGACGCTGATCGTCAAGACGTTCGTGGAGCGCACCGGATACCGCCGGCGCTGAGCATGCTGCGCCGCCTTCCAGCACTACTGCGCTCGCTCTGGCCCGACCCGGCGCGCACCAGCCTCAGCTGGTGGCTGGTGGCGATCCACCTGGCGCTGTTGCTGCTGGTGGCGATCGGCATCACCTGGACCGCGAGCCGCATGCTGCGCGACCTCGCCGACCAGCAGGGCAAGGCGCGCGTGCAGCTCGCCGCTACCACCGCGCGCGAGGATCTGCGGCGCATGGGCGAGGACGCGCACGCCGCCGCGCGCGCCCTCGCCGACCGCCCGACCCTGCAGCGGCTGCTGGCGCAGGGCCAGCAGGACGCCGTGTCGCCGCTGCTGCTGCGCGCCTGTGCCGCCGCCAGCGTCGATGCCTGCGCCGTGCTCTCCGACAAGACCGTCATCGCCGTGGCCGGACCTGCGGTCGACTGGCAGGCGGCCGTCACCGCCGCCGCCGAGCAGGGCGGCACGTTCCTGGCGCTGCCGGCCACCGAACACGTGCCGCTGCTCGGGGCGCGCGCCCCGCTGGGCGATCAGGGCCTGACCGTGTACGTGCTGCGCCGTCTGAACGAGCAGCTGGCGCACACGCTCGGCGCGCAGGTCGGCACGGAAGTGCGCCTCGTCGACTACCGCGACTACACCAGCGGCCCGGTCGGGGCGTTCACGCCGCTCTACTCGGCGGCGCTCGCCGACGGGCACTCCGCGGTGCAGCGCATCGATGCGCAGGACGCCTATGCCGCGGCAGTACCGGTGTTCGCTTCCAGCGGCGAGGCGATCGCCCTCATCGAGGCGCTGCTGCCGACCAGCGCGGTCGACACCTCAGCGCTGCTGCGCAGGCTGCTCGTCACCACGCTGATCCTCACCGCCTTCGCCGTGGCGGCCGCCATCGTGCTCGGCGAGCGGGTTGCAGGTCCGGTGCGCCAGCTGACGGCTGCCGCCACCCGCCTCGGCGCCGGCGACTTCTCCGCCTCCATTCCCACCGCCGGCGCCGCTGAAGTGGGCGCGCTCGCCCGCACCATGGAGGACATGCGCCGCAATCTGATCGAACTCACCAGCACGCTGCGGCGGCGCGAGGCGGAGGCGCAGGCGATGCTGAGCGGCATCGTTGAAGGGGTCTATGCGGTCGACAAGAACCGCCTCATCCAATACCTGAATCCGCAGGCGGCGCGCCTGTTGCAGGTGAACCCGCAGGAAGCGATCGGGCGCTTCTGCGGCGATGTGCTGAAGCCGCGTGAGGACGCGAGCGGCCGCCGCCCCTGCGAACTGCAGTGCCCGATTATCGCAGCGCGCAGTCGCAGCGGCGCCACGGCGATCGAGAAGCTCACGGCGGGCGCCAGCGTGCGCACGACCGTGATCACCAGCGCCGCGCCCGCCGACGGCATGCAGGTGCAGGTGATGCGCGATGAGACCGAGCTGGAGGCGGTGCGCCGCGCGCGCGACTCGGTGCTCGCCAATATCTCGCACGAGTTCCGCACCCCGCTCGCCGCGCAGCTCGCCTCGATCGAGCTGCTGCTGGCCGGCCTTGAGCACATGCCGCGCCCGCAGCTGCAGACGCTGGTGACCTCGCTCGAGCGCGGCACGCTGCGCCTGACGCAGCTGATCGACAATCTGCTCGAGAGCGTGCGCATCGAATCGGGCCAGCTGGCCATCCGCATGCAGCGCGTGGCGCTCGCCGAGGTAATCGACGACGCGCAGGCGTTGGTCGGCTCGCTGCTGACGCAGCGCCAGCAGCGCCTCGAGATCGACGTGCCCGAGGATCTGCCGCTGGTGAGCGGCGACAAGACGCGCCTCACGCAGGTGTTCGTCAACCTTC
Source organism: uncultured Gammaproteobacteria bacterium (assembly GCA_963787655.1). GTDB lineage: Bacteria > Pseudomonadota > Gammaproteobacteria > Steroidobacterales > Steroidobacteraceae > 13-2-20CM-66-19. The sequence goes on along the minus strand of CAWBDY010000001.1, from coordinate 136,228 downwards.
TCGCCAACGCCAACAAGTTCGCGCCCGACGACAGCGTGGTGCGCGTCGGCGCCGCCCGGCAGGAGCAAACCGTGCACGCCTGGGTGGAGGACGAGGGGGCGGGACCGGCGTCCTCTGACGGCGCGGATCTGTTCGCGCGCTTCCGCCGCGGCGCCAACGAGCCGGAGCCGGCGGGCCTGGGGCTGGGGCTGTGGCTGGTGAAGTCGATCATCGAGCGGCACGACGGTCAGGTTGCCTTCGAACGCACCGCTGAAGGGCGTACCCGCTTCACCATGACACTGCCGCTGGAGGCGCAGGCATGAAAGTGCTGATTGCCGACGACGATGCCGACCTGCGCGACCTGATCGCCTTCACGCTCACCCAGGCCGGCTACCTGGTGATCAAGGCCGCCGATGGCAGCGCGGCGGTGCGCAGCTTCGCCGAGGAGTCCGCCGACCTGGTGGTGCTCGACATCAACATGCCCGGGCTGTCGGGTTTCCAGGTGTGCGAGGCGATCCGCGCGCGCTCGCGCGTGCCGGTGATGATGCTCACGGTGCGCGGCGAGGAAGAGGACCTGGTGCGCGCCCTCGGGCTGGGGGCGGACGACTATCTCACCAAGCCGTTCAGTCCGCGCACCCTGCTGGCGCGCATTCAGGCGCTCATGCGGCGTGCCGGCATGGAGAGCACCAATGTGCTCGAGGTCGGTCGCGTGGCGCTCGATCCGGAGGAGCACACGGTGCGCATTGCCGCCGGCGAGCCGGTGCGGCTCACCAAGCTGGAGCTGCGTCTGCTGCAGATGCTGCTCGCCAACGCCGGTCACACCGTCAGCTCCGACCGGCTGCTGGTGCAGGTCTGGGGACACCGCAGCGGCGGGGACCGGCAGCTGCTGAAACAGCTGGTGCACCGCCTGCGCCAGAAGATCGAAGCCGATCCGGCCGCCCCGGTGCTGCTGCGCACCGCCGCCGCCGGCTACAAGCTCATCGTCGAGTGAGGCGCGCGGCAACGCGCGCCACTCACTAGCGCGCGGAGACCTGATCGAACACCCCGCCGTCGGCGAAGTGCTCGCGCTGCGCACTCGACCAGCCGCCGAAATCGGCGATGGTGGTGAGCTTCAGCTGCGGGAAGCGCGTGGCGTAGCGCGCCGCGACCTGCGGATCGCGCGGGCGATAGAAATGCTGCGCGATGATCTCCTGCCCTTCCGCGCTGTAGAGGTAGCGCAGGTACTCCTGGGCCAGATCGCGCGTGCCGTGGCGCAGCGCGACCTTCTCCACCACCGCCACCGGCGGCTCGGCGAGGATGCTCACCGAGGGCACCACGATCTCCACCTGATCGCTGCCGAGCTCGCGCACGGCGAGCAGCGCCTCGTTCTCCCAGGCGAGCAGCACATCGCCCAGGCCCGCGTGCACGAAGGTGGTGGTCGAGCCGCGCGCCCCGGCATCGAGCACCGGCACGTTGTGGTACAGGCGGCGCAGAAAATCGCGCGCGCTCGCCTCGCTGCTGCCGGGCTGGGCGCGTGCCCAGGACCAGGCGGCCAGGTAGTTCCAGCGCGCGCCACCGGAAGTCTTGGGGTTCGGGGTGATGACCGCGACCCCGGGGCGCACCAGATCGCCCCAGTCATGAATGCCCTTGGGGTTGCCCTTGCGCACCAGGAACACGATCGTGGAGGTGTAGGGCGAGCTGTTGTCCGGCAGCAGGCTCTGCCAGTTGAGCGGCAGGAGCTTGCCCTGACTGGCGATCGCATCGATGTCGGCCGCCAGCGCCAGCGTCACCACGTCCGCCGCCAGTCCCTCGATCACCGAGCGCGCCTGGGTGCCCGAGCCGCCGTGCGATTGCTGGAAGCGCACGTCCTGTCCGGTCTTGCCCTTCCAGTAGCGCGCGAACGCGGCGTTGAAGTCCACATACAGCTCGCGCGTCGGATCGTAGGAGACGTTGCGCAGCGTGATGGCGCCGGCCGGCGCGCCGGGGCCGCTGCACGACAGCGTCAGCAGCGTCAGTGCGCAGAGCGTCACTCCCGCGGCGGCGTGCCTCAGGCAGGTGAGCGGTCGCATCAGTGCATGCTAGCCGCGCGCCGGCGGCGCTGTCAGTCGTGGCACGGTTATGAGGCGGTTACAGCCGTCAGCCCCAGCGCCCGCAGCAGCAGCGGCTCGAGCAGCCGCGCGCAGCCGGCAACCTCTGCCGGGCCGCCGAGCGCGGACAGCTGGGTCATCCTCAGGCCCGCCAAGCCGCAGGGATTGATGCGCGCGAACGGTGCCAGGTCGAGCGCCACGTTCACGGCCAGCCCGTGGTAGGCGCCCTGGGCGCGCACGCGCACGCCGACGCTGGCAAGCTTCGCTCCCGCCACGTAAACCCCCGGCGCCTCGCGCCGGCACTCGCAGCGGATGCCGAACTGCGCCGCGAGCTCGATGACGCTGCGCTCGAGCGCCGTGACGAAGGCGCGGATGCCGAGTCCCAGGCGCCGCAGGTCGATAAGCGGATAGACCACCAGCTGGCCGGGTCCGTGGTAGGTGACCTGGCCGCCGCGATCGATCTGCACCACGGGGATGTCGCCCGGCGCGAGCAGGTGCGCGCGGCTGGCGTTCTGGCCGAGGGTGAAGACCGGCGGATGCTCGAGAAACCAGATCTCATCGGCCGTGGCGCTCGTGCGCGCCGCCGTGAAACGCTGCATCGCCGCCCAGGTGGGCTGGTAGTCGACCAGCCCCAGGTGGCGCACCTGCGCCGGCGGGACCGGCACGCGCGCCGCCTGCGCCCGCTCGCCTGCCGGGAGCGCACTGCCGGCGCTCACGGCGCGTGGCCCGAGTTGTCGAGTCCGGCGTTGTTGCGATTGAGCGCCTGCTCGGCGCGATAGCTGGAGCGCACCAGCGGACCTGCCACGCACTCGACAAAGCCGAGCGCCAGCGCCCGGGCGCGGTAGGCCGCGAACTGCTGCGGGCTGACGAAGCGCTCGACCGGCAGATGATGCACGGTCGGGCGCAGGTACTGCCCGAGCGTCACCAGGTCCACGCCGGCGCGACGCAGGTCGGCGAGCGTCGCCTCGATCTCCGCATCCGTCTCGCCGAGTCCGAGCATCAGGCTGCTCTTGGTGAGCAGCGTCGGGCGGTGCGCCTTGGCGTGCGCGAGCACGGCGAGCGTCTGCGCGTAGCCGGCGCGCGGGTCGCGCACCGGATGGGTGAGCCGCTCGACCGTCTCGATGTTCTGGGCAAACACCTCGATGCCCGCATCCACCACCGTGGCGACGTCGGCGAGCACGCCCTGGAAGTCCGGCGTCAGCGCCTCGACCGCGGTGTGCGGATTGAGGCGCTTGATGGCGCGCACGCAGGCGGCGTAGTGCGCCGCCCCGCCGTCGGGCAGGTCGTCACGGTCGACGGAAGTGAGCACCACGTACTTCAGGCGCATAAGCAGCACGGTGCGCGCCGCGTTCTCCGGCTCCTGCGCATCGAGCCAGCCGTGCGGGTTGCCGGTGTCGACCGAGCAGAAGCGGCAGGCACGCGTACACACCGCGCCCATCAGCATGATGGTGGCCGTGCCGGCGTTCCAGCACTCGCCGATGTTGGGACACTTGGCCTCCTCGCACACGGTCGCGAGGCGGTGCTCCTTCACCAGGGCCCGCACCGCCTGGAAGCCGGCGCCGGCGGGCGCGCGCGCCTTCAGCCAGGGCGGCTTGCGCAGCGGCGCGCCGGCCGGGCCGGCGGCCGCCTTGATGCCGTCGCGCACGGCCGTAAAGCCCTGCGGGGTAAGGTATTTCTCGCCGCTGCGCGGGCGCGGCGCGTCCGCTACCAGGGGCGTTTGCTTGAGGTCGGGCACGCCCTCATTGTACCGCAGCCAGGCGCTCTTCCAGCTGCGCCAGGCGCGCCGGGGTGCCGACGTCGGACCATGCGCCGCGGTACAGCTGGCCGCGCGCGCGGCCCTGGGCGATGGCGCGGTTCAGAAGCGGCAGCAGCCTGAAGCGGCTCGCCGTACAGCCGGCGAACAGCTCAGGCGAGTACACGGCGACGCCTGAATACGTGAACCGCTGCCCGTCCCCGCCTGCGACCACGCGGTCGCCTTGCAGGCCGAAGTCGCCGCGCGGGTGGTGCTCCGGATTCGGCACCAGCACCAGGTGGGCGTGCGCGCCGGCCTCCAGGCGCAGCGGCGCGAAATCGATGTCGGTGAAGATGTCGGCATTGACGACCAGGAAGGGCGCAGCGCCCAGCAGCGGCAGCGCATGGAAGATGCCGCCGCCGGTCTCGAGCGGCTCCGCGCCCTCATCGCTCCAGCTGATGTGCACGCCGTACTCGCCGCCGTCGCCGAGCGCGGCGCGCAGCTGTTCGCCCAGCCAGGACAGATTGATGACCACCTCGCGCACCCCGGCGCGCGCCAGCGCCGCCAGGTGCCAGGCGATCAGCGGCCGGCCGCCGACCTCGATCAGAGGTTTGGGACGCGTATCGGTCAGGGGGCGCATGCGCTCGCCGCGTCCGGCCGCCAGCAGCATCGCCTTCATGCGCCGACCGCCGAGCGTGCGCGCTCGTCGGCGACCCGCGCGTTGGCAGCGCCGAGCGATCCCACCACGCGCGCCTCCAGGAAGCGGCCCAGCTGCGCCAGCGGCGCGTAGCGGCCGCAGGCGTCGCGCACGTAGTCGAGCACGCGCGGCAGATCGGCCAGGTAGCCGGGCTTGCCGTCGCGGTACCACAGGCGGCAGAAGATGCCGAGCACCTTGATGTGGCGCTGCACGCCGATCAGATCGAACCAGCCGAGGAACTGTGCTTCGCTGGCGCCGGCGGCGCCGCCCTGCGCCAGCAGGCGCGCGCGGAAGGCGCTCACCCAGCTCACCACGCGCTCGCGCGGCCAGGCGATGTAACAGTCCTTGAGGAGCGAGACGAGGTCGTAGCCCACCGGCCCGCGCAGCGCGTCCTGGAAATCGATGACGCCGGGGCTGCGCTCGCCCAGCACCATGAGGTTGCGGGAGTGATAGTCGCGGTGCACGAAGACTTCCGGCTGCTCGAGCGCCGCGCCGATCAGGAACTCGCACGCCTCGCCGATGAGCGCGGTCTCGGCAGCCGACAGCGTGAGTTGCAGGTGCCGGCCGAGGAACCACTCAGGCAACAGCGCCATCTCGCGCGCCAGCTCCGCGCGGTTGTAGGGGGCGAGCTGCGCGCACGCGGCGCGCCCCTGCAGCTGGATGCGCGCCAGGGCATCGAGTGCGGCCGCGTACAGCGGCTCGCAGTCATCGCCGGCCTCCAGGCGCTGCAGGTAGAGCGTCGTGCCCAGATCCTCCAGCAGCACCAGTCCGCGCGCCACGTCGCTCTCGTGCACGTGCGGCACGTGCGTGCCCAGCTCTTCGAGCAGGGCCGAGACCTTGAGGTAGGGGCGCACGTCCTCCTGCTGCGGCGGCGCGTCCATGACCACGTAGGTGTCCGAGCCGCTCCACACGCGGAAATAACGGCGGAAACTGGCATCGCTCGAGGCCGGCGCGATGCGCGTCACGGGCAGCGTGAGCTCGCGCGACAGCCAGTTGTGGATCAGCGCCAGTCGCGCATCGGTCTCAAGCATCTGAGAGCTGGGGGTTTTTCGGCCTGCGTCGCTGCGGCCCGCCATTATAATGCCGCCCTTCATGCTGCGTTCGAGCCCATTCTGGATCACCTTGCTAACGCTCGGCAGCATCATGCCCGCGGCGCGGGCCGAAGATCCGCCCTGCCCGTCACAATCTCCGTCGCTGGCGGCGCCCGCAGCCACCCGCGCCGCCGCTGGCGGCCGCCCATGACCAGAGTGCGGACGGCGGCCCGATCGATGTGACCGCCGACGAGAGCGACGTCGCCGCGGACAAGGCCACCCTCAAGGGCAACGTCGAGGTGCGCCAGGGCGAGCGGGTGGTGCGCAGCAACGAGGCGCAGGTGGATCGCAACACCGGCGCGGTGCAGACCGACAGCCACATCGATTACAGCGACCCGCTGGTGCACATCACCGGTGACAGCGGCCGCTACTCGCAGGCGAGCGGCGCGGACTTCCTGGGCGCGACCTTCACCCTGCGCCAGCGCGCCGGGCGCGGCGCGGCACAGGAGATGGCGCTGACCCCGCAGGGCGTCTTGAACCTCAAGGGCGTGATCTTCACCACCTGCCCGGTGAACGACGACTCCTGGCACCTCAAGGCCGACAGCATCGTGCTCGACACGCGCAACAAGATCGGCACCGGCCGCAATGCGCAGATCGATTTCATGGGCGTGCCGCTTTTGTATCTGCCGTGGGTATCGTTCCCGTTGTCCTCCGACCGCAAGAGCGGCTTCCTCTTTCCGACCATCGGCAACACCTCGTACGGCGGGCTGCAGCTGTCGACGCCCTACTACTTCAACATCGCACCCAACGTCGACTTCACCTTCGAGCCCACCGCCTACACCCGCAGCGGCGCCGACCTCGCCGGCGACCTGCGCTTTCTCACCGCCAACCAGCACGGCGAGCTGGACTGGAACTATCTGCCGCACGACCGCCTGTTCGGCGGCAGCCGCGACCGCGTGCGCTTCAACGACGTTGCCGACCTGCCGGACCTGTGGCGCCTCACCTTGAACGCCGAGGAGGTGAGCGATCCGTTCTACTTCGAGGACTTCTCGCAGGGTCCGGAAGGTGCGAGCACCGCCTTTCTCGAGCGCAGCGCCGTGCTCTCGTACCGCGACGAGCACTGGCGGGTCGACGGCGCGGCGCAGCAGTACCAGACCATCGACTACACGCTCGCGCTCGCCGACCGGCCGTACGCGCGTGCCCCGTGGCTGGCAGCCAGCAGTGATTACACCTTAGGTGCGGGCGGCTTCTTCCACTACGGCTTCGAGTCCGAAGTGGTGGATTTCCAGCGTCCCGGCGGCACCAACGAGGTGAGCGGCTGGCGCGCGGACCTGACCCCGGGCGTGCGCCTGGATTTCACCGGTCCCGGTTACTTCGTGCGCCCGGCGCTCGCCTGGCGGGCCACCCAGTACGAACTGCAGGACACTTTTCCCGGCGAGTCGGGCTCGCCCTCGCGTACGCTGCCGATCGCCAGCTTCGACAGTGGCCTCATGTTCGAGCGCCCGAGCGGCTCGCACGACCAGCGCAAGCTGACCCTCGAGCCGCGCGTGCTGTACCTGCGCGTGCCGTACCGCAACCAGGACGACCTGCCGGTGTTCGACACCGCCCTGCCCGATCTGCTCAACCCGGTCGAGCTGTTCCGCACCAATCGCTACGTGGGAGCCGACCGTGTCAGCGATGCCGACCAGATGAGCGTGGGCGTGACCAGTCGCCTGCTCGATGCGCAGGACGGGCGGCAGTTCATCTCCGGCACCTTCGGTCAGATCTACTACTTCGAGCCGCCGCGCGTGACGCTGCCGGGCGAGCTGCCGAGCAGCGAAAAGCGCTCCGACTTCGTCGCGCAGCTGGCCCTCACCGCCTTCCAGGACTGGAGCGCCGGCATCGGCGTGCAGTGGGATCCGCAGACCCAGGGCAGCGAGCGCACCCAGCTGAACCTGCAGTACAAGCCGGCCAACGATTCGGTCATCAACCTCGACTACCGCTACGAGCGTTACGTGTTCGACCAGATCGAGATCTCCGGGTCCTGGCCGATCAAGCGCAACTGGAACGTGTTCATCCGCGACGTCTATTCCCTGAGCGACCACGAGTACAGCGGGCAGCTGGGCCAGACCACCGGCCCCGACAGCGGGGTCGTGGTAGCCCCCCGCCTGGTGGGCTTTCTGGAACGTTTCGCGGGGTTTGAGTATCGTTCGTGCTGCTGGCGGGCGCGGCTGGGGGTACGCCGCTACGTGAGTACGCACACCGGCAGCCAGGACACCGGAATCTGGCTGCAGCTGGAACTCGCAGGGCTGGCCAGTGTCGGATCGGCGTCGGACGCCTTCCTCACCGAGGCGATCCGCGGTTACACACCCGCAGAGGCTGTTAACGTTAGAACCCAGGGCCCGCTGCGAGGCATCTGGTAAGGGAATCATGGGGTATATGCGACTGAATTCGACTTCCGCCCGTGCCTGGCTTGCCGCGGCTGCGGGCCTTCGTGGTGCTTGCAGGGCAGCGCCTGGGCACAGACCCGCGAACTTGCGACCCGCGGCGAGCTGCTCGACCGCGTGGTGGCCATCGTCAACGACGGCGTCGTGCTCAACAGCGACCTGGATGCGCAGGTGGATGCGGTCAGCGAGCGGCTGCGGCAGCAGAAGCTCGAACTGCCGCCGCAGAACGTGCTGCGCCAGCAGGTGCTCGAGCGGCTGGTGGTGCAGGAGATCGAACTGCAGCATGCCGGCCGAGCCGGGCGTGAAGGTCACCGACGAAATGCTCAACAACGCGCTGGCGGACGTCGCCAAGCGCAACAACATGACACTCTCGCAGCTGCCGGACGCGCTGTCGCACCAGGGTATCGACTACCCCTCCTACCGCGAGGACATCCGCAAGGAAATCACCCTCACGCTGCTGCGTCAGCGCGACGTGCTGCAGCACATCAGCATCACGCCGCGCGAGATCGACCAGTTCCTGGAGAAGCAGGCGCGCACCCCGTCCGAGAGCAACGAGTACAACGTGTCGCACATCCTCATTGCCGTCGGCCAGGAGGCGACGCCGGCGCAGCTGGATGCGGCCGCCAAACGCGCCCAGGAAGTGTATGACCGCGCCAAGGCAGGCGAGGATTTCGCCAAGCTCGCGGTCGCTTTCTCCAACAGCCAGACGGCCCTCGAGGGCGGCGCGCTCGGCTGGCGCAAGGGCAGCGAGCTGCCGACCTTCCTCACCGACGTCGTCGCCAAGCTCAAAGCGGGCGAGGTGGGCGAACCGCTGCGCACGCCGACCGGCTACCACATCGTCAAGGTCAACGAGATCCGCGGCGGCACCGCCGCCTCGGTGGAGGACCAGGTGCACGTGCGCCACATCCTCATGAAGACCACGGAGCTGGCGGACGATGCCACGGTGCGCACCAAGCTGTCGGTGCTGCGCGATCGCATCTCCAAGGGCGAGGATTTCGCCGGCATCGCCCAGGTGTCCTCCGAGGATCCGGGCTCGGCCGCCGAGGGCGGCGATCTTGGCTGGTCGGGACCGGGCACGTTCGCGCCGGAGTTCGAGCAGGCGATCGCCGGCCTCAAGGACAACGAGATCAGCGAGCCGTTCCACACGCAGTTCGGCTGGCACATCGCGCAGGTGCTCGGGCGCCGCCGCATCGACAATACGGACGAGCTCAAGCGCCGGCAGGCCATGGAAGCGATCCGTGCCAGCAAGGCCGACGAGGAGACCGAGCTGTGGTTGCGGCGTATGCGCGACGATGCCTACGTCGAATACAAGTCGTAAGGTTCCCCGCGTTGTACTGACCTCCGGTGAGCCGGCCGGCATCGGGCCGGAGCTGTGTCTGGCGCTCGCCGCGCTGCGCCAGCCGTGCGAGCTGACGTGCCTGGGCGACCGCAACCTGCTCGCCGCGCGCGCGCGCCTGCTCAAGCTCGACGTGCAGCTCTGCGAGACGCCGGGCCCCGCCGGCCCCGGCACGCTCGCCGTCCTGCACGAGCCGCTCGCCACGCCCAGCATTCCCGGCAAGCCCGACCCGGCCAACGCGCGTTACGTGCTGCGCCTCCTCGAGCGCGCCATCGACGGCGCGCTCGGCGGCGATTTCGACGCCATCGTCACCGCCCCGGTGCACAAGGCCGTCATCAACGAGGCGGGCATCCCCTTCCGCGGCCACACCGAATATTTCGCGCAGCGCACCGGCAGCCCGCGCGCGGTGATGCTGCTGGCAAGCCCCGGGCTGCGGGTGGCGCTCGCCACCACCCACCTGCCGCTCAAGGCGGTGAGCGGCGCGCTCAGTATCGACATGCTGTACGAGACCGGCAGAATCCTTGCAGACGCCCTGGCGACGCGCTTCGGCCTGCCGGCCGCGCGCATTGCCGTGTGCGGCCTCAATCCGCACGCCGGTGAGGGCGGCTACCTCGGCGACGAAGAAGCGCGCTTCATCGCGCCGGCGATCGCGCGCCTGCGCAGCGCCGGCGTGCACGCCAGCGGACCGCTGCCGGCGGACACGGTGTTCGTGCCGCAGGTACTGAAGGAATACGATGCCGTGCTCGCCATGTACCACGACCAGGGACTGCCGGTGGTCAAGTACGCAGGCTTCGAGCACGCGGTCAACGTCACGCTGGGATTGCCGCTGATCCGCACCTCGCCCGATCACGGCACCGCGCTGGATCTGGCCGGCAGCGGGCGCGCCGACGTGCGCAGCCTCGCCGCCGCCGTGCAGCTCGCCAGCGAGCTGGCGGCGCCGCGGCACTGATGCACGGCGCCGCACGTCCGGCCCCGCGCCGCAAGCGCTTCGGCCAGCATTTCCTGCACGATCCGGCGGTCATCGAGCGCATCGTGCAGGCGCTCGGCCTCAACGCCGGCGAGCACCTGGTGGAGATCGGCCCGGGGCGCGGCGCACTCACCACGCAGCTCCTGGCGCGCGCGGACGTGACCCTCGATGCCCTCGAGATCGATCGCGACCTCGCCGCAGCCCTGGCCGCGCGCTTCCAGCCGCCGCGCACCGTGCTGCACGAGTGCGACGCGCTCACTTTCGACTTTGGCGCGCTGGCGCGCGCGCGCGGCGCGCCGCTGCGCATCCTCGGCAACCTGCCCTACAACATCTCGACGCCGCTGCTGTTCCACCTGCTGGAGCAGCGCGCAGCGCTCAGCGATCTCACCATCATGCTGCAGCGGGAGGTTGCGCTGCGCCTGGCAGCCCCGCCGGGCGGCGATGACTACGGTCGCCTCACGGTGATGCTGGCGCCCTACGCCCGGGTGGAACGGCTGTTCGATATCGGGCCGGGCGCCTTTCAGCCCCCGCCCCGCGTGTGGTCCGCGGTGGTGCACCTGAAGATGCGCACACCGGCGCTGTTCGCGGTCAGCCCGCACTACGGCGCCGTGGTCATGGCCGCCTTCAGCCAGCGGCGCAAGACGCTGCGCAACGCCCTGCGGCCCCTGCTGAGCGCTGCCGCCATCAGCGCCTGCGGCATCGATCCGGGCGCCCGGGCGGAAACCCTCACGCCACAAGAGTTCAACGCCCTGGCCCAAACCCTCGACCGCGCCCCTGGCGGAGGCTAGTCTTGTCGGGCACGGCGTGGCACGAGAGGCAATCCATGGCGGCGTACAGTCGCGTACTTCTGGTCGTCGATCTCAATGACGGCAGCCTCGGCATCGCCAGCAAGGCGCACGCGCTCGCCACCACGCTCGGCGCGGAGATCGAGCTGCTGCACGTGGTGGAGTTCGTGCCGGTCGAGCCGATGGGCGAGGCGCTGCTGCCCGCGGTACAGATCGAGGACGAGCTGCTGCAGCGGGCGCGCACGCGCCTGGCGGGGCTGGCCGCGCAGCTGGGACTGCCCGCGAGCGCCTGCCGCGTGGAACGCGGCAACGTCAAATCCGAGATCGTGCGCGTGGCGCGCGAGCGCCAGGCCGATCTCATCATCCTCGGCAGCCGCGAGCGCCACGGCCTGTCGATCCTGGTCAACCTGACCGAGGACACGGTGCTGCACGCCGCGCACTGCGACGTGCTGGCCATGCGCGCCTGCAAGGGCTGAAGCTTGGCCCTTTCGGTAGAATCAGCGCGATGAGCGCCGCCGAGCACAAGATCCGGGTGGACGTCGAAACGAGCTACCTCGACGAGCAGTCCGATCCGCGCGAGGGCCGCTACGTGTTCGCCTACACCATCACCATCCGCAACGAGGGCCAGGTGCCGGCGCGGCTCCTGACGCGTCACTGGGTGATCACGGATGCCAACGGCAAGGTCGAGGAAGTGCGCGGCGACGGCGTGGTCGGCGAGCAGCCCTACCTCAAGCCCGGCCAGGGTTTCCGCTACTCGAGCGGCGCGGTGATCGAGACGCCGGTCGGCTCCATGCAGGGCAGCTACCAGATGCTGGGCGACGACGGCGCGCAGTTCGACGCGCCCATCGAGCCGTTCCGCCTGGCGATGCCCGGCATCCTGCAGTGACGCGCTATGCCGTCGGCGACGTACAGGGCTGTGACGAGGAACTGCGCGCGCTGCTGGCGCGGCTGAAGTTCTCCGCCGACCGCGACCAGCTGTGGCTGGTCGGCGACCTCGTCAACCGCGGCCCGGGCTCGCTCGCCACCCTGCGTCTGGTGCGCGCCCTCGGCGACAATGCCATCGTGGTGCTCGGCAACCACGACCTGCATCTGCTCGCGCTGGTGCACGGCGCTGCCCGGCGGCGCAAGTCCGACACCCTCGATGAGGTGCTGTCAGCTCCCGACCGCGATGCGCTCATCGAGTGGCTGCTCGCGCGGCCGCTGGCCCACGCGCAGCACGGCGATCTCCTGGTGCACGCAGGCGTGGTGCCGCAATGGACGGTCGCTCTCACCGTGGCGCTGGCCGCCGAAGTGAGCGCGCAGCTGCAGCGCGACCCGCGCACGCTGTTCGCGAACATGTACGGCAACGAGCCGGATCACTGGGACGCGCGACTTGCCGGCATGGAGCGGCTGCGCTTCATCATCAACGTGCTGACGCGGCTGCGCGTGTGCACCGCCGACGGGCGCATCGACGTCACGGTCAAGGGCAAGCCGCCGCCGCCGCCCTCGCCGCTGCGGCCGTGGTTCGAGCACGCGGCACGCAAGAGCCGCGAGGCGCGCGTCATCTTCGGTCACTGGTCGGCGCTGGGCCTGGTGCAGCGCTCAGGCGTCGTGGGTCTTGATACCGGCTGCGTGTGGGGCGGCGCGCTCACGGCGCTCAACCTCGATGCGGATGCCGCCGCGGTGAGCCTCAGTTGCGCGGCGCACCAGCAGATCGACGCGGACTAGCGGGCGCGCTACAGCACCGGGGTGGCGGCCGGTCCCCACGACACGGTCAGCTGCGGCGTCGTCGGGGTGTAGACGCCGGGCGGCAGCTCCAGATCCACCGGCTTGCCGGCCGCCGGCGTGATCGGCAGCGCGCTGCGCTGCGCGGCGCGCACCTCCAGCATGCCGACCGCACCCGGGGTGACGCGCAGCGCGAGCCGCACCGGCCAGCTGCCGCCGGCGGCGGGCTTAAGCGTGATGCTGCCACTGCCGCTGGCGGCGGACAGATCGAGCAGCAGCGTGTTGCGCCGCCAGTACTGCGGGTAGGTGTCGGGCGCTGCGCCCGTGATCTCCAGCTCGTGCACCGGCACGGGCGGCGCTGGCGGGTGACGATGAAACGGCCAGTGTCCGCAGCCGGCGACGCCCAGTGCCAGCGCCAGCACGCTCACGCGTACCCAGGTTGCCGACCCCGCCATCTCGCACTCCTCGTTTTGCCGTGGCAACGCGTAACATACGCGAAAGAGACGGAGTAGACATGCAGTCCCTGCAGGCATTCAATTTCCGGCAATGGATCGATGCGCACCGCGCGCAACTGCAGCCGCCGGTCGGCAACAAGCGCGTGTTCCGCGACGGCGACTTCATCATCATGGTGGTGGGCGGCCCGAACGCCCGCAAGGATTACCACGTCGACCCGGGCCAGGAGTTCTTCTACCAGCTCGAGGGCGACATGGTGCTCAAGACCATGCAGGACGGCCGCGCGCTCGACGTGCCGATCCGCGCCGGCGAAATCCTGCTGATCCCGCCCAACATGCCGCACTCGCCGCAACGCCCGGCGCATACCGTGGGACTCGTCATCGAGCGCGCGCGGCGCCCGGGCGAGCTCGACGGCTTCCAGTGGTACTGCGAGAAATGCGGCCAGCTGCTGTACGAGGAGTTCTTCGCGCTGACCGACATCGAGAAGCAGTTCCCGCCCGTGTTCGAGCGCTTCTTCGCCAGCGACCAGCAGCGCACCTGCGCCCACTGCGGCACGCGCATGGAGCGCCGCTAGGTGCAGGCGCGCGTCAGCGTGGACGGCCGCGAGCTCGATATCGACCTGGCGCGCCCGCTGGACATCGCGCTGCAGCTGGATTTCGCCGGGCCGCAGCCGCGGCACTTCGGCGCACCGCGCGCCAGCGCGCGTCCCTTCGAGGTGCCGGGGTTCGAAGGCTCGGTGGCGCGCGGCGCCAGCTGCAACTGCGAGTTGATCACGCTCATCCCGCACTGCAACGGCACGCACACCGAGTGCGCCGGGCACCTGACGCGTGAGCGGCTCGATGCCTGCCGCGTCACGCCGGCCGGCCTCTTGCCGGCGCTGCTCGTGTCGGTGACGCCGGAAGCGGCCGACGGCGAGAGCAGCGAACCGCCGCCGCAGCGGGAAGACCGCCTCATCACGCAGCGCGCGCTCGAGCGCGCCTGGCCGGCAAGCGTGCCCTTCACCCCGCGCGCGCTCATCATCCGCACGCTCCCCAACCGCGTCGACAAGCGCGTGCGCGACTACAGCGGCACGACGCCTGCGTACCTGACGCGCGAGGCGACCGAGCTGCTGGTGGCGCGCGACATCCTGCACCTGGTCGTGGACGTGCCCTCGGTGGATCGGGCGCGCGACGACGGCCGCCTCACCGCGCATCGCATCTTCTTCGGTCTGCCGCGCGCGGTGGTGCACCTCGAGTCGGTGCAGCGTCCCGCCGCCACCATCACCGAGCTCGCCTTCATCCCGGACACGGTGGCCGACGGTCCTTACCTCCTGGCACTGCAGGTGCCGGCGCTCGGCGGCGATGCGGTGCCGAGCCGGCCGCTGCTCTACCCGCTGCTCGCTGGCGTATGACGGCCACGCCACTCAGCGCCGCCCAGGCACGCGATGCCGCCGACCCGCTGCGCAGCCTGCGCGCACGCTTTGCGCTGCCGCGCAACGAGCGTGGCGAGCCGCTCGTCTACCTGTGCGGTCACTCGCTCGGCCTGCTGCCGCTCAGCGCCCGCGAGCTGGTCAACGCCGAACTCGACGAGTGGGCGCGCCTGGGGGTCGCCGGCCACGAGCAGGCGCGCCGCCCGTGGGTGCCCTACCACGAGAACCTCACCGCGGACCTGGCGGAGCTGACCGGCGCGGCCAGCGGCGAAGTGGTGGCCATGAACTCGCTGACGGTGAATCTGCACCTGATGCTGGCGAGCTTCTACCGGCCGAGCGGGCGACGCACGCGCATCCTCATGGAGGCCGGGGCCTTCTCCTCGGACCGGCACGCGGTCACCTCGCAGATCGCGTGGCGCGATCTGGACCCCGCGCGCGCGCTCATCGAGCTCGCCCCGAGCGCCGGCGAGGACACCGTCGCGGAGGAAGCCATCGAGGCGTGCCTGGCGCGTCACGGCGAGGAGATCGCGCTGGTGTTGTGGCCCGGCGTGCAGTTCCGCACCGGTCAGGCGTTCGATCTGGCGCGCATCGCGCGCGCCGCCCACCGGCAGGGCTGCATCGTCGGCTTCGACCTGGCGCACTCGGTCGGCAACACACCGCTCGACGTGCACGCCGCGGACGCCGACTTCGCGGTGTGGTGCAGTTACAAATACCTGAACGGCGGCCCGGGCGCGATCGGCGGCTGCTTCGTGCACCAGCGTCACAGCGAGGCGCAGCCGCGCCTGCGGCACGGCGGCGCGCTGCCCGGGGTGCGGCTGGCAGGCTGGTGGGGCCACGAGGAACCGACACGCTTCCTCATGGAGCCGCAGTTCCGCGCCGCCGCCGGCGTCGCCTCCTGGCAGATCAGCAATCCGCCGATCCTCGCCGCGGCACCGCTGCTCGCCTCGCTCGCGATCTTCCGCGAGGCGGGCTTCGCCTCGCTGCGCGCCAAGTCGGTGGCGCTCACGGACTTCCTCGACGGCCTGCTGCGACCGCTCGCGCCGGCGGTGCGCATCATCACGCCGGCCGACCAGCGCGCAGCGCGGCTGCCAGCTGTCACTGCGGCTGGCCGCCGGCGCCGAGCGCGGCCGGCGCGTGTTCGAGGCGCTCAGCGCGCGCGGCATCGTCTGCGACTGGCGCTCGCCCGACATCATCCGCGTAGCGCCGGTGCCGCTCTACAACGGCTTCGAGGATGCCTGGCGCTTCGCCCAGGCGCTCACGGAAGTGCTGCCGCAGATCCCATGAGCGCGCTGCGGGGGCGAGCCGTCAACATCGTGGGCGCGGGCCTGGCCGGTGCGCTGCTCGCCCTGCTGCTCGCGCGCCGCGGCCTCAGCGTCAACCTCTACGAGCGGCGCCCCGATCCGCGGCAGGCGCAGCCCGAGCGCGGCCGCTCCATCAACCTGGCGCTGGCCGCGCGCGGCCGGCGCGCGCTCGAGCAGGCCGGCGTCATGCAGCGCGTGCAGGGGCTGCTGATCGCGATGCGCGGGCGCATGGTGCATGAGCGCAGCGGGCATGCCTCGCTCCAGCCCTACGGGCAGCGCGAGCACGAGGTCATCTGGTCGGTGGGGCGCGCCGATCTCAACCGCGTGCTGATCGAGGAAGCCGCCCGTCACGGCAGCGTCAGCGTGCGCTTCAGCCAGCAGTGCCGCGGCGCGGACTTAGGATCACGATCGCCTGCTGCTGCGCGATGCGCTCACGGGCGAGGACTACCAGACAGCGCTTGCGCCCACCATCGCAACCGACGGTGCCGGATCGGCGGTGCGCGCGAGCCTTGCCGCGGCGGGCCTGGTGAGCGCGCGCGATGAGTGGCTCGACCACGACTACAAGGAGCTCACGGTGAGCGCAGCGCTGGCGGCCGGCAGGCTCGAGCGCCACGCGCTGCACATCTGGCCGCGCGGCGGCTTCATGCTGATCGCGCTGCCGAACACCGACGGCAGTTTCACCGCGACGCTGTTTCTGGCGCGCCGCGGTGCGCAGAGCTTCGCAGCGCTCGACAGCCCCGACGCCCTGCAGCAGTTCTTCAGCCGCGAATTCGCCGACGCCCTGCCGCTGCTGCCGGATCTGGCGGCGCAGTTCGCGGCCCACCCGCAGGGGCAGCTCGGCACCGTGCACGCGACCCCCTGGCACGTGGGCGGACAGGTGCTGCTCCTGGGCGATGCGGCGCACGCCATCGTGCCCTTCCACGGCCAGGGCATGAACGCCGCCTTCGAGGACTGCAGCGTGCTCGATGCGCTGCTTGCCGTGCACGCCGACTGGCACAGCCTCTTTGCGGCCTTCGAACAGCAGCGCCGCCCGAACGCGGCCGCGATCGCGCAGATGGCGCTGGAAAACTACGTCGAGATGCGCGACGCGGTGCTCGATGCGCGCTTCGTGCGGCGCAAGAACATCGCCATGGGACTGGAGCGGCGCTTCCCGGACCGCTTCATCCCGCGCTACTCGATGGTCATGTTCCACCCGGAAATCCCCTATGCGGAGGCACTGCGCCGCGGCGCGCTGCAGGCGCAGCTGCTGGAGGAGCTCGATCCGGGGAGCGACGCCGCCCCCGATGCGCAGCGCGCCGAGCAGCTGATCAATGAGCGCCTGCCGCCGCTGCCCTGAGGCGGCCGCTCGTCGTGCGCGGCGGCCGCAAAGCTGCGCATGCCTGAGGCGCTGCGCATCCGCCCCGTGGCGCCAGGCAGCGCCGCTGATATCGAGGGCCTGAGCGACGTGCTCATCGATTGCGTCGAGGGCGGCGCCTCGGTGAGTTTCATGCTGCCGCTGCCGCGTGCCCGGGCACTCGCCTTCTGGCGCGAGGCGGCGGCCAGTGCGGCGCGCGGCGAGCGCGTGCTGCTGGCCGCCGAGGATGTGCGCGGCAACATCGTCGGCACGGTGCAGCTGCTGCTGCAACTTCCGGAAAACCAGCCGCACCGCGCGGAGCTGGCGAAGATGCTGGTGCGCCGCAGTGCGCGCCGCCGCGGCGTCGGCGCCGCCCTGCTGCTGGCCGCCGAGCAGCAGGCGCTCGCCGGCGGCCGCACGCTGCTGGTGCTCGACACCGCCAGCGGCGATGCCGAGCGTCTGTACGCGCGCCACGGCTGGCAGCGCTGCGGCGAGATTCCCGGCTACGCGCTCTATCCGGATGGCCGGCCGTGCGCGACGACCATCTTCTTCAAGTCGCTGGCGCGGCTGGAGCTGCCTGCCGCGCGGTGAAGCCGCGGCACACCACGGCCAGCTTGTTGCCGTCCGGATCGCGCACGTAGGCGGCGTAGAAATCCGGGTTGTAGCGCAGCCGCAGGCCGGGGGCCCCCTCACTTAAGCCGCCGTGCGCGAGCGCCGCGGCGTGGAACGCATCCACCTCGCCCCACGAGCGCGCGCTGAGCGCCACCATGGTGCCGTTGCCGGCGCTGGCGCGCTGCCCGTCCCACGGCGGGCACACCCACAGCGCCAGCTCGCGCGCGCCGCGCTGCTCGTAGATGCCCCAGCCGATCCAGCCCTGCCATTCCGGCTCGTCGTTCACCTGGCAGCGCGCGTGACCGAGAGTGCCGAGCACGGCGTCGTAGAAGCGCGCGGCGCGGCTCAGGTCATTGGTTCCCAGGCACACGTAGGTGAACATCGCGAAACCTGGCGCTCGCGTCAGTGATGCCCGGGAGCTTCGGGGAAGTTGCGCCGCTCGAGCGTCACGAAGGTCACCGGGTAGGCGTGTTCGTCGTCTGCCGGGTGCGGGTGGCATTCGACGTCGTCCCACTGCGTGGCGTCGAAGTCCGGGAAGAACGTATCGCCCGGCACGTCGGCGTGCACGTGTGTCAGATAGATGCGCCGCGCGAACGGCAGGACCAGCCGGTAGATCTGCGCGCCGCCGATGGCCACCAGCTCCTGGGTGGCGCCGGCCTGGGCGAGCGCCTGCTCAACCGAATGCACGACGATCACGCCGGCGGCGTACCAGGCGCGATCGCGCGTCAGCACCAGGTTGGCGCGTTCGGGCAGCGGCTTGCCGATCGACTCGAAGGTCTTGCGGCCCATGAGGATGGCCTTGCCGAGCGTGAAGGCCTTGAAGCGCTTCAGGTCCGCCGGCAGGCGCCACGGCAGGGCGTTGTCACGGCCGATGACGCCGTTTTGTGCCATCGCCACGATCAACGACACCAGCGGTGCGCTTTTCATGGCCGCATTATTGTCAGGGTCAAGCATGCAAAGCCACCCGTCGGTGAGCTGCGACCGGCCTTAGATTTCGACGGCGGTGTTGAGAATCACCACGTCGCGGAATGGCATGCGGAAAAACTCCGCCGCCTGGGTGCTGTACTGCTGCATGCGGGCGAACAGCCGGCGCTGCACACCGCGCAGCCCGGGCAGCGGCCGGGCGCGCACCACGTGGCGGCCGACGAAGAAGGAGCTGTCCTCGGTGAACACGCGCAGCCCGCGGGCGCGGCACGCCTTGAGCGCCTCGGCCACGTCCGGCATCTCCATGAAGCCGAAGCAGGCGGTGATGCAGAACACCCCCGGCATCGCCTCCTCGATGTGCAGGCGCCGCACCGGATCCTGGCGCGGCGTGTCGGAGATCTCCACGTTGAGGATGATGACGCGCTGGTGCACCACGCAGTTGTGCTCGATGTTGCGGATCAGCGCCGAGGGCACCAGGCCGGCGTTGCTGGCGAGAAACACGCCGGTGCCGGGCACGCGATGCACGCCGGCCACGAGCTTCGGCAGCTCGCTGCGCGGCACCGCCATCTTCGCCAGCGCCGCGCGCAGCTCGAGGCGGCCGTTGCGCCACGTGGTGAAGATCAGACAGAGGATGCCGCCGAGGGTGAGCGGGATCCAGCCGCCGGTGGGCACCTTGGTCATGTTGCCGGCGACGAAGACGAGGTCGGTGATCAGCAGCAGGCCGAACAGCAGTCCCACCTGCCATTTCGGCCAGTTCCACTGCGTGGCCGCGACGAACGCGCCCGAGGATCGTGGTGACGACCATGGTGGCGACCACCGCCGCGCCGTAGGCGCCCGACAGCGCATCCGATGAGCCAAAGCCGATAGTGAAGGCGCACACGGCGATGAACACCAGCCAGTTGACGATCGGCACGTAGATCTGCCCCTGCTCGAGCGCGGAGGTCTGCAGCACGCGCAGGCGCGGCAGCAGGTCGAGGTGCACGGCCTGGCGCGCCATGGAGAACGCCCCGGAGATGGTCGCCTGCGAGGCGATCACCGTCGCGGCGGTGGCGAGCACCACCATCCACGGCAGCAGCACCGCCGGCACCAGGTGGTAGAGGGGATGCTCGACCGACCTGCCGAGCTCGAGCAGCAGCGCGCCCTGGCCGAAGTAGTTCAGCACCAGCGCCGGTCCCACGAGCACGTACCAGGAGATGCGCACCGGCCGGCGCCCGAAGTGGCCCATGTCCGCGTACAGCGCCTCGGCGCCGGTGAGCGCCAGGAACACGGTGCCGATGATGGCGAGGGCGACCTCCGGACGATGCACCAGCAGGCTCAGGCCCTGCAGCGGGTTGAGCGCCAGCAGCACCTGCGGATGGCGCAGGATGGGCAGCACGCCGATGACGGCGATCACCACGAACCACACCACCATGATCGGGCCGAACAGCCGGCCGACGCGCGCCGTGCCGTGCCGCTGATAGGCGAACAGCACGGCGAGCACCGCGAGCGTGATCGGCAGGACGTAGCGCTTGAAGTCGGGGCTGAGCAGCTCCAGGCCCTCGACCGCGCTCAGCACCGAGATGGCCGGCGTGATCAGCGCATCGCAGAAGAAGAACGCGGTGCCGGCGAGCGCCAGGCCCACCGCCACCTTGGCCCAGGTGCTGCCCGTGATCAGCCGGCGCTGCGCCAGGGCGAACAGCGCGAGGATGCCGCCCTCGCCGTCGTTGTCGGCGCGCATGATGATCGTCAGGTACTTGAGCGTCACCGAGATCGCGAGACTCCAGAAGATCAGCGACAGCACGCCGAGCACCGCGGCCGTGTTGAAGGTGCCCGCCGCGTCCACCGCGATCTGCATGGTGTACAGCGGGCTCGTGCCGATATCGCCGTAGACGATACCGATCGCGCCCACGATCGAGGTCACAGTCAGGCGACGCTGGTTGTGCATGCCTTAGGTTGCCGCCCGGATGATGCCGTGCTCACGCATGCGGGCTGCGCCGCCGCGCCGCGCGCTGCGCCGGCCACAGCATGGTGCCGCGGCAGCGCCTGGCGCCGCAGCGGCAGGCGAACACCGTATCGACGTCCGGCGGATCGTCCGCCTCGCGCTGGATCTGATAGTCGTAGGTGAGCTCCTCGCCGGCAGCGATGGTGCGGATCGCCTCGATGAACACGCGCCGGTTCTCGATCACCGACTCGCAGTTGGGCTCGCAGGCGTGGTTGACGAAGCGCGCCTCGTTGCCGTCGACGCCTGCATCGATGACCGTGCGCGCATCCACGATGAACAGGAACGTGTGGCTGTCGCTCTGCGTCCTTGTCCTCGTAGCGGCGGTCGGCCTCGGCATGCGACACGCGCTCGCCGAGGTACTCGATGATGCGCGTGCCCTTAGCTATGCGCTGCGCGGCGAACACGCCCAGGCCGTGCAGGGGCGAGTCGCGCACCTCGATGAGATCGTTCTTCATACGGCCACCGCGGCGCGGATGGCGGCGTGATGCTGATAGTCCACGAACTCGAAGTCCTCGTAGTGGTAGTCGAAAATGCTGGGCGGGCGGCGGCGGATGCGCAGCCGCGGCAGCGGCAGCGGCGTGCGCGACAGCTGCAGGTCCGCCTGCTCGAGATGATTGAGGTACAGGTGGCAGTCGCCGCCGGTCCAGATGAACTCGCCCGGCGTAAGGTCGCACTGCTGCGCGAACAGGTGCGTGAGCAGCGCGTAGCTGGCGATGTTGAACGGCACGCCGAGAAACAGGTCGGCGCTGCGCTGGTACAGCTGACACGACAGCCGCCCGGCGGCGACATAGAACTGGAACAGCGCGTGGCACGGCATCAGGCGCATGCGCTCGAGCTCGCCGACGTTCCAGGCGCTCACCATGATGCGGCGCGACTGCGGGTTGGTGCGCAGCAGCGCCACCGCCTGCGCGATCTGGTCGATGCTGCGCCCGTCGGCCGTGCCCCAGGCGCGCCACTGCCTGCCGTACACCGGGCCCAGTTCGCCGTGCTCGTCCGCCCATTCGTCCCAGATGCGCACGCCGTGCTCGTGCAGCCAGGCGACATTGGTGTCGCCGCGCAGGAACCACAGCAGCTCGTAGATCACGGACGGCAGGTGGATCTTCTTGGTGGTGACCAGCGGGAAGCCGGCCTGCAGGTCGAAGCGCAGCTGCTCGGCAAACAGCGACAGCGTGCCGGTGCCGGTGCGGTCCTCCTTGCGCACGCCCTGGGTGCGCACCCGGCGCAGCAGCTCGAGGTACTGCTTCATTGCGCGAGCGCGTAGTTGCCCGAGGGTGTGCGCACCCGGTACGCCCAGGCGAGCATCGCCAGGCCGGCGAGGATCATGGGCAGTGACAGCACCTGTCCCTTCGTCAGCCAGCCGCCGGCAAGATAGCCGATGTGCTCATCCGGCACGCGCACGAACTCCACCAGCGAGCGCGCCAGGCCGTAGCCCAGCAGGAACACGCCGGAGGGGGCGAGCCGCGGCCGCGGCCGCGAGGTGAACCACCACATCACCGCAAACAGCACCAGGCCCTCGAGCCGGCCTCGTAGAGCTGGGAGGGATGGCGCACCTGGCCGTCGACCCGGAAGCCCCACGGCACCGTGGTCGCCTTGCCCCACAGCTCGCTGTTGATGAAATTGCCGATGCGGCCGAAGAACAGCCCGAGCGCCGGCAGCGGGGCGGTGAAATCGTAGACGTCGGCAGGATTGCGGCCGCGCCGCCAGGCAAACAGCGTCATGGCCGCGACCACCCCGATCAGGCCGCCGTGGAAGGACATGCCGCCTTCCCAGATCTTGAGCGGATACCACGCATCGGCGGCCCAGAACTTCAGGCCGTAAAACAGCACGTAGCCGATGCGGCCGCCGAGGATCACGCCCAGCATGGTGAAGAAGATCAGATCGTCGACGTCGCTCGCTTTCCAGGTCGAGCGCGGCTTGGCGGCGCGCCGGCGCGCCAGCCACCAGGCGCCGGCGAAGCCGAGCAGATACATGATGCCGTACCAGTGGACCTTGACCGGGCCGATACGGAAGGCGATCGGGTCGAAGCCGGGATAGATAAGCATGAACGGTGAAGTCTAGCCGACCGCGCGCGTGACGCGGCAGAAGAACGCCTTCAGGTAGCGGGTCTCGGGGATGGCCGGATGCAGCGGATGGTCCGGCGACTGACCGCCCGCCTCCAGCACCTGCACGAAGCGTGCAGACTGACGTGCGCCGCCCTGGATGGCGTGCAGCAGCTCATCGGCGCTGAGGTGATAGGAGCACGAACAGGACACCAGCAGGCCCTGGTCCGCCAGCAGCGCGAGCGCCAGCTGGTTGAGCTTGCGGTAGGCAGCCTGCCCCTGCGGGATATCCTTCTTGCGCTTGATGAAGGCCGGCGGATCGAGGATCACGACGTCGAAGCTGTCGGCCCTGCGCGGCGAGCGCCCGCAGGGCATCGAAGGCATCGGCGCGCAGCACCTCGAGCGCGGCGCCGTGGCGCTGCGCGTTGGCCTGCGCGAACTCCAGCGCGCGCGGCGATGAGTCCACGCACTGCGCCTGCGCCGCGCCGTTTTTCAGCGCCGTCACCGCCCACGCCCCGACATAACTGCAGACATCCAGCACGCGTGCGCCGGCGGTAAGGTAGCGCCTGAGCCGCGCGCGGTTGGCGCTCTGATCGTAGAACCAGCCGGTCTTCTGGCCGTCCGCCAGCGGGGCGCGAAACTCCAGGCCGCCCTCGAGCACCGCGACCTCCTGCGGCAGCTCGCCGAAGGCGGTCTGCGTGAGCTGCGGCAGATGCTCCAGCTCGCGCGCGCCGGAGTCGTTTTTCCAGAACAGGCACGCCGGATTCGCCACGCGGCGCACCGCCGCCTCGATCTCCACCCGCAGCACCTCCATGCCGGCGGTGGCGATCTGGCCTACCACCAGCTCGCCGTAACGATCGAGCACCAGTCCCGGCAGCAGGTCGGATTCGCCGAACACCCAGCGGCAGTAGCGCGCGTCGCCGAGCTGCTCGCGCAGCGCCAGCGCTGCCCGCAGCCGCTGCTCGATGAGCGCGGCGTCGACCGGCCGGGCGGCATCGTGCGACAGGATGCGCGCACAGATCAGCGCGTGCGGATTGACGTAGGCGTAGCCGAGAAAGAGATCGCGCTCCGAGCGCAGCTGCGCCAGCTCGCCCGCGGCGAAGTCGCTGAGCGGCGTGCTCGCGGTGTCGACCTCGTTACTGAACACCCACAGGTGCCCGGCGGCCAGGCGCCGCTCCTCGCCACGCTTCAGCCGCAGCACAGGCACGGCGGCGGCGGGATCCGAGCGAAGCTCTTGCGGTTGCGACATGGGGTAGCGGAAGCCGGGGGGCGGGCGGCGCACAGTATACAATCGCCGGCGGAGACCCATGGATGCAGATCACCCACCGCAACGAGGACGGCACGCCGCGCTATACCAACCACCTCGCCGGTGAGACCAGCCCGTACCTGCAGCAGCACGCCCACAACCCGGTCGACTGGTATCCGTGGGGGAGCGCTGCGCTCGAGCTGGCGCGCAGCGAAAACAAGCCCATACACCTGAGCGTCGGCTACTCGGCCTGTCACTGGTGCCACGTCCTGGAGAAGGAGAGTTTCGAGGACGAGGCGACCGCGCGCATCCTCAACGACAACTTCGTCAACATCAAGGTCGACCGCGAGGAGCGTCCCGACATCGACCGCATCTACCAGATCGCGCAGCAGATGCTCACGCAGCGCAGCGGCGGCTGGCCGCTGACCATGTTCCTCACGCACGACGACCAGCGGCCGTTCTTCGGCGGCACCTACTTTCCCAAGGAGGCGCGCTACGGCCTGCCGGCGTTCAAGGACATCCTGCAGCGCGTCGCCCAGTTCTACCGCGAACGTCACCCGGAGCTGCGGCAGCAGAACGCAGCGCTGATGACGGCGTTCGCCGGGCTCACCCCGGCGGCCGCCGGCGCCGATCTCGAACTCACCGCGGCGCCGCTGCGACGCCTGCCGCGCGCAGCTGGAGCGCAGTTTCGACGCTCGCAACGGCGGCTTCGGCGGCGCGCCGAAGTTTCCGCATCCGCAGATGCTGGAATGGCTGCTGCGCACTGGGCGCGCAGCGTCAACACGCCGCAGCCGGACCTGCAGGCGCTGTACATGGCGACGCTCACCCTGCGGCGCATGGCCGACGGCGGCATCAACGATCAGCTCGGCGGCGGCTTCTGCCGCTACTCGGTCGATGCCGAGTGGATGATCCCGCACTTCGAGAAGATGCTGTACGACAACGGCGCGCTGCTGGCGGTGTACGCCGACGCCGCCGTCGCCACCGGTGAGCCGGGCTATGCGCGCGTGGCCGCCGACACCGCCGACTGGCTGCTGCGCGAGATGCAGGCGCCGCAGGGCGGCTACTACTCCAGCCTCGACGCCGACTCGCAGGGCGAGGAAGGCAGGTTCTACGTGTGGCAGCTGGAGGAGCTGCGCGCCGCGCTCAGCGAGGCGGAATTCGCCGCCTGCGCGGCACGCTTCGGTCTCGAGCAGCCGCCGAACTTCGAGGGGCACTGGCACCTGCACGTGGTGGCCGGGCTCGACGCCGTGGCCAGCAAGCTCAAGCGCCCGGTCGGCGAGGTCGAGGCGCTCATCGACTCGGCGCGCGCCAAGCTCCTGGCGCTGCGCGCGCAGCGCGTGCGCCCGGCGCGCGATGAAAAAATGCTCACCTCGTGGAACGCACTCGCGATCCGCGGCATGGCGATCGCAGCGCGCGCGCTCGGGCGCGAGGACCTGGCGGCCTCGGCCGGCTGCGCGCTCGAGTTCCTGCGCGCGACGCTGTGGCGCGACGGGCGGCTGCTCGCCACCTACATGGACGGCCGCGCGCATCTCAACGCCTATCTGGACGACTACGTCTATCTCGCCGATGCCATCCTCGAGCTGCAGCAGGTGCGCTTCCGCGCCGATGAGCTGCTGTTCGCGCAGCAGCTGATGGAAGCGGTGCTGGCGCACTTCGCAGACCCGCAGGCCGGCGGCTTCTACTTCACCTCGGATGATCACGAGGCGCTCATTCACCGCAGCAAGGCGTTCGGCGACGACGCCACGCCCGTCCGGCAACGGCATCGCCGCGCGCGTGCTGTTGCGGCTGGGCTATCTGCTGGCCGAGCCGCGCTACCTGCGCGCCGCCGAAGGCACGCTGCGCGCGGCCTGGCCGGGCATGTCGCAGTACCCGTACGGCCACGTGAGCCTGCTCACGGCGCTGCAGGAGCTGCTGGTCCCGACCGAGGTCGTCATCCTGCGCGGCGAGTCGCGCACCATCGAGGGCTGGCGGCTGCAACTTGCGCGCCTGTTTGCGCCGGCACGGCTGGTGCTCGCCATACCCGCGGATGCTGCGGATCTGCCGCCGGCGCTGGCGGACAAGACCGCGCGCGCCGGTCCGGTCGCCTACCTGTGCCGCGGCAGCCTCTGTTCGGCACCCCTCGGCTCGCTCGAGGAACTGCTGGAGGCGCTGCGCGCGCCTGAATCGGGCGCCTCGCCGTCCGGCTAGAGCGCGCTGCGGCCCGGTCCGGCGCGCCCGAATTCCTGCCGGTGCATGGTGCGCGTCCTAGTCCCGATATTTTTCACGGTCGCGGTGGCGTCGCCTGCCGCGTGAGCTGCTTGGTCATGGGAACGAAGCGGATGCTCAGCCCATCGGGCAGCGGATGGCTGATCGGCGCAGCCGCCTGGTAGCCGCATTGCGCGTACAGGCGCACGCCCGGCAGCGTCGCCATGAGTTCCAGCGCTTGGAAGCCGGCCGCCAGCGCCTCCGCCTCGCTGCGCTCGAGGATGGCGCGGCCGAGGCCGCGCCGCGCGTGCGCCGGATCGACGAAGCAGGCGCGGATCTTGGCGGCCTCAGCGCGCGGATCCAGCCACGACTCATCGCGCTCGGCACGCTCATCGCTCCCGAACAGCGTGCGCCGCCGGCTCCAGCCGCCGCAGGCAACGATCGTGCCGCTGCCGCTTTCAGCCACGAAGTAGGTGCCGTCGCGGATCAGCGTGGTGTCGACGCCGAAGGCGCCGCGCAGTGCCGCCTCGATCTGCGCCGGCGAGTAGTCGGCCGCGCCGAGCGCACGAATCGAGCGGGCGATGAGCTCGCGCAGGCTCGCTTCATCGGCCAGGGTGGCGGGGCGCAGCCGGTAGCTCATGCGGGCGATATTAACGCCGCCGCCGGCGGCGCCGCAGCGCACCGCTGCGCACTTAAGACAGCAGTTCGACGTTGCCGCCGATGGCGGCGGTGTTGATCGTCAGCGTGCGCTCATTGGCAAAGCGCAGCAGATAGTGCGGTCCGCCGGCCTTCGGCCCGGTGCCCGACAGCCCCTGGCCGCCGAACGGCTGCACGCCGACCACCGCGCCGATCATGTTGCGGTTGACGTAGGTGTTGCCGACCGGCAGGGAGCGGAACAGGTGCTGCGCGACGCTCTCGACCCGGCTGTGCACGCCGAGCGTGAGCCCGTAGCCGGTGGCGCGGATGGCCGCCAGCACCTTGGGCAGATCGCCGCTGCGATAACGGGCCACGTGCAGGATCGGCCCGAACTCTTCGGTCTTCAGCTGCTCGAGGTCGCGCAGTTCGAACAGCTGCGGCGCAAAGAAGTAACCGCTGGCGGCGAGCCCCGGGGCCAGCTCGCAGGCGTACAGGAGCTTCGCCTCCTTGCGCATGCGCTCGGCATGGCGCGCCAGGCGCTCGCGCGCGACTTCCGAGATGAGCGGGCCGACATCGGTGGCGACCTCGCCCGGTGAGCCGATGGTGAGGCAGCGCATGGCGCCGATCAGCATGGCGATGACGCGCTCGGCGATCTCCTCCTGCACGTACAGCACGCGCAGCGCCGAGCAGCGCTGGCCGGCGCTGGTGAAGGCCGAGGTCACGACATCGTCGACCACCTGCTCCGGCAGCGCCGTGGCATCGACCACCATGGCGTTGACCCCGCCGGTCTCGGCGATGAGCGGGACGATGGCGCCGGCGCGGTTGGCGAGCGTGCGGTTGATGGTGGCGGCGGTCGCGGTCGAGCCGGTGAAGGCCACCCCCGCCAGCGCCGGGTGGGTGAGCGCGACCTCGCCGAAGGGCGGCCCGTCGGCCGGCGTCAGCTGCAGCACCGCCGGCGGCACGCCGGCCTCGTGCAGCAGGCGCGTCATGGCGTGGGCGATCAGCGGCGTCGCCGGCGCGGGCTTGGCGACGACCGCGTTGCCGGCGACCAGCGCGGCGGTGATCTGGCCGGTGAAGATCGCCAGCGGGAAATTCCACGGGCTGATGCACACGAATACGCCGCGGCCATGCAGCGACAGCGTGTTGCGCTCACCGGTGGGACCGGGCAGCTCCAGCGGCGCGCCGAACAGCTCACGGCCGCGGGCCGCGTAGTAGCGGCAGAAATCCACCGCCTCGCGCAGTTCCGCCACCGCATCGGGCAAGGTCTTGCCGGCCTCGCGCACCAGGAGACTGAGGAAGGCGCCGCGCCGCTCCTCGAGCAGTTGCGCCGCCCGCTCCAGGCAGGCCGCACGCTCGTGCGCCGGCGTCGCATCCCAGGCCGGCTGCGCCGCAGCGGCCGCGGCCATCGCCTGCGCGATCTCGGCGGCGCTCGCATCGCGGCTGAAGCCGACCACCTCGCGCGTCGATGCCGGCGAGGTCACCGCGACGCTGGCATCGCGCACCTCGCGGCCGCTCAAGAGCGGCCCGCCGCGGTAGGTTTCGCCGGCGTGCACCGCCAGGTCCGCGGCGAGCGCTGCCAGCGTTGCCGGATCGCCGAAGTCCTCGCCCGCGGAGTTGGTGCGCTCGCTGCCGTAGAGTGCCAGCGGTTCGCGCACGCGCGTCGGGGTGGCGGGTGACTGCAGCGAAGCGATGGGATCGCGCACGACTTGCTCCACGGGAATCTGCGGATTCATGAACTGATGGACGAACGAACTGTTGGCGCCGTTCTCGAGCAGGCGGCGCACCAGGTAGGGCAGCAGCTCCTCGTGCGTGCCCACCGGCGCGTACACCCGCACCGGCGGCAACTGCGGCACCTCGGCCAGCGCCGCCGCGTACAGCGCCTCGCCCATGCCGTGCAGGCGCTGGAACTCATAGGAGCTGCCGGGCGGCGCCAGCTCCAGCACCGCCGCGACGGTGTAGGCGTTGTGCGTGGCGAACTGCGGATAGATCTGCGCGCGCGCGGCGAACAGGTGCTGCGCACACTCCAGGTAGCTCGCATCGGTGGCCGCCTTGGAGGTGTACACCGGGAAGCTCGCCAGTCCCCGCTCCTGTGCCCGCTTGATCTCGCTGTCCCAGTAGGCGCCCTTGACCAGCCGCACGCTCATGCGACGGCCGCTGCTGCGCGCCAGCTGCGCCACCCACTGCAACACCAGGGGCGCGCGGCGCCCGTAGGCCTGCACCGCAAGTCCCAGGCCGTCCCAGTCGCGCGTGTGCGCATCGCGCGCCAGCGTCTCGACGATGTCCAGCGACAGGTCGAGCCGGTCGGCCTCCTCGGCATCGATGGTGAGGCCGATGCCGGCGCGCGCCGCGGCGCGCGCCAGCTCCAGCATGCGCGGCCCGAGCTCCTCGTTGACGCGGGCGCTCTGCAGCAGGCTGTAGCGCGGCTCCAGCGCCGACAGCTTCACGGAGATGCCGGAGCGCGCGTGGGTGGCGCCCGGCGGCTGCTGGCGCAGCACCTCGATGGCGTGGGCGTAGGCCTCGTAGTAGCGCTGCGCATCGGCGTCGGTGCGCGCGCCCTCCCCCAGCACGTCGAACGAGCACAGCGCCAGTTCCGGATCGCTGCGGCCGCGCGCCAGCGCCGCATCGATGGTCTCGCCGACGATGAAGGCGTGGCCGAGCAGCTGCATCGACTGGCGCAGCGCCGCCCGCACCACCGGCGCGACCAGCGGTTTGCTCAGGCTCGCCGCCGAGAATTCCCCGGACAGCTCGGAGTTCACATCCGGCAGCAGCCAGCCCGCCGCCCCCAGCAGCGTGAAACCGGTGCGCAGCAGCAGATCGGTATCGCCGGGTACGCCGGCCGCGCGGATCGTCGCCAGGCGCTCGGCGATCAGCTGATCGGCGCGTTTCGGGTCGGGAGTGCGCAGCAGCGCTTCGGCGAGGCTCATGAGCGCCTTGCCCTGCGCGCTGTCGAGCGGGAACTGCTCGAGCATGCGGTCCACCAGCGGACGCGAGCGCGTATCGGCACGCGCCTGCGTCACCCAGCGCGCCGCGCGCTGCTGCGCGCGCTGCAGCGCCGCGTGCACGGGCGACAGATCGGTGAGCGCCTCGCCGGAGGCATCGGCCTCCGTGCGCAGCGTGGCCGCGCGCAGTTGCGCACGCAGCGCGTCGAGATTCTCGGCACTACCGCCGGCGCTCATGAGTGGCTCGCCTGCCTGCTAATGAATTGCGCTCATAGTACGAAAACAGATGCAGTCCGCCCATGCCCGCCGCCGCCGGGACCGTCAGCCCGCGCCGTTCAGCACCTGCGCCACGGCACGCGCGAAGTACTCGAGATTCTCGGCCCGCAGCCCGGCGATGTTCACGCGGCTGTCGTCGGTCATGTAGACGTGGTGGCGGTCGCGCAGCGCGCGCACCTGCGCGGTGCTGATGCCGAAGAACGAGAACATGCCGCGCTGCGCGGCGATGAAGCCGAAGTCGTGCTGCGGGCACTGCAGGCGCAGTTCCTGCACCACCTGCTCGCGCAGCCCGAGGATGCGCGCGCGCATGGCAGCGAGTTCCGCCAGCCACTGGCTGCGCAGCGTCTCGTCGCTGAGGATGGCGTGCACGATGGCAGCCCCGTGGTCGGGCGGCATCGACCACATGCCGCGCGCCAGGACCACCAGCTGGCTCAGCGCCGCATCGGCGGCCGCCGGCGTGGTGCTGACCAGATGCAGCGCGCCGGTGCGTTCGCGGTACAGCCCGAAGTTCTTGGAGCACGACACCGCCAGCAGCACTTCCGGCAGCTCGGCGCAGAACAGCCGCAGCCCGTAGGCGTCCTCTTCGAGGCCGTCGCCCAGGCCCTGGTAGGCCATGTCGATGAACGGCACGAGACCGCGCCGCTGCACCACTGCCAGCACCTCGCGCCACTGCGCCTGTGACAGGTCGGCACCGGTCGGGTTGTGGCAGGAAGCGTGCAGCAGCACCACGGCGCGCGCCGGCAACCGCTCGAGCGTCGCCAGCATGCGTTCGAACTGCACCGCGCCGGTGGCGGCATCGAAATACGGATACTGCTCGAGCTTCAGGCCGGCCCCGGACAGCAGCGGCATGTGATTGGCCCAGGTCGGCGTGCTCACGTGCACCACCGAATCGGGCGATGCCAGGCGGATCAGCTCCGCGCCGAGTCGCAGCGCGCCGCAGCCGCCCGGTGCCTGCATGCTGCGCACGCGCCCGGCCGTGAGCGCCGGGTGGGCAGCTCCGAGCACCATGCGTTCCATCGCCAGGTTGAACCCGGCATTGCCGGCAGGGCCGACGTAGCTCTTGGTGGTCTGCGCCTCGATGAGCGCGCGCTCGGCGCGGCGCACCGCCTGCGGCACCGGCGTGTTGCCGCGCTCGTCGCGGTACACGCCGATGCCTAAGTCCACCTTGCGCGGATCCGGATCGGCGCGGTAGGCGGCCATGAGGCTGAGGATGGTGTCGGCCGTCACCGGCTCCAGGCGCTCGAACATAAGTGTCTCCGTGAGCTTCAGTGAACGGCCGCCAGCGCCCGCTGCCGCGCCGCCTCGAACTCATCGCCCGGCTTCCAGGTCGGCATCGCCCGGCGCCTGCGCGATCAGCCACGCCGACAGCATGTCGAGCTGCGCATCCTCGATCATGCCGTCGAAGTTCCAGCTGCCGTCGAGCTTGTCGGCAGGCTGGTGGTACTGCTTCAGCTCCCACTGCTCGATCTGCGCCTTGCCCCAGCCCGGCGGCCGGCCGATGACGTCCGTGCCGTTGTCGAAGTACAGCGCCGGCACGCCGACCTTGGCGAACGAGAACTGATCGGAGCGGTAGTAGTAGCCGCGGTCGGGAAACTGGTCGCCCTTGAGCACGCGCCCCTGCGCGTGCGCGACGCGCTCGGCGATGGCATCGAGCGAGGACTTGCCCATGCTCACGAGCGTGATGTCGCGCGTGCGCCCGAAGATGTTGCCGCCATCGATGTTGACGTCGGCGGCGATGCGCCCGGCCGGCACGGACGGGTGCTGGGCGTAGTAGGACGAGCCCAAAAGTCCGCGCTCCTCGCCGGCGACGAACAGCGCGAGGATCGAGCGGCGCGGCCGCTGCGGCAGGGCGGCGAAGGTGCGCGCGATCGCCAGCACCTGCGCGCAGCCGGAGGCATTGTCCACCGCGCCGTGATAGATGCGGTCACCGCTCTTGTCCGGCTCGCCGATACCGAAGTGATCGTGATGCGCCGACAGCACCACCAGTTCGCCGGCAAGCTTCGGGTCGCTGCCCGGCAACAGGCCGCCGACGTTGGCGGTCTTGACGCGCGACAGCGTGTTGCTGAAGGTGATGGAGGTGCGGATGCCGAGCGGTACCGGCTTGAAGTCGCGCGAGCGCGCGGACGCCACGAGCTTGTCCAGATCGAAGCCGCCGGCCTTGACCAGGCGGGCCATCGCCGCTTCGCGTGGCCCACGCCTTGATCGGCACGTGCGGCTCGCTGCCCTGCGGCAGCGCGAACTGTTCACCGCCGTAGGAACTTTGCACCACCTGCCACGGATAGCCGGCCGAGGCGGTGGTGTGGATGATGATCGCGCCGGCTGCGCCCTGGCGCGCCGCGCTCTCGTACTTGTAGACCCAGCGCCCGTAGTAGAGGCGGCGCTTGCCGGCGAACAGATTCGGATCCCAGTCCGGGTCGTTGTTCATCATCACCAGGATCTTGCCGGTGAGGTTCGTGCCCTTGAAGTCGTCCCACTTGAACTCCGGGGCCTGGATGCCGTAGCCGACGAACACCAGCTCGGCATCCTTGATGACGACGCTGTCTTGCTGCACGCCGCTGAAGGCGACGTAGTCATCGCGCCAGGCGAGTTCGACGGGCGCCGCCTTGCTCTGGAAGGTCCAGCTCTTCGGGAACTGACCCTTCAGCCCGACGATGTCGAAGGGCTGCTGCCAGGCATCGTTGGCGAAGGCCGGCTTGTAGCCCATGCCTTCGAGGCGCGTCTGCAGGTAGAGGCGCGCCAGCTCGTCGCCGCGCGTCGCCGGCCCCCGGCCCTCGAGCAGGTCCGAAGACAGGAAGCGGACCGGCGCTTCGAGCGCGGCGCGCGTGATGTAGTTGTGCGCGGCCTGCTCGACCTCTTGCGGCAGCGGCGCGTCCTGGGCGAGCGCTGCGCCGGCCAGTGCCAGGGCCGCGGTGAACACGGCGCCACGCCGGATTTCACGAACTGCAAACACGCTGGCTCCTTGCGGCTACGACGGGGGGTCGCAACGGTAGCACGCGCTCGCGCGCGCCAGCCATTTTCTTAACAGCTTTTGGTCTTTGCGCCGCGCGCTCGCTCGGTAGCATGGCGGACCGGGCAGCACACACGTTGCGCGTGCCTAATTTTGCCCGGCTTTTTGGGAGCGTCACCGATGAGAATGCGATGCCTGCATGGAGTGCTGCTGGTGCTGCTGGGGCTGCTCGCCACGACGGCGCGCGCCGCCGACTTAGGCGCGCTCGTCGGGCTCATCACCGATGCGCACGGCGCACCCGTGGCGCACGCCACCGTCACGGCGCTGCAGCAGGGCGGCGGCGCCGTGCGCGCCACGCTGTCCGGCAGCGACGGCGTCTATTCTTTCGCCGATCTGCCGGCCGGCAACTGGTCGGTGAGCGTGCAGGTCGAGGGCGGCCCTGCCGCAAGCGCCGCGCCCCTCGTGGTGGTGGCAGGCAAGGCGACGCGCCATGACCTCGCCATGAACGCCGTGGTCGCGCCGCCGGCGCGTGTCGCGGCAGCTCCTGCCCCCGCTGCGCCTGCGCCGGCCGCCGCGCCCGCTGTGGCGGAAGCACTGCAGGCGCCGGAACCGGCGCCTGCCGATGACAAGGAGACCCCGTTTGCGGTCGGTGATCTGGGCTGGATGAACGGCACCAGCCGCGAGACGAGCCCGGTGTTCGACACCAAGTTCTTCACGCCCGAAGTGCGCTTCGATGTCAACTACCTGCAGGACTTCAATCACCCGAACGATCACACCATCGTCGGTTCGACCGAGGAGTTCCGCTCCGGCGAGTTCCAGATCGAGCAGGTGAGCCTCGGCGGCAACTTCCACTGGGACCACGTGCAGGCGCGCTTCCTGTCGATGTTCGGACTGTTCGCCGTCACGACGCCGCGCAACGATGCGAGCGCGGCGGTGGGGCAGTGGGATCTGCAGGGCGCCTACAAGTATTTCTCCGAGGCCAACGCCGGTTATCACTGGGACGTGAATCACGGCCTGAACCTGGATGCCGGCATCTTCGTCTCCTACATCGGCCTGTTCAGCTACTACAACTTCGACAACTGGACTTACCAGCCCTCCTTCGTCTCCTCCAACACGCCGTGGTTCTTCAACGGCCTGCGGGTGCAGTGGTTCCCCACCCAGACGCTGAAGATCGAGCCGTGGCTCATCAACGGCTGGCAGAGCTACGCCAAGTTCAACAGTCATCCCGGCTTCGGCGGGCAGATCCTGTGGATCCCGAACGAGGCCGTGAAGTTGGTGCTGAACACCTACACCATCGGCGAGGACAACCTCGCTTCCGGCAGCGGCGTGCCCAACAACGGCGGCAACCCGAATGCCGCCGTGGGGCTCCCCAACCCGTCCGCGCCCTACATCAACTACGCGCACGTGACGCGCGTGCACGAGGACGACAGCATCCTGTGGAAGTACTACGACGCCAACAGCGCCGCTCACGATCTGGGCGCCGGCATATCCAAGATGGCGACGTCGCTGACCGTGGATCTGGGGTGCGAATACGGTGGCGGGGTGAACTGCTCGCACGGCCCCAACAAGGCCAATTTCTTCGGCGCCATGCTCTATAACCGCGCCTGGTTCGCGCACGACCGCTACGCGGTCACCTTCGGCGGCGGCTTCATGAACAATCCGGGGCGCTACCTGGCGCTGGTGCCGCCCATCAACGGCGCCACCGCCGCCACCGGCACGCCCTACTTCACCGAGAACCCGGGGCAGAAGCTGTACCAGTGGGACGCGCAGCTGAACTTCCAGTACATGCCCAAGCCCTGGCTCACCTGGTGGACGGAAGCGACCTTCCGCCACTCGGACGTGCCCTACTGGAGCGGCCCGGGCGGGGTGACCCCGCCGCTCGGCAACACCGGCTCCCCGGGAAGCCTGGTGTGCAGCAACGGCTCGAGCATCGGCGGGGATGCCTGCGCCGGCGAGGGCGGCATCTGGACACCGGACCTGCGCACGCGCGAGGTCATCTGGGGGGCCGGCGTTCTCGTGAAGTTCTGAAAGGCGTAGCACCGGCTTGCGCTGCTGCGCGGGGGGTCACAGAAGGTGTAGATTGCGTCTGCGGGGCGCCTTGAACTACGAAAAAACGCCCCAAATGCCAGTGACATACGCAAAAACGACGCAAGTCCCACTTCGCACGCGCGGGCGTGATAAGTTACGCCGCCCCCTTTAAAGGACCCCAGCAAGCGCATGTCCGCCACACCGAAGACGCAGCAGCCCCCTGTGATCTGGACCAATGCGCTGATGTTTGCGCTGACGGCGCTCGCCTCGCTGATCCTGGTGCCGTGGTATGGCCTGACGCACGGCTTCTCGACGGCCGACTGGGTCGTATTCGCCGTCTTCCTGTTCGCCAACGGCATGGCGATCACCGCCGGCTACCACCGCCTGTGGGCGCACCGCACCTACGAGGCACACTGGCTGCTGCGCTTCGTGTACCTGGTGTTCGGCACCATGGCGCTGCAGAACAGCGCCTTTGCCTGGTGCAGCGGCCATCGCATCCATCACGTGAACGTCGACGACGTCGACAAGGACCCGTACTCGGCGCGCCGCGGCTTCTGGTTCTCGCACATCGGCTGGATGCTGCGCGAGTACGAGAGCGGCAAGCCCAATTTCAGCAACATCCCGGATCTGAAGAAGGATCCGATGCTCGCCTTCCAGCACCGTTTCTACCTGCCGCTGGTGCTGCTCACCAATATCGGCCTGCCGCTGCTTGCCGGTCTCATGTTCCACGACGTGTGGGGCATGCTGATCCTCGCCGGTGTGTTCCGCCTGGTGTGGAGCCATCACGTCACCTTCTTCATCAATTCGCTGGCGCACATGTGGGGCAAGCAGCCGTACACCGAGGACAACAGCGCGCGCGACAACGGCGTGCTGGCGGTCGTCACCTACGGCGAGGGCTACCACAACTTCCACCACCTGTTCGCCCACGACTACCGCAACGGCGTGCGCTGGTGGCAATACGATCCCACCAAGTGGCTGATCGCCGTGCTGCAGTTTGTCGGCCTCACCTGGCGGCTGAAGCGTACGCCGGTGTTCCAGATCCAGCGTGCGCTGCTCGCCATGCAGTTCACGCGCGCGCAGGCACAGCTGGCCAAGTTCCCCGAGGCAGGTCCCTCGCACATCGAGCAGTTGCGGACCCGCCTGGCGCACGAGTACGACAGCTTCCTGGCCGCACTCGCCGACTGGGCGCGCGTCAAGGAGCAGTGGCTGGCCGACAAGAAGATCGACCTGCACAACCGGCTGCGCGACATCGAGCGCTCCTTGAGCCGGCAGCTGCGGCGCATGCGCATGCTGCAGGCGCAGCTCGCCTAAAGGCGCGGCCGCGGCCGCGCGCGCACCCGCGCGCCCCGCATTTTCCCTGATGCCCTAGCGCTGCCCGCGCCGCGGTTGGCAGGCCCCGCGCCGTTGGTGCACCATGCCTTCATGGGACGCATTTTCGAAGTCCGCAAGCACACCATGTTTGCGCGCTGGAACCGCATGGCCAAGCAGTTCGCGCGCATCGCCAAGGACATCACCATGGCGGTGAAGGCCGGCGGCACAGATCCTGCCTCCAATTCCACGCTGCGCCGGACCATCCAGAACGCGCGTGCCGTCAACATGCCCAAGGACCGGATCGAGGCGGCCATCAAGCGCGCCGCCGGGCGTGACGCCGCCAACTATCAGGAAGTGCTCTACGAGGGCTACGCGCCGCACGGCGTCGCGCTGCTGGTGGAGACCGCGACCGACAATCCGACCCGCACCGTGGCGGCGGTGCGCAACATCATCACCAAGGGTGGCGGCAACCTCGCCACCAACGGCAGCGTCAGCTTCATGTTCCGCAAGATGGGCGTGTTCCGCTTAGATCCCGCGGGCATCGACCAGGACGACCTGGAGCTGTACCTCATCGATCACGGGCTCGACGAGATGGGCGAGGGCCAGGGCGACAAAGGCGAGCCGCAGCTGGTGATCCGCGGCGCCTTCGCCGACTTCGGCCACCTGCAGGAGGCGCTCGAAGCACGCGGCATCACGCCGCTGTCGGCCGAGCACGAGTACATCTGCACGGTGCCGACCGAGCTGGCGGAAGCCGCCGCCACCGAGGTGCTCACCGTGATCGACCGGCTCGAGCAGGACGACGACGTGCAGAAGGTGTTTCACACGCTGGCGTAAACAGATCGTGAGTTGCAACGACGACTACAAGCTGCAGCCCGCGCGCCTGGCCGATGCCGCGCGCCTCGCGACCATGTCGCACGAGTTCGTCGAGGCCGGCCTGCGGCCCTCCTGGGACGCCGCCCGCATCGGCTGGCACGTGCGTCACGAGGACAGCGTGGTGCTGACCGCCACCAGCGCCGGCATGCTCGCCGGTTTTGCGATCATGCGTTACGGCGACGAGCGCGCGCACCTGAACCTGCTCGCCGTGGTCCCCTGGCACCGCCGCCGCGGCGTGGCGCGGCGCCTGGTGGGCTGGCTCGAGGAGACGGCGCTCACCGCCGGCACTTTCCTCATCACGCTCGAGCTGCGCGAGCGCAATCTCGAGGGGCGCGCCTTTTACGCCTCGCTCGGCTATCGCGAGCTGCGGCAGATTCCGGGCTACTACCAGGGAGTGGAGGCGGCGCTGCGCATGGAGCGCGACGTGCGCGACGGCCGCACGGCGCTGCCGGGGACACCGCAGCAGACCCCGTGACGCGCGGCAGAGCTTTCGCGAGCTTCAGGTCTCGAGGTTGAAGTCGAACTCGTAGGAGTGCGCACCGTCGCTGGCGACGGTGATGGTCATCTTGCCGCTCAGGCCGCGCAGCTCGCCGGTCCCTGAGTCCGGCACCACCGTGATGGAAGACACCGGCTTGCCGCGCGTCATCGTGGCACTGTGCTGCAGCACGAAGCCGCCGGCGCGCCCCTTGAGCGTGCCGGTGATGCGCTCGAGCGCCACGTAACCGGCCGAGCCCGGCACCTCGGTCTGCGTGGCCAGCATCTCGCCCTTGCTGATGCCTTCCAGGTCGCCGTGAAAGCGCTTGTCGATGGTGAGGCGCCCGAGGTTGGCGGCCCGCGCGATCTGCGTATCAGGTTTCTGCGGCGTGACCTTCACGTCGAAGGGTCCGGTGGCACGCTGGCTCATGAGTCCTCCCGCAAGGCTTCTTAGTCCGGCATCGGCGTCAGCTGTCCGGCGAGCGCGTCTTCGAATCCGAAGTTGCGCAGGTCGGCCACGCGCTGCGGAAAGA
Organism: uncultured Gammaproteobacteria bacterium; assembly: GCA_963787655.1. GTDB lineage: Bacteria > Pseudomonadota > Gammaproteobacteria > Steroidobacterales > Steroidobacteraceae > 13-2-20CM-66-19. Next base: position 98,007 of record CAWBDY010000001.1, on the reverse strand, counting down.
GTATGCCGTCGAGATGGTCCACCTCGTGCTGCACCACGCGCGCGTGAAAGCCCTGCACGGTGCGGTCGATAGGTGCGCCCGCAAGATCAAATCCCTGGTAGCGCAGCCGGCGAAAGCGCGGCACCAGCCCGCGCAGGCCGGGCACCGACAGGCACCCTTCCCAGCCTTCATCCTGCTCGGTGGTGAGCGGCGTGACAAGGGGATTGACGAGCACGGTGTAGGGCACCGGCTCGAGATGCGGATAGCGCGGGTTGTCCTTGAGCTCGAAAATGACGACGCGCGCACTGACGCCGATCTGCGGGGCTGCGATGCCGGCGCCGTTCAGGTGGCGCATGGTCTCGTCCATGTCCGCAACCAGCTCCCGCAGCTGCGCATCGAAGTGCTCGACCGGGGTTGCCACGGCGCGCAGCAGCGGTTCACCCATCTTCAGGACACGGCGGATGGCCATCGCGTGAAGGCTAGCGCGGTGCGGTTTCGGTGACCACCGGAATGGAAGTGCGGTGATCGCGGAACACCAGCGCCTGCGGACGCGCTGCCGGCTGCGCGGCCGCGCCGGCCGCGCGCGCCACCGCCGCGGTCACGAGCCCGTGATGCGGCGACAGGTCGCACACCGGGTCGGCGTTGTCGGCATCGCCGGTCAGCAGGTACGCCTGGCAGCGGCAGCCGCCGAAGTCCTTGTGCTTTTCCGGGCAGCTGCGGCACGGCTCCTTCATCCAGGCATCGCCGCGGAAGCGGTTGAAGGCCGGCGAGTCGTACCAGATCTCGCGCACCGACAGCTCGCGCACGTTGGGCAGAGTCAGGTTCGGCAGCATGCGCGCCGCGTGACACGGCATGGCCGTGCCATCGGGCGCCAGCGCCAGGAACACCGAGCCCAGGCCGCTCATGCACGGCTTCGGGCCGCGTCTCGAAGTAGTCCGGCACCACGAAATAGATCTGCATGCGCTTGCCGAGCCGCTCGCGGAAGGTTTTCGTGACGGCTTCGGCGCGCTCCAGCTGCGCGCGGCTCGGCAGCAGCTCGTCGCGGTTCAGCCAGCGCCCAGCCGTAGTACTGCGTGTTGGCCAGTTCCACGTACTGCGCCCCCATCGCTTCGGCCATCGCCAGGATCTCGGCGACGTGGTCGATGTTGTGCCGGTGCAGCACCACGTTCAGCACCATGGGGTAGTCGTGCGCGCGGATCAGGGCCGCCACCTTGGACTTGAGCTCGAAGGTGCGGGTGCTGGAGAGGAAGTCGTTCATCTCGCGGGTGCTGTCCTGGAAGGACAGCTGGATGTGATCGAGCCCCGCCGCCTTCAGCGCGGCGATGCGCGCTGCCGTCATGCCGATGCCGGAGGTGATCAGGTTGATGTAGAAGCCGAGCGTGTGCGCCTCGGCGACGATGACCTCGAGGTCATCGCGTGCCAGCGGCTCGCCGCCGGAGAGCCCCAGCTGCACCGCCCCGAGCGCGCGCGCCTCGCGCAGCACGCGCAGCCAGTCGGCGGTGTCGAGCTCAGGGCCGGTGCGCGCGAAATCGGTGGGGTTGTAGCAGAACACGCAGTGCAGCGGGCAGCGGTAGGTGAGCTCCAGCAGCAGCCACAGCGGCGGTCCGACCGGGCTCGCGCTCATGCGCGCAGCTCCAGCCAGCCGCGCGCTCGAGCGCCATGGCCATGAAAGCGTGCACGTCCTTGGCAAGCTCGCTCGCGCCGAAGGTGCGCTCCAGGTCCTCAACGATGTCGCTGACGGTGCGCACCCCGTCGCAGCGGCTCATGATGGCGCCGGCGCTGCCGTTGAGCTTCACCATGCCTTCCGGGTAGAGCAGCACGTGGGCCTGCTGCGCCTCTTCCCACTGCAGGCGCATGCCCGGCGCGATCGCCGGCCGCGAGCCCGCGCCGAGCCCGGTCACTGCGTCACCCCGAAAGCCAGTGCCATCGCATCGCTCATCTGCCACAGGATATCGAGTTTGAACTGCAGGATCTCCAGCGCCCGCTCCTGCTGCGCGCGGCTGGTGAAACGCGCCAGCGTCAGCGCCAGCCCGAACTCGACGTCGCGGCGCGCCAGACTGACGCGGCTCTGGAAGTACTTGAGGCCGCCGGGGTCGATCCAGGGGTAATGCTGCGGCCAGTTGGCGAGGCGCTGCTTGTGGATCTCGGGGGCGAACAGCTCCGTCAGCGAGGCACACACGCTCTCCTGCCAGGGCGCGCGGCGCGCGAAGTTCACGTAGGCATCGACCGCAAAGCGCACGCCCGGCAGCACGCTGCGGCAGCTCTCGACCGCGGCGCGCTCAAGTCCGACCGCCTGCGCCAGCCGCAGCCACGACTCGATGCCGCCCGCGATCATCGCCGTAGCCGTCGTGATCCAGGATGCGCTGCACCCAGTTGCGCCGCACCTCGCGCTCGTTGCAGTTGGCGAGCACCGCGGCATCCTTCACCGGAATGTTGATCTGGTAGTAGTAGCGGTTCGCCACCCAGCCGCGGATCTGCTCGCGCGTCGCCTTGCCGCTGTTGAGCATGACGTTGAACGGATGATGGATGTGGTAGGCGCGCCCGCGCTCGCGCAGACGCTGCTCGAACTCGGCGTGCGACCACGGCTCGCTCACAGCTCGATCTCCAGCCCGTCGTGCGCCACCTCGATGCCGCGCCGCGTGAGTTCCGCGCGCTCGGGCGAGTCCTCGTCCAGGATCGGGTTGGTGTTGTTCACGTGGATGAGAATGCGGCGCGTGGCCGCGGGCAGCTTTGCCAGCCACTCGAGCATACCGCTGGCGCCGCTTTGCGGCAGATGCCCGATGTCACGCGCCCGCTTCTTCGACATGCCGAGCACGATCATCTCATCGTCGCTCCAGAAGGTGCCGTCCACGAGCACGCAGCTGGCATCTCGCATGGCGCTCCACAGCGCCTCCTCCATGGCGCCCAGGCCCGGCGCGTACACGCAGCTGGCGCCGCCGCCCGCGCTCAGCACCAGCGCCACGTTGTCGCCGGCCACCGGGGCCTCGCGATGCGGTGAGTAGGGCGCGGGCTTGGAGGCCACCGCCAGCGCCCGCCAGGTGACATCCGCGACGCCATCGACGTGGAAACCGCGGCCGTCGGGAGTCATGGTGTGCCGTTCGATGCCGCAGTAGTGCCCGAGCACGCCGAAGATCGGATTGCCGCGCGTCAGGTCAGCGTGCGCCTCGTCGGTGCACCAGATCGGCAGCGGCCGTACCGACTCGCGCAGCATGTAGCAGGCCGGTGGTGTGGTCGATCTGTCCGTCCGCCAGCACGATCGCGCTGATGGCGGTGTCACGCGGGCTGCGCGCCGGCTGCAGGTCGGGATTGGCCTTGAGCTGCGCCAGGATGTCCGGGGAGGCGTTGACGAGCGCCCAGGCGTGCGCATCGGTGCCGCGGACGACGATCGAGGATTGGGTGCGTGCCCGGGTGCGCAACGAGCCGCTGCGCACGCCCGCACAATTGCGGCAGTTGCAATTCCACTGGGGGAAGCCACCGCCGGCGGCAGACCCCAGGACGCGGATTTTCACGATTCGCTCAGTCAGCTAAGGGCTTTGGGGCCCGCTACCGAGCGGGCTTGAGGAGCCCGGTGGCCAGGCTCCTCTCGCCCTCACTCAAACGATCAGCGATTGCTGATGTACATCGTGATTTCCATGCCGAAACGGAAATCAGTCGCTTGTGGTGTTTCCCAGCGCATAGTCTTGGTCCTGGTCGAGGTCGGTTAGGCGGCATCTGCCGCTACCAGCGTATCCTTCTCCTTTAGGGCCCGACTGCGAAAGCTGACGATCATGAAAGTGGCCTCATGATTTTCTTGAGGGTGTTCCCCCGCCGATGAAGCTGCGGACCCGCCTTAACCTGGTCCTGACCGGGGTCACCGCGATATTTCTGGCGGTCCTGCTGGCCGACCAGATCCGCGACGCCCGCTATTCGGTGCGCGAGGAGATCGAGGCCGGCAATCGGGTCGCCGCCCAGGTGCTCGGCAACCTGATCCAGACCTATGCGGCCTCCGGCGGCACTTCTGCGGTCGCGGACATGCTCAAGGGCCTAGGGCACGTCCGCGCCAACGAGCTGCGCCTCCTCGACCCGAAGGGCCAGCTGGTCTACCGCTCGCCGCCGCCGGTCTACAAGGCCGGGCGCGAGGCCCCCGCCTGGTTCGCCCACCTCCTCGCCCCACGGCCGGCGCAGCAGACCTTCACGCTCGGGGATGGCGCGCAGGTCGTGATCGAGGCGCAGCCCTCGCGTGCCATCCTGGATGCCTGGGACGAGCTGACCCGCCTGGTGGCGATCGCGGTGGTCATGCTCGCACTGCTCGGCGCCTTCGCCTTCTGGCTGGTCGACCGCGCGCTCGCCCCCTTCCCGGTCATCGCCCAGGGCCTCAAGCGGCTGGAGCGCGGCGAGCTCGCCTTCCGCCTGCCGCCGCTGCCGGGGGCGGAGGCCTCGGCCATCGGTGCGGCGTTCAACAACATGGCGCAGGCGGTGGAGGACAAGGTGCGCGCCGAGCGCGAGGCGCGCGAGGCGCGCACCCGCCTGGAGGAGCGCCGCGAGCTCGCGCTGCTGGTCGAACAGAGCGTCGAGGAAGAGCGCCGCCTCATCGCCCACGAGCTGCACGACGAGTTCGGCCAGTCGGTGACCGCCATCCGCTCGCTCGCGCTGGCGATTGCCACGCAGTCGACGCAGCCGCCCATGAGCGAGGCGGCGCAGCTGATCTCGGACGAGGCCGCGCGACTCTACGACGCCATGCACGGGCTGATACCGCGCCTGGCGCCGCTGTCGCTCGATACACTGGGACTGGCCGACTCGCTGGAGAGCCTGGTGCGCGACTGGCAGCGCCGCCATCCCAGCCCGGTCCTGTCACTGCAGCACCAGCTGCCCGCCGAGCTCGGCGCCAGCGTGACGCTGGCCGCCTACCGGGTGGTGCAGGAGGGGCTGGTGAATGCGCTGCGTCACGCGCATGCGGCGCACGTTAACATCGAGGTGAGCTCCGGCGAGGGGCAGATGAGGGTCGCGGTGAGCGACGACGGCGTGGGCCTGCCGGCGCAGTGGTCGCGCCCCGGGCACTTCGGCCTGCGCGGCCTTGCCGAGCGCCTGGAGCACCTTGGAGGAAAACTGGAAGTGCGCAACCGCGAGCCGCAGCGGCGTCAGCCTCACGGCGCACATACCGCTGACGGCGGGCACATGATCCGCGTGCTGCTGGTGGACGATCACGCCGTGGTGCGCACCGGCTTTCGCCTGCTGCTGCAGGCGCAGCCGGAGATCAGCGTCGTCGGCGAGGCGGACTCGGGCGAGAACGCCTGCCAGCGCTACCTCGAGCTGACCCCGGACGTGGTCGTCATGGATCTGGCCATGCCCGGCATGGGGGGATTGGAAGCGATCAAGCGCATCCGCGCGCATCACCCGCAGGCGCGCGTGCTGGCGCTGTCCGCGCACGATGATCCGCTGCATGCGCGGCGCGCGCTGCGTGAAGGAGCGCGCGGCTTCCTCTCCAAGCGCAGCGCGCCGGAGGCGCTGCTCGAAGCGATCACCACGGTGGCGGCCGGGCAGCGCTACCTGGAGGCAGGTCTCGCGCAGAAGCTGGCGCTCGATGACCTCGACGGCGCCGGCAAGTCCTCGGTCGAACGACTCTCGGAGCGCGAGTTCGAGGTGTTCGTGCGCCTGGCCGGCGGCGCCACGGTGCAGCGCATTGCGGAGGATCTGAAGCTGTCCGGCTCCACGGTCGGCACGCACCTGTACAACATCAAGCAGAAACTCGGCGTGCAGAATCAGGCCGAGCTCACCCTGATCGCGATCCGCCACGGACTGATCGAGGCGTAAGGGCGGCCTCTCAGGTTCAGGCGCCGATGCGCCAGGCCATGAGCGCAAATGCGGCGAGCGCCAGCACGCTGCGCACGGCGTGCAACCTTCCCCAGCGTGTCAGGAGCGCGCGCGTCTCGGTCGAGGCGATGCGGCCGTGGGTGAGGAGCGCCTTGTTGAGCGGCATCATCACGGCGAGCGTGAACGGCACCACCGCGCCGATCAGGAGTCCCGCCACCAGCCAGCTAATCCCCGCGCCCAGCCACCAGGCCACAGCGCCGCAGGCCAGCGCGACGAGGGCCAGCGGCGCCTGCATGCGGGTGGCGCGCGCATAGGAAGGCCCCCACACCTCGAGCGCCACGCGCGTGTCGCGGCCCATGCGTGCCGGGTGTTCGGCGAGGTTGATGTAGACGGCGGCGCCGGCGAACAGTCCGGCGCACAGGAGTGCCAGAAACTCGGCGAGGTGCATGGCTCCGGGGCCGGGCTAGCTAGCGCTCTGAATCACGCACCACGGCCACGCGCCGCGTGAGCCGCTCGAGCGAACGGCGCGCGGCCGCCTTGGCGATGTGCTTGCACCACAAGGGCTCGCGCTGCAAGCCCTGACGACGAAACTTGTCGCAGTCGCAGGTCCACAGGATGCGGTCGTCGGCGGTCTTCAGTACCTGCACCGTACGGCTGGTGAAGCTGTAGGTGCCGATGATCTCGTTGTTGACGGCGCGCGGACGACGAAAACGGATGGCCATGGCAAAAGCCTAACGCAGCTCGGCTGTGAATTGTCTGTGGATTAGCTGTGCACAGCCACTACAGCCAGCGGCGCACGCGGCTGCGGTAGCGGACATAGTCGGCCCCGAAGCTGTGCTCCAGAACGCGCTCCTCGGCGCGGATGTAGCCGCCCTGCAGGATCCCCACCAACAACGGCAGCGGCAGGAAGGCCCCGAGGCTGCCGCCCAGCCAGGCGCTGCCTGCCAGTATCAGGGTGAGGCCGAGATACATGGGGTTGCGTGTCAGGCGATAGATCCCGGTGGTGACCAGCGTTGAGCTCGGCGCGAAGGGGATGACCGTCGTGCCGGCGCGCCGGAAGGCGCCGACGCCGGCCGCCGCCAGCAGCAGGCCGGCCGCCAGCGGCGCCACGCCCAGCAAGGTCCAGGGCGCATGCAGCAGCTGCACCAGCGGCAGCCAGCGCTGCAGCGCCGCCGCGGCGAGCAGCGCCAGCAGCAGCCAGCCCGGCGGAATGATCCGATGTGCAAAGCCCAAGAGCGCCGCCCGCGCCTCAGGACGAGACGATCTTCGCCTTGATCGACTCGTACTCGGCGTCGGTGATGAGCTTGGCGTCGAGGAGCTGCTTGGCCTCCTGCAGGCGCCGCACCGCATCGCCGTCGGCAACGCCTGAGCCCTGCCCCATGCTGCCGGAGGACACCTGGATGCCGCCGGAGCGGGCGCGCAGCTCTTCCAGCTCGCGTACCCGGCGCTTCTCGCGCCACGCCTGGTCCTGCTCCTGACAGATGCGATACACCGCCTGCGCCTGGTTCTTGCGCAGGCCGAGGAACTGCACGCTCTGCGCGCCCGGGGTGGCGAGCGAGGCGAGGTCCGTGGCCTTGCCGGCGCGCAGCGCCAGTTCTGCGCTCACCATGCCGACGCGCAGCGTGACCTCCTCCAGGTCCTGCCAGCGGATGGTGGCGACGTCGAAGCCGCCGAGGAGCTTGCGCGTGAGCACGATGAGGCGGCCGCTGGTGGCGGCGAGCAGCACGCGGCGATGGGTCAGCGCGAACACGCGCCGCTGGATGACCCAGGCTTCCAGTGTTTCCCCGGGGATCAGTACCGCGCGCAGCTCGGCGAGCGGCTTGGCGAGTCCTGCCTCGTCAGTGAGGTTGGCATCAGTCATGTTCGACCCTACGGCGCGGCGTTATTTTTCTTGACGATCTCGGCGCGGAAGTCGCGCAGCTTGGCCTTGATGATGCGCGCGTTGGCCGGTCCCATGCGGATCAGCAGTTTCTGTCCCGCCGAGCGGCTCTCGAGGTTCGGATCAGCATACTCGTAGAACACCTTCGGCTGCACCACCTGGATCGGACCTGGCACTTCCGGGGTCTGCAGCAGGTGATCGATCACCTGCACCAGGCGGTCGTTGAAGTACTTGCCGGGGTAGCCGAGATCCTCGTACGACTGCTGAAACAGCGGATAGAGCCGCGTGTACACCACGGCCAGCGCCTTGACGTCAGTGGCCTCGACCACGTGCGCGAGCGGCGCATAGCGGGCGAAGTTGGCATCGCCGATCGTCGTCACGTCGCCCTGGGAGGCCACCACGAGCTGACCGCCGGTGGGCTTGACGGGCCGCAGATCCACCGCGACCTTGCGCAGCGGCAGGTTGTCGACCGTCACGACGATGTGCCGCACGATGTTCTGCGGCACCAGCAGCTGCTCGACGGGGTTGCGGCCGATGACGCCCGCCAGCGAATCGTGCACCACCTGGTCGCTGTCGTTGAGCGCCGGCAGCGCCGTGGCGTCGCCGGCCTCCGGCATCGGATGCTCGATCTGCGGCTCGCCGTTGCCGGCGCTCTGCGGCGGCGGCGGCGGCGCCACCGGCTCGGCAGGCGCCTGATGGTGCGAGGAATACCAGTACCAGCCGACGACGGCTGCCGCGCACGCGGCAATGATGCCGATCAGCCACGCGACTTTTTGGCGCGAGCCGTCCTCAAGATCCTCTTCCCACATTCAGGAACCTCAGGGGTCAGCGACAGCGAAACATCCATTTTACTCCCTTTGCCGCTTTTCCCGCAGCGCGCCGCCGCGGCAAACAGGCAACCGACCGGCGCGCAGCAGTTCCCGGTGAGCAAGGACGGCGGGATTCCCGAAACCGACTGCCACGGCCCTGCGACTGCCACGGCGCCGTAAGCGACGAGGTGCCCGCCGGCGACCGGGCGCCGTGGCACGGCCAGCTGGCTCAGCGTCAACCCGCGCGTTTCAGGGGAGCCAGCTCAAGCCTGGCGTACAGGCACGCCGGCGCGGCATCACTGTACGTTGTATGAATTTCGCTGCGCCGCGGTGCTCGCAACCGTGGAGGTGTGCTTCAATTCGCGCCATGCCTTCCGTGTTTCATCCGGCCGTCGAGCGCTGGTTTGCGCGCGCTTTCGCCGCGCCCACCGCGGCGCAGAGCGCGGCGTGGCCGGCGATCGCCGCGCAGCGGCACGTACTGATCGCCGCCCCCACCGGCTCGGGCAAGACGCTGGCGGCATTCCTGGCGGTGATCGATGAGCTCATCAGGGCAGGTCTTGCCGGCGACGGCGGCCTGCCCGATGAGACGCAGGTGGTGTACGTCTCGCCGTTGAAGGCCCTCTCCAACGACATCCACAAGAACCTCGCGCAGCCGCTCGCGGGCATCAAGGAGGAACTGGCAGCCCTCGGCCTGCCGCAGATCGACATCCGCACCTTCGTGCGCACCGGCGACACGCCGCAGCACGAGCGCACCGCCATGCGCAAGCGCCCGCCGCACATCGTCGTCACGACGCCCGAGTCGCTGTACATCCTCATGGGCTCGCAGTCGGGGCGGCAGATGCTGTCGACCACGCGCACGGTGATCGTCGATGAGATCCATGCGATGGTCGGCAGCAAGCGCGGCGTGCACCTGGCCGTGACGCTGGAGCGGCTGGAAGCCCTCAGCGGCCGCAAGCTGACGCGCGTCGGCCTCTCGGCCACGCAGAAACCGATCGAGGACGTGGCGCGCTTCCTGGTCGGCACGCGCAACGTGGACGCCGCGGGGGCGGCGCAGTGCACGGTGATCGACGCCGGCCACGTGCGCGCGCGCGATCTGCAGCTGGAGGTTCCCGGTGCGCCGCTGGAGGCGGTGATGTCGGGCGAGGTGTGGACGCAGGTCTACGACCGCCTGGCGCAGCTGGTGAGCGAGCACCGCACGACGCTGGTGTTCGTCAACACGCGCCGCCAGGCCGAGCGCCTGGCGCGGCACCTGTCCGAACGCCTGGGCGAGGAGCACGTCACGGCGCACCACGGCAGCATGGCCAAGGAGTCGCGCCTGAACGCCGAGTCGCGCCTCAAGCGCGGCGAGCTGCGCGCGCTGGTGGCCACCGCCTCCCTCGAACTCGGCATCGACATCGGCGAGGTGGACCTGGTGTGCCAGCTGTCCTCGCCGCGCTCCATCGCCGCCTTCCTGCAGCGCGTCGGCCGCTCCGGTCACTCGGTCGGCGGCATCCCGAAGGGACGGCTGTTTCCGCTGTCGCGCGATGACCTGGTCGAGTGCAGCGCACTGCTCGCCGCCGTGCGCCGCGGCGAGCTCGACCGCCTGCGCCCGCCGACCACCCCGCTCGACGTGCTGGCCCAGCAGATCGTGGCCGAGGTGGCGGCGAGTGAGTGGCAGGTCGGGCAGCTGTTCGAGCTCATGCGCCGCGCCTGGCCGTACCGCGAACTCACGCGCGCCGAGTTCGACGAACTCATCCGCATGCTGGCGGAAGGCTACACGACGCGCCGCGGCCGTCACGGCGCGCTCATCTACCACGACGCGGTCAACGGCATGGTCAAGGGGCGCCGCGGCGCGCGCCTCACCGCCATCACCTCCGGCGGCACCATTCCCGACAACGCCGACTATCAGGTGATCCTCGAGCCGCAGGCGCAGTTCGTCGGCACGGTGAACGAGGATTTCGCGGTCGAGAGCCTGCAGGGCGACATCTTCCAGCTGGGCAACGTCTCCTACCGCATCCTGCGGGTCGAGCAGGGACGCATCCGCGTCGAGGATGCGCACGGCGAACCGCCCTCCATCCCGTTCTGGCTGGGCGAGGCGCCGGGGCGCACCGCGGAGCTGTCGGTCAGCGTGTCGCAGCTGCGGCAGGAGCTCGCCGCGCAGCTCGAGCAGGGGATCGAGGCGGCCAGCGCCTGGGTCATGGACTACTGCGGCATCACCGCGCCCGCAGCCCAGCAGCTGGTGTACTACCTGGCCGCCGGCAAGGCCGCACTCGGCGCGCTGCCGACGCAGCAGACGCTGATCTTCGAGCGCTTCTTCGATGAGGCGGGCGGCATGCAGCTGGTGATCCATTCGCCCTTCGGCAGCCGCATCAACCGCGCCTGGGGCCTGAGCCTGCGCAAGCGCTTCTGCCGCTCGTTCAACTTCGAGCTGCAGGCCGCCGCCACCGAGGACACCATCGTGCTGTCGCTCACCACCGCGCACAGCTTCGAGCTCGGCGACGTGGCCCGCTACCTGCACTCCAACACGGTGCGGCCGCTGCTGGTGCAGGCGCTGTGCGCCGCGCCGATGTTCCCGGTGCGCTGGCGCTGGAGCGCCGGCATCGCGCTGGCGCTGCCGCGCTTCCGCGGCGGCAAGAAGAGTGCCCGCTCCGCTGCAGCGCATGGCCGCCGAGGATCTGTTGACCGCGGTGTTCCCCGATCAGATGGCGTGCGCCGAGAACCTGCCCGGCGAGCTGGAGATTCCCGACCACCCGCTGGTGCGCCAGGCGATCCGCGACTGTCTCGAGGACGCCATGGACGTGGACGGCTTCGAGCAGCTGCTGCGCGGGCTCGAGTCCGGCAGCATCACGGTGCTCGCGCGCGATCTCACCGAGCCCTCGCCGCTCGCGCTCGAGGTGCTGTCGGCACGGCCCTATGCGTACCTGGACGACGCGCCGCTCGAGGAGCGGCGCACCCAGGCGGTGATGAGCCGGCGCTGGATGGATCCGCAAAGTGCCAGCGACATCGGCCAGCTCGATGCGGAAGCGATCGCGCGCGTGAAGAGCGAAGCCTGGCCGGACGCGACCAATGCCGATGAGCTGCACGATGCGCTGCTGTGGCTCACCTGCTGCACCGCCGCGGAAGCGGCGCGCGATCCTTTGTGGCCGCCGCTCCTGGCCCAGCTCGCCGCGCAGCGCCGCGTGACGCTCCTCAGCTGCCGCGACGTGCAGCTGTGGCTCACCGCCGAGCGGCTGCCGCTGTTCCAGGCGCTCTTTCCCGAGGCCGCCTACCAGCCGCCGGTCCTCGCCCCGGGTGAGCCGCAGGCGCTCGAGGCCGCCGCCGCGCTCATCGAGGTGGTGCGCGGGCGGCTGGAGGGCTCAGGCCCGACCACCGCGGCGGCGCTCGCCGGCGCGCTCGGCCTGCCGGCGACACAGATCGATACGGCACTTGCGGCCCTGCAGGCGGAGGGCTTTGCGATGCGTGGCGCCTTCAGCGCGCAACAGGCGAACGAGTGGTGCGAGCGGCGCCTGCTGGCGCGCATCCACCGCTACACCGTCAAGCGCCTGCGCGCCGAGATCGAGCCGATCGAGGCGCGCGATTTCCTGCGCTTCCTGTTCGAGTGGCAGCGCGTCACGAGCGCGGGGCGCATGGAAGGACCGGATGCGGTCGGCGCGATCCTGGCGCAGCTGGAAGGTTTCGAGGCGGCAGCGAGTGCCTGGGAAACCGAGATCCTGCCGCTGCGCATCAGCGAGTACGAGCCGGCGTGGCTCGATGAGCAGTGCCTGGCGGGGCGCTTCGTGTGGAGCCGGCTCGCGCCGCGGCGCAGCGACCCGGAGCGCGGCGCCGCCCCGGTGCGCGCCACGCCGATCGTGCTGGTGGCGCGCCGCAACCTGCGGCTGTGGTCGACGCTCGGCACGGACCTGGATGCCCTGCACCTGTCCGCGCCCGCGCAGCGCATCGGGCAGCTGCTGAGCGCCCAGGGCGCCTCGTTTTTCGATGAGATCGTGGCCGGCAGCGGCCTGCTGCCGAGCCAGGCCGAAGAGGCGCTCGCCGAGCTCGTCGCCTTGGGTTCGGTCAACTCCGACAGCTTCGCGGGGCTGCGCGCGCTCCTGGTTCCCGCCGAGCGGCGCCGCCCGGCCGTCGGCGGCCGGCGCCGGCGGCGGCTTGCCCTCTTCGGCATGGATGCCGCCGGACGCTGGGCGCGCATCGCCCGCAGCAGCACGGCACCGCCCGAGCGGCAGCTGGCCGAGGAAACCATCGAGCACGTCGTGCGCACGCTGCTGCGGCGCTGGGGCGTGGTGTTCTGGCGGCTGCTGGCGCGCGAGGCGGACTGGCTGCCGCCGTGGCGCGATCTCTTGATGTGCTGCCGCCGGCTCGAGGCGCGCGGCGAGATCCGCGGCGGACGCTTCGTGGCCGGCTTCAGCGGCGAGCAGTACGCAGCGCCGGAAGCCATCGCGCTGCTGCGCGAAGCGCGCCGCAAGCCGCACGAGGGACACTACGTATCGCTCTCGGGCGCCGATCCTTTGAACCTCGCCGGCATTCTCACCCCCGGTGCGCGCCTGCCGTCACTGGCCGGCAACCGCCTGCTGTATCGCGACGGCATTCCCGTGGCGATGCTGGCCGGCGGCGAAGTCACCTTCCTCGAGGAACTGCCGGCAGCCGAACAGTGGCAGGCACGCAATCTGCTGCTGCGCCGGCAGGTGCCGGCCCTGCTGGCCGACCTCGCCTGAAATGAAAAACGCCCGCGGCGGCGCGGGCGTTTTTAAGCGGCGATTGACCTGACGATCAGCTGGCGCGCCTGCGCCGCGCGAAGCCGATGCCGACAAGTCCCAGTGTCAGCAGACTCAAGGTCGCAGGCTCGGGCACGCCGGCAGCCCCGCTGCTGGCGGTCAGCGACACGTTGTCGAGCACCGTGCCGACGTTGCCCGGCGTGTTGCTCGAGAAGCTCAGAAAGGCCGTGGTCGGCGCCGTCACCGTGATGGCGGCATTGCTCACCACGCCGCTCGTGTCATCGCCCGAAGCCAGCGTGAACACGCGCGTGTAGGGCCCGAAGTTCACCGTCGCCGAGGTGGTGTTGCCGCGCTGCGAACCGATCAGATCGTAGCTCAGGAGGTAGGTGACGCCGGGCATCAGCGTGAACGACCCGTTGGAACGCAGCACGCCCTGCGAATTGCCGTTGCTGCCGTCCAGGTCGATGCAGTTGCCCGACGCGGGGCTTGCGCACAGGCCGCCGAACAGCCCGCCGCCGACGATGTCGACGTTGGTGCCGCTGATGGCCGAGAAGGCGCCGGCCGAGGTCACCGCCAGCATCGGCGTGAGCGCGTCGAAGTTCTCATCGAGCAAGGTGGTGGCGGCCTGGCTGGCCACGGGCAGGACGCACAGCGCCGCACCCAAAATCCAATGCTTCCGTTGCATGTGTATCCCCTTTCCGGTAAAACACGAACCGTCCGTGTGGCGCACAGTGTACGCCCACCCGGGCTGGCGGACCGCCAAATCCTTCGCAGATTTCCGGCCGCTCGGGAGCACCTGCCGGCTTGACTTAATCTGGCGGGCACGCATCGCGCCGCCGCCGACGCATGTTCAGTTCTTGCCGTGCTCGTCCTGCCACTTCTTCACCGCAGCCATCGTGTTATCGACGTGCTTGTCCGGACTCATGGCGGTATACGAGTAGATGATCGTGCCGTTGGGGGCGATCACGTAAGAAGTGCGGTTGGCGAACGCGGCGTGACCGAGCAGCACCGCGTCATAGGACTTCATGATCGAGCCGTCGGCATCGGAGGCCACCGCGAACTTGTTGCGGCACTCGCTCACCGAGAACTGGTCGAGCTTCTCGATCGGATCGTGCGACACGCCGATGACGGTGGCCCCCAGCGCCTTGAACTTGTCGGTCGCCTCCGCGAAGTCGTGGGCCTCGATGGTGCAGCCCTTGGTGAACGCTGCCGGGTAGAAGTACAGCACCACCGGACCGGTGCGCAGCGCCTCCGAGAGCGAGAATATGAACTCCTTGCCGGCAAGCGTCGCCCGGGTGCTGATGTCGGGGGCCTTGCTGCCGTCCGGCAGCGCGGCAAAGGCCGGGATCGCGATCAGCAGGGTGCCGGCAGCGGCAACGAGGGCACGTCGCATGGACATCTCCGATGGCAGGGTTAGCAGGGTCGGCATCATCGGACAAGGCGTGGGCGCGCGCCAGTAGCTCAGGGGTGTGCGCGTTCCCCCGCATAGCCGACCAGCTCCACGTAGCCGCGAGCGCTCACCGGCACGCCGCCGCGCGTACCGCTCACCGTCACCGCGCCCTCCCAGTACACCGGCGTGGTCGCGAAGTTCCTGGTCGGCCAGCAGCGGCTGCACGTCCAGGTCCAGCGCGAGCCCCGGCACCTGCACTCGCCAGCGCGCCGGGTAGCGCTCACCGTTCGCATTGCGCCAGGCACCCTTGACGGCTATGTCCACGTCTGCGCTTGCCAGCGGCCGTGCCGGCCCGTCAGGCGGCAGAAAGGTGCCGGCGCTGTAGGCATCACGGGCGCCGCCACGATCGCGCAGCGCATAGAACATGAGGGCGCTGCCATCGTTGAGCTGCAGTGCAAACCAGTCCCAGCCCTCCTCGCCCGCGCCCAGGCCGCCGCTGCCCCATTCGCGATCGAGCCAGGCAAGGCCCGACAGCTCGAGCGCGCGGCCGTCGCGCAGCAGCCGGCCGCGCGCGGCCAGACGCGGCAGCGAATAGTAGTAGCTGGCCGCACCGCTCTCGCGCGCCCTTGCGCGAAAGTCCCGCATCGCCGTTCAGCACCGGCGCCGTCTGCGGCACAAGTTGGAGGTCGAGCTGGTAGCCGGCTTGCGCTGCGTGCAGCTGCCATTGACTTGCCGGCGCATCGGCCGTGAGCGACCAGTCATCGATCCACACGCGCAGCGGCGGCTGTCTGCGCGCCGGCCAGCCCGAGCGCGCCGCGTGACAGCTTCTGCGCAAAGCGAAAGCGCTGGCGCGCCACGTCCGTGACGGCGAAGTGCGCCATGTAGATCTCGCTTGAGCGCCAGGCGGAGGCGCCCGCGGGGGCTGCCGCCGGCGGCTGCAGCGCGATGCGAAAGAATGTCAGCTCGAAACCGAAGCGCTCGCCGTCCGCCGCATCGAGATTGCCGGTGACGTACCACCACTCCTGGCGGAAGTCGCGGTGCGGGCCGTGATCCTGCGGGAACTTGAGCGGCCGCACCGCCAGCGCCTGCGCGAAGCCGCGCGCATCGTCGCCCGGCGGCAGGGGCGGCGCGGCGGCCGCCGGCATCACCAGCAGCACGCACACCGCCGCGCGCAGCACGGCGCTCATTCCTCGCGCAACCCGCGTGCCAGCGGCGCCTGCGCGCTGCGCCACGCCGGGTAGAGCGCCGCGGCGAGCGCGGCGGCGAGCGACAGCCACAGGGCGTTGCTGAACTGCGGCAGCCGCAGGTGCAGATCGATCTGCCAGCCGAAGGCGCGGCGATTGATGACGTCGGTGAGCACCAGCGCCGTCAGGAGGCCCGCCGGCACCGCCGCCAGGAGCGCCGCCAGTCCCATGAAGGCGGTCTGCCCCACGACCAGCAGCGCCGTGCCGCGCGGGGTGAGGCCGAGCGCGCGCAGCAGCGCCAGCTCACGCGCGCGTTCCAGCTCCCAGGCGAGCAGCGCACTGACCAGCCCCACCGCAGCGACTCCGGCGGCGAGCCAGTACAGCACCCGCGTGATGATGAAGGTGCGCTCGAAGATGCGCATCGACAGCGTGCGGATGTCGGCGTTGGAGCGGATCATGAGCGCCTGGCGGCCCGCCACCGCTGCGCGCAGCTGCTGCACCGTGTGCGGCACGCTCACGCCCGCGGCCAGGTACAGGCCGATGCCGGCCACCGCCTCGTCACGCCACCAGCGCCGGTACTCCTCCAGGTCCATGAGCACCTCGCCGCGCTCGTTGCCGTATTCGCGGTACACGCCTGCCACCGTGAAAGCCTCAGGCCCGGACTGCGTGGTGAGGGTCAGCTGCCCCTGGGGCCGCAGCCCCAGGCGCCACGCCAGCGGCTCGGACACGAGCACCGCACCGTGCGCGAACAGCGGCCAGGCGCGCGCCGCATCGCCCTGCGTCAGGCGAAAGCCGGCGTAGCTGTCCGGGGCGAGGCGCACGGCGTCGAGCTCCACCGCACCGGCGCTGGAGGCCACCGTCACGCGGCGCGCCTCGCTGTGGGCGCGCACGCCGGGAACGCTCAGCAGCGCGCGCAGCACCTGCGGATCCAGGCGCCGCTCGAGGCTGTCGGCCACGCCCGGCGCGCTCACGTACAGATCGGCGCTCATGGTCTGCGTCAGCCACTCGCGCAGCGACTCGCGAAAACTTTCCACCATGATCGACACGCCGATCATGGCGGTGAGCGCCATGCCAAGCGCTGCGACGGCGACCCCGGTGCGACTCAAGGAAGCGGCCACGTCCGCGCACGCCAGCCGCGCGACCGGGCTGAGGCGCGCCAGCAGCGTGGCCGCGCCATCGGCGAGCAGCGCGAGCGCCGCCGGCGTCAGTGCCGCCACGCTCAGCAGCAGCAGGAACAGCGCCACGAAGCCTGCCAGGAGACTGCGCCCCGAACTCACGACGCTGAGTGCGGCGGCGAGCGCCAGGAACACGCTCAGCAGCGCCAGCCGGCGCGCCACGTGGCGCGCGCGCCGCTCGAGGCTGGCGCGCGTGAGACTCAGCTGCGGCGCGCTGCCGGCGACTTCGAGCGCCGGCAGGAGCGCTGCCACGAGCGCCGTGGCCAGCCCTGCGCCGAGCGCCTTCACGAGCGTCATGGCCGGCACGCTCACCGCGCTCACCGCCACCGCGAAATACAGATCGTTGATGGTCTGCGCGACGAGCTGCACCAGGACGCGGCCGATGACGAGTCCGAGCAGCACGCCGATGCCGGCGCCGAGCAGGCCAAGGAGCGCCGCTTCGGCAAGCAGCAGGCGCAGCACCTCGCGCCGCGTCGCCCCGAGCGCCCGCAGCACCGCGATGATTGGGCGCCGCTGCAGCACCGCGAAGCTCACCGCGCCGTAGATGAGCAGGGTGCCGACCAGGAGCGCGAGCAGGCTCATGGCCTTAAGGTTGGTGGTGAAGGCATCCGTCATCGCGAAGGTCTCGCGGGCCGTGGCGCGCGTGCTCTGCAGGCTCAGGTCCGGGCTCAGAGTGCGCGCGAGGCGCGCAAGGTAGGCCTCACCTGCGGCATCGCGCGGCACCGCCAGATCGATGCGGCTGAGCAGCCCCAGGGCGCCGAGCCATTCCTGCGCCTGGGAGATGTCGGTGAGGATCAGCCCGTCGAAGCCGGCCTCGCCTGAGCGGGCGATCACCTGCGCCGTGTGCGCGATGCCGCCGACGGTGAGGGTGAAGCGCCCCGCCGCGTCCACGCCGAGCTCGCGGGCGTCGGCGGCGCTCACCAGCACCGCGCCGGGCTCGTCCGAACCAGGCGCGCGCACTGCCGACCCCGCGCAGCGCAAAGCTGCCGCCGCCTTCGCCTGCGAGCGCACCGCCCGCGAGCGGATCGATGCCGACCAGCTGCATGACGCGCTGCCCGACCGTGACGTAGCCTGTCACCTGCGGCGCCAGCTGCACGCCGGGGGGAGCTGCGCGGCGCAGCTGCACGTACAGGCTCTCGCCGATGCCGCCGGGCCCGCCGACGATCTGCTGGCTCGCAGCTCCATTGACCGCCTGCAGCGACAGCTCGAAGGCACGCCGCGCGCTGGCGGTGGCGATGTCGACCGCGACGATGGTGCCGACCCCGAGCGCCAGCCCCGTGAGGGCCAAGAGCAGCTGCGCGGGGTGACGCCACAGGTGACGCAGGCTCGCGGCGCGCAGCGTCCTCATAGCTCCTGCGCGCCCCGCTCGTGCAGCCGCCCATCGCGCAGCTCCAGCACGCGATCGCTGCGGCGCGCGAGCAGCTCGTCGTGCGTCACCATGACGAGCGTTGCGCCCCGGGCAGCGCTCAGCGACAACAGCAGCGGCATCACTTCCTGCGCGGTGGCGGCGTCGAGGTTGCCGGTCGGCTCATCGGCCAGCAGCAGCTTCGGGCCGTGCACCAGCGCGCGCGCGATGGCCACGCGCTGCTGCTCGCCGCCGGACAGCTCCGTGACCGCGCTGCGGCCACGGTCGGCGAGCCCGACGGCGGCGAGCGCCGCGGCGCTTTGCGTGCGCGCCGCGTGGCCGCGCATGCCGTTCAGCTCGAGCACCAGACGCACGTTCTCCGCCACATCGAGGGTCGGGATCAGGTTGAAGAACTGGTAGACGAAGCCTACGTGGCTGCGGCGGAACAGCGTGCGCGCCGGCTCGCCCAGCGCGCTGACGTTCAGCCCGTCGATGGCGATGCTGCCGCCGTCGCAGTGATCGATGCCGCTGATGAGATTGAGCAGCGTCGACTTGCCCGAGCCGCTGCGTCCCATGATGGCCACGCTCGCGCCGCTTGCGATCTGCGCATCGAGCGCCACCAGCACGCGATGCTCGCGGCCGCCCTCGGTGAAGCTCTTGGACAGTTGCCGGATGTCGAGCACGCGCCTTCTCAAACTCCCCGAGCACGGACGCTCGAGTGCTCATTGTAGAAACATCGCCGCTTTGGCACTGTACCGCCACGATGAGCGATCCTGCCTGGTGCCTGCTCACCACCCTCCCCGACCTGCCCTCGGCGCAGTCGCTTGGCCGAGATTCTCGGCGCGGAGGGCATCGCCGTGCGCGTCATGTCGGATGCCGGGGTGCTCGGCCAGGCCGCGCCGTCGCGCCTGTACGTGAGCGCGACCCAGCTGCATCGCGCGCGCATGTCACTCGCCGAACGCCAGTTCAGCGACGAGGAGCTGGCGCAGCTGTCGCAGGCCTCGCCGCCGCCGGACTAGCCGCGGCAGCGATGCTCACCGTCCATCATCTCAACAACTCGCGCTCGCAGCGCATCCTGTGGCTGCTCGAGGAGCTCGGCTGCGAGTACCAGGTGCAGCGCTACCAGCGCGATCCGCACACGATGCTCGCCCCAGCGCAGCTGCGCTCGATCCACCCGCTCGGCAAGTCGCCGGTCATCACCGACGGTACGCGCACGCTGGCCGAATCCGGCGCGATGATCGAGTACCTCATCGACAGCTACGGCGAAGGCAGGCTGCGCCCGGCGGCCGGCAGCGAGGAGCGGCTGCGCTACAACTACTGGCTGCACTACGCCGAAGGCTCGGCCATGCCGCCGCTGCTGCTGAAACTGGTGTTCCAGCGCCTGCCGCAGGGGCCGCTGCCGGCCCTGCTGCGCCCGCTGGTGCGCGCCATCGCCACGCGCGCGCAGAGCGGCTTCGTCGACCCGCAGCTCAAGACCCATCTGAGCTGGTGGGACAGCGAGCTCGGCCGCGGCCCCTGGTTCGCAGGTCCGGACTTCACCGCGGCCGACATTCAGATGAGCTTTCCTCTGGAGGCCGCCGAGGCGCGTGCCGGCCTGCCGCTCGGCGCCAACGCGCAGGGGTTCCTTGCCCGCATCCGGGCGCGCCCGGCCTATGCCCGCGCGCTCGCCGCCGGCGGCCCGTTCGAACTGCCCGGCGCAAGCCCGGCCACGCCCGCGCACCGGCCGCGCCACTAAGTAGCGCATCGCCGACAGTGGCAGCGCCGCCTGCGATCAGCGACACTGCGCGCCCCTGCGGTTACCAAGCCGTGCGCTCACGGCCCGCACTCATTGAAGGGTTCACCATGACACTGCCAGCGCGGCGCCCCGGCCGCTCGTTCCTGATCCTCGGCGCGGCTGCCGCACTCTTCACCGCCGGCACCTTGGCCGTGGCGCAGCAGCCGCAGGCGGCACCAGCGCCGGCCGCCGGCGCCGCCCCCGCCGCGACGCCCGCCAAACCTGCCAAGCCGGCCGCCGAGCCGAGTGCCGCCAAGCCCGCCAAGGCCGAGGGCGACAAGGCCGCCACCAGCTACAGCCTGGGCGTCATCATGGGCGCGCAGCTGCGCAAGGCCGGCGTGCACCCGGCCGACATCAGCAGCGAGCGCCTGACGGCGGGCTTCCGCGACGCGCTGTACGGCAAGGCGACGCTCGGCCAGAACGACCAGGCCAACCTCACCAAGCTCCTGCACGGTGCCTACGATGCGAGCGTCGACACGAACCACCGTGCGGCGGCCAAGTTCCTCGCCGAGAACGGCAAGAAGCCGGGCGTCATCACCACCGCGAGCGGGCTCGAGTACAAGGTCATAACCCCCGGCAGCGGGGACTCGCCCAAGCCTTCCGACGAGGCGACCGTCAACTATCGCGGCTCGCTGCTCGATGGCACCGAGTTTGATTCCAGCTACAAGCGCGGCAAGCCGGCCACTTTCGGCGTCGGCCAGCGTGATCCCGGGCTGGACCGAGGCGCTGCAGCTGATGAAGCCGGGCTCCAAGTACCAGCTGTGGATTCCGCCGCAGCTCGCCTACGATGCGCGGCCGCCGCAGGGCGCGCCCATTCCGCCGGGCGCGATGCTGGTGTTCGACGTCGAGCTCATCAGCGTGAAGGCACCGGCGCCGCCCGCCAGCCCCGTCTGCCATAGCACCGCCCGCGCCCGCGCAGCCGAAGTAGACGCTCAGGCGTTGGCGCCGGGGTCGTAGCGCATGGGCTTGGTGACGCCCATGCGGGTCAGTTCGCGCAGCAGGCTGTCGGCCAGTGCGCGGCTGGCGATGCGATCGAAGGCCGGCGCCGCCGCCCAGTCGTAGGCCCACGGCTGGGCGCCGCGCAGCGCCTCGGGCTCGTCGATGAAACGCGGGATGACGTGCGCGTGCAGCGCCGGATCCTGGTTGCCGAAGATGGCGTAGTTGATGCGCGCAGCGCCGGTCACCTTGAGCAGCGCATCGCCGAGCCGCGACATGTCGCTCAGGAAGGCGATGCGCTCGCGCGCGCCGAGCGCATTGAAGTTGGGCACCACCGGGTCGGGCAGCAGCAGGCAGTAGCCGCGCACGAACTGGCGCTCGCCGAACACCGCCCAGCCGGAGAACAGGCGCGCCACCACCTTGGCATCGCGCCCCTCGCGGGCGGCGATCACCTGGGCGTGAATCGCAGTCAGAGCCTCCGCTTCCGCTTCGTTCTTCATGGGTTTTCCGGGGAACGGAACACGAAATATACCGCAGCCAGGATGCACAGCGCCGCCCACAGGTAGTCGAGCCTGAACGATTTCCCCATGTACAGCACCGCGAACGGCACGAACACCGTCAGCGTGATCACTTCCTGCAGGATCTTCAGCTGCGGCAGCGACAGCGCTGTGTAGCCGATGCGGTTGCCGGGCACCTGCAGCAGATACTCGAACAAGGCGATGCCCCAGCTGACCAGGGCCGCCACGTACCACGGCCGCGCGGCGAGATTCTTCAGGTGCGCGTACCAGGCGAAGGTCATGAACACGTTGGATCCCAAAAGCAGCGCCGTCGCAGCGATCACCGGCCTCATGGACGCACTCCCGCAGCGGTTTCAGCAGGTCACTTTCAGACCGCGCAGCTGGTCTCAGCGTTGCGGCGTGGCTCTCGTGCACGATGCCGTGCCAGCCGCGGGCGCGCGCCGCCGCGATGTTATCGGCGCGGTCGTCGATGAACACCGTGGCCCCGGGCACGAGTGCAAAACGCCGCTCGGCAGCGCTGTAGATGTCGGCGTGCGGTTTCATGACCCCGGCCAGGTACGACGGCAGCGCGCCGTGGCCGATGGCGTGCAGGCGGTGTTCGCGCGCGAGATGCATCCAGTGCAGGTCGCCGATGTTGGAGAGCAGATAGACGCGCTGCGCTGCACTGATGCGGTGCGCCAGCTCAACCATGGCCGCATCCAGCTCGAACATGTCGAGCCAGATCGCCCGCGCCTGCGCGGCGGTCGCCTGCCGCCCGGCGAGCGCGGCGATGCGCTGGAGGAGCCCCTCCCCTGACATGCGGCCGCACTCGTGCTCCTCCAGCCCGACGGCGTTCATGACGGCCTCGCGCTCGGCGGCCGGCACTCCGTGGTGGCGGTCCAGGAACTCAAGCAGCGGGCGGTAGTTGATGCGCACCAGCACCCAGCCGATGTCGAAGACGACGTTGTGAATGCTTGCGGGCACGGCCTTCAGGACAGCGGCGTGACGCTGCCGGTGTCGCCGGGCCGCGTGTTGACCGCCACCACCGTGGCCTTGGGGAAGAAGTTGAATTCGGTGGCGCTCGCCCAGGTGTAGGCGCCCATGGCGCGCCCGACGACCAGGTCGCCGGCCTTCAGCTGCGGCAGCATCAGGTTCTCGGCGATCACGTCGATGCTGTCGCAGGTCGGGCCCGCCAGCACCGAGGGCAGCCGCTCGCCGCCGGCGCGCAGCGGCTCGACCGGGTAGCGCGCGTGGTCGTACAGCTGGCCGCTGTAGCAGCCGTACAGGCCGTCGTCGAGGTAGTACCACCAGTGACCCTCGCGCCGCGCGCGCCCCATCACCGTGGCGACGCCGATGGCGCAGGGTCCCGACGATGTAGCGGCCGGGCTCGGCGATGACCTGCACGCGGCGCGGCAGCTTCGCCAGGGCGGCGCGCAGCGGCGCGCAGAAGCGGCCGATGTCCTGCACCGGCTGGGCATAGTCGATGGGAAAGCCGCCGCCGATGTCGAGCGTGTCGCAGGCCCCGAGCCGCTCACGGCGCGCCGCCGCCAGGAGTTTCGCGCACGCCTGCGTGGCCTCGACATGCTTGGTGGCATCGGCGGTCTGCGAGCCGGCGTGGAAGGACAGCCCGCGCACGCCGATGCCGAGCTCGGCCGCCAGCCGCGCCAGCGGCAGCACGTCCTCGGGGTCGCAGCCGAACTTGCGCGACAGGTCGCACACCGCCCCGGCACTGCGGAACGAGACGCGCAGCAGCAGCTGCACCTCGCCCGCGTGGCGCGCGAACTTGCGCACCTCGTCGGGATTGTCGGCGACGAAGGTGCGCACGCCGAAGTGCAGCGCGTTGGCGATATCGGCCGCGCGCTTGATCGGGTGGCTGTGGATGCAGCGCTCCGGCGCCACCCCGAGGCGCTGCACCAGCGCCACTTCACCGCTCGTGGCCAGATCGAAGTAGCCGCCCTCGGCCAGCAGCGTCTCCACCACGGCCGGGTGC
The DNA here is from genome assembly GCA_963787655.1 of uncultured Gammaproteobacteria bacterium. Classification (GTDB taxonomy): domain Bacteria; phylum Pseudomonadota; class Gammaproteobacteria; order Steroidobacterales; family Steroidobacteraceae; genus 13-2-20CM-66-19. The sequence continues at coordinate 74,571 of CAWBDY010000001.1, read as the reverse complement.
GGCAGCGGCTTCAGTGCGTAGTGCAGCTGCACCTGCGGCAGCGCGTGCTTGAGCTTGCGGTACTGCACGCGCACCCGCGCGCAGTCGAGGATCAGGAGCGGCGAGCCGAACTCGTGCACCAGGCGGCGCACCTCGGCCGGCTGGAACGGGTCGATGAAGCGCGGGCGGCGCGCCGCGCGCGCCCTCAAGGCAGCATGGCCAGGGTGCCGGTGTGATCGTCGCTCTCGGCGACGCTGGTGGCCGCGCGCAGCAGCCGGTCACGGATCGCATCCCAGCCCTCGCCGTCGGGCACTGCCTGCACCAGGATGCGCTGGCAGCCGGCCTTGTCGAGGGTGCGCAGATTGCTGTAGAGGTCGTGCGCGAAGGTCTCCGGGCGGCGCCCGGCGTTGACCCAGGTGACGTACTTGTGCGAGCGCAGCGGCAGGCGCTGCGCCAGCACCGCGACGCGCTTGCCGCCGGCGGAAGCCGCATCGGCCTGCGCATCGATCTCGCCGGCCGGCACGATGGTCATCGGCGTCGTCGGCGCGTAGTGCGCGGGCGTGCTGCCGGGCACGCGCGGCGAGGCGACATCGGCTCCGGGCAGCAGCTCGCCGACGACCGCCTTGATCTGGCCGGCGGTCACGCTGCCCGGACGCAGCAGGCGCACGTCGCTCCCCTCGAACGACACGATGGTCGATTCGAGCCCGATCTGGCACTCCCCGCCATCGAGAATCACACGCACGATCTCGCCGAACTCCTCGCGCACGTGCTCGGCACGCGTCGGCGAGAGCCGCCCGAAGCGGTTGGCGGACGGCGCGGCGATGCCGCCGCCGAAGGCGGTCAGCAGCTGCTGCGCCATGGGATGCGCCGGCACGCGCACCGCGATCGTATCCTGGCCGCCGGTGACCACGTCGTGCACGGTGGCGGCGCGCGGCATGACCATGGTGAGCGGGCCCGGCCAGAAGGCTTCCGCCAGCCGCGTCGCGCTCTGCGGCACCTCGCGCACCCAGCGGTGCAGGAAGCGCGGGGAATCCAGGTGCACGATCACCGGGTGGTTGGGCGGACGGCCCTTGGCCTCGAAGATCTTGCGCACCGCCGCCGGGTTCTGCGCATTGGCGCCGAGCCCGTAGACGGTCTCGGTCGGAAACGCCACGAGCTCGCCGTCGCGCAGCGCCTGCACGGCAGTCTCGATCTCGACCTGGGTTGCTCGGGTAACACGCACCATACAAGCGGCGAATTCTAGCAAGCCACGCCGGGCGACTCCTGCGTGTTGTGGGAAAGCATCAGCTGCGTCACAACGTGCAATAAGAAACGCGAACAACGCCCGCAGCGCGTGCTAGGCCTGTCGCGCTGCGCCGACGCAGGCGCATGCGAATTATTCCAGTGCGCGCCGCACCCAGCCGGCGCCGGTGCGCTTCAGCTCGTAGGCCGGCCAGTAGTGCTTGTCGAGTTTCAGCGTGATCACTTCGGGGGCGTTGTTCCAGGTGATGGTCTTGAGGCGCAGGGACGCGCGGTCGGCGCGCCCGGTGACCACCTTGAGGAAGGTATCCAGATCCGGAGTCGGCACCCCGTCGACCTCGACGATGCGCCGCCCGGGATAGAGCCCGTAGCGTGTCGCAGGCGAGCCGTAGGCGAAGTAGCCGACGTACACGCCCACCGGCGCGATGCCCCGCTGCACGCTCATGGCGCGGTGCGGCGCCTGCAGCGTCGCACCCCCCCACTCCACCAGCCGGTCGACATCGGTGCCGGGGAGCTCTGCGGTCGCGACGTCGAGCGTCTGCTCCGCCTGGCCGCGCCACACCGTGACCTTGACGCGCGTCTTGTCGGCCGCAGCCCTCTCCACTTCACGGAAGCGGGTCACCACCGCGCCGTCGATGGCCAGCAGCAGATCGCCCTGCTGCAGGAGCTCGGCGGCCGGCGAGCCGCCCACCATGCGCACCACGGTGAGCGCCTGGCGGCGGGTCGGGGTGTGCTGGGCGAGGCGCTCCGTCCACGCCTGCGACAGCCCGATCTGGCGGGCCGCGGCCAGCGGCAGCACCGACAGCTCGGCCTCGAGCGAATGCAGCGGCCGGTCCTCGCGCACGCGCGCGATCATGTCGGCGACCAGGTCGATCGGCACGCCGCGCGAATCCTGGGCGATCTCGCGGCCGTTGTCGTAGGCGAAACTGGACCAGGTGCCGAGCACGTTGCCGCTCTTGTCGGCGAGCACCCCGTCGAACTCGCCCGGCGGATTGACCAGCTGCACCGTCTCGAGATTGCTGTCGCGGAAGCGCATGGTGCGCGACAGCGGCAGCTCCAGCGGCTCGATGCTGGCGATCTCGGTGATGCGGGCGTGCATCTGGCTGTCGCCCCCCAAGCCCACCACCCACACCGGCTCGCCCGGCGTTGAGCTCGCGCGGGGCGAGTCTGGCCGCCTTCACCGGGGTGGTGCCGAGCAGGTGCGGATCGTAGGACACCACCGCGTAGTTGTGCAGCGGGTGCACGTACACCACGCGCCCGGGCACCTGCACGGTGCCGGCGAAGGTGACGGTGACGTCCCCGATCGCCACCGGCACGGTGTTGCGGTCGACCACCACCAGGCCGCGCTGCGCATCCACCACGAGTCCCGTGCCGTGATAGTTGCGCTCGGTGATGCCCGACACCGAGTACGGCATGTCGAAGGTCACCATGGCGAGCGAGGGCGCGAGCGCATTCATGCGCGGATCGCTGAAGTGCGGGAAGGCGGTCGAGCTCACCGGCAGCGGCTTGGGCTGCGCGCCGGCGGGCAGGTCCTTGCAGTCCCACAGGCCCACCGCGTCGTCGCGGTCGCAGTGGTGCGCCGGGAACCACAGCCGGTCCATGCGGATCGAGCGCAGCTCGGTGTTGTTGGGGTCATCGATGGTGAGGTAGCGCACGGTGGCGTGCTCGCCGTCGGCGAGCGCGGCGATGCCCGCCTCGAAATCCTGCAGCGTGTCGGTGTCCTTGCCGTTGAGCGCCAGCAGCACCGCGCCGCGCGGAATGCCGGCGGCGCCGAACACGTAGCCGGGATTGGCGACATAGAGCCCGCGCGTCGGCACGTTGAACTGGCGCGCCTGCTGGTAGGTCAGGTTGTGCACGACCACGTCGCCGAACTCGGCGTAGGCGTGCGGGGTGATGCTGTGCAGGTCACCGACCGGCAGCTGCGCCGACACCAGCTTGCCGCCGCGCTCGAGCTCGACTTCCACCTGCGCGCCGACCGAGTAGTCGAGAATCTCCTCGAGCGGCTCGAACTGCGCGACGAAGTGGCCATTGACGCGCAGCAGAATGTCCCCGGGCTGCAGCACGTTCTCGCTCGGCGTGCCCGGCAGCACCTCGGTCACCACCAGCATGCCGGTGTAGCGCGGGAAGTTCTTGCGCACCGCGCTCTCGGTGCCGGCATCGAGCCCCAGCCGCTCGAGCTCGTCGAACGGCATGTAGTTGAACACCGTGTACACCGTGCCGCGCGTCACGGGCTTGCCCTGCTGGATGAGGGTGAGCGCGCGCCGCACGCGCCCGAGCGGCAGGTAGAAGCTCGAGGCCGCGCCGCTCGCGCCACCGGCGTTCAGGCCGATCACGCGTCCGCGGATGTCGATCACCGGGGAACCGGAGGAGCCGCCGGAGGTGCCCGAGGCCGCCTGCAGGTAGAAGGTGTTGAAGTCGTTGTACTTGGCGATGCCGTACTCGGGCGCATCGCGATCCAGGCGCGCGAGCGTGCCGGCGAGGATCGACAGCTGCTCGCCGGCGTTGTTGCCGACCACGCGGATCTCGCGCCCGATCTGCGCCCCTTCCGGGTACAGCGGCAGTGCCTTGGGCTTGATGAAGCGCAGCTTCTGCGGATCGTAGCGGTAGATGCCGAAGTCGTGCACCGGATCGCGGTAGATCGGGTACAGCTGCACTTCCTCGCGGTTGAGGAAGGTGGCCTCCGCGGTCACCGGTCCGGGCGTCACGACGTGGCGGTTGGTGAGGATCAGACCGCGCTCGGCATCCACCACGAAGCCGGTCGCCTGAGCGGTCTGGTTCCATTCGGTGTCGAAGGCGCGCACCAGGTCGACGTCGATCGAGACGACGCTGCCGGCGATGCGCTCGAGCGTCTCGGCCCAGTCCGGGTTGCCTTCGACGGCGGCCGCCTGCTGCGCCGCGGCGCTCGGCTGGGCCTCGGCAGGTCCTGCGGCACGCGGCGGCGCCTGCGTGTCGGGCGGCTGCGCCGGCGCTGACCCCGGCGGCTGCGGCACCGCCGCGGCGCTGCTGGCCGGCGTGGCGGCCGGGGCCAGCGGGCCGGCGGCCGCGTTCAGGTACAGCCCGCACAGGAGCAGGCACACGCCTGCCGCAGTCACATAGCGCATCACGGGATTCCTAGCGGCCGAGCAGCACTAACAGCCACACCGCGGTCAGCAGCACAAACGACATGAACACCGCAGCGGAGCCGATGTCCTTGGCAAGGCCTGCGAGCGCGTGCCGCTCGAAGCCGATGCGGTCCACGGTCGCCTCGATGGCGCTGTTGAGCAGCTCCACGATCAGGATCAGGAGCATAGGGGCGATGAGCAGCGCCCGCTCCACCCCGCTGTGCCCGAGCCACAGGCCAAGGGGTATGACGAGCGCGGCCAGGGCGAGTTCCTGGCGAAAGGCCGCTTCCTCGCGGAAGGCGCCGCCGAGGCCCTGCACGCTGGCCGTGAGGGCGCGCAGCACGCGGGTGAGCCCGCGGGGTTTGTATCGGTCTACGGCAGCGCCGTCGGCTTCCATGTGAGATCCAGTTGCCTCGCCGCGCGCACGTCATCGAGGCGGCGCACCGGCATGGTATGCGGTGCGCTCGTCACGCGCTCGGGTTCCTGCTCGGCTTCCTTCTGGATCTGTGCCATGGCTGTCACGAAGGCGTCCAGGACCTGGCGGCTCTCGGTCTCGGTGGGCTCGATCAGCAGGCATTCCGGGACCAGCAGCGGAAAGTAGGTGGTCGGGGCGTGGAAGCCGTAATCGAGCAGCCGTTTGGCGAAGTCCATGGCGGTGACGTTGAGGTCGCGCGCCTGGCGCTTGAGCGTCACGATGAACTCGTGGCTGGCGCGCCGCTGCGGGTAGGCGGCATCGAAGCCGGCCTCCTGCAGGCGTTTCAGCAGATAGTTGGCATTGAGGGTCGCGTACTCGCCGACCCGCTGCATGCCCTCGCGCCCCAGCAGGCGCATGTAGATGTAGGCGCGCAGCAGCACCCCGGCGTTGCCCATGAAGGCGGACAGCCGCCCGATCGTTTGCGGCAGGTCGCTCTCGCCGAGCCAGCGATAGCGCTCGCCCTCCTTGCCGACCAGCGGCACCGGCAGGAACGGCATGAGGCGCGTGCTCACGCCCACCGCGCCTGCCCCCGGACCGCCGCCGCCGTGCGGGGTGGAGAAGGTCTTGTGCAGGTTCATGTGGATGACGTCGAAGCCCATGTCGCCCGGGCGCACCTTGCCGAGGATGGCGTTGAGGTTGGCGCCGTCGTAGTACAGCAGGCCCCCGGCCTCGTGCACGATGCGCGCCACCTCCGTAATGCGCCGCTCGAACACCCCGAGGGTCGAGGGGTTGGTGAGCATGATGCCGGCGGTGTTGGGACCGACGGCGAGCTTGAGCGCCTCGATGTCGACGTCGCCCTCGCGCCCCACCGGCACTTCGCGCACCACGCAGCCGCACATCGTGGCGGTGGCAGGATTGGTGCCGTGCGCCGCTTCCGGCACGATGATCTCGTTGCGGCCGAGGTCGCCGCGCGCGCGGTGATAGGCGCGGATCATCGCAACGCCGGCGAACTCGCCGTGCGCGCCCGCCATGGGCGAGAGCGCCACGCCCTGCATGCCGGTCACCTCCTTGAGCATCTCCTGCAGCTCGTACATGCAGGCGAGGAACCCCTGCCCGTCTGCTTCCGGGGCGAGCGGATGGCGCCCCAGGAACTCCGGCAGCATGGCGTACTGGTTACAGGCCCTGGGGTTGTACTTCATCGTGCACGAACCGAGCGGATAGAAGTGCGTGTCGATGGAGAAGTTGAGCTGCGACAGGCGCGTGAAATGGCGCACCGCCTCGAGCTCGCTCACCTCCGGCAGCTCGGGCGCGTGCGTGCGGCGCAGCTGCTGTGGCAGGTCGCTGAGCGCGGCCGCACCCGGATGCTGCGGCCACTGGTCGCTCGCGCCGCGGCCGGGCTGCGAGTATTCGAAGATGACTTTTTCACGGGCGGGCATGGTGCGACCTCTCGTGCATCAGGCGGCGCGCGCCGCCTGCAGCGCCTCGGCGAGCGCTAGCGCGATAGCGCTCGATGTCGGCGCTGGTCTTGGTCTCGGTGGCGCACACCAGCAGCGCCTGCCCGAGTTCGGGGTAGAAGCCTGAGATGTCCAGGCCGCCGTGGATGCCACGGGCGGCAAGGCCTGCCAGCACCGGCGCGAGCGGCCGATCGAACTGCAGCACCGCCTCGTGAAAGCAGGCGCCGGGGAAGGCGAGCCGCACGCCGGGCACGCGCGTGAGGGCCGCGGTGAGCTCGCGCAGGCGTGCGTGGCTGGCGGCCGCGGTGCGCTCCAGCCCCTGCGGCCCCATGAGCGAGAGGTAGATGGTCGCCGCCGTGACCAGCAGGCCCTGGTTGGTGCAGATGTTGGAGGTGGCCTTGGCGCGGCGGATGTGCTGCTCGCGCGCCTGCAGCGTGAGCGTGAAGCCGTCGTTGCCGGCGCTGTCGAGCGTGCGCCCGACGATGCGTCCGGGCATCTGCCGCACGTATTCGCTGCGCGTCGTCATGAAGCCGAAGTACGGGCCGCCCGAGGACAGCGGCACGCCGAGCGGCTGGCCCTCGCCGACGGCGATGTCGGCGCCGTGCGTGCCCCACTCCCCCGGCGGCTTCAGCAGCGCGAGCGAGGTCGGATTGACGACGGCGATGACGAGCGCCTGGCGCTCGTGCGCCCAGTCGGTGAGCGCTTCGACATCCTCCAGGCGGCCGAAGAAGTTCGGCTGCTGGATGATGAGCGCGGTGATGTCCTGACCTTCGAAGCGGGCAAGGCTCGCCGGGTCGATGCCGCCGTCGGCGCCGAAGCCGAGCTCTTCGAACTTCAGGCCCTGGTTGGCGGCCGTGGTGAGCGCGACCTTGCGGTAGTGCGGATGCACGCTGGTCGGCACCAGGATCCGCGCCGCGTGCGACTTGCGGTTGGCGCGCACCGCCATCAGTGCCGCTTCCGCCATGGCGGAGGCGCCGTCGTACATCGAGGCGTTGGCGACCGCCAGCCCCGTGAGGCGCGCCATCATGGTCTGGAACTCGTAGATGAGCTGCAGCGTGCCCTGGCTGGCTTCGGCCTGGTACGGGGTGTAGGCGCTGTAGAACTCGCCGCGCGTGGTGATGGCCCACACCGCCGCCGGGATGTGGTGCTCGTAGGCGCCGGCGCCGAGGAAGCTGAGCGCCGTACCGTCGGCGCGCGCGCGCTCGCTCATGAGGCGGCCGATCTGCATCTCGTTGAGCGCCTCCGGGATGCCGGCGAGCGATTTGACGCGCAGCTCCTGCGGGATCTCGTCGAACAGATCCTCGATGCGCGCGACGCCGATCGCCTCGAGCATCGCGGCGACGTCGGCCTGCGTGTGCGGAATGAACGCCATCAGCCGCCCTCCGCGTCCAGTACCTTCTGGTAGTCGGCCGCGGACATGAGCGCCGCGGCGCTGAGCGCGCCGGGTGCCGGCCGCAGCCGCATCAGCCAGCCGGCGCCATAGGAGTCGCTGTTGACGGTCTCGGGCTCGGCCAGCAGCTGCGCGTTGCCGGCCGTGACCTCGCCGCTGACCGGTGCATAGACATCGGAGGCCGCCTTGACCGATTCGACCACCGCGCACGGCTCGCCGGCCTTGACCACGCGGCCGGCGTCGGGCACTTCCACGAACACCAGGTCGCCGAGCGCGTGCTGCGCGTGTTCGGTGATGCCGATCTCGATCGTGCCGTCGGCGAGCGTGCGCACCCACTCGTGCGACTTGGTGTATTTGAGGTCAGCAGGAACTTGGCTCATGGGGTGTCCTCGAGGTGTCAGGTGACCAGGGATTTGCCGGCGCGCACGAACGGTGCCTTGACGATGCGCGCCTGCAGCAGCTTGCCGCGCACATCGACCTGCACCGCCTGCGCGGCCGCGCTCGGTACGCGCGCAAAGGCGATGGAACGCTCGAGCGTCGGCGAGAAGGTGCCGCTGGTGATCTCGCCCGCGCCGGCCGCAGTGATCACCTTCTGATGTCCGCGCAGTACGCCGCGGTCCTCGAGCAGCAGCGCCACGAGCTTGCGCGGCGAGCCGGCGCGCTCGATCGCGGCCACGGGCTCGCGGCCGATGAACTGGCGCTCGGGCGGTGTCAGCGCCACGGTCCAGCCCAGTGCCGCCTCGTAGGGCTGCGTGCTCTCGTCCATGTCGTTGCCGTACAGGTTCATGCCGGCTTCCAGGCGCAGCGTGTCGCGCGCCCCGAGTCCGCAGGAGGCGACGCCGAGCTCGTTCAGGCGGCGCCAGGCCGGCACCGCGGCCTGCGCCGGCAGCATGATCTCGAAACCGTCCTCGCCGGTGTAACCGGTGCGGGCCACGAACCAGTCGTCGAGCTCCCGCCCGACGAAGGTGTCGAGCGCCAGCGCCGCACGGGCCTGCTGCCGCCGGCAGCAGCTGCGCCGCCTTGGCACGCGCTTCCGGCCCCTGCACGGCGAGCATGGCAAGATCTGAGCGCTCGCTCACCGTCACCGCGAACGGCTGCGCGTGGCGGCGGATCCAGGCGAGGTCCTTGTCGCGCGTGCCGGCGTTGACCACCACGCGGTACCAGCTGTCGCTGAGGTAATAGACAATGAGATCGTCGATGACCCCGCCGCGCTCGTTCAGCATGCAGCTGTACAGCGCCTTGCCGGGGGTCTTGAGCTTGGCCACGTCGTTGGCGAGCAGCAGCTGCAGCAGCTCGCGCACCCGCGCTCCCTGAAGATCGGTCACGCACATGTGTGACACATCGAATACACCGGCCGCGCGCCGCACGGCATGGTGCTCGCCGATCTGCGAGCTGTACTGCACGGGCATGTCCCAGCCGCCGAAATCGACGATGCGGGCGCCGAGCTCCTCGTGCAGTGTGAACAGGGGGGTCTTACGTCCCACAGGCTCTCCGCTACGGCGGCACAGAATTAAAGCGCAGCGGGCACCGTGCGTACGCCGTGACGCCTTGCGATGCCGGCCGCCCTTCTGTCCTGTGACCTGAGAGATCAGGCGCGCCAGCGCCGCTCCCCTTCGGTGGGCGCAGGCTTTGAGGCCGTGCGCCGCTCTCCAGAAGCCCCGCGGCACCTTGCAGGTCGCCGCCGTCTGCCGTTCATGTGCCTGAGCGTTTCCGGGCGGAAATTGCGCCTTCGGCGTTCCGGGGGTGGAGCCGGACTCTCTCCGAACAGACCGATATGGGCGGGCGCATGATAGCAGCCTTCGCGCGGTGCCGCGCGCGGGCTGCGGACGGTAGAATCCCGGGTAGTTTCACCTTCTGCCAGACATCCAATGACCAGCGCACGCCGCACTTCAGTCCAGGTCAGCATCGGCTCGGTGCGGGTCGGGGGTAATGCTCCGATCGTGGTGCAGTCGATGACCAATACCGACACCGCCGACATCGAGGCCACCACCCGCCAGGTACAGTCACTCGCCCGTGCCGGCTCCGAGCTCGTGCGCATCACCGTCAACACGGCCGAGGCCGCCGCGGCGGTGGCGCCCATCCGCGAGCGCCTGGATCGCGCCGGCATCCACGTGCCGCTGATCGGCGACTTCCACTTCAACGGCCACAAGCTGCTGCGCGAGCACCCCGCCTGCGCAGTGGCGCTCGCCAAGTACCGCATCAATCCGGGCAACGTCGGCCGCGGCAGCAAGCGCGATCCGCAGTTCGCGGAAATGATCGAGACCGCCTGCCGGCACGACAAGCCGGTGCGCATCGGCGTCAACTGGGGCAGCCTCGACTCGGATCTCCTGACGCGCATGATGGACGAGAACTCGGCCCTGCCCGAGCCCCTCGATGCGCAGGTCGTGACGCGCAACGCCGTGGTGCAGTCCGCGCTCAACAGCGCGCAGCGCGCCGAGGAGCTCGGCCTGCCGCACACGCGCATCATCCTTTCGGCCAAGGTGAGCGGCGTGCAGGACCTGATCGCGATCTACAAGGACCTCGCCACGCGCTGCGACTACCCGCTGCACCTGGGACTGACCGAGGCCGGCATGGGCTCGAAGGGCATCGTCGCCTCCACCGCCGGCATGGCGGTGCTCCTGCAGCAGGGCATCGGCGATACCATCCGCGTCTCGCTCACGCCCGAGCCCAACGGCGATCGCAGCCAGGAAGTGATCGTCGCGCAGGAGATCCTGCAGACCATGGGACTGCGCTCCTTCACGCCGATGGTGGTGGCGTGCCCGGGATGCGGGCGCACCACCAGCACCTACTTCCAGGAGCTCGCGCAGCGCATCCAGTCGCACCTGCGCCATCGCATGCCGCAGTGGCGGCGCGAGTACGAGGGCGTCGAGGAGATGACGGTCGCGGTGATGGGCTGCGTGGTCAACGGCCCGGGCGAGAGCAAGCACGCCAGCATCGGCATCAGCCTGCCCGGCACCGGTGAGCGTCCCGTGGCGCCGGTCTACGAGGACGGTGCCAAGACCGTGACGCTCAAGGGCGAGCGCATCGCCGAGGAGTTCCAGGAGATCGTCGAACAGTATGTGCAGCGGCGCTTCGCGCGCCTGAAGGAGCCGGCATGAGCGACCTGGCCGCACGCCGCTGCAAGCCGTGCGAGGGCGGCATGGCGCCGCTTTCGCCCGCGCAGGCGCAGGAGCTGCTGCGGCAGCTGTCGGGCTGGACGCTCGCCGCGGATGCCAAGACGCTGCGCCGCGAATTCGTCTTCAGGGATTTCTACCGCACGATGAGCTTCGTCAACGCGCTCGCGCACGTGGCCAACATCGAGGACCATCACCCCGACCTCGAGGTGGGCTACAACTATTGCCACGTCACCTACACCACGCATGCGGTCGGTGGACTTTCGGAGAATGACTTCGTGTGCGCGGCGAAGATCGATCTGATCCCGCTGACGTGACCACCCGCCGCTGCCGCGCGTGACCGCGGCCCGTTCCGCCCGCCTGGGCGCCGGCCTCGTGGCCACGGCATTCGTCGTGCTGTGGTGCACCGGCTATCCGGCCGCCAAGATCGCCTTAGGCCACACCGGGCCCTTCGTGCTGCTCACCCTGCGCTTCGGCGGCGCCGCGCTCGTGTACGGCACGCTCGCACTCTTGGCGCGCGCGCCGTGGCCGCGCGGCCGCCAGGCGCTGCACAGCGTGGCGATCGGCACGCTGCAGCTGGCACTGCAGTTCGGCGGGGTGTATCTGGCGGCGGCCCGCGGCGTCAGCGTGGGGCTGATCGCGCTCGTCATCGGCACCATGCCGATCGCCACCGCGCTCATCGGCCGGGTGTTCGGCGAGCGCATCGTGCCGCTGCAGTGGCTCGGCTTCGTCTTCGGTTTCGGCGGGGTGGCACTGGCCGTCGGCGAGAGCCTCCGCCCCGGCGCAGCGGCAGACTGGGTCGCCTACCTCGCCATGATCCTCGGGCTCATCGGCATTGCCAGCGGCACGGTCTACCAGAAGCGCTGCGGCTCGCAGATGGACCTGCGCAGCGGGCTCGCGCTGCAGCACGCGGTGGCAGCCCTGCTGCTGCTGCCCGGCGCGGCGCTCGAAGGCTGGCGCTGGGACGGCTCGGCGGCCGCGTTCGTAACCCTGGGCTGGCTGATCGTGGTCAATTCACTCGGCGGCTTCGCCCTCTTTTATCTGCTGCTGAAGCGTGGCGCGGTCAACCAGGTGGCGGCGCTGTTCTTCCTCATGCCGCCGGTGACCGCCGTGCTCGACTATTGGGTCCTCGGCGACCCCCTGAGCGGCTACCAGCTGGCCGGCATTGCGCTGGCGGCGTTCGGGGTGTTCCTCGCCACCCGTCCGCACGACGGTGGCAGTGCGCTTAGGCCTCAGCGCGCCGCCAGCGGCAGCTCGCCGCTCAGGCCGAGCGCGCGGCGGATGAAGAAGCGCCGCAACTCCTGACTGCGATTGACCAGCGACAGGCCGCGCTGCGCCAGGCGTGCGAGCGGACCCTCGCCGTGCGCCAGCAGCCGGTCGAAGCCATCGATGGCCGCGGCGATTGCGGCGACCTCGCTCTTGCGCCAGCGTTCGTAGGCGCGCAGTACCCGCGCCGCGCCCGGATCCTCGCGCGCGGCGACGGCGGCCACGATCTCCTGGGCCAGCGCCGCGGCATCCAGCAGCCCCAAGTTCACGCCCTGGCCGGCGAGCGGATGCACCACGTGCGCCGCATCGCCGATGAGCGCGACGCGCGCGGCGACGTAGCGCGGCGCTGCCAGTTTGTAAAGCGCAAACGTCACGCGCGCGCCCACCAGGCGCGTGGCGCCGAGCACCCGGTCGGAGGCCTGTGCGAGGGCTGCGCCGAAGTCGGCATCGTTCATGGCGCCAAGCTCGGCGGCCAGCGCCTCATCGGCCGACCACACGATCGAGCTGTCACCGCTGGCGAGCGGCAGGAAAGCCAGCGTGCCGGATTTCATGAAGCGCTGCCAGGCGGTGGCCTGATGCGGCAGCTGTGTCGCCACGGTGGCGACGATGGCGCTCTGGTCATACGGCGTAGTTGTCGCGGTCAGCCCCGCGCCGCTGCGCACCGCCGAGTGCGCCCCGTCGGCGCCCACCACCAGGCGCGCCTCCAGCTCGCCGCGCGAAGTGGTGACGACCACGCGGTCCGCGCCGATCGCAAGCCCGGTGAGGGCGGCCGTTTCGATGTCGCCGCCGGCCTGCGCAAACGAAGCGAGCAGCGCGCCCTGCAGCAGGCGGTTCTCGACGATGTAGCCGAGATTCGGCTCGCCGACGTCGGCAGCGTCGAACACCAGCGCCGCAGCGCTGTCGCTCGCCACGCTCTCGTGCCAGATGCGCATGCGCTGGTAGGGGCACAGGCGCCCGGCGGCAAGCTGCCTCCAGGCGCCCGCGTGCCGCAGCAGCCGCTCGCTGGCGCGCGACAGGGCGACCACGCGCGCATCGGCCGCGGCCGTGGCAGGCGGCGGGGTATGCGGCTCGAGGATCGCGACGTTGAGGGCCGGGGCGCTCACGCGCAGCAGCGCGCCGGCGCAGGCGCCGACCGGACCGCCCCCGACGATGAGCACGTCAAACATCTTGCAGCGGCAGGCCGCGCGCCAGGCGCGGCGTGGGTCCGGCGAAACCCGAGCTCACGCGGGCGAGCGCGCTCTTGGCCGGCGGCGTGAGATCGAACATGAGCAGGCCGAGGTTGCGCAGCAGCGACACCCCGGGGCGCCGATCACCGAAGAGCTTCACGAGTGAGTCGGTGAAGCGCACCACGCCGCTGCGGTCGCTCGCGCGCCACGCGGCGAAGCGCTGCAGCAGCGGCGCTGCGCCGACATCGCCGCGCTCGGCGGCGATGACCTCGGCCAGCATCGCCGCATCGCGCAGCCCGAGATTGAATCCCTGGCCGGCGACCGGGTGCAGCGCCTGCGCGGCGTTACCGATCAGCACGGTGCGCGGACCCACGGTGGCTGCCGCGCGCGTCAGCTGCAGCGGGTAGGAGCCGCGCGGCGCGGCGGCCAGGAAGCGCCCGGCGCGCCAGCCGAACTGCGCCTGCAGGGCCGCGAGGTAGCCGCGCTCGTCCAGCTGCAACAGCGTCGCGGCGCGCGCCGGTTCGCAGGCCCAGATGACGGCGCGCCTGCCATCGTGCAGCGGCAGGAGCGCCAGGGGTCCCGCGGCGGTGAAGCGCTCGTAGGCGGTGCCGTCCGCGGGATAATCGGAAGCGACGTTGGCGACCACGGCGAGCTGCTGGTAGTCCTGCACCGCTGCGGCGATGCCGGCGGCGCTGCGGATCTGCGAGTGCGCCCCGTCGGCGGCGACCACCAGGCGCGCCCGCACCCGCTCGGCGCCCCCTGCCTCGTTCTCCAGCTGCAGTTCCACCGCGTCCGCGCTCATGCTGGCGCCGACGACCCGCGCCGGCACGCGCAGCGTGAGAGCGGCCGAGGCCGCCAGCTGCGCCCACAGCACCGACCCCAGCTGACGGTTGGCGATGACGTAGCCGAAGGCGTCCACGCCCTGCTCGGCGGCTTTGAGGCGCGCGCAGCCGAAGCTGCCGGCCTCCGACACGTGAATGGTGCGGATGGCGGCTGCCTGCGGCGCCAGCTGCGGCCACAGCGCGAGTGCTTCGAAGATGCGCCGGCTGGCATTGCCGAGAGCCGTGGTGCGCGCATCGAAGCTCGGCTGCCCGGCGGCGGCGAACGGCACGCTCTCCATCAGCAGCACGCGCCGGCCGCCCCCGCGCAGCGCCGCGGCGAGACTTGCGCCCACCAGCCCGCCGCCGACGATGGCGACGTCGACCTCGAGCGGACCTGCAGCGGACATCGGTTGTGCGCCCCTCAGCCGCGCGCCATCAGCGCTTCGATCTGGTCCGGGTCCTTCGGCGCGCGCGCGCTCAGGACCTCCGCCCCGCGCTTGGTCACCACCACGTCGTCCTCGATGCGGATGCCGATGTTGCGGAAGCGCTTGGGCACGCGGGCGCTGGCCGGCAGATAGATGCCCGGCTCGATGGTCAGGGCCATGCCCGGCTCGAGCACGCGCCACTCGTCGCCGACCTTGTAGTCGCCCACGTCGTGCACGTCGAGGCCGAGCCAGTGGCCGGTGCGATGCATGAAGAAGCGCCGGTAGGCGCCACTCTTGATGAGCGCCGGCACGCGCCCTTTGAGCAGCTTCAGTTTCACCAGGCCCTGGGTGATCACGCGCACCGCCGCCTCGTGCGGCGCGTTCCAGTGGTTGCCCGGGCGCACGCAGGCGATGGCGGCGCGGTTGGCCTCCAGCACCACCTCGTAGACGGCGCGCTGCGCGCTCGTGAAGCGCCCGTTCACCGGAAAGGTGCGGGTGATGTCCGAGGCGTAGCACTGCAGCTCGCACCCCGCATCGATCAGCAGCAGATCGCCGCTCACCAGGGGCTGATCGTTGTCGCGGTAATGCAGGATGCAGCTGTTGGCGCCGCCACCGACGATGGGCGGGTAGGCCATATCGGCGTTGTGGCGCCGGAACTCGTGCAGCAGCTCTGCCATCACCTGGTACTCGGTGACCCCGGGACGGCAGAAGCGCATGGCGCGCTGGTGCGCCTGCGCGGCGATGCGCGCGGCCGCGCGCATCAGTTCCAGCTCGCGCCGTGACTTGTAGAGCCGCATGTCGTGCAGCACGTGGTCGAGGGCGACGAACTCCTGCGGCGGATGGCGGCCGTTGCGGGCCTGGGTGCGCAGGCCGTTGACCCAGCCCACGACGCGCTGATCGAAGTCGGCGTAGGCACCCATGTTGTAGAAGACGCGCGCGCGGTTCTCCATGAGGCCAGGCAGGATCTCGTCCATGTCGCTGATCGGGAAGGCATCGTCCGCGCCGTAATCGCGGGCGGCGCCGGCAGGCCCCGCGCGGCGCCCGTCCCAGCTCTCGCGCGCCGGGTCACGCTCGCGCACGAACAGGATGTACTCGGCCTGCGCGCGCCCCGGCACGAGCACGGCGGCCGCCTCCGGCTCGCCGAAGCCGGTCAGATAGTGGAAGTCGCTGTCCTGGCGGTAGGGGTACTCGACGTCGCTGTTGCGGTGCCGGACCGGGGCGGCGGGCAGCACCGCGATGGAGTCGCGCCCCATGAGGCGCATCAGCTGGCGGCGGCGGTGCGCGAACTCGTCTCTCGCCATGGTGCCTGCGTCGCGCCTTCAGTGCAGCGCTGCGGGCGCGGGGGCCGCGGGGCGGCGTGCCCCGGCCAGCTCTTCGAACAGCACCTGCGCGCCGACGCGCACGAACTCCACCAGCTCCGCGTAGGCGCTCTCGTTGGCTTCCTCGTCCTGCGCGCTGTCCACCGCGGCGCGCGAGATCTCGACGAAATCCCGCACGATCTCGCCCACGTCCCCGGGCAGTTGCGCGGCGGCGGGTATGGCGCCGGCGCCGAGCCCGTAGAGAAATCCCTGGCACCACTGCGCGAGCGCCGCGGTGCGCTCCTCGAGCGCCTGTTCGTCGTCGGGCAGCAGCAGGTCGAACTCCATGTCCGGCTGCAGGAGCGCGCCGGCGGTCGCGCTGTACAGCTCCGCAAGCGTCGCACCGTGCTCGGCTGAGGCCTGCCCTTCCGGCAGGATCTCCTTCAGCCAGTCCTCGAAACGATAGCCGGCCGCGCCGCACAGGCAGCCGGCGAGCGTGCCGTGCGCCTCGGCGGCATCGGCCAGCGCGCGCTCCTGCACGAGCAGTTGCTGGACATGGCTGTATTCGGGCTGAAGCATCGCCTGCGATTATATAATTGACCGTCCAATTAGCGCGGCTCTATAGTCCAAAACATGAGCGACACGACAAAAACACAACTCGATCTCGAGGTGACGCGCCTCGCCAAACGCATCGAAGAGCTGGTGACGCTGCTGGAGCACCTCAAGGACGAGAATCGCGCGCTGCGCGCCCGGCACGAGTCCCTGGCAGGCGAGCGCGCCTCGCTGATGCACAAGAACGAACAGGTGCGTACGCGCGTCGAGGCGATGATCGGCCGCCTCAAGACCCTGGAGCACGGGGCTTGAGCCAGCAGGAACCGGCGCGCGTCAGCGTGCGCATCATGGAAAAGGAATACGTGGTCGCCTGCCCGTACGACGAGCGCTCGGCGCTGCTGGATGCGGCGGAATTTCTCAACGCCCGCATGCGCGAGATCAAGGACAGCGGCCGCGTGGTCGGCACCGATCGCATCGCCGTGATGGCAGCGCTCAACCTCGCACACGAGTACCTGAAGGGCAAGGACCGCGAGTCCAAGCTCGACAGCGGCGTCGGGCATCGCGTGCGCGCGCTGCGCGAGCGCGTCGAAGGGGCGCTGGAAAAGGGACAGCAACTCGAGCTGTGACGCGCTCCCTACTTTAAGCGCCCCGCAATTGGTGTAGAGTGTTCCTGGCGTCGCCTGCGGTGTTCGACAAGCGGACCGGGTTACCTCGGACCCTAATTGAAACACCCTCGGGACTTTGGGCTTGCGCGCAGCGCTGTGCAGGTCCGCCTTCGAGCGGAAAGCCTTACCTGCCGCAGTCCGTCCCACCTGTTGCTCTGGTTCGAGAGCAACGGCTCGCACCGGCACCTGCGGGTGGCGCTACTTAATTCACCTTCGCTGACTGCGGCCCGCAAGGTCTTGCGGGCCGCGCTCAATGAGCGCCGCCGCGGGCTGAGCGCGGGCGAGCGCGCGCGCGCATCGCTCCTGGTGGCGCGCCACGCCGCCGCCGCCGTGCGCCTGCGCAGTCACTGGCGCGTGGCCCTGTACGCCGCCCTGCCCTGGGAGCTCGATACGCAGCCGCTCATCGATCTGGCCCGCGAGCGCGGCTGCCGCATCTACCTGCCGCGCATCGACCGGCAGCGTGCCGGCCGCGGCATGCGCTTCGTGGAGATGCGCGGGCCGTGGCGCCGCAACCGCCTGGGGATCGCCGAGCCCACCGGCAGCGCCAGCCTCGGCGCCCGCTGGCTGGACGTGGTGTTCCTGCCCGTGGTGGCCTTCGATGCGCGCGGCCTGCGGCTCGGCACCGGCGGCGGCTACTACGATCGCGCCTTTGCGTACCGGCATGTGCGCCGCGCATGGGGCGGGCCGCGGCTCATCGGGCTCGCCTATGCGTTCCAGCAGCTGGACAGTATCCGTGCCGCCGCCCACGACGTGCCGCTCGATGCGGTGGTGACCGAGAAGGGGATCGTGCCATGCGCCACTGGCTGATGAAGACCGAGCCTGAGGCCTTCAGCGTCGAGGATCTCGCCGCCGCGCCGCGCCGCACCAGCGCCTGGGACGGCGTGCGCAACTATCAGGCGCGCAACATGCTGCGCGACGAGATGCGCCGCGGCGATCAGGTCTTCCTCTACTACTCCAGCTGCGAGGTGCCGGGCATCGTCGCGATCATGCAGGTGGTGAAGCAGGGCTACCCCGATCCGACCGCCTTCGATCGCAAGCACCACCACTACGATGCCGGCAGTGATCGCAAGAATCCGCGCTGGTTCATGGTGGACGTGCAGCTCAAGCGCCCTCTGGCGCGCACCATCACGCTCACCGAGCTGCGCGCGCATGCCGGCAAGGAACTGAAGGGCATGGTGCTGCTGCGCGCGGGCAATCGCCTGTCGATTACTCCGGTGGAAGAGGCGCACTGGCAGTTCATTCTCTCGCTCGAGTGATGCGCATCACGCTCGCGCGCGCGCCGCACGCGCTGCATCACGCGCTCATCGCCTAGCACACTTACCGCTGTGCTCGCTTGTAATTTCGATTCGCGTGTATATACTCGGACCCCGGACTAACCCGTCAAATTGGAGAGCCAACATGGCGAAGGCAAAGAAGAAGGCCAAGAAGAAAGCTGCTAAGAAGAAATAGGCCTTTAAACTCGGCGGCCACGCAAGTGGTCGCTGAGCTAAATTCGAGCACTGTGCCCGCCCTTGTCGCGGGCACAGTCGTCTCTGGGAGTCACGCGCGATGCAGGCGACGGCCGTAGCGGCGGAGGCAGAGGCACAGAAGCGCCGCGCCGCGCTCGCGGCGCTGGAACACGTGACCGCCGGCAGCACCATCGGGGTCGGCACCGGCTCCACCGTGAACTGCTTCATCGACGCGCTCGCCGCGCAGCCCGGCAGGATCGCGCGCGCAGTCTCGAGCTCGCAGGCGAGCAGCGCACGACTGCGTGCCGCCGGCATCAGCGTCGTGGATCTGAACGAGCTGGATGGCCTGGAGCTCTACATCGATGGCGCGGACGAGGCGACGCGCGCGCGCCAGCTGATCAAGGGCGGCGGTGGGGCGCTGACGCGCGAGAAGATCCTCGCCGCGGCGGCCACGCGCTTTCTGTGCATCGTCGATGAGGCCAAGATCGTGGCGACCCTCGGGCGCTTCCCCCTGCCGGTCGAGGTGATCCCGATGGCCCGCACGCTGGTGGCCCGCGAGCTCACCGGCCGCGGCGGGCGGCCGGTGTGGCGCGAGGGGTGCGTCACCGATAACGGCAACCACATCCTCGACGTCCACGGCCTCACGATCGCCGATCCGGTCGCGCTCGAGCGCGACCTCAATCAGCTGGCCGGCATCGTGACGGTCGGATTGTTCGCGGCACGACCCGCCGACCTGCTGCTCGTGGGCACCGCGCAGGGCTGCCAGACGCTGTAACGCCCCAGTGCGCGGTAAGGCGTGCGCGGCGCACGCCGTACCGAATGCACCCCCCTTTTATCCTTTGGCCCGCGGCCGCCATCCAAGTTGGTGTGTAGGGAAACCTGAACTTTTGGAGGTCGCACCATGACAATCCGCAAGCTGCTTCACTCTTCGCTGGCCGGCATCGCGCTTGCCGCCGCCGCCGCGGTCCTTGCCAGCCCGGCGGCGCCCGCCGCGACGCCCGCTATCAGCACCCTGACGGTGCGCTACGCCGATGTGGACCTGTCCACCACGCAGGGCGTGGCGGCCCTCTACCGGCGCCTGCAGGGCGCGGCCCGTTTCGTCTGCGGCGAGAGCGACAACAGCCTCGCACAGCAGCGCTCCTGGAATGACTGCTATCGCCGGGCGGTCGGCGATGCCGTCGGCGCGGTCGACAACCCGCGCCTCACCGCTCTGTACCGCGAGCACAGCGGCGCGGCGCCGGTGACGGCCATGCTTACGCGCTGATGCGGTGCACCGTTGCGCGCCGGGGGGGCCTGGCGCGCAACGGCGCGCGCCTTTTTCCTGCGGCCACGCCCACGGCCGCACTTCGCTTCAGGCACAGGGTCGGATCACAATGGACACCCGGGCCGCCAGGCATGGCGGTGAGTGCGGCAGCGCCGCTCAACGTACATGGAGGATTTTCATTGATGACGACCACCACCCAAGCGGCGATCGTGCTGCCCCCGCTCCCCTATGCGCGCGATGCGCTCGAACCGCACATGTCGCGCGAGACACTCGACTACCACTACGGCAAGCACCACAAGACGTACGTCGAGAAGACCAACGAGCTGATGGCCAGCTCGAAGTTCGAGGATGCCTCGCTCGAGGAACTGGTGACGGAGGCCTCCGGCACGCTGTTCAACAACGCCGCGCAGGTGTGGAACCACAACTTTTTCTGGCAGTGCCTCAGCCCGAAGGAGAAGAAGCCCCCGCAGGAGCTGAGCGCCGCGCTCGGCAGCTTCGGCGGGCTGGACTCCTTCAAGAGGCAGTTCGACAAGGCGGCGAGTGAGCTGTTCGGCTCGGGCTGGACCTGGCTCGTGAAGGACAAGGGCGGTGCGCTCAAGATCATCGCCACCGCCGACGCCAACACGCCGCTGCGCGATGGCCAGGTGCCGCTGCTCACCTGCGACGTGTGGGAACACGCCTACTACATCGATCGTCGCAACGATCGCAAGGCGTACCTGCAGCACTACTGGCCGCTGGTCAACTGGGACTTCGTGACCGCCAATCTGGCGCACTAGCGCAAACGCTGGCCGCGCCGCCCGCCAAAGCGCGAAGGCCCGTCGCTGTCGACGGGCCTTCTTTTTTGGCTGGGGGACTAGGATTCGAACCTAGGTAAACGGAGTCAGAGTCCGTTGTCCTACCACTAGACGATCCCCCAAAAGTGGCGGGGTACCGCTGGCGCTGCTTAACGCTTCGAGTACTGCGGCCCGCGGCGTGCCTTGCGGCGTCCGACCTTCTTGCGCTCGACTTCGCGCGCATCGCGCGTCACGAACCCGGCAGCGCGCAGCGGCCGGCGCAGTGACTCATCGTACTTGATGAGCGCGCGCGTGATGCCGTGGCGAATGGCGCCGGCCTGGCCGGTGATGCCGCCGCCGTCGACGGTCACGGAAATGTCGAACTTGGCGGTGAGATTCACCGCTTCCAGCGGCTGCCGCACGATCATGCGGCCGGTCTCACGGCCGAAGAACTCATCGAGCGAGCGCTGGTTGACGGTGATCTTGCCGCTGCCGGCCTTCAGGTAGACGCGTGCCGTGGCGGTCTTGCGCCGGCCCGTGCCGTAGTGATTCTGCGGAGTCGCTGCCATGGAATAAGGTCCTATTGAAGCTCGAGCGGCTTGGGCTGCTGGGCCCGATGCGGATGTGTACCGCCGGCGAAGACGTGCAGCTTCCTGAACATGCGCCGTCCCAGCGGGTTCTTCGGCAGCATGCCCTTGACCGCGAACTCGATGACGCGTTCCGGGTGTTCGGCCAGGAGTTTCTCCAGCGCGATCGACTTGATGCCGCCGATGTAGCCGGTGTGGTGGTAATAGATCTTGTCGGTCAGCTTGCGCCCGGTGACGCGGATCTTCTGCGCGTTGACGACGACGATATGGTCACCCATGTCCACGTGCGGGCTGTAGTCGGCCTTGTGCTTGCCCTTGAGGCGATGGGCGATCTGCGAGGCCAGCCGCCCGAGCGTCTTGTCGCTGGCGTCGACGATGAACCAATCGCCGCGGACGGTGCCGGGCTTGGCAAATAGGGTCTTCATAGCTCACTCGTGGCTGTTTTCCGGCGCATCGGAGGGTAAAACACCCTTGGCGGCCGGGGCCAAAAAAAGGCGGGCAAGTGTACTCAAGCAGGTGGGGCAATGCAAAGCCGGGGTTCCGAAGGCCGGCGCAGCGACGGGTGACCCGGCAATTCCCCTTATAATAGAGCCTAAGCCTATGGAGTCCGGTCGCCCCTTAGACTTCGCTGTAGTCGTCCTTGACCGCGCCCTGCGCGCGGTCTTCGCGCCGGCCCGTGGCACGCGTGCACCCCCCGCCCCGCCCGCAGCTGCGCTGCCGGAAAGCGAGCGCCGCGCGAGCGCCGCGCTCATGCGCGTCAACCACGCCGGCGAGCTTGCCGCCCAGGCGCTGTACCACGGCCAGGCCCTGGTCGCGCGCAGCCCGGCCACGCGCGCACTGCTGGAGAAAGCGGCGCGCGAAGAGTCCGATCACCTCGCCTGGTGCGAGCTGCGCCTCACCGAACTGGCAGCGCGTCCGAGCCTGCTCAATCCCTTGTGGTACGCCGGCTCATTCGCCATCGGCGCGGCCGCAGCTCTCATGGGCGATCGCACCAGCCTCGGCTTCGTGACCGAGACAGAGCGTCAGGTCGAAGGTCATCTCGGCCGGCACCTCGACCGACTTCCGGCGAGCGACAGCCGCAGCCGTGCCATACTTGAAGCCATGCGAGCCGATGAGATCGCCCACGGTGCGGCGGCTCAAGCAGCGGGTGGCGCGGAGTTACCCGCGCCGGTGCGTGCCCTGATGCGACACACGGCGCGTGTCATGACCGGCACGGCGTACTGGGTGTGAAGATCCCGGAACGTTGTATATTTAGCGGGTTGTCTGGGGGAGCCGGTATGGAAGAAAACATCAAGCCACTGAGCGAAATTCCTGCGATCAACCGCTTCCTGAGCTACTGCCGCATCCGCGCAGTGCCTTCCAAGACAGTGGTCATTCACGCCGGCGACCTGCCGGATGTCCTCTACTACATCATCAGCGGCTCGGTGGAGGTGATGATCGAGGACGAGGAAGGCAACGAGATGGTGCTGGCCTACCTCAATCGTGGCCAGTTCTTCGGCGAGATGGGGCTGTTCTACGAGCAGCCGACGCGCAGCGCCTGGGTGCGCACCCGCAACCAGTGCGAACTGGCCGAGATGACCTACCCGCGCTTCCGGCAGATCGCCGCGGAGAGCCCGGGGCTGGTGTTCGAGCTTGCCACCCAGCTCGCGACCCGCCTCGACCGCACCAACCGCAAGCTCGGCGACCTCGCCTTCGTCGACGTCACCGGCCGCGTGGCGCACGCCATCATGGACCTGTGCGGCGAGCCCGATGCCATGACGCATCCGGAAGGCATGCAGATCAAGGTGAGCCGCCAGGAGCTGTCGCGCCTGGTGGGCTGCTCGCGCGAGATGGCGGGCCGTGTGCTCAAGGTGCTCGAGGAGCAGGGCCTGCTGCGCGCCACCGGCAAGACCATCGTCGTGTTCAATGCCCGCCCGAAGATGAAGACCCGTCCGGTCATCGTGCCGGCCAAGCCCGCCCCCGGCGCCGCTACGCGCGCCAGCCCCGTCGAGCCGGACGACGACGAGGATGACGATGACGACGACGACGAGGACGACGACGAGTAGTCGTTAAGGTGCGCAGCGCCTGGAGCGCTGCTGCCGAACTCAACCGCTGGTTTGCTTTACGTTACGCGCGGCCGCGCGCGCTGCTGACGGCGGGCTGTTGCTGCAGCGCAATCTGCTGGCGCATCTCACGGATGGTGGCGGCGTAGTCGCGGCTGCCGAAGATCGCCGATCCTGCCACGAAGGTGTCCGCGCCTGCCTGGGCCGCCGCGCGGATGTTGTCCACCTTGATGCCGCCGTCGACTTCCAGGCGCACCGGCCGGCCGAGCGCGGTGATGCGCGCGCGCGCGTCGGCGAGCTTGCGCAGGCTCGTGGGAATGAACTGCTGGCCGCCGAAGCCGGGGTTCACCGACATGATGAGCACCAGATCGATCAGCTCGAGCGTGTAGTCGAGGTAGTTAAGCGGCGTCGCCGGGTTGAACACCAGCCCCGGATGACAGCCGTGCTCGCGGATGAGCGAGATGGTGCGATCGATGTGCTCGGTCGCTTCCGGGTGAAAGCTGATGTAGGTGGCGCCGGCGGCGGCGAAGTCCGGCACCAGGCGGTCCACCGGCTTCACCATCAGGTGCACGTCGATCGGTGCCTTGACGCCGTGGCGGCGCAGCGCCTCGCACACCAGCGGGCCGATGGTGAGGTTCGGCACGTAGTGGTTGTCCATCACGTCGAAGTGCACCAGGTCCGCACCGGCCGCCAGCACGGCGTCCACCTCTGCGCCCAGCTGCGCGAAATCGGCGGACAGAATCGACGGGGCAATCCACGCCTCGGCCATGGCGAGTAGTCTAATGGATCTTCAGGCGGTCAGGCGCGCCAGCGCCTCGCGGTACTTGTCGCTGGTGCGCGCGATCACCTGCACCGGCAGGCGCGGGCCGGGCGCCTGCTTGTTCCAGTCGAGCGTCTCGAGATAGTCACGCACGAACTGCTTGTCGAAGCTCGGCGGGCTGGTGCCCACCCGGTAGGTGTCGGTCGGCCAGAAACGCGAGGAGTCCGGCGTCAGCACCTCGTCCATGAGCGTCAGCGTACCGTGCGCATCGACGCCGAACTCGAACTTGGTGTCGGCGATGATGATGCCGCGCTTGAGCGCGTGCTCGGCCGCGAAGGCATAGAGGGCGAGCGCGGTGTCACGCACCGCGTTGGCGAGATCGGCGCCGATGAGCGCGGCCACCTCGCCGAAGGCGACGTTCTCGTCGTGCTGGCCGGCGGCGGCCTTGGTGGCCGGCGTGAACAGCGGCTGCGGCAGGCGCGCCGCCAGCTCCAGTCCCGGCGGCAGCGCGATGCCGCACACCTCGCCGCGCGCCTGGTAGTCCTTCCAGCCCGAGCCGATCAGATAGCCGCGCACCACCGCCTCGACCGGCAGCGCCTGCAGGCGCCGCACGATCACCGCGCGGCCGGCCAGCAGCGCCAGCTCGTCGGCGTCGGTGATGACGCTGCTGCAGCTCGCGGCCGGTGAGGTGATTGGGCACCAGGTGCGCGCTGCGCGCGAACCAGAAGTTGGAGATCTCGTTCAGCACCCGGCCCTTGTCGGGAATGGGATCGGGCAGCACCACGTCGAACGCCGACAGGCGGTCGGTGGTCACGATCAGCATGCATTCGTCATCGAGTGCGTAGCTGTCGCGCACCTTGCCCTCGTGAATGCGCTTAAGTCCGCGCAGCTCGGTGCGGTAAACGGTGGGGGCTGGCATGTGATTGGTACTATAGCGGCCCTTTGGGCACGACACTAAGCGGGTCAGACGCACAGCATGGCCATGAAATGGATCGGCAAGCTCACCGGCGGCCTGTTAGGCGGGCTGGTGCTCGGCCCGCTCGGGGCCGCGCTCGGTCTGCTCTTGGGTCATCAGTTCGATGAGGACGAGGACACCCCGGCGATCGCCGCCACGCCGCAGCAGCTCGCCGCGATCGGCGAGCGCTTCTTCCGCGCCACCTTTCGCGTCATGGGGTTTGTCGCCAAGGCCGACGGCCGCGTCTCGGAACTGGAGATCGCCGCAGCGCGCGGCGTCATGGCGGAGCTGCGCCTGAACGCCTCCCAGGTGCAGGAGGCGATCGCCTGCTTCACCGCCGGCAAGCAGCCCGGCTTCGCTCTCGAGAGCGAGCTGCAGGAGATGGCGCAGATGCTTGCCGGGCGCCGCGACCTGGCGCGCGTGTTCCTGGAAATCCAGGTGCGCGCCGCGCTCGCCGGCAACAATCTCGACGGCCCGGTGCGCCCGCTGTTGCAGCAGGTGGCCGCCGCCTTGCAGGTGAGCACGCTCGAGTTCGTGCACATCGAGACGGTGCTGCGCATCCAGCGCAGCGCCTTCCGCGCCGCGGGCGCGGCCGCTGCCGGTGCCGGCGCGCCGCTCGCCAATGCCAGGCTCGAGGAGGCCTACCGGGTGCTCGAGACCCATGCGCAGGCGAGCGACGAGGAGGTCGCCAAGGCCTACCGGCGCCAGCTGCACCGCCATCATCCCGACAAGCTCAAAGCCAACGGCCTGCCCGAGTCCATGCTGGCGCATGCCAAGCAGCGCACGCAGCAGATCATCGAGGCGTGGGAGCTGGTGCGCGAGCGGCGCGGGCTGCGCTAGCGGGCCGCCCACTCGGCGATGACGGCGTGCAGCGCCTGCACCCCGTCGGTGAGAGCCGCAGGTCCCGGCTGCAGGATGAGCGAGGACTTGATCTCGCGCACGAAGCCGTCGCGTACCGCCGGAATGTCCTGCCAGCCGGGACGCGCGGCGACACTGTCCGGCCGGAATTTCTTGCCGCACCAGGAGCCGAGCACGATGTCCGGCGCGCGCCGCACCACTTCCGCCGGGTCGGCGATGATGCGCCCGGCGCCGAGCGGCTCACGGGCCAGCTCCGGAAAACACTCCTCGCCGCCGGCCACGGCGATCAGCTCCGACACCCAGCGGATGGCGCTGATGAGCGGCTCGTCCCATTCCTCGAAATAGACGCGCGGGCGGCGCGCGAGCGCTGCGCCGGCGGCGCGCACCCGCTCGAGTCCCGCTTCGAGCTCGGCACTCAGCGCACGCGCTTTTTCTTCGCAGCCGATCATGCCGCCGAGCGTGCGGATCATGCGCAGGATCTCGGCGACGCTGCGGTGGTTGAAGACGTGCACCTCGATGCCGGCGCGCACTAAGGTGGCGGCGATGTCGGCCTGCAGGTCGGAGAAGCCCAGCACCAGGTCCGGGCCCAGGGCGACGATGCGATCGGTGCGCGCACTGGTGAAGGCGGAGACCTTGGGCTTCTCGCGGCGCGCCCGCGGCGGGCGCACCGTGAAGCCGGAGATGCCGACGATGCGCCAGTCCTCACCCAGCAGGTAGAGCGTCTCGGTGGTCTCCTCGGTGAGGCAGACGATTCGTTGCGGAAATCCTGAATTTGATGACATGCAGCACCCAAGCCATGCGGCCGGCACTGTATCCTTAAGCGATGTGGGTGCGCATCTGGGCCTTTTTCGACCGGTGTTTCTTCGGGACCGCCTCGAGCCGCAGCGGCGCGCTCGCGGCCTGCCTGCGGGTGCTGCGCTACCCGTACGCGGTGATCCGCGACCTGATGCGTGGCGAGATCAACCTGCGCGCCATGGGGCTGGTGTACACCACGCTCCTGTCGCTCATCCCGCTGCTCGCCTTCAGTCTCGCCATCCTCAAGATCTTCGGCAGCCACCGTGACATCGAGCCGATCGTCTACGAGTTCTTCCGTCCGGTAGGCGGGGCGGCGGCCACCGAGCTCACCAACCGCGTCGTGCAGTTCGCCAGCCGCGTCAGCAGCGGCATCGTCGGCTCGGTGGGACTGGCGCTGCTCGCCTGGACGCTGGTCGGCACCATCAAGAAGGTCGAGGACAGCTTCAACTTCCTGTGGCACGTCGACCAGCCGCGCAGTTTCGCGCGCCGCCTGGCGGAGTACACCACGCTCCTGATTGCAGGCCCGGTGCTGCTGGTGGGCTTCGTCGGGCTGTCGCACGCCGCGCTCAGCAACGCCGCGGTGCAGGAGGTGGTGCGGCTGCCGTTCCTGCAGCGGCTGCGCGGCAGCGCCATCAGCGTGGCGCCCTACGTCATGGTGTCGGCGTTCTTCACCGCGCTCTACATGATGATTCCCAACACGCGGGTGCGCTGGCGCGCCGCGCTCACCGGCGCCCTGGTGGCCGGCATCCTGTGGGCGGCGATCGGCAAGATGTTCACCGCCTTCGTGGTGTACTCCACCCGCCTCACCATCGTCTACGCAGGCTTCGCCTTCGTGGTGGCGGCGCTGCTGTGGACCTACTTCGGCTGGCTGATCCTGCTCGCCGGCGCGCAGCTGTCGTTCTACGTGCAGAACCCGACCTACCTGCGGCTCGGCCTGCAGCAGCTGCGCCTCTCGAGCGTCGAGCTCGAACAGCTGGCGCTCAAGATCATGTACCTGGTGGGCCGCACGCACGTCAGCGGCGGCAGGCGCTGGACCGTCAACCGCCTCGCCACCGAGCTCGGCCTGCCGGGCATCGCGGTGGCGCAGATGGCGACGACGCTCGAGCGCGAGGGGCTGCTCATCGTCACCGACCTGGACGAGCTGGTGCCGGCGCGCGACATCTCGCGCATCGGCGTGCACGACATCCTCGACATCGCCCGCAACCAGAGCAGCGGCCACGTGGCGCCGCGCAACGTGCCGCTGCCGCCGGTGGACCGGGTGCTGGCCGGAGTGGAGGAAGCACGCCGCAGCCGCTACGGCGAGCTGACGCTGCGCGAGCTGGTGGACGAGGCGCCGCGTCCCGCGCTGCACCTGACGACCCGCCAGGGCGCGCGCTGATCGCCGCCAAAACACGGGGCGGCTGACGCATATCGCAGGTCCGGCGGGACCTTAGGTTCTAAAGTTCAGAGCGCAGAACCACAAAAGCAGTTAACCCAACGAAGATCACTTGGGCCATGACCAAACAAAACACGATGTCCGATAAGACTCGTCCTGTCCTGGTGGATAGAGTGAACGCGCGGCACGACCTACGGCGAGTCCGGACAATCGCGTCGGGGCGTCCGAGCAGCCCCACCTTCATCGCCTTGGCGCGGGTGCGTTGAAGGCGGCGCTTACTCCTGCGACACGAAGATCGCGAGCCCGCTGCCCGCTTTCTGCGTGAGCGCGAACGATGAGCCGACACCGACACCCGTGGCGCTGTTACCGGAGGCGGATGCCGAGCCTACGCCGCCGCCGAGCGAGCCGGTCTGCTGATCGCCGATACCCTGCAGCAGGACGCCGTTGGCGCCGAGCTTGGCGGCCTCGTTCTTCAGCCGCTCGATGACCTTGTCCGCCTTACCCTGCGCGGTGATCGCGAGCGAGTCGCGGCTCGAGGTATCGAGTATGGCGATCTCCTCGTACTTATGCGGCGGGTGGAGATACACCTTCACCTGGGAAGGCGGGATCGGCGGCCGCTGAGTGCCGACCAGCACGTGGGACGAAACGCAGGCGCACAGAAGCGCGGCGCTGGCGAGCGCGAGTGACAGTGAACGCAGTCGTAACATCGTGATGCCCTCAGGTCGCCTGATTTGATCGGTCGCGTGGGGCACCATTGCCGCCACTCCGGCAAGCCTAGCTGCGCCGGCGCCGCCGCGCACGACCCGCGTCGCAGATTGGGCGGCGTCGGGCCACCGCGCGCTGCCGCGCGGGCCTAAGGTCCCTGGAGGAAACGCACCATGAGAACCTCGTCGGCGTAGCCCTGCGGTCCTTTGAGCGCGCGCGGCTCGACCCCGTACACCTCGAAGCCGCAGCGGCGGTAGAGCGCCAGCGCCTCAGCATTGCCCTGTACCACCATGATGGTGAGCTGCTCGACGCAGCCGGCGGCGCTGCCGATGAGCTCCTGCATCAGCCGCAGCGCCACACCGTGACGGCGCATGTCCGCTTGCACGTACGTACCCCACACGAACGCCTTGTGACGCTCGCGCGCGCCGTCGTGCTGTTTGTAGCCCGCCATGCCGATGATGCCGGCGCTGCCGTACGCCGCCAGCACCACCGAGCTCGTCAGCCGTTCGGCGAAGTGACTGAGCGGGCGTGCGGCTTCCGCCTCCCAGGTTGAGCCGAAGGCCTGCGGCGTGCTCTTGAGTGCTGCAAGACGGATTTCCCGGTAGTCGGCGGCGTCCGCGCACCCCAGCGTGCGCACCGTGAACTCACCCATCCGCCTATTCCCCGGCGATGGTCATCTCACCGACCAGCAGCGAGCCCACGCG
The DNA here is from genome assembly GCA_963787655.1 of uncultured Gammaproteobacteria bacterium. Lineage (GTDB taxonomy): Bacteria > Pseudomonadota > Gammaproteobacteria > Steroidobacterales > Steroidobacteraceae > 13-2-20CM-66-19. The sequence goes on along the minus strand of CAWBDY010000001.1, from coordinate 45,421 downwards.
GATGCCGCCGCGCGTGTCGACGTCGTCGCCGACCGCGACGATGTCGCGGTACATCGGTTTGAGGTTGCCGGCGATCGTGATCTCGTGCACCGGGTAGGCGATCTCCCCCTGCTCCACCCAGAAGCCCGAGGCGCCGCGCGAGTAGTCGCCGGTGACGCCGTTGACGCCCTGGCCCATGAGCTCGGTGACGATCAGACCGGTGTGCAGGCGCTGCAGCAGCGCCGCTGGCGTGAGTGCGCCCGCCGCGGTGCTCACCAGCAGGTTGTGCACGCCACCGGCGTTGCCGGTGGTCTTCAGTCCCAGGCGCCGCGCCGAGTAGCTGCCGAGCAGGTAGCCGTCGAGCACGCCGGCGCGCACCAGCTCACGGTCGTGGGTAGCCGCGCCCTCGTGATCGAACGGGCTGCTCGCCATGGCGCGCGGCAGGTGCGGCCGCTCCTGCATGCTGAGGAAGCTCGGGAACACCTGCGTGCCGGCGGCATCCAGCAGGAACGAGGCCTTGCGATACTGGCTGGTGCCGCTGATCGCGCCGACGAAATGGCGCAGCAGGCCGCGCGCCACGTCCGGCGTGAAGATCACCGGCGCCTTGCGCGTCGTCAGGCGTCGCGCCCCGACGCGCGCCAGCGCGCGCTGCCCGGCGGTGCGGCCGACCTGCACCGGCGCCTCGAGCTCGCTCGCGGCGCGCGCGATCGTGTACCAGTAGTCGCGCTGCATGTCCTCGCCGTCCTGGACGATGAGCGAACAGCTGAGCGAGTGGCTGGTGGCGGAGTAGCCGGCGAGGAAGCCCAGTGAGTTGCCATACACGCCGCTGTGGCGCTGGCTGTTGACGGAGGCGCCCTCGGAGTTGGTGAGGCGCGCATCGACGTCCAGTCCCGCCGCCTCGCATTCGCGCGCCAGTTCGATGGCGCGCTCGGGTGTCAGCTCCCAGGGATGATCGAGGTCCAGATCGGGAATGTCGCGGGCGAGCGCCTCGGGTTCGACCAGCCCCGCGTACGGGTCGTCGGCCGTGTAACGGGCGATGGCGCACGCCTTCGCGACGGTCTCGCGCACCGCTGCGGCGCTTAAGTCCGCCGTGCTGGCGGCCCCCTTGCGCTTGCCGAAATAGACGGTGACTCCGAGGCCGCGGTCGCGCTGGTATTCGACCGTGTCGACTTCGCGCAGGCGCACGCTCACCGACAGCCCCTGGCTGACGGAGGCGTCCGCCTCGCACTGCGAGGCGCCCTGGCCGGCCGCTTCCGCAAGCGCGAGAGTCGCCACCTCACGGAGTTGGCCGATGGCGGAACTGTCAGCTGCTGGCATCGTGCGTGCTTCGCCTCGTGGTTTGAGCTTAAAGTGTAGCAGCCCGCCGCCTTGCGCCTTAGGCAGCGGCGGCCAGCCGTAAAAGGACAGCAAGCCGATTGAGCCGCGCAGCGGACGACGAACCTTCCGAATCTGAGGGCGCCGGGCGCCCAAGCAAGAGCGCGCGCAAGCGCGCCGCACAGGCCGCCCAGGAACTGGGCGAGCAGCTGGTGCGCTTGCGCGATCCGCAGCTGGCGACGCTCGAGCTGCCCGAGAGGCTGCTGGACGCGATCCGTGCCGCACGCACCATCTCCAGCCACGGCGGCGGTGCGCGTCAGCGCCAGTACATCGGCAAGCTGATGCGCGAGATCGACCTCGAGCCGATCCGTGCCGCGCTCGCCGCGCTGTCCGCGGTGGATGCGCGCGAAACCGAGCGCTTCAAGCGCGTCGAGAACTGGCGTACGCGCCTCATCGGCGAAGGCGCGCCGGCGCTGGAGGAACTCAAGCGCTGGCGACCCGACATCGACATGGCGCAGTGGCAGGCGCGTGTCAGTGCCGCGCGCGCCGAGCACGCGCGCAGCGGCAGCGGCGGCGCTGCAGCGCGCGAGTTGTTTCGTGCTTTGCGCGCATTGTTCGCTACAATGCCGTGATGCAACCGCTGGTCGGCATCATCATGGGCTCGGCCTCCGACTGGGAGACCATGCAGGCGGCGGCCGACCTGTTGGACAAGCTCGCGATACCCTACGAGGTGCGCGTGGTATCGGCGCACCGCACACCCGACCTGTTGTTCGAGTACGCCAGCGGTGCGCGTGCCCGCGGCCTGGAGGTGTTGGTTGCCGGCGCCGGCGGGGCTGCCCACCTGCCCGGCATGGCGGCGGCCAAGACCATCCTGCCGGTGCTCGGCGTGCCGGTGCAGTCGAAGTCCCTCGGCGGGCTCGACTCGCTTCTGTCGATCGTGCAGATGCCCGCGGGTGTGCCGGTGGCGACCTTTGCCATCGGCGCGGCGGGCGCCAGCAACGCTGCGCTGTGCGCGGCGGCCATCCTCGCCAACAAGCACCCCGCCATTGCCAAGGCGCTCGAGGGCTTTCGCGAGCGGCAAACCGCCGGCGTGCTCGGCAATCCCGACCCCCGCCTACCGTCGCGCTCATGACCGTAGGCATCGTGGGGGCCGGCCAGCTCGGCCGCATGCTCGCTTTGGCGGGCTATCCGCTCGGCCTCGACTTTCTGTGTCTCGACCCGGCGCGCGACGCGCCGGCCGGGCGCGTGGCGCCACTCATGCAGGGAGCGTTCACCGACCAGCGGCTGCTGCGCCGCCTGGCGCAGCGCTGCGAGGTGCTCACCTTCGATTGGGAGAACGTCTCGGTCGCGGCGCTGCGTGCCGCGGTGCGCGGCCGCGGCGCGCGCATCTGCCCGCCGCTCGCAGCTCTGGCCAGCGGTCAGGATCGTGTTGCCGAGAAGCGCCTGTTCGAGCGGCTGTCGATTCCCACCACGCGCTGGCAGGCGGTCGGTTCGCGCGCGGCACTGGCACGGGCGCTGGCGCAGGTCGGCATGCCCGGAGTGTTGAAGACGCGCCGCCTGGGGTATGACGGCAAGGGCCAGGCCGTCATCCGTTCGCCAGCCGATGCGGACAGCGCGTGGCGGGCGCTGGGTGCGGCGCCGCTGCTCTACGAAGAGTGGGTGCCGTTCGATTGCGAGGTGTCGATCATCGGGGCGCGCAGCGTCAGTGGCGAAGTCGCGATCTACCCGCTGTGCGGCAACGTTCACGGCGCAGGCATCCTGCGGCTGACCTGCGCCCCCTACGGACGGCCCGCCTGGCAACGCCGCGCCGCGCTCTACCTGACGCGCATGCTGCAACACTTCCGCTACACCGGCATCCTGACCATCGAGTTCTTTGTGCGCCGCGGCCACCTCATCGCCAACGAGATGGCTCCGCGCGTACATAATTCGGGGCACTGGACCATCGAGGGGGCCGTTACCAGTCAGTTCGAGAACCATCTGCGCGCCATCCTCGACCTGCCGCTCGGGCAGACGCGCGCCTGCGGCCACAGCGCCATGATCAACCTCATCGGCCGGCTGCCGCCCCGTAAGGCCCTGCTGGCGCATGCCGGGGTGCACCTCCACGACTACGGCAAGGCGCCACGCCCGGGCCGCAAGGTGGGGCACTGCACGCTGGTGGAGGCCAGCGCCGCCGCCCGCAACGCCGGCGCACAGCGTTTACTGAAGGATTTGGCCGTCAAGGTTCGCATCCCGTAACATCGCCTGCGAGCCTCAGACCTATGTACCTGGAACCCTTCAAACTAAAAGAATTGCCGTTCCGGCTCAGCCCGGACCCGCAATTCCTGTACCTCTCCAAGCAACACGCCCGTGCCAAGGCGTACATGGAGTCGACCATCTGGTTCACGGACGGATTCGTCGTGATTACCGGGGAAATCGGCGCGGGCAAGACCACCCTGATCGAGTCCTTCCTCAAGGAAGTGCCGGCAGACGTCGTGGTGGCACAGATCAACCAGACACAGGTTTCGGCGATCGATTTCCTGCAGGCGGTACTGGTGCAGTTCGGCTTTTCGCCCTTCAAGATGCGCAAGGCCGAGCTGATCAGCACCCTCAACAACTTCCTCATCGAACAGTACGCGGCCGGACGCAAGGTGCTGTTGATCGTCGACGAGGCGCAGAACCTGACGATGCGCGTGCTCGAAGAAATACGCATGCTCTCCGGCGTCGAGACCACCAAGGAGAAGGTGCTGCGCATCATTCTCGCCGGGCAGCCAGAGCTCAACCACAAGCTCGATGCCCCGGAACTGCAGCAGCTGACGCAGCGGGTACGGCTGCGCTTTCACCTGCAGACCCTCACCGACCAGGAAACCGAGGGCTACATCCAGCACCGTCTGGAAGTGGCCGGTGCCGGCGACCGCGAGCTGTTCGCGCCCGACACCTTTGCCGACATCTTCCGCTACACCGGCGGAGTGCCGCGTCTGATCAACACGCTGTGCGACACCGCCATGATGGCCGCCTTCACGGCCGACCGCGGCATCGTGACGCGCGCCGACATCGCCAGCGCCGTGGCTGAGCTGCAGTGGCAGGAATACGCCACCCGCACGCATCAGCAGGCCGCCGAATCCGGCGGCGCACCTACAGCGCCCACGCCGCCGCGCAGCGTGGCGGGTTCTCTCGGGCACCTGCTGGTGGCCTCCGAGGGCCGCACCGTGCAGGAGGTGCCGCTGCGGCTCGGGCGGCTGATCGTCGGGCGCACGCCCGACAACGACGTGCAGATCGACAGCCGCTTCATCAGCCGTCATCACTGTCAGGTGATCACCACCGCGCACTCGTGCGTGATCGAGGACCTCAACAGCACCAACGGCATCTACGTGAAATCAAACCGCGTGCGCCGTCACTACCTGAACGACGGCGACGTCGTGCTGGTCGGCAAGCACGAACTGATCTACGTGGATGAGCGCGCGGCGCGGGTACGCGGCACCTTCACCGAGACGGTGCCGGGGCTGCACAAGTCGATGGACGGGCCGCTGCCGGTGCGCAGCGGCGCCGCTGCAAACTTAAGCGACGAAGAGCTGGATGAGGACGCCGAGGCCTCGCCGCCCGGCTGATTGATCTACAGCAGCTTGTCGCTGCCGAATGCGTCAGGATCGGCGTAGCGCGCGCGCAGCGCCCGATACTCGCGGCGGCGTAACAGCAGCACGATCCCGCCGATGACGCACACCAGCCCGAGCATCCCGACGAGCAGGCTCACGACACCGTGTGCGGCCAGGAGATAACTGCCGACCAGCGCCACCAGACCAAACATTATGTAAACCCACGGCAACCCTTCGTAGACGGGTCGGGAGAAGTGTGGGGAGTGTCGCGCCATGACGCCATCCTAGCGCGTCGCGGCTGCTGTTGGTTGGAAAAGCGTCGCTCCGGGGCGTCGCGGCGGGATGTTATGCCCGCAGGCCCTCAGTGCTTACCAAACAAACGCGACAAACGCTCCATCAGGGACGGCTTCAACGCGTCAACACGGAAATCCGTCTTGCCCGCCTTGATGTGGCGGCTCACTTCCGCCACCAGGTCGGCCGGCAGCTTCAGCTGGGGGACCTCGGTGGTCGCTTCTTCGGTCATCATCATGTGGTCATCCTTTCCCGTGTTATCGCATCACGCCGGCACGTTAAAAGCTCGCGCTCTTGCGGGGCGTGTGCAGGATCACAGCTTCATGCGCCGCTGTCATTATGTCGCGACGCGCAGACGTGAATGAGATTCGTGCACCGTTGGTCGGCGTTAATTTCTTAGCCAACGATGAGATTTACAAAAAAGCCATGGTTGTGGCACGAGGCCACGCCCTGGGTTCCGATCGGCACCGTCACGCTCTGGCACGCCCAGCGGTTGCAGCGGTTCTTGTCCCTGCCGGGATTGCGCGACGCATCTTCTGAAGCGGAGCAGTCCGGAGGCGGGATGGGAGGCCGCAGCGGCCACTTCGCCGATCGCAGGTCCTCAGCCGCAACACCCCACGGCTAATGATGCGTAGACAAGCCAGATGCTGCTCCACACTCCGAAGGAGAAATAGAGCGACATCCACGGGATCTCGTTCCTCCAGTCCTCCCAGCGGTACGACACCGTCCCGCACTCGCAGACGTTCACCCAGCCATCCGCGACGCCCAGGTATCTGCGTCCGTTTGCCTGGTCGACAAGCCATCGCGACCAGTACATGGGGACATCGTAGAAAAATATGAACGCGACATAGGCGGCACCCCCGGCGATCACCGGGACATACAGCACCGCAAGTTGCCGGGGCCCGATCAGCAACATGCCGGCGACCGCCAGCGCTGCCGATAATCCCCACAATGAATTCTCCACCGCGTGCGCGCGCTGCTCGGTGGTCAGCACGGCGTACCACGAGCATGCTTCGGCAAGCACGATGAGCGGTACCAGCGCGAATGACACCTGCTGCACGAATGCGCTACCCGCCGAAATCGCGGCACGGTGCAGTATGAGCGCCCATTGGGCGGCAAAGCACACTTCGGCCACGGTCGCGACCGACCGACCGACGAGCACGCTGGACAGTCGGGAGTCGATGAGAACGAGGCGCGGGATGTCGATCACAGGCAGGACGGAACGGAATGCGCACCCGGCCACGTACACGGCGGACAGCAGCAGCTGCACATAGCTGCCAGCGTCCGGCTTGGCGTGAGGCAGAGCGTGTTCGCGTGTGACCGCGACGGCCGCAAGCGACCAAAGACCGACGTTCAGCACAGCGATCGCGCGCAGCAACGTATGCCACCGAGCGATGGCCTGCGACCTCACGCCCTCGGCTTTTCCAAGGTCAACTGTCATGCGTCGCTTGGAGGATGCGCGCTGCCGTTTGGAGCTTCGCAGCTGCTGATCGCAGTGGGGCAGTCAGCCGATCATTCAGGCGACGCGCTCGATCGCCGGACGCTCCGCGGCGCTCCGCGGCAGCGGCCCCGGACGGCAGGTGATCAGGTTGGACTCAAACTCGCGCGTGCACGCGGTCCAGCTCGACTGCAGCGTGCGGGCGCGGCATGCGCTCGGGTCGATGCGCAGGGCGCGCTGCGCCGCCGCGGCGAGATCCGTATCGAGCGCTCCGGTCACGCCATCCTCGACGACATCGATCGGGCCCGTGATCGGGTAGGCCGCCACCGGCACGCCGCAGGCCATCGCCTCGAGATTCACCAGGCCGAAGGTATCGGTGAGACTCGGGAAAACCAGCACGTCGGCCGCGGCGAGGTGCGCGGCGAGATCCTCGCCGTAGCGAAAGCCCGCGTACACGGCGTCACTGTACCGCGCCTCGAGGCGCCCCCGCTCTGGCCCATCCCCGATCACGATCTTCGAGCCGCGCCACGGCATCTGCAGGAACGCGTCCACATTCTTTTCAACCGCGAGCCGCCCCACGTACGCGGCGATAGGACGCGGCAATTGCAGGAACTCCTTGCTGCGCGGCCGGAACAATTCCGTGTCCACACCGCGCCGCCAGCGCACGACATTGCTGAATCCGCGCTGACGCAGCTCCCTCTCAACCGACTGCGTGCTCACCATGCAGTGCTGCGCGGCCGCGTGAAAGCGGCGCAAAGCCGCATACGAAACCCACAGCGGTATGGGCCAGCGCGACTTGAGGTACTGCGGAAACTGCGTGTGATAGGAAGTCGTGAAGCGCCATCCGCGCCTGAGGCAATAGCGCCGCGCGGCAAGTCCGAGCGGGCCCTCCGTAGCAATATGTACTGCCTGTGGCTGGAACAGTTCCAACTTGCGCGCCAGAGCTGCCATCGGCATCACGGCCACGCGGATCTCGGGGTAGCTCGGGCACGGTACGGTGCGGAAATCGCGCGGCGCGGCAATCATCACCTCATGGCCGAATCTGTCGAGCCACGCGGCAGTCTGCGCCAGGGTGTTGACGACGCCGTTGGTCTGCGGAACCCAGGCGTCTGTCACGATCATGATTCTCATGCGCGCGGACATGCTCGACCAGGATCGTGACAGTGGCGTGAAAGTTACCGCCGCTAGCGGCACAAAAAAACAACTGTCCACACAGCCGCTTGTCATGTGTTCTTAACATTGTTCCTATAATTCGATCATGCCAGCGCAACCGCTGTCGCATCGAGTGGAGGAGCGAATGCACGCCTTTCTTGCCGAACTCAGGAAGCAACGCTGGGATGACCATCGTTACTACCACCACAGCCGCATCAATCAAACCCTGCACCTTGTGAGTGCGCTCAGCTTTCTCACAGCCTACGTCTTCATTTTCACGAGTCCCGTCGCCGCCGCACTCATTGGCTGGCTGGTGGCAATGGTGACCCGGCAGCTCGGCCATTTTGTCTTTGAGTCCAAGGACTATGACCAGGTGAACCAGGTCACGCACGCGCACAAGGAAGACATCAAGGTCGGCTACAACCTCAGGCGCAAGGTAGTTCTGCTGTCGATCTGGGGTGCGACACCCCTGATCCTGTGGCTCCATCCGACGCTGTTCGGCATCTTTCGCCCGACGCACGGCGACTTCGTGCGCCACGTCTGTCAGGTCTGGCTCGCCCTCGGCCTGGGGGCCCTGCTGTTCCGCACGGTGCAGCTGTGCCTGCAGCAGAGTGTGTTAACGGGCGCCGCGTGGTTCACGAAGATCCTCACTGACCCATTCCACGACGTCAAACTCTATTGCCGGGCGCCGCTGCACTTACTGCGCGGGGAACTGGTCGATCCGATGGAGGACGTGGCCCACCAGGCCTGAAGCAGCTCACGCAGGACGCGTCGACGGATCGCCCTGTTGGTGAGCGCCGGATCCTGCCACCACCAGCCGTCACGCCGCATCGCCTCGGCTGCCGCCACCACCCGCTCGGCGACCGCTGCGAAGTCCGCGTCGTTGTAGTTGAGGCTGAAGATGAGCCGGGCCGTGCCGATCCAGCTCAGGGACAGGCCCTGCGCACGCAGATAATACTGGAACATCCAGTTGTAGCGCGACACCTTGAGGTAGTTGAAGGTCCAGATGGACGAGAGATTCGCCACTTGAAGCGGGAGTTCCGCCGCCTGCAGCCGCGCGTTGAGTTCGGCTGCACGGCGCTCCCAGACCGCATCGAGGTCGCGGTACAGAGCACGGATCGGCGCGCTCTCCAGACGCGTCAGGAACTCGTGCATTGCGCCCATCACGTACGGGTGCGCGTTGAACGTGCCGCGCGCCAGGCACACGTCGGCCGGGTACTCTTCGTCGAAGCGTTTCATCAGATCGCGCCGTCCGCAGACGACGCCCACCGGCAGTCCCCCGCCGAGACTCTTGCCGTAGGTCACCAGATCGGCGCGCACGCCGAAGTACTCCTGCGCGCCCCCGCAAGCGAGACGAAAGCCGACAAACACTTCATCGAAAATGAGAACGATGCGCCGCTCGCTACACACCGCACGCAGCTGCTTGAGCCACTCGGTGTAGGCCGCGCGGTCGAAACTGGCGCTCCGTGCGCTATCGATGAGGCCCGCATCGGCCGGCGCGCTCGCGTTGGGGTGCATCGCCTGCACCGGGTTCACCAGCACGCAGGCGATATCGCGGCGCGTGCGCAGCACCCGCAACGATGCCGCATCCATGTCCTTCAGCGTGTAGGTGGCATCGGCGGGCAGCGGGTTGCCCACGCCGGGCTGCACCTCGCCCCACCAGCCATGGTACGCACCGCAGAAGCGCACCAGGTAGCGGCGGCGCGTGTGATAGCGAGCGAGGCGCACGGCCTGCATTACGGCCTCGGTGCCGGACATGTGGAAGGACACCTCGTCCAGGCCCGAGATTTCCCGCAGCCGGCGCACATTGTCGGCCAGCAGCGGATGGTAGGCGCCGAGCACCGGTCCGAGCGCGCGCACCTTTTTGGCACCGCGTTCAATGCATTCCTTGTAGAAGTCGTAGCCGAAGAGGTTCACGCCGTAGGAGCCGCTCACGTCGAAGAGGTGGTTGCCGTCGACATCGGCCACGGTGACCCCGGACGAGGACTCAAGGAATGTGCCACTCGGCAGGTACTGTTGGACCATGCGGCCGAACTGAAAGGGCACCCGATAGCGCAGCGTGAACTGCAGGTCCGAGACCGAGCGCGCCACCTCGCGGCTCAGGGCGATACCCTTGGCGAAGCGCTGCGCGTAGAGCTGCGCGAGCTGCGTGAATCCCGCGCGCCGCACAGCGACCACCTCCGCGGGCGCATCGTCCGCGTTGAAGAACCGCGTCTCGTCGTACTCGTAGTAGCGAACCAGCCGCGCCAAGCGCCGCGCAATACGCGCGTGTCCGCTGAGCGAGGGGTGCTTGGCGCGCGAGAGCTGCAGACGCAGCCGCAGGCTCCGCAGTGCGAGCAGCGTGACCAAGGCGGCGCCGATGTACCACAACAGCATGATCTTCAGGCCCACAGGCCGCGAACGCGGGGGCCGATCGCCCCAGCGGCAAACTATTTCTGTTTCGTGACAACCCGATGACAGTCCGCTCGGCTATCTCCCGGATCACCCAGCAGGAGCAACTGAATTTCCTTTTGACGAACCGCCTGCCCCGCCGCTGGCTCACCTTGTTCGTGGGGTGGCTGAGCCGCCTGGAACAGCCCTGGCTTTGCCGTATTTGTATTGCGATCTGGGGGCTCTTCACGGAGCTCGATATGAGCGATGCCCGCGAAGCCCGCTTTCGCAGTCTCCAGGAGTTCTTTACCCGGCAGCTGAAAGAGGGGGCACGCCGCATCGATCCTGATCCGGACATCGTCGTAAGTCCGTGCGACGGCATCGTGGGCGAGATGGGGCCCGTGCAGGAAGGGTCGGCGTTTCAGGCCAAGGGATTCCCCTACACGCTCATGGATCTTCTGGGCGATGAGGAACTCCTGAATACCTATCTCCATGGCTCCTTCGTGACGCTGCGTCTCACCTCGGGCATGTATCACCGCTTCCATGCACCCTATGACTGCCGCGTCGAGCGGGTGACCTACGTCTCCGGAGACACCTGGAACGTCAATCCGATCGCGCTGCGACGTATCGAGAATCTTTTCTGCAAGAACGAACGTGCCATCATTCGCTGCCGTCTGAGCGCATCGAACCACCTCATCACGCTGGTGCCGGTCGCGGCCATCCTGGTGGCGAGCATCCGGCTGCACTGCGCCGACGTGCTGCTGCACCTGAAGTACCGCGGACCTAACACCATTCCCTGTGATGCCGCGCTGCGCAAAGGCGAGGAGATGGGCTGGTTCCAGCACGGCTCCACCATGATCGCCTTCGCACCACCGGGCATGGTGCTTGCTTCCGGGCTGAGCCGGGGAAGCGCGATTCGCATGGGCCAGCCGCTACTGAGCATTGCCGGCAGGACAGCGTGAGCGAGCTCGCAGTCATCACCGGCACCACCCACGGTATCGGATGCGTGACCAGCCGCGAGCTCGCGCGCGCCGGGAAAACCGTCGTCATGCTGTGCCGCGACCTGACGGCCGCCAGTACGGTGCGTTCTGACATCATGCGGCACGCGCCTGGCGCCAGGGTCGAGCTGGTGCGCTGCGATCTCGCCTCGCTCGCCTCCGTCCGCGAAGCGGCGGCGGCTGTCCGGCGCGACTATCCGCCACTCGGGCTCCTGGTCAACAACGCCGGCATGGTGAGCACTCGACATCGCACCTCGGTCGACGGCTTCGAACTCACGTTCGCGACCAACCACCTGGGTCCGTTCCTGCTCACTGCCTTGCTGGCGGATCACCTGGACAAGGCGGCGCGCATCGTCATGGTCGCTTCCCGGATCCACTACCGCGGCCGCCTGGATCTTGCCGCGGTCACAGACCCGCGCGCCCGCTACGGAGCCACCGCCGCCTATGCCCGCTCGAAGCTCGCCAACGTGATGCATACGTTCGCGCTCGCGCGCCGCATGGCCGGCACCGGCATCAGCGTTAACTGCCTGCATCCAGGCGTCGTGGCCACGAATCTGCTGCCGCGGTGGCTGCGTGTCATCAAGCCGCTGTTCACTCGGGTGGTGTTCGATCCCGAGCGCGGCGCGGGCACCACCATCCACCTCGCGCTCGATCACAGTGTCGCCGGAGTTACTGGTCGCTATTTCGATGAGTACCAGCTTCCTCGTGCCGCCTCCGCCCTCGCAAGCGATATCGAGCTGCAGGAGTCGCTGTGGAAGACCAGCGTCGTGTGGACCGGAGCACCACCATGACCGATGCACGCACGCTGCCATCCTGACCGAGAGGTTCGTCATGCCGGAAAATGCCCGATCGTCAGTCTCGCCACTCTCGGCGCTCAAGCCGCTCGGCGAAAGGCTGCTATTTGCGAGCAACTTTCTGCGTCATCCCAACATGCTCGGCTCGATCATCCCGAGCTCGCGCTTCCTCGTGGAGCAGGTGCTGGAACCGATCGACTGGGGCCGTACCCGTGTGATCGTGGAATACGGTCCGGGTATCGGCACGTTCACCGGGGAGATCCTGCGTCGTATGCGCAGTGATGCGCAGCTCGTGGCCATCGAGACGAATCGGGACTTCGTGGCCTTCCTGCAAAGGGCTCTACCGGATCCGCGGCTGCATGTGGTGCACGGTTCCGCGGCGGAGGTGCAGCCGTTTCTGATCCGGCTGGCACTGCCGGCGCCGCGCTACATCATTTCCGGCATTCCACTCGGCAGCATGCCCGATCCGGTGCGCACCGACATCGCGGTGAAGAGCCGCGCGGCGCTCGAGCTGGGCGGAGCATTTCTCGTCTACCAGTTCACTGCCCGTGCTCTGCCCACGCTGCAGCGGACCTTCGGCGATGTGCGGCGCAGTTTCGAGCGACGCAACTTCCCGCCGGCACAGCTGTTCCTATGCACGGCACAGGGGACCTGAAGGGCGGTGTGCCCGCGGAACGACGTTATCGTGCTGTGCTGATGAGGCGGAACCGGCGACCGTTACAACGCCTCAGGTCGTGCACGGCGCGCCGTGCGGCCGCGCTTCAGGCCGTGCCGCCGACCGTCAGCGCATCGATGCGCAGCGTCGGCTGACCGACGCCGACGGGAACGCTCTGACCGTCCTTGCCGCAGGTGCCGACGCCATCGTCCAGCTTCAGGTCGTTGCCGACCATGGAAACGCGCGTCAGTACGTCCGGGCCGTTGCCGATGAGCGTCGCGCCCTTGAGCGGCGCGCCCAGGCGGCCGTTCTCGATCGCGTACGCCTCGCTCGCCGAGAACACGAATTTGCCCGAGGTTATGTCGACCTGGCCGCCGCCGAAGTTGACCGCATAGATACCGCGCTCCACCGAGCGGATGATTTCTTCCGGTGCATGCGGGCCGGGCCGCATGTAGGTGTTGGTCATGCGCGGCAGCGTCATGTGCGCGAACGACTCGCGCCGGCCATTGCCGGTCGCCGCCACGCCCATGAGGCGTGCATTCAGCCGGTCCTGCATGTAGCCGCGCAGCACGCCGTTTTCGATGAGCATGGTGCACTGGGTCGGCGTGCCCTCGTCGTCGATGTTGAGCGAGCCGCGCCGCCGCGACAGCGTGCCGTCATCCACTACCGTGCATTCCGGCGCCGCCACCTGCTCGCCGATGCGATTGGCGAAGGCCGACGTGCCCTTGCGGTTGAAGTCACCTTCCAGCCCGTGGCCGATGGCTTCGTGCAGCAGGATGCCGGGCCAGCCCGGGCCGAGTACCACCGTCATGGTGCCGGCCGGCGCCGGTACCGCCTCGAGATTCACCAGTGCCTGGCGCACCGCCTCACGCGCGAGCGCCAGCGGCCGCTCGCCGGCGACGAGCTCGGCGAGCGAATAGCGCCCGCCGGCGCCGGCGTAGCCCTGTTCGCGCCGCCCGTTCTGCTCCACCAGCACCGTGACGTTGAAGCGCACCAGCGGACGCACGTCCGCGGCCAGCTGCCCGTCGCTGGTGGCGATCAGTATCACCTCGTGCACCGCCACCAGGCTCGCGTTGACGTGCACCACGCGCGGATCGGCGCGCCGCGCCTCGCGGTCCACCCGCTCCAGCCACGCGACCTTGTCCGGTGTGCTGAGGTCGGCGGCGGGGTCTGCCGGCAGATACAGCTGGTGGCCGGCCTGGGCGCGCCAGGCGCTGACGCGACGCTCGCTGCCGGATTGGGCAATGGCGCGGGCCGCACGCGACGCCTCGGTGAGCGCCGGCAGCACGATCTCGTCGGAATAGGCGAAGCCGGTCTTCTCGCCGGCCAGGGCACGCACGCCCACGCCCTGCTCGATGCTGGCGCTGCCATCCTTGACGATGCCGTCCTCGAGCGACCAGGACTCCTGGTGCGCGAGCTGGAAGTACAGGTCGGCAAAATCCACCGAGTGCGCCAGCACCTCGCCGAAGATGTTGTCGAGACGCGTATCGTCCAGGCCGCTCGGGCGCAGGATCAGGTCGCGCGCCATGCTCAGCGGATCGTGCACGGTCTGCTCGCTCATGGCTGCTGACCGGCGCCGGCGTTGAAAGCGCGGTGCACCAGCGCCGGGAAGCTCTCGCGCACGCCCGCCTGACGGCTCAAGTCAACTTCCGCCACGGCACAACCGCGGCCGCGCGGCACGCGCTGCAGTATCCGGCCCCAGTAGTCGACAATCATGCTGTCTCCGTAAGTCTCGCGTCCGCTCGGATGGAAGCCGGACTGCGCCGGCGCCACAACATAACAGAGATTCTCGATCGCCCGTGCGCGCAGCAGCGTCTCCCAGTGCGCCCGTCCGGTGGGGCTGGTGAACGCCGCGGGCACCGTCAGGATCTGCGCGCCCGCGGCGCTCAAATGGCGGTACAGCTCGGGAAAGCGCACGTCGTAGCACACCGACAGCCCCAGTCTGCCGACCGGGGTGTCCAAGACGGCGGCCCGGGCTCCGGGGGCGACGTGCGCCGATTCGCGGTAGCTCTCGGCCCGTCCCGGGATATCGACATCGAACAGATGAATCTTGTCGTAGCGCGCCACGCGCTGCCCGTCGCTGTCGTACACCAGCGAAGCGGCGGCCACGCGCCCGTCACCGCTGCCGATGAGCGGCACGGTGCCACCGACGATCCACAGCCGCAGGCGGCGCGCGCTGGCGGACAAAAAATCCTGCGCCGCGCCCGCGCCGTCGCGCTCGGCCACGGCGCGCTTGTCGGCATCCTTCAGTCCCATGAAGGAGAAGTTCTCCGGCAGCGCCGCCAGGCGCGCGCCGCGTGCGGCCGCGTCCTCGAGCAGCACGCGTGCCTGCTCGAGATTGGCCGCCACGTCCGGCCCGGAAGTCATCTGTAACGCCGCAACCTTCATGCTCACCTCTCGTCCGCCGGCGTCACTATGGGGTCGTCCCACGTGCCCCGCAAACGCAGCGCCGCCGGCGTGCGCTCCGCGCCGGCAAACAATTCGCGCAGTGACAGCCAGGCGGCGGCCACCCGCGGCGTCGGCACGAAGCGGCGCACCGCAGCGGGCAGCCGCTGCTCGCCATGCAGCACCCAGGCCTGCTCATCGTAGTCGCCCGTGACCAGTCCGACGCGGCCGCGCATCAGGATCTCGGCATCGCCATCGAAGTGCAGGTCGGTGGTGCTCGCCTCGCCATCGTGCAGCTCGTAGTTCGCGGACAGCCGCGCAAAGTGCAGTCCCGGCGCATCCGCGGCGTTGTCCGGCGCGACGGCCGCCAGCAGCGCCGGCACCGACAGCAACGCGAACGGCGCACCCTGCGCATCGCCTGCGACCGGCTGCGTCGCGCCCTCTTCCAGCTGCATATGGAGCCGTCCGCCAAGCGTTGCAAGGGGCACGGCTGCCCGCGCGGACCAGTGCAGCTCGCCGCCGAAACTGGCGCGGCTCGCGGTCAGCTCGCGCCGCAGGCCGAAGGCGGCGAGCGTCGCTGCGACGTCAAGGCTCTCGAGGCTGAAGCTCGCGCGGCAGGCCGCGCCGGCACAGCTCGCCTGGCCCCTGGCCTCGCCCGCGACGCCCGACAGCTTAAGCTCACTCAGATAGAGCTCGTCGCCGTGTGCGGCCAGCAGGGCGCGAAAACCGCCGAGCTGACGCCCCTGCCAGGTCAGCGCATCGATGGTCAGCTCGGCGCGCGGCGCCAGCACCGCCGCAAGCCCGGCCGCGAGGGCGGCATCGGCCGGCTGCGCGAGGTCAAAGTTGGCGAGGTGCACCATGGCCGGGTGGTCGCTGTCGATGCGCGCCGGCCAGCGGGCAAGACCGGCGAGCTGCGAGGACTGCAGCTGCAGCGCGCCGCCGCCGCCACTGGCCTGCGCCACGACGCTCACCTCCGGGTAACTGCGCGCCCCGGCGAGCAGCTGCGCGGCGTACAGGTGCGCACGCAGCGGCGGCAGCGCCGCATCGCGGCTCGCCTGACGCCACAGCGCCAGGCAGGCCGCCAGATCGAGAGACGCCACACGCCCGTCGAGGGCTAGGACCGGCTCGGCCGGTAGTGCCGGCGCGCTGGCGGCCAGCCGCAGCGCACCGCGCTCGATGCGCCAGCTGTCGGCACTGCGCGCGAGGGCTGCCACCGCCTGCAGCCGCTCACCCAGGCTCAGTTGCAGCTGCCCGCCCGCGCCCCCGCCCTGCAGCTCCAGGTGCAGCGGCAGCGTCGCCGCGGCGGCCTTCGCCAGCGGCTGCGGCAGCTGACTGGCGAGCCCGACGAGGTTCGAATCGGCACGCAGCTGCCAGTGCGCGGAACCGGGGTCCGCGCCGGCGCCGACGCTCAGCGCAGCGCTCCACTCGGTGCTGCCGGCCAGCTGCGCATCCTCCGCCCGGCCGCCGGCTGCCAGCAGCGCCTGGCGCGCATCCAGCACGCCGCGTCCGGTAATCGCCAGCGCCGCCGCGCCGTGTTCACGACGCTCACCGACCCCGAGGGATACCGGTCCTCCCAGCCACTGTCCGGTGAGGCTCGAGTGCTGCAGATGCCCGTCCGCGAATGCCAGCGTCCCGCGCAGCGCCGCGAGCGGCGGCAGGCCGGCCACCGGGCGCAGTTCGTCGCCGTCCAGGAGCGCCACGATGCGCACGCGCGGCGCTGGCGCGACGCGAGCGCCGCGCGCGGCCGCTTGGCTGACGTCGACGTCGACCACGGTCTCGCCGCGCAGGTCGATGTTGCCGACCGCCGGCGCCCATGCGGCGAGCTGCGGCTGTGCGCGCAGCCAGGCGAGCGCCTCCTGTGCATCGCCGGCGAGGCGCCCGCTGAAGCGCAGCAGCGGCTGCGTGCCGAGGCTGTCCCAGGCGAGGTTCGCCGCGCTCAGCTGGAAACTGCCGCTGGCAGCGCGCGCGATGACGGCGTGGCCGCGGCTGCCGCGCCAGGCGATGTGCGCATCGATGTCGTGCGCGGCAGGCCATGGATCAAGGGCCGCAAGGCTCGCATCGCGCAGTGCCAGCTCGCCGACGAACTGCGTGGCCGCATCGTTCCACGGCGCAGGCGTAGCCAGCGGGCCGCGCCAGACGAAATCAGCAGTGTCGATGCGCCCGGCCGTCAGACGTGCGGCGCTGCCGAGGGTTGCGAGCGTGTCCGCGCCGAGCACGCGCGCCAGGAGTGCAATGTCGGCGTCCTTGAGCGCCACGTGCGCATCGATGCGCGGCGCCTCGCCCGCGCCGGCCGCGGCAATGCTGCCGGTGGCCGCAAGGCTCATGAGCCCGCGGCGCACCTCGAAGTCATCGCTGCGCAGCTGCCAGCCCGCCCCCGCCCGCTGCAGCATGAGCCGCGTGGCGAATTCGAGCTGATCGACCCCGCGCGGCTGGCCGCGCACGAGTCGCAGCTGCGCCGCCGGCGCCTGCAGGTCCGCCACCACACTGTCGTCCGCCCCGGAGAG
The DNA here is from genome assembly GCA_963787655.1 of uncultured Gammaproteobacteria bacterium. GTDB lineage: Bacteria > Pseudomonadota > Gammaproteobacteria > Steroidobacterales > Steroidobacteraceae > 13-2-20CM-66-19. Next base: position 27,972 of record CAWBDY010000001.1, on the reverse strand, counting down.
GTGCGCGGTAAGCCCGCTCAACATCACGGTGTGATCGGCGTTGGCCACGGTCAGGTCGGTAAGCTGCGCCGTCGTCACCAGACGGGCGCCGGGCGCGTGGTGCGCGCGCCAGTCGAAGTTCAGTTCCTGCACCTGTCCGTCGAGGGCGATTGCTGCGAGCGGCAGCTGCGGAGCAGCCCAGCGCGCCACCGCCACGACCGCGGCGACGGGGGCGTGCTGCAGCCGGCCGCGCGTAAAGCTGCCATCGACCGCACTGACCAGCTGCAGCGCCGCAGCAGCGGCGGGCGGATTGCCGAGTTCGAGCGTGTCGGCCGTCAGGTACCAGGCAGCACCGCGGCGGCTCAGCCGCCAGTGCGCATCCACGCGCCGCAGCGCCAGCGTTTCGCCAGCGCTCGCGAGCGCGCCCCACTCCAGCGCCGCGGCGTGCACCGCGCCGTCGGCGCTGTCAATGCGTCCGCGTGCGAAGGATGCGTGCAGCTCGAGGGTGCCGCGGCCCGCCTGCGGCAGATAGGGCCTGAGTGCGGCCGGGGCGAGCTGGCGCCAGCCGGTGAATTCCAGCCGCTGCCCGTCGAGCGCGAGCGTGCCGCTGGCCAGTTCCGGCAGCGCCGGATCACCGTGCAGCTGCAGCACCAGGCGCGCCTCGGCGCCGAGGCTCTCCGGCAGCACTACGAGCGCGTCCGCGCCCCAGTCACGACCCACGCGGCGCAGCTGCGCATGGCGGATGGTGAGGGCGAAGGCGCTGCCGCCGCGCGCCTGCAGGTGCAGCGCGCCACCGCGAATGTCGATCTGGCCGCCGCGCCAGCGCGACAGGATGCGCGTGGCATCGCGCAGCATCCCGGGGCGCGCCGGCAGCGCCGGCGCGGCCGCCGCGGGCGGCGGCTCGCGCTCGCTGGCATCGATATCGGCAGACACCAGCGTGATACGTCCGGCCTCGAGCTGGCCGCTGCGCGCCATGCGCCACAGGTCCAGCCCGACGATCAGGCGTTCGGCGCGCAGCAGGCTGCGCGGCTCGTGCGGCTCGCCCAGCTCGACGCCCTCGAACACCGCCTCCGGTCCGTACCAGCCCCAGCGCGCGTACAGCTCGCCGAAGCTGATTTCCAGTCCGGTCTCGTGACGGATGAGTTCCTCGAGGGCGGCGCGGTGCTGCGGCACGCGTGCGCGTGCCATCTCGTAGGCGACCCAGGCCGTGACGATGAGCGCGAGCGCGCCGCCGAGCCCGATCAGCAGCAGCCGCAGATGCGCCAGCGGCGATGGCGGCGCACCGCCTGGAACGGCCGGCGCGACAGCAGACTCTGCTGGCGTATCACCCACACCGATGCCTCAAACGAGTACGACGTCGTACTGATCAACGCCGTAGAGTGTCTCGACCTGCAGACGGATCGGACGGCCGACCTGCGCCTCGAGTTCGCCCAGCGTGGCGGACTCCTCGTCGAGCAGCCGATCCACGACGTCCTGATGGGCGAGTATCAGCAGCTCACGACTGGCAAACTGTCGGCTCTGTCGCACAATCTCGCGAAAAATCTCGTTACAGACCGTTTCCGGAGCACGCACGAAGCCGCGCCCCTCGCAGCTTGGACACGGTTCACACAACAGATGTTCCAGGCTCTCGCGCGTGCGCTTGCGGGTCATCTCCACCAGGCCGAGCGGCGAGAGGCTGACGATGTGCGTCTGGGCGCGGTCACCGGCCAGTGCGCGCTCGAGGGCCGCCAGCACGGCGCGGCGATGCGGCTCGTCGCGCATGTCGATGAAGTCGATGATGATGATGCCGCCGAGATTGCGCAGCCGCAGCTGGCGGGCGATGCTCACCGCCGCCTCGAGGTTGGTGCGGAAGATGGTCTCTTCGAGGTTGCGGTGACCGACATAGGCGCCGGTGTTGACGTCGATGGTGGTCATCGCTTCGGTCTGATCGATCACCAGATGGCCGCCGGATTTCAGCGACACCTTGCGATCGAGCGCCTTGGCGATCTCCTCCTCGACGCCATTCAGATCGAACAGCGGTCGCGGACCTGCATACAGCTCCACCGCCGGCACGGCGTGCGGCATGAAGGTGGCCGCGAATTCCTGCATGAGCGCGTGCTCGCGCGGCGAATCGACCAGCACGCGGGTCACGCCGCGCGCCAGTTCATCGCGCAGCACCCGCAGCGACAGCGGCAGGTCTTCGTGCACGACGCTGCCGGCGGGTACCTGCGCGACGCGCGCGCGCACGTGCTCCCACAGCTTGGCAAGATAGCTCATGTCCTCGCGCAGGCCTTCGGCCGAAACGCCCTGCGCCGCGGTGCGCACGATGTAGCCGCCGCCATCGCCGCCGAGCAGCTGCGTCAGCAGCGCCTTGAGGCGCGCGCGCTCGGCCTCGTCCTCGATGCGCGAGGACACCCCGATCGCCTCGCCGCGCGGCATGTACACCAGATAGCGCGACGGCAGCGCGATGAAGGTGGTGAGGCGGGCGCCCTTGCTGCCCATCGGGTCCTTGATCACCTGCACCAGGATGTCGTCGCCGGAATTCACCAGGCGGCGGATGTCCTCCACCGCCGCCAGAGTGGCCGGAGCTGCGTTCACCATCGTGTCATCGCCGGCGCTGCGCACGATGTCGGCGGCGTGCAGGAAGGCGGTGCGCTCCAGGCCAATCTCGACGAACGCCGCCTGCATGCCCGGCAGCACGCGCGAGACGCGACCCTTGTAGAGGTTGCTCACGAGTCCGCGGCGGCTGGTGCGTTCGATGTGCAGCTCCTGCACCACGCCGTTCTCGAGAATCGCCGCGCGCGTCTCGCGCGGCGCCACGTTCACCAGGATCTCGATGCTCACCGGTCGCGCCTCCTGCGCCACGGCGGGCAAGGCGCCGGCCAGTCCCGCGGCCGCCAGCAGCTCGGCCGTTTCGTACAGCGGCAGGCCCATGACACCGGAGTAGCTGCCGCTCAGGTGCTCGATGAATACCGCGCCGCGTCCCTGGATGGCGTAACCGCCGGCCTTGTCGCGCGGCTCGCCGCTGTCCCAGTAAGCGCGGCACTCGGCCGCAGTGAGGGTGCGGAAGCGCACCTCGCTGCTGCTCAAGCGATGCGTCACGCGCCCGTGCGCGGCGAGGGCCACCGCGGTGAACACATGGTGCGTGCGACCTGACAGCTGCGCCAGCATCGCCACAGCGTGCGCGGCGTCGCGCGGCTTGCCGAGGATCTGACCGGCCACCACGACGCTGGTGTCGGCCGCCAGCACCGGCAACGTGCCGCCGCGCTGCGCCACGGCGTGCGCCTTGCCGCGCGCCATGCGCACCACGTAGTCGGCCGCGGCTTCCTGCGGCAGCACCGCTTCATCGATGTCGGGGCGCGCGATCGTGTGAGCAAGACCGATCTGCGCCAGCAGTTCGCGGCGGCGCGGCGATGCCGAGGCAAGACAGATGAGCGCGGTGGCGGATGTGGGCTGCATCAGTCGCGATGATAGGGGTGATTGACCAGGATGCAGTGGGCCCGATAGAGCTGCTCGGTGAGCAGCACCCGCGCCAGGGCATGTGGCAGCGTGAGTCGCGACAGTGCGAGCGTGAGGTTGCTGCGCTCCAGCACCGCGCGCGCCAGCCCGTCGGCCCCACCGATGACGAACGCCAGGTCCTCGCCTTGGCTCTGGCGCGTCGCCAGCCAGCTCGCCAGCTCCCGCGTGCTCACCTGGCGGCCGCGCTCATCCAGGGCAATGACGTGCTCGGACGGGGTCAGCGCTGCGAGCAGCCGCCGCCCTTCCGCCTCGATCGCAACCTGTGCGTTGCCGCCGGCGCTGCGCGGCGCCGGGGCGATCTCGACCAGTTGCAGCGCGAGCGTACTCTTCAGCCGCCGCAGGTAATCAGCGCTGGCGCTGCGTACCCACTCGGGCATGCGCGTGCCCACGGCGATCACACGCGCGCGCATCGGCGGGCATCAGCGGGCGCTGCGCCGCCGGCGCGCGCTGGCGCGGGCCGCCGCCGGAGCTGCGGCAGCAGTCACCGCAGGACCCGCATCCCACAAGCCTTCCAGGCCATAAAACTCGCGGATTCGTGGCAGCATCACGTGTACCAGAATATCCTGCAGATCGACGAGCACCCACTCGCCGTCGCGGGCCCCTTCGGTGCCCAGGGGGCGGACGCCGGCCGCTTTGGCCTGCTCGACGACGCGTTCGGCGATCGAGCGCACATGGCGGTCCGAGTTACCCGAGGCGATCACCATGGTGTCGGCGATGTCCGTCAGGCCCCGCACATCCAGCACCCTAACGTTGACGGCTTTCATGTCTTCGAGCGCACTCGTTACGGCTTGCTGCAGCGGCGAGGCGCGCTCCTCCTTCTTGGGGCGCGGGCGTTTGCGGGTGATCATGTGCTTAAGTTAATTCTCCTGGGGTCCGCTGTTCATTTGCCGGCATCTTGCCGCGCAGCATAGCACCTCGTCTCGAGGATGATCTGCCTCACCGGGTCGGGAACGAGATAGCGCGGATCGCGACCGGCGATGATGAGCGCGCGCAGTTCCGTGGAAGATATCTCCAGCTGCGTCACGGCACGGACATAGACGCGCCCGGCCGGTTCCGCATGCAGCGCCGCCACCGCTCCCGTGCCGTGGTCGACCATCACTTCTCCCAAAGGACCGGTGGTGGGCACGCGCCAGCCGGGCCGATGCGCCACGACGATGTGCGCAAGCTGGAGGAGCTCGCGCCAGCGGTGCCAGTTCGGCAGGCCCAAGAACGCGTCCATGCCGAGCAGCAGGCACAGCGGCGTGTGTGGATTCTCGCGGCGCAGCTCCAAGAGCGTATCGACCGAATACGACACGCCGCTGCGACGCACCTCGCGGTCATCGACCACGAAACGCGGCTCGCCCACTACCGCCGCCTGCACCATCTGCAGCCGCAGCTCGGCGCTGGCGTAGAGGTGATCGCGATGCGGCGGGCTGCCGGTGGGCAGGAAGCGCACTTCCGCCAGCTGCAGCTCCTGCCCCAGCTCGAACGCCGTGCGCAGGTGGCCGCAGTGGATCGGATCGAACGTACCGCCGAACACGCCGATGGGCTGCATGTGCTGCTCTTAGAAAACCGGCGCGGCCACCGCGGTGATGCGCGCCGGCGCAGCGCACAGCTGCGTCGCCAGGAGCGCCAGCTCGTCCCAGGCATCGCCGCTGAGGCGCCCCTTGATCATGCGGTCGGCGCGCGTGGCGCGACGCGCGAGCGCTGCGAAGTCCAGGCGCGGCGCGCGGCGCAGTGCCTGCGCCAGCGCCGCGCCCTGCCGCTGCCAGGCCGGTGGCGCACGAGCGCCGCCCTGTTGAGCGTTCCAGATATCGCGCAGCGCCTTCGCCAGCGCCCACAGCGCGAGTACTGCCTCGGTGCCTTCGGCGCGCAGGCCGGCCAGCACGCGCAGGGCGCGCGCGGTGTCGCCGGCGAGCACCGTCTCGCCGAGCTCAAACACGTCGAAGCGCGCACTGTCGGCGACACTGGCGCGTACCGTCTCGAGCGTCAGCGGGCCGGCTCCGCTCAGCAGTGTCAGCTTGGTGAGCTCCTGGTGGGCTGCCAGCAGGTTGCCTTCGGTGCGTGCCGCCAGCAGTTCCAGCGCTTGCGGGTCCGCCTCGAGCCCGAGCCTGCGCGTGCGGCTCTTCAGCCATGCCGGCAGGCGCTCGGGATCGACCGGCCAGACCTCGAGCCAGCCGCCGTGTGACTCGAGCGCGCGCACCCAGGCGGCGCCCTTGGCGTCGCGGTCGAGGCGCGGTGCCAGAATCAACAGCAGGATGTCCGGATCGGGCGCTTCGAGGAGTTTCACGAGCGCGGCGTTGCCCGCCACGCCGACGCGGGCACTGGCAAGGCGCAACTCCAGTACACGGCGCGAGCCGAACAGCGACAGCGTGGCGGCCGATGCCAGCACGGCGTCCCAGTTGCCGGCATTTTCGATGAAATGCACCTCACGCTCGCTGAAAGCTGCGGTGCGCGCCGCGGCGCGCACCGCATCGGCGGCCTCCGCGGCGAGCAGCGGTTCGTCGCCCGAGATCAGGTAGGCCGGCAACAGTCGTTGCGCCAGCTGGGCGGCGAGCGAGTCATTCGTGAGCTTCAAGGGCCTCCCGGTGCGCGGGTGGGGACACAAAATCGTTCTGTCTGTCGCACATTATTAACCAGATAACCGCATAAAGTTGCTCCACCCCGAACCGCGGGTTAACCTCAGCGGCTCCTGCCTAGCTGGATGGTCTCGTTTGAGCACCGGTTTGCGTCGCAATCGCCTGGTCGCGCTGTTGGCGGCCTGCGCACTGATCGCCCTCTCCGTCGTCTATTCGGCGCACGGTCTGGGCGACCGCGCACATGAGCATGCGCATTGCGACCTGTGTGTGCACTTCTCCGGCACCGCAGGCTCTCCGGCCCACGCCACCGTGGTCGGCAAACCGCCGCTGGTGGTGCGCGCCCTCGTACTGCCGCCGCACACCGTCTTCGCGACCCGCTCACCGCTCGGCGAACACCTGCCGCGCGGCCCGCCTCTTAACAACGCACTGATCTGACCGCGCCACAAGCGGGCGCGCCGTTTAGGCGACCTTTTGGAAGGGTCGCAAAACATCTGTCAGCTGTATGGCACCTCGGGGTCCAAGCCTCGTTGGAACGTGTCATTGGTCGCATCAATGCATCGACGGTCTCTTTCGTGGGTTCTATCGCTGCTGTTGCTGCTTGCTCAGCACGGAGCGGTGCTGCATGAGCTGAGCCATCTCAGCCGCGGCACGAGTACCCATGGCCCGGTACTGGATCAGAGTGACCAGCTGCCCGACAACGGCTCGTGCCCGACCTGTCAGGCGTTCTCACAGGTTGCAAATCCTGCGACCGCCTCGGCGGTCGTCTTGGCGCTTTGCCCAGCCGCCCTTATCCCGGCTCTCGATCCTTCCTACGCGATTCTCGGCGCCGAGACCCCGACGCCCCGCAGCCGCGGCCCCCCGCAAGTCTGAACTGAGCTTCCGATTCTGAACCACGCAGCGCGCGAGCCATCCGCGCTGCGTCGTCTCTTCAGTTCTTGCGGAGTAATCTATGGTTAATCCCAGAAATCGGGCCGCCACGCATAGCGTGGTTGCCGCAGTCGTATCCCTGGCGTTCGGACTGTTACTCACGCCCGCCATCCGGGCTGAGAGCGGCGATGTCAGTTCCCCTGCCACCTCGACCGCGGATTCGGCCGCTGCGGCCGACGCCGCCTCCACCGCCACCTCCAACGATTCGTTGGCTACCGTCGTGGTTACTGCGCGGCGCCTGAATGCTGCGCGTTCCGAGATCGAAACACAGACCGGCGCCTCGACCTACACGATTACGAGCGATGCGATTGCGGCGACGCCCGGCGGTGAGAACGTGCAGCTCAACCAGGTGCTGCTGCAGGCGCCGGACGTTGTCCAGGACTCCTTCGGGCAGCTGCACGTGCGCGCTGACCACAACGACCTGCAATACCGGCTGAACGGCGTCATTTTGCCCGAGGGCATCAGCGTCTTCAGTCAGACCTTGAGTCCCCGCCTGATTTCCTCGCTGAGCCTGATCACGGGTGCGCTGCCGGCAGAATACGGTCTGCGTACCGCGGGCGTCATCGACCTCACCACCAATGGCGGCTTGCTGCAGCCCGGTGGGGAGGTGTCCGTCTACGGTGGAAGCCACAGTACTATCCAGCCCTCGGCCGAGTACGGCGGTAGCGCGGGCAATTTCAGCTACTACATGACGGGCGACTATAAGCAGAATAACTTAGGCATCGAATCACCCGACGGCAGCTCGGATCCCCTGCACGATCACACTACGCAGGGACACGCATTTGGCTATTTCGAGCAGATTCTCGATCCGCAAAATCGCGTCTCGTTGATCGTGGGTCTTTCCAACGACCATTTTGAGATTCCGAATCAGCGCGGTCTGCAACCCGGGCTGGGATATCAGGTTCTGGGTGAGAGTGACTTTCTCAGCGACAATCTGAACGAGAACCAGCACGAGCTCGCGGACTACGCCATTCTCAGCTGGCAGCACTCGCAGGGAGATCTCAACTGGCAGACCTCCTTGTCCGCGCGCTATACCAGCCTGCACTTCGCACCGGATTCGATTGGGGATCTGCTCTATAACGGCATCGCTCAGAACGCGTTCAAGGACGACACGGCCCTCGCATCGCAAACCGATGGTTCATACAAGATCACCGACTCCCATACTGTACGTGCGGGATTCTACTTTCAGCACGACAGCGCCGACAGCGAGACCACTTCCAATGTCCTGCCCATCAATGCCGCGGGCATGCAAACCAGCGATATTCCTCTCACCATCGCGGACAATGGCAAACAGTCCCAGGCGATCGAGAGTGCCTATCTGCAGGACGAATGGAAGGTTTTTGAGCCCTTCACCCTGAATTACGGCGTACGTTTCGATCACTACAGCGCCTTCTCAAGCGGCAGCCAGCTCAGTCCACGCGTGAACTTCGTGTGGCAGCTCGGATCGGGCACGACCGTGCACGGTGGCTACTCGCGTTATTACACACCGCCGCCGTTCGAGCTGGTTGGCAGCGAGACCTTTACGAAATTCGCGGGCACTTCGGCGATTCCGCCCGGTACAGTGACCCAAGACACGCCGCCCATCGCCGAGCGCGCGAATTACTACGACTTCGGTGTGCAACAGAAGCTGCTGGGCGACACATTGACGCTGGGCGCCGACAGCTTCTACGAGCAGGCCCAGCACCTGATCGATGAGGGGCAGTTCGGCGCGCCGATCATCCTCACGCCTTTTAATTACCGTTACGGCCTCATCGGCGGCGTGGAGTTCTCGGCGAACTACGCCGTTAAGAATTTTTCCACGTATGCAAACCTGTCGTTCCAGGCCGCGCACGGTAAGGACGTCGAGTCCTCGCAGTTCAACTTTGGGGCCGACGACCTCGCCTATATCCAGAATAACTACATTCACCTGGATCACGAGGGGCGTGTCGCGGCCTCTGCAGGGGCCTCATACCTGTGGTGGGGCACACGCTTCAGCGCCGATATGCTCTTTGGCACCGGATTGCGGGACGATCTGACTCTGCCTGACGGGTCGACTATCCCCAATGGCGACCACACGCCGAGCTACGTGCAGATCAATCTAGGGGTGAGTCACGAGTTCCGGTTGACCGGCTCGGGCCCGCTGACGGTGCGGTTCGATGTCATCAACGTTGCCGACAAGGTGTACCAGATCCGCAGCGGAACGGGCATCGGAGTGTTCGCGCCGCAATACGGTCCGCCGCGAGGGTTCTTTGGCGGCCTGGCGTGGCAGTTCTAGCCGCCGGGCCGGTAGATGTCAGGGCGGTGATACTCCATGGAGCGTGACCTGCAAGCCCTTACAGCCAGCCCTTCTGGCGCGCCAGGCGGTAGGCCTCGATACGGTTGGAGGCGTTGAGCTTGCCGATCGCCTCGGACAGGTAGTTGCGCACCGTGCCGTGCGACAACGACAGCTGGGTGGCGATGTCGGCCGAGGACATGCCCTCGCCGGCCAGGCGCAGCACCTGCCGCTCCCGCTCGTTGAGCGGATCGGCGTCGCTCCAGGCCTCCACCGCCAGCTGCGGATCGACCACGCGCCCGCCGGCATGCACCTTGCGCACGGCATCGGCGAGCTGCTGAGCGGGTGCATCCTTGAGCAGGTAGCCGGCGACGCCGGCATCGAGCGCGCGGCGCAGGTAGCCGGCACGGGCGAAGGTCGTGACGATGACCACGCGGCACGGCAGGCCGCGCTCGCGCACGCGCTGCGCCAGCTCGAGCCCGGTGAGTCCCGGCATCTCGATGTCGCTGACGATCACGTCCGGGCGCAGCCGCTGCGCCTCGCTCCAGGCACTGCTGCCGTCGGCGCAGCTGGCGAGTACCTCGATGTCCTGCTCGAGCCGCAGCAACGCCGCCAGCGCACCGCGCACCATGGCCTGATCTTCGGCGAGCAGCACGCGGATCATGGCTGCACCGGCAGCTGCGCGCGCAGCACCGTGCCGGCGCCGGGCGGGGAATCGATTTCCAGCGTGCCGCCAAGCGCCCGCACGCGCTCGCCGATCCCCGCAAGTCCGTTGCCGCGGGCGGCGATGCCGCCGCGGCCGTTGTCGCTGACCCTGAGGGCCACCGCGCCGGCAGCGCCGGTGCCTGCGCTCCGGATCTCCACGCTCGCGTGCGTCGCGCCCGCGTGGCGCTGGATGTTCATGGCCGCCTCGCGCACGATCATGGCGAGCGCCGTCTCGACCGGTGCGGGCAGGTCGGCGGCCTCCTGGCGGCAGGTGAGCTCGACGCCGCACGATTCGAGCAGCGTGCGCGCCGAGGCCAGCTCACCGGCGAGCGCCGCGGCGCGCATGCCGGAGACCGCCGTGCGCACCTGCGCCAGCGCGTCCCGCGCAATCTGCGTGACATCGCCGATCTCGCGCGCCGCGGCCGCCGGATCGCGGGCGATGAGCTTGCCGGCCAGCTCCCCTTTGATGGCCACCAGTGACAGCGTATGACCGAGCAGATCGTGCAGGTCGCGGCCGATGCGTTCGCGTTCGGCGATCGCGGCCAGGCGACGCACCTCCTCCTGCGACAGCCGCAGCGCTGCATCCTGGCAGCGGCGATCGCGCGCATAGGCGTTGCCGATACAGATCACAGTGACCAGCAGCGTGCTGATCGCAAGAATCTCGCGCGGCTGGTGCAGCAGCTCCACTTCGAGCGCCTGCACGGCCAGGAGCGCTGCGACCAGCAGCAGCGGCCGCTTGAGGCCCGGCAGCGCCAGCGGCGCGAGCGCCCCGGCGTACACCAGGTAGGTGTTGGCGAAGGGATTGAACGGCTCGAGCGCATAGGACAGGAGCGCCAGTGCCAGCACGTGGGCGAGGCGCGCGTCGTTGCGCAGGTAGTGCACATAGAGCGCGAGGAACACCGGCAGGCTGGCAAGCGTTGCCCACACCCAGGTCCAGCCGGCCTCGCGCCAGGTGAAGGGCACGAACAGGAAACCGAGGTAAAAGAGCCACAGGAGCGGCGGCCAGCCGCCGGAGTTCTCGCCCCGCCAGGGCCGTGCCGCGCCGCCTTGCGCCTGTCCTTGCCCGCTCATGTTGCGCAGCTTAGCCGAACGGTGCCGCCCGCGAATCTTCAGCGCCTGCGCCGCAGTGCGCGCTGTGCAGCCGTGAAGCACACGGCCGCAACCGCCAGCAGCACGAGAGCGTGTGCGGCCGGGGCGCCGGAGGATGGCTCACCGATCACGGCGGCGCCGAGCTGCGCCAGATGCCAGCTGGGCCACAGCGGCGCGAAGCGGGCCAGGCTGTGCGGCAGGAAGTTGAGCGGCACCCACAGCCCGGACAGGAACGACATGGGCAGGTAGATGAGATTGAGCACCGCCGGAGCTGCCGTGGCTTTGGCGAGTGCGCCGACCAGGAGGCCGATGGCGCAGAACGGCACGACGCCGATCACCGCCATGGCGAACAGCAGCAGCCAGCGCGGCGCCGGCAGCGAGATGCCGCCGAGGGTCGCGGCGAGGCCCATGAGCAGCAGCGCCACGATCGCGGCAAACAGCATGGCCATGGCGAGCTTGGCGAGCAGGTAGATACCGGGCGGCATGGGCAGCGCACGCTTGAGCTCGAGCAGGCCGCGCTCGCGGTCACTGGCGAGCGTGATGCCGAGCGCGAACAGGCCGGGCGCCATGGAGCCGATCACCAGGAAGTTGGCGAGCGCTGCGCGGGCGGCGTCCGGGTGGGCGTGCACCGGAGCCAGAAAGATGCCGAACAGCAGGTAGAACATCAGCGGGAAGGCGATGGTCGGCACGCAGAACGACGGTGCGCGCAGCAGCCGCAGGAATTCGCTGTGCGCCTCCAGCAGGAAGACGCGCGCCCCGGAGACGCGCGATGGGGGCGGTGCCGGTCGTCAGCGCCAGAGCGCCGGAATTCATGGACATGTACATTTTCAGGCTGCCTCGCGGGTGATACGGACGAATGCTTCTGCCAGGCCGGTGCGGCGCACTTCGAGCTCGCGCAGGGATACATCCGCTGCAAGCAGGCGCTGCACCACGGGCTCGGCCAGGGTGCTCTCGATCTCGAGCCACTGCTGCGCGCGCATGGCGTTCGTCACCCCGGGCCAGCCGCGGATGTCCTCCACCGCCAGGCTGCTGATGCAGCGGATGTGGCGACGCACGCCGTGGGCGCGGATCTCGTCCACGCTGCCCTCGCTGACGATGCGGCCGCGCACCAGCACGATGACGCGCTGGGCGAGCGCCTCGGCCTCTTCCAGGTAGTGCGTGGTGAGCAGGATCGCGCAGCCGCGCGCGGTGAGTTCGCGCACGACCCTCCACAGCGACTCGCGCGCCTCGAGGTCGAGCCCGGTGGTGGGCTCATCGAGAAACAGCAGCTGCGGATTGCCGCAGATGGCGAGCGCAAACTGCACGCGTCGCTGCTGCCCGCCGGAGAGCCTGGCGTACGGCTGCGACAACTGCGCAGCGATGCCGGTGAGAGCTGCGATTTCCGCCAGCGGGCGCGGCTGCGGGTAGTAGCCGCGCACCAGCTGCAGCAGTTCGCCCACCTTCAGGGTGTCGGGCAGGGCGGCACTCTGCAGCATCACGCCGGTGCGGCGCCGTGCGGCGAGCGCGCCTGCCGGGCCGCCGAGCACCTGTACCGTGCCCGAGTCGGGTGCGACGAGTCCGAGCAGCAGGCCGATGGCGGTGGTCTTGCCGGCACCGTTGGGGCCGAGGAGCGCGGTGACCTTGCCCGCCTCGATGCCGAGCGTCAGGTCATCGAGTGTCTCAATCTTTCTGGAATGATGCGCTGGATTACCGAAACTCTGACGCCGATGCAGATCGGGCAACACGGACACACTCATCTGCACGCGCACCCGCACGGTCACGGCGATTATGTACACAGCCATCCGCACGGCCACGATCCCGAGCGGCACGGCCACGCCGAAGACGCGACTCCGGTGGGCTGGATGGATCGTACATTCGGACGGCTGGGCGTTTACCAGCTGGTCCGGCCGTTCGCCGTCGGGATTGTGCATGGCCTCGCGGGCTCCGCGGCGGTGGCGTTGCTGGTGCTGACCACGATTCGCGTGCCGAGTTGGGCAATCCTCTATTTGCTGGTTTTTGGCGTGGGCACCGTCGCGGGAATGATGCTGATCACCGCGGCGATTGCCGTGCCGTTTAAATTTTCCGAAACGCGATTCGCGCGCCTGAATCGCGGCCTGGGATTGGCGTCAGGTTTGATCAGTTTGGGCTTCGGGCTGTTCATCGTGTACCAGATGGGATTTGTGAACGGGCTCTTTACGCACAATCCTACCTGGGTCCCCCACTGAACTTTTCTCGCTTGCGCCGCTTACAGACCGGTCATTTGCTCCAGGCGTTCTGGATACCTAGCGCCTTGGAGCGTGATTTTGGAAGCGGCGGTGTCGATGTCCTGCAGATCCTCGGACGTTAGTTGGACCGACAGCGCTCCAATATTCTCGTCCAGGCGATTGAGCTTCGTAGTGCCGGGAATGGGAACCATCCAGGGTTTTTGTGCAAGCACCCAGGCTAGGGCGATCTGCGCCGGAGTCGCGTTCTTCTGCTTCGCGATTCTGCCAATCAGATCGACGACCGCCTGATTCACCTGCATCGCTTCCTGCGTAAAGCGGGGAAGCGTGCTGCGAAAATCGGTGCTCTCGAATTTTGTGTTCGCGTCAATCTTGCCCGTCAGGAATCCTTTGCCCAGCGGGCTGTATGGCACCAGACCGATTCCGAGTTCTTCGAGAGTCGGGATTACTTCTTCTTCCGGCTTTCTCCACCACAACGAGTATTCGTTCTGCAGCGCGGTGAGCGGCTGGACCGCGTGCGCGCGGCGAATTGTTTTTACACCAGCCTCGGACATTCCGAAGTGCTTCACCTTGCCGGCTTGAATCAATTCCTTCACGGTGCCGGCGACGTCTTCGATGGGAACATTGGGATCAACGCGGTGCTGATACAAAAGGTCGATGGTTTCGACGCGTAGCCGCTTGAGCGAGCCTTCGACGGCCTGCTTAATGTGCGCCGGCTGGCTATTCTGAGTGAAGGCTCCTGGGCGCTGATTGGGGTTGCTTAGATCCCACCCGAACTTAGTGGCGATAACTACTTTGCTGCGAAAGGGAGCCAGCGCTTCACCGACGAGTTCTTCGTTTAGGAACGGGCCGTAAACTTCCGCGGTGTCAAAAAATGTGATGCCTCGATCGACCGCCGCGTGTAGAAGCTTGATCATCTCTTTTTTGTCTTTGGGCGGGCCGTAAGAAAAACTCATGCCCATGCAGCCGAAGCCGAGTGCCGAGACTTCCAGATTGCTTTTTCCAAGTTTGCGCTTTTGCATTATTTTTTTCCTCCGAGCTTCCGCTCTCATATCGAGATTACGGTCAAACACTCACGGAGCGGTAGCCCGATTCTTCCGATTTATTGCCTAATTCTCTTGGACGAAGGAAATTTATTGATGCGAGCAGCGCAGTGGCCCTATGCTCAGATTCTGAAGAGGATACCAAGACTATGAAAAAACTTCGCAAAAACGAGACTTCTGCACCGGATCGCACAAGAGAGATGCGCAGGGAACTGGCTCACAGGATTGCCTTTTTCGTTGGATCGGGAGAGCGCCTGATAACCGCGATTCCCGGCTTGATGCTAACCCGACGGACCGCGCCGACTGCGCCAAACTCAGCCACTTACGAGCCAAGCCTGGCTGTCGTCGCGCAAGGGCGCAAGAGAGCCACGCTCGCTGGTACTACCTTCATCTTTGACGAGTCGCGATACCTGCTGACGTCTCTCGATCTGCCGGTGATCTGCAACGTGTTCGAGGCCAGCGAGAAATTGCCGTACCTCGGTTTCGTACTCAAGCTTGAAATGCCGGTTATTCGAGAGTTGCTCAGCCGCGACGAGATTCAGGCCCCGGAGGAGATAGCGGACAATCCCGCCATGGCCACCGCGGAAACCACGGCAGAGTTGTTCGATGCCTGTTGTCGTCTCGTGGATTTGCTCAACACGCCGCAGGACATACCGTTCCTGAGCGGACTGATTCAACGCGAAATCATCTACCGAATCCTGCGCGGGCCGGAAGGAATACGACTTCGAGCAATTGCCACGCAGGGAGAGCAGAGTCACCGGACGGCAAAGGCGGTTGCGTGGGTCCGCGCAAACTATGCGAAGCCGCTTCGACTCGAGGATCTCGCAAAGACCGCCGGCATGGGCGTATCCACGCTGCATCACCACTTCCGCGCGCTCACGGCCATGAGCCCTCTGCAGTATCAAAAGCAACTTCGTTTGCACGCGGCGCGGGAACGCATGCTGATGGACGGTCTGGACGCTGCCAGCGCAGCCTTTGAGGTCGGATACGAAAGCGCGACGCAGTTCAATCGCGAATACAGCCGTTTCTTCGGCCAACCGCCGATGCGCGATGTGCGCAATCTTCGCGCACCCGGTGCTGAGCCTCTAGAATCGGGAAGCAATCGGCAAAGCGCAACGTGATCGTTGGCGTGACGCCCTTTCTACAATTGGAAGTACGCCGCAGACATCGCTATCGTATATTGTCGTCGTTCGACAAACTCGTTGGAGTTCATCTGCCATGGCACCCACGCTCGCGACCTTTAAATCTGTCTTGAAGAGCCAGTATCACGCTTCTCTAGCAATGCTCGGGGAAGCGATTCAACGCTGCCCGGACAACGTTTGGTTGGCCACCGACCATAAGAATGCATTCTGGCAGATCGGCTATCACACCCTATTTTTCACGCACCTGTACCTGGTGCAGGATGAAGCTGCGTTTCGTCCCTGGGAGCATCAACAGAATGAGGTTCAGCATCCGGATGGGATTCCCGGCCCTTCCGACGCAAACAGTACATTGCCGCTGATCCCGAAGCCATACACCAAAGCGCAGGTGCTGGAGTATTGGAACTTCTGCGACCAGATGGTTGACGGCGCTGTCGACAAACTCGATCTCGAAAGTCCGCAGAGCGGATTCTCGTGGTACCAGATGTCGAAACTGGAGCACCAGCTCGTGAACCTCCGGCACATACAGCATCATGCGGCGCAGCTAGCGGACCGCCTCCGCTCCGCAGCCGACATCGGAATCCAGTGGGTCTCCGGCAGTCCGCGTCCTTCGTAACTTGCGCGCACCTGGCGCTGTGTCTTTAGAGCTGGGAAGCAATCGGCCAAGCGCTATTTGATTGAAGAGAGACTGCGCTCCCCGAACGCCTGAAGGGATTGCCTGTTGCGCACGGTTCGGCGAGTTCTGTCGGTTCACCAAATGAATTTGGCTCCGAGCTGAATATGACGTGAACCTCCGCTCCCCAGGACGGGATTCGAAGCTCCAAGGTCGGGAGTAAATGCGGCGAGCCCCGGATTGGACCCCGCCAGATTATTGTTGATGCCTGTAAAGTTGGGATGGTTCAAGATGTTGAAAAATTCGGCGCGAAGTTGAAGCGTCAGGTGCTCGCCCAATTTTGTGCTCTTGCTCATCGAGAAGTCCCAGTTCGTGAAATCCGGCCCCCTGAAGATGTTGCGGCCGGCGTCGCCGAACGTTCCATCAACAGGAGGCGTCAGCACGGTGGATCCCGAGACGAAGCAACCGTAGTTTGCGAGCTGATTCACCGCCGCTTGATTGCCTGCAGCGCTTATACACTGTTGGTTGCCGCCGTTCACATTTCCCATGCTGTCAGTGGTAAACGTGCTCGGGTCGATGAATGGAATCGAATTCGTTTTCGACCAATGGATATTGTTCGGACTCCCGGTGATGTTCCAGCGATCGTTGAACTCCCCAGTAAAGCTGATGTCGTCGTCGTAATCGTATAGTGTATAGGGCATGCCGCTTTGGAGGATGACAATCGAGTTTAGTTGCCAGCCTTCCAGGAGCTGGGCAAAACTCTTACGTCCCGGAATGGCGTAGGTGACGGCAAATGTGAAACGGTGCCGGATATCGTAGTCGCTGTTACCGCGTTCGGCGGCAACATCCAAGCTGTTCTGGACGTTGAAATGGCGGTTGCTCGTGGATTCATCGATGGAATGAGCATACGTGTAGCCGGCGACGACGTTCAGACCCTTCCAGCTGTGGGTTTTGTAAGTCACTTGCAGGCCGTCGTAGCTCGAGTTCTCTGCGTTTCCAAATTCCGTTGTCTCGCCCAGGAAAGGGTAAGCATTGAAAAATGGGCGGTTGGTTTGTTCGCACGCGAAGTAGTCGCCTCCGCCGTCGTAACAAGCCGCTGCCGCCGGTCCATTCGGTTGGTTGATGTCGAGCATGCTAAAAAGTTTGACGCCTCGTTGTCCCACGTATCCCACTTGCAGCGAGGACCAATTTTTGATCTCGTGCTGCACGTTCAGGTTCCAGAAAATCGTGTAAGGGGTGTCGAGGTGGTTTTTGACGGACGTAATACTGCATGGGCCGTCCGCGCTGCAAGCGATTGGCTGCGACAGGATCGGGAACACTTGCGCAGAAGAATTCACCCAATTTAATTGGGTAGGATCACCGCCATTTGGAAACACCACCGCTGCAGTGATCGACCCGCCGCCCGGGGTGACTCCCACGGCTCCCGTGGGGATTGTGTTCAGTCCGATTCCACCGCCAGCCGTCTGTCCGATGAAATCGGAAATGGGCGCCATTTCGTACATGATCCCGGCACCCGCACGAATCACTGTCTTTCCGTCCCCCCAGGGATCCCACGCGATGCCCAGGCGCGGAGCGAAGTTATCGTGCTGCGTGTGGTAGGGCGTTGAAATTTGCTGGCCCACTTGCGCAAAACCAATATTGGGCTCGAAATTTGCCAGCAGGTTGTCCTTCGCGTGAATCACTCCGGAAACCTCGTAGCGTAGCCCGGCGGTGATCGTCAACTTAGGATTGAAGCGAAACTCGTCCATTACGTATGCAGCGTATGCGTTCTCCGTTATCAGCCGGCGTGTGTCTCCGGATAGGATCTCTCCGTTTTCGGGACCGCAGGGCGTTTGGGAACAGCCCGGATTTAGCGCGGTTCCATTGCCTGGGTCCACCGACCCGGCTTCCAGGAAATCCTGGAGACTCTGGAAGAAAATCTCCCCTTTTGCGTGGCGGTTGCGGACGTTGTCCACCGCGCCGTGGCGTATCTCGCCCCCGATCCGAATATTGTGGCGCCCTTTCAAATATCCGAGGCCCTCAGTGAACTGGTAAGTCTCGGTGGGCGTGGTGAAAAGCGGGTAGCCATTTCCTCCGCCAAGCTGGTAGAAATTCCCGACGTCAATCTCCGGGAGCCCGAAATTCAATGGATTGGTGACGCCCGTATTGATTCCATAGGTGGTCGGATTGACGTTATGATCCGCCGAAACTATCTGCTGCGAAAATCGGCTGTATCCAAAACGCGCTTCGCTTACCCACTGGCTGGTTGGCGTGTAGGTCCAATTGAAGCCCACGATCTGGGGACGCGTCTTCGCATCGGAAAGGAATTGCGGCAAAAGATATAAACCGTCTTCCTCTGTTTGGGTGCTGTCCGCAAAGAAGTAGCGTCCAGTGAAAGTGTTATTTTGCGAAAAATGGTAGTCAACTTTGACAAGCGCATTGTCTGCGCGGTTCAGGTTCGCGAGATCCTGAAAAAGCAAGCCCGGACCGGCTGAACCATTATTCACGGGATAAAGCGCCGAAAGCGTCTTGCTCAATGGATTGATGACGCAACCAGGTAGCGCCTGACAGTTGGCTTCGACGTCCGGAATGCTATTGTTCAGATCGCCGCCGAGCGGCACCGTGTCCGGGCTGTTCGCCAGCAGCGGATTACCAACCTTGTCTCGCACGCCTTCATAGGCTCCGAAGATGAAGAGCTTGTCTCTTACGATCGCTCCGCCTGCGGATCCTCCAAACTGATGCAAGATTAGCGGTGAGACAGGCTGGCCGATTGGATCGTAATAATTCCGCGCGTCCACCGCGCTGTTCCGCGCGAAATAATACGCCGACCCGTGGAATTGGTTGGTACCCGACTTCAAGCCGAGTTGTACCACTGCCCCCGGCTTCCAACCGTACTCCGACGTGGGGTGCTCTTGCGTGCTGAATTCCTGAATCGCGTCGATTGGGAGAAGGCTCGCGGGCGTGCCGCTGACGCCTTCTTCGTTTAGTACCGAGGTTCCGTAATACAGATCGTTGTCGTCCGTCCCGTCGACAAGATAATTGTTGTCTTCCGGCCGAGCGCCGTTGGAAATGATCGAGTGGAATCCTCCTCCGGGAGTGCGATCAACCCCGGGTAGAAGCATGACCAAGTTTTGCCAGTCGCGGCCTTGGAGCGGCAACTCGTTAATTTCTTTATTGCCGAACGAGCCCCCCAGCGTCGGGCTGGTTGTGTCAATCAGGGTCGCGGCGGCCTCATTGACGACCACAGTCTCGGCCACTGTGCCCGGCTGAAGCTCCAAATCAATCCGGATGTCATTGGTCACTTCGACGCGCACAGGGCTACTGACGACTTTCTTAAAACCAGACGCTTGGGCCGAGACTGTGTATAAGCCCGGCTCCAGGTCTGGCGCGACGTATTCGCCCGTTTCATTCGTCACCAGCTCGCGCGATACCTGCTTGCCGGTGTTCGTCACCGTTACTTTCGCGCCGACTACGACTGCGCCGGACGAATCACGGATGGTCCCTAAAATACGGCCCTCACTGCTTTGCGCCCGGGAACCCGGACTCATAAGGAAAAAAACTGCGACGATCACGCTTAAAAAGCGCAAACTTTTCATCGCCTGCTCCTATTTGAACGTAATTCCGTCCTCTTGCTGGAAACGCGCAGTTTCTCGGTGCATTCTGAAACGGAAAAGAAAAATGCGGGCGCTGGGGAAAAAATTACAAGCCGGCGGCGAGTTTACCCAGGTCTACAAGACAGTTAAGAAAAATGCGGGCTGACAATACCCGCTGCCCATAAGTACTCGTGATGAATGGCCTGCGTCCCATAGGAGATGATGCTATGCGCGACAAAGTAGAACACCTGCGAGAGGAAGTCAATCTTGTTTCGCGACACTGTGAAGGAATCGGAACGGGATTCTTAATCCCGCGCAGGTTGGAATCTATATCTTTGGAAGGAAAGCTGGCGTCTTTGGGCGGACAGACAAAATGCCGAAGCCGCTAGAAGCTGAAATAATCTGAACGCAACAGAGTCGGAAGCTAAGCTGACAGTAGCAGCGCGTGAAGATCTTTCGGGAAATGGCGTCCAATCAGCGAAGCGAGCCTGATTGACGCGTGAGGTAAACCTTCCTCAGGCGCTTCGATGGTGGCACGGTGAATAGAGTGAGGCTACTCGAAATGAATGGCGGGGACGACGGGACTCGAACCCGCGACCTCTGCCGTGACAGGGTGGCCCGCTTCGACCACCAAAACATAGCAGAATGTAGCATAACGTGCAGAGTACTCGGGAGTAACCAGCAAACTCCGCACGCTCTGCTAGCCGTTGCCGTCGCCTGCTATCTCCTGCAATTGCGCCGAGAATGGACGAGTTTTGTGGATGTTTTTGTGGATAAATCCGCAGAATCGAGCGATCGCGGAAAAAACGGGGACGAGGGCGTCACTCGCAGCGAACACTTTCGCCGGAGTCCGCTTGTGCGCTTCGCGCGCTTCGCGTAAAAATATCGGCGATCCGACGAATCACTGCGGGAGACACTTGCAAGCGGACGAGTACGCGGCCGGACTCTGCGAGTACCATCTGGAACGCAAAGGCGTCGCCGTCCCTGCATTCAACATCGTGAGCGACGAGCCCATGTGCGCGAAGTGTTTCGCCGGCGTCGCGATTTTCGCATTTGAAAAAATCGGCGATTCGGACGGCGACGCTCTCGACGGCGACCGCAAGCGGCGCTATCTCGCGGAAAATCCAGCGGCTAAAGAAAAAAAACGGCTCCGGGACGCGCTCTGGAGAGCTCGCCAAAAGCAGTCACCTCGCGAAAATAGCGCCATACCCCTCCCGCAGGAGCCCTCTGAAAACGCGCCAGCGGCCGCCGCTTGCGCAGCACTGCCCAGTTAAACGAGCATTTTTCACCGGAGGCGACCTTTGTCACGAAAAAGATTTTGCCTGGTAGGGCCGCGCTGGTCGCTCGCGGATCTCGAGCGGCTCACTTGCGGCGATCGCTCGCACTGTCACCTGTCGCGCGCCGGCGTCTACGATTTAGAAAAGCATCGGGCCATCACCTGGCTAGCGGTCCGCGTCGGGAACACGTTCGTCCCTAACGCTCACCCGACGATCGACGAAAGGTACGAGGGAGGCGTTTTGCGTATTTGCCGAATTTTCCCGTTGCGCGGAGTTTCGAGCGGACTCGGAGAGTACCTGGCGGCCGCCGTGCGCGAGCGGGAATCGTGGGCGGTCGCGATGCTCGCCCAGATCCGCGGGCGGCGATCGAACGACTGCGACGAACTAGCGTGGTAAGTGCATCATGATCCACTCAACGGCGAAGAACACCACAAGAAACGCAACGATCATCCGCCCCGACGTGCGCGGATCTGGTGGAACATACTCGCGGCCGCCCCATGGACCGCCGACCTGATAGGGCCGGCCCCGACGCGACGGCGAAAGTAAGCCGCCGATCCGTCCGTAGAATCCCCCGGGAAGTCTGTGTCCCAGCGAAAAAAACCAGCGCATGTCAATCACTCCTCGTGACTTCACTCACTCCACTTGCCGCCGCGAAGAGCGCCGGCCCCCGTCAAAGACTGGCGCTCGTCGCGGATTGTGGCGATCGCTAACGTGAGATTTTCTCCGCGATCGCTCGTTCCTGTCGCATGGCGCGTTTCGGTTTTGACCATGAAGTACAGGACCTCGCTTAGGGCGCAGCAGTCGCCGTTGCGCTCAAATTCACTTGCGGAAAAACGAAACTGACCGGCTGATAGGAATACGCAACCGTGACGGCGTTCCCGTTCTGCGTGACGGTCAGTTGCGAAGCGTTGAGGGACAAACCGGCCGCCGCGCCCTGGACGTACTGCACGGCATTCCCGCACGACGGCCTCGTGATGCACTGCGCGCCCGAATCCGCGAGGCTGTGCACGTCGCCGTTCGCCGTGAGACAAAGCAGCAAATCCAGCGAGCCACAGAGCAAGGCCAGGATGAACGGCAGGCACAACGCGAACTCCAAAAGCGCCTGGCCGCGCTCTTTCGGTTGCTCGCGAATCAGCCGGCGGGTAGACAGCAACTTCCAGCCGGAAATTTCCCTTGGCTGAAATCGCGGCGGTTTTGGTTTTGGTGGCGGGAGAGTTTTGGGTTTTGCGGTGCGAAGTAGTTCGCAAATGGATTGCGCCTCAGCTTCGTTTTCGATCCCGTTGATTATTTCGTGACCGTCAACGAAGACACACCACGGCGCGTAATCGCGCTCGCCTTGCGGAGACTTCACTGCGGAGAAAATCATGGGCACCTCGCGAGAGAGATTTGCGAGACGCCCAACCCATGATGATTTAGAATGCGTCCAACCATTTCCGCCTCTGAACAGGTGGAGTGGCCAGAGACGCTTCGTTGTCTAAAGCAACGGGGCGTCTCGCTTCCAAGCAAGCTACGCCGGATCCTGCCGCCTTGTCAATAGGAACGACGAACAACCACGAACACTAACGAACAGCCTACCGCCGAGCTCCGCGAACCTTCGACGCCGGCGCATTGCGGCGAATCTCCGGACGCGGATCCGGGCGCTTAACCGGGATGGCCCAATACCCGAAAAAATTCAGGTTATAGGCGCGGCCAGAATCGCGCAGCCGGACGAGCGCCGCGTCGAAATCCCGCTCCGCTTGCAGCGAGTAGTTTCCAGTTTTGTAAAGAACTTCATCGAGAAGCGACGCGCGGTTGATCGAAATAAAGCGACTGAGCGTCTCTAAAATCTTTCCTTCCAGCATATCCATTTTCCCTCCCTTGCGGCCAAGCGGACGCGCCGTTCCGCAAACGGCGCGCCCACCAGGCCTCGCACGACGGGCCGGCGAGAAACTCGAGCGCGCTCCACCGTACCGCTACGAACGCGACGAACTCTCGACGACTTTCCCCCGCGGAACCGGGGCGGAGTGGCCCAAACCGCGGAGAAACTTTTTTTAGCTGTGCTGGATCAGGTACTTTACCGGATGCGTACCGGCGTCGAGCAAATTGCCGTCGTAACGCGCAAATCCAAGAAAGCCTACCTGGCCGAAGTCGGCAAAGCGCTCCGTGAGGCGCAAGATCCGCATCTCCGCGACGCGCCGGATTTGATATTTCCTGAGCGCGCCGAAAAGCATGGACTTTGCCGACGCGGCCGGAACGGCGAGGTCGTTATTGATCCAATACGGATAGCCGCCGAGGCTGTCCGGAGTGCCCGAGGCGATTCCCGGTTTCCAAATCGGCCGGCCGTACTTGTCGAGCACCTCTTTGAGCAATTTCAGAGCGGTATCGGAGAGCATGTACCCCGCTCCGACGCCGGCGACGCGATATGCTGGATCGACCGAATGCTCGAGCTCGACAAGATCCGTCGAGCCGATGGTGTTCGTTGCGGAGTCGGATCCGCCGGTGTTCGTTGCGGCGCCGATCGCCGTCGTGCCAAGGGTCGCGGCGGTTATGATCCCGGTCGGCTCGGTAGTCCCGACGCCAACCGTGAACTTCGTATTGAGAATGCGGCCGAGACGCATCCCGAATTTCGCCGCGAGGTAGGCGTCAAAGTCAAACGCGCTGTCCTGGAGCAATTCGATCGAGACCTTGACGAGCTTGGTCGAATATTTCCAGGCGTTGAACGTGATCGAGCCGAGCGTGATGTCCGCCGTTGTCACCTGGCTATTCTCGTCAATCTGTTCGCCGACGATCGTTGTGTCGTTATCCGTCGGCCATGGGAGCGGCTGTCCGGACGCGGTGTCCATGATCGTTGACGACTGCAACATGCTTCCGTACCACTTCATCGCGCTCTCGACGTTGTACACGAAGCCGGTCGGAACGAAGTACCCGCCGTCGCTGCCCGTCGCGACGCCCATGTCGCGCCTTTCGGATCCGCGGCGACTGATCAAGACGGCGCGGTCTTCGTCCGATACTCCTCTGCCGCCGCGTTCCGTGGGATTCAATCCGTTACGGAGATAGGAAGAGAAGGCCCGCGCATAGCGGCGTGTGGCCGCGGAGTCGACGGCCTCGTCGAAACCGTCGAGCGGCGCTTCCTGCGGCCTTCGTGTTTCGCGCAGCTCGCGCTCGAGACGCTCGAGCCGCGAGCGTTCGTCTTCGCCGCCGGCGCCCGATCGCTCGGCTGCATCTATTTCGCTTTTCAGGGATTCACACTCGAACATCATCAGATCGAATTTTCTTTTGTCTTCGGGACTGATGGATCCTGTTTTGGGAATGAGCAACGCCGCGTCCGCGGCGATCTTTGCGCGTTTCTGTCGTAACTGAAGTGCTGTCATTTTCCGATTCTCCCTTTTGGTGCGGCCAAAAAAAATGCGATCCGGCCGCGAAAATTTTACGGACAACTTGGTCCGTCTTTCGCTTGCCCGAATCGCGGCGCTCCGCGCGGGGAATCGGTTGAAACTCGTGGTCGCCCAGCTCCGCCAGGCGACGCGAGGATCAATCCTACGACGCAATTGCCGCGCCTGGCAAGTAGGCGAGGGATCTTCCCACGCAAGATAGGAAACACGCGGCCGCGGAGAGCTCCTCGCGCTCGAGAGAGCCCGCCGGCGAGAGCGCGGCGGCGCGCTCGAGCTCCGTGATGTCCAAAATCAGGTTGTGAATTGCGTCGGCGATCGCCGGCGTGTCGCCAGGCTCTATTCCGCACTCGATCGAGAATTCCGTTCGCGCCGGCCAGGCGCTCGAGCTCTGCCGCATGAGTAGCTCTCGAGTCATTTCGTCGGCGATTGCGCGCACGAGCTCGCTTTTCGGACGTCCTCCCTCAGAGCTGCCGCGAAGCAACATGTTCAAGACTCGATCGCTCAGAGTCCCGAGCGGAAAGTCGATCGTGATCCTCATCGTGTGCCTTCCTTCGCGCGACGGCGCCGCTTCCACTCTCGACTCCGCTCCAGTGCGCGTGCCCGAAACTCTGGATCATTCCGGTACCGCTCGGCCCGCAATTGCAGCTGGCACGCGCGGCAATGCCTTTGGCCACGCCAGGCGCGAAGATTTTCCCCAAGAAGTGCATGGCCTCGAACGCAAAATGCTTTCCGCGCGTTTTTTGCGGCCTGGCTCACACCACGGAGTCCGTTTATTCGCGTAGTAACGGCCTCGAGGTGCGATGCGTTGCA
The DNA here is from genome assembly GCA_963787655.1 of uncultured Gammaproteobacteria bacterium. Taxonomy (GTDB): domain Bacteria; phylum Pseudomonadota; class Gammaproteobacteria; order Steroidobacterales; family Steroidobacteraceae; genus 13-2-20CM-66-19. The sequence goes on along the minus strand of CAWBDY010000001.1, from coordinate 2,939 downwards.
GCAACGACGCTCGCGGCACAAGTGATCGAGCTCGAGCCCGACGGGAATATCCCGGCCGTGCGCGATTGCGTAGGCGAGCCGATGCGCTAAAAACCTTCCGTACGGATGGATCCTAAGTTGGCCGTAGCCGACGGTTAGCGATCGCGTCCAAAGAAAACAAGGCCCGAGATCCGGCCGATGCGCGGGAATCGGTCCGTTGCGATCGATCTTCGCCCAAAAACGAGCAAGAGTTTTTGCATCCAATGGAAGCGGAATCGGTTTCGCCGTTTTTCTCATGCCTTTTGCTCCTCTTACTGACTTGATAAGTCCACCTTTTCTATTCAGCGGACGCGCGCTTTAATTAGCGTTTGATCCAATTCGCGGGTGTGCGTTTGTGACCTGGCGCGGCGGTCCCTGGCAAAAACAATCGCGCAGAAAATTGGCCCCTTACCCTTTTGTTTTCAACGCCCGCCCGTCCAATCGCGATCGCGATCGAAAAAGCGGCCGATTCAAAGCCGCGCCGTAGCGCATGGGAATCGGTCGCTCAAACTACGGCAACAAACTCCGTGAGTTGATCTACTGCTTCGCCGCGATCCACGGCGCTTCGCGGTCGAACTTGCGAGCCGTGCTATTTTTGGAGCGTGCTCGGATCCTCACCGAGCTTGCTTCCGGCGCCGGCGGTTTCGTTGTCATCCGCCGGCGTCTCCGATCGCAGGATCCTCGAGCTGACGTCCGCCGCGGCCGTTTTTCGCCCGCGTTCTCTGCGCGCCAGGAGCTCGTCAACGTAATTTTCCGACTCTTCGCCGCAGCGATCAGCGAAGTCGAGGAAAAACCGCGGGAGCTCCTCGAGCTCGATGTATTGACGCCAAGCCTCGATCTCGCTCGTTCCCATTTCGTGCGCGATCGCGACCGCTGCGATTCGCTCCTCGAGCGACGCGTGTTTGAAACTGTGCCGTGTCCGTTCCATGTGTCCTCCGTTTTGCGAAGCTAATTCACTCGGCTTCGCTCGAGCAATTTGAAACAGTGATCCAGCGGTGATTTCCTCTCGTCGCGAAGATGTTGCGATCCAGTCCGGCCGCACGTCGCACAGATCCGCGGCGGTCCGTCCTGCGGTCCGGATCCTGCTTGCGCCTCTGCCTTGGCGGCCGCCTCTTTCGCGAGCCTGCGGCTTTGGTTTTTGATGTTTGTTTGCGCCTCTGGCGAAGCCGCACGCGGGGTTTGCGTGCGGGGTTTGACTTCCGCGCGCGGTTTCCGCGCGCGGGTATTGCTAGATTCTCGATTCTTGGATTCTAGATTCTTAGATTCTACCGGTGACAAGGGCGTGACATCGGGCGTGACATTAGCGTGACTGGGCGCCGCCTCTGTCTGTCTCTCCATCCGGCCGCACTTGCTGATCGCGTACCATGCGCCGGGAAAAGACAATCCCGTCGGCGCCGCGTCCTGGCACTCCCGCGGCGAACAGCTCGGCGAGCAGTCCGCGAAACTGTTCGACGGACTCGCATCCCGCTCGACGACTTAGCGCCTCGTCGGGAATCGGTTTTCCTTCCGCCGCGAGGCGCCCGTAAGGTATCGCGTCGTGCATCACGAACAGAAGTCGCAGCCAAAGTCCCTGAGCGGCGAGACAACCCGCGATCGCATCAACTAGCCAGTCCGACGGGTAAAATTTGAGCCACGGTAAGCGGCGAGAAGTCATGCCGCCCCCTGGGAGGCGAAAGCGCGCGTTGAAAGAGATCGGGAAAACTGATAAATTCGCATTCGATTCACCTCGGAAAAGTCTTCTCGCGCCGGGCCTACTCAGTCCGGCGCGATTTTTTTTTGGTCCCGCGAATTTGTCCACCCCCTTACTGGTCGGCGCGCGGCTCTTTGCTCCATGTTTCGCGTCTGAGGGATTCTTTTTTGTGGCGGGGATTCGTTTCGGGCTCGCCCGGCTCGCGGACTTCGGCGCGCCAGCGCCGCCCGATTCAATCCGGAGAACTTCGTCGAGGTGAATCATCGGCCTTGGGCCCACCTGCACGGTTTTAATTGAACCATCCTTGACCCGCCTGTTGAGTGACCAGTAGGACAGTCCCCACCGGATCGCGACCTCGTTGAGGGTGAGAAGCATTTGCTCCTATCTGTTTTTCTCCATGTGCGCGTGCTTTGCAGTTGACAGCAATCTTGGCGCGAGCGCATTATGTGCTCCTCATGTCGAAACGCAAGCCTGCAGTTGAGGATGCCAAAATTAGACATCTAAAACGGATAGCAGTCGGATCTGTGATTCCTTCATTGCGGAAATTCCCCGCGAGGCGCCTGCGAGAGTTCCTTGTGGGCCTGGCGAATACTCAGGCGGGAGAAGGCTGGGAGCGGTTCATGCGATCGTACCGGGAATTTTTCCCTCGTCCAGTCGTCGGCGCCGAAAAAGATTTTTACTTCGCCGAGCTGTCCAATGTTCAGCGCCTTCTTCGGGACGTTTGGCAGGAGCGCGACGGGGAGAAGAGGGAGTGGGCAATCTACATGCTACGCAACTACAGCGCGAAAACCATCACTGCCGAACCGATGTTCGTCCTCGGCGAAATTCTTATGCTCGGCGGACGAGCGACGATCCGCCGCCGCGGGACGGGCTGCAACAGGCCTTAATCTATCTCGGGCGCAAGACGGAGCCAGGCGTGTGCGGGCGAGAGGACTGCGACCAGGAGAAGTATTTTCTTGCGACGCAGCCGAATCAGCGGTATTGCACCGACGTCTGCGCGCTCGAGGCGCAGAGAAAACGCAAGCGAGGTTCGTGGGAAGACTACGGAAAGGACTGGCGCGAGAAAAGGAAGCAGGGAACGAAACGCTAAAAAGGAGAAAAAATGGGACGCGGAAGAGACGGGCTACACCGGCGGGGGAACGTCTTCGGATTCGCTACAAGGATCCTGACGGAGTCTGGCGCGAGCGATCAACCGGCGCGAGCGATCCAACGAAGCGCGCGACGAGCGCAA